>NZ_CATKPA010000025.1:0-159 GCF_949769155.1 Sphingopyxis sp. Geo48 | reverse complement strand
GGAGCGGTCGTTCGCTGATCCTCATTCGTCACCCCGGACTTGATCCGGGGTCCATGACTTCGCCGCCGCCGTGGATCCCGGATCAAGTCCGGGATGACGAAGAAGGACTTGTCCTCCCTGTCGCGCAGCGATGGGGAGGGGGACCGCCGCCGAAGGCGG
>NZ_CATKPA010000024.1:0-195 GCF_949769155.1 Sphingopyxis sp. Geo48 | reverse complement strand
CCCGGACTTGATCCGGGGTCCATGACTTCGACGCCGCGATGGATCCCGGATCAAGTCCGGGATGACGAAGCGGGAACCATCCTCCCTGTCGCGTAGCGATGGGGAGGGGGACCGCCGCCGTAGGCGGTGGTGGAGGGGCGGCAACGTCGCGCCATTTGCCCCTCCGTCAGCGCTTCGCGCTGCCACCTCCCCATG
>NZ_CATKPA010000023.1:0-321 GCF_949769155.1 Sphingopyxis sp. Geo48 | reverse complement strand
ATCAGCAAGCTCTACGAGCGAACCAGCGTCATCATCACCACCAACCTCGCGTTCGGCGAATGGCCCACCGTGTTCGGCGATCCCAAGATGACCACCGCGCTCCTCGATCGCGTCACCCATCATTGCGACATCGTCGAGACCGGCAATGACAGCTGGCGCTTCAAAAACCGCAGCTGATCACCCCCGCCGACCTCCGATTAAAAGATGCTTTGCGCTGCGCGCGCCTTCGGTCGGGCTCCGCCCTCCCTACGCCGCGCGCAGCGCAAAGGCGCGTGTCCGATCAACCTTGAGCCATCTTGAAAAGGGGGTCCCTTTTGCGCG
>NZ_CATKPA010000022.1:0-434 GCF_949769155.1 Sphingopyxis sp. Geo48 | reverse complement strand
GCTGTCGCGGCTCGACCTGATCGTGCTCGACGAGCTCGGTTATCTGCCGTTCGCCCGCTCGGGAGGGCAGTTGCTGTTCCACCTCATCAGCAAGCTTTATGAGCGCACCAGCGTCATCATCACCACGAACCTCGCCTTCGGTGAATGGCCGACCGTGTTCGGCGATCCCAAGATGACCACGGCGCTGCTCGACCGCGTCACCCACCACTGCGATATCGTCGAGACGGGCAACGACAGCTGGCGCTTCAAAAACCGCAGCTGACAGCCACCTTCGGCGCCTTCAAAAATCTATCTTGCGCTGCGCGCGCCTCCGGTCGGGCTACGCCCGCCCTCCGCCGCACGCAGCGCAAGGCCATCTTCAACAAACCAGCATCATATCCGAAAAGGGGGTCCCTCTTCGACGCCGATCTGGAGTGGGCCCCTCGGGCCGGACA
>NZ_CATKPA010000021.1:0-853 GCF_949769155.1 Sphingopyxis sp. Geo48 | reverse complement strand
TAGGCCGCGTTGACAAAAGACTTCAGCCATAGCCGCGTGGCGGCGAGGTTTAGGAAGCTCTCGAACGAGAGAAGGGTTTTGTCATATCGAGTGGCGATGCGTCGTTGCTGTTTGAGCTTTCCGAACATGCGCTCGACGCGGTTGCGGTCCTTGTAACGGCGATAGTCGGGATGCTCTGGCACCTTGCGGTTCGAGCGGGGCGGGATGATCGGCAGGATGCCCCGGGTCAGCAGGCTTTCCCGGAAGCGATCACCATCATAGCCCTTGTCCGCGAGCAGCGCCTTGGGTGTGGCGACGGGGATCGCCATCAGCGGTTCGGCAGCGGTGTAATCAGAAGCCTCGCCGCCGGTCAGGATGAAGCCGACAGGCAGTCCTTGATTGTCGCAGCGGGCGTGGATTTTGCTCGTAAAGCCGCCGCGTGATCGACCAAGAGCGTTCGCACAAGCCCCCCTTTTCCGCCCGCTGCCGAAACATGGCCGCGAACGCTGGTGCTGTCGATCATATGTTGCCAGTCGTCGGTCAGACCCAGATCGACCAGCGTTTGCAGCAGGGCATCCCAGACACCCTGTTCGGCCCAGCGCCGGAAGCGGACATAGACCGAGTTCCACTTGCCGTAGCGCTCGTGCATGTCGCGCCAAGGGCAGCCGACCCGCAGCACGTGAAGCATGCCGTTGAGAAAGCGACGATTATCGCCCGACGGCCGCGCCCAGCGACCACGTTCAGGCGGCAGCAGCGGCCCAATCAGGTCCCACTCCGCATCCGACAAATCCCCGCGACCCATGACTGATCCTCAAAAAGCAGTCTTGAATCAGAAGGAGGAGGATTTGGGAATCCCTTTTGTCAACACGGCCTA
>NZ_CATKPA010000020.1:0-1201 GCF_949769155.1 Sphingopyxis sp. Geo48 | reverse complement strand
AGGAAGCATAGTTGGATTGACCGTGTAGCCGGGCTTTTGGAGAAGAGCCCATGGCAAGACACCGATCCCATAGCGTCGAGTTCAAGCGTCAGGTCGCGCAGGAGTTTCTGAGCGGCGAGACGCTTCACGCCCTTGCCAAGCGGCACGATATTTCCCGGCAGTTGATCCGCATCTGGGTGGAGAAGTACGAGGCCGGCGCCCTTGATGAAGATGCGCGAGCGGCAGATCTGATCCAGGAATATGAGGCCCGGATTGCCGCACTCGAACGCCTTGTCGGCAAACAGGCGCTGGAACTGGAGTTTTTAAAGGGGGCTCTTCGCGACGCACCGCGGCCGAGAAGCGCCAGTACATCCGTGATCACCGGCCCGGCGGGATGTCGATCGCGCGAGGATGTCGGCTGATGGGCATCGCAAGATCGACATTCTACCACGTGCCGACCGAGCGGATCGGCGATGCTGAACTCCTGACTGCTATCGCGGCGATCTGCGATGAGTTCGAAGCCTATGGCTGGCGCCGCGTGCAGGCCGCGCTTCGCCATCAGGGCGTGATCGCCAACCACAAGCGGATCAAGCGATTGATGCGCGAGCATGGCCTGCAACCGCGCCGCCGCAGGCGCTATACCGCAACCACCGACAGCGACCATGACCTGCCAGTCTTTCCGGATCACTCGAAGGACATGATCCTCGATGGCCCCGATCAGCTCTGGGTGGCGGACCTGACCTATGTCGCCATCATCGGTGGTTTTGCTTATGTCGCGATCATCCTCGACGCCTGGTCGCGCCGCGTGGTCGGCTATGCCATCGGGAGGTCGATTGACGCCCGGCTCGCCGTGGCGGCGCTGAAAGTGGCGATCGAACGACGGCGCCCGCGATCAGGATGCGTGCATCATTCTGACCGCGGGAGCCAATACGCATCCCGCATCTATCGAGCGATGCTCGCCGATCATGGGATGGTCGGCTCGATGAGCCGGCGGGGCAACCCCTATGACAATGCCAAGGCGGAAAGCTTCATGAAGACGCTCAAGGTCGAGGCGGTTTACCCCATGGCGTTCGAAACCTTCGATGATGTCGCCGGCCAGCTTCCCAGGTTCATCGACGACATCTATAATCAACGCAGATTACATTCCGCGCTCGGCTATGTCAGCCCTGCGCAGTTCGAGCAGCAACACTCCCGGCCCATGGTCAAATCAGCTGCGTGACCC
>NZ_CATKPA010000019.1:0-1251 GCF_949769155.1 Sphingopyxis sp. Geo48 | reverse complement strand
TGGCCTGCTGCCGGTTTGGTGGACACCGAGATAGGGTGTTTCCACCTATCGGAGGTCCACAATGCAAAGAAGGAAGTTCAGCCGCGAGTTCAAGCTTGAGGCGGTGAGGATGGTCCGCGAACGCGGGGTGACGATCGCGCAGGCGTCGCGCGATCTGGATGTGCATGCGAACGTGCTGCGTAAATGGGTCCGGGAGCTTGCCGCCGATCCGGGTCATGCCTTTCCCGGTCACGGTCAGATGAAGCCGGAGCAGATGGAGATCGATCGCCTGCGGCGCGAGCTGGCCAAGTTGAAGGCGGAGCGCGACATCCTAAAAAAAGCCGCCGCCTACTTCGCGAGGGACTCGATATGAAGTTCCAGTTCATCGCGAAGCACCGAGGGATCTGGCCGGTGGCATGGATGTGCGGGGCGCTCGGTGTCTCGCGAAGCGGCTTCCATGCCTGGCTGATCCGCCCGCCGTCGCAGCGTGCCCGCGACGACGAGGTGATCGGTGCGAAGGTCCGTGCCAGCCATGTAGGAAGTTATCGCACTTATGGCGCGCGCCGTGTCTGGCACGACCTGCTGGCCGATGGGGTGTCCTGCGGCCTGCACCGGATCGAACGGCTCATGCGGGCGCAGGGTCTGCGAGCGAGGCCGCGGCGACGCGGGCTTCCCAAGGATCACGGCGATCGTTCGGTCATCGCCGGCAACGTGCTCGATCGCCAGTTCACGGCAGACAGGCCGAACCAGAAGTGGGTGGCCGACTTCACCTATATCTGGACGGCCGAGGGATGGCTCTATGTTGCTGCGGTGATCGACCTGTTCTCGCGCCGGGTGGTCGGATGGTCGATGACTCCCAACATGACAGCCCAGCTCGTCACCGATGCGCTGATCATGGCGATCTGGCGGCGCGGCAAGCCCGATGCTCTCCTGCATCACTCGGATCAGGGCAGCCAGTATACCAGCGAGCAGTTCCAGCGGCTCATGGCCGACAATGGGGTCACCTGCTCAATGAGCCGGTCCGGCAATGTATGGGATAATGCCGCCATGGAGAGCTTCTTCTCCTCGCTCAAGACCGAGCGGATCGGGAAGAAGATCTACCGCACGAGGGCGCAGGCGAAGGCCGACGTGTTCGATTATATCGAATGCTTCTACAACCCGACCCGGCGTCACTCGACCTTGGGTTACCTCAGTCCTATCGACTTCGAACGTGAAGCTGGGGTAGCCTGAATGAACTTATCTCGGTGTCCACCAAACCGGCAGCAGGCCACC
>NZ_CATKPA010000018.1:0-1526 GCF_949769155.1 Sphingopyxis sp. Geo48 | reverse complement strand
TATTCTGTTGAAAAACTCCCGCTTGCAATGAAGGTCGAGTGCTGATTCACTCGTCCCGTTGTCGGGAGAAGGCTGATGATGGGTGAGCGAACGGTGATGCAGGAGGCGCTGTTTTACAGCTTCAGCCTCGAGGATCATGTGCCGACGGACCACCTGCTGCGGTCGATCGACCGCTTTGTTGATCTGGGCGATCTGCGCGAGCATCTACGCCCCTATTACAGCGAGACGGGTCGCCCCTCGATCGACCCGGAGCTGATGATCCGGATGCTGATCATCGGCTATTGCATGGGGATCCGTTCAGAGCGTCGGCTGTGCGAGGAAGTGCACCTGAACTTGGCCTACCGCTGGTTCTGTCGGCTCGGGCTGGATGGAGCGGTTCCTGATCACTCGACCTTCTCGAAGAACCGGCATGGCCGCTTCCGCGACAGCGATCTGCTTCGCGAGCTGTTCGAGATGACGGTGTCGCGCTGCATAAAGGAAGGCTTGGTCGGCGGCGAAGGCTTTGCCGTCGATGCGAGCCTGATCCGGGCTGATGTATATCGCCGGCG
This sequence comes from Sphingopyxis sp. Geo48, assembly GCF_949769155.1. Taxonomy (NCBI): domain Bacteria; kingdom Pseudomonadati; phylum Pseudomonadota; class Alphaproteobacteria; order Sphingomonadales; family Sphingopyxidaceae; genus Sphingopyxis; species Sphingopyxis sp. Geo48. The sequence continues at coordinate 978 of NZ_CATKPA010000018.1, read as the reverse complement.
ATCGGTGCCGGGGGACGAAGGTCTGCCGCCCGATGTTACCGGCCGCGCCGTTCGAGAATATCTGGAGGTGCTGGACGATGCGGCGTTCGGCGGTTCGACGCCTGTCCAGCCGAAGCGGATCGCGCTGACCGATCCTGCCTCCCGCTGGACCGCGGCCACGCGCGAGCGGGCCTTTTACGCCTACAGCACCAACTATCTGATCGACCTCGATCATGCGGTAATCGTCGATGTCGAGGCGACAACGTCGGTACGGCAGGCCGAAGTGACAGCGCAGCGAAGAATGATCGACCGGACACAGGAGCGCTTCGGCATCTGGCCGCATCGGCTTGTAGCGGACGCAGCCTATGGTTCCGCCGCGAACCTGGCGTGGCTAGTGGAAGAGAAAGCCATCGAGCCGCATATCCCCGTGTTCGAAAAATCCGGTCGCAATGACGGCAGCTTCGAGCGCGTCGACTTCATCTATGATTATGACGACGACAGCTATATCTGCCCGGGTGGCAACCACTTGCGGCGGTCTAATCGCAACTTCAGTACACCGCGCACCGGGATCGATAAGGACGGCTCCATCCGCTACCGCGCGCGTCAGCACGACTGCGAAGGCTGTGCTCTGAAGCCGCAATGCACGCCCAATGCGCCAGCCCGCAAGATCACGCGTTCAATCCACGAAGGCGCGCGCGACATGGCTCGCGACATCGCCACAACCGACGCCTATCTTGTGTCGAGCCGAGAGCGAAAGAAGGTCGAAATGCTGTTCGCCCACCTCAAGCGAATATTGAAACTGGACCGCTTGCGTCTGCGCGGCCCCAATGGTGCCCGTGACGAGTTCCACCTCGCCGCCGCGGCCCAAAACCTCCGGAAAATGGCAAAGATCTTCCCGATCCAGCACCTCGCCACCGTCTGATCAAGATGCGGAGGTCGTGCGCCCCGCGTCCGCTTCGATCCTCGGCATCGCTTCCGGGCGACTTCTTCAACAGAATA
>NZ_CATKPA010000017.1:0-2532 GCF_949769155.1 Sphingopyxis sp. Geo48 | reverse complement strand
AACCGTTGAGAGTTTCGGACGCCGCTAGGCGTCAGAAAGTCTTCGATGCCCGAACCGCGGTGGTCATGGTCGGAGCTATGGGGAAAGCTGTTTTGCGCTGATGGTGGGGAAGCCAGGTGCTGCCCAAAAGCGGACGTGCGTGAGAGCGGACCGTCCGGATTTAGACCGCGAAAGCGGACGCCGAAAGTCCGACCGTCCGATTTTGAGCGTGCGACGTCTGCTTTTGGGCAGTGTCGACGCGAGCATGTCCGCTTCCAGGCGCGGGTGCGCGCTGGATCGTGTCGGTGCCAGGCCGTGCCGGGTCACGGCGCCGGTGCCCCGGATGAGAGTAGGGACGGTGGCGGCGCGCGAGGCTGATAGCGGCGCTCGAACACCTCGATGATGATCATGGTACCGCCGCAACAAGGACAGGTCGGCTGGACCTCGGGCTCGTCGGGCGGATCGCCTGGCGGTGCGGGCGCGACATCGAGCAGGCGGCGCGCGCGTTCAAGATGATCCTTGCGGTGTGCGCTGGCGAGGAGGCCATAGTGGCGTATCCGGTGGAACCCGCGCGGCAGGGCGTGGAGGAGAAAGCGGCGGATGAACTCGCCGGCGGCGAGGGTCATGATCTGCTGCCGTGTGGCGCCGGCCTTGCGGTAATCCTTGTAGCGGAAAGTGACCCCGGCCTCGTCGAACCGGAGGAGACGGCTGTTCGAGATCGCGACCCGGTGGGTGTAGCGGGAGAGATAGGTAAGGACCGCTTCGGGACCCGCGAACGGCGGCTTGGCATAGACCACCCAGCGCTTCTTCCTGACGGGTGAAAGGTGGCGCAGGAATGCGCGTCGTTCGGCGAGAGGCGTGAGGCTGCCAAAGAAAGCCAGCCTGCCAGCGTCGTGCAGCGCGCGCAGCCGGGTGAGGAACAGGCGGCGGAAGAGCGCGCCAAGGACGCGGACCGGCAGCAGGAAGGCGGGGCGTGCGGATATCCAGCGCGTTCCATCGCGCGAGATGCCGCCGCCGGGCACGATCATGTGGATGTGCGGATGATGGGTCAGCGCCGAGCCCCAGGTGTGAAGCACCGCGGTGATACCGATCCGGGCGCCGAGGTGCCTGGGGTCGGCGGCAATCGTGAGCATTGTATCGGCCGCGGCCTTGAACAGCAGGTCATAGACCAGCGCCTTGTTGTGGAAGGCGATCGCGGCGATCTCGGCAGGCAGGGTGAACACGACGTGGAAGTAGCCGACCGGGAGGAGGTCGGCCTCGCGCGCTTCGAGCCAGGTGCGGGCGGCGGCGCCCTGGCACCTTGGGCAGTGTCGGTTGCGGCAGCTGTTGTAGGCGATCCGCCAATGCCCGCAGTCGGTGCAGGCCTCGACATGACCGCCGAGCGCGGCGGTGCGGCAATGCTCGATCGCCGACATGATCTTGAGCTGGTGCAGGCTCAGATGCCCGGCATGCGCGGTGCGATACGCGGGTCCAGCAGCACGGAAGATGTCGGCGACCTCGAGTGAGGCGCGCATCGGCCTCAGCCGTCGGGCGCCTCTTCGCTCGGCGATGCGAGCGCGAGCCTGTCGAGCGGGCTGATGATCGACCGCACCGTCTTGGTCGCAACCTGGGTATAGAAGGCGGTGGTGTTGAGCTTGGCATGGCCGAGCAGCGCCTGGATGACGCGGATATCGACACCGTCTTCGAGCAGGTGGGTGGCAAAGCTGTGGCGGAGCGTATGCGGTCCGACGCGCTTGTCGATATCGGCGGCCTCCGCGGCCTCGACAACGACGCGGTAGAGCTGGCGTGTGCTGATCGGCGTTGCGGCGCTCTGTCCGGGGAAGAGCCAGCCATCGGGAACGAGGATGCCCTGTTGCCGTCCGGCGCGCCACCAGTCGCGCAGCAACAGGAGCAGGCCTTCGGGCAGCATGGCGTTGCGGTAGCGCCCGCCTTTGCCGCGCTCGATCCGCAGCAGCATGCGCTTGCTGTCGATATCGGTGACTTTTAGCGCCGACACCTCGGCGACGCGCAATCCCGCGCCATAGGCGACCGACAGCGCCGCCTGGTGCTTGAGCGAGCGGGTCGCATCGAGCAGCCGCTTCACCTCGGCCATCGTCAGCACGACGGGGATCTTGCGAACCTGCCTGGTGCGGACGAGCTTGCGCGCGAGGTCCGGACGGTCGAGCGTGTGCGTGAAGAAGAACCTCAGCGCGCCGACGATGCTGTTCATGGTCGGCGCCGGGACGCCCGCCTGTTGCTGCTCGATCTGGAACTGCCGGATATCCTCGGCGCTCGCGGTATGCGGCGAGCGCCCGAGCCAGGTCGCGAACCGCCCGACGTCGCGCAGATAGTTGCGCTGCGTCTCCTTCGAGAAGCGGCGCATGGTCATATCGTCGATCAGGCGCTGGCGTAGCGGGCTGATCGGGCCAATCTGGATAAGCTCGTTCATCGTTCGACTCCTCAGTTGAAGGAGTCGAAAGGGTCTGCCTGTGGCAGCTCGCGTTCAATCAGGCGCGGCGCTCGCTGGGCGACATTACATCGACACTAGCACCAATCCGCGGAGCGGTTCGTGCA
>NZ_CATKPA010000016.1:0-2681 GCF_949769155.1 Sphingopyxis sp. Geo48 | reverse complement strand
AGTTTCCATTGGCTACCCGCTAATTGATCACCGCAGCCGTCCAACTCGCGATTTTGTCGGCCATTTCAAGGCTCGCGCGATCAAAGGCTTCGACGATACTCGAAACGCTGTTTGCGCTTGCTGTCCTATCAAGGACGATGCGCGTGACTGCCAGTGGTTCCGATTCTTTGGATCGGCTTAGTTCCACTTGCGCGGCGATGCGAATGATCGGGGCCGCGTCGGGCCCCTGCTCGTAATAGGCTGCAAAAGAAGAAAGCCGTGCGGATAGGACGTAATGATCGGAAGCCACGCTCTGGACAGGGATATATGCGTGATCGATTTTGCGCGCTACGCTTCCGGCAATAGCCTCGCGGATCATCTCGGGCGCAGGCCTCATCCACCGTGCTTTGGCCAGATACGTGACTTCGCGATTCTCGATCGTGAGGATCCTGTCTCCATCGGCCCCAGGCGGAAGCGTCGGTCGCGTAATATACACCGGAATCCACTGTCGTGCAATTTCACGCTCCGGTACGGGCGTGCTGCTGATCCGGTACAACGTCGATTTGCCGCCAGTTCCCAGAATATTCCCGCAACCAGAAAGGCAAATTAGCGCGCCCGTCAGCAAAAACATTCTTGCAGAGATCGTTTTCATTGGGGGAGCTTCCTTTCACGAGGGGTCCGTCGTAGCTGGCCGGCGAGCTGCTCGATTTCCTGCGCCGCGCTATCGAGCGATTTCAAAGTTGCAGCAATCCCGGAGCCGTCGGGCGCCGCCAATCCACTCGCGGCGTCATCAAGCCTGTGAATGACCACCCTCGCCTCGGCGATCCCCTCTCGAAGATCTCGAGCAGCTGCCGAGACATCGGCAAACGTCTTGCGACCGTCGCCATCGATCGCCGTGCGCGCCGATGCGGCCGCGGCCTCGATATCGGCCGCCGCCCGGTCCAGGCGTGCAAACGCTTGTTCAGCCTTGCTGAACATTCCGCGACTAGATCGCAATTCCGCCGTGGTAGCTCTTACATCCGCAATAGCAGCCGAAACATTTTCGATATTCTCGTCGGACAAGGTCCGGTTGACCCTTTCCAGGGCCTGCGAAGCGTCCGCCAACAATGCGCCACCTCCATCCATCAGGGATTGTAGCGAACTTTTTTCCGCCTTAATCACTGGGAGCGTTTCCTTGGAAACCTCCTTCAACAACGGCTTAGAGGGCGTCCCCGCACTGATCTGGATGTAGCTTCCGCCGGTTATGCCTTGCGACTCCGTCGCGGCGGTAGAATCGACGCGCACAGGCGTATCCTCGCGCAGGCGCACCCCTGCAAGCACCCTGTTTGGATTTCTGGGATCAAGACTAATACGCGTGATTTCTCCCACCGGAATTCCGTTGAACTGCACCTCGCCTCCCTCGCTAAGACCGCGGACGGGACCATCGAAAATGATCCGATACTCGTCGAAATTACGGGCGAATTGGGATTGACCGAGCCAGAGGATGAAGCCGAAAGCCGCCGCTAGCAGAGCCAGCGTCAGGCCCCCAATCAGACCGTAGTTCGCGTCGCGTTCCATTAACGGTTCCTTTCCTTGGCGCGCTCCGCCCGCCCTCCCAAAAACGCCCTGATCCAAGGATGGTCAGACCTCTCAAGTTCCGCGATTGGCGAAACCTCGACAATTTTCTGATCCGCAACCACGGCCACGCGGTCGCTGATGGAATACAGGCTGTCGAGATCATGGGTCACCATCACGACAGTAAGCCCCAGCGTGTCGCTCAGCGTCCGTATCAGCTGGTCAAATTCGGCGGCGGCGATCGGGTCGAGGCCCGAAGTGGGTTCGTCAAGGAACAGCAATTCTGGATCGAGCGCCAAGGCCCTCGCTACGCTTACACGTTTTCGCATTCCGCCTGAAAGTTCAGCGGGCATTTGCCGGCCCACCTCGGCATCGAGTCCGACAAGGCCGATTTTCATCAGAGCCACGGCCTCGAGCCACGGCTCTCTAAGACGGGTATGTTCGATGAGAGGAGCCTCGACATTTTCTTGCACACTAAGAGAAGAAAAAAGCGCGCCATTTTGAAACATGACGCCAATTCGGTGATCAATTTCCGTACGATCAAAGCGACTCCCAATTTTTTTCTGAAAGATTTCGATTGCCCCATGGCTAGGCGCAATCAGGCCCAAAATGGTGTTCATCAGGACGGATTTTCCACTACCGGACCCTCCGACGACACCAAGAATCTCGCCACGATGGACTTCTAGGTTCAAATCCTGGTGGATAATGTGATCGCCAAATCGGGTTTTAAGATTCTCCACCCGAATAACGATGTCCGGATCGCAAATCATATTTCGAGCACGTTGAAGAGAATTGCAAAGGCGGCATCCAGAAGGATGATTGCGAATAGCGCTTGGACAACGGCGACGGTCACCCGCCCGCCCAGATCCTCAACATCTCCGCGTACCGAAAGGCCGTGGCGACATCCGGCAAGCGCAATCACAATGGCCAGCACCGGTACTTTTGCCATTCCAACCCAGAAGTGTCGGATATCGACCGCAGCTGAGAGTCGTTCGGCGAAATATGTCGGGCTCACGTCGAGTATGCCCCAGCTGACGACAAGCCCGCCGGCCAAACCAGCCAGCATGGCAACAATCGCCAGGAGGGGCATAATTACAAGCAATGCCAATACGCGTGGCACAACCAGCGCGTCGAACAGGTCGATGCCC
>NZ_CATKPA010000015.1:0-8475 GCF_949769155.1 Sphingopyxis sp. Geo48 | reverse complement strand
GGGACCTCACCGGCGGATTTCCATCAAGGCCAGCGGCACTCAAAACGCCGCACAAACAGGCCGGACATATGAAAGCAACCGATCAAAGCCATCGCGACCACAAAGCCCTTGCCATAGGGGGCGTCCACATATGAATCAGAAAACCGCCCAAAAAAGAATCCCCTTTGAATCAGCCAAATGTCATCCCGCTCTAACTCCTCGCCCAGCCAATGATATCTACGGCGGAAAACTCTAACCGCAACTGGTCCAGAATTCAGGTGGCAGAGCACCTGAAATGGAGGCGGCGCCGTTCTCACAGGTCAGAGCCGCACGCATCCCCGCAGGGTATCGCGCAGCACTGCAATTGAATTGCTGAGCGAGGCTTCGCCTTCCAGCCGCCCGTTGATACGTAGCATCACCGTCCCGCTTTGCTGCATGAGCAGGGGAACAAGTTGCGTACCCGTCACGCCGCCGATCCATTGAGTGCCGTTCGCATTGGCGCGCTGAACGGATATGCTAACGAGCCGACCGGAGAAGTTCCACGTCATCGTCATCGCATTGTCGGCGGAGGGCTTGTTGAGCAGCATCGCCATGTAGGGCTTTCCGCCTTCACAATAGAGACTGAGGGCTTCGATGTTGGGCGATGCCGCGGCGCTCACATAAGCCATGGGCGCGCGACCTTGCACCGGTACAACTTCCCAGGGTGTACCGGGAAGCGGCACTGCCGTTTCGGGCGGGCTTTTGTCCAACAGCGTCTTGATTTCCGGCGCAATCGGCAGCCTAACGCCCGAAGCAGACGGATAAACTGTTAGCTTGCCGCGCTCCCAAAGGCCCACCTGCACCGCACGGCGCGCCGGGTCTATTATTATATAGGCCTGCTCCACACCGCCCTGATGCTGCGCATTGCCGGAAAGATAGTAATAGTTCCCAGCCCGCTGCAATGGCGAGACGGCTGAGAGATTGGTCCGCAGCGCAGCCATCTTCGGCCCCATCCGGGCCTTCAATGCCGCAGCCAAGGTACCCTTATCGAACAGGTCGATATTGTCCTTGGCGTAGCTTCCCGGATATTTGCCGACGAGGCTGGCGAGATTGGTCCATTCCGCTGGAATGCCTTGCACGGCCACCGCCGGCTCAGGCCGTGGCGGCAGTGGCGTGCCAGCAAGAGCGCTGCCCTGGCAGAGCGTGAACGGGCCGCCACCCGTGAAGGCCGCATGGAAAGAAGCCGGGCGTTGGCCGCGCGGCAGATCGGATTCAAAGCGGATGACACCGCGCTTCTCGTCGTCGTTCACATACATGAGAACCCGACCAAAATCATTGCTGCTAACTGGAAAGGGAAAAAATACTGCCATGATGCCGTCATAGCTCTGGCCCATGAAGGTGAGAGCATATTCCACCCGAGGGGGCTTTATTTCCCGACCATTGGCGCGGAACGTCATGCCCTTTTCATCGATGGTTACGCGCGGTTCCTTTGAGCAGTCGCCGCGCGGGGCGTAGCTGCCAAAGATATGGTCGACGCCCTGATCCTTGAAGCTGGATAGTGGTAGCGCCTGCGCACTTGCGGCAGCAATCGTGGCAATCGCACAAGCGGCAAGACCTACACCCGAAAGGCGGATTGTGGACGGCATGTGAAATGGCAATGTCATGTCGAATCCCCATCGAAGTGGTGACGGTTTTCGCGCGCACATGGCTCAGTCACGAGGTAAATTGGTGCGCCGGTCGCCTTGATCCTATTTGGCCAACAGGATAGCTGACTTAAGGGATGGTTTGGTTCTGGTCATGGATGCCCCCACGTGAAAGCCCTGCCCGGCAGGGACCGTGACGTGGTTAATACGATCTTGATGACTCTAAAATGAACGGGAAGGAATAGGTGAACTGACCTGACCCCCTGGTTTCCACCAGCCGGGATCAGAGCCCGGCCTTTTGCACTGCTATCCAACTTTCGACCACGCGGGTCATGCGCTCCGGATCGGGCATGCCGTACCGCAGCCGCATCCAAAAGTCGTCGGCGCGCGCTCGACCGCGCCAAGGCTGAAGCGCTGACAGCAAGCATCGGATGTATAAACTGATATCTTCGGATCTGAGATGGCACACCTCCCACCGCCCCGAGCAAAATAATAAAGTGCCATAATAAAGTTCTTTACCAAATGCCGAAAAACTGCTCATCTTCCAGCCGAGCGGCGAGAATCTTTTCCTCTCCGGAAATCTCCTTCTGGCCACTCCTCAAACTCGGGGCAGCTCGGCGAGCTGCCCCATTTTTGAACATCGACAATCGGGGACAAGGACGGGTTCGCGCAAGAAACGAAAAAATCGAGACAGGGAGAGATAGGGTGATGAATAAGAAAGCCTATTGGTTGGCAAGCGCCGTCGTGATGGCGTTGCCACAGGTCTCAAATGCTCAGGAAGTCATAGCCGAAGAGCCAGATGGCGGTGACAATGTCATCGTCGTGACAGCGCAACGTCAGGCGCAAAGCTTGCAAGACGTACCGATCGCTGTCAGCGCATTCAGCGCTGAGGCGCTTGAAAGCCAGCAGATCGAAAATGCCTCGGATCTACAGCTGACGCTGCCCAATGTATCTTTCTCGAAAGGCAATTTCACCTCAGCTTCATTCACTATTCGCGGCGTTGGCGACCTGTGCGTCGGCGTCACCTGCGATGCTGCGACCGCAATCCATGTCAATGGATCCCCCTTGTTCGGAACACGCCTGTTCGAGACCGAATATTTCGATCTGGAAAGGATTGAAGTCCTTCGCGGACCTCAAGGCACCCTGTTCGGCCGGAATGCGACCTCCGGGGTCGTGAATGTTGTGACCGCGAAACCCAAACTCTCCCGTTTCGAGGCTGAAGCGCAATTCGAGTATGGCAATTTCAACAGCATCGAAGCGCGTGGCATGGTCAACGTCCCGATCGGGGATATGATCGGCGTGAGGCTGGCGGGCATATATGTGAACCGCGACGGTTATACGACGAATCTCTATGATGGATCGGACATCGACGCTCGGGACCTCTATGCGTTGCGAGGCTCCCTTCGTTTCGAACCCGGTCCTGATACGACGATCGATCTCATGGGCTATTATTTCCGGGAAAAGGACACGCGCCTCAGAAACCAGAAACAAACGTGCCAACGCGATCCATTGGGCGTGCTCGGATGCCTGAACAATCGACGTGATTTCGATACCACGAACGCAAATTCAACGGTCGGTGCGACGCTCAGTTCATCCGAGTTCTTCGCCATTCAGGGCATTCCCGCCGTGCTCGGCCTCGGCAGCCTTTATGGCCCTGATGGGTTTTCCGGGTTTCAGGAGCCTGGCGATGTGCGTGTCGTCAACACGGCCTATACCCCTTTCTATTTTGCCGAAGAGCTACAGGTGCAGGCGCGCCTTGAGCAAAAATTCGGCGCGATGACCCTGACGGCCACCGGCATTTATCAGGATACTGAAGTCGATTCCAGGCAGGACTATTTTCTTGGAATTCAAAGCCGTGCCGGTTTCGCCCCGGCGCTCAATACGTTGGACTTTTTTGCGGCTAACGGATTACCGACAGGTCTTGCTCCGCCGGCGCCAGCCTTCATTCCCGGCTCTTCGGCCTATTTTTCGCCGATTGCCGGCGCTCTAATCCCGGACGGTCCGCAGGGCGTGCTGTGCACGTCGGATAATGATGATGGAAGCAGAGGCGCTTTCGAAGGGAACTCGCTGTGTTCCGAAACGCCGCTTTCTTTCGATCGATCTTCGGAACAACGCGAATCGTGGAGCGGAGAGCTCATCCTCACGAGTGACTTCGACGGGCCGTTCAATTTCCTGTTGGGCGGAATTTACGCGAAATCGAAAACCACCGACAATAGCTATTATGTGAACTCGTTTGCGCTCGATTACGCCAGTGCCGTATTGGGTTCATTCGGCTCCTTGTCGGGCGGCCTTCCGCCATCCTATTTCGCGACGTCGATGTATCGGAACAACTCGCTGGAATCGAATCTAGAGAGCTATGGCATTTTCGGCGAGGTCTATTTCGATCTAAGCGACCGGCTGACGTTGACCGGGGGGCTGCGTTACAATAATGACAAGAAGGATGTGACGGCGCGTACGACGCTGATCAGTTTCCTGAACCCTTATGCCAATGATGGAGATCCGTTCGATACCCCGATAACGCCCCTCACCGGGCCGTCTGGGCTTTTCGATGCCGACCCGGGGACGCCGGGCCAACAGCTCGCCCAGTTTCGCGAAGTAAGCTTCGACGAAATTACCGGACGAGCAGTTCTGGCCTTCGAGGTTACGCCGGACAATTCACTCTATGCATCTTATTCTAGGGGTTACAAATCCGGCGGGATCAATCCTCCGCTTTCTCCGATTTTCGCCGTCAGCGAGAGTTTCGGCTCTGAAACGATCGATGCCTTCGAGATCGGCTCCAAGAACGTCTTCGCAAACGGCGCGTTACAACTCAATGCCACCGCATTTTACTACAAATATAGTGGACTGCAGCTCAGCCGCATCGTGGCAAGAACGTCCGTGAATGACACGGTTGACGCCAATATCTGGGGTGTCGAACTGGAGTCTGTCATCAGGCCGGACCCGAACTGGCTTATCAATCTGTCCTTCAGCTATCTCAATGCCAAGGTCGCCGGCGATCAATTCTTCTCCAATCCGCGTGATCCGGGCGGCGGGGATCCTGATGCCGTGATTATCAAGGACATCAGCAATGGTGCGCACTGCGCTGTCACGGGACCTGCGCCTGGCGTTGCTGATGCGTTCGTTGCGGGCGTAAATGCGGCTCTCGGCCTTCGCGCACCGCAGGAATTTCCTTCGGACGGCAATATCGCCTCCAGCGGCGCGTTCGGCATTTGCGGTGTCCTCGCGAGCGCTATCCCTGCGAACAGCGGGATCCAGGTATTGAGTCCTGGCGTCGAGGTTAACATCAAGGGCAACACATTGCCGCAAGCGCCGAATGTCAAGGTCTCGATGGGCGTGCAGTACACGGCAGAGGTCGGGAATGGTATGACACTCGTCCCCCGCGTCGACATTTCCATGACCGGAAAGCAATATGGCAATATCTTCAACGGCAGAATTAATCGCATCCAACCTTTCGTACAGGCTAATGCAGTTTTGCAGTTGAATGGTGCCGACGAGCGCTGGTTTGTCCGGGGGTTCGTTCAGAATATCTTCGATAGCAACTCAGTTACCGGACTTTATGTCACCGATGCATCTTCCGGTAATTTTACAAATATCTACACGCTTGATCCGCGGCGTTATGGTGTCGCGATCGGCGCAAAATTCTAATGCTTTAGCTGTCCCAATCGATCGGGAAAAATTATACCGCATGAAAATCGCGGCGTCGGAGGGCCAGTAGCAGGCCCTCCGACGCCGATTTCATGCGCCAATTGCAGTCTTGGGCGAGGAATGGGTGTGAGATACGTCCGGCGTGCGCACTGCGGAAACTTGCGTCTCGCGCGAGCGATATGGGAGGCACATTGGCTCCTGCCCCTCGAATCTGACCGGCCCCCACCGAGTGGTCCGCGTGGACTGTTAGGTGTTTAGTCCCAGCATGTGATGGAGTGGTTTCATATTGAAGATATCTGGCTTGGATTTCCGGAGCTCTTCGATGGCCTCGTAGGTTGTCTTGAAGCGCAGAGCCTTCAACTGCTTGGCGAAGTTGTAAGCGACGAGCCAGTCGCGGACATGGCGGCGCAGTTCATTGATCGACGTGTAATGGAAGGATTTGACGGTGGCCTCCTTGATGGTGCGCACCATCCGTTCGGCCTGGCCGTTGGTCCATGGGTGATAGGGCTTGGTGAGGCGATGCTCGATGCCGTTCTGCTCGCAGACACGGCCGAAGATATGGCCGATCCATCCCAGTGGCCCGCCTTGGTCCCGCTGCACGAACTGTACGCCGTTATCTGTCAGGATGGTGTGGATCCTGGTAAGTGATAATTTTCCCCCACGCGGGGCGGACGGGCGCGGGCTTCGATTAGAAGCTGGCGCCTAATTTCGTTGTATCTAATTTCGATCGTGCTTTGCTCAGGCGGCGTTGGCGGTGGCACTCGTTTCGAACGTCATTTCGGCGGCCTTTGTATCGACCCAGTTCCCAGGTAGCAGGTCATCGATGGGCTCGCCGTCGCCGCGGGTGACGATGCGGGCAAGGACGTCGGCCAGGTAGGCGGCGGGGTTGATCGCACCCAGCTTGCAGGTCTCGATCAGCGACGCGATCGCCGCCCAGTTCTCGGCGCCCAGTTCGTGGCCCGCGAACAACGCATTTTTCCGTTGGAGTGCGATCGGCCGCATCGACCGCTCCACCGGGTTGTTGTCGATGTCGATCCGGCCATCGTCGAGGAACCGGACGAGCCCGGCCCAGTGGCTCAGTGCATAGTTGATCGCCTTGAGGGTCGGCGAGCCGCTGAACATGCGCCGGCGCTTGGCGTCGAGCCAGTCATGCAGCTCGTCGACGATCGGGCTGGACCGCGCCTAGCGGACGGCAAGGCGCTCCTCGGGCGTGCGACCGTGGATCTCGCGCTCGATGTTGTAGAGCAGCCCGATCCGGTGCAGCGCTTCGGTGGCGATCGGCGCGCCATCGCCCTTGCCGCCGGCGTCGAAGAAGCCGCGGCGAACATGCGCCCAGCAATAGGCCAGCACCGAGGGTCCGCCGGGACGTCCCGCCTTGCCGAACTGGCCATAGGCTTCATAGCCATCGACCTGCAGGATGCCGTGATACTCGCCGAGGAGCTTCGCCGCCCACATGCCGCCCCGGCCCGGCATGTAGCTGTAAACGATCGCGGGTGGATCGACCCCGCCATGCGGGCGGTCGTCGCGGACCATCGCCCACAGGTAGCCCGTCTTCGTCTTGCCGCTGCTCGGCGCCAGCACCATCGCGGTGGTCTCGTCGACGAACAGGCGATCGCTCTTCAGAAGCTCCGCCTTCTGCCGGTCGACGATCGGCTTCAGATAGCCCGCCGCGCGGCCGACCCAGCCCGCGAGCGTCGCGCGATCGATCGTCACGCCCTGGCGCGCCAACATCTGCGCCTGCCGGTAGAGCGGAAGGTGATCAGCGTATTTCTTGACGAGGATATCGGCGAGCAGCGCTTCCCTCGGCAGGCCGCCCGGCACCACATGCGCGGGAGCCTTCGCCTGCGCGACGCTATCGCCGCACGATCGGCACACCATCCTCGGCCGCACCGTCACGATGACGCGATATTGGGCGGGGATGATGTCGAGTCGTTCGGACCGATCCTCGCCGATCCGGTGCAGCGCACCGCCGCAGCCCGCGCAGCAGCCGGCCTCCGGCGCGATCTCGATCTCGTGACGCGGAAGATGCGCCGGCAGCGAGGCGCGGGTTCGTCCGCCGCACGCTTGCGCCGCGGCGGCGCGATGCCGGTGGCTTCCTCGCCCTGTTCGACCAGCAGTTCGGCTTCGGCCATCGATACGTCGCGATCTTCGAGCGCCAGCGCGAGCTGGCCGCTGTCGATCTTCTCCGACCGCTTGCCGAAGTGCATGCGATTGAGGACATCAAGAAGGTGCTGGAGCCGGGCGGAGCGGAGCCGTTCGGCGATGATCATCGCCTTTAGTGCCTCGACGTCGTCGGGCAGCTCTTCCACCCCCTCGCTCATGGTGCGGATGGATACATTATTTCGCGGTTTTCTGCCCGTTTTGTGCGGCAAGACGAGTCATTTTCACGGCCTATAACGCCATCACCGGACGCGCCACACGCGGGGCATGAACACGCGCCCAGTCGAGCCCTTCGATCAGCGCCGAAGCCTGCGCCGCGGTAAGGCTCATCACCCCGTCGCCGAAGCGCGGCCAGCGGAACGTGCCCGTCTCGAGCCGCTTCGTCACCAGCACCAGGCCGGTCCCGTCCCATAGCAGCAGCTTGATCCGATCGGCGCGCTTGCGGCGGAACACGAACATGATTCCGGAGAAGGGGTCGCGGTTCAGCTCGTGCTGCACGAGCGACGCCAGGCCCACCATTCCCTTGCGGAAGTCGACCGGCTTCACCGCCACCAGCACTTTGAGTGGTCCCGGCGGGATGATCATGTCGACACCTGCACCGCGAGCAGCACCCGCTCGATATGGTCGGCAGTCACGCCGTCGGGAATGCGGATCGTCATGCCCTTGATGTTGATGCGGATCTCGGCGCCGCTGCCCTGCGCCTTCGGCTCCTCGACCATTGCCGGAACGAAGGCCGGCGCGTCGTCCGATTCCATCCGTTCGCGCGCTTCCCGGCGCCAGGCGTAGAGCTGCTGCGGCAGGATATCGTTCCGGCGCGCGATATCCGCGACGTTCGCCCGCGGCGCCATACTCTCGGCGATGATCCGGGCCTTCGCTTCCGGCGTCCACTGCCGACGCTCGCGACCCGCCGGGATCACCTCCATCGGGCGAGCACGACCGTTCCCGTTGCTTTCGAAGCTACTTTCGAACGTCGTTACATCGCCCATCGCTAGTTACGCTCCCGATACAGAAGGCGCGCAACATAACGATCTCAGAACATTCGAAAATGTGGGGGTAAATTAGCGCTTAC
>NZ_CATKPA010000014.1:0-9230 GCF_949769155.1 Sphingopyxis sp. Geo48 | reverse complement strand
CATCACCTTCATTGCCTGCGTCTCTTGATTCATTCGCATTGCGCCGATCTGGGCCGCGAAAGTGGAAGCGGACCGACCGGCAAGTAGTATCGCGGGAATGAGGACGCCGAACTCGCGGAGGACGGATATGCCAACCAGTTCGACGACCAGTTCCGATGCACCCAATGTCTTGAGCAGATCGCTTCCTATGAGAGCCACCACTGCGCCGATAAAGAATGTCATGATCGCTATGAGTGGCAGCGCATCGAAGCCGGCCTTCTGAATTGACGACGCCAGTGCGATCAATCGCATCCTTTTGGGATGTGCAAGAGATTTCATGAGCGCCACCTCAAGTTGGCCGAGAAATCGAGCGCTTGCGCCGATTTCCTGGACAGCTCGATAAACTTTTTGGCCAAGACGCACGTGAAATGGGGGAGTTTTGATTGGCGGGACATCGCGGTCGGCCATGGCCGAGCCCACCAGCGCGAACAGATCAGCAAGATTGGCGGGCAGGTCTGCGGTAAATGCCGCATTGGGTGCGAGAGTCAGGATGGCGAGCGCGCCTGCGCTGTCTATCCTTCCCAGGTTTCCGAAGTCGCTTGAGAAGGAGAGGTTCGAGGGACTCAGAACATGCCCGGAAAGGCCTGCGATCGACATCGCTGTCCAGTCACCTTCAACGACCAACGTTGAAATGCCATCTCCTTCGCGAACGAAGATGTTCGGTGCTGTGCGCGCATTCATCGCAGCAAGTCTCCAACCGGTGTCGGGAGAGCGGATCGCCCGTGGCAACTCCCTCTCCCATAACCCGTCATCGAGCGGATCATGCCAGCAAGCGGGACCACTGACCCCACACATTTAACCATGCCGATCCACACATCGCGCCTTGCCTCAATGACATTATGTAAACGTCACCGTAGCGTTATATCAGGTCGCTTGCAAGGAGTATGCTGCGCACAAATCGGCCGACAGATCGTTTGAATAAGCACAGGATACTCTTGCTAAGGTTAGAAAAATTGTCAGTTGAAATCCCTATGAGATTCTTTCTGAACCGATATCGCACCTTAGAGTTCATATTAACGACACTCGTAGGTGACATTAAATCTTTGCTTGCACTTGCCATCCCAGGCCGAGTGATTTTTGCAGGGCGATCCATGACAGCGTGAGCGCCGCCTTTCCCCGGACGAGGTCGGTTGCCGCCTGCTGCTGTTTGCGAAGCGTGCGATTTAGGTCGGCGCGCGAGATCACTCCGCCGGCAAATCGTTGTCGATCAAGATCGGCTGCGCCATCTGCCTGGGACTTGATCTGCGCGAACGCCACCAGGGCAGAGCGCTGCTGGCTAAAGCGCGACAACGCGCGCTCGGCGTCCTGAAGTGCAGAAAGCACCGTCTTTCGATAGTTGGCAACTGCCTCGGCACGGACGGCGCTCGCCTGATCGACCGAGGCATCGACCCTTCCGAAATCGAGGAAGTTCCACTGCAACTGTGGAATGGCGAGAATTGACGGATTGCTCACATCAAAGAGATCGTCTGGCGACGTTCCGCCAAGTCCCAAGATTCCCATGAATGACAGCTTCGGAAATCGTGCAGCCTCCGCAACACCGATCCGAGCCGTTGCTGCCGCCAGGCTGCGTTCGGCCGCGCGGATGTCGGGCCGACGTGCGACAAGGTTGGAGGGGTCGCCCACGGCGACCTGTTCCGGCGGGAGGGGAACATCGAAGATCTGTTTCAGCGCTTCGTCCGTTGTCCCTGGGATCTGTCCAGCTAGAATGGCAAGCGCATCGAGCAATACCGCCGTGTCAGCTTCGGCCTCGGCGAGCTGAGACTTGAGCAGCTCGAGCTCGGCATTTGCATTGCCGAGAGGGAACAGGGGCAACACGCCTTGCTGATACCGTTGATAGGTTAGCGAGAGGGTTTGCTGCTGCAACTCGCACTCGGTTCGGTACGCTTTGGCTCGAAACTGGGCCTCGCGCAGGTTGACATAGGCATTGGCAACTTCGGCGGTCAGCTGGACCTTGGCATCCTCCACATTGGCAACCGCTGCCGCGGCCTGAGCGTTGCCGGCCTCGATCCGTCGCTGCGTTCCTCCTGCGAAATCCAGCTCCCAGTTAGCGTTGAGCCCGAGATTGTAGACACTGAGGCTATCATCCGCCTGTCCCTGCGGACTAACAGGCGCGCTCGCCGAAGGCGGGGCACTGTTCTGAATATCAAGGCCCGGCAAGCGGCCCTGAATAGCCGTCGCCTGGGTTCCAAGCGTCGGAAATCTTCCGGCCTTCTCCTGTCTCACGGATGCCCGCGCCTGCGCAATCCGCGCTTGCGCAGCCTGAAGCGAAGGATTGTCCGATAACGCAGCCTCGATAAGCCTGGTCAATTCCGGATCGTTCAAAAGGAGCCACCACTCTGCCAGCTCGGGCTCGGTATCGATGATGTTACCGCCGGCACGGACAAAGCCGTCATTTCGGTTCGCCGAGAATACTTCTGGAGGCCCGGCGTAGTCTGGGCCCGCAACACAACCGGCCAGCAGAAACGAGGCGAGAAGCGATATTACAGATTTTCTTATCATGTCAGGCTCAGTGCATCGAAAGGGAAACATTCTTGGGAAGCGGCTTCAAAAAGATGACCAAAGGAACGGTCATCAAGGTCAGGACGCCCATCACCAAGAATACATCATTGTAGGTCATTACGAACGCGTCCCGCTGGATGGTCCGGCCTAGCATCGACATGGCACCCTCCATCCCGCCGAAGCTTTTCGCGAGTTCATCAAGATAAATCTGGAGTGAAGCACTGTTGGCATTCAGCGTCTCTTCCATGCGCCGGCTATGGTGCCAGATCCGCTGGTCCTGAAACGAAGCCAGTCCGGCCAAAGCGAAAGATCCTCCGAGATTTCGAGCGGCGTTAAAAATACCGGAGGCATCGCCAGCATCTGTCTTTGCCACCGAGGCTACGGTAGCCTGGTTCAGGAACATCATGGCCAGAATCATGCCAACACCCCGAATAAGCTGGCTTTCGATGAATACGGCGCCCCCAGATTCCGCGGTGAGGCTTATGCTGACGAAACAGCTGGCCGCCATCAGAAGCATTCCGACACCGACGGCAATGCGAATGTGGAGTCTGCGGATCATGAAGGGCAGGATCGGCATAAGCACAAAAGCCGGAATACCCATCCAAAATATAACGAGCCCGGTTTGAAAAGCGTTATAATCGGATATGATCGCAAGAAATTGGGGAATGACGTAGGTCGAACCATACATGACCATTCCCAGGGCGAGAGCCATCACCGCAACGCTTCCGAATTGGCGATTGAGAAGGAGGCGGAGTTTCAGGACGGGCTTCGACGCGTTCAGCTGCCCGTATATGAGTGAAGCGAAACCGATAACGGCAATGAGTGCCAGCCAGCGAATAAGAGCGGATTCAAACCATTCCTCGCGATGCCCCTCCTCAAGCAACACAGTCAAAGCGCCCAACCCCAGAATCAGGCCGGCAATGCCCGCCCAATCAGCATCGGTCAGATACTCCCACTTCGGCTCTTCGTGAGGAAGCCCGACGAATAGCAGCAGCAGCAGTACGGCGCAGATTGGAACATTGACAAAGAAGGCATAGTGCCAGCTCAAATTTTCGGTCAGCCAGCCACCGATCAGCGGCCCCATGACCGGACCCAGAATCACTGTCATGCCGAACAGCGCCATGCCGATCGGCTGTTGATGGGGCGGCAATCTTTTCGCCACGATGGTCATCGCAGTTGGTATCAGCGCACCACCCATGAAACCCTGACCCGTGCGACCGATGATCATGGTCGTGAGGTCGGTCGCCATACCGCAAAGAATTGAGAAGCCGGTGAACGCGGAAACCGCAATGATGAGCAGGTTTCGCAGTCCAAAAAGGCGTTCAAGCCAGGCGCTAAGCGGAATTACCACAATTTCGGCAACGAGAAATGCGGTGGCAATCCAAGTGCCCTCGGTGCCGCTGGCTCCGATTTCGCCCTGGATCACCGGAAGCGCGGAATTGACGATAGAGATATCGAGTGTTGCGAGCATGGCGCCAAGTGCACCCGCTGCGACCGCTATCCACGCGGTGATATCGGCATTCCGCCTTTCTGCAGTCGGAGTACCAGAGGCGCTGTTCGATGCCAACTCGGCGGTCATTTGTCGGTACTCGAGATCTCTTTCAGCTCTCCGGCAGCGTTTCGCGTGTCGACAACTGCCACAACCGACATGCCCGGGACGAGCAGACGACGCACTTTGGGCGAGGCTATTATCGCGATACGAACCGTTATCCGCTGAACAATCTTGGTGAAATTCCCTGTGGCGTTTTCGGGCGGCAGGATCGAAAATTCTGCTCCGGTTCCGGGCGAGATGCTCTCAACGCGTCCAGCAATCTCAAAGTCGGGAAGAGCATCGACCTCGAGCCTGACCGGTTGCCCCGCCCGCAAAAGGCCGACCTGCGTCTCCTTGAAATTAGCGATGACGTAGATTTCGTTTACCGGAACCACCGTCATCAATCGCTGACCGGGCTGAACGAATTGGCCGACCCTTACTGTTAGATCGCCAACGCGACCTCCCTTGCTGGCTCGCAGCAGAGTCGATGTGACATCTAGGTCGGCCGCTTCCAGCTGCGCGCGGGCCGCGTCAGCTTGGGCTTCGGTCTGGTCGATCTGTTTGAACAAGGTGGCCCTCCGACCGTTGGCAGCAGAGACTGCTGCCTGGGCAGCAACAAAGTCGGCGTGCGCTTGCTGCGCCTGTGTCTCATATTGTTGAAGCTTTTCTCGCGGCTCCGCACCGGTCGCGGCAAGGGGGCGATACCTCGCTACCTGCTCATTGGCGAGGTCGAGCGCCGCGCGCTTGGCGGCGAGTTGGGCCCGCGCCTGCCGAATCGCTGAGTCCTGTTCGGTTACTTGCGAGCGGATTGTGTCGGCGCCGGCCAGCGTCGCCGCAATTTGCGCACGCGCCTGTTGCGCCTGGGCTCTATAATCTCGCACATCCAGTTGCACGAGCGCCTCGCCGGGACTGACCCGCCCGTTCTCAGAGACGAGCACCGCGTCCACGTATCCGGCCACTTTTGATGAAACCACAACGCTGTCGGCCGCGACATAGGCGTTGTCGGTCGACTGCATGTACTGCCCATAGGTGACATGCCTGTAATACCACCAACCACCTGCAATCAGCGCAGCAGTGATGGCTATGATGAGGATGAGGCGAAATTTGGGTTGCGATTTCAGGCTGGATGCGGGCGCGCGATCCTGTTCCCGCTCATTTGGTTCGTCGGTCATCTGCCTCTTTCGAAGGATTTTGGACATGTGCTAAGTCGCTTCATGGCGTGGCGTAGACCGTTCCATCCGGTTAGTAAAATCGTTTAGTAATTTGCGTTTTGGCATTCCCACGAAACGGACTAGGCAGCGGTATGAACGCAAATCTCGACACAATGCCGCCACGGCTTCGCGAAGGCGCCCTCACCGACGACGACCGTATGCTATATTTGATGGACGAGATTAGTCGGGGGGCGAGGCGCGCTTATGACGCACGGATTGCCAAGATTGGCCTCAATCAGACGCAGTGGCGCATCATCGGACAACTTCTCCGCGAACCATCGTTGACGCAGGCCGGAATTGCCAAGCGACTAGAGTTGGAATCCGCCACGATCGGTCAAGCCGTCGCTGGCCTTTGTGGGAAAGGATTGATGGAAAGGCGACGAGCCAAAACGGACGGCCGGGCATGGCAGCTCATCCTGACCCAGGAGCTCGACAGGTTGTTGCCCCAACTGAGAGAATCCGCGGACGGGCTGCATAGGGTCCTATGGCGGAACGCCACGCGCGACGAAAAACGGACGTTGCTGGACATTCTTGTGCGGATTGCGTCGAATCTCGATCAGAGCCGGACCGATGCGGAATAGGACATATGCCTGGGTTCCGAGATAAACCGATAGGAGACATCGCACGCGCCGCCGAGATAGGACAGATTCTTGTCCGGCACGGCGCCAAAAGCCTGGCGGGCGCTCTCGGAGTCATTCCGCATCCGGCCAAGTCAATCGATCCAGGTGAATTGCGGCCGGCGGCGGTCGTCGCACTCCTGCGCGACATTGGTCCGGTCGGAATAAAGCTTGGACAGCTGCTGGCGACGCGCAGCGATCTGTTTTCCAGGTCCTGGATTGCTGCCTTCGCGACGCTCCACGATCAGGTTTCTCCGGTGCCATTCGAAGAAATCGAGCCCATCCTTGCCGCAAGCTGGGGAGCTGACTGGCGAGGGGAATTCACCCAATTCGATGAACAACCACTGGCTTCGGCTTCGGTAGCGCAGACCTACTCTGCTTCGCTGCTCGACGGCGCCGACGTTATCATAAAGGTGCGGCGTCCGGGCACTGCTGCGCGAATGGAGGCCGATGTGCGGCTCCTGACGCGCCTCGCCGCCGTTGCCGAGGATCGATCCCCTGAAATCGCCCGCTATCGCCCCGTAGAGTTCCTGCGAACCTTTGGCAGAAATCTTGCCTGGGAAATGGATCTGGCAGCAGAAGCTCGTGCATGCGAGCGTATCGGTGGCTATCTTGATACGCTTGGGATCAAGACTCCAACAATTCATTGGGAACTGACGGGGATACGGGTCAACGTCCAGGAGCGGCTGTATGGAACGCCCGCGTCTGCGATCGAGGCCGAATCGACCGACCCACGCGTGGCGGCGTTCGCGAGACAATATGCGAATGCAGTCCTGCGCATGATCATTCTGAATGGCGAATTTCATGGCGATCCGCATCCAGGCAATGTTTTCCTTATCGGGGAACAGGATGTGGGCTTTATCGACTTCGGATCGGTCGGCACTCTCACAAAGGCGAGGCGCGAGGAACTGGTACGACTTGTCATGGCTATAGCCGACGAAGACACAGCAGACGTCGCGAACGTGTTGCTCGAATGGGCTGGAGATCCGAAAGTTGACCGTGATGGGCTCACCCAGAATTTGGACCAGCTGATCGGTGAGTTCAGGGGAACGGTCCTTTCGGGGATTGAGTTCTCGCATATTTTCAGCCGCGTGTTCGATCTCCTGCGAGACTATCAGCTCGCACTTCCGCCTGATCTGGCGATCCTTCTTCGAACATTGCTCACGGCGGAAGGGTTTGCGCGTTCCTTTGCGCCTGACTATAATATCGGGGAGGAAACACGCCCCATCATGTTGGAGCTGTTCGCAGAAAGATTCTCCCTTGGCAGGAATCGCGCCAATTTAAAAAAAGTTCGCCGACAACTCCTCGCCCTAGCGGCGATCATGCCTGACCTTCTCGATAACGCCGCCGCTATAGCCAAGTCCGGGCATGTGCCTGTCCAGATTGATCCGGCAAGTTTTGAGAAGCTCGCAGCCATTCGCCGCGCGAGCCAGCCTGTCAAAGGTCCTGTGGCGGCCGCACTTATCGTCTCCGCGGCGCTGCTTGCGAATCAATCCTGGGTGCTTGCAAGTGTTGCAGTGGCTCTTGCCGGGTTGGTTCTTCTGCGCAAATGGCGATAAGATCGTTGCTCAGCTTGAACGGGCCAGCGTCCAATATCAGGCCAACTGAGAACTGGAGTTTATGATGACACTGCAGAAGCCAGTCGATCCGGTCCCCGCAGCCACCATGCTGTTGCTTCGCGACGAGCCGGAGTTCCAGGTGCTGATGGTCAAGCGGCATCACCAGATCGATTTTGCATCCGGCGCGCTGGTCTTTCCCGGTGGAAAGCCTTCTGCTGCCGATGAAGCGCCTGAATGGGCCGATTATTGCAGGGGCTGGAAAACGCTAGATCCTACGCAGCGCACCCTTCGGATTGCCGCGATTCGTGAAGCCTTTGAGGAAGCAGGCATCCTGCTGGCCGATCATCGCGACGGTAGCGAGTTCGAGGATATTTGCGATCTTGAAAGCCGCAAAGCCGTCGAGCGAGGCGAGCGCGAATTTTTCGACATTGTGCGCGAGGCCGATGTGCAACTGCGCCTTGATCGCCTGAGCGAGTTCGCGCGGTGGATCACGCCCAGCTTTATGCAAAAGCGCTTCGACACTCATTTCTTCGTCGTTCGCGCCCCAGAGCGCCAGATCGCAGCATGTGATGGATATGAAACCGTTGATGCGGAATGGCTTTCGCCAAGCAAAGCCCTGAAACTGGGTGTCAGCGGTGAACGAACGATCATCTTTCCCACGCGATTGAACCTGCAACTGCTAGCCGAAGCTGCGAGCGCAGACGATTGCGTCGCGCGGGCCAAGGCTCGCGAAATCGTGCCGGTCCTTCCAGAAGTCATCCAGCGAGACGGCAAGAACATCCTCACTATCCCCGCCGACGTGGGATACGGCACAGCCTTCGAAGTTATCAGCTGAGATAGAAGCAAGCAAGCGGGGGCAAACTCTTACGATCCGTAGCCGGGTAACTGGGGGAATGGCTTGTTTTATCCCAGTATTTCTTGTCGCATAGTCTAGGGTCAGGACTCATTGATCAGAGCCAGAAGATGACGGTTGCGGCGAGTGCGACGGCGGAGAAGAAGGCCTTCGGGCAGCGATCGTAGCGTGTTGCGACCCGCCTCCAGTCTTTGAGGCGGCCGAACATGATCTCGATGCGGTTACGGCGTTTGTAGCGGCGTTTGTCGTACTTTACGGTCGTGTTCCGGATTTTTCAGCCCGGGATGCAGGGCGTGATACCCTTCTCCTGCAGGGCGTCGCGGAACCAGTCGGCATCATAGCCTCGGTCGGCCAGCATCCATTGCGCGTTGGGCAGACTGTCGAGCAAAGCGGCCGCGCCAGTGTAGTCGCTGACCGGTCCGGCGGTCAGGAAGAAGCTGATTGGACGACCATTCGCATCACTCACGGCATGAAGCTTGGTGTTCATGCCGCCTTTCGTCCGGCCGATCAGGCGTCCTGGACCCCCTTTTTTACCCGCAGGCTCGACGCCGTGCGGTGCGCTTTAAGATAGGTCGCGTCGATCATGATCGTCTTGCGCTCGGGAGCCTGAGGTGTCGCCAGGCCTTCCATCATGCGGATGAAGATGCCTTTGTCGCTCCACCGCTTCCAGCGATTGTAGAGCGTCTTCGCCGGGCCGTATTCCCTCGGCGCATCGCGCCACCTCAGCCCATTGCGGTTGACGAAGATGATCCCGCTCAAAACGCGCCGATCATCAACGCGCTCGCGGCCATGGCTCTTGGGAAAATAGGGCTGAAGCCGAGCCATCTGCTCGTCCGTCAGCCAGAATAAATCGCTCAAATTCAGGCTCCTTCGCAGCCGCCTGAATCACAGCCATCACCGCAAATCAATGGGTCCTGACCC
>NZ_CATKPA010000013.1:0-9295 GCF_949769155.1 Sphingopyxis sp. Geo48 | reverse complement strand
TCACCCCAAAGCAGCCACTACCCTAATGCCCCATGTCGGCCATTGATGCCTTCGGTCCACCCGGTTTCGGCGGCCGCAGCAACAGCACCAGCGGCACCGCGGCGAGCGTCACCCACATCATCAGCCAGAAATCGTCGATATAGGCGACCATCGCCGCCTGCCGGTTGATCTCGGCATTGACCATCGCCATCGCGGTGTCGCCGACGATACCGAAGCGGTCGGCGGTCGAGGCGTCGAGCATGCTCGTCGAGCTGTTGGTGACATGGCTGACAAGGTCTTCGTGGCTGCGCTGGATATTGGCGCCGAGCAGCGTCGTGACCACCGAGATACCGACCGACGCACCGATGCTGCGCAGCAGATTGAGCAGGCTTGACCCGTCGGTGCGGTACTGCGGCGGGATCGTCGCAAAAGCCATGGTGTTGAGCGGGATGAAGACCAGCCCCATGCCGATACCCTGGACGAGGCCGCTGACGATCACCGGCCGCATCCCCATCTCCAGCGACCAGTGGCTCATCTGCCAGAGCGACAGCGCCGCGATGGCGAGGCCGGTGCCGACCATCCAGCGCGCGTCGACCTTGCCGAGCAGTTGGCCCGCGACCCACATGCTCATCAGGATGCCGATCCCGCGGACGGCGAGCACCCAGCCGGTGTCGATCACCGGCCAACCGAACAGATTCTGGAGCATCGGCGGCAGCAGCGCCATCGAGGCGAACATCACGATGCCGATCACGACCATGAAGCCCATTGCGGTGACGAGGTTGCGGTCTGCCATCATCTGCCGGTTGAAGAGAGTGTCGCGGCTGGTGCAAAGATGGACGACGAACATCCACAGGCACGCGATCGCGACCGCCATCTCGATCCAGATCTCGCGGCTGTCGAACCAGTCGAGATGCGCGCCGCGGTCGAGCATCAGCTGGAGCGCCGAAAGACCGAGCGCCAGCATGGAAAAGCCGAACAGGTCGAAGCGGCGGTCGCGCCTTCGCGTCGCGGGAAGCAAAGCCCACATCAACGCAAGCGTCAGCAACCCGACGGGCAGGTTGACGTAGAATACCCAGCGCCAGTTGACCGACTCGGTCAGCCAGCCGCCCAGGATCGGCCCCAGGATCGGTCCGATCATGATCCCCATGCCCCAGATCGACATCGCGCGTGCCTGTTTCTCGGGGGGGTTGATGTCGAGCATCACCGATTGCGAGAGCGGGCCGATGAAGGCCGCGCTGATCCCCTGCAGGAAGCGGAAGGCGACCATCTGTTCGAGCGACTGCGCCGCGCCGCAGGCCATCGACGCGACGATGAACCCCGCTATGGCGCCAAGGAACAACTCGCGGCGGCCGATGCGATCGGCAAGCCAGCCGGTGATCGGCATCGCGACCGCCGATGCCAGGATATAGCTCGTGAGCACCCAGGTCACCGTTTCGCTCGTCGCGCCGAGCGCCGACTGCATGTGCGGGATGGCGACGTTGGCGATCGTCGTGTCGAGAATCTGCATGATCGACGCGCCCATGACCGCGACGGTCAGCAGGCCGCGAAAGCGGACCTGCTGATGCAGCGGGATCGCATCGTCGACCGCCGTGGCTGGCGACCGGCGGGGAAAGGCGCGGCTCGCCACGGCCTTACTTGTCGGTGAAGACTTTGACGTCGGCCGACAGCCCGGCGATCATGTCGCGCGAGGGCTTTTCGTCGAAGGCGATCCGCACCGGCACGCGCTGCGTCACCTTGACCCAGTTGCCGGTCGCATTCTGCGCCGGAAGCACGGAGAATTCGCTGCCCGTGCCCGCGCCGATCGTCAGCACATGGCCGCGCACCTTGAGCCCCGGATAGGCGTCGAAGCTGATTTCGGCGCGCTGGCCGACGCGCATGTCGGCAAGGTCGGTTTCCTTGAAGTTCGCCTCGACCCAAGGGTGCAGCGTGTCGACGATCGTCACGGCGGGCAGCCCCGCAACCATCATCTGGCCGACCAATAGCCGGTCGGACTGCGCGATACGCCCCGCGCTCGGTGCACGGACTTCGGTGCGGCCGAGATTGACCTCGGCCTGCGAACGCTGGACCTTCGCCGCCTCGACCTGCGGATTGATCCCGTTCGCGCCGGTAGCGAGCTTCGAGCGCGCCTCGGCGGCGTCGGCGCGGGCTTGCGCCAGCGCGGCGCGTGCCTGTTCGACCGCATGTTTCGAGGCGTCATAGGCGGCCTTGGTCGTGAAGCCCTTGTCCATCAACGCCGCCTGGCGCGCGAAGTTCGACTGCGCGAAGGCCAGGCCTTCCTCGGCCGCCTTGATATCGACCCCCGTGGTGGCGAGGCTCGCCGACAGGTTGCCGACATCGACGTTGGCGGCGTCGATCGCGGCATTCGCCTGCGCGACACTCAGCGCATAGGGTTCGCCGTCGATGCGGAAGAGCAATTGCCCCTTCTGCACCATCTGGCCGTCCTTGACCGCGACCTCGGTGATCCGGCCGCCGACTTCGGCGGCGATCGAGACCTTGTCCATCTGGACATAGGCATTGTCGGTCGACACCGATCCGCCGCTCGTCAGCCAATACCAACCGCCGGCGGCCAGCAAAACGGCGGGCAGGCCGAACATCAGCAGGCGAGCGCGCCAGCTCGGCCCGGTCTTGCCTCCGGCGGCAGTGGCCGGCTGCGCCGCAGACGGCACCGGGTCGGCCTTGGGTGCGCGCGCCGGCGCGGCGTCTTCGGCCTTGGTGCGGGAAGGGGAGAGCTGGTCCATTATGCGGTCTCTTTTAGGCATTCGCGGCGGGAGAGGTTGGCGCGCACCTTTTCGACGAGCGTGACGAGCTGGTCGACTTCGGCGGCGCTCAATCCTTCGGTGGCCTCTTCGGTGAGTTTTTCGGCGATCGGACGCATCGCGCCTAGCATGTCGCCGGCGCGCGCCGTCAGATAAAGGCGCCACGCGCGGCGGTCGGTGGGATCGGCCCGTCGCTCGACGAGCCCCGCCTCGGCGAGCCGGTCGACCATCCGCGAAAGGGTGATCGGCTCGACCTCGATCAGTTCGGCGAGCGGGCCCTGCCTTATGCCCTCGTGGCGCTTCAGATAGGTGATCACGCGCCATTGCAGTGCGGTGATGCCGGTGTCACGCGTGCGTGCGTCGAAGGCGCGACGGAACAGCCGCGCACTGTCGTTGAGCAGAAAACCGATCGTCTCACTCATGGCAGCGGATATAATAGCAATTGCTACTATATTCAATCCTGATGTGTCGTCAGAGGGAAATATCTGATTTGGTGTTAAATTCCTTTACAATGCTTGCGCTGGGGCGCTTTTTGGGCAGGATAAGGGTATGACTCTGACTGCCGACCTCTTCTGGTCCTTTCGCTCGCCCTACAGCTATCTCGCCATCGGCCGCTACCGCGCGCTGGCGGCGAGCCATGACCTGTCGATCAACCTGCGCCCGGTTTATCCGCTTGCGATCCGCCAGCCCGACTTTTTCGAACGCAATCACCCCAACTGGCTGAGCTACACGATGCGCGACATGATCCGCGTCGCGCAATTCCACGGCATTCCCTTCGGACCGCCGCGTCCCGACCCGATCGTGCAGAATGTGATGACACGCGAGATCGCAGCCGAGCAGCCCTATATCTATCGTCTGACGCGATTGGGGCAGGCTGCGTCGCGGCGCGGCCGGAGCCTGGGCTTCTGTCACGAAGTGGCTCAGCTCATCTGGGGCGGGGCGCAGGACTGGCACCTTGGCGATCATCTCGCGGGCGCGGCGCGGCGCGCGGGGCTCAGCCTCGCCGAACTCGACGCCGAGGCGGAGGCCGATGCCGAGGCGCTCGACAACGAGATCGCGGCGAACCAGGTCGCGCTCGAGATCGCGGGCCATTGGGGCGTGCCGACCTTGGTGTTTGATGGCGAGCCTTTCTTCGGCCAGGACCGGATCGAGATGGCAAAGTGGCGCATGGAGCAGAAGGGCTTGCAGCCGCGCTGATCGGCCTTGCCCAACCCATCGCCGACGGGGCATAGCCCGCGCATGAGCATCGAACCCCGATTTTTCGTGGCGCGCGACGGCGTGCGGCTGGCGTGGCGCGAGATGGGGGAGGGGCGCCCGCTGGTGCTGCTCCATGGCCTGTTTTCGAACGCCGAGGTCAACTGGATCAAGTTCGGCACAGCCGCGCGGATCGCCGCGGCGGGGTTTCGCGTCGTGATGCCCGACCTGCGCGTCCACGGATCAAGCGACGCGCCGCACGAGCCCGAACATTATCCGCCCGACGTGCTCGTGCATGATCTGGAAGATCTGATCGGGCATCTGGGCCTCTCCGATTTCGACCTCGGCGGCTTTTCGTTGGGCGCACGCACGAGTACCCGTGCCGTGGTTGCCGGGATGAAACCGCGCAAGCTGATCCTCGGCGGCATGGGCCTTGCGGGGCTTGCCGGGTGGTCACAGCGCGGGCAATTCTTCCAGCGCGTGATCGCCGACTATGAAACCGCGAAGCGCGGCGACGACACGTGGATGTCGATCCAGTTCATGAAGACGATGAAGATCGACCGCGTTGCGGCGCGCCTGCTCCTGGACAGCTTCACCGATACCACCCCCGACATGCTCGCGGCGCTGACGATGCCGACCTTGCTCGTTTGCGGCGAGCAGGATCAGGACAATGGCTCGGCCGAGGAACTGGCGGCGGCGCTGCCCGATGCCGTGCTCGCGGCGATCCCCGGGACCCATATGTCGAGCGTCACCCAGCCCGAAATGGGCGCTGCGATGGCGGCCTTCCTCACGGCTTGACCCTGCCCGCGGGGCGGTCCAGATTGCGGCCATCGCGCCCGAGAGCGCATCGGAATATCCAGAGGACGCACCCCCATGAAAGCCATGATATCAACGCTGTCGCTTGCCCTGTCGCTCGCGGTGGCGACCCCCGCCGCCGCGCAGCAGGCGCCCACCGCCGCCGCGCAGCAGGCGCCCACCGCCGCCGACGCCGACGCCTTCATCGCCGCGGTCGAAAAGGACCTGTTCGACTATACCGTCGAGAGCAGCCAAGTGAACTGGGTCAACGCGACCTATATCACCGAGGATACCGACGCGATGGCGGCGCGGATCAACGCGGTCGGCACCGAAAAGTCGGTCAAATATGCGCTCGAAGCGGCGAAATACGCGGGCGTTGCGGGGCTCAGCGCCGATACGAAGCGCAAGCTCGACATCCTGCGCACCGGCATCGTTCTGCCCGCGCCGACGACGCCGGGCGCGGCGACCGAACTCAACACGATCGCGACCGACCTGCAGTCGCAATATGGCAAGGGCCGCGGCACGCTCGACGGCAAGGAAATCTCGGGCTCGGACATCGAAGCCGAGATGGGCAATCTCAAGAATACGCCCGCACAGTTCGCCGAGATGTGGACGAGCTGGCACGACCAGGTCGGCGCGCCGATGAAGGACGACTATGTCAAGATGGTCGGCATCGCGAATGCGGGCGCGAAGGAGCTGGGCTTCGCCGACACCGGCGCGATGTGGCGATCGGGTTACGACATGCCGCCCGAAGAATTCGCCAAGCTGACCGAAAAGATCTGGCAGGATATGAAGCCGCTGTACGTGGCGCTGCACACCTATGTCCGCTGGAAACTCAACGAGAAATATGGCGACGCGGTGCAGCCGAAAACCGGCCCGATCCGCGCCGACCTGCTCGGCAATATGTGGGCGCAGGAATGGGGCAATATCTACCCGCTCGTCGCGCCTCCCGGCACCGGCGACCTTGGCTATGACATCGGCGACCTGCTGACCGAAAAGGGTAAGGGGCCGCTCGACATGGTCAAGGCGGGCGAGAATTTCTATTCGTCGCTGGGGATGGCGCCGCTGCCCGACACCTTCTGGAAGCGCAGCCAGTTCCTGAAGCCCGCCGACCGCGAAGTCGTGTGCCACGCCTCGGCGTGGGACGTCGACAACAAGGACGATCTGCGCATCAAGATGTGCATCAAGGTGAACGCCGACGACTTCATCACGATCCACCACGAGCTCGGTCACAACTACTACCAGCGCGCCTATAACAAGCAGCCGTTCCTCTATTTGAACGGCGCAAACGATGGCTTCCACGAAGCGATCGGCGATTTCGTCGCGCTGTCGATCACGCCGCAATATCTGGTCGACATCGGCCTGCTCGACAAATCGAAGGTGCCGAGCGCCGACAAGGACATCGGCCTGCTGCTGCGGCAGGCGATGGACAAGGTCGCCTTCCTGCCCTTCGGCCTGCTCGTCGACCGCTGGCGCTGGGGCGTCTTCGACGGCTCGATCAAACCCGCCGACTACAACAAGGCGTGGACCGACCTGCGGCTGCAATATCAGGGCATCGTCCCGCCGGGTGAGCGGCCGGCGAACGCATTCGACGCGGGCGCGAAGTACCACATCCCCGGCAACACGCCCTACACGCGCTATTTCCTGGCGCGCGTGCTGCAGTTCCAATTCTATCAGGCGGCGTGCAAGCAGGCGGGCTGGAAGGGGCCGCTCCACCGCTGCTCCTTCTACGGCAACAAGGAAGTCGGCGCGAAGCTGAATGCGATGCTCGAAATGGGCGCGTCGAAGCCGTGGCCCGACGCGCTGCAGGCCTTCACCGGCAGCCGCGAAATGTCGGGCAAGGCGATGGCCGCCTATTTCGCACCGCTCAAGAAGTGGCTCGACGAGCAGAACAAGGGCAAGCCGTCGGGCTGGTAAGCCGGGTTCGATCGAAATGGAGAGGCCGGGGTGGCGACGCCCCGGCCTTTTTATTGCGCCTCGACCGATTGCTTGAGCCGCGCCAGCCGCACGCTCGCGGCGGCGGCGTGCGGGCCGATCCAGCGATCGTGGATGTCCTGGATCGGCATCGCGTTCAGATGATTCCATCGCTCGCGGCCGCGCCGCTCGGCGATCACCAGCCCCGCGTCCTCCAGCACCTTCAGATGCTGCATCACCGTGCAGCGGTCGATGTCGGCGAAATGGCCGCACAGCGCGCCGGTCGTCAGCGGCTGGTCCTTGAGATCATCGAGGATCTGTCGCCGGATCGGCGAGGCGAGCGCCTTGAAGGTCGCATCGAACTGGTCGTGAATTGACATGTTATATAAATATAACATAAAAGGCTTCGACTCAAGCGGAGAGTGGGTATGGAGCTGAAGTTCAGGGTCGCGGCGCGGATTGCGAAGCCGGTGCACGAGGTGTTCGAGGCGGTCGCCGATCCGGCGCAACTGTCGCATTATTTCACCACCGGCGGCGCCAGGGGGCGGCTGGAGACCGGCGCAACGGTGACGTGGGACTTCCACGACTTTCCCGGAGCCTTTCCCGTCTATGTGATCGAGGTGGTGCCGGATGAGAAGATCGTCCTCGAATGGCAGGCGAGCGAAGGCGAGGCGCACAATGTCGAAGGCAGCGAGCCGAAGGACGCCGATTACCGCACGCGCGTAACGATGAGCTTCAAGGGCCTCGACGACGGCCGCACGCTGGTCGAGATCGCAGAGGAAGGCTGGCGCGAGAACCAGGGCGCGCTAAGCGCCTCCTATGGCAATTGCCAGGGCTGGTCGCAGATGCTGTGCGCGCTCAAGGTATGGATCGAGCACGGGATCAACCTGCGCGAGGGCATGTATCGATAGCGGGGCGATCGGAAGGGGCGAGCGAACCGCGCCCTTTCGTCACCCCGGACTTGATCCGGGGTCCATGACTTCAAGGCCGCCAATGGATCCCGGATCAGGTCCGGGATGACGAGAGAAAACACCGTCGCTTTTCAGTCCGGATATTCGAAGCGCAGCGGGCGCGTGCCGAGCGGGGCGCCGGTGTTGGCATCGATCACCACCGGCCGTACCGGTTCGCCGGTTTCGACATCGATCTGGCGCGTCAGCGCGCCCTTGCCATTATATTTGCGTCCCCACGCGCCGATCGCGGCGAGGATCGGCAGGAAGTCGCGCCCCGCTTCGGTCAGCAGATATTCGTCGCGCGGCGGGCGCTGGCTGTAGCGCCTTTTCTCGATCAGCCCCGCGTCGGTCAGTGCCGTCAGCCGCTGTGACAGGATGTTCGGCGCGATGCCGAGGCTGGTGCGCATCTGGTCGTAGCGGGTCAGCCCGCGTTCGATATCGCGCAGGACAAGGATGCTCCAGCGGTCGCCGACGCGCATCAGCCCGCGGTCGACGGGACAGGTGCCCAAATTATTTCTGTCGCCAGTCATTGAAGTCATATGGGACAGTCACTATCATTTTGCAAGTGACCCGCTGCGGGCCGCCTGCAAAGGAGACTGACGATGACTATCCCCACTGGAACGGCCCTGATCACGGGCGCCTCGACCGGCCTTGGCGCCGTCTACGCCGACCGCTTGGCCAAACGCGGTCACGACCTGATTCTCGTCGCGCGCAACGGCGCGCAGATGGAAGAACTCGCGGCAAAGCTGCGCGCCGACACCGGCGTGGCGGTCGACGTGATCGCCGCCGATCTGACCAAGGGCGACGACGTAACGCGGATCGAGCAGCGCCTGATCGACGATGCGAACATCACGCTGTTCGTCAACAACGCCGGCATGTCGCTCAACGGTGGCACGCTGGAGAATAGCGCGGCCGAGATCGAGACGATCATCGCGCTCAACATTACTGCTGCGGCGCGGCTCGCGATCGCGGCGGGCAGGGCGTTCGGCGCGCGCGGCAAGGGCGCTATCGTCAACATCGCCTCGGTCCTCGCGCTCGCGCCCGAGACGTTCGAGGGCGTGTACAGCGGCTCGAAGGCGTTTCTGCTCAATCTCAGCCACGCGCTCGCCGCGAACGGCCGCGACAAGGGATTCCATGTCCAGGCGGTTCTACCCGGTGCGACGCGCACCGAAATCTGGGAACGGTCGGGCAAGGATGTCGATGCCTTCCCCGCCGAGATGGTGATGAGCGCGAGCGACCTCGTCGACGCGGCGCTGCTCGGCCTCGACCGCGGCGAGGAAGTGACGATCCCGCCGCTCGCCGACGAAGGCCAGTGGAAGGATTATTACGCCGCGCGGCTGGCGATGGGCCCCTACCTGTCGAAGCGCGATGTTGCGGCGCGCTACCGCGTGAACGAAGCGGTTTGACTCGACGGGAGGGCGGCGATCAAAAGCCGCCCTGCCAACGTCGGGAATCGACCGGAAGGCGCGCAATCCATCATCGTCACGCCGGACTTGATCCGGGGTCCATGACTTCAGCACTGCGGTGGATCCCGGATCAAGTCCGGGATGACGAATGACCGCATACGACCGAAGGTGGCCTATCCTGCATCGTCTCTTTCATCGTCACCCTGAACTTGTTTCAGGGTCCATGGTCTGCCGTTTCCTTCGGCGCGGCGCCGGATGCAAGGCCCGGCCATGGATGCTGAAACAAGTTCAGCATGACGAG
>NZ_CATKPA010000012.1:0-31619 GCF_949769155.1 Sphingopyxis sp. Geo48 | reverse complement strand
TCGGCCAGCTTGAGACGATTAGCAGACCAACGGTATGTCGCCGACGCACGCCATGGGATGCGACCGCACAAAAATTCTATTAGCCCAGATCGGTCAGGAGAAACGACAGCGCAACTGCCAGCATAATCACCGCGAATGCGCGCCGCACGATCTTGGTGCGCCGCGGGTCGGATAGCCATCCATGTGCCGCGCTTCCGGCTATGACTATCGACAGGTGAATGGAAGTCGCGATGGCGACGCTGATAACCGACAGGATTAGCGCAGCGCGGATGCCGAACGCCTCGCCGTGCAGGAACTGCGGCGCCACGACCAGGAAGAAGATATAGGCCTTCGGGTTGAGCAGATTGATCAAGGCGCCGGTCGCAAGGGCACGGCGGGGCGAGCTGACCGGCCGTGAGGATCGCGATCCATCGCCGGTGCCGCGCCATGCTTCGATTGCAAGCCACAGCATCATTGCCGCGCCGGCGAAGCGCAGGATGTTCCAGAGTTGCGGGGCGGCCTGCAGCAACGCCGCCAGACCTAATGCTGCCAGAACGCCGTTCGCGAGCAGGCCCAGCGCGACGCCTGCGACGGCGGACAGGCCGCAACGCCGGCCTTCGGTTGCGGCAAGCCCGGCGAGCCAAGCCACATTCGGGCCCGGCGTCAACTCGATCAGCAGCACCGCCAGCGCAAACCCGAAAATGTCCAAGCGAGTGTTCCTTCGCGGCTATACGGCAGTTCCGACCAGTCGCCCGATACCTGCCGTCAGTGCCATCGCGAAAGCCCCCCAGAAGACGACACGCGCGACTGGCTTCAACGGCCTCGATCCGCCCGCCGTTGCCCCAACCCATCCAAGCAGTGCAAGAAAGAGGAGCGATGCAACGGCCTCGCCGGGCACAAGCCAGTCGTGTGGGAGCATCGCCGCCGCCAGCACAGGGAGCAGTGCGCCCAGAGTGAAAGTACCGGCCGAGGTGAACGCGGCGGTGATCGGCCGTGCCGAGGTCATATCGGTTATGTGAAGCTCGTCGCGGGCGTGGGTGCCGAGCGCATCGAACGCGGTCATCTGGATGGCGACGGTTCTTGCGACATCGGCATCGACGCCCCGCGCCCGATAGACGCCGGCAAGTTCCTCAAGTTCGGCCTCAGGGTCTGTGGCCAGTTCGAGCCGTTCGCGTTCGATGTCCGATCGCTCGGTGTCCGATTGCGAGCTCACCGAAACATATTCTCCGGCGGCCATCGACATCGCGCCTGCGACAAGCCCGGCAATTCCCGAGACAAGGATCGCGGAGCGCGGGGCGCCCGATGCAGCGACGCCCATGATGAGGCTTGCGGTCGAGACGATGCCGTCGTTGGCGCCCAGAACGGCGGCTCGCAGCCAGCCGATGCGCGACACGAGATGGGTTTCACGGTGACTTCTCATCCATTGTTCCCCTGCGGTTTTGCTTCGGCCGGGTTGACCGCGTTGCCGTCGACAAGGTCTTCAACCATCAGGGCTATCAGGCCGACTTGCGAATGCACTCCGGCCTTGGCGTAGATGCGCGCGAGCTGCGCCCGGATCGTCCCCGACGCCGCGCCGCGAAGATGCGCAACCTCGGCCGCATCGAAGCCCTTGAGCGCGAAGAGCGCGACGTCGGCCTCGGCACCGGTCAGTTGCCAGTCGAGAAACCGCTGCCGGATAAGGTCCGACATGGCGCCGCGCGCCGTTGCGACCGCCGTCTCGTCAAGTCGGGCGCGAAGGATCAGCCAGCGCAGTTGCAGAGCGCCGAAGCCGACCCCGGCGAGAAGCGCAACGGTCGCGCCGGTTTCGACAAGCAGGTGCATGCTCCAGCCATCTTCGGCGAGGTCGCCAGCGACGTCGGCGATGAAGAAGATCGTCGCCACGGACTGGAGGATCACCAGAAAGGTGGTCACAACCGCCCGGCGTTCCAGCGATCTTCGTCTTTCCTGCATGGTCACGATTTACGCGCGCCCGGGCAACATAGCCAACAGGATTTCGCGGCCGCTGCGGCGCGTCTCGAAGGCCACCCCGGCGATATGCAGCGCGATAAGAACGTAGAGCAGATTGACGGCCGTTTCGTGGACTTCTTCCCACACGCCGTCCTCGCGGCCTGCGCCTTCGGCCTGCTCATCGTCGTCATGATCGCCCTGTTCTACGACCAACTGCCGGCTGACCGCGCCTGACGGCGCCGCTCGATCGAGAAAAGCCGTCGAAGGAGGTCCCGCCATCGCTACGCCGCTGGCGATGATGACGCCGAGCATGCTCCAGATCGCATAGACCATCAGCGCGCCGAGCGGATTGTGAGAGGGATGAATCTCCTTTTTGCCGACCTTGATATCCCGCAGGTGGGCAAGAGCTCGGCGGGGGCTGGGGAGAAAGGCCGAGAAGCGAGCCTCGGGCGGTCCTATCATTCCCCACAGCAGGCGAAGCGCGAGGATGGCGGCCAGTCCATAGCCGACCCAGATATGCGCTCCCGACCCTTCTTCGGTGAACAGCGCGTTTGCGATGATCGCGGTAATGATCGACCAGTGGGTTATTTTTACGACAGGGTCCCAGCTACGACGCGAGCGAACCGGTTTGTCGGCAAATTCTTCGAGATCGAAACGGGGCGAGGTGGGCATGATCTTTTCCTTCGCTATTTGAGGGATCTGACCATCGTCAAAGTCGCCTAGCCATCGGCGTACCGCTTATAAAAGCAGGCATAAGCACCTGCTTATGTCGAGGGCGTCATTGCGCACAGTAAATCGGCGACGTTTTGTCCGCTTCAGGCCTGTGACGCCCCAAAAGCGGATTGTCGGCTGTCGGCCACGAGTTTCTATCGAGGGCGATAAGGTTCGCAGGCGATTCCGTCGCCATCGCCATCCATCTCGGGGCGATAGCCGGGCTGCCCTCGATATATCGGCGCGGCACCAGCAGCCCAGGCTTCCTTGCAGTTGCGGAAATATGCGTTGGATGCTGGAGGCGGCGTCGCCGGTCGGGGGCCGTCTGACACGCGCGCGGTCGGCTGGCGCGGGGCGGGGTTGGCGGCCCGATAGTCGGCGGGCATCTGGAACTCGCCGCTCCAGAGACCGAGTCTGCGCTCACGCGCTCTTGCTTCATTGGGAACATAGGCGGCCGTGAATTTTGGCAGGGCCACAGCGAGGCCCGCATCGACGACGGCGGCGGAGAGGTCGATTATTCCGACCTGGCACATCGCGACGGTGCGGCCATAGTCGTCGATGTCGCGCTGTTCGCAGCGCACGGACTGGCCTTCCACGATCGCGGCGAGCTTGTCGGCCGCTTCCTGGCCGCAGGCCCAGGGACCGTCGCCGCGCGTGCAGGTCTGCTTCAGTTCGGGCGCGTCGATCCCGTAAAGCCGGACGACGATACCTGTGAGGTTGAGCGTATCGCCGTCGGAGACCCGCGCGGGGCCGCTCACGTCCTGTGCGACCGACGGGGTAGGGGGCAGGGCGAGCGAGAAGATGATAGCGGCGATCGCGGTGCGCGTGGGCCGGCGTGTGGCGCGGTTCGGGTTTTTCGATGTCACAGCAGGGTTGCGGCCGTGCGTGCCGCATTTTTCCTGGTACGACCCGCGTACCAGAGCTCGGGCGTGTGATCGATGACGAGACGATCGGCGGGATATTGGGTGACGAGCTTCATCGCCTCCTCGGCCGGTGCGTGCAGCCATGCCTCATGGTCTTCGGGATGTAGGATAACGGGCATGCGGTCGTGGACCTCGAGCATCTCGGGGACGGCATCGACCATCACCATGGTGTAGCTGTCGCCCCATTCGTCGGTCGGACGCCAGAAGCCCGCGCAGGCGGCCAGCGGCTGGTCGGCAATGCTGATCCATGTGCGTGTCATTTGCCCTTCGGGCCCAACGGCTTCGGCGAAGGCGGTGATCGGGATGAGGCAGCGATGCCCGGGCTGGACGAACCATTCGCGCCACATGCCGTAAGGCGACATCAGCTTGTCGTCGCGGGCGTTGTTGACGTGGGTCGGCTTGTTGGGCTTGCCGGTCTTCTTGTTGGTGGAATGCCGCGGAAAGCCCCACACCATTGCGTCGAGCTGGCGTTCGCCGGCGACCTCGCGAACGACGAAGCCCGTGCCGCCCTTCCAGACATCACCGGTGCTCGCATTGGTCTGCTTCTTGCGCTGCGCCTTGAAATGCGAGGCGACCTCGTCGACCGAGGCCTTGAGCGTGATCTGGTTGCACATCGGCGGCTCCCGTTCAGGCGGCGCCGAGCAGCCCCTCGAAACTGGGCTGGATCGGCGGCGTGATCGTGAAGCTACCTTCGGGGAAGGGGCGCAAGATGTCCAGCGGCGGGCGCTCCTGTTGCATCCAGTCGAACCAATCGTCGGGATCGACGACCGCCACATGGCGGTCCTTGTGCGGCGCAAGGTCCGGATAGGCGGGGACGGTCAACGCCGCGAAGGCATCGAGATAGTCGCGCGTCCCTCGCTGCCAGACCCCGGCAATGCAGAAGAAGGGGATGTCGGTGACGAGGCTTGCCGCATAGAGCGTCTTGCCGTCGCGCTTGATGCCGAACTCGTTGGCGAGGATGAGGCAGGGGCTTTCGATCCGCGCGGTTTCGGACTTGAGCAGCGGGATCTGTCCGATCTCGGGGTCGCGCGACCGGAGGCCCCAATGCGCCTCGATCTGGCGTTCTTCCTGGCCATCCCAGATCATGATCCGGTGCCCGCCTTTGCCGACACCCTGCAGGACGTCGTCGAAATCTCTCTCCATCGTCTAGCTCCTAGCTCCGGTAGCGGCGGATCGCGCGCTTCCATTCGCGTTCGTCGACCCGCTCCTTGATGCAGATCGCGTCCTTGTCCCAATTGACCACTTCGAGGCGGAGCGGTTCGACGCGGCGGCCGGAACTCCAGGCGCATTGCCGGCACCAGAAATGGCGGCACGCCTTGCGAAGATTATCGTCCCAGCCTTTGCGGTGAAAGCGGTACCAAAGCAGTCCCGCATCGAACTTGGCGTGATGACCGCAGCGGCAAACGGGCTGCACCGCATAATGCCAGATGGCCGCCTCGAAAATGTGCGTGGCCCGCGGAATGCCCGATTTCGTATGCTGCACGTCACAGCGCCAGCACCAGCTGATCGGCGTCGGCGGCGGCCGTGGTCTCACCGTGGATGCGCGCGATCGTCAGCGCCAGTTCCTGCGCGGCCGCTTCGCGTATGATTTCCGTTGGCGCGGTGAGGCCGACGCGCGCCCATCCTGGGGCGTCCAGGAGTGCGCGTGCGACTCGGTCAGGGTCGATTCTCATCATGGATCAATGAGAACATAAAAAGAACAAATGAGCAAGCTGCGGTACGCGCGCGTGGGCCCGTCTTCGCGATGCCGCCGCCACGCAAGCGGCCCCGGCGCAAGCCGAACGGACGGGCTCGGCCGTCCGGGCGTCCGCCCATTTCGGCATTTTCCAAGAAGCCGCCCAATAGCAATCGGCCCGAAACGCCAAAGCGGGTATCTTTGGAGCCCAGGGATACCCTGTGTTAAGCTTGGCTGTGCGGGGCGCACGCTGGTCGATCGTGCTTTGCGCCGGGTCAGTGACGCCGAATTATAGAGAGGAAAGATTACTCCAGATTGGCAAACCTTGTACGGAAAAGACAAACTATCCCGGCTGCAGGAAAGTTTTGTTTTTGAGAATGGCGAGGTTTCCCTAACGGCGGCCGCGTCGGTGGAGGGGCCTCTGGTGCCGATAAAGGGACCGGTCTCATCATTCCGATAACAGTCGGCCGGGCACGCGACCCGCCCGGCCGTATCTGGGCGGCGCTCCGCGTCCAGACCCCGGTTTTCCGGGCGCGGGGTGCCGTCATTTTCAGGGGCTAAGGCCACCCGGGGCTGCGCTCGGAATATTCGCTTCGGCGAGTGCGCGCCTACAAACTACCTGACCGCCATATCCAACGGTCAGAAGCCACGCATTAACCCGACGTGGCAGCGCGGAGAGCCCGCGAGCCGCATTGGTCACGCGAGGCGGGTGACGGGGTGAGGGCGCCGCGCATCCATGCGGCGTGGTGCACGCAGAGCTGACGTCGCCACTGCTATCTCATGACATTGCTGCCCGTCAGTTCGGGAGGCCACCTCCCCTATATCGCTCCCCTTCTTTCCGCTGACCCAGCCAGTCCTCTCAGTGACGCAGTGATCGGCTTTCGGCCTCCGCACGCCACGGCGCGGGCGGCGAGGTGAGCGCGCGCATGCGGGCAGCGGCGTGGGCCGAGGGCGCGGCGCCACAGAGGAGAGAAGGATCGGGAAGAGTGTCGCCGGGAAATGGTTCGCGCGCGACATTCGAAAGTAAGTGTCATGAATATCGGTGAAATCAGGAATGTGAATGATCGTCTGACTGGCTCGATCGCGACCCGCACGATCGACCTCCCGCGCATCGGTCTGCGCAAGGTCGAGAGCATGAACCCGCGGGCACCCGTTTACGAGGTGCTGGCGCTCAACGTCGCCCGGCGCTGGGTGCAGGTCGGGGCGCTGTGGGAAGCGGCGTCGAAGAAGACCGGCGAGGTTTTCCTCGCGGGCAATATCGACGACCCGAGCCTCCCCGAACCGCTGCCGGTGGCGCTGTTTCCGTCCGAAGACGGCGGCTACACCATCGCGTGGCGCCGCGAGACCGTCCGTGCCGAGTTCGGCGGCGGTTTCGGCGCGAGCACGCGCAGCTATGACGAGCAGCCGCAGGACCGCGGCTTCGGCGAGAGCACGGCGGGCTCGAACGGCGCGCTGATGGGCGCCGGCGCCGACCTCGACGACGAGGTGCCCTTCGGCTGACGAAGGCGCCGCAACCGGGCCGGGAGGCGCAGCTGCGCTTCCCGGCTCTTTTCTTGCCCGATCCAAGGAGACCGAACATGGTCGCTCATTCTTCCGCGCAAAGTGTTGACAGCTTTGCAGACCTTCGTGCCCTCTACGCCGAACAGATCGCCACGCCCGAATTCCAGGCATCGTTCGGCGATCCCATCCCGCTTTCGATCATCGAACCCGGTGACGAGCCGGGCGAGCATGACATGCCCGAACCCTTCGCGGCGCAGGCCGAATGCGGCGGGATCATCGCGACGATCTTCGACCTTTTCAACGACACGAGGCTCGCGCCGCTTTCCGCCGAGATCGCGTGGGGGTTCGTGAACAGCTTCCACTTCGTCGCCGGGAAACTCGAGCGCCGCGAGGATGCTCTCGCGGCCGAGGTTGGCGAGATGGTCCGGCGCATGGACATGAGCGAGGTGTTCAACAGCGAGCTCGAGGAAAAGCAGCTCCTGTGCCAATCGACTGCCGAACAGCGCGCGGCGATCGAATGCATGCGTGACTATGCCGCCGAAATGTATCGCACCCAGTCGGGCTGGCCCTGGTCGCCCGCGCGCGGATCGCGTGCATCCTCGGCCTCGACTGCGAGCCAGATCGCGGCGCAGGACTTCCTGCGCGAACGGGCACTCGATGCGCGCGAGCGCTACCTGCCGCAGGGGCCGGTCGTAGTCTTCTCCGGCCCCGCGCAATGGCACGACTGGGAGATGCTTTGGCGGCGGCTCGACGAGATCCGCGCCCGCGTGCCCCATATGACGCTGGTGACGACCGGGCAGCGCAAGGGCGCCGACGCGATCGCTGCAGCGTGGGCGGGGCGATCCGAAACCCGCGTACCCGTCGTGGCCTTCGGCCTCTACGGGACCGGGCGTAAGACCGCCTTCACCCGCAACCGAAAGCTCGCCGAACTTCGTCCCGTCGAAGCGGTGGTTTGCGAGGGGTCGGGATTGCAGGCCAATCTCTACCAGACGCTGCGACAGGCCAATGTCCCGATCCACGCCTTCCGCAAGACGGACCAGGCGCCTGAGAAGGAGAGCGCCGTCCGCCGCCCCACCGCGCATGGCGCGATGAAAGCGGCGCGCGGCGATCCGATGTTCGCCGCCGCCTGACATCGGCCGGGCCATAGGCCCGACCGTCACTTTGATCTCCCTGAGCCGGTGCGCTGAAGCGCGCCGGCTTTTCTTTTTGCTGCAGGGGATTTGCCGCACGTCCTGACCGCCCAGGCTGCGCCGAACCAGCCACACCGCCGTGCTCGCATATCGCGCCGTACAAGAACGGGAGCCTTTGCGGATCGGGGGCATCGAGCCCCCGCTCCGCAAACCTCTTCCTCTCTCTCAAGTCTTCTTATCGTGGCACGGGACCGCATCGGCCTCAAGGACGGCGGGGCCCCACCATTTTCCCTGGCGGGTCGGGCGCGGGGCTTCTTCCTTCCATGTGCGGTGGCCGCCAGAGAAAATCGTGACCCCCACCGCCGCTTCGCGGTCGGGCTTCGCCCGATCCTTGACCCCGATGCTCGGCGCCCGTGCAGGGGGAATGACCTCTCAATCTAGAGGAGGTCAATATGACGACGTTCAAACGCAGCATAAGGGATTTTTCGGAAATCCATGCCGATATATTCTCGCTGGCGCTCATTAGCTCATGCTGTGAAGACCCGAGCATTTTGGAGACCGGTGTTGGGGAAGCCTACCGGCATGTCGAGTAAAGCTTCGCCGACGAGCCGCAACATCGCCTCGCGGACCGGAGTCGCGCTCATTCCATATCGATCAGCTAGTTGTCCGATATTGATTCGCCCAGACGCGATACGACCTTCAATGAGATCGAGTTTAAGGCTGGTGTAGGCTCTTTGGCTAAGCCCGTGATCTGCGCTCATCTTCATACACTCCGAGTTCGAGCGCCCGTGCGCCAGTCGCGGACATGACCGATGCTTAGTGGAGTCTCGGACTGAGCATTGTGGTCAATCCCGGCGTGGAATGGTCGCCACAGAGCCCCTCCACGGTTCGCGCGTCGGCGGCGATGCGACGAATCAGTCAGGAACGCGGGGCGGGTGTGATCGTCTTCGCGCGCGAAGATGCGGCGCGATGTCGCTGATGAGTCCAAGCATATTCCTGGAGCCCGTCACGTGTCCTGCGGTGATGTCGCCGTGTCCCAATGGCGAGGATTGCGACCATTGGATAGGCGATCTTACCTACGATCCACCAATAGGCGACGGGCAAGATCTCGGGATTGTATGCCGTGACGCCGTGTGCCGCGACCGCAACCAACTGAAAGGCTGCCAGCCAGATCGGCCAGAATCTGTCTGCCGCCCCGGCGATTGCCGAAAGCGCCAGCAGGAGCCCGAAATCGATAAGTAACATTTCCCATTCGACGTCGCGATAGGATGGATTGCTTAGTCCGGCCCAAAAAGTTCCCATCGTGGCGATGACCATGCAGATCGACGCAGTCCTTTCCGGGGCTCCGCCTCGCCACTGCGCATAGGCAGAGACGAGGAAGAGCAGGATCATGAATGCCACAATGACGATCACGAGCAGCGGCCCCCTTGGTCAGGCGGCCAATTCAAGGGGCGTCGCGCCGCGCGCGCTTGGGCGCTTGACGACATCCCCGAAAGCTTCAGGATCAATGCCCAGCTTTTGTGCCAGCACTTCAAGCTGTCGATGACCTTCGGCCATGTAACCGAGCGCTCCGGTAACCGAGAGCTGCGCGTTGGTCAGGGCCGACAATATCTGATGTCCGACCAGCGGCGAAAGATTTTGGTGCGTCTGCGCGTCGATTGCCGCAGTGGCGAGCCGCCCGCCTTCCGCGAAAATCTGCTGCAGCAGTTTTTCGTAGCCGAACAGCGATTCGGTCAGATGCTTGATGCGCTCTTCATCGTCGGACCTTCTATCCGAGAAGCCGGGAGAGGACGTCGAGTCCGACGGCGAGCATGCCGAAGCCGACTGCAAGCGCGATCGCAAGGAAGACGAGCCAGAAGTAACGGAGGTACGGGTCGAGGTCATTTGCAGATACTCCCATGGTTCGTAGAGGAAGCAACCTGACCCAGGAGGTGGGCGGTGGTTCCGCCTTCTCCGGTGGCTCATCGGCCTGGCCGGTGCCTACCCCCGTATTCTCCAACTGCATTTTGCGGGGGGTCATCGCGGCGTCTTCGAAGGCGTGGAAAAGTTCCGCTGCGTGCCGGCGATTGCGGGCGCGCAAAATGGCGACAGCCTCGCTGATGTAAGTGTCGACGGTGCCGACGCCCAGACCCAATTCGAGGGCGATTTCCTTGGAGGTCTTGAGCCGATAGACATGGCGGAGGCACTCGCGTTGGCGCGGGGCCAAGCGTTCGCAGAGAGCGATGCTCGGCTCTTTTACATCACTAGCAGACAAGTGCGCGCTGCTTGCCATCAATGGACGGCAAGTCCCTTACGCTATCTAAAACAGCACCTCTTTTTCTCGACCCGAGCATTGCTTTCCGACGGATTCTGCAAGCGGCTCCCCGTGCATTCCGTCAACAGAGCCGGTTCCCGACTCTCTCTGAATTTCAACTTAACACGGGAGTAGGCGGACCGGAATTTTCAGGCAACCCTTGGCAACGATTTGCTTTTCTTCACCGAGTATCTCGTATGGGTGCTCTGCGATAAGGTCCGGTTAGTGAAAATCATGGCTGCGGATACGGAGGATTTCATCTTGTTCGGGGGTCGTCCGAACGGCCGTGACGCCGATGTGCGCCCGCGCGGCGCCCATGTCGGATCGCGCGGATCGGGGCCGCCGCCATTCTTCGCCCCGTCACCGCGGCCCGGCGCGACCGTGAAATCCATCCGTGCGATCGACCGCAGCATTTCGTCGTGATCATTGATGCGGTCGCAGATGATAGACGCATTGCTAGGCGCCGAGCCACTGCTGACCGGCGACATCATTCTGGCTGAAGTCCTGCAGGGTTTCACCAGCGACCGCGACTTCAACGTCGGGCTGAGATTGATGGGGTCTCTCGACCAGATCGATATCGGAGGTCGCGATATCGCGATCCAGGCGGCCCGAAACTTTCGGGCACTACGCGGCAAAGGGGCCACTATTCGCAAGACCATCGATACGCTTATCGCCACCCGTTGCATAGAAGACGGGTTAGCACTGCTCTACAGCGACCGCGATTTTGATCCTTTCGTGGAACATCTCGGACTCTCGTCGGCCATGTCGGACGCACGCCGATGATGTGATCCCTGCAAATCTGGATCGTAGCTCCAGATTTGCAGGGATAAGTCGTTGCTCGATTTCGCTTCTTCGCCCTGAACGGATATCCAACCGGAATAAGCTCGAAGTTATGGCTTTGCTCGGCGTTGCGGTGAGATGTCCGGCCCTTGAGCAACAATTCCCGTGAATTTCGAAAACGCCCGGACCCCGGCTTGCAGGGCGCATGCCGGTCAGTATCTTTACGGCGAGATATAAATTGCGCGCGATATTGGGCGCATGATTCGGTGCCAACGGCAATCGGAATGATCCGGTTCGTATCGTTCACCGGTCGGACTCATGCGGCCGGGTATCCGGATTCAGGATAGGCTGTTTCGCTGAAGCTCGTCCGATCAGGTCTCGACTGATTTCTCGGGAGTGGGCAACGAGATTGCGCGTCTTTTCGCGAAGCATGAGCTGGCCAATAATCCCTTCAACATAGGCGGGATTCGTTTTGTTGATGA
Source organism: Sphingopyxis sp. Geo48 (assembly GCF_949769155.1). Taxonomy (NCBI): domain Bacteria; kingdom Pseudomonadati; phylum Pseudomonadota; class Alphaproteobacteria; order Sphingomonadales; family Sphingopyxidaceae; genus Sphingopyxis; species Sphingopyxis sp. Geo48. The sequence goes on along the minus strand of NZ_CATKPA010000012.1, from coordinate 20,199 downwards.
CTGCCAGAGCCGTTTCGCACCTCGCGCGGCCGCAATGCTCAATAGCCCCGACTACATAGTCGGGTCCAAAATGCTCGGCGACCGCTGCAAGGTCGAACATATCGCGCGGCTGGAAACTCCAACCGCGATAGAAGACCTTTTTAGCGATGATTTCCGCTGGCGTTTCAAGCGCGATGGCGTGACCTTGAACGTCGTGCGCTCGTGTTGGATCTGGAATGATGCTGTCGCAGCAGATGAAATCAATTTCGCCCAGATCGTGATAAGCAAGCTTCAGCATATCGGTGCCTGCCTGATAGCTGTCAGGAGCGTGATCGAGTTTGATGCCTTGCGTTTCCGGATTGAGAAATGGGAGGATTTGTGGATCGTCCAGAAACAGGTCGATGTCGTGACTTTCACGATGATCGATCTGCAGCATCAGTGCGGTTCCGCCGCCGAAGCTCCACTGAGGCGCGAAGCCGTTCGCCTTCCTGAAATGGTCAAGAATATCTACGGCGAGATTGAAAAGGACCGGCCATTCGCTCGGCCGCTTTGCAGACACGGCGTCAGGCCGCCAGCGGTAGCGTGTAGCCCGAAAGTTCGGAGATTTTATCGGCGACTTGGCTCGCTTGACTTGCGTCTACGCCCATCGCTGCCATGAACTGTTCCTGGACGTTCAGCGGCACTTCGGAGAAGAAAGCGAAAACCGGCGCGTTGCAGTCAATCGCGCTCTTCAAGTCGACGATCATGGCAGCAAGCTGATGTGCGGAAACGGCCGCCCCATAAGGGGCGTTCACCGTCGTCAGCACTTGAGTTACAGCGTTTGCCATCATTCCACTCATAACACGATCCTGTTTGGATCGTTGTTTTCATATAGTCGCGAGCGGTTATCAAAACAAGAATCTCGCTCAGGTCGCGTCCTACGCCCGACGCGAGGCAATAATGACAAGACCAGATTCAGCTTATGAAGCATGCATCATGGCTTTGATGTTTCAAGCAGATTCCGCGCCAGAGCTAAGAAAGTTCCGTCCGGCTTATCGCGACGGGCCCCCAACGATTCCAGTGAATTTCGAGAGTGCGCGGACGCCTACCGCTGGGCGAACGCCCGTCAGCATCTTCGCGGCGAGATAGAGGTTGCGCGCTAAATTGGGCGCATGATCGGTCCCGACGGCGATTGGAATGATCCGGTTCGTATCGTTCATCGGACGCACCCATGCGACCGGATGCCCGATCCAGGGCAAGCCGAGCCGGCCCGATCGCAGCATCGCTTCCTGCGCGGAAATGGCGCGGACCTGCCAGCCATATCGCCTTCCCAGACTTCCGAGCTTGGTCCAGAGATCGGCGCAGGGAACGCAGCCGGGCGCGGTGCTCATCTCGACGACGAAGGCCGAACTGCGTCCGCGCAGTTCCTCGGTAAAGTCCGGCGGGAAAGCGCGCGTCACCGGAACGCGCGAGAGCCAGTGGTTCATCGCCGCAGTTGTTCCGACCGGATGGATCGCGGCGCGCGCTGCATCCTCGCGGCTGACAGTCTGCGCCATGCCGGGCGAAATGACTAGGATGCTCATGCTCAGCGCGCTTGCACATCGCGCCAACATACTGAACTCGCCTTGCAGGTAAGGGGATTTGCTCTTACCTTGTGCTATTGAAAGGACTCGCCACATGAACGCTGTTACCATTACCGCGAAAGGGCAGGTCACGCTGCGGAAGGAATTGCTCAGGCATCTCGGCGTCCATCCAGGCGACAAGATCAGCTTTGACAAACTCCCCGGCGGTGAAATCAAGATTCGGGCCATCAGGCCTTCCGGAAAGATTGAGGATTTCTTCGGGTCACTCAAGCGGGAAGGCCAGCGGCCCATCTCGATCGAGGAGATGAATGAGGCCATTGAAAAGGGCTGGGCCGGACAGCTGTGAAAATTACTGCCGACACCAATATCCTCGTCCGATCCGCAACGCTGGACGATCCCGTTCAAAGCCCCTTGGCAAAAAAGCTCCTGAAGGAAGCAGAACTTGTTGCTGTGACGCTTCCGGCCTTGTGCGAGTTCTGCTGGGTGCTCAGAAAAGTGTATCGCTATGAGGCGGCAAGGGTCGCTGCATCGGTCAGATTGCTTATCGACGCCGGCAATGTCGCAGCGGACCGACAGGCTGTTGAAGCGGGGCTTGCAATACTGGAGCAAGGTGGAGACTTCGCTGATGGGGTCATCGCCCACGATGGCCAATGGCTGGGAGGCGAGACCTTCGTGAGCTTCGATCGAGGCGCTGTTGGCCTTCTGGCAAAGCATGGGCAATCTGCGATGAACCCCGATCAATCGAAAGCTTGATCCAACTGCGCTGCGCTGCTCGGCAATAGACGCTGTCATCGACGCGGCTCCAAGCCCGCACCGACGAGGTCGCCGCCCAACACACGGGGATCGGTCGCGGAAACCGGCCCATTGCCGAGTGCGTCGAAGAAACCATCTTCCTCGCCCGCGCCGGTCAGGAACTGTTCGGGCCGAATGTCGCCGAGCATCAGCCGCACGGCCTGGTATGTGGTCTGCGCGAGATTGGGATAGGATTCGACACCCGACGCGATCACCATCCTTGCCGAGCTGTCGCGGCGGATCACCATCGTCGTCGGTGTCACCTCGACGCCGAAGCGCTGTCCGAGCTCCGGTCGGCGCTCGAGATCCATCTGTGTGACCTGCCAGCCCGTCTCCTCGCGGAACCGTTCGAGGATCGGCCATTGCACCCGGCAATAGCCACAGGAATTCCGCGAGAACATGACGAGCGCGAACTGGCTTGCGTGGGCGCGGAGATACCGGCGGCGAACCGCTTCCTTCTCGGCACCCATCGCCGCGCGCGCGTCGCCGACGATCGGGTTGGCGGACTTGGCATTGAGTTCGGGGTTCTGAAGCAAGGCGATCTGAGTCACGCCTGCGAACGCACGTGCCTTGCGCCGCGCGAAGTCCTGCAGCCGCCAGAAGTCCGCGACCGCGTCGACGGTGAGCACGGTCGCTGCATAGTCGCGTTGCTGCTCGATCAGCTTGCGGATTTTGGGCGGCGTCCATGTCGCCAGTTCCGCCATCGGCGGTATCGCCGGCTTCATCAGCGCGTCGGGCTCGGCATCCGCATCTTCGACCGGCGGCGGTGCCTGATACCACCAATAGCCCTGCTTCGGTTCGCGGGTGGGTGAGGTCGGCTGCGCGGCGGCGGGGAAGGCCGTGATGAGCGCCGCGAGGAGGGCAGGGCGGATCACAGCAGCTTCTCCATGCGGGTGAGGCGCGCGATCGGCACCGGTCCGTAATAGCGGCTGTCGAACCCGCTCGGGTGCAGCGAGCCGACATAGATCAATCCCGGCGGGATCAGCCCGTGATCGGGCCGCCAATAGTCGAGCCGCTGGCCATTTCGCCCGTAGGGCTTGGTCACGCCGAGCAGGACGCCGTCGCAATAATACCACCCGTCCATGGCGTGGGGCTCCATCGTCGACGGTTTCTCGATCAGCGATATGCGCTCGCCGGGCATGCAAAGCGCGCGCTTGGTCACCTTGACCGGTTCGGGGCCGGCCAGCGGATGGGAGAGCATGAACAGGACGAAATCGCCCTTCTCGATCGGCCCCGGCGCCGCGCGCACCGCCCAGGCGTCGATCGACGGCGACATCACGAGAATGGCTTGCTGCATCGCCCAGCACGTCAGAAGCCCGAGTGGCACAACGATCGCCGTCGCCTTCCAGAGCCGGTCGGGGCGCGCGGGCTCGCCGAGCCCCGGACTGCCGAGCGCAACGGCTGCGCGCCGCGGCAGTCCCTTCAAACCGATCGCCAGATGCTTACCGGCCTTCCAGGCGAGACTGAGCATCGCGCACCTCCTCTTTTCCGCCGAGGCGGGCAATTTCTTCGAGCAAACCGGAAAGGGCGGCATCGCCGTAAGCGATATGGCTCCCGCGCGGACTTTCCTCCTCGCGCTCGCAATAGGGGAGCACCGGATCGCCCGGGATCATGGCGAGCGCGGGCACGCGGGTGACGCCGTGCTGGCGAAAGACCAGCGGGTCGACGATCACCTGCACGTCGCGCATCACGCATGCCGGTCCCTCGCAGCCGGGATCGAGGCGGAGAATCTCGGCGGTGAGCTTCGCCATCGGCGCGACCTTGGCCATCCCGCCCGGCATGCCGCGAAACGCGAGGACACCGCGTGCCTTCTCGAGCTGCGCTGCATAGGTGCGCAGCGTTGACGACGGCATCGACGAGGAGACGAACAGCACAGGCACCCAGCCTTTCGCCGCCGGCGCCGGACCGGCATCGGCGACGGCCTTGATCTCGGGCGCTTCGAGCCCGAGTGCCTGGCCGAGCCGCTTCGCCATCGCCTCGCGCTCTGCGGCGAAGCGGTCTTTGCCGGTCTCAAGCGCATCGCGGGCGCGGGCTTCCATCGCTGGCGACTTGGCACGGTCGCGCATCGCCTCGAAGGCGCGCCGGCGTTCGACCTCGCTCGGCTTCGGCAGGTCAGATGGGCCGTTTTGCTGTTGGGCTTTGCGGCGCGACACCGCGCCCTTCAGCCGGTCCATCGCCGCTTCGCCCTCGCGTTCTACCTTCTCGCGCGCCGACGGGTTGTCGTCGATGCCCGGCGATATTTGCGCTGCGGCAAGGCCGGCGATGCCGGCTACGTCGGCGAGCGCCACCGCGAGTACGGCGCGGCGCCTAGCGGCCGATGGCCTGCATATAGGCATCGATACGATCCTTCATGTCTGACTGGATGTCGGCCTGCGCGCGGGCCTGAACTTCCGAATAATATTCGGAGAGGTCCATTCGGCTGAAGTCGAGCGCTTGGAACTCTTCGGGCGTGAACCCGCGGCAGTTCGGCGTCTTCACCGGTCCCCAGCCATCCGCGAACGACTTCAGCTGCGGGCGGCCCTGTTCCTGGATGATGCGGCCGAGCTTGGTATTGAAGCAGCAATGGCTGCGCGACTTCTGGACGCAGATGCCGAGGATCTTCGACGAGCAATAGGAGCCGACCTCGACGCACATGCCCGAGCCGCGTAGCATGCCCGTCTCCATGTCCTGCTGGTCGCAGGAGGAGAGGAGGAACTCGATCATGACGTTGACCGCGAGGCTGATCGCGATCGAGGTCGGATCGATGCCGACAATGATCGCATTGGCGCCCGCGCTCGCCGCCTGGCTTGCCGTCGCGCCCGCCTGGAAGGCGGCATAGGCGGCTTGGGCTCCGGTGAACACGCCCTTGGCGATCGCGATCTTCGTCTGCGTCGACGCGATCGACGAGCCCATTCCGTCCTTGACGATCTTACCCTTGTCCTTGCAGCAGTTGGAAAAGGTTGTCTTGAGGCCCGCTGGGCGGCAGCGCAGCGCGCGGCCGCCGAATATCTCGATGTTCCCGAGACAATTGCCGTCGGTGTCGACTTCGCCGTCGGCGGGCGCGCCCGGATCGTCGACGACGGGTTCATCCTCGATCGGGTTTGCCGCGGTATCGATGCAGGCGTTCGGCGAGCAACTCGGCACGCCGCCGCTCGCCAGCGTCTCGCACGCATATTGCGAACCAAGCGGGCAGGACGACGCGCCGCCGGGCTCGGGCGCGCACGATGCCCGTTCGATCGGGCACTGCCAGCTACCACCTTGCATCCCGACGCAGCTAGCGGTCTCGCCCGCGTCGTCGGCGTCACCATTGCCATTGAGGTCGACCGCGCAAATCTGCTGCGCCTGCGCTGCCGACGCGTAAACGGCGAGCGCGAAGGCGACGATGCCGAACAGGATCAGCGCGAGGCGCGACGGCCAGAAGAGAAAGCGGCCCATCATCGCGCTGTCGCCGTGCAGGCGAGATCGGCGCCAGCGAGCCTGACCGTTTGCATCATGACCACCGCCTCGGGAAAGGTATCAAGGCAGCCGCAGGGCGTGACGATGGTCTCGCCGGGACCGGCGGGACAGACATTGCCCGGTGAGCAGGCGTGATAGAAGGTGTCGAAGCCGGTCGGGCTGGTCTGCTGCGCGCCGACGACGCCCGCAGGCGCCGCGTCGGTATTGGCTTTCGCAGAGCGCGTCTTGCAGACCGCCTCGCAAGCTGGAACCGAGCCGCGATCGGGAAGCGCGAAGGCGCGCGTAGACGCGGCGCTGCCGCCGTCGGCCGTCCGAACGCGGTCGGCGAGCAGCGTCTCGGTCGAACGATCGATGATATAGGCGCCGCGCGACAGGTCGGGTTCGGGCATCGCGCCGGTGTCGATCGCGCATTTATAGGTCCGCTGGCGCAGGAAAAAGTCGCGGGTAAGGGTAGCGGTGCAACTGCCCGTGCCGAACTGGCGCGACCGCGGGAGGGGGCGAAGGCCGGTGCCGACGCCGTTCAGAAACGTCTGGACGCCATCGACGCTCTCGCTGTCGAGGCGGCACTTTTGATTGGCGCCAATATCTTCGCACTGGTCGACGAGCCGGTCGCTCGGTTCGCATGCGTCCGAAACGCGAATCTCGACGTCGACCAGTCCCCATTCGGTCGTGAGAGGCGCACCGCCGCCGCCGCCGCGCACGCGTGCCGACACCGTCGTCGGCCCCGCCCGCAGGTCGGTGGTAAAATCATAGGAGGTGTAATTGCGCGCCGCGCCGCCATCGGTGCGGCAGTCGCCTGAAGGCAATCCTGTCGTCAGCCACGGACGCGGCCCCGCGGAGCCGACGACGCGGCCGTTGATGCGGCCCTGGACCCAGTCGTCGGCGCCCATCTCGACGATCCGCGCCGACAGGAGCTTCGCGGGGTCGCTGACTTCGAAGCGCGCGGTGAAGATCGGCGGCGCGCTACTGCAATTGCCATCTCCGATGATGCGAAAGCGTCGGCAGCCTTCGCCGCAGCCCTGAACCGAATAGATGACGCCCGTCGCGGAGACGATATCCTCATACGCGAGCGGCCGCAGTGTGACGTCGCGTTCGATCGTGCAGGCGCGGACCTGTTCGGCCTTGCCGATGCCGGCGGGCGATCCCTTGAGGCTCTGGAACAGCGAGCTTCCGGCTGCGGTCGCCGCGGCGTCGCCGAGGATCGAAGTCGGACGGCCGCGATAGGCTGTTTGCGGAAGGTCCGGCAAAGCCGTGCAGGCGGTTGATTGCGCTCCGACATACTGGATCAGCGGGCCGTTGATGCGCGCCTCGGCCACGCCGACGCGGGGATCGTGGCTCGTGAGTGCGCCGATCGCGCCGCCGCCGAGATCCTTGAGCACCGACGGCAGATTGTCCATCACGAGATTCGCGCCGCAGCTGTTGTTGACGCAGTAACAGCCCGCGAGTTCGGCCATTTCGGCGGCGGCGAGCCCCAGGTCGCCCGAGACATCGACGTTCCAACGATGATAGTTGCACGCGTTCCAGCTTCCGGGCTGGCAAGCGATGACGCCGTTGGCGCAGATGCCCGAGACGGGCACGGGCAAGGTGGACACGCGGTCGAAGCTGCCGTCGAGATCGGTGTCGCGGGCGATGCGGACGGTGTTGATGTCGCCCGTGCCGTCAGGCTGGATCAGGATTTCGAGGAGGCTCGATGTTTTCTGGCAGGCGAGACTCGGCGTAAAGCTCTGGCTGCGATCGACCGTCGCGATCGGCTGTCCGCTGAGGCCGGGGGTGAGGTAATTCTCCTGGATCGCCTTGCTGGTCGAGGACTTCGCGCGAGAAGCTTCCGCGGCTGCGCGCGCGCGGTCCTCGACTGACTGCGCCAGTGTGCTGGCGGAAGCCATTGCCGCCATCGGCAGCAACAGGAGAGAAACCGAGCGCTTCACGAACGATCACCGTCCACAGTGCGCGATCCATGCGCGAGCCGAAACAGGTCTCCCGCCCGGAAGTCATCGGATCCGGGCGAGAGGTGCCGATAGACGGCCTGGCCGTCGAACACCGTGAGCACCGCTTTTACCCGAGGACACGGCGGGATCAGGGCCGGTCTCGCTTGTGGCGATGGCAATTTACCCGTATCGTCTGCAGGTGGAGCGGCGCCCGAGAGGGGGCAGGGCGCCGCTCCCGCCTCGCGCGCCTGCCGGCAGCCACCGGGGCTGTGGCGGGCAGACCGGGCCGATTCCGGGCTGCGCACGAGACGATCGGGAAGTGCCGGGTCAGGGCGTCGAAATGCCGGCACAGCAGATCGCTTTCTCGAAGAGCATGAACTGGGCGTTGTCCTTGCCCGGCGCGTGTTTGCCGGAGGTCCAGAGCGCGCCGGGACGGCCGATGTTGACGCACTTGCCGCCCTTCACCGGCTCCATGAGCTGGAGTTTGTATCGGCTCTTGGTCCAGATCGGCTGCGGCTTGAACGAGCAGCCGTCCGCCGAATGGATGGTCAGCGCGCCGAGCCGGCCCATCATGAACGTGCCGCGCGCTGCCAGCCCCGCCCAGGCTTCGACGCGGTCGCCCATGTGAATGTCGCCGGCGACAGGATAGGTGCTTCCCCAACTGCCCATGCACCAGAAGAGCGGGTCGATGACCTTGCCCGCTGCCGCCGCGGCGCTGTCGGACATGCAGGCAAGGCCGGCCGCGGGATTGCCGAACAGGATGCCTTCGGGCTGGATGATCGCTCCCAGCGTCCCCGACTGCCAGGTCGGCATCACCTCGGTCATCAGCGCGACGTCGAAACCGTCATCCTCGAGGCACGGAAGATCGCTGAACATGTCGAGCATCTTCCAGACCGGCGCGACATAATAGTGCATCTGCGCGAACAACTTCGTCGTGTTCGTGCCGTCCGAAATCGACGACTGGCTGCCCTGGAGCTTGCCGCCGGTCGCCATGATGTCCGTGCCGAGCGCCATCATGCAGCCGGGTTCGGTCACCACGTCGATCATCCGGTTCGGAGTCCAGAAACTGACCTTGACACCGAACCAGAAGGTTGCACCTTTGCGGCACGCACACAGCGGTTTCGACGCCGATTGTGCGTCGAGCGCCTTGTCGAGCTTGTCGTAGCTGCCGGCGCGCACGCCGCCGATGGTGATGGGGAAGATGCAGTTCCAACGCACCTTGGTGATCGGGTTGAAGATCGTGTCGCTCGGACATTTGGATGCTTGCGCTGGAGCGGGGATGAAAGCGAGAACTGCGCCGAGCCCGACAGGTACCGCCCAGCGAAAGGACCGGCGCGTCTTCTTCGGCTCGACTTGGCGCCTGGCGCCGCTGCTCCCCGATGCGGAAGTCGCGCGCAAGTGTCGGCAAGCTGGCATGACTTCTCCGTTCCGCCAGGTAGGGCGCTGAAAAGGTTGGATGAGGCTTCGGCGCTCTGTATGGGCGATTGGCCTGCCCGAAGCGGAGATGGACCCGCCGACATGCTCGTCGCAACCAGATGGGAAAGGATATGCCGCGGATGGGCACATTGTTGCCGCTATCAGCGGTGCGGGGCCGGCTTCCGTGACGCTGAGGTTGGATTTGCCGATCAGATGTCTGCTCGCGGTCCCGTCGCGTCCTTGCGGACCAGACCATGGCGAAGGGAAGGCACCAAAGCTCGCTTCTTGCGAAGCGAGTTCCTCCAGGCATCAACGAAGTCGACGATCGGGCCAAATGGGACCCTGCGGAATCTTGCGAACTTCATCGAAGTAAAAAAAGACGCCCGTCCAGCCGGAGCCAGGCGGGCGTCAAGATGAAGAACTCTGTCTTCGTTTCCGATTAGAGCTCCCCTGGGTCGCGGCGTCCGAATAGGCGGATGACCGGATTTGCGATTGGATGAAGGCGCCAAAAAAGAGCTGGCGAAATTACGGCGTGCTCGCCGAGCGTAGGATTTGGCTCGCGGGAGCCGGGCCTTTTCGTTCAAGCGCGAACTCGCTGACCTCGAGCTTTTGTCCGACCTGCGCGACTATGACCGGCGCAACGCGAAGATCGAGCCGCTCCTTCACGCGCTCTTCGAGAATGAACAGCGGGCGCGCAACCTTCTCTCCGAGTGCGATCGGGTCGGTCACCTCCGGGCCGCCTCCGGCGAGCAATATCCAGTCGCTCGCCCGCGCGTGGCCAAGCGCCCAGTTCAGGTCGCGCGAATGAACCACGATCAGGCGCTGCGGCATCGACACATAGGTGAGGGGGTTGAAGGTGTAGCCTTTGGGATAGAGCAGTTTGCCGTCGTCCAACCGGACCTCAAAATCGAGCGTGTGGAACGGCACGACGCTTCGTTTCCTGTTCGCGCGCGCAACGCCGAGGGCGGCTGACTGCATTGCGCTCCACTTCTCACGCGGACCGAAACGACCCGCGATGCTTTTCGGCTGCTGCGCAACGCGCGCCTCGATTTCAGAAAGGGCATCGGGTTCAGCGATCGCCCAGGTGCGCCCGATCGCCGCGGTCTGTCCACGCGCCGTGGCGGCGATGACGAATGCCCCAAACACGAGCATCAACGAGGTGCCAAACTGCCAGGCGGCCACTCGAATGCTACCGCGATCATGTTCCACGACGATATCTCCTCCATCTTTCTCGCGGATCGGAGCTGCCAACACCGATGATCGCACCGACAAGTGAAACCAACGAGAGAAGGCTCAGCACGACGATGAGCGATCGCGGCGAGTTCGCGATTGGGCCGGGCGCGGCGAAGAGGATGAGGGCTTGCGCCTGGCCGAGCATCAGGCCACCGACGGCCAACCTGACCGCGATGGGCGAAGGAGCGTGGGAGAGGAGGCCGTTCATCGTGTCCGCCGATGACCGCGCCACCGGAGCATCAGACCGCTCGTCACGGACGAGAGCCAGATCAGGACCAGCCCGCTTGCGAAGCAAGCGATTCCGACCGTCACCGACGCCTGCGTAAACAGCGACGTCGGCTGGTCAACCAGCAGTCCGGCGATGAGAACGAGGCCAGCCATCATGACGGATTCGATCATGACGAGCCGGAACCGCCAACCCAGTGCCTGCCGCTCGGCCACTGCCGCAACGGCCGCGTCGAACAGCGCCCGATCGGCGGGCAACATGGCGTCGAGCTGCATCGCTAGCTCGTCGGGATGGAGCGAAGGCCGCTTCATGCCGCTGGCTCCGATGCTCGCGGCAAGTCGCGGCTATCGCCCAATATCTCGCGGGGATCGACGTCGGCGAGCTCGCACACAGCCTCGAGCGGCGATCGCCCGGCCCGGATCAGTGCTTCGAACGCCGCGACTTCGCCGGGCGCGCTGGTGTTGATCCAGTAGCTGAAGGGATCGACGACAAGCCGCGCGACCCCGAGCCCGAGCGGAGAGTCGATGAAGACCTCGCTATAGTTCGGCTTGTTGTTGCGGACCGATTTCAGGAGGTCGAGGACGAACCCGGAATAGTCAAGAATTTTGCTCTCGACAGCACGATCATAGGTGGAGCCTTGCAGGAGGAACCGCGTTGCCGCATTCTCGAGGATGACTTGGCCTGTGCCGCCGAACAGCGTGAGGTCGTTCATAGACTGGAGGACGATGCCGAAGCTGCCCTGATATTTGCGGGCACGGCGGTAGCCTTGTGCGAAGGCTTCAGCCAGCCGCGACAGATCCTGACCATCGCTTTTCGTCATGAACTGCGCTGCTTCGTCACAAAGCACGAAGCGGGGCCGGTCGCGCGCCGAGAGGTAGAGCTCCTGCGTCACCGCATTTACCACCACCATGACGATGACGTTGAACAGGTCAGGCATGGCTTTCAGCCGCTCGAGCTCGAGGACGACGAACTCGTCGGCGGAGATGTCGAAGGTCGACGGCCCGTTGAAGAAGTGCCCGTAAGCGCCATCCGAGCCGAAATCCCTGAGATTGAACGCGAGCTCGCGCGCGACCGGCTTCAGATGCTCGACACGGTCGAGATCGGCTGCGGCAAATTGCGGATAGGCACCGAGCCAGGCGCGGACCGAGTCGATGCCTTCATCGGCATAGCCCCCATCGATCGTCCACTGGACGGCCGACTTGATGAGATTCCATTCTGAGGTCGAAACGCCTTTGCGCGTCGCCGCGTTCCCCATCTCGGCAACGATCGCGACCGCCATCGCGATCGCCGAATGCTTGTCCTCGCCGTCTAGCGCGAGCCCGAGGTCGAACGGGTTCAGAACCAGCCGTTCCTCGCCGACGTCGATATAACGACCCGAGCAGAGGGTGCAGAGCTTGCGGTAGGATCCGCCAATGTCGATGATGCGGATGAGGGCGTTCTGGGCATAATATTGCCGGCAGAGATCGTTGAGGAGGAAACTCTTGCCCGCGCCGCTTTCGGCCGCGACCACAAAATTATAATTGTTGATGCGCGGATCGAAGAGGTCGAGTGTGACGAGCTGACCCTTGCGGCCCACATAGAGCAGGGCAGGGCGGCCGCCTCCGCGAAAGTCGGTCTGGATCGGCGCCATCAGCGCTGCCGCCTTCACCGGCATCCGGAAATCGCGCTCGAGCATCTTGATCGTTCGGCGCTCGGGATAAAGGCCGAACGGCAGGCTCGCGGTCAGCAAGATCGGATTGAGGTAGGATTCTTCCTGCACCATCCAGGGCAGCGGTTCACTTTCCCAGAGGCGCTTGGCGCGCGCGGCCATCTCGCGGGCGTGATGGGAATCGCGGCCGAACACCCAGACGGTCGGCATGACCGAGACGAAACGGCTGTTGCCGGCCTCGTCGAGCACCCAGCCGATTTCCTCGATCTGTTTGCCGACCTCGACCGCAAAGCTGCCCGCCGCTTTCTGCGCCGACAATATCTGGGCGCGCTTGTGAATTTCGAACTGCGAATGGTCGAAGAGGATGTTGAGGCAATAGAGGAAGGGGCCGCCAATCTGGTCGCTGTCCTCGGCGCTCCCGCGCATCCCGCCCATCAGCCGGTTCATGTGTTCCGCGGTAACCCGCCTCGCCGGCGCTTTCGGCGTCAGGCAGCGTGCGACCTGGCCCCCGAGGAACACTTCGGGTCCGTCGAAAGCGAGATCGGGGCCGGCATCGACGATCTGCTTGCGGATCGGCGGGGCGGGGTGCCCGGCTGCACCGCTGGCGAATACGCCAGGAGCGTCCTCGAAGACGCCGTTGAAGATACGGCGATAGAAGGAGATCATTTCGTGCGGCTCGACGCGGCGAATGCCGAGCTTGGCAAGCTGCTCTTCGATCTGGCGGCGCAGGTCGCTGTGCATGGGGGCGCGCGTTTTGACAGCGAGGAAGGTCCGGAAATCACGCACCGGAATGCCGTGGAGCGCGCCAAGCCCGTTCCGGCCTTCGTTTAGATAAGCGTGCGTCCGGCGCGCCGATGCCTGGATCAGCGGATCTGGCCGGGTCTTGAGGTCGAGATAGGCGTCGAGCGCTGGCGCAATCAGCGGGTCGGCGAAGCTGATAAGCTGGACGACGCTGTTCTCGGGAAACTGGACGTTGAACAGGCCGAGCAGCGCCTGGTGAACATGCGCGAACATATAGGCGGTAGGGGTCAACTCCCAAGCATAGCCCCAGCCATCATCGATGCAGAGAAAGGCTTCCTCTTCCTCGACCCAGGCGACGAGCGGGAGGAAATCCGAATAGCGGTCGCGCGCAACGGCGCGGTGCAGGTCGGAGAAGGTAAGACCACCGCCGGTTCCGGGCGCCTTCATGGCCGCGGCTCCGCGCGCGCGGGCACAACCGGCGGCGTCAGTTCGCTTCCGGGCACCTCGCGGATCTGCTCGAGCACCGGCACGCGCGCCGCGGCTGAGACCGGCGGCACGAGATAGCCGCCGACGACCCAGGAGGGGGGCTCAAGCACCGAATAGACGAAACGCGGCATATAGAGCCGGTCGGGCCGGTTCCGATCGGCATAGGGCAGGATCAGTGTTCGCACCGCCTGCGCCGGCCGCAGCATCGGCGCCTCGGGCGCCTCGATCAGCCCCTGAAGCTCCCGGTAGACGCTGTCGCGGTAATCACCATAGGCATCAGCATCGCTGCGTCCTCGGCGCGCGGTGCCGCGCTGGTTCGCCTTGAGCAATATCTTGTCGCGTGTCACCGCCGGGTCCGAACGCGAAGCCCGGCCCTCCGCCGCATCCTCATAGGCTTTCTCGGGATGGATGCACTGGCCGTGATCGTCGTTCTTGCAGCTGAACTTTTCGCTGTACGGCGACATCGCTGAGCCGAGCGTTGCGCACCCTGAGAGTGGCAAGACGCCGGCAAGCAAGAGTGCGGCTGAGCAGAGGCGCGCGCGGCGCCGGTTTGACATATCGGTCATCGATATTCCTCCGAGGATGGGCGGGGGCATCAGAACTTGCTCCCGGCGGTCGGCTTGATCTCGAGCGTGACGCCTTCCTGGATGACGACGACGACGTCCTTGGCGGCGCCCACTTCGACGATAGGTCCCGCCTGCCGCGCGAGATCGAGATAGAAGTCGGTGAGCTTGTCGGACGACTTCGAGAGGCCGCCTGCGATCCCCACCTTGGCGGCGTCGCCGACATCGAGCGTCCGCACCGAACCCAAGGCCGATGTCGACACGTCACCGACCGTGTTCTCGACCGTCTGGCTGATCCCGCTGATCGTGCCGGCGATGAAGGCGCGCGCGAGACTCGCGCCGGCGCGCGTTACCACCTTGCCCGACAGCCCCTTCTTGCCGTCGGTGTCGACGAAGAAACCCTTGATCGGCTGGTCGACCACCGAGCGTTCGTCGAAATCGACGCAGGACAGCGATACGAGCTGGACCTCGACCCGCTCCTTGGCGAGGCTGCCCGTCGCGTTGCCGATGACGAAGCAGCCCGAGAGATTGGCCTTGACGTCATTCGGCAGCACGGCGGGCGCCTGGACGCGCGCAATCAGCGGCTCGGGGTTCGAGGTAGCATCGCGGCTCGCGAGCGCGTCGATCCCGGTCAGCAGCCGCGCCTTCATGAAACCAGGTGGCAAATAGATCGTCCGGGTCTTTTTTTTAGCGCCAGACGGCGCGCCCTTGCCATCGGCCGCGGCAATCGTGCCGGGGGCGGTCACCGCGGCGCCGATCGCGCCGACGGCCTTTTCAACCGGGGGCGCAGGAGGAGCAGGGGGCGCCGCGGGTGGTGAAGGAGGTGGCGGGATCTCGCCCGTCGCGATTTCGGCATCGCCGGGCGCGGGTGGATAATCCGGTATCGCGCCCGGCAGAGCCGGGGGAAGCCCGGGGTCGCCGTCGGGAGGTGCGCCTGGCTTGCTGCCGGGCACGACCTTGCCCTCCTCGATCGCGGTGACGCGGTCGCCGAGCAAGGTCTGGCCATCGAGAATCTTCTGGAGGTCGCCCCGCAGCTTGGTCTCGAGGCTGTCGCCGCGCAGGCCGGCGCCCATGTCGAGCTTGGTCACCGCTGGCGCCTCGGGCGCCTTCTCATCTCCGCCTGTACTCGCCGCGTAGAGACCGGTACCGAGCATCGCGACGACGCCCGCGACACTCAACTGCTTGGCGCGCAGCTTCTGTTTCGAGCCCAGCGTCGCCCAGCGCTCCTTGAATGCGAGAAGAGCGGGGCCGCGAGTGGCCTCGGGCGGAAGCGGTTTGCCGACCTCGCCGAGATCGAGCGGCTCTTGTTCGGGCGTGTCGTTCATTCGCCGTCTCCCCGGCGGATAACGATCAGCCGCGCGCTTTCGCCCGCCTTGAGGCTCAGTCGGTCGAGCGTGACTGCGAAGATGTCGATGCCAAGCGCGCGGTCGAGGAACTGCTGTTCCTCGAGCACGACATCGCTGTCGCTACCGAGGCGATACTCGGAGACGGAAAGGCCGGAGCCTTCGATCGCGAGACGCCGGCGCTCGACGAGCTGCGCCGAGGGGAGGCCGGCAATCGTGATCGTTCCCGACCGCGGCGCGACCTCGGTGAAGCTTGCCGGCACGCGGTCCTGAAGCATCGCGAGCGTGATCGACACTGCCCTCTCTTCCTCGACTAGCGGCCCGAGCAGCTCCTCATTGGCCCGTGCGCGCTGCGGCCGTCCGGGAGCAAGCGTGACCGTTTGCGCGGGAATTTCCGTAGGCTCGGCATAGAGCGGATAGATGGCCCCGTTGCAGCTGATGAAGAACTCAGAGGGTGTCGTCACATAGCTGCGCGTCACCATACCCATATCGTCGACTTCCTTGACGAGAAACTTGATCCAGGCGTCGGAGCCCGCGCGCTCGACCGCGATCGCCTTCTCGGCCGAGAATTTTACATCCTCGATCTCGCCGCCGACGCAGACGATATGATTGACGTCGCGGTTTGAGAGGCGGATCGTGCTCATCTGGTCGGGAAGGACGGTGATGGCTTGCGCTGATGCGGGCGCGGGCAACAGCAGCGCGGCAACGGGCAGCGCCGCCGCGAGCCTAGCGAGGCTGGACATCGAATTTCTCCTCGGTGAGCGAAATGACCCAGAAGCGTCCGTTCTCGACGGCGTAGCGGACGCGAAGTTCGCCGCGGAACTTGCGGATGACACCGCCGATCACGCGGACCTTCTCGATCGGGACCAGGATGTCACGCTCGGTCCACTGGACCGGCTGATCGGGGCGGATGTAGGTCGCGATCGACAGCGTCGGATTGCCCGCGAGCTCGTCCAATATGCCGTTCAGGCTGTCGCGCATGCTGTCGTACGCCGATGGATGGACGATCGAGAGCAGTTCCTGGAACTGCCGGTCGGCCGAGTAGGCCGAATAGGTCCCGGCGAGCGCGACGATATTGCGCGTCATCGTGCGGATATAGGCGGCCGATGGCTTCGAGCCGGTCACATAGAGATCGCCGCCCGAACCGAACGGCACGACCACCGTGCGCTCTTTCTGGTCCGAGCTGTAAATGACCGTGCCAAGCACCGCGGTAATGCCGAACAGCCCGACGATCGCGAACTTGAGCAGCCGGTTCTCTTCGAAGAGGTTCGATGAGCCCTGAATGTACCGATGGATCCCGAAGCTGGCGGGTTTACCGAGCAGCGGGTCGACCGGCGCGCTTCGGGGTTTGCGATGACGCGAGAACATCTGCGGCCTCACTCGTAAAATCGGGTTTGGGTCGGACCCGGATAATGGCGAAAGCGAAGCATCCCCCAGCGCCATGCGAGATGGGCGAGGAAACCGCGCGGCTGCGCGCGCTTCCATGGCAGGAAAAGGAGAAGGGCCGCGATGAACGCCCAACCGACCAGTCCGCCGACGATGACGGCGACGAAGATGGTGGTGACCACCAACACGAACTCGTCCGATCCGAACCACAGGATCTGAACCGGCTTGTGCAGATATTGGGGCAAGCGTTCGTCCATCGACCCTTCTCCTCCTGCTACGGTCCTCACCAGCGAAGCAAATCGAAAGCGAAGACGAGGGTCCGGGAGCACTTCCTCCCGGTGACCGGAACGTGGGCGAGCGTGGAACCCGAATGCTTGCCCACGTTCCGATGCCGTCAGATCACCATGCCGAAGGTTTGAAGGATGCTGTCCGCCTTAATGAGGCAGACGGCAGCGACGATCGTCGGGATGCCGATCATGATATTGCTGAACAGTCGCGACACGCCGAACAGGAAGGCGGCGACGCCCCCGACGAAGCCGAGCGGGCCTTTGACACCCTGGTTCACGACAATGTCGTAGATGTCGTAGCCGAGATCCCCCGCCACGGGCGCGGTAAAGGCGTGGGCGCTTGCCGCGAGGAGCGACAGAAGCAGGACCGGTACGCCGACATCGGCGGCCGAAAGTACGGTTCTGGTAAGTTTTTTGACCATGAATGATTGCTTTCTTGGGCATTGGGCCGCCCTGAACTCTGCCTGCCGGCATCGATGGTGATCGTTGTCGGCCGACGGCGGTGCTGGACGGCCCGAAGGGGCGTCGCCGCCGGCATTCCGGTGCGTTGGGACCGAGAGCGATGATGCTCTCTGCGTCCGAGCAGCCGCCATGAAGAGATGGAATTCAGCGAGAGACACGGTTGGTCTTCGCCGAGGATAGAAAGGCCTCGATCTCGGCCTGCTGAAATCCGGAGATGAGCTTGCCGCCCGCGATCAAGGTCGGCGTCCCGCTGACACCAGCGGCGCTGACCACTTTGGCGTGAGCTTCGACCTTTCCGCGGCCTTCAGCGCAGGTTCGCAGCGCTGTCGGCGCGGCACCCGAATAGATGGCTTTAAAGGCTACCGCCTTATCGACTGAGCACAGGATGTGCTCGGACTTTGCCGCGGCTTCCGGATGAATGCCGCTCACGAAGAATATGAGACGCCGGACCGGTTTTCCCTCGGCGGCCTTCGCTGCCCAATATCGATTAAGCGCGCGACAATAGGGGCAGTCGGGATCGGTAAATTCGATCACCGTCGGCGCATCCTTGGGGCCGATTTCAAGCGCCTGTGAGGAGTCTATCGATTTCAGACGGTTGGAGATGCCGGCTTCCTGCGCGAGGGCTGTCAGATTGACGCCGTTCTTGTCGAAGATCGACGCGAACAAGAGATGCTCGCTCTCGGGCGCATAATAGACGATCCGGCCGCCAGCACTCGCTTGATAGATCGCGCCTTTCACCGGCGCCGGTTCGAAATCATCGAACTGGAGATTTGTGAAGGTTTGCTTGAGTTGCTGCTCCGCCTCCGCTGCGGCTTTTGCCAGCAACACCTTCTCCGTCTTCTCTTGTGCACAAACGACCGGCGAGGCGAGAAGTGCGGCCGCCGCCAGTAAGACGGCAGGTTTCTTGAAGGGGCCGTTCGCCGATAATGACGATAACCGGAATCGAGGCGCAGCACGATCGTTCGCGGAATCGCATGACATGAGTCCTCCCTGGCGCGACGGCGCCCGTTCGATGTGGGTTGCGTGAACGTCCGATGAGGCAGCCAGTGATAAGTCAGCCGGTCGGAACGGAGGGATAGATGGACGCGCTGTGAGCCAGCGGCAATCGTGAGGGCAGGCGCGTTCCCCAAGGCGGCACGATTGTGCCGCAGCCGAGCATCGTGATTCCAACTTTCATATTGGAATCAATGAATTGAAGGGAATTGCGTCAGGCGCGACACAGACTGAAATCCTTGAAGATGAACGAAGCTAATAGACTGAAAGCATCTCTACTTGCTGTGTCGCTCAGCGATAGCCAGCCTCGCATGGAGCGCTAGCGCACCACATACTATTCGGACGGAAGCTCATGTCGGACACCAGGACATGCGAGAAGGGCGGCGTCGCTTCGCTGGATCAGCTCAAGGAGTTCTCTGGGCGGCGCATCGAAAGCGAGCGTCTTCGCCGTCGCTTGAGTCAGGAGCATCTTGCCCGCAGAGTTGGATTGAGCGTTCGTTGGCTACGAGAGATCGAGAGCGGTAACCCGGCCGTGGCGCTCGATGACCATTTACGTTGCGCAGCGGCGCTCCGTCTCGCGCCCGCGTTCGTCCTTCTTCCCTTGTTGGACCCTGACTACAGCCAAGCTTCGTCGATCGATCCAGCGCCATTCGAATGGGCCGACATCGAATATCTGATCTGGACTCATATCGGCAGACGAGCAGGATGGGCTGCACACCGCGGCGAATTTGAACGCGCCCAGGAACCTCTGCGCGCCGAGGTTCGAGTCCCTGCTGAAAATCAGTCAAGAACAGCACAATCTTTACCTGCTACTCAGGATAGGAGCTAAAATTGCTACTTCTGAAAATTTGTCAAGTGAACCAGGGACAAGGATTTGCGTACCCGAGTTGCATTGCGATCAGAACGACGAAGTTCGGGGCAAACCGACATCCCAGGATCGTCCAGAACTTGCCAAGATACTCGATGGCTTCTGAGCTGCTACCCGTTTCTGGACCGCCCTGCTGGCAGCCTTCCAGCGTGCTGACATCAGGGCGGGCCATGTGCCGCTGATGCCAACATGAGCGATATCGGTGATTTGTTCTCGATCGCGCTGTGCGGTCGTACCTCGTTGTAGTCCCTACGCCAAGCCTCGCATTTTCGCACCGCGTCATCCAGGCTCATGAACCAGTGGGCGTTAAGGCATTCCTTGCCGTTGAAGCTCTCGATGAACGCGTTGTCGGTGGGCTTGCCAGGCCGCGAGAAGTCGAGCGTCACGCCCTTCATGTAGGCCCACAGATCGAGCTCGCGGGAGATAAAATTCGCTGCCATTGTCAGCCCTGATCGAGGCGGGATAACCCACTTGCGCGCAGCCCCGTTCCAGCACCTCGAACACATCCGGTGTCCGGTGCAGGCGCGATTGCCGCTCGACGACGTGTTCATCGCGCTGAAGGACGTGATCCCACACCTGACACGCTCGTCGCTGCACCGTTGCCTGCAACGCCACGGGATCAGTCGGTTGCCCAAAGCCGATCGGGAGAAGCCGAAGAAGTTCAAGAAATATGAGATTGGCTACTTCCACGTCGATATCGCGGAACTGCGCTATGAAGGCGGAAGAGGCTTCCTCTATGTCGAAGTGGACCGCACCTCGAAGCTGGTGTTCGCCCGCATCTATCGCCGGGCGACCAAGCTTGCCGCGGCAGCGTTCCTGCGCGTGCTTATCAAGACGGTGCCATACAGGATCCG
>NZ_CATKPA010000011.1:0-33260 GCF_949769155.1 Sphingopyxis sp. Geo48 | reverse complement strand
CGCGCCGCCAGGGTCCCGCCTTTGCCGATCCGGGTCTCCTCTTCGAGGCGTGTCACCAGCTATGACGAGCCGAGTGGCAGAAACCTCCAGATCGCCCTCAGGCAAGACGACAGAGCGGAGCTGGCAATGCGCATATCCGAAGGTCTCGACTAGCGAATGAGCGATACATACACTTATCAGAGAATGGCCGTTTGCTGTCAGGCCGCTTCCGGGACGCAGATCTCGACAAGCAGACATTTGGTTGCGTTAGCTCGTGAGGCGGATATCCAGAATTACATTTACGTCGACAAAGCGGTCAAAATGGCCGTCCAGGAAACCTCTTAAGTGATTGCCCAACTACCCGACATTGGAACAGCCAAGGCCGGCAACGGCAACGGCAATTATAGTCGGTTAATCAGATGGTGGGGGGGGAGGTAGCTCAAAAGATGCCAGCATTCCGGTCGATGCCAGCGCAACGACCAATGGCGGCTCGATCGACACGGTATCAAGCCGCGGCGCTCCGCATTTGGTAGCAAGGAATTCATAAATCGTTTGCGATCGGCCTCTCACGGAACGGCTGTTTCACCGCATCCGCACTATGCCGAGCTAGCGCGGCTGGCATTCCCCGATTGCAACCTGCTTATCCTGTCGTGCTTCCGCCGAGCGAGGCGAGCTCGCCGCGCTCGCGCGCCTTGCGGCCATAGACGAGTTCGAAGAGCGGCCCCGCCATCACGGTCGTCGCGATTGCCATGAGCACCATCATCGCGAACAGCGTCGGGCCGATGATACCCTTTTGCAACCCGATGTTGATGATAATCAGCTCCATCAGCCCTCGTGCATTCATCAGCGCGCCGATGCCAAGCGCGGTGCGGTTGTTCTCGCCCGCCAGCCGTGCAGCGAGCCAGCAAGCGCCGAACTTCGCCGCGATGGACACCGCGAGAATACCGAGCGCGACCGCCAGCAACTTCCAGTCATTTACCATGTCGAGCCGCGTATTGAGCCCCGAATAAGTGAAAAACATCGGCAACAGCAGCACGACCGTCATCGGCTCGATCTTGCGACGGATTTCCTCCGCGAATAGCCCGCGCGGCATGCAGACGCCAAGCAGGAAGCCGCCAAACACCGCGTGGATGCCTGCGGTGTCCATGACGAAGGCCGATAGCGCGTAAAGGATCAGCACGACTGCAAAGAGCGTGTGCGTCAGCTCGCCCTTCGCCTCGACCGCGCGGCCCAACAGCATGAACAGGCGGCGGCCCGCGAGCAGCATGAACGCGACATAAGCGCCGCCCCCGAAGATCGCGAGCAGCGCGACACCCGGTCCTCCGCCGAAGGTCGCGAGCACGATCGCGAGCACACACCACGACACCGCATCGTCGAACGCGCCGGCCGTCAGCGACAGCGTCCCGAGCGATGTGTTCGCAAGTCCGCGCTCGTTGATGATCCGCGCGAGCATCGGAAACGCGGTGAGTGCGATGCAGGCGCCCATGAACAGCGTTGCGCTCACCGGACCTATTCCCGGCAAAAAGAGGCCCGAAATGGTCAGAAGATATGGCGTGATCGCAAAGGCAAAGAGGAAGGGCACGATGATCCCCGCGGCCGACACGCCCGCGGCGCTTCGCGCCTTCGACTGAAAATGGTCAAGACGGAGCGTCGTCCCGACGATGAACATATATAACCCGACCCCGAACTGCGCGACGACATAGAGGATGTTGCGCGTCTCTTTCGGGAACAACACGGCCTGAAAATCGGGGAAGAAAAGCCCGAGGAGCGAGGGGCCGAGCAGCACGCCAGCGATCATCTCGCCGACGACCTGCGGCTGGCCGAACCATTTCTTCGCCGCCCAGCCGGTGATCCGGCAGACGAACAGGATCACCGCAATCTGCAGGAAGAAATGGATGCTGTAGTCCCCCGGCGTGTAGCTTCGTGCTGCCTCCACAGCAGGGCCGTGCGCACCAAGCGCATCGCCGATCGCGCGCGCGAAATCTTCGACGAGTTCGCGCGTCACGGTCGCCGGGCCGCGACGGGAAAAGTGGGCGGGACGAAATTTAGCTCCGCTCGGGACAGAAAGCGGTCGATTGCGGCAAGATCGGCGGGGCGGTCGGTCGTGACGGGTGATCGCATGGCGGCATTGGACGGGAAAACACCATATCCGGCGAACAGGCAATGCCAGCTGATATTCGGGTAAAAGGCGCCGATGCGGAGATCTTCGATCGCTTCGCCAATATCGGCACCCGTGAACCAGGCCGTGATCATCGCCTTAAGATTGTCCGACAAAGTCTCGAGTCCGGCGGCATCGCGCCAGTAGCCCCGATCGGCGTCGCGCTGGTTCATCCGGTAATGCGCAACGATATAGTCGCGAACGCCCTCATAGCGCGCCGCGATCCGGGCGTTGAAAATGTCGCGGTGCCTGGGGGTGAAGCCTCCGCCTTCGAAGGCCGTGATGAACTCTTGTGCGGTCGCGATGACGATGTGGAGCGCGGTCGCCTCCAGCGGCTCGATGAAACCCTGCGCCAAACCCATCGCAAGGCAATTGGCCGTCCAACTATGTTCGAGCCGTCCGACCTTCATCTCCAGATGTCTCGCCGGACCATCCGCATCGGTTAGCCCAAGCGCAATTCTGAGCTCGCGTTCGGCCTGATCGCGGTCAAGATAGCGGCTTGAATAGACATAGCCGTTTCCGATCCGCGTGGTCAGCGGGATGGCCCAGCGCCACCCGGCCGTCATCGCGATGCTCTTCGTAGCCGTGACGACCGGGCCCCTTTCGTCATGCGCCGTCGGCATGACGACGGCCCGGTCGTTGAAAAGATTTTCCGCAAATGGCAGAAAGCGCGCGCCGAGCGCCTGTCCGGCGATCAGCCCCCCGAAACCACTGCAGTCGACGAAAAAATCCGCCGCCAGTGCCTCGCCGCCCTCCAGCCCCAGCGATCGCACATTGCCGTCGGCCCCGACGTCGACGCTAACCACCTTCCGCGCAAGATGCGTCACGCCCTGCGATACCGCGTGATCGCGGAGAAACGCGCCGAGCTTATAGGCGTCGAAATGATAGCCGTAGGCGAGATCGAACGGGAAGGATTCGCCGCCATGCGGTCCCCCTCCGCGAGCGGCGACCCGCCCGGCAAGGTAAAAGCGGTCCGGATTTGCCGGGACGTCGACGCCGGTCCGCCGTAACGCGGCGTTGCGGAAAAACTCGGCCTGGGTATGCACGTCGAGCGTTCCCGGGAAGGGGTGGAAATAGCCCGACTCCTGGCCACCCGCCGACCAGCCCTCGAACGCTATCCCGAGCTTGTAGGTGGCGTCGCACGCGGGCATCCATTCGGCTTCGGCTATGCCAAGGCCGTCGAAAAAGGCCTTGAGCTGCGGTGTCGACCCCTCACCCACCCCGATGATTCCGATGTCGGGGGACTCGACGACCGAAATCCGGATCGGGCTGTCACGCCAGAGATGTGCAAACAGCGCCGCCGTCATCCACCCGGCGCTACCCCCGCCGAGAATGACGATATGAAGCGGTTCCTCGGCGGATGGGCTCATCGCGGCGCCATGAGAAAGAGGAAAATTTCCGGGAGACGGGCTGCCCACGCATTTTCGTCATGCGGTGCGCCATCATAGACGCGACTTTGCCATTCCCGTCCCCGCTCCCATCCGCTGGCGGCGAGGCGCGCGTCGATCGCTTGCTGATATGGCGCATAGTGGGCATCGAGCGTGGCCGTGCCATGGTCCATCCAGAGACGTCGCCCGTCGGGTGGGCCAAGGCGTGCCGCGAACCAACCATCCCAGAGCGCGATCAGCCGAGGGTCCGCGTCGCCCACGGCGCCGGGCGCGACCGCCGGCCAATGCGAGCTGACGCATGCCGCGCGGCCATAGACCGCCGGACGTTCGAGAAAGGCATAGCAGCTCATGAGGCCGCCCATGCTCGATCCCATGATCACGGTGTCGTTGCGCCCCGGACGAGTCCGCAGCGTCGCGTCGACCCATGATTTCAGAGGCCCCGCAAGCCAGTCGAGATAGGCGTCCGACAGAATCGGACCGCCCGCCGCCGCCGCCATAGAAGCGGCAATATCGGGCGCCGCGAGCCGGTACGCGCTCGCCGGAAGATACTGGCGATAGCGATCCACGCCCGGCGCCCAGATACCGACGATGATATGCGGCTCGGCTCCTCGCTTCATGGCCGCCAGCATGGCGCGGTCCGCCTCCCATATCTTCCCGAAGTTCGACGACGCCCGATCGAAGAGATTATGGCCATCGTGCATATAGACGACCGGATAGCGACGGACGCCCTTGTCGTAGCCGGGTGGCAGCCAGATCGTCAGGCGTTGCTCGGGCAATCCGGCAGCGAAGACATGATCATATTGGAGAAGACGGCCGCGATCGGCGGCTTCGGCAGGCAGGGCGAGCAGCGCCCACAGCGCCATCAGCGCCGCCACCAGGTGCCGCCGGATCGTCATCGTCCGGGATGCAGGCGCATGGCCGCTCCCCCGCCCGGAGCGAGCCACAGGCGGTACGTGTCGCCCTTTTTCACCCGGATATTGTCATAGGCGATGCGGTGCCGGGCGTCGGTGAGATAGGTTGCGCCTTCGCCATCCTTGTAGATGGTTGCCGTATAGGTCTTGCCGGGATCGAGGAAGTCGAACCGCAGCGACAGCGTCCGCTCGGTCGCATCGTTGACGCCGCCGACATACCAGTCGGCGCTTGCGCGGTCCTTGCGGGCAAAGATCGCATAGTCGCCGACTTCTCCGGCAATCAATTTGCTCTCGGACCAATCGGCAGGGACTTTGGAAATGAAGTCGAGTTCGCGCGGATGCGCCTCGAGGTTTTCGATGAAGTCCGCGGCCATCTGGATGGGAGAATATATCGCAAGGTAGAGCCCAAGCTGCTTCGCAAGCGTCGAGGCCAGCGGCGCCTTGTTTGCGCCCTCGAGGCTGAGCACGCCGGGGGTGAAATCCATCGGTCCGGATAGCATGCGCGTGTACACCAGCGTCGGCTCGTGATCGGGGCCGTTGGCGAAGGCGCCCCAGGCGTTATATTCCATGCCTCGCGCACCTTCGCGCGCGACCCAGTTCGGGTACGTGCGGCGAAGGCCGGTGTCCTTCACGGGTTCGTGAGGGTTGACCGCGATCTTGTACCGGGCCGCCGTCTCGACGACCTTGAGATGATGTTCGACCTGCCGCTGGCCGTCGTGCCACTCCATGCGGGTTTCGCCTGGCGCATCGCCGGGTGCGATAATCCCGCCCGCGTCGGCCACATAACCGGTCTTCACGGCTTTGACGCCGAGCTTTCCATACAGCTTCATCGCATCTTCGAGCTGCGCCTCATAAACGGCTATGTTTCCGCCCGTCTCATGATGACCGATCAGCGTCACGCCCTTGCGCTTCGCATAATCGGTCACCGCCGCGAGGTCGAAGTCCGCGGTCGGCTGGGTAAAGCTGAATTTGTCGCCATGGCCGAACCAGTTTCCGTCCCAGCCCTTGTTCCAGCCTTCGACCAGAACTCCGCCGAACCCGTGTTTCGCGGCAAAATCGATATAGTCCTTGGTCCTCTGGGTCGTGGCGCCGTGCTTCGGCCCCTCGGCCCAGCTCCAGTCCCCGCGGATCATGCCCCACCAGATCCCGACATATTTCATCGGCTTCACCCAACTGACGTCCCCGAGCTTGTTCGGCTCGTTCAGGTTCAGTTCGAGGTCGTTTTCGACGAGACCCGCCGCCGAATCCGCGATCCTGATCGTCCGCCATGGCGTCGCGAAGGGCAGATCGCGCGTGACGCGCGGTCCGCGCGACGACGGCGACAGGGTGGCGCGAAACTTCTGCCCTTCAGCGCGCTTGAGCCACATGCCCGCATAGTCGACCAGCGCGGCCTCGTGAAAGGCGAGATGCGTCCCGTCGTCGAGGCGCATGGTCAACGGCGTGTGCGCCGTGGCGACGGCGTCGATCGGCGTTTTCTGGTAGACCTGCTCATAGCGGTTCCATTCGCCGCCGGTAATCCACCAGGCCGTCCCTTGGGGTACGATGTCGAACTCGGTGAATTCGTCGGCGATATGCGCTGTCTTGAAGCCGGGTTGTTCGGGCAACTCGTAGCGGAAGCCGATGCCGTCGTCGAAAAGCCGGAAGCGAAGGTTCATCGCGTGGCCGCCCCAGCTCTCGTCTTGCCGGAACCGGACCAGCAGTTCGTTGTGCACATCGCGGATGAAGCGGCGTTCGCCCCACGGTTGCTCCCAACGCGTATCGGAACGCTTGCGCTCGCTGTCGACGATCGAGAAGCCGCGTTGCAATCCGATGCCGTCCGTCAGGATGAACCCGAGTTTCGAGGGCGCGATGAGCAGCTTGCCCCGCCGCGACAGCGACCATGTCGGTCGCTGGTCGCCGTCGGTGGACACCGTCAGAACGATGCTGCCGTCGGGCGAGGTGGCGGTTTGCGTCGCCGGCGCCGGCTGGGCGAGGAGGGGAACCGGGGCGAACGAAACAAAGGCGGCCAGAGCCAGACGGCGCATCACATATCTCCTTGGACGTTCAGCCAGAGCGCGCCGCAGGGCGGCAGACAATCGATGGTGGCTCCGTTGAGCGCCACGACCGGCGTGCCGACACCCGCGTGCCCGGAAATGTCGATTGTTCCATTTCCAAGATTGAAGAGGCAGCGAAGGTGATCGTTCCTGGCAATTCGGTCAAAGGCGAGCAGATCGCCCTCGGTTATCCAGTTCCGGTTATCGCCCGCGCGGAGGGCCGGGTACCCGGCGCGCAGCGCCACAAGTCGACGCGTCAGATGCAGCAGCGAGGCCGGATCATCCTCTTGCCGGTCGACCGCGAGCGCCGCATGTGCCGCGCCCAGCGGCAACCAAGGCTCAGCGCTGGAAAAGCCCGCATGGGCCGTGCCGCCCTCCCACGGGAGCGGCGTGCGCGCGCCGTCGCGCGACAAGGTAAGCGGCCAATTCTTGAGAGCCTCGGGATCCTTGATCAGTTCGAAAGGTATGTCGACCTGGTCCAGTCCCAATTCCTCGCCGTTGTAAATGATGATGTTGCCGCGCAGCGCACAAAGCAGCGCCATCTTCATTCGCGCATAGGCCGCGCGGTCGGTGCCGGGCGGAGTCCAGCGGGAGAGAGCTCGCGGCGCATCGTGATTTTCGAAGGCCCAGCTTGGCCAGCCGGTCCCGGGCGCATCGGGCCATTGCTCCGCCGCCTCGCGAACGAGCTTCGGGGTCAGCTGGTCCGCATAGAGGAAATCGAAGCCATAGGCGCTGTTGAGCCGGTGCCCGCCGGCGGTAAACTGCCGCATCTCGCGCACCGCGTCGTCGCCGCCGACCTCCGCAACAGTGAACCTGTCGGCATAGCGATCGGTAAGCGCCCGAATCCGTTCGAGAAACAACGGGATGTCGGGGTGCGACTGGTTGTAGATTTTTTGCTGGAAATCGAAGGGCCGCGTCCGGACCTTGTTCGAGGGCGCCGCCGGCGGATTGTCGCGAAGTTCGGGATCGTGCATCGCGAAATTGATCGCGTCGATACGAAAGCCGTCGACCCCCCGGTCGAGCCAGAATTGCACGACGTCGAGCAGGGCCTGTTGCACGTCGGGGTTATGCCCGTTGAGCTGCGGCTGCGAGCCTAGGAAATTATGGAGATAATATTGGCCGCGGCGCGCGTCCCACGTCCAGGCGGGGCCCCCGAACACCGACTGCCAATTGGTCGGCGGCGTACCGTCGGGCCGCGCGTCCGCCCAAACATACCATTCGGCCTTCGAATTCTCGCGGCTCGTGCGGCTTTCGGCGAACCAGGCATGGCGATCCGACGTGTGGGCAAAAACCAGGTCGGTGGTTACCTTCAGACCAAGCGCGTGCGCGCGGGCGATGAGTGCATCGAAATCGTCGAGAGTCCCGAAAATCGGATCGACGCCGCGATAGTCGGAAATATCATATCCGAAGTCGTCCATCGGCGAAGGGTAGAAGGGAGAAAGCCAGATCGCATCGACACCGAGGGACGCGATATAGTCGAGCCGGGCAGTAATGCCGGCAAGGTCCCCAACCCCGTCGCCGTTCGAATCGGCGAAGCTACGCGGATAGACCTGATATATGACGGCACCCTTCCACCAAGGCGGAGAGGCTTCGGTACAGCTATGCGGGTCTTTTGCGAGGGGCTGGTTTATCGTCACTGTTGTTTTCGCTTATTCGCCGGCCTGGCAGATCAAGGTGCCGAAGGCCGGGACGGTGATGGCAAGGGTGCCGGGCGCGGCGGAGGCTGCCGGACAATTGCCTGAAAGCGCCTCGAAGGCCCGGCTTTTCATATCGACCGCGATGTTAGCGGACAATTGCGTTGCAGACGTATTGAAGGCGAGCACGACCTCGCGGCCGGTGTCGGGATCGAAGCGCGACACGGCTAACAGACCGGCCTTGTCCGAGAAGGCCCGCACCGTCGTGGATCCGCGCATGAGGGCCGGTGTGTGCCGGCGAATAGCACTGAGCGCCGCGATATGGCGATACAGCGGATGGCTGGCGTCGAAGTTCGCGGTCGCGGTGGTGGCGTTGCTGCCGACGAGATCATTATCGTTGTAGACGGCGACTTTCGAGGCGAACATGTCTTCGCGCGCGAGCTGGTCGTTGCCGTCCGACAGGAAGCCCTGCTCGTCGCCATAGTAGATGGTGGGGATGCCGCGCAGGGTGAGTAGCATGCTGTGCGCGAGCTTGACGCGGGCCAGAAGCTCTGCCTCGTCCGCTTCGGGGTTTGCCTGTTTCACGAAGGTCGCGACACGGCCCATGTCATGATTGCCGAGGAAGGTCGGCAATGTCAGCGCGGCGCGCGCGCCGCCCTTGTAGAGGATGTCGCCGTCGAACAGGCGGGCAAATTGGTCGGTCCCCTTCGTTCCGCTCGCCGCGTCGATCGCGGCCCGGGCGAAGGCGAAATCGAGCACCGCAGGAAGTCCGGCGGAATGCGTATAGGCCGCCAGCGCACCGGGATCGAGCGCGTCGATGTAGATTTCCCCGAAGATATGGAAATTGGGAATTCCGCGGGCCCGCGCACGCGCCTGCATCGCGGGGACGAAGGCTTGCCAGAATTCCGGATTCACATGCTTGGCGGTATCGATGCGAAAGCCGTCGATGCCGAACTCGTCGATCCACCGTCCGTATATTTCGATAAAGCCCTTAATGACTTCGGGATTCTCGGTCGCCAGATCGTCGAGTCCTGCAAAATCACCGTAGAGGGCGGACTCGCCGACCCAGTCGCTGTTGCCACGATTATGATAATAGACCGGATCGTTGAGCCACGCGGGGGCCTTGCTGTGTTCCTCGCCCTTCGGGACGAACGGCTGATAGGCGAAAGAGGGGTCCACGAGCTTCGACCAGTTATCGGGGCTCGGATCGCGGTCACCTGCGAAACCGGGATTAATCGCCGGTCCGTCGACCCCTCCACGCCGCGCAAAGGGATAGTCGGCGAGGCTGCGGTAACGATAGCTCGACGCATCGCCATCGCGATACTGGATAACATCGGCCGTGTGGTTGGTGATAATGTCCATATAGACCTTCATCCCGCGCGCATGAGCGGCGTCGACGAAGGCTTTGAACTCGGCATTGGAGCCGAAATGCGGGTCTACGCTCGTGAAATCGGTGACCCAATAGCCATGATAACCAGCGCTTTCGTCGCCTTTCGGTCCCTGCACCGGCTTGTTGCGGAAAATCGGCGCGAACCAGATCGCGGTGGCGCCGAGACCCTCGATATAATCGAGCCGTCGCGTAAGCCCGGCAAGATCGCCGCCATGATAAAATCCCTTCGCGGTCGGATCATAACCGGTCGCAAGACGATCGCCTTTCAGCCCGCCGCGATCGTTCGACCGGTCGCCATTTTCGAAACGGTCGGGCAGCACGAAATAGATGATGTCGTCGGAGACGGGACGCGAGCGCGCATCTTCCGCAGCCGCCGGTGCGGGAAGCGAAGCGACAAGCATCGCGAACGGAACGAACCAACGGATCATGCAGCAACTCCTGCGGGACGCGCCGCGGCAAGGAAGGCGTCGTAATTTTCCATCTGCGCGACTTCGCGCTCGATCGTCAGCGAGATGCCGGCTATAAATTGCGCTAGCTCGGCCGGTTCGAGACTGTCGGCAAGCGGATGCCAGCGCAGGGGCTCGACCGCTTGTCCGACCAGCACCTGCAGCCATCCCGATTCGGTGAAAAGCTCTTCATGTTCGCGGAAGATCAGGCCTTGCGCGCGGAAGAGGTCGATTTTGGCTGCAAGGGTGTCGGGAACGTCCATTTCCGCCCGGTCCCGCCAATAGGGCGTGTCCCGCCGCTCGGTCGCCTTGAAATGAAGAATGATGAAATCGCGGATACGCTCCCATTCGAAGTCGCTCTGCCGATTGAATTCCGCGGCGACCGCAGGGTCGGCGGCGCCTGACGGGAGCATTTTGACGAGCCGCGAAATTCCAGCCTGAACAAGGTGGATGCTCGTCGATTCCAGCGGTTCCATGAAACCGCTCGCAAGGCCGAGCGCCACGACATTGCGGTTCCACATCCGCCGTCGCTTGCCGCTGACGAAACGCAGCTGGTTGGGCTCCGCCTGCGCCGCGCCGTCGAGATCGGAGAGCAGCGTATCCAGGGCAGCATCGTCGCCGATATGCGCCGAGCAATAGACATAGCCGTTGCCGATGCGGTGCTGGAGCGGAATGCGCCATTGCCAGCCGGCATCGCGTGCCGTGGCGCCGGTCCACGGAAGCTGCGGCACCGTACCGTGGGCGCAGGGCACCGCCACAGCGCGATCGTTAAGCAGCCAGCGCGACCAATCTTCGTACCCGCTCGCCAGCGCGCCCTCGATCAGCAATCCGCGAAAGCCAGAGCAGTCGATAAAGAAATCGCCGTCGAACCGCCGTCCGTCGTCCAGCGTCACGCCGGCGACGTCGCCGCGCTGCGGATCAAGGCGCACCTCGCCGATCCTGCCTTCGATGCGCTCGACGCCGCCCGCCTCGGCGCGGCGCCTGAGGAAGGCCGCGTACAGCGCTGCATCGAAGTGGTAGGCATAGGGCATTTCGAGGAGGTAGCGCGATGTGCGGGGCGCGCCCCGCTGCATCCGGCGCGCGCGCGCCGCCCGCTCGTTCAGCGAATAATGGTCCAGACTTTCGGCCAGTCCCGCGGCGCGCGCGCGCAGCCAATAATGGTGGAAATCGACCAGCCCCAGACCGCGGCCTATCGCCCCGAAAGCGTGCATGTAGCGATGGCCGACGCGCGTCCAGTCGCGAAACTCGATCCCGAGCTTGATCGTTCCCTGCGTCGCCGCCAGAAATTCATCTTCGTCGATGCCGAGCGCATCGTTGAAAAGCCGGATTTGGGGGATCGTCGCCTCGCCGACGCCGACCGTTCCGATTTCATCGGACTCGACCAGCCGCACCGACCAGTCGCGCGGCAGGAACCGCCGCAGGCAGGCGGCCGCCATCCAGCCTGCCGTCCCGCCCCCGATGATCATCAACCGCATGGCGATCCTTTGACCAGCGCCGCCCCGGCGGCGCAACAAAATGATGGGAGCGGCGCGACCCTGCCGCTCCCACCCAGGGAGGGTTCAGAATTTGAACGAGGCGCCCGCGAGGAACCGGCGGCCATATGTCTGATAGTCGATAACCGCCCGGCTATCGCGCGGATCATCGGTGACGAACGGCTCGTCGGTAAGATTCTGGCCCTGGACGAAGATCGAGAGGCCCTCGAGCGCACTGCCCGGCTGGAAGTCATAGCCGATCTGTGCGTCGATAATCGTCTCGGGCCGGGCGCGGCGCCGCACGCGAGCGCCACCGAAGCCCGACACCTCGCCGATGAAGCTCGAGCGGTAGCGGGCGCTGACGCGCGAGTTGAATCCCCATTTCTCGAAATAGGCCGTACCGTTCGCGACCCACTTCGAATAGCCCGGGATATCCTCCGCAGGCGCGCCGGGCGTGGGCGCGATCTTGGTCTTGGTGTAGGAGGCGCCGCCGGTCACACCGAACCCGTCGAGCGCCGATACGATCTCGCCGAACGGCAAGGTGCCGGCAAGTTCGACACCGTAAAGTTTGCCGCCCTTGCCGTTGATGGGCGCGTTGATCGTGCCCATGTAATTGACGATGATCGGCAGCCCGTTGCCGTCGTTACCCGGTGCCTGGATCGGATAGCCGGTGAAGTCGAACGGAGTATCTTGGTTGTAAATGTAGCTTTTCAGATCCTTGTAGAACAGCTGCACCGCAAGATAGCCCTTCGATCCGAAATATTTCTCGAACGTCAGGTCGGCGGCGTTGGCGCGCCACGGGCGGAGATCGGGATTGCCCGCGCTGCCCGCGCCGGCGCGGACGACGGCGCAGGTGCGGCCCGTCGGACAGACCATGTTGCCCGGATCGCCGACCGTCGTGCCATAGCTCAACGTGGCTTTTAGGTCGTCGAGGCGCGGACGGATGATTTCGCGCGCCACGCTGACGCGGATCACGAAATCGCTCGCTGTGCGCAGCGACAGGTTCAGGCTGGGCAGCACGTCGACATAATCGGTGCTCTCGCGGCGCGGGATGCCGACGATGTTCGGCGACCCGTTCGGATTGGTTCCCGCGAACGACGCCGTCGCGCCGTTCGAATTCTGGTCGGTAAAGATCGCCTGGACGCCGAAATTGCCGGTCAGCACCGATGACCCCATTTCATGGTCGATATTCGCCTGAAGATAGGTGGTCATCAGCTTTTCGGAGACGTCATAGGCCTTGACCACGACGTCGCCGTAGGGATTCGGCACCAGCTGGTAGATACCGCCCGCGAGCAGGTCGCGCGGATCGTAGCTGACCACCGGACCAAGCCCCAGGTACGACAGGTTGGTCGTGCCGAGGCGATATTGGTCGGGGATCGGCACGCTCGTCAGCCCGTCGGTGTTGGCGACGAGGCCGACGAAGGCTTCATCGGGGGTCAGGCTCTTTTTGCGATCGGTATAATTGACCCCGAACTGAACCGAGCGAAGGAAGCCCTCCAGCTCGCGTTCGATTTCGACGCGGTATTGCCAGAGCTCGTCCTTGATGATGCGGTTGTTGTAATAGCCGTCCTGGCCGCCGCGGATCCGGCGCCCGTCGACCCCCGTCTGATCCCCGCCCCAACCCAGGGGGCTGGTCAGCTGGATCAGGTTATAGTCGCCATAGTTGAGGGTGGGGCTGAAGATGGTCCCGTTGCGGTCGCTGGTGAAACCGATCGTGTCGGTCGCGCCGACGTCGGCGCCGCGCCCGGTGCCGGCATTGCTTTCGAAGATCAGTTCGTTGCGGTCGGTTTTCGACATGCTGATGTCGGCCGTGACATTCCAGCCGTCGTCGCCTTCCCAGCGGTTGTTCCAACCGAAGCTGTAGAGCTTTGCATTGCGCTCGAACACGTCGTTGCGCACGACGCCCTCGACGTTCGAGAAGCGGCCGGCGCGCGCAAACACGAACTGACCGCTCGAATCGATATCGGTGATCGTCAGCTTGGTGGCGTTGGGGCTGGCGGGATCATTGTTGACGTCGAAGCCGAGCGGAAGCTCGATGCCGCGCTTGATCTGGTCATCCTTGAAGTCCGAGTAGAAGGCGTCGAACGTCGAGGTGAAATTGGGGGTGGGCCGCCATTGCACCGTTCCTTGGAGGCCAAGGCGCGTGAGCTGGGTCGAGGTCGCATAGCTTTTGGAGCCGCCGATCACCACCGGGCTCGCCGCGGTGCCTCCGCCGGCATAACCCCAGGCGTTGAATTCCTGAATCTGGTAGGGCTCGTCGACATAGGATGCCGAAAGCGCCACGCCGAGCGTGTCGTTGGCGAACTGGTCGACGAAGACGCCGTTCACACGGTAGCCGTATTTCTTCGAACCCGCGTTCAGCTTGCCGAGGTCGGCCCATGTGCCGCGAACCCCGACCGAGATCGCCCGCTTGCCATAGTCGAGCGGGCGAATGGTGCGCAGGTCGACGGTGCCCGAAAGCCCCTGTCCGACGATCGAGGCCATCGGCGTCTTGTAAACGAGGACCTGGTTCACGACCTCGGACGGATATTGGTCATACTCGACCGCCCGATTGTCGCCGGTCGAGGTTTGCTCGCGGCCGTTGAGCAAGGTCGTCGAGAAGTCCGGCGCAAAGCCGCGGATCGAAATCGAGTTCGAACGGCCCGAGACACGCTGCGAGGTCAGGCCGGGCAGGCGCGCGATCGATTCGGCGATCGACGCGTCGGGTAGCTTGCCGATATCCTCGGCCGAGATGGATTCGACCACCTGGTCGCGATTCTTCTTCGCGTTGACGGCGCTCTGGAGGCTGGCGCTGTAGCCGGTGACGACGATGTCGCTGTCGGACGCGGCCTCGTCGGCGGGCGCGGCGGCGCCGTCCTGCGCCATCGCGGTGCCCGAAAGCATGGCGGTCAAGGCAAAGCCGAGCGCTACGGTGCTGGCGCCGCGGCGGAGGCTGATAGAATTACGCATAAAGGCTCCCCTGCTGCGATGGGGGGTCGTTCGCGCAACGGCTCGGGAGCGGCAGATCGCGCCGCACGGCATCCTCGTCATCGCGTGGGTGTTCCCATCGTCGGTCCAGCAATTGAGACCAAATCGGCCGCGCGACCATAGGGTATACGTATACGCATATCGTCGCCCGTCAGCCGCTGTCGCGTAAATGTCACAGCGCGATGGGCTCGACCCATTGGCAGTACGGCCGGCGCTCGCTAGTCTCGACGCAAGGACGGGCCGGCCTGAAGCCGACCGAACCGGGAGAAGGATATGGGGCGACCGCCAACGGCCAAGCCTACGAGTTTCGATATCGCTTATCTGGCCGGCGTGTCGCAGCCGACCGTATCGCGCGCGCTGCGCGGCAGCAAATCGGTGAGTGCCGCCACCCGCGCCAACATCGAGCGGATTGCGCGCGAGCTCAACTATACCGTCGACAAGAATGCATCGAGCCTCCGCTCGCAGCGCGCCCACACGCTCGCGCTCCTCTTCTTCGAGGATCCGACCCCAGACGAGTCGATGATCAACCCCTTCTTTCTTTCGATGCTCGGCTCGATAACCCGGCAGTGCGCCCTGCGCGGCTATGATCTTCTGATAAGCTTCCAGCAAATGAATAACGACTGGCACGTCGACTATCAGGACAGCCACCGGTCTGACGGCATCATCCTGCTCGGCTATGGCGACTATCAGCTTTATCGCGCCAAGCTCGAGCATCTGGTGGAGATGGACACGAAGTTTGTCCGCTGGGGATCGGTCGCCGACGACAATATCGGATTGACGGTCGGGTCGGACAATATCGGTGCCGGCGTTCAGGCAGGCGAGCATTTCATCGAGATAGGTCGCAAATCCATCGCCTTCTTGGGCGACGCATCCAACCACGCGCCAGAGTTTCAGGATCGCTATGCGGGCCTTTGCCGGGCGATGACGGCCGCGGGCCTGACGCCAGATCCGCGGCTGCAGCAGCCTGCCGTTTCTTCCGAGCAATCGGGCTATGAAGCCGCGCGCGCGCTCCTCGCCACGGGCATTCCGTTCGACGCCCTGTTTGCCGCCAGCGACCTGATCGCGATCGGGGCCATGCGCGCGCTCGTCGAAGCCGGCTTGGCACTGCCGCGCGACGTCGCGTTGATCGGGTTCGACGACATCCCCGCGGCCAGCCTGACGTCGCCGACGCTGACAACGGTGATGCAGGACTTGAAGGGTGCCGGGGAATTGCTCGTCGATGCGCTGCTCGGCCGCATCGACGGTCGGCCCGCAGGGCGATGCATCTTGCCGACGCGGCTGATCCGCAGGCAAAGCACATCGCCCTGATCGGCTAAGTATTCGTATACCTTGACCCGATCGCCCCGCCCGCCGCTTGCTCTTGCCGGGCGCTGCTGCAAGATCGCGCGGCTAAAGAGCCGCGCGCCATGCGGCCGATGGGGAGAGACGTGATGGAAAAGCCGCGGCAAAGTCGCGCCGGACTGTGGAACATCAGCTTCGGCTTTTTCGGCATCCAGATCGGCTTCGCGCTCCAGAACGCCAATATGAGCCGGATTTTCCAATCGCTTGGCGAAGACATCGAGAAACTGCCCGGCCTCTGGGTCGCCGCACCGCTGACGGGCCTGCTGATCCAGCCGGTGATCGGCCATATGAGCGACCGGACCTGGCTGGGGCGGCTCGGCCGCCGTCGGCCTTATTTTCTTGCCGGCGCCATTCTCGCCGCGATCGCGCTGTTCGTGATGCCGCAAAGCCCGGCGATCTGGTTCGCGGCGACGACGCTCTGGCTCCTCGACGCCTCGCTCAATATCTCGATGGAGCCCTTTCGCGCCTTTGTCGGCGACATGCTGCGGAAGGACCAGCATAGTGCGGGCTATGCGGTCCAGACGGCCTTTATTGGCGCGGGCGCGGTCGTCGGCTCGCTCTTTCCGTCGTTCATGGACCTGCTGGGGGTCGCCAATGTCGCGCCGCCCGGCGAGATTCCCGACACCGTCCGCTACGCTTTCTGGTTCGGCGGCCTTGCCCTCTTCCTCTCGGTCTTGTGGACGGTGGTGACGACCCGCGAATATGATCCGGTCGAGATGGCGGGATTCGGCCCCGCCGAAGCGGAGACCCAGCCCGCGGTTCGCGCGCTTGCGTCGCGAAGCTATGCCGGTTGCTCCGCCTGGATCGTAGCCGGTCTCGGCGTAATGGCCATCCGGCAGGAATTTTCGCTGCTCCGCGAGGTTCTTCTCCTCGGCGCGCTGCTGATTGCCTACGGCCTTGCAAGCCTCATCGCCATCGCCCTCGCGCGCCGTGGCAACGAGACCAACATGCTGTCGAGCATCGTCGGCGATTTCTCCGGTATGCCGCCAATCATGAAGCGGCTCGCCCTCGTCCAGTTCTTCAGCTGGTCGGCGCTGTTCATCATGTGGATCAACACCACGCCCATCGTCGCCCAATATCATTTCGGGACGACCGATGCGGCGAGCGCCGCCTATCAGACCGCCGCCAACTGGGTCGGCACGCTCTTCGCCATCTATAACGGTGTGGCCGCCGTCGCCGCGCTCACTCTCCTGCCCTGGTTATCCAGGCGCATCGGGCAGGCCCGCACGCACATCGCCGGCCTTGTCTGCGGTGCGCTCGGCTATGGCAGCTTTTTCCTGCTGCGCGACCCCACGCATCTTGTTGCGAGCGAGGTCCTCATCGGCATCTTCTGGGCTTCGGTTCTCGCGATGCCTTACGCGATCCTCGCCTCCAGCCTGCCGCAGGGAAAGCTCGGCATCTACATGGGCCTCTTCAATATCTTCGTGGTCGTTCCGCAGCTGCTTGTCGCCACGATCATGGGGTCGATCATGGCCGCCTTCTTTCCCGGCGCCCCGATCTACACGATGGCGTTCGCGTCGGGCACCTTGCTGCTGGCGGCCGCCGCAATGACGCGGGTCACCCCGCTCACCGGAGGGGTCGCCCGATGATCTCCCGTTTGGGTCCGTGCCGCCCGCCTTGCCTCCCTCTCGGCCGTCACGGCTTGCGCCTGCGCCGTCCCATCCGCCGCCGAGCAGCCGGCTCCAACCTTTAACTGGAAGGCGCCGGACATCGCGCAGCTGAAGCATCCCGAGACGAGCGAAATGCAGTCTGGACAAATGCTGGGGGCGGCAATCATTCTGGCGGCGCCGATCATCGTCGCTGTGCTGCATCAACGTTCTCCAGGCGGCAGCGCAATTCGCCCGCTCGACCCGACGATGCTCGATGTCTATGCCCTTAGTTTCATCCGCGCGTGACGCCATAATAGTCCTTCACCGAATAAGGCGAGCCGAGGCTGCCCTTGCGGTTCTTCTCGCCGATCGGATGGATCGGCATCAGCCAGATGATATCGACGCCGAGCTTTTTAGGGCGGGGCAACTGCGTCTCGGCGGCTCGAAACGTTCCTTCGCGCGTGAACTGCCGCGTGTTGATCTGATAAAGAATGGCACCGCGGCTCCAGTCTACATGAGTCTTGGTACAACTTTAGACAGACCTCATCTTTCTGCGCCAAACACTATCGCGCACCAAAATTTCATTTGGGCAAACGTTATTGCGCCTGTGGCGCGGCTCCCTCGCTGCAACATTGCCCAAGGGAACAGGTCCTCAGCTCGAACTGGCCGTGTGTGGACGGCCCTCCGTTGGCAAGCGGTTTCTGGATATGATGCGACCTGCTGGTTGGTGCAGCCATGTGTCCGGCCTGTGATGCGGCCTTGTCATGCGCCGCTGGCCATGATGCCTTTCGCGCGGATCGGGTCCCGACCAATTGGACGCACTCGAGGTGCACCGGCCAAAATGGGTTTTCCTGATCCGGCGGTTTCAACCGGCTTTGTGCATCAGCTCCTGTCTGCCCTTCCCAACCTCGGCGACGCCATGATCGGCGCCTGATCTCCTATGCGTGCGCGACCTGCGGTTCGCGGTAGTGCTCTCCGCTCGTCATCAGCGCCCAGACCATGCGGGCGGTTTTGTTAGCTAGCGCCACAGCTGCAACTTTCTTCGCTCGACGCTTCATCAGTT
This sequence comes from Sphingopyxis sp. Geo48, assembly GCF_949769155.1. Lineage (NCBI taxonomy): Bacteria > Pseudomonadati > Pseudomonadota > Alphaproteobacteria > Sphingomonadales > Sphingopyxidaceae > Sphingopyxis > Sphingopyxis sp. Geo48. The sequence continues at coordinate 14,889 of NZ_CATKPA010000011.1, read as the reverse complement.
CGATGAGCCATGGCCGTTTGGTGCCGTGCCGCTCGGCATGGCGGATGACGGCCATCGAACCGACGACGAGCATCTGACGCAGATACTGGTTGCCCGCACGCGATATGCCGCCGAGCCGCTCCTTCCCTCCGCTGGAGTTCTGCCGCGGGACCAAACCTATCCACGCGGCGAGGTCGCGGCCTGTCTTGAACAGGCGCGGATCGGCGACGCTGGCAACAAAGGCGCTGGCGAGCAGTGGCCCGACGCCCGGTATCTCCATCAGCCGCCGCCCAACTTCTGTGTCGCGCGCACTCGCACGGATACGTCGGTCGTTCTCAAGGATCTGCTCCTTTACGATCGCGAGCTGCGCCCCGAGCATCTCCAAGCAGAGCCGGGCATCAGGTGGAATCCTCTCGTCATCTTTGTCGGCGACTATCGCCAGCAGGCGCTCGAGCCCAATGCGCCCCACCGGCGCCACGATCCCGAACTCCGACATATGCGCCCGCGTCGCGTTCGACAGCTGCGTGCGCTGGCGGTTGAGCATCAGGCGGACACGGTGAAGCATCATCACGCTCTGCTGTTCCGGAGTCTTCACCGTCACGAACCGCATCGTCGGCCGCGTCACCGCCTCGCAGATCGCCTCCGCATCGGCAGCGTCATTCTTGCCGCGCTTCACATACGGCTTCACATATTGCGCCGGCATCAGTCGAACATCATGGCCCAGCGCGATCAGCTCGCGGGCCCAGTGGTGAGAGTTGCTGCAGGCCTCGATGCCGACCAGACAGCGCGGCAGCTTCGCGAAGAACGGAATCACCCGGGCCCGGCTCAGGCGCTTGCGCACCACCACTTCGCCTGCGGCATCAACACCGTGGACCTGAAACACCGACTTCGCGATATCCAACCCGACCGTTACAATCTTCTCCATCGTAGCTCTCCTTCCAGCTCATCCCGCAGATCATACCGCGGGGAGTTGGAGAGCCGTCCACGTCATCAATTGGAGACTGTCCGCTGTTGGTAGCCTATTTCGCTAAGCGGACACTTGACGCGCGGATTATGTCGCGACCGACAAAGTCTCTGGCAGATTTGTGCGCTGCAGCGTAAAGGCGCGACCATGAGGATCGCGATCATCGACACCAGCGCAGGGCGTGCGGCCGTCATATCCGACGGTTTGCGCGAAGCTGGTCTCGACGACCTCGTACTGGTGGACACTTCCAAACCACTTGTTGCGCAGATCGAAGCGGCTGCCCCCGAAGTTGTTCTTATCAACCTCGAGAACCCGAGCCGCGACCTGCTCGAGGATTTCTTCGCTATGTCGCGCGCGCTGGCACGGCCGATCGCAATGTTCGTCGATCAGAGCGATGCCGAGGCGACCGGCGCGGCGATCGACGCCGGGGTTTCGGCCTATGTCGTCGACGGATTGTCGAAGCAACGTATCAAGCCGGTGGTTGACCTCGCCATCCGACGCTTCCAGGCCTTTTCGCGGCTCCAGCGCGAACTCGATGACGCCAAGAACGCACTCGCCGAGCGGGCCGTGATCGACAAGGCGAAGGCGATCCTGATGAAGCGGCGTCAGATCGACGAGCCCGAGGCTTATGCCCTGCTCCGCGGACAGGCGATGCGGACCAATCGTCGCATCTCGGAGATTGCCGAGGCGATCGTCACCAGCGAAGCGCTGATGGGAGACATGGAATGACCGGCGAGCGCTTCCGTATCGGCTTCCTGCCACTCGTCGACGCCGCGTTGCCGGTTCTTGCCCACGAAATCGGCTTCGCCGCCGCCGAGGGGGTCGCGATCGACCTTGTCCGCGACATGACCTGGGCGACCGTGCGCGACCGGCTGCTCTATGGTCACACCGATGCGGCGCATATGATCGCGCCGCTTGCCATCGCCACAACGCTTGGAAAGGATCGTCCCGCAGTGCCGCTCGCGGTGCCGTTCGTTCTGGGTCTCAACGGCAATGCCGTCACCTTCTCGACCAAGCTCGCGGAAGAAGCAGGTCTGACCGATACGCTGGGTGATCCGATCCGGATCGGCGCGGCGCTGAAGCAGGTAGCGGACGCGCGGGTCGCGGCGGGCAAAGCTTTGCGCTTCGGCGTCGTCCATCGCTATTCGAGCCACAATTACATGCTGCGCTACTGGCTCGCAGGTGTCGGCATTCGTCCCGATCAAGATATCGAGATCGTCGTTACCAGCCCGCCTTTTGCCGCCGACGCGCTCGCCGCGGGCGAAGTCGACGGCATCTGCGTCGGCGAGCCATGGAACTCGATCGCCGTCGACCGCGGCGTAGGTCACATCGCGCTCGCAACCGCGCAGATCTGGCGCCGCGGTGTCGAGAAAGTGCTCGCGATGCCGGAGGCTACGCTCAACGAGCGTCGCGAAGCGGTCGCAGCGCTGGTCCGCGCGCTGCACGCGGCAGCGGCACATTTTGTCGAACCCGGCGCTGCCGAGGAAAGCGCCGACATATTGGCGCGGCCCGAATATCTCGACGCGCCGCGCGATGCCGTATTGCGCGCAATCACCGACCGCATCCGGCTCGTCCCAGGCGGCGAGCCGATCCACTATCCCGACTTCATGTTCCAGTATCGCGAGGCGGCCAACTTTCCCTGGCGCAGCCAGGCTGCGTGGCTCTACTCGCAGATGGTCCGCTGGGACTATATGGCGTTCGACGACGCCGAAGCCGCGGCGGCCGGCAACGTCTTCCGTCCCGACGTCTACCGGGCCGCGCTTGCAGGCTCGGGCGCGCCGCTGCCCGGCGCGAGTTCGAAACTCGAAGGCGGGCTCGACGAGCCCATCGGCGCCGGTTCGACACAGGGCCGCCTCACGCTCGGCAGCGACCGCTTTTTCGACGGCCGCGCCTTCGATCCCGACGACATCGAGACCTATCTCGCTAAACTTCCATAGCTTTTCCTTTTATGCTGCACCTGCGAAATAACCGCTTGCAGCAAAGCTGCGAATCAGGCAGCTTTAGCGCACTCGGCAAGGTTGCCGGGGCAGGATAAGGCGGCGCCGGTTCCAACGAGGGGATCGAACCGCAGGCGGACGGGGAGCCATTCCCCGCAATCCCAACAGGCAATGAAGCCGTCAGGATGCGCCCGCATGGCCGCCGTCCTGGCGGCTTTTTTATTGCCCGTCACACGAAGGGGACGGACGATGACGACTGCAAACACGGGGGCCATGGCACCCAAATCGAGCTTCTGGGCGAGCGGGCACTGGCCGACGCTGGTCGCCGCCTTTCTTTATTTCGATCTTGCCTTCATGGTCTGGGTCATCCTTGGCCCGCTGGCGCCGTCGATTTCCGAAGACCTCGGACTGACACCCGCACAAAAAGGCCTGATGGTCGCGGTCCCGACGCTGGCCGGCGCGGTGCTGCGCGTCGTCAACGGGCTGCTCGTCGACCGGATCGGCCCGAAGCGCTCGGGCGCGATCAGCCAGATCATCGTCATCGCCGGACTGTTCGCGGCCTGGTTTTTCGGCGTGCACAGTTTCGCGGGCACGCTCGCACTCGGCGTGATCCTCGGCTTCGCCGGTGCAAGCTTCGCGATCGCGCTGCCGCTTGCGAGCCGCTGGTATCCGCCCGAGCATCAGGGCAAGGCGATGGGCCTTGCGGGCATGGGCAATTCGGGCACGGTGCTCGCCGCGCTCTTCGCCCCCGGCCTCGCCAAGTTGTTCGGCTGGAACGCAGTGCTCGGCCTCGCCTGCATCCCGCTGACGATCGCCTTCTTCATCTATCTCGCGATGGCGAAGGATGCGCCGAATGCGCCCGCGCCGAAGAAGCTTGTCGACTATTTCCAGCCGCTCAAGACCGCCGACGCCTGGTGGCTTATGGCCTTCTATTCGGTGACGTTTGGCGGCTTCGTCGGGCTCGCCGCCTCGCTTCCGGTGTATTTCACCGATCAGTTCCACCTGACCCCTGTGATCGCGGGCTATTGCACCGCGGCGTGCGTCTTCGCCGGATCGCTGGTGCGGCCGATGGGCGGTGCGCTCGCGGACCGGATCGGCGGCGTCAAGGCGCTGATGGCGGTGTTCGTCGTCGCGGCGCTCGCTCTCGCGGGCGTACCGCAAGCCGATAGCTTGCCCGCCGCGCTCGGCCTCTTCGTCGTGGCGATGCTCGCGCTTGGCACCGGCAACGGCTCGGTGTTCCAGCTTGTGCCGCAGCGCTTCTCTGCCGAGATCGGCGTGATGACCGGGCTCGTCGGCATGGCGGGCGGCGTCGGCGGCTTCTACCTTGCCTCCTCGCTCGGCTTTGCGAAACAGTGGAGCGGCAGCTTCGGCCCCGGCTTCTATATCTTCGCCGGGCTTGCGGTCGTGGCGCTGGTCGGGCTGATCTTCGTCAAGGGCCAGTGGCGCGCGACCTGGGGCGCAGCCGAAGGCGTGCGGATCTAACCATGACCCGCACCCTTGTGATCTTGCTGGCGCTCGCGCCGGCCGGGGTGGCGCACGCCCGGGACGTCACCCTCAAGCCGCTCGGCGAAGCCCGGCTTCGCTATGAACAGGTCGATCAGGACGGCCTCGCCGCCGATGCCGACGCCCTGACCCTGCGCCTCCGCGCCGGGGTCGAGGCGAAAGCCGGGCGCTGGTCGGCGCTCGTCGAGGGTCAGGGCACCCTTGCAGTTGTTGACGATTATTTCGACGGCCTGCACGGGCCGGCTACGCGGCCGCTCGTCGCCGATCCCGAGAATATCGCCTTGGCCCGCGCCCAGCTTCGGTACGCCTCGCCGAGCTTCGCGGTAACCGCAGGCCGCCAGCGGATCGGGCTCGATGACGAACGCTTCATCGGCGCCGTGCCTTTTCGTCAGAACGGCCAGAGCTTCGACGCGGTGCGCGCCGAGATCACGCCGGCCAAGGGCGTCAAGGCCGACCTCACCTATGCGTGGAGCGTGCGCACCATCTGGGGCATCGACGGCGCCGGCGCACGGCAACAAGCGGTGTCAGGCGACAATCTCTTCGGCAATGTCAGCGTCGCGACGCCGGTCGGCAAGATCGCGGCCTTCGCCTATCTCGTCGACCAGGACGAGGCCGCCATGCAGGGTTTCCGCATGTCGAGCCAGAGCTATGGCGTGCGGCTCGACGGCAGCCAGCCGCTCGGCAAGGCGAAGATCGCCTATCAGCTCAGCTATGCGCGCCAGTCCGACTGGCACCGCAACCCCAATGACTATTCCGCCGACTATTGGCTTGCTGATGTCGCGGTCGATCTTGGTGGCCCCCGGGTCGGCGCCGGGTATGAGATACTCGGCGCCGACAACGGGTTGGCCCTGACCAGTTTCCAGACCCCGCTCGCGACCGGGTTCAAATTTCAGGGTTGGGCAGACAAATTCCTCGTCACTCCGCCCGATGGCGTCCGCGACCTTTATGGCAGCGTGGGCTGGGGCTGGAAGGCGGTCGGGCCGCTCAAGGCCGTGACGCTGCAGGCCGCGTATCACGACTATCGCAGTGACCGGGCCAGCCGCGCCTACGGCGACGAGATCGACCTCCTCGCCAGCGCCAAGCTCGGCAAGGTCACCGCCTCGGCGCGCTACGCCCACTACGACGCCGACACTTTCGCCACCGACACCGACAAATTCTGGCTGCAACTGGACTGGATGCTCTGATGGAACACCGCCCCCTCAAACCCGACGCCGACACGCGCGAGCATCTGGTCGTCATTGGCAACGGCATGGCCGGCTGCCGCGCGGTCGAGGAACTGCTCGCGCGCGATCCGAGCCGCTACCGCGTCACAATCTTCGGCGCCGAACCGCGGGTCAATTACAACCGCATCATGCTCTCCCCCGTGCTGGCGGGAGAGAAATGCTTCGACGATATCGTGATCAACGACGCCGCGTGGTATGCCGACAACGGCATCGCGCTCGTCGCCGGCGATCCCGTTGCGGCGATCGACCGCGCGGCGAAGACGGTGACGGCGCGCAGCGGGCTCGTCGAGACTTACGACCGGCTGCTGATCGCCACCGGCTCCGATCCCTTCATCATTCCCGTTCCGGGCAAGGACCTGCCCGGCGTCATCGCCTTTCGCGACATGGACGATGTCGACATGATGCTCGCCGCCGCCGATGCCGGCGGCGACGCGGTGGTGATCGGCGGCGGGCTGCTCGGGCTCGAGGCGGCGCATGGCCTCAGCTTGCGCGGCATGAAGGTCACCGTCATCCACCTGATGCCGACGCTGATGGAGCGCCAGCTCGACGAGGCCGCGGGCTGGCTGCTCAAAAATGCGCTCGAAGCGCGCGGCCAGACGATCCTGACCGGCGCCGACACCGCCGAGATCATCGGCACCGGCAAGGTCGAGGGCGTGAAGCTCAAGGACGGGACATTGATCCCCGCCAGCCTCGTCGTGATGGCGGTCGGTATCCGCCCGTCGATCCAACTCGCGCGCGACGCGGGCCTTGCGGTCGGGCGCGGCATCCAGGTCGACGACCATATGGTCACCAGCGACCCCGCCGTGCTCGCGGTGGGCGAATGCGTCGAGCATGACGGGCAGGTTTACGGCCTCGTCGCGCCCTTGTGGGACATGTGCCGCAGCCTCGCCGACGGGCTGGTCGAGAAACCCAGCGGTTATCGCGGCTCGGTGACCTCAACCAAGCTCAAGGTGTCGGGCATCGACGTCTTTTCGGCGGGCGATTTCTCGGGCGGCGACGGCTGCGAGGATATCGTCCTCCGCGACGCCTCGCGCGGCGTCTACAAGCGCGTGATCGTCAAGGACGACCGCATCGTCGGCGCGGTGCTCTACGGCGACACCGCTGACGGCAGCTGGTATTTCGATCTCCTGAAGAAGCAGAAAGACGTCTCCGACCTCCGCGACCTCTTGATCTTCGGCCAGGCCTTCGCCGCGGGAGGCGGCGCGGCGGACCCTAAGGCGGCCGTTGCGGCGCTCTCGGACGATGCCGAGATTTGCGGCTGCAACGGCGTCACTAAGGGCCAGGTCGTCTCGTGCATCGCCAAGGGCGCACACAGCCTCGACGCGGTGCGCGGCACCTGCAAGGCGTCGGCCAGCTGCGGCAGCTGCACCGGGCTCGTCGAGAACCTGCTCGCGCTGACATTGGGCGACGATGTGCAAAGCGGCCCCAAGACCATGTGCAAATGCACCAGCTTCGGGCACGACGATGTCCGCCGCGAAATCGTCGCGCAGGACATGCGCTCGATCCCCGAGGTGATGCAGAAATTGCACTGGGCCACCCCCGACGGCTGTTCCTCGTGCCGCCCCGCGCTCAATTACTATCTGCTCTGTGCGCTGCCGGGTGAGTATGTCGACGACCAGCAGAGCCGCTTCGTCAACGAGCGCCTCCACGCCAATATCCAGAAGGACGGGACCTATTCGGTCGTCCCGCGCATGTGGGGCGGGCTCACCAACCCCAGGGAGCTGCGCGCGATCGCCGATGTGGTCGAGAAGTACAACGCGCCGATGGTCAAGGTCACCGGCGGCCAGCGGCTCGACATCTTCGGGATCAAGAAGGAGGATCTGCCCGCGGTCTGGGCCGATCTCAACGCCGCCGGAATGGTCTCGGGCCATGCCTATGGCAAGGCGCTGCGCACGGTGAAGACTTGCGTCGGGTCCGAATGGTGCCGCTTCGGCACGCAGGATTCGACCGGGCTCGGCGTCAAGCTGGAACGGATGAGCTGGGGCAGCTGGATGCCGCACAAGTTCAAGATCGCGGTGTCGGGATGCCCGCGTAACTGCGCTGAGGCGACGATCAAGGACTTCGGCGTCGTCTGCGTCGACAGCGGTTATGAGCTCCACGTCGGCGGCAACGGCGGAATTCACGTGCGCGCCACCGACCTGCTCTGCAAGGTCGCGAACGAGCAGGAGGCGATGGATTATTGCGCCGCCTTCATCCAGCTCTACCGTGAGGAAGCGCGCTACCTCGAACGCACCGCACCATGGATCGAGCGCGTCGGGCTCGACCATATCAAGGCGCGCATCGTCGACGACGATCTGGGCCGCGACGCGCTCCGCGCACGATTCCTCTTCTCGCAGAGCTTCAGCCAGGACGACCCCTGGGCGCAGCGCGCCGAAGGTGCCGAAGCCGAACATCACGCGCCGATGGCGCGCTTTATCCCGCAGGAGGAACTGGCATGAACACCGCCGAATGGCTCGACATCGGCTGGGTCGACCAGATCCCCGTGCGCGGCAGCCGTACGGTGCAAGTCGAGGGCGGCGACGACATCGCAGTCTTCCGCACCGCCGAAGGCAAGGTCTTCGCTCTCCTCGACCGCTGCCCGCACAAGCATGGACGGCTCAGCCAAGGCATCGTCCACGGCGGCGCGGTCGCTTGCCCGCTGCACAATTGGCGGATCAGTCTGTCGACCGGCGAGGCGCTGGGCGACGACAAGGGCTGTACACCCACGGTGCCGGTCAAGATCGATGGCGGCCGCGTTCTCATCTGCCGCGCGAGCACGCTGAAGGCCGCCGCCTGATGACGGAGGCCGTCCGCACGACCTGCGCCTATTGCGGCGTCGGCTGCGGCATCCGCGCGACGGTAACGGGCGAACGGAGCGTCGAGATCGCGGGCGATCCCGACCATCCAGCTAACCGCGGCCGCCTCTGCTCCAAGGGTACGCATCTGGGCGAAACGGTGGGATTGGAAGGCCGCCTCCTCCATCCGACGATCGGCGCCAAGCGCGCGAGTTGGGACAAGGCGCTCGATCTCGTCGCGAAGCGGTTCAAGGAGACCATCGCGCGCCACGGTCCGGGCAGCGTCGCCTTTTACGTCTCGGGGCAACTTCTGACCGAGGACTATTATGTCGCGAACAAGCTGATGAAGGGGTTCATCGGCACGGCGAACATCGACACCAATTCGCGCCTGTGCATGTCGAGCGCGGTCGCGGGCCATATGCGCGCGTTCGGCGAAGATGTCGTCCCCGCGACCTATGACGATCTCGACGCCGCCGACCTCTTCGTCCTCGTCGGGTCAAACACCGCCTGGTGCCATCCGATCGTCTATCAGCGCATCCGCGCACGCTGCGAGGCGGGCGCCAAGCTCGTCGTCATCGATCCGCGCCGTACCGAGACCGCCGAAGAGGCCGACCTGCATTTGGCCGTCCGTCCCGGCAGCGATGTCGCGTTGATGAACGGGCTGCTCCAGCATTGCCGCGAAACCGGCATCGTCGATGAGGATTATCTGGCCGCGCACGTCGCGGCTCCCGCAGAATATTGGGACCAGCTTGGAGAGGGGAATGACCTGTGGTCGGTGGCGCGCATTTGCGATGTCCCCGCCGCCGACCTCAGGCATTTCTACGAGCTGTTCGCCGCGAACCCGCGCACCGTCACCTTGTTCAGCCAGGGGATCAACCAGTCGACTGCAGGCACCGATCAGGTCAACGCGATCACCAATCTCCACCTCGCAACCGGGCGCATCGGCAAGCCGGGCGCCGCGCCCTTCTCGATCACCGGTCAGCCCAACGCGATGGGCGGACGCGAGGTCGGCGGGCTCGCCTCGACGCTCGCCGCGCATATGGACTTCTCGCCCGAGAACCGCGCCCGCGTCCAGCGCTTCTGGGCCGCACCGACGATCGCCGAAAAGCCGGGCCTCAAAGCCGTCGACCTGTTTCGCGCCATTGGCGAAGGACGGATCAAGGCGCTGTGGGTGATGGCGACCAACCCCGCCGTATCGATGCCCGACGGAAATGCGGTGCGCGAGGCACTCGCCGCCTGCCCCTTCGTGGTCGTTAGCGACGTGATCGAAAAGACCGACACCGGGTCCTTCGCCCATGTCCGGCTGCCCGCGGCGGCTTGGGGCGAGAAGGACGGCACCGTCACCAACAGCGACCGCACGATCAGCCGCCAGCGCGCGCTCTTCGCGCTCCCCCGCGAAGCGATGCCCGACTGGTGGATCGTCAAGGAGGTCGGCCGGCGGATGGGATGGAAGACCGCCTTCGCCTACGACCGCCCCGCCGACATCTGGCGCGAGCATTGCCGCCTCTCGACCTACGACAATGACGGCGCACGCCTCTTCGCGCTGCCCGGCGCGGCGCAGGGCGGCACCGCCGCCTATGACGAGATGGAACCCTTCCGCTGGGGCGGCGATCATCCCTTCGCCGACGGCCGCTTCTCCACGGAGGACGGTCGTGCACGCCTCGTCCCGATCACGCAGAAACCCCTACCCGCCCCCCTCACCAAATGGCCACTGACGCTCAACACGGGCCGCTACCGCGATCAGTGGCACACCATGACGCGCACAGGCCTTGCCCCGAAACTGGCGCGTCACCGCGAGGAGCCGCTCGTCGAGATCCATCCCGACGACGGCTCCCGCCTCGGCCTCACCGACGGCGGGCTCGCGCGCGTCGAGACGCCGCAGGGCGACAGCCTCTACCGCGTCGCCTTTCACTCCGGTCAGCGCCACGGTGAATTGTTCGTGCCGATCCACTGGACCGACCGCACGGCAAGCGGCGGCCGCACCGGGCTGCTCCCGCGCCCGCTCGTCGATCCCGTGTCGGGCCAGCCGGGGTTCAAGCGCACCCCGGCGTCGATCGCCGCGGTGGTGCCCAGGTGGCGCGGCTTTCTGCTCCTCTCGCGCGAGCTGGCCAGCGCGCCGCGCTGCCTGTGGGCGACACGAGTCGCGGTTCCTGCGGGCGTCATGTGGGAGCTGGCCGGCAATGGCGATCTCAAGGCGATCGAAGCGCTGCTTCCCAAGGGGGAGCGGATCGAGGCGCAGGATGCTGCACGCGGCACCAAGCGCATCGCCATCGTCGCGAATGGACGTCTGTCGGGCGCCCTGTTCGTTACCGAGACCGGCGAACTGCCTTCCCGCGACTGGCTGATCGCGCAGCTATCGGCGCCACAGGTCGCGCCAACGCTGCTCGCGGGCCGTGCCCCGGGAGCCCAAGCTGACCGCGGCCCGATCATCTGCGTCTGCTTCGACGTCGGGCTGAGGACCATCGTCGCCGCCATCCGCGACCAGAAACTCGCCGACGTCGCCGCGATCGGCGGCGCGCTCGGTGCCGGAACCAACTGCGGCTCCTGCCGTCCCGCGCTCGCGCGCATCCTGGCCGAGGAGACCAGCAATGCAGCCTGACGATTTCGCGAGCGGCACCGTGTGGCTCGTCGGCGCCGGCCCCGGCGACCCGGAGCTTCTGACGATGAAGGCGGTGCGATTGATTGAGCGCGCCGACATCGTCTTTTACGACGCGCTGGTTGGCGATGGCGTGCTCGCGCTTATCCCGGCCAGGACCGAGATGGTCAGCGTCGGCAAACGATCGGGCCGCCATTCGAAAGACCAGCGCACGATCGACGCGATGCTGGTCGAAGCGGCGGCCGCCGGCAAGCGCGTGGTACGCCTGAAAGGCGGCGACCCCTCGATCTTCGGCCGATCGACCGAAGAACTCTCCGCCTTGCGCGAAGCCGGGTATATTGCCCGCATCTGCCCGGGCATCACCACCGCGTGCGCCGCCGCAGCGTCTGCCGGCATCTCTCTCACGCTCCGCGGCGTCGCCCGCGATGTGCGGTTCGTCACCGCACATAGCAGGCACGGCGCAGCGCTCGATATCGACTGGCCCTCGCTCGCCAACGGCGGGTCAACCCTTGCCTTCTACATGGGGCGCGACGCCGCCGGCGAGATCATGCGCGGGCTCACGCGCGCCGGCATGCGCGGCGACATCCCGGTGATGATCGCTTGCCACGTCAGCAGCCCGGACGAGCGCCGACTGGCAACGCGGCTCGACCTGCTCGAGCTTGCGACCCGGTCGTTCGCGGCCGACGCGCCTACGCTGATCCTGGTCGGCGAGGTTGTCGATCAAGGCACCTCCGAGCTCGCGATTTCGGAAGCGTACGGGAGACAGATGCATGGGTAAGCATGCGACCATCCTGACATCCGGCGCTTGCGCGGCTTCCATCGATTTCGACGGGGCCTTGGCGATCCTCGCCGCGCATGCCCGTCCCCTCGGCAAGGAAAGCGTCGCGTTGGCCGATGCGGGCGGGCGCCATCTCGCTGCACCGGTGCTTGCGCGGATCGACGCCCCGCGGCGCGACTGCGCGGCCATGGACGGCTATGCGGTCCGCGACGCCGACCTGAAGAACGGCACTATATTCTTGCGTTCGAGGGGCACGAGCTACGCGGGCGGCGCCAAGCCGGGTGCAATCTCGGCGGGAGAAACCTGGCGCGTAATGACGGGCGCACCCCTGCCTCATGGTAGCGACCGTGTCGTGATGATCGAACATTGCCGGCATCGCGGCGAGCTTGTGGCGCTCGACGCTGCGCCGCTCGGCAAGCCGCACGTCCGGAAGGCCGGCTCGGATTTTGTTGCGGGCGATGAGCTCCTCGCTGCGGGCACGAGGATGACGGCGGCGCGGCGGGTCGTGGCTTCCGCCGCCGACCATTCGGAGGTCGAAGTATGGCGCCGTCCGCGTATCCTGCTGGTCGCGACCGGCGACGAAATCCTCGCGCCGGGGTGCGCATCGCGGATGCCTAATGCGATCCCGGACAGTCTCAGCGGGGCAATCGAGCAAATGTGCGTCTTGGCAGGTGCAGATGTCGTCGCGAGGCTCCGACTTCCTGACAATGAGCAGGCGATTGCCGAAGCGCAGCAAGAGGCCTCCGCCGACGTGGTCGTCGTCATCGGCGGCGCCTCACGCGGCGACCGCGATTTTGGGCGGTCGGCCTTCGCATCACTCGGACTGGAAGTCGCTTTTGCCGATGTCGCCATCAAACCCGGCAAGCCGGTTTGGTATGGCCGGTTGAGACAAACGCATGTTCTCGGGTTGCCGGGAAACCCGACTGCGGCCTTTACCGTCGCCTCGCTCTTCCTCGCGCCGCTCATCGCGGGCCTGTCCGGAGGAAAGATATCGGACGCGCTGCCCTGGCAGCTCAGGCACTCGACAAGGCCGATCCCGCCAAATGGACCGCGCGAGGCATTTCTCTGCGCATCGCTATCCTACGAGGGCGCCGCCATTTGCGATCGCCAGGATGCGTCGGGACAGGCCATGCTCGGTCTCGCCGATTGCCTCGTTCGCCGCCCCGCCCACGCTCCCACGGCAAATGTGGGCGATCTCGTACCGGTGTTGCCGCTGTGCTGATGGGCCTGTTGATCGAGCGATTGTGCAACCGAGAGGCTCCAGATCGTCCGGCAACGCAAGCGCAATCTGCCAGCCTCAAAGCGACACTCGCAGCAATTGGGCAAAAGATCGAAAGCGACAGCGGAGAGACACTGTCTAGGGTAGAGAGCAAGATCTGGAACACCGCAGCGGTGATCTCCTACATGGCGCCTGGGTCCGGAGATCATGCACCCGCAAATGCCAAGGTTCTCAGCTGGGCAGCCGCCCGTGCCGGTTTCGAAGATATGGGCCTGCCGGACGCAGCGACATTCGTGACATCCCTGGTAACCGAACTCGCCTTTCGAACCGAAATTGATCCTCGCGACCGCCGTGGCGAATCCGACTCCCTCGTGAGGCTTGCCACGCTGAAACGGCAGTTTTCAGCTATCGAAGAGGAGCACGACCTCTGGGACCTGCTACGAAAGTTGATCGAGCGAACCGCGCGCTAACCTTGCGCTCTCAGCTAAAAAATGCGCCCGCCGAATGAAACCGGCGGGCGCAAGATGAAGATTTCCGTCCCCTTTCGAGGAAGAGCTCTTCTGGGTCGCGCAGCGCAATTAGCGCGACGTCCCGATTCTCGATTGTATGAAAGCGCCAAAACGGCAGCCAGTCTCATGGCGTTGAGCGATGGCAAGCGACGGAGCTGGCCGTTAGCGGTCAGGCGGCCACTGGTGATTGGGGCGCCACAAGCGGGAGTAATATGTAACTGCGTTGCCGTGATCCTGAGGAAATTTGACGTCCGCTTTCAGGCGGTGCGCGGTACCCGTCGCAACGACCGACATGAGGCGCAAACCCGCCGAACAAAAACGGCGACCCGAGAGGGCCGCCGTAGTAAAAATGGAGGAGCCCTCCATTCAGGTCGCGCTTCGCCAATATCGGAAATTAGCCTGCTGGCCAGAGGAAAGCAGGTCGCCGTAACGGAATCTGTGGCCATGATGCAGCAGGGCAACACATTGTAACCCACGCAACTAATTTGTTCGCGGGCATCCAGCCAAGCTCGCTGCGGGGATGCGAACGTCGTAGCGGCAAGCGTGATCATCGCATGCGATCCGAGCCTGACAGCTCGGAATCTCGGCGCTTGAGCAACCATACATGCGCATTTACGTTTATTGCACATATTTCACTTATTGCATTTATGGATTTGATCTTATATAGGGCCGAGCCCGGCAGCGAGGAGAATGATATGAGCGATCAGGAGCTTTCCCAGCGGCCCCCTACAGAGACGGAAGTGCGACAGGCATCGGAAGCGGCGCGCGCGCTTGCGAAGGCGCTTACGCCTAAGGGTCTGCCTTTTTCCGTGCAGCGAAACGGCGACCGGACCGAGGTAGACTTGCCGCCGGCGCTCGGACAGCTGGTCCTCGACGTGTTGACGCATGTCGCTCGCGGCGAAATGGTGACCTTCGTTCCCTATGGGGCGGAATTGACCACGAAAGAGGCGGCCGACCTTCTGAATGTTTCTCGCCCCTTTCTCGTTTCAATGCTGAGCGAAGGGAAGATACCGTTCCACAAGGTGGGATCGCATCGGCGCGTTCGAGCGAGCGACGTACTCGCGTTCCGCGCGCAGCGGGATGTGGAACGGAGCGGAGCGCTCGCCGACCTCCAGCGCCTCGGCCAGGAGTTCGATGCGGATTGAGGTGCCTAGCCGACCGTTTCGTCGTCGTTCTTGACGCGAATGTGCTTTATCCGTTCAGGATAAGGGACGCCCTGCTCCGGTTCGCCGAAGCAGGGCTGTTCCGCGCGCGCTGGTCACCGGCCATAATTGACGAATGGCGCCGCAACCTCGTCGCCCAACAGCCGGAATTTGAAGCCAGCATCGACGCCCAGATCGCTGCAATGCGGATCGCCTTTCCCGAAGGGTGCGTCACCTGTCAAACGGCGTTCAAAAGGGACCCCCG
>NZ_CATKPA010000010.1:0-54436 GCF_949769155.1 Sphingopyxis sp. Geo48 | reverse complement strand
ATACCGGTCATATTTGAGTAGTCAGCCGGCCTTATGCGCGCAGCACCGCCCCAACCTTCGCTGCCGAGGCGACCACCTTGTCGGCGATCGCTCTCAATTCGGCGTCGGTGAAGCTGTTGTCCACCGGCTGCAGCTCGACCTCGACCGCCAGGCTCACCTGGCCTTCGGGGACGCCGGTCCCGGCAAAGCGGTCGAACAGCCGCACATCGACGATCGCCACCTTGTCCGCACTGCGGATCGCGCGGACGAGGTCGCCCGCCGCCAAGCTTTCGGGCGCGAGGAAGGCGAAGTCGCGGCGCACCGATTGCAGCGCGGGCGGGGTAAAGGCAGCGCGGGCGGGGCCGCTCGCGCGCCTCGCCGGGATCGCGTCGAGGAAGATCTGCACCGCCATCGCCGGACCGTCGACGTCGAAATGCTTCGTCAGCGACGGATGCAGCGCGCCGAATTCGGCGAGCACGGCCTTGGGCCCAAGCCGCAGCGTCGCCGACTGGCCGGGATGCCAGATGCCGGATTCGGCGACGGCCTCCATCACCTGCAACCGATCGGCGGGCGCGCCCGCGGCGTCGAGCAGCGCGAGCGCGGCCGCTTTCGCGTCGAACGCGTCGAAGGGCACGGCCTTGCCGGTCCGCCAGCCGCGCGGCGTCTTGTCGCCGACCATCAGCACGCCCAGCGTCGGATGTTCGGTCGTGCCGATATAGCGGCGCCCGATCTCGAACAGGCGGATGCTGTCGGCACCGCGATTCTGGTTGCGCGCGGCGGCGGCGAGCAGGCCGGGAAGCAGCGACGGACGCATGACCTTGAGGTCTTCGCTGATCGGGTTCGCAAGGGTCCAGGTGCTGCCGCCGAAGGGCGCGGCCTCGCGCTCGCTGATGAACGACCAGGTCACCGCCTCGTGGAAGCCCGCGGCTGCGGCGCTGCGGCGCAGGCGGCGTTCGACGAGCTGCTCGGCGGTAGCGGTCGGCTTCGCGACGCCGTCCGTCCGCGGCAGCGGCGCCGACGCGATCGCGTCGAAGCCGGTGATGCGCGTGACTTCCTCGACGATGTCGGGCGCGGCATCGACATCGCGCCGCCAGCTCGGAACCGTGATCGTCCACGGATCGCCCTCGGCCACGCCAAAGCCCAGCGATTCGAGGATCGCGCGCTGCGTCGCGGGTTCGATCGCGATTCCGCCGAGCGTCGCCGACAGCGACGGGTCATAGGCGACGGTCTTCGTCTCGACCGGCGGCGTGCCCGCGCGCGTCACCGCCGAGGGCGTGCCGCCGCAGATGTCGAGCACATAGCGCGTAACGATCGCGGTGCCTTCGTCGAGGAAGGCCGGATCGACCCCGCGCTCGAAACGGCTGCGCGCATCGCTCGTCAGGCCGAGCGCTTGTCCGGTGAGCGCGATGCGCTCGGGCGTGAAGTAAGCGATCTCGATCAGGACGTCGGTCGTTTCCTCGCTGCAGCCCGAATGCTCGCCGCCCATGATCCCCGCGATGTCGTGGACCTCGCGCTCGTCGGCGATCACGGTCATCGTTTCGTCGAGGGCATAGTCCTTGCCGTTCAGCGCGGTGACGGTTTCGCCATCCCTGGCGCGCCGGGCGACCAGTGCGCCGTGAAGCTTCGCGCGGTCGTAAATATGGCTCGGGCGGCCGAGGTCGAACATCACATAATTGCTGATGTCGACGAGCGCCGAGATCGAGCGCTGGCCGATCGCCTCGAGACGGCGGCGCATCCATTCGGGGGTCGCGACGCGGTTGTCGACGCCGGCGATGGTGCGGCCGTAGAAGGCGGGGCAGGCTTCGGGATCGTCGGTCCGGATCTCGGTCGCGGGCGCACCCGCGCCTTCGATCGCGGGAATCGCGAGCGGCTTCAGCGTGCCGAGCCCGGCGGCGGCGAGGTCGCGCGCGATCCCGCGCACGCCCATGCAATCCTGCCGGTTCGGGGTGATCGAAATGTCGATCACCGGATCGCCCGCACCGCTATAATCGGCAAAGGGCGTCCCGATCGGCGCATCGGCGGGAAGCTCGATGATCCCGTCATGGTCGTCGCCGAGTTCGAGCTCGCGCGTCGAACACATCATGCCGTTCGATTCGACGCCGCGCACGGCGGCGACCTTCAGCTCCATGCCGTTCGCGGGCACGACCGCGCCCGGCAGCCCGAGCACGCCGACGAGGCCGGCGCGCGCGTTCGGCGCGCCGCAGACGACCTGCAGCACGCCCTCGCCGCTGTCGACGGTCAGCACCTGCAGCTTGTCGGCCTGCGGATGCTTTTCGGCGGTCAGCACCTTTGCGACGCGGAAACCGGCGAGTTTCTCGGCCGGGTTCTCGACGCCTTCGACCTCGAGGCCGATGCGGTTGAGGGTCGCGACAACATCGGCGGCGGTGTAGTCGCCGTCGAGATGCTCGCGGAGCCAATCGAGGGTGATCTTCATGCCGAAATCCCTCCGCTCAGCGTGGGCACGCTCAGAGCGCCGAACCCGTAATGCGACAGCCAGCGAAGGTCGCCGTCGAAGAACGCGCGAAGGTCATCCATGCCATATTTCAGCATCGCCAACCGGTCGACGCCGACCCCGAAGGCGAAGCCCTGCCAGACATCGGGATCGAGCCCGCAATTGGCGATCACGCGGCGGTTGACCATGCCGCTGCCCAGCAGCTCCATCCACGCATGACCCGCATCGTCGCCATGGCCGCCGACGATGCGGCGGCCCTTTTCCTGCCTGTAGCCGACGTCGACCTCGGCCGAGGGCTCGGTGAAGGGGAAGTAGGAGGGCCGCAGACGCAGCACGATGTCGTCGCGCTCGAAAAAGGCCTTGAGGAAGGTTTCGAGCGTCCATTTGAGGTGCCCCATATGAATGCCGCGGTCGATCACGAGCCCCTCGACCTGATGGAACATCGGCGTATGCGTCGCGTCGCTGTCGCTGCGATAGACGCGGCCCGGCGCGATGATGCGGATCGGCGGCTCCTCGCTCATCATCGTACGGATCTGAACCGGCGACGTGTGCGTGCGCAGCAACATCGCGCGGCCTTCGGCATCCTTGTCGGGGAAATAGAAGGTGTCGTGCATCGCGCGCGCGGGGTGCGTCTCGGGGATATTGAGCGCGGTGAAATTGCGCCAGTCGTCCTCGATCTCGGGTCCGGTCGCGACTGCAAAACCCATGTCGGCAAAGATCTCGGCGAGTTCGTCCATCACCTGGCTCACCGGGTGGACGCTGCCCTTCGGCGCGTCGGCGGCAGGGAGCGTCATGTCGAGGCGTTCGGCGGCAAGCTTCGCCTCGAGCGCCGCACTTTCGAGCGTCGCCCTGCGCGTGGCGATCGCCTCGGCAACGGCTTCGCGCAGGGCGTGGATTTTCGGCCCCTCGACCTGCCGTTCCTCGGGGGTCATCCCGCCGAGGGTCTTCAAGAGGCCGGTCACGCTGCCTGCCTTGCCGAGCGCGGCGACGCGCAGCGCCTCGACCGCGTCGAGATCGGCGGCAGCCTCGATATCGCCCACCAGCTTCGCCTGCAGGGCCTGTGTCTCGCTCATCGTTGTTCGTCCTGTTCCGGCGCGATGCCGCTGCCGGCCTGTTGTTTCTGCTTTGTCGAGGAACCGGCGGCTTCCCGCGCGTCCGTTGCCCGCCGCTTGCACCGAACGGGCGGCGCGGGTCAAGTCTGTTGGCCGAAAAGCGGCGCTATCCGGCCGGTTTGTGGAGCCCCTGCACCGCTTCGCCTGCCGCGGCGGCGCGGGCCAGCGCCGCCGCACCCAGGATCGGCTTTGGCCGCGCGGCATAGGCGCGCGGGCTCATTCCCATGAAGCGTCGGAAATCGCGGGTGAATTGCGCCTGATCATAATATTGATAGTCGAGCGTCGCGATCCAGCTCATCGAGGGGTCGAGCATGAAACGCGCGAGGCTGCGCAGAAAGCGCTGGCGGCGGAGCAGCAGCTTGGGCGGGAAGCCGAAGGCGCGGCGCGAGAGTCGCTCGACCGAGCGTTCGGACATACCCAGCTTTTCGGCGAGTTCGGCAACGCTTGTCAGTTCGTCCTCGACCAGCGCCGTATGCGCAGCGAGGATCGCCGGGTCGTCGCGCGGTGCGCCGGCAAGCAATGCCGCGACATGATCGTCGATCATCCGCGCCGCCGCCTCGACGTCGTTCGCCTGCCGCAATTTGGCGACGAGGGGTACGCAGGCGGCGAAGGCCGGATGAACCGCCCCGTCGACGAACCGGTCGGCGAAATCCGCGGCAGGAAGCGCGAAGAATTTGGCCCAGCCGGCGGGCAGGATGCCGATTCCCCACACACGCATCGTCCCTGCCGCGAAATAGGTCGCCTTGCTGGTCGGGCCGGTGACGACGAAGCGCGGCGCGGGCACCGGTTTGGCGTCGCCGACCGCCGCGAGCGAGGGCTCGCCCTCGATGAATCGCAGGTTCGCCCATTCGGGATGGAGATAATCCTCGACCCGCACGCCAGGCGGCGCTTCGACCTCGGTCAGGTAGATGATGCTGCAATAGCGGCGCAGCACTTCGGAGACAGGGAAGAAACGCGTCAGCACGCGTACGCCCGCGTCGGGCCCACTTGCGGATTTTCCCACGGTCATGACGTCACCCTTGCGGACGCGTGCGAAAAAAAACAACAGCCTAGGCGCAGGTCGTGTCGTGTTCTTACAATTTTTGTGTCCTGCACGACGGCATATGTCGCGCCATAGGGACACTTCCGCCGGCCGGCAGCTTTCTGCGACCCACGGCTATTCGGCACGGAGGGAGGGGGGCGATGGTTTTCCACTGGAGCCATTGTCGGAACGGCGTGAGGGGAAACCTTCGCGCCGTTCCTGTTTTGCGATCACGAAAAAGGGCGGCCCCGTCGGGACCGCCCTTTTGCTTTAGCAATAGCTCAGAGGCTTAAGCCGCCTTGGGCAGCGCCGCTTTTGCCTGTGCGATGATCGCGGCGAACACGCCGCCTTCGTTCATCGCAAGGTCGGCCATGACCTTCCGGTCGAGTTCGATCCCGGCGAGCTTCACGCCGTGCATGAACTGCGAATAGGTGAGGCCTTCGGCGCGGACTGCCGCGTTGATGCGCTGGATCCACAGGCCGCGGAAGCTGCGCTTCTTCGCCTTGCGGTCGCGATAGGCGTATTGGCCGGCCTTTTCGACGGCCTGGCGCGCGACGCGGATCGTGTTCTTGCGCCGGCCATAATAGCCCTTCGCCTGATCCAGAATCCGGTTGTGCTTGGCGCGCGTGGTCGTGCCGCGTTTGATGCGTGACATGGTCTAGCGCTCCTTACTTCAGGCCGTAGGGCGCCCAGAGGCGCACGTGGGCCGTATCCGCATCGCTGAGCACGCTGGTGCCGCGGTTGGTGCGGATATATTTGCTATTGTGCGAAATCAGGCGGTGGCGCTTGCCGGCAACGCCGTGCTTCACCTTGCCCGAGGCGGTGAATTTGAAGCGCTTCTTCACACCGCTCTTGGTCTTCAGCTTGGGCATTTTCGTCTCCTTGGTTAGCGACGATATCGACCGGCCCTGGCAGCCCTTGTCGCCAGGCAGGTCCGCTTGTCTATCGTGCGAAGGCGCGCGCCTAGACGGATTCGCGCCGAAATGCAAGCGCCGAGGCGGTCAATGACGGCAGGCGAGGCCCTCGATCACATCCTCGAGCCGTGCCGGATCGCCGAGCGCGATGACATGGCCCGGGCTGTCGGCGTTGAGTGGTTCGCCATTCCAGTCGCACATCGTCCCGCCCGCGCCCTCGACGACGGGGACGAGCGCGGCATAGTCGTGGAGCTTCAGCCCCGCCTCGGCGACAATGTCGATATGACCACTCGCGAGCAGGCCGTAATTATAACAGTCGCCGCCGAAGACCATGCGCTTGTGCGAGGTCTTGGCTGCGAGCGCCATGAAATGCTCGCCATCATGGTCGGTGAAATATTGCGGGCCGGTCGTCGCCAGCACCGCGTCGGCGAGGTTGCGGCAGGTGCGCGTCGCCGCCGGCTTTCCGTTGAACAAGGTCGGCTGCCCCATCGCGCCGACCCAGCGTTCGCCGGAAATCGGCTGGTCGATTATGCCGAGGATGGGCCAGCCGTCCTGCAACAGCGCGATCAGCGTGCCAAAGATCGGCCGCCCGGCCATGAAGCTGACCGTGCCGTCGATCGGGTCGAGCACCCATTGCCGCGCGGCTTCGGCGCGTTCGGCGCCATATTCCTCGCCGATGATGCCATCGCGCGGCGCCTCGGCATCGAGCAGCCGGCGCATCGCGGCCTCGGCGGCGCGGTCGGCTTCGGTGACGGGAGAGGCATCGGCCTTCGCTTCGTGCGTGAATGCCGCGCGGAAAAGGGGACGGATGGCGGCGCCGGCAGCATCGGCGAGGCGATGCGCGAGGGCGATGTCGGATTCGAGGCTCATGTCAGCCGCGATAATCCCATTGCGCGGCGTTGTCGCCAACACCTTCGCCGAACGTGATCAGATTGCCGTCGGGGTCGCGCACCCAGAATTCGCGCTGGCCATAGGGGTGCGGTTTGGGAGCGCTCCAGCGCTCCGCCGGCAGTGCGGCGAGCTGCGGCTCATAGTCGGCGAACAATGCTGCGACGTCGCGGACGTCGATATAGATGTGCGAACAGCCGGGCGGGTTGAGCGCGCCCGCGTCGAGCGCGAGGAGGCGAAGGCCGATGCGTTCGCGCTCGACATAGGCATAGCCGCCATCGTTGACGTGAACGGTGAAACCGAGCAGGTCACGATAAAAGGCGAGCGCAGGCTCCATCGCGGCGACCCCGAGGAGGGGGGTCACCTGGATGAAGGGCGATCCGTCGCTCATGTCAGTCGAAGAGACTCGACACCGACGATTCGTCGGCGATGCGCTTGATCGCCTCGCCAAGCAGCGGCGCGACGGTCAGGGCACGGACCTTGGAACTGTCGTTGACCGCGTCGGTCGGCTGGATCGAATCGGTGATGACCAGCTCGGTGAGTTCGCTCGCGTCGACGCGGGCGACCGCGCCGCCCGACAGCACGCCGTGCGTACAATAAGCGACGACGCCCTCGGCGCCCGCAGCCTTCAGCGCGGCGGCGGCGTTGCAGAGCGTGCCCGCCGAATCGACGATATCGTCGATCAGGATGCAGAAGCGGCCCTTCACGTCGCCGATGATGTTCATCACCTCCGATTCGCCGGCGCGCTCGCGGCGCTTGTCGACGATCGCCAGCGGCGCGTTGTCGAGGCGCTTCGCCAGCGCGCGTGCGCGGACCACGCCGCCGACGTCGGGCGAGACGACCATCAGATTCTTGTCGCCGAAGCGCGCCTGGATGTCGGCGCTCATCACCGGCGCGGCGTAAAGATTGTCGGTCGGGATGTCGAAAAAGCCCTGAATCTGCCCGGCGTGCAGGTCGATCGCGAGGACGCGGTCGGCGCCCGAGGTGGTGATCAGGTTCGCGACGAGTTTGGCCGAGATCGGGGTGCGCGGGCCGGGCTTCCGGTCCTGACGGGCGTAGCCGAAATAGGGGACGACCGCGGTGATGCGCTTTGCCGAGGCGCGGCGGAGCGCGTCGGTGATGATCAGCAGCTCCATCAGATTGTCGTTCGCGGGGAAGTTAGTCGGCTGGACGACGAACACATCCTGCCCGCGCACATTCTCGTGAATTTCGACGAACACTTCCTCGTCGGCGAAGCGGCGGACGCTGGTGTCGGTCAGCGGCAGCTCGAGATAATCGGCGATCGCGCGGGCCAGCGGCAGGTTGCTGTTGCCGGAGATGAGTTTCATGGGGTGTGGTGGCCCTTTTTCGCGATGGGGAATGCGCGCCCCTTAGCCAGCGGAGGCCGATAGGGGAAGGGGTTAAAGCCATCGGCGTGCCGGGCGCTCGCGAGGCCGCAGCCTTGGGCGGACAGCAGGCAGATCTTTCGTCGTCACCCCCGACTTGATCCGGGGTGACGAGGGGCTGGAGCCTGACCCCGAGACCGTCACCACGCGGTCCGGTGTTGAATTCGGGGCGGCAGCGCCTAAACCGCTGGGCATGACCGAGCATCTCTCTATCGTCCTGTCGCAGATGACCCAGTCGGTCGGCGATCTCGCCGCCAACGCCGCCGCGATGCGCGAGGTGCGCGCGCGGCACGGTGGGGCCGACCTGATCCTCTACCCCGAGCTGCAACTGATCGGCTATCCGCCGGAGGATCTGGTGCTCAAGCCCGCGCTCGCCGAGCGCGCCGCGGCGCTGCTGGCCGAATTCGCGGCGGAGACCGCCGACGGCGGGCCTGCGATGCTCGTCGGTTCGGTCGAGCGCGATGAAGAGGGCCACCTCTACAATATGGTCGCCTTGCTCGACGAAGGGCGGATCGTCGCGACGCGGCGCAAGTATGAGCTGCCGAATTACGGCACCTTCGACGAAAAGCGCGTCTTCGCGCCCGGTCCGCTTCCCGACGTCGTCGAATGGCGCGGCGTCAAGCTGGGTCTGCCGATCTGCGAGGATGGGTGGTTTCCAACCGTTTGCGGGCATCTCGCGGCGCAGGGGGCCGAAATCCTGATCTCGGTGAACGGCAGCCCATACGAGATCGACAAGGACGACCGCCGCCTGACCCAGGTGTTCGGCACGCGCGTGGCCGAAACGAACCTGCCGCTGATCTTCCTCAACCGCATCGGCGGGCAGGACGAGCTGGTGTTCGACGGTTGCTCCTTCGTCCTCGATGGCGAAGGCGGCACCGCGCACCGGCTGATCGACTGGGAGGCCGAGGAGCGCGTCACGCAATGGACCAGGAGTGCGGACGGGTGGCGCTGCGAGCCCGGCGCGATCGCCGAGTGGGACGCGCATCCGGCCGATATCTACAATGCAATGGTGCTGTCCTTGCGTGACTATGTGATGCGCAACCGCTTCCCCGGCGTCGTGCTCGGCCTGTCGGGCGGGATCGATTCGGCGATCTGCGCCGCGATCGCCGCCGATGCGCTGGGCCCCGACAAGGTCTGGTGCGTGATGTTGCCGAGCCGCTTCACCAGCCAGGAAAGCCTCGACGATGCGCGCGGCTGCGCGGAGATGATCGGTTGCCGCCTCGACACCATCCCGATCGTCCCCGCGGTCGAGGCGTTCGACGTCATGCTCGCCGACAGTTTCGCCGATGAAAATGTCGATACGACCGAGGAAAACGTCCAGTCGCGCATCCGCGGCGTCACCTTGATGGCGCTCAGCAACAAGTTCGGCCCGATGCTGATGACGACGGGCAACAAGAGCGAGATGAGCGTTGGCTATGCGACCATCTATGGCGACATGGCGGGCGGCTATAATCCGCTGAAGGACGCGTACAAGACGACGGTGTTCGCGGTGGCCAGGTGGCGCAACGCGCATGTCCCGCGCCTTTCGCGCAATCCGGTGTTCCCGGTGATGCCGGAGCGTATCATCACCAAGCCGCCGAGCGCCGAGCTGCGTCCCGACCAGAAGGACGAGGACAGCCTGCCGCCTTACGTGGACCTCGACCGCATGCTCCACATGCTCGTCGAGGAGGAGGCGAGCGTCGACGATGTCGTGGCGCGCTTTGGTTTTGATCGCGACGCGGTGGCGCGAATCGAGCGCCTGCTCTCGATCGCCGAGTACAAGCGCCGTCAGGCGCCGCCGGGGGTGAAGCTGTCGACGCGCAACTTCGGGCGCGACCGCCGCTATCCGATCACGCACGGGTTCCGGACGGCCTGACTCGCTTCACGCGCAAAAGGGGCTATAGGCGCGGCCATGACCGTCACGACCCGTTTCGCCCCTTCGCCGACCGGCAGCCTGCATGTCGGCAACGTCCGCACCGCGATCCACAACTGGCTGTGGGCGCGCAAGCATGGCGGGCGATTTCTGCTGCGCATCGACGACACCGATCTCGAGCGGTCGAAAGAGGAATATGTGGGCGCCATCCGCGCCGATCTTGCGTGGCTAGGGCTCGATATCGATGGCGAGGAGCGGCAGTCGGCGCGCTTTGCGTTGTACGAGGCCGAGTTCGAGAAACTGAAGGCCGGGGGGCGCGTCTATGCCTGTTACGAGACGCCCGAGGAACTCGATATTCGCCGCAAGGTGCTGCTCTCGCGCGGGCTGCCGCCGGTCTATGAGCGCAAGCCCGCCGATGCGCCGGTTCCCGAGGGTGTCGCCCCGCACTGGCGTTTCAGGCTCGATCATGATGCGCCGATCGAGTGGGCCGATATGGTTCGTGGCTCTCAGCATTTTGAACCGTCGAATATGTCCGACCCGGTCGTGCGCCGCGCCGACGGCAGCTGGCTTTACCTGCTCCCGAGCGTGATCGACGATATCGCGATGGGGATCACCCATGTCGTGCGCGGCGAGGACCATGTGTCGAACACCGCGGCGCAGATCCAGATGTTCGAGGCTCTGGGCGCGACGCCGCCGCAATTTGCGCACGAGGCGCTGCTCGTCGGGACCGAGGGCAAATTGTCGAAGCGGCTGGGCTCGCTCGGGATGGCAAGCCTGCGTAAGGATGGGATCGAGCCGATCGCGCTCGTCGCGCTGCTCGCCCGGCTGGGTACCAGCGATCCGATCGAGCCGGTGACGTCGCCCGCGCCGCTGATCGAAAGCATCGACTTTGCGCGCTTCGGCCGCGCGCCGGCGCGTTTCGACGAGGGTGAGTTGGCATTGCTCAACCAGAAGATCCTGCACCACACCGACCATGCCGCGGTCGCGTCGCGCCTGCCCGCCGCGATCACCGAGGCACGCTGGCACGCGATTCGCCCGAACCTGATGACGGTTTGCGAGGCGGCCGACTGGGTGGCGGTGTTCGACGGGCCGTTCGCGCCGCCCGCGCCCGATGATGCCGACCGGCCGGTGCTCGCCGCCGCCGCCGCCGCCGCGCCGGGCATCGACTGGACGGCCGACCCCTGGCACGCGCTCACCGCCGCGGTGAAAGAGGCGACGGGCGCCAAGGGCCGCGCGCTTTTCCTGCCGCTCCGCCGCGCGTTGACCGGCCGCGACCATGGTCCCGACATGGCCGAACTGTTGCCGCTGATCGCCAAGGATCAGGCGGTGGCGCGCCTCGCGGCCGCCTGATCGTTCTCCACGAGACAGCGGTACGCCTTGCCGATCATTCCGATTGACAAATGTAGTGATGTTATAATATCACACGATTAGACTTGGCCGACAGCAGCGGTCGACGCGGGCGGGGCCGGGTCTCCTTGAGGCAAGGAGAGGTGCCATGACCCTGATTCCCCTGATATCCGCAATCGTCGCGGCCCCCGAGGCGATCACCGCGCCGGAGGGCGGTTCGTCGCTGCGGCGCGACAGTTACGACCCCGGCGCGGCGCATCGTCCGCTGGCGGCGACGCTGGCGGTGGGCCTGCCTGTCGCGCTCGTCGTCGCGGTTGCGCTGTCGCCGATGATCGTCAAGCCCAAGCCCGTGCTTTCGCCGCTGACCGGCACGCTGATCGAGGTCGAGAAGCCGGTCGATCCGCCCCCGGACAAGCAGCCCGAAACCTCGCCGACGCCGAAGAGCCATTCGGTGCGCGAGGCGGTGAAGCCGCTCGTCGACCTTGGTCCCCGGACCGATCTCGGCGCCGAGGTAAAGCCCTTCGTCCCCGACCCGCTGCCCTATGATCCGGGTCCGCCCGCGCGTCCCGCCGATCCACCGGCTCCGCCGCCGTTGGTGCTGGCAAAGCTCGATCCGCGCTATGCGGCTGGGTTCCAGCCCGACTATCCGGCGAGCGAGCAGCGCCGCGAGGTCGAGGGCGCGGTTCGCGTCCGCGTGCTGATCGGCACCGACGGGCGCGTGAAGGCGGTCGAACTGGTCAGCACCGACAGCCCCGGCTTCTTCGAGGAGACGAAGCGGCGCGCGCTCGCCAAATGGCGTTTCAAGCCGGCGACGCGTGGCGGCGTGCCCGAAGAAAGCTGGCAGGTGATGACCGTCCGCTTCGAGATCAAGGGCGCCTGAAGGCGCGGCCGAACCCCTCCTGGGCGGGCGGCGCGATGCCGTCCGCCCTTCCTTTTGCTTGACATGGAGCCCGAATCCCGCCAATGGCGCGCGGATAAATGGGGGCGGCGCCCGACGCGCGGCCCTCTTTGTTTTTCACCGCAACCGCCGGGGCCCCCAGTCCCGCCACATTTGCCGGACGTTCCGGGGAATGTGCCAAGTTTTCGAGGAACAGGGCCATGGCCAAGCCGACGACCGTCAAGATCAAGCTGGTGAGCACCGCCGACACGGGCTTTTTCTACGTCACCAAGAAGAACCCGCGCACGATGACCGAAAAGATGTCGGTGCGCAAATACGACCCGCGTGCGCGCAAGCACGTCGAATTCAAGGAAGCCAAGATCAAGTGATGCATTTCCCCATGCGCTGAAAGCGCGCGGGTGGAAATGCGTCGTCCCGGACTTGATCCGGGATCGAGGCGATCCAGAAGGGCGGCCGCGTGCCGCCCTTTTTCGTGCATGTGGGAAACGTCGGCTTTGGGGTGGGAAGCGGATGCTCCTCAGCAAATGCCAGCTAAGGGACGAATACGCCGTAAACCTCCACATCGCCACCTTCGTAGAGCTTCAGATGAAGTGCGAGGTCGCTCACCGGTTCGGCACGCGTGGTGAGGTCTACAAGCGCTAGCCAATGGCCGTCCATCCAACGATAGACGGACCTCTCCCACGTTTGCTCATTTAAGGTGGAAAGCTCGTCGCCGTAGGCCGAAATGCTCTCCGCTATCCATCTAGCAGTATCGGCCCCGATTGGCTTTACACCATCGATCGGATGCTCCCGAAGTTGGTAGTCCCCCACCACAAACGCCTCTGCAATCTGCCGAAACGTCGAGCGAAGCGGCTGGGGCACCGAATGCTCAGCATCGTCCTTCTGCAACATTAATTACCTTCCGCTGCCCGTAATTACCGGATCGCTCGATGTCTGCAATCGGTCGAAACCGGTCGCTCAGGCAAACGCCCCCACGCTTTCGATGAACTTGATCACCGAAATCGGCTTGGACACATAGGCCTCGGCGCCTGCGGCCTTGATCTGCTCCTCGTCGCCTTTTCCGGCATAGGCGGTGACCGCCATGATCGGAACCGCGCGGAGCGTCAGGTCGGCCTTCATCTGCTCGATCAGTTCGAGCCCCGAGACATGCGGCAGCTGGATGTCCATGATGATGAGATCGGGCGACACCTCGCGCGCCCTTTCCAGCGCATCGCGCCCGTCGCGCACCGGATGCGCGCTGTAGCCATGGGCGTTGAGCAGGTCGCAGAACAGGCGGAGGTTCAGCTCATTATCCTCGACGACCAGGATGGTCTTGCCCATGTCTCTTCCGTTCCCCACCTTGTACCCGCAGCCGGTTTAGGCGAATCGGCCGCGCGACTCAATTGCCTCGCGTGGAAGGGAAATTTGGCTTGTTCGAAGACGACGCGGCACTCGCGCTCCATGCGCTTGGCTGGATAGTGAGTGACGAGCCGCGCGCCGAACGGCTGCTCGCGATGACCGGGCTCGATCCCGACGGCCTGCGCGCCTCGCTCGGAGACCGCGCGACGCTTGCTGCGATCCTGTCCTTCCTCATCGCCTATGAGGCCGATCTGATCGCCTGCGCCGCGGCGCTTGACGTCAAACCCGAAGCGCTTGCGGCCGCCGCTGCGCGGCTCGAAGGAAACCAGAGGATGGACGCATGACCCGCCCGCTCGTCATTACCGATTGCGACGAGGTGCTGATGCACATGGTCGTCCCCTTCGCGCAGTGGGTCGACGAAGAGCATGGCGTGATCTTTCGCATGGAGGACACGAGCTTCGCCAACGCGCTGAAGCGCAAGGAGTGCGGGACACCCCTGGAGGCGGCCGAGGTCTGGCCGCTGCTCGACGGGTTTTTTCGCACCGAAATGGGGCGCCAGACGCCGATCCCCGGGGCGCTCGAGGCGATGGCGGCAATCGCCGAGCACGCCGACATCGTCGTCCTGACCAATGTCGGCCCCGACCATCAGCAGACGCGCGCCGACCAGCTCGCGGCGCTGGGCCTCGCCGCGCCGGTGATCGGCAGCCGCGGCGGCAAGGGCGAGCCGGTGCGGCGCCTGATCGATGAGCGCGAGCCGGGCGTTGCGATCTTCATCGACGACCTGGCCAATCATCACAAGTCGGTCGCAGCCGAGGCGCCGGAGGTCTGGCGGCTGCATATGGTCGGCGAGCCCGCGATTGCGGACAAGGTTCCCCCCGCCCGCCACGCGCATGCAAGGATTGATGGCTGGACGGCGGCGCTGGAGTGGATATTGGCGCGGCTTGCCGAGAATATCCCGGCGCCCGATCCCGAACTGGTATAAAGGAACCGACATGTCCGACGTTATCGCCAAGCTCGCCGAACTCGGCCTCGAACTGCCGAAGCCGGCCGCGCCGGTCGCCGCCTATGTCCCCGTCGTCGAGCAGGGCGGGCTGCTCCATATCTCGGGCCAGCTTCCGTTCCGCGACGGGCAGGTCGTGACCGGCCGCCTCGGCGCCGACATGGACGAGGCGACGGGTTATGACGCCGCGCGCCGCTGCGCACTGATGCTGGTGGCGCAGATCGGCAACGCCGTCGGCGGCGACTGGTCGCGCGTCGAAAAGATCGTCAAGCTGGGCGTGTTCGTGAACAGCGATCCCGGCTTTACCGCACAGCCCAAGGTCGCGAACGGTGCTTCGGAACTGATGGAGTCGGTGTTCGGCGAGGCCGGCCGCCATGCGCGCAGCGCGGTCGGTGTCGCGGTACTGCCGCTCGGCGCGGCGGTCGAGGTCGACGCGGTCGTCGCTGTGAAACCGGCATAAGGACTCCGGTGGCCGAAGCCGACCCGCCAGCCCGGACCATCTCGCTCGGCACCGGCGTCGCCGCAGTCGACGCGGCGGCTTGGGATGCGCTGGCGGGCGGCGGCAATCCGTTCGTCAGCCATGCTTTCCTGGCGCTGCTCGAAGAATCGGGCAGCGTCGGACCCGGCACCGGCTGGCAGGCCGCGCCGATTCTTGTCGAGGATGCGGCTGGCGTACTGCTCGGCGCCGCGCCCGCCTATCTCAAGTCGCACAGTCAGGGCGAATATGTCTTCGACCATGCCTGGGCCGACGCGTGGGCGCGCGCGGGCGGCGATTATTATCCGAAGCTGCAGATCGCGGCGCCCTTCACCCCCGTTCCCGGCCCGCGTCTGCTGGCACAGGACCACGAAACCGCGCTGCTGCTGATCCGCGGTGCCGAGGCGGTCGTGCGCCAGAACGGGCTCTCGTCGGCGCATGCGACCTTCGTCGCGCCCGAACAGATGCCGATCTTCGAGCAAGCGGGCTGGCTGGTCCGGCGCGATATCCAGTTTCATTTTGCCAATGCGGGCTATGGCAGCTTCGACGACTTCCTCGCCACGCTGACCTCGCAGAAGCGTAAACAGCTCCGCAAGGAACGCGCACGGGCGTCGCAAGGTCTGCGTATCGAGGATTTTACCGGCGATGCGATCCGCCCCGAACATTGGGAGGCGATGTGGGCCTTTTACCAGGATACCGGCGCCCGCAAATGGGGCCACCCGTACCTCACGCGTGCGGCGTTCGACCTGCTCGGCGCGCGGATGGCCAACCGGATCATCCTGTCGATCGCCTATGACGGCGACGCGCCGGTCGCGGGCGCCATGCATTTCGTCGGCGCCGATACGCTTTACGGCCGTTACTGGGGCTGTGTCCGCGACATCCCCTATCTGCATTTCGAATTATGCTATTATCGCGCGATCGATATCGCGATCGCCCGCGGACTCGCGCGGGTCGAGGCGGGCGCGCAGGGCGGGCACAAGCTCGCGCGTGGCTACGGCCCCGTCGCGACCTGGTCGGCGCATTTTATTGCCGATCCGGGCTTTCGCCGCGCGGTCGCGGATTACCTCGAACAGGAACGCCGCGCCGAGGAAGCCGAAATGGAATGGCTCGAAGGGCACACGCCGTTCAAGCGCTCGGTCTGATTTTGTCAGAGCGGCACGAGGCCGGGTGGGGGAGCGGGCTGGTGCCGCTCCGCGTGAGCAGAAAATTACGCTGCGAAGCGGCGGGCAGCGGGACGGCGGGCCGTTTCGTCGAGCCAGGCGCGCGCCTGGCGCTGCGCCTCGGCGATTTCGTCGCGGCTCATTTCGCTCGACACGTCGGCGCGGCACTGCTGGCCTTCGCGGCTGCCGCCAAGCGCGGCAAGGTTGAACCATTTATGCGCCTGGATCAGGTCGACATCGACCCCGCCGCTGCCGGTCGAGAAGGCGATCCCGAGGTCGAAATAGGCATTGGCGTCGCCGCGCGCCGCATCGAGCAGCCGGCTTTCGATCAGATATTGGGCAGACTTCAGACTGTTCGCCATGATAACCCCCTGTCGTCTCCACCCCACGGAGACCTCGGGCCCCAAGTTTGCGGCTTATGGTCAACAAAGCGTTAACGGCCATGGCAGTTTTTTGTGGATAGCCGCAACAACCGGCAGAAATGCGTGGATTTTTGACGCGATCAGCCGACGGCAAGATTGTCGATCAGGCGCGTTTTCCCGATCCGCGCCGCCGCGAGCAGGCGGGCGGGCTCGCTGAACTCGGTCAATCTTTCGAGGCTGTCGGCGCCGGCAAGCGCAACATAATCGACGCGGTCGAAACCGCCTTTCACGATCTCCGCCTCGGCCTTCGCCAGCGTCCCGGCGACGTCGGCGCCGCCCGCAATCGCCTTCGCGGCAGCCTTCAGCGCGTTCGGAAAGGCGGCGGCCGCCTTGCGCTCGGCTGCGGTCAGATAGGCGTTGCGCGACGACAGCGCGAGCCCGTCCTTGGCGCGCGCGATCGGTGCGCCCAAGATATCGAGCGCGAAATCGAGGTCGCGCGCCATCCGGCGGATGATCGCGAGCTGCTGCCAGTCCTTTTCGCCGAAGATCGCGATATCGGGGCGAACCTGGTTGAACAATTTGGCGACGACGGTGGCGACGCCGTCGAAATGGCCAGGGCGCGCCGCGCCGCAATAGTCGGCGCCGAGCTCGGCGACCTCGATATGCGTCGAATGGCCGGCCGGGTACATGACCCCGACATCGGGCGCCCAGAGCAGCGCGACGCCCTCCTCGACCAGCAGCGCGGCATCCTTTGCCTCGTCGCGCGGATAGGCAGCGTAATCCTCGTTCGGGCCGAACTGCGTCGGGTTGACGAAGATCGACACGACGACATGGTCGGCGACGCGCCTTGCCATGCGAACGAGCGAGAGATGGCCCTCGTGCAGGGCGCCCATGGTGGGCACGAGAGCGACGCTTTTGCGTCCTTGCTTCAGCGCGTCGACCGCGCGGTGGAGCGTCGCAATGTCACGGATGATTTGCACGGCCGCCCGCCCTCCGATATTGGCGGCCCAACTGCCACCCCAAGCGGCTGCCATGCGCCGCCAACAGGAAAATCGCAACGGTCATGACGAAGCCCGCTCCGCACCGCATCATCTTCGCCAACGAGAAGGGCGGGACCGGCAAATCGACCTGCGCGGTGCATTTCGCGGTCGCATTGGCGAGTCAGGGCTGGCGCGTCGCCGGGATCGATCTCGACCCGCGCCAGCGCACCTTCCACCGCTATCTGGAGAATCGCGAAAATACTGCGAAGCGCCGCGATATCGCGCTGCCGACGCCGCGGTTCGAGGTGTTCGAGGGGACGACGATCGAGGAACTCGACGCACAGGTCGCCCGGCTGGCCGAGGACGTCGACTATTTCGTCGCCGACACCCCCGGTCGCGACGATGTCTTCGCGCGCCACCTTGCGACGAGCGCCGACACGCTGGTGACGCCGATCAACGACAGCTTCATCGACTTCGACCTGATCGGGCAGGTCGATCCCGAGACGTTCCAGGTTACGCGGCCGAGCTTTTATTCGGAACTTATCTGGGACGCGCGCAAGGCGCGCGCGAAGACCGACGGGCGGACGATCGACTGGATCATCCTGCGCAACCGCCTGCAACACGTCGACGCCCACAACATGCGCCGCGTCGGCGAGGCGCTGACCCAGCTCGCGCGCCGCGTCGGTTTCCGGGTCATTCCGGGGCTCGGCGAGCGCGTGATCTATCGCGAGCTTTTCCCTGCCGGCCTCACCCTGCTCGACAAGGCGCATCTCGGCGGCATGGGCATCGGCCACGTCGTCGCACGGCAGGAATTGCGCGAGGCGATGGCGGGGCTCAACCTGCCCGAGCGCGAGCGGTTGCACCCCGACGGCGACCTGTTCGCCGCCGCCTGATTTGCTGCACCCTCGCAGCCTTGCAATAATCTTGCCAGATTGACCGCGGGCGCGTCGCTGGGGTAACGCCGCACGGGGGCTAGAACGGATCCAAGCTGCGTATGACCGACGAATCCACGACAGGCACGATGACCAGCGACGATCATGGCGTCGCCGAGCACAGGGCGCATGTCCGGGACGACGCGGCCGCGGGCAATGGACTCGCCGTCATCTCGATCGCAAAAAGCTACGACAAGCGCGTCGTGCTGTCGGACGTGTCGCTGTCGGTCGCGAAGGGCGAGGTCGTCGGCCTGCTCGGCCCGAACGGCGCGGGCAAGACGACCTGCTTCTATTCGATCATGGGGCTGGTGAAGCCCGACGCCGGACGCATCATGCTCGACGGGTCGGATATCACCGCGCTGCCGATGTACCGCCGCGCGATCCTTGGCCTCGGCTATCTGCCGCAGGAAACCTCGATCTTTCGCGGCATGACCGTCGAACAGAATATCGGCGCGGTGCTCGAACTCGCCGAGCCCGACAAGGTGTCGCGCGAACGGCGGCTCGAGGAGCTGCTCGATGAATTCGGTTTGGCACGGCTGCGCGATTCCTCCGCGATGGCGCTGTCGGGCGGCGAACGCCGCCGCGCCGAAATCGCGCGCGCGCTGGCAGCAAACCCGTCGATCATCCTGCTCGACGAGCCGTTTGCGGGCATCGACCCGCTGTCGATCAGCGACATTCGCGACCTTGTCGCCGACCTCAAGACGCGCGGTATCGGGGTGCTGATCACCGACCACAATGTGCGCGAGACGCTGGACCTCGTCGACCGCGCCGCGATCATCTACGACGGCAAGGTGCTGCTTGCCGGCTCGCCGGCCGAACTCGTCGCCGATCCCGAGGTTCGCCGCCTCTACCTCGGCGAGGGCTTCTCGCTTTGACCTTTGGTGTCTTTCACCAAGAAAAAAATCCGTGTGTCCCCGCGAAGGCGGGGACCCATCTCCGGTGGGTTCAAGATGGCGCCGACCGGAGATGGGCTCCCGCCTTCGCGGGAGCGCGCAAGATAGTGAACTAAACGCCGATGGCGTTGGGTCCGCGCCTCGATTTACGCCAGTCGCAATCGCTGGTGATGACGCCGCAGCTGCAGCAGGCGATCAAGCTGCTTGCGCTGTCGAACCTCGAACTCGAGGCCTATCTGGCCGAGGCGCTCGAGGGCAATCCGCTCCTCGACGCCTCGCCCGCCGACCGCGACGATGGCGGGCCCGATGAGGGCGGCGATGACGCGCCCGTCGCCGCGGTGTCGGGCGAGACCGATACCGACCAGGCGCTTTCCTCCGATGCCGGCACGGCCGACGACCTCGACGTCGATTTCGGCGAAGAACGCTTTCATCACGACAGCGCGAGCGATTCGGTCGGTCTGTCGGGCGCCGGCGAGGACATCGATTTCGACAGCTTTGCCGAGCATGACGGAACGCTCCACGACCATCTGATGGCGCAGGTCGGCGAGCGATTCGACGGGATCGAGGCGATCGTCGCGGGGCAGCTCGTCGCGCTGATCGACGAGGCGGGATATCTCCGCGCCGATCTTGCCGAACTCGCATCGCAGCTCGGTGTGCCGCTGGTGCTGCTCGAAGAGGTGCTGGCGGGCATCCAGCTGTTCGATCCCTCGGGAGTCGGCGCGCGCGATCTCGCCGAATGCATCGCGATCCAGGCGCGCGAGGCCGACCGCTACGATCCCGCGATGGCCACGATGATCGCGCACCTCGACCTCGTCGCGAAGGGCGCCTTCCCGCAATTGAAGCGCATCTGCGGGGTTGATGACGAGGATCTCGCCGACATGATTCGCGAGCTGCGCGGCTATGATCCCAAGCCCGGCCTCAAATATGGTGGCGAGGGCGCGCAGGCGGTGGTGCCCGACCTGTATGTGCGCCAGACGGCCAAGGGCTGGGCGGTCGAGGTCAACAGCGGCACGCTCCCAAGGCTGCTCGTCAATCGCCGCTATTATACCGAACTCGCGCAGGGCGCGGCGGCGAAGAGCAAGGCGTGGCTGTCGGAACAGCTGGCGGGCGCGAACTGGCTGGTGCGCGCGCTCGACCAGCGCCAGCGCACGATCGTCAAGGTCGCGAGCGCGATCGTGAAGCAGCAGGAGGGGTTTTTCCTGCACGGCGTCGCGCATATGCGCCCGCTGACCTTGCGCCAGGTCGCCGAGGAGATCGGCATGCACGAATCGACCGTCAGCCGCGTGACGAGCAACAAATATCTGAGCTGCGCGCGCGGGCTGTTCGAGCTCAAATATTTCTTCTCGAGCGGTATTTCGGCGACCGAGGGCGATGGCGCGGTGTCGGCCGAGGCGGTGAAGAGCCGGATCAAGGCGATGATCGAGGCCGAGGACGCCAAGGCGATCCTCTCCGACGAGACGATCGCGCAGAAGCTCTCGGCCGAGGGCCACGACATCGCGCGGCGCACCGTGGTCAAATATCGCGAGGCGATGGGCTATGGCTCGTCGGTGCAGCGACGGCGGCAAAAGGCGCTCGCGGGGTAATTCTCTCCTCGTCACCCCGGACTTGATCCGGGGTCCCTATGGTCGAGCGCGGCGATGGATGCCGGATCAAGTCCGGCATGACGAAATATGGGCGAGGGGCGGTTGACTTTTTCCGCCCTTCCCCATAGTTGCGCCGCTTCGCGTCAATACGCCAAGATTTACGGACAGAGATCATGAAGATTCGCAACAGCCTGAAGTCGCTGAAGGACCGCCACCGGGATAACCGCGTTATCCGTCGCCGTGGCCGCACCTATGTGATCAACAAGACCAACCGCCGCTTCAAGGCGCGCCAGGGCTGAACGTCCTGCCGGGACTTATGTCCCGCGCGCATAGCCAAGCTAGCGTAACGCCGTCGGATGCTTCCGGCGGCGCTTTCGCGTGTCTGGAGGACGCATGCTTCGCCCCATAATTCGCCGATGCGTGATCTTCGATGTCGGCCGCGTCCTGTTCGACTGGGATCTGCGCCATCTCTTCGCGAAACTGATCGACGATCAGGATCGGCTCGAATGGTTCGTGACCAACGTCGTCACGCCCGAATGGCATTTCCAGCACGACGCCGGCCGCCCGCTCGCCGAGATGCTGCCCGAGCTCCAGGCCGAGTTCCCGGAGCATGAAGCGCTGATCGACGCCTATGCGGCGCGTTTCAACGAGACAATTCCCGGCCCGGTGCCCGGCAGCCTCGAACTGGTCGAACGGCTCGACGATGCGGGCGTGCCGCTGTTCGCGATCACCAACTTCGGGCATGAATTCTGGGAAGGATTCCGCCCGAGCCAGCCGATCTTCGACCGCTTTCGCGATATCGTCGTCTCGGGCACCGAAAGGCTGATGAAGCCCGACCCGGCGATCTATCGCCTCGCGATCGAGCGATTCGGCATCGATCCCGCGGGGGCGCTGTTCATCGACGATGTCGCGCATAATATCGCGGGCGCCGAATCGGTCGGGTTTGCGGGGCATCGGTTCGTCGATGCGGCGACGCTGGAGCGCGAGTTGGTGGCGCGTGGTTATCTGGCTACTTGACGTAGATGCCTGTCAATCTGGCGCGTTAATCTGAACCCGACATAATCTCTTTTCCGCATGGAAGGCCGGTAGTAGACGTCCCAATAGCTGGACACGCGTTGCTTCGTTAGAAACCAATAATCTGGATTATCTCTCAGAAACTCAATGATCGGACCGGGAACCGATTCGCCGAACGCACCAGCAATGTCGTCCAAAATCTCGACCAGATATTCGCCGATCAGCGCAACAATGAACGGCGCAGTCCAAGGATGAATATCCAGCAAGAGGTCACGGACCGCGCGTTGTCGTTCAAATCCGTCGCTGCTGCGTGATCGCAGGCACCGCACCATCAAGCGAATATCGCCGCGCAATGCCTCATCGGCGTGATTGTTGCGAAAACGCAGTCGCGCGGGAATTCGAATTGTCTCGCCACCGAGCGAGACTTCAAATTGCTCGGTCCATTGACTGGTCTGAAGTTGATCAGAGCCATAGATCGAGGCTTCAGTCGCGAGTATGTGTAGCGACCGAGGAAATGCTTCGCCGAGCAAGTCGGCGCTCAAGCTGGTATGCATTTCTCCGATAGCGAGGCCGGCGGCCTATTTCTCCACCCCGAGCTGCGTCAGCACGAAGGCGAATTCCTCGGCATCCTCGCGCAGCGCGCCCCAGCGGCCCGATTTGCCGCCATGGCCCGCGCCCATGTTGGTGCGCAGCAACAAGGTTGCATCGTTGGTGCGCGTCGCGCGAAGCTTCGCGACCCATTTCGCGGGCTCCCAATAGGTCACGCGCGGGTCGTTGAGCCCCGCCGACACCAGCATCGGCGGATAGGCTTTTGCGGTCACATTGTCGTAGGGGCTGTAGCTCAGCATATAATCGAACGCGGCCTTGTCGGTGACCGGATTGCCCCATTCGGGCCATTCGCCCGGGGTCAGCGGCAGCGTGTCGTCGACCATCGTGTTGATGACGTCGACGAAGGGCACGCCCGCGAGCACCGCGCCCCAAAGCTCGGGCGCCTCGTTATAGATCACGCCCATCACCTGCCCGCCCGCCGAGCGGCCCTCGACCGAAATCTTGCCGGCCGAGGTATATTTCTTCGCGATCAGCCCCTTGGCGACGTCGATGAAATCGTTGAAGCTGTTCTTGCGCTCGGTCGTCTTGCCCGCAAGGTACCAGGCGCGGCCCATGTCGTCGCCGCCGCGGACATGCGCGATCGCATAGATCATGCCGCGATCGACGAGGCTGAGCCGCGTCGTCGAAAAGCCCGGCGGCACGCGGTAGCCGTAACTGCCATAGGCATAGAGATGCATCGGCGCGCTGCCGTCGAGTTTCGTCCCTTTCTTGTAAACGAGCGAGGCGGGGATCATCGTCTTGCCGTCGCGGCTCGGCAGATTAACCCATTCGGTTACATATTGCGTGGCGTCATAACCCGAAGGGATTTCCTGCACCTTCAGCGTCTCGAGCTTGCCGGTCGCGAGATCATAGTCATAGACGGTGTCGGGGGTGACCATCGATTCATAGTCGAGCCGCAGCTTGTCCTGATGATATTCGGGATTGTCGCCGAGACCCGCAACGTACGTGGCCTCGGGGAATTTGATCCGGCCGGGGGTCAGCGGCGCGTCATAGCGGCGGATATCGACCTGATCGAGTCCGTCCTCGCGCGCCTCGATCACGAAATAGTCGCGGAACACCGACAGGCCGGTGATGTAGCTGTGGTCCGATCCCGGGATCAGCGTCGTCCACTTGCCCGGCGCCTTGATGCTCGCGGTCGCCACACGGAAATTCGGATGCTCGTCGTTGGTGTGGATGTAGAGCGTGCCGTCGCGTTCGTCGACGCTGTACTCGCGGCCCTTCTGCCGCGCCGAAACGAGTTGCAGCGGGGCTTCGGGATTGTCGGCGGGGAGCAGATAGACCTCGCTCGTCTCGTTGTCGCCCGTCGCGATCACGATATAATTGTCGGCCGCGGTCTTTCCGATCCCGACCCCGAAGCCGATGTCGGGCTCCTTGTAGAGCAGCTTGTCGTCGGCGACGGGCGTGCCGAGCTTGTGCAGCCGGACATTGTCGGTGCGCCAGTTCTCGTTCGCCAGGCCATAGAGGATCGCGTCGTTGCCCGAGGTCCAGACGAGCGACGACAGCGTGCCCGGAATGACGTCGGGCAGCAGTTCGCCGGTCTCGAGGTTGCGGACGCGCGCCTCGAACCGCTCCGATCCATTGTCGTCGAACGAATAGGCCATCAGCTTGCCGTTCGGGCTGATCGACAGCTCGGCGAGGCGGAAATATTCCTTGCCTGCGGCCATCGCGACCTCGTCGAGGATCAGCTGCGCCTCGCCCGAGCCTGACGCTGGCTTCCGGTACCATTTCTTATACTCGGCGCCTTCCTCGAACTCGACCCAGTAGAGCCAGTCGCCGTCCTTCTGCGGCACGCTCGAATCGGCTTCCTTGATGCGGCCCTTCATCTCCTGGAACAGCGTCTCGACCAGCTTTGCATGAGGCTTCATCGTCGCGTCGAAATAGGCGTTCTCGGCCTTCACATAATCGAGGATGTCGGCGTCATCGATCACGGGATAGCTCTGGTCGCGGAGCCAGTAATAGGGGTCGGACAGCGTCGTGCCGTGCAGGGTCGTCTCGTGGGGCCGCTTGTCGGCGACCGGGGCGGCGGGGCTGTTGGTCAATTCCGTCTCTTTCTCTTGGGCAAGGGCAGCTGGGGCAAAGGCGCTCGGGGACGCGACAAGCGGGGTGGTAATTGCGGCCAGAAACATCCAAATAGCGCGCATAGCCCCCCGCAGCGTCGCCCCGATCGGGCAGGATGGCTGCGATGTAGGAACAAGGAACCAGCCATGTCCAGCCCCGTCCCCGGCACTATTTACGCAGAGCGCCTCGCCCGCCTCCGCGCCGAACTCGCCGCGCGCGGCCTCGACGGCTTCGTCGTGCCGATCAGCGACGAGCATATGAGCGAATATGTCGGCGCCTATGCGCAGCGCATGGCGTGGCTGACAGGCTTCGGCGGCTCGGCCGGGACCGCGGCGGTGCTGCCGACAAAGGCCGCGGTGTTCGTCGACGGGCGCTATACGGTGCAGGTGCGCGATCAGGTCGATGGCACGCTGTTCGACTATGTCGGCGTGCCGCAGTCGAGCGTTGCCGAATGGCTCGGTGCCAATGTCAGTGCGGGGCAGAAGGTCGGTTACGATCCATGGCTCCACAGCATCGACTGGGCACGGAATCTGGAAAAGGCGCTCGCCGCGAAGGGCGTGAGCCTCGTCGCAGTGACGCCGAACCCGCTCGACGCGG
The DNA here is from genome assembly GCF_949769155.1 of Sphingopyxis sp. Geo48. NCBI lineage: Bacteria > Pseudomonadati > Pseudomonadota > Alphaproteobacteria > Sphingomonadales > Sphingopyxidaceae > Sphingopyxis > Sphingopyxis sp. Geo48. The sequence goes on along the minus strand of NZ_CATKPA010000010.1, from coordinate 29,587 downwards.
CGTGGGACGACCAGCCCGCGCCGAGCGACGAGGTGGTGACGGTCCATGACACGGCATTGGCCGGCCAGAGCGCGGTCGAAAAGCGCGAGATCATCGCCGACTGGCTGAAAGCAAAGGGTCTCGACACGACGGTGATGACCGCGCTCGATTCGATCGCCTGGACCTTCAATATCCGCGGGCAGGACGTCAGCCACACGCCGGTCGGGCTCGCGTTCGCGCTGCTCCACGCCGACGCGACCGCCGATCTGTTCATCGCCCCCGAAAAGGTCACCGACGCGGTGCGCGCGCATCTCGGTAACAGCGTGCGGATTCACGATCGCGACGCGTTCGAGACGGCGCTCGCCGACCTGTCGGGCAAGGCGGTCGCGGTCGATCCCGACCGCGCCGTCGCCGCAATCTTCACCGCACTGGAAGCGGCGGGTGCAAAGGTGGAGCGCCATCGTGACCCCGCGGTGCTGCCCAAGGCGATCAAGAACGACACCGAACTCGACGGCACGCGCGCCGCGCACGTCCGCGACGGCGTCGCGGTCGCGCGGTTCCTGAAATGGATGGAAGAGGTCGCGCCCGAGGGGAATCTCGACGAACTCGGCGCCGCGGCGAAGCTTCGCGAATTCCGCGATGCGAACGGCGCGCTCAAGGATCTGTCGTTCGATACCATCTCGGCCGCCGGGCCGAACGGCGCGCTGCCGCATTACAAGGTCGACGAGACGACCAATCGCGCGATCGAGACCGGCACGCTCTATCTCGTCGATTCGGGCGGGCAATATGCCGACGGGACAACCGACATCACGCGCACGATCGCGATCGGCACCCCGACCGCCGAGATGCGCCGCCGCTTCACGCAGGTGCTGAAGGGCCACATCGCGCTTGCGACCGCGCGCTTCCCCAAGGGGACGCGCGGCAGCCAGCTCGACATTCTCGCGCGCCAGTATCTGTGGGCCGACGGGGTCGATTATGCCCATGGCACCGGGCACGGCGTCGGCACCTATCTCGCGGTCCATGAGGGGCCGCAGCGCATCGCCAAGCCGGCGGGTGGCCAGGCCGGGACCGAGGAGCCGCTCCACGCGGGCATGATCCTCTCGAACGAGCCCGGCTATTACAAGGCGGGGCATTTCGGGATCCGCATCGAGAATCTGGTCGTCGTCATCCCGCAGAGCATCGCGGGCGCCGAGGAGGAGATGCTGGGGTTCGAAACGATCACCTTCGCCCCGATCGCGCAGAACCTCGTCGACGTCGCGCTGTTGTCCGACGCCGAGGCCGACTGGCTCGACGCCTATCATGCCGAGGTGCTGGAGAAGCTCGGCGCGGGCATGGCGGGCGAGGAGCGCGCCTGGCTCGAGGCCGCCTGTGCGCCGCTTGACCGCACTCCCGCCGCGCTCGCCGCCTGAGCCTGCGCATGACCGAGCATCGCAGCGCCGTGCCGCTCGCCGATTTTCGCGTGCAGGAGCGTGTGCGCGTGCGTTTCAACGAGATCGACGGCCAGAATATCGTCTTCAACGGCAATTATCTGGTCTATGCCGATATCGGCGTCACCGAATATTTCCGCGCCCTCGGCGAGGGGCAGCCCGGCCCCTATTTTCACCAATATGGTACAGACATTCGCGAAACGCATTGCGAAATCGACTATCATGCGCCGGCCCGCCTCGACGAACTGATCACGATCGCGGCGCGGATCAGCGCCTTCGGGCGCACGAGCTTTACGCTCCATTGCGGGATTTTCCGCGGCGAAGAGCGGCTGACCGACATCGAAATCAGCTATGCGCATATCGATTCGGACAGCGGGCAACCGACGCCGCTGCCGGGCAGCTTCATTGCCGAAGTGCGGCGATTCGAATCGCGCACACCCGTTCAGGGCTGATTCGCGGCCGGTCCGATTCGAACCGGATCGTATTTCTCGATCAAAAAAGTCGGGTTTTCTGCCGCAAACGGCAAAAAAAAGGGCCGCCCGAAGGCGGCCCGTGAAAGTTTTGGGAGAGGATGCCTAAAAGGCAAGTGTGTTATTGCACTGCACAATGAATGCTGCAACTGCGAAAAGAGCATCCGTAATTGCATTTTTTGCAATCGAGAACGTTACCATCGGTCACATCGCGCAATCGACGCGCCTCTCGCCAATCGCGCCAACATCCCCTAAATTGGCGTCATGGGAATGTTCAACAATTGGGATGTCGGCGGCGGGATCGCCGATTTCTGGGCCTACATCCGCGAACCGCGTCCGCATCGCTGGGCGAGCTGGGGCGTCGCGATCGTGCTGCCGATCGTGGTGATCTGGGGGTTTTCCAAATATCTCATCCCGTATGAAAAGCCCAAGCCGACGATCGTCTATTTCGAAAATTGGCAGGCGACGCGCAGCGAGGCCGATATTCGCGCCGACTGGGTGAAGCGTGCCAAGGAGACGACACTCCGCAACGCGCAGAAGCGTGCCGAGTATCAGCGCTTCGCCGACAGCCTGGGAATCGACTATGATTCGAGCGAGGCCGACAAGGTGACGCGCGAGACGCTGGGCGAAGATGTCGCGGCGGCGGCGAAAGAGAAGAAGCCCGCACCGCCGAAGCGCTCGACGCTTGCCGAACGCGCGGCCCGCGGTCCGGCCGCCCAAACGCAGCCCTGATGCAGCGGCCGCCTTCCGACGCCGACTGGATGGCGGCCACCGTCGCGCTGTCGCGGCGCGGCCGGCCGGCTTCGGCGCCCAATCCCAATGTCGGATGCCTGCTGGTCAAGGATGGCAAGGTCGTCGCGCGCGGCTGGACCCAGCCCGGCGGGCGCCCGCACGCCGAAGCGGTGGCGCTGGCCGCTGCGGGCGATGCGGCGCGCGGCGCGACCGCCTATGTCAGCCTCGAACCCTGCGCGCACGCCAGCCCGCGCGGGCCCTGCTGCACCGACCTGCTCGTCGCGGCGGGGATCGCGCGCGTTGTCATCGCCACGCGGGATCCCGACCCGCGCACCGACGGCGCCGGGATCGCGCGCCTGCGCGCGGCAGGAATCGAGGTCGAGACGGGCCTTCTTGCCGCCGAAGCCCGGACCGCGATGGCGCCCTGGTGGACGCGGCAGCGCGAAGGGCGGCCGTTCGTGACGCTCAAGCTCGCCACCTCGCTCGACGGCTGCATCGCGATGGCCGACGGGTCGAGCCGCTGGATCACGGGGGAGCGCGCGCGCGCCCACGGCCATCTCGAGCGCGCGAGCCATCAGGCGATCCTCGTCGGACGCGGCACGCTCGCGGCCGATGCCCCGACGCTCGATGTCCGCTTGCCGGGTCTTGAGGATCGCAGCCCGAAACGGCTGGTGCTGACATCGGGCGCGGCGACCGAGGGCTGGACCGCCGTCGCCTCGCCCGCTGCGGTGGCGGGCGTCGATTCGCTGCTCGTCGAGGGCGGCGCGGGCGCGGCCTCGGCCTTTGTCGCCGCCGACCGCGTCGACCGGCTCCTGCTCTACCGCGCGCCGATCCTGATCGGGGGCGGCAAGCCCGCGCTCGGCGACATCGGCCTCTCCGACCTCGCCGACGCGCACGGCCGCTGGCGGCTCGCCGACAGCCGCCTGCTTGGCAGCGACCGGCTCGACGTCTACGAGCGCATCAGGATCATTTGAGGGCTTTTATGTTCACCGGCATCATCACCGACATCGGCACCATCCGCAGCCGCGAGGATCGCGGCGACACCCGCCTCGTCATCGGCACGCGCTACGACGTCGATGGCATCGACCTCGGTGCGTCGATCGCCTGCTCGGGCGCGTGCCTGACGGTGGTCGACAAGGGCGTCGACGAGGGTAGCAACGGCCCCGGCGGCTGGTTCGCGATCGACGCCAGCGCCGAAACGCTGGCGCGCACGGCCCCGGGCATGTGGGACGCGGGGCGCCGCCTAAACCTCGAACGTGCGCTCAAGATCGGCGACGAACTGGGCGGGCATATCGTCACCGGCCATGTCGACGCCGTCGGGCGCATCGTCGCGGTCGAGCCCGTCGGCGACAGCGTCAAGGTGACGGTCGAGGCGCCCGCCGAGCTCGCGCCCCACATTGCGCCCAAGGGTTCGATCACCCTCGATGGCGTATCGCTGACCGTGAACGAGGTGAGCGACCAGCCGGACGGAGCCGCGCATTTCACGCTCAACATCATCCCGCACACACAGGAGATGACGACGCTCGACGAAGCGGTCGCGGGGCGCCCGGTCAACCTCGAGATCGACATCCTCGCGCGGTACCTCGCGCGGATGCAGGCGCGCGGGGCTTAATTCCTACTCGTCATTGCGAGCGAAGCGAAGCAATCCAGAGCGATTTTATGCACACTCTGGATAGCGCGTCGCCTTCGGCTCCTCGCAATGACGACGATTTTGAAAGAGGCTAACCTTCGATCCAGCTCGCTGCCAGCTCGGGATCCGCCGCGATCATCGACCGCCGCATCGCGACGCGGCCGATGCGCAGCAGCTCGGCTTTGCGCCGCGCTGGGGCGAGGTTGCAGTTCGCGGCCTCGCGAACGACCGCCGCACCATAGCGGTCGGCGATGATCAGGCCCGAGCTTTCCGGGCGATAATCGGGTGTATCGAGAATCGCTGGGTCGAGTCCCGATGCCAGCGCCCAATAAAAGCGGTCGCACCAGTCGCAATAGTCGGGCCATTTGCCGTCGCCGTGCAGGTCGGCACGGCTGACCTTGATCTCGACGATCGTGATATTTCCCTTGGCGTCGATCGCGGTGAGGTCGGTGCGCCGCCCGTTGGGCAGCGTCACTTCGGGGATCGCGACCAGCCCCTGCTGCGCGAACAGCCGGCATACGCCGCGCGCGACATCCGCGGCGGTCAGCAGGTCAGTCGCCATGGGTCAAAGTCCTCGGAACGGCCAGACCGTCAGAACGGGACGTCGTCGTCCAGATCGTCGTCGAAGGGCGGGCGTCCGCCGCTACCGCCCGAGCTGCCGCCACCGCCCTGGTTCCAGCCGCCGCCCGAGCTTCCGCCCGACGCGCCGCCGCCTTGATCCCAGCCGCCGCTCGATCCGCCGCCGCCCTGGTTCCAGCTGTCGCCGCCGCGCGAACCGCCGCCGCCGCCGCCGGGCGCGCCGTCGAGCATGGTCAGCGTGCCGCCCATGCCGGCGATCACGACCTCGGTCGTATATTTGTCGTTGCCGTCGCGGTCCTGCCACTTGCGGGTGCGCAGCGAGCCTTCGATGTAAACTTTCGAGCCCTTCTTGAGGTAGCGCTCGACGACGCCGACCAGCCCGTCGCCGTTGATGACGACATTATGCCATTCGGTGCGCTCCTTGCGCTCGCCGGTCATCCGATCCTTCCACTGTTCGGAGGTCGCGATGCGGATATTGGCGATCTTGCCGCCGTTCTGGAACGACTTGATTTCGGGATCGGCGCCGAGGTTGCCGATAAGAATTACCTTGTTGACGCTGCCAGCCATCCGCCGCTCCGCTCCGCTCAAAAGTTGGAAGGATCAGCCTAGGCCAAAGGCGACGGCTGTCCAGTAAGTGATACCTGCTGCGGCATAGGCGAGCAGGAACAAATAGCCAACCATGAACATGGGCCATTTCCAACCATTGGTCTCGCGGCGGGTGATCGCGATCGTCGAAATGCACTGCGGCGCAAAGACAAACCAGGCGAGGAAAGCGAGCGCGGTCGCGAGGCTCCATTTGCCCTGCAGCCGCTCGCCCAGCGTCTCGGCCATCGCCGCCTCGTCGCCGTCGGCATCAATCGCATTGGCGGTCGCCATCGCCGACACCGCGACCTCGCGCGCCGCCATCGCAGGGATCAGCGCGAGCGCGATGTCGTGGTTGAAACCGATCGGCTTGATGACCACTTCGAGGCCGCTCGCGATGCGGCCGGCGACGCTATATTCGACCTGGCTCTGCCCCACGGGCGCCTTCGGAAAGCTCAGCAGCAGCCAGAGGACGACGGTGGTCATCGCGATGATCGTGCCCGCGCGGCGCAGGAATATCCACGCGCGCTGCCACAGCGCGATCGCGATGTCGCGCGCGCGCGGCCATTGATAGCGTGGCATTTCCATCATGAAGCCCGCGGCATTGCCTCTGGTCACCGACCGGCGGAGGACATAGGCGACGAGCAGCGCGCCGACGATCCCGCTCAAAAACAGGCCGAAGAGGACGAGGCCCTGGAGGCCGACCGGGGTTCCGCCGACGTTTCGCGCCGGAATGAAGGCGCCGATGACCAGCGCATAGACGGGCATCCGGGCCGAACAGGTCATCAGCGGGGCGATCAGGATCGTCGTCAGCCGGTCCTTCTCGTCGGGAATGGCACGCGTCGCCATGATCCCCGGCACCGCGCAGGCGAAGCTGGACACCAGCGGGATGAAGCCGCGCCCCGAGAGGCCGACCTTGCCCATCAGCCCGTCCATCAGGAAAGCGGCGCGCGCCATATAACCCGACGCCTCGAGCAGCAGGATGAAGAAGAAGAGGATCAGGATCTGCGGCAGGAAGACGATCACCGCGCCGACCCCGGCGAGCAACCCCTCGACGATCAGCCCGCGCAGGAAAGTGTCGGGCATCGTGTCGACCACCCAGCCCTGCAGCAGGCCGATCCCGCTCTCGAGGAAATCGGCAGGGGCCTCGGCGGCAGCATAGACCGACTGGAACATCACGAACATCAGCACGAGCAGGAGGGCGAAGCCCCCGATCGGGTGGAGCACGATCGAATCGACGCGCTGCGTCCAGCGCCGGACCGGCGTCTCGCTGAGCGTCGCGGCGCGGGCGAGCGCGCGGGCGCGCTGGTGGAGCGAAGCGTCGCTGCGCGGCGCGGGGACGACTTCGCGCGGCTCGTGCGTGCGGATCGCGTCATCGACCGCTTCGAGAAGTTCGGCGAGCCCGCGTTTGCGCACCGCCACCGTCGGGACGACGGGTACGCCGAGTTCGCGCGCCAGCCGCTGGGGATCGAGGGTCAGCCCGTCGCGCTCGGCAAGGTCGAGCATGTTGAGCGCCACCACCGTCGGCAGGCCGAGCGCGAGCAGTTCCAGCGCAAAACAGAGATGATTGTCGAGGTTCGCGGCGTCGACGACGACGATCAGCGCGTCGGGGCGCTTCTCGCCCTCCTGTTTGCCGAGCACGACGTCGCGCGTCACCGCCTCGTCGAGGCTCGCAGGGGTCAGGCTGTAGGTGCCGGGCAAGTCGATCAGGGCGATCGGGCGTCCGTCGGCGAAGCTTGCATGACCCGCCTTCCGCTCGACGGTGACGCCGGGGTAATTGGCGATCTTCTGCCGCGCGCCGGTCAGCGCGTTGAACAGGCTCGACTTGCCGGCATTGGGATTGCCGACCAGGGCGATGGAAGGAATCGGACCGGTCATGCCGCTGCCGGCTCGACCTCGATCGCCGCGGCTTGCCGCGACCGGATGATGACCTTCATGCGGCCGATGGTCAGCGCCAGCGGGTCGCGCGAAAAGAGGCTGCCGCGATGGAGCGGCACGACCTCGCACCCCTCCATCAGCCCGAATTCGCGCAGGCGCCGACCTTCGTCGACCGATATCGCATTCCAGTCGATGCGCGTGATGCGCACCGCGACGCCCAGGGGCGCCCTATCGAGCAAGGCTGTCATTTGCGAGCGATTATCAATATCGGCTGGCGAATGCCAGCCCCCTTTGCGCCTGCGTCCTGGCGTCCGCTCAATCAGCGCCCCGGATAGCGGAGGCGCCCGACGAAGCGCGCGAGGCTCGGGCGTTCGATGCCGCGCGCGGCGCGGCGGTGCTTCCAGCTTTCGAACCGCATCACCTGATCGATCCGGCGCGCCAGGAAAGCACGCGTTTCGGCGAAATCCTCGCTCTCGTCGTTCAGGAACACCGCCATCGTCGATCCATAGACGGCGCCGAGGATCGTGCGCTTGCTGTAGTGGTTGAAATCGGTCGCGGTGTCGCCGGCAAGCTTCCACATCAGGTCGGCGGCGCGCCAGCCGAGCTTTGCCGCGTGCGGGGCGTTGGTCGGAAGCGCCAGCAGGGCGAGCGCACGGCGCAGCGATTCGCGGTTGGGCGCGAGAAGGGCGATGCGCGTCTCGACGAGCGTTGTGATCCGCTCGCGGATTTTCAACGTGGCGAGCTTCTCGGCCGGCCAGCGTTCGGCCATGCGCGCGTCGATATCGGCGAACCAGGCGTCGACCATGTCGCGCGCACCGCCGGGAAAGGCGAGCTTCGCGACGTCGATATCGACACCGAGGCGCGTCGCTGCGTCGGCGAGCGCCCCGGTGCTGAAGCCGTCGAACGGCGCATTGTCCGCGATCAGCGGCGCGAGCGCGGCGCGGATCTCGTCGAGGGTCGGGTCGGCGGGAAGGATCGAAGCCATAAGCGTCAGATAGGCCGCGTCGCGCGGTTCGGCAACCGGATCAGCACCAGCGCCGTGCCGACCATCATCCCCCCGAAAATATCGATCGCCGACAGCGTCTCGCCGAAACCGATCCAGCCGCTGAGCGCGGCGACCGCGGGCTGGACGAGCAGGGTCAGCCCGATGACCAGCGGCGAGAAGCGCGGCAGCGACCAGATCATCAGCCCCTGCCCGATGATCTGGCTGGTCAGCGCGAGCAGGATAAGCGGGGTCCAGTTTTGCGGCATTATCGTTTCGCCAAGCGCCAGCGCGGTGCCGAGCAGGATGGGGACGCAGACCGTCGAGGCGATGGCGAGCGCGGTCCATGGCGCGAGCGCGCCGCGCACGCGCTGCATCAGGATAACATAGCCCGTATAGAGCACCCCCGCGAACAGGCAGAACAAGTCGCCGACGAGATAGTCGGGCGACAATTCATAGCTTTGCCCCATGAGCAGCGCCGATCCGGTGAAGGCGAGCCATATTGCCGCCGCCTGCCATCCGCGTGGCAACCGGCGCGCCAGGATGACCCCCCAGATCACGAGCAGCAGGCTGGCCGAGTTGCCGAACAGCGTCGCGTTGGCGACCTTGGTCTGCAGGATCCCGAGGTGCCAGGCGGCGAGGTCGAGCGCGAAGAATACGCCCGCCGCGGCGGCAATGCCGACCGCGGGGCGCGGCGGCAGCCGCCCGCCGCTCTCGCGCCACGCGAGCGCGAGGAGAAAGGGCAGCGCGAGGGTCATGCGCCAGAAGGCCGAAGCGGTCGGCCCGGTATCGGCGAGCCGCACGAGCATCGCGCCGATCGATAGCGCGATATTGCCGCCGAGCAGCGCGAGGAACGCCCAGCGGGTCGATGCCACGCCCTTTCGGGTCTCTGCGTCGAGGCGTTCGATCTTGGCTGTCATTTAGATTTTCTTTTGCTACCCACCATTGTGCCGGCGCCGCGGCGTCCATAGCTTCGCGGGCCATAGCGACGACCGATGGGGCCGTCGCGAATAAAGTGAGACGTGGAGGAACCATGGCCGTATCGCTGTTCGATCCGATCAAACTGGGCGCCATCGAGGCGCCGAACCGCATCATCATGGCGCCGCTGACGCGCGGCCGCGCCGGCCCGGGTTTCGTGCCCAACGAGCTCGCGCGCGAATATTATCGCCAGCGCGCCGCGGCGGGGCTGATCATCTCCGAAGCCACCGGCATCTCGCAGGAAGGTCTCGGCTGGCCGAGCGCGCCGGGCCTGTGGACCGAGGCACAGGTCGAGGGCTGGAAGCCGGTGACCGACGCGGTCCACGCCGCGGGCGGGCGCATCGTCGCGCAGCTCTGGCACATGGGCCGTTTGGTCCATTCGGTGTTCAACGACGGCAAGCAGCCGGTGTCGGCCTCGGCGACCAAGGGTGTCGGCCGCGCGCACACACCGGTCGGACGCCTCGACCTCGAGGAAGCGCGCCCGCTGCGCCTCGACGAGATTCCGCGTGTGATCGCCGATTATGCGAAGGCTGCCGAGAATGCGAAGAAGGCCGGTTTCGATGGAGTGCAGCTTCACGGCGCCAACGGCTATCTGATCGACCAGTTCCTGCGCGACGGGTCGAACCTGCGCGACGACGATTATGGCGGGCCGGTCGAAAACCGCATCCGCCTGCTCCGTGAAGTTACCGAGGCGCTGGTCTCGGTCTGGGGTGCCGATCGCGTCGGCGTGCGCCTGTCGCCCAACGGCGAAACGCAGGGCGTCGACGACAGCGCGCCCGAAAAGCTGTTCCCGGCGGCGGCGGCGGCGCTCGATGCGCTCGGCATCGCCTTCCTCGAACTGCGCGAGCCCGGCCCCGACGGCACGTTCGGCCGTACCGACGTGCCGAAACAGTCGCCCGCGATTCGCCAGGCGTTCAAGGGTCCGCTGATCCTCAACAGCGACTATGACGTGGCGAAGGCAGAAGACGCGCTTGCCAGCGGTCTCGCCGACGCGATCGCCTTCGGACGGCCCTTCATCGGCAACCCCGACCTCGTCGAGCGCATCCGCACCGGCGCCGAATGGGCCGCGGACAACCCGCAAACCTGGTATTCTCCGGGCCCCGAGGGATACACCGACTATCCGGCGCTGGTCACGGCGTAACGCAACCGAAAGCGAGCGAAGGGCCGGGCGGGCGACCGTTCCGGCCCTATCCTTTTTCGGCGATCGCCTTGTCGACAATCCCCGCGCCGATCGGGCCGAGGATATTGCCGCCGAAGCGGAACAGCAGGAAGGCGCCGACGAAGAGCAGGATCGGCTGGACGATCAGCGCCACGATCGCCGCGGCGACGACCACAAAGAACAGCGTCACGAAACCGCCGCTCAGCACCTGCTGACCCTTGGGGCCGAGTTCGAGGGTGCGCGGACCCTTGGCATCCCACCATTTGCCGGTGACGATCGTCTTGCGGCCGCCTGCTTGCGGCGCGGGCCGGTCGGCGATTCGCGCAGGCTTTGCGTTCGATTGCAGGGCGGGCCGATCGCTCGGCTGCTGATTCCACGGCCGCTTGCCGCGCTCGGCGATCGCGGCGGCGACGCGCGCCTTGCCCTCGGTCGCGGCCGGCGTGGCTTGCTGGACGGGCGCGGGGCGGGCGCTCAGCCCCGATTCGGCGCGCGCCGCGGCCGACAGGTCGGGGACCGCGCTCGCTTTGGAGGGCCGGATCGGCTCGACGCCCAGGCTGCGGTCGTGCAGGTCCATGCGCTCGGCGGCGCTGAGCGGGGTCTGGCCGGTCTCCCGGTCGATGACCACCAGCCGCCCGCCGCGCTCGACGACGGAATAACGGCTGGGGGGTGGTCGATCAGCCAATGCCGAATTGTTCCTTCAGGGCCAGCATCGCGAGCGCGGCCTTCGCCGCTTCGCCGCCCTTATCCTTGCGCGTCTTGTCGGCGCGCGCAAGCGCCTGTTCTTCATTCTCGACGGTCAGGATGCCGTTGCCGATCGCAAGCCCGTCGAGCGTCAGCGCCATGATGCCGCGCGCGCTCTCGTTCGAGACCACCTCGAAATGATAGGTTTCGCCGCGGATCACGACGCCCAATGCGACATAGGCGTCGTAGCGTCCGCTGTCGGCGGCGAGCGAAATCGCGGCGGGGACTTCGAGCGCGCCGGGGACGGTCACGGTGTCGTGGCTATGCCCCTCGGCCTCGAGCGCGCTTTTCACGCCGTCGATCAGCATGTCGTTGAGATGGCTGTAGAAGCGGGCTTCGACGATCAGGACGTGGGCCATCAGGCTTCTCCGGGAATGGGGCGTTCGCCGACGACCGACAGGCCATAGCCTTCGAGGCCGACGATGTTGCTGTGGGTGGGGGTGAGCAGTTCCATCGCATGAACGCCAAGGTCGGCGAGGATCTGTGCGCCGATGCCATAGGTTCTGAGGTCCATGCCGGCGCCCGATGCCGCCGGTTCGGCGTCGGCCGACCCAGGAAGCGGACGCATCAGCATCACGATCACGCCGGCACCGGCTTCGCCGATCGCGTCCATCGAGCGCTGCAGGCGGCGCTTTTTCGGGCCGGGGCGGCCCATGATGTCGTCGAAGATCGACACCGCGTGCATACGGACGAGCGTGACGCCGGCGGGATCGACCGGCCCCTTCTGGAGTACCAGATTGACGCTGCCGTCGACCTTGTTGCGATAGGATTTGAGGCGCCAGTCGCCGCCATAATCCGATTCGAACGGTTCGTCGGCGACGCATTCGACCAGCCGGTCGGTGCGGCTGCGATACGCGATCAGGTCGGCGATCGTTCCGATCTTCAGCCCGTGGCGGCGCGCGAAGGGGATCAGGTCGTCGAGCCGCGCCATCGTGCCGTCGTCGTTCATGATCTCGCAGATCACGCCCGAGGGGTTGAGCCCCGCGAGGCGCGCGATGTCGACCGACGCCTCGGTATGGCCGGCGCGGACGAGTACGCCGCCGTCGCGCGCGATCAGCGGAAAGACATGGCCGGGGGTGACGATGTCGTCGCGGCCCTTCGATGCGTCGATCGCAACCGACACCGTGCGCGCGCGGTCGGCGGCCGAAATGCCCGTGGTCACGCCCTCGCGCGCCTCGATCGAGGTGGTGAAGGCGGTTTCATGGCGGGTGCCGTTGTTGCGGCTCATCAGTTCGAGCCCGAGCGTCTCGACGCGGCTGCGCGTCAGCGTCAGGCAGATTAGGCCGCGCCCGTGCGTCGCCATGAAATTGATCGCATCGGGGGTCGCCATCTGCGCGGGAATGACCAGGTCGCCCTCATTCTCGCGATCCTCGTCGTCGACGAGGATGAACATGCGGCCGTTGCGCGCCTCGGCGATGATCTCCTCGGGCGTTGCCATCGGGGAGATGTCGCTGCCGGTCGCGAGCCAGTTTTCCAGCTTGCGCAGCGTGTCGGCGGTGGGGTTCCAGCTTTCCGAATCGAGATCGCGAAGGCTGTTGGCGTGAAGGCCCGCGGCGCGCGCCAGTCCCGAGCGGGACATGGTCCCTTCGTCGACGATGGAGCGGATGCGGTCGATGAGCTGTGTGGACATGGCGACGATGTCTCACATCACAATGTGATTGTCAATCCAGATATCACATTCCACAATTCTCTTAAGCCGTCGCGCTAGTTGCTCGGCCCGAAGGTCGGCCCCAGCTGGCGCCCCGGCGCGTCGGGCTTGGCGTCGAGGATCGACAGCAACTGGCCGGTGCGGTCGTCGCGCTTGGCATAGTCGCGCGCCGACATGCCCGCGATATGGTCGGCCTTGTCGGGGCTGGCGCCATTTTTGACGAGCAGCCGCACCATCGCGACATTCTTGGCCTGCACCGCCAGGATCAGCGCGGTCTCGCCGCGCCGGTTGGTCTGGTCGACCGGCGCCCGGCTCTGGATCAGCTCCTCGGCGCCCTCGGTGAAGTTGAGCAGCGCGCTGTGCATCAGCGGGGTGACGCCTTGCCGGTCGGCGATCGACGGATCGGCGCTTTTCGCCAGCAGGAAACGCAGCCAGTTGAGGTCGCGGCGCTTGGTCACGATCGCCAGCGCGGTCTCGCCCGTGTCCGGATTGCGTGTGTTGATCAGCGTCGGGTCGTTCTTCAGCGCGTCGGTCGCCTTTGTCCCGTCGCGGTTGTCGACCGCCGACAGAAAGGCGTATCCGCCGCGGAATTGCGCGATCGCCGGGCTCGCGACGAGCGCGCCCGCGATCAAAAGGAGAGAGGCAAGGCGGAATTCCGCGCGTCGGAACATGATGGAAGAGACCCCTGGCAGCTTGAGTCGGTCGGACGACAAAGGTTGATTTTCGTGGCGTAGCCGATCAAGGCTGGCCGCATGATGAATATCGCAATTATGGGGCAAAAGCTTGCCCGTTCAAGCCTGCTCCTGTTTGCCGCGACCGCGCTCGCCGCGTGCGGCGCCCCCGGCGGCACGCCCGAGGCGACGCCGCCGCTCGCCGGCGCGAAGATCGGCGGCCCGTTCACGCTGACCGACCAGAACGGCAAGACCGTGTCCGATACCGACTTTGCGGGACGATATCGCCTCGTCTATTTCGGCTACAGCTATTGCCCCGACATCTGCCCGGTCGACCTGCAGAAGCTGATGCGCGGCCTCGCGGCGTTCGAGAAGAGCGATCCGGCGCGCGGGGCGAAAGTGGCGCCGATCTTCATCACCGTCGATCCCGAACGCGACACGCCCGCCGCGCTCAAACCCTTCGTCAGCCGCTATCATCCGCGCCTGCTCGGACTGACCGGCACGCCCGAACAGATCGCGGCGGTCGCGAAGGCGTTCGTCGTCACCTACAACAAGGTGCCGGGGTCGGCGCCCGACAGATATCTGATGGCGCACAGCCAGCTCGCCTTCCTGATGGACCCCGACGGCAAGCCGCTTGCGCTGCTGCCGCTCGACGACCCCTCGACCGAGCCCGACGAGGGCGCGCCCGGCAAGGTCGCCGCCGATCTGGCGAAGTGGGTCAAGTAGTGGCCCGCGAGGCGCAGCCCTTCTGGGAAGCGCCGCTCGCCAGCCTCGATGCCGGGCAGTGGGAGGCGCTGTGCGACGGTTGCGGCAAATGCTGCCTCCACAAGCTCGAGGATGAGGATACGGGGCGCATCTATCCGACCAACGTCGCGTGCCGCCTGCTCGACCTGACAACGGCGCGCTGCGGCGATTACAAGCATCGTCGCCGCCACGTCCCCGATTGCCTGACGCTGACCCGCGCAAAAGTCGACGACCTTATATGGTTGCCGCAGACCTGCGCCTATCGCCTGCGTGCCGAAGGCGAACCGCTGCCCGAATGGCATTATCTCGTCTGCGGCGACCGCGACGCCGTGCATCGCGCAGGCGAATCGATCGTCGGCTGGACGGTGAGCGAGGATGTCGCGGGGCCGCTGGAGAATCATCTTGTCGAGCGCGTGGTCTGACCCCGCGGGCGACGGCCCGCACATCCGCGTCGGCGAGACGCTGTGGCCGGTGCGACTCGTGCATCATGCCCGGTCGCGTCGGTACAAGCTGGTCTTCGACGGCGCGCGCGGCGAGCTGCGATTGACCTTGCCCCGCCGCGCGAGCGCGCTGCGCGCGCTCAAATGGGCGAGCGAACAGCAGGACTGGCTGAGCGAACAGGTCGGCAAGTCGGTCGCGCCGGTGCTGGTCGTGCCGGGTACGGCGATTCCGTTTCGCGGCGCCGACCATCGCATCGACTGGATCGCAGGCGCGCCGCGTGCGGTGCGGATGGCGGACGGACGGCTGAGCCTCGGCGGCCCGGCGGAAACCGTCGGGCGGCGGCTCGAACGCTGGCTGAAGGCCGAGGCGCTCGACCTGATGGCGGCGGAAAGCCGCGAGATCGCGGCGCACGCGGGGCTTCGCGTCGGCCGCATCGGGATCGGCGATCCGCGCAGCCGTTGGGGCAGCTGCACGCACGACGGCGACCTCCGCTACAGCTGGCGGTTGATCCTCGCTCCCGACCATGTCCGCCGCGCAACCGTCGCGCACGAGGTCGCGCACCTCCGGCACATGGATCATGGCGCCGATTTCCACGCGCTCGTCGACGAACTCCACGACGGCGACGTCGGCGCGGCGCGCGCGTGGCTGCGCCGCGAAGGGCGCGGCCTGCACCGTTATCGGTTCGGCTGAAGCCATCCTCCCTTTGCCTGCGGCACCCTAGCCGCCGTCGCCGTTCTGCGGGCGCGGCGCGGTTTTGGGCGCCGGTGGCGGCGTGCCCTTCGCCGGAGCGCCGCCCTTGGGCGGTGTGCCGAGGTCGGACGGTGCCGGGCGGCGGCCGGTCTGCTCCTCGATCCATTGCTGGTTCAACACGGGACCGTCCGGAACGGGCTGCGGCGTCTGCGGGTCGGGCATGTCCTCGGGCCCGCGCATGTCATAGGGCAGCTCGATCGGCATGCCGTTGTCGTCGGTCAGCCCTTCCTGACCGGGCTCGCCCATATAAGCGTCGCCCTCGTCCTCCAGCTGCCATTCGGGCAGCTTGACCTCGGTATCGAAGGCTTCGACCGGGCGCCGGGCGACCGCGACGCGCATATAATCGGCAAAGGCCTTGGCCGGCGCGCGGCCGCCCTGCAGCCCGCCGACGGCCTTCGCGTCGTCGCGGCCCATCCAGACGCCGGTGGTCAGCCCGCTCGAGAAACCGAGGAACCAGCCGTCCTTGTTGCTCGACGTCGTGCCGGTCTTGCCCGCGACGGGGCGGCCGATCTGGGCCGCCTTGCCGGTGCCGGTGTTGACCGCGGTCTGGAGCAGGTCGGTGATGCCCGCGGCGACCCAATTGTCGACGAGCACCTGCCCGCGCTCGGGGGGGCGCTGGTAGAGCAGGCGGCCGTCGGCGGTCGTCACCTTGGTGATACCATAGGGCTGCACCGACACCCCCTTGCGCGACACGGCGGCGAAGGCGGCGGTCATGTCGATCACGCGCACCTCGGCGCTGCCGAGGACCATCGAGGGGTGGGTGTTGATCGGGGTGGTGATGCCGAAGCGGCGCGCCATGTTGGCGACCGCCGAGAAGCCGACCTCGTCGCCCAGCTTCGCGGCGACGGTGTTCACCGAATAGGCAAAGGCGGTGCGCAGGTCCATCGTCCCCGCGAAGCGCCCCGACGAGTTGCGGGGCGACCAGCCGTTGATCGTGACCGGTTCGTCGACCACCTGGTCGTCGACCTTATACCCCGCTTCGAGCGCGGCCATATAGACGAACAATTTCCACGCCGACCCCGGCTGGCGCAGCGCCTGCGTCGCGCGATTGTAGTTCGAGGTGACATAGTCGGTGCCGCCGACCATCGCGCGCACCGCGCCGTCTCGGTCGATCGACACCAGCGCTGCCTGCACGCCCTTCGGCGTGTCGGCCTGGATCGCGGCGGTCGCCGCCCGCTGCATGTTGAGGTCGATCGTCGTATAGACGTCGAGCGCCTCGGTGCCTTCGTCGATCAGCAGGTCGAGCTGCGGCAGCGCCCAGTCGCTGAAATAGCGTGCGCTGTTCTGCCCCGTTTCCTGCGCAAGCTGGACGTTGGCGGGCTCGGCGCTGTCGGCCTGGCTGCGGGTGATGAAGCCGCCATCGACCATCGTGTCGAGCACGACGCCCGCGCGGCCCAGCGCGGCCTGCGCGTCGGCGGTCGGCGAATAGCGCGACGGCGCCTTGACCAGCCCCGCGACGACCGCGGCCTCGGAGAGCGACATCTGCGTCGCGCTGTGGCCGAAGAAGCGGCGCGACGCCGCGTCGATGCCATAGCTGCCGCCGCCGAAATAGACCTTGTTGAGATAGAGTTCGAGCAGCTCGTCCTTCGAGAATTTCCATTCGAGCGCCATCGCGAGCACCATTTCGCGCAGCTTGCGCGTCCAGGTGTAGCTGTTCGACAGGAAGATGTTTCGCGCGAGCTGCTGGGTGATCGTCGATGCGCCCTGCATCCGGCGCCCCGTGCCATAATGCTGGACCGCGAACACCGCAGCGCGGCTCATGCCGACGGGGTCGATCCCCGGATGATAGCGAAAGCGGCGATCCTCGACCGCGACCATCGCGTCCTGCATCACCTGCGGCGTCTCGTCGAGCGTCAGCCAGCGGCCGTAATTCGGCCCCAATGACAGGAAGACGGTCCCGTCGGCGGCGTGGACGCGGATCGTCTGGCCCGCGGGCGAGCGCTTCAGTTCCTCGAAACTCGGGATGCGCTGCACCGCGATGCCGACCGCGACCGCGACCGCGATCGCGCCGACCAGCGCCAGCCCCAGGCCCCAGCGGAACAGCCGCCGGACCCAGAGCCGGACCCGCGACGGCGGGGGCTTGGGCCCGGACGAACCGGACCCTTTGCCCGCGGATGACGATTTACCTGATGATGCCTGCTGTCGTTCGCGACGCAAAGTAGTCTGTTCCTTCCTGCGCCCCTGATGCGTCAGTGCCGGCGGATCGGTCAACCTTTGCCGGTGTCAGCGTCATCCTGCCCGCGGTCCGCGAAGTCAAGCGCCGCGCTGTTGATGCAATAGCGCAGCCCCTCGGGGCCGGGGCCGTCGGGGAAGACATGGCCGAGGTGGCCTTCGCACTTGGCGCAGCGCACTTCGGTGCGGATCATGCCGTGGCTCATGTCGTGATGCTCGGTCACCGCGGCATCGCCCGCCGGGGCGGTGTAGCTCGGCCAGCCCGACCCGCTGTCATATTTGGCGCGGCTGTCGAACAGCGGCGCGCCGCACCCGGCGCAGCGATAGACGCCGTCGCCCTTGTGGTCGGTGTATTTGCCCGTGAACGCGCGTTCGGTGCCGCCTTCGCGCAGCACGTGGTGCGCCATCGGGTCGAGTGTCTTGTCGGTCATGCGGAAATCTCCTTTCCGGGGTGCGGCGGGCTTGAAGCGCCGCCGCCGGTTGTGCCCAATATCGGGTGAATGCGCGCGCCCCGCAAGGGCCGGCCGGTCAGCCGCCGCGAATTCGCGTCGCCTCCGACACCATTCGCACCAGCGGCGGGAAAAGTGACGCCGCGGTGGTCAGTATCCCGGCGGTGACCGGGCTTTCGCCCGCCCGCCAGACCAGATTCGCCAGCCCCAGCGGCCGCGCCATGCGCTGCGCGAACCGGCGCTGGAAGGCAGGCGCAGCGCCGGCGCCACCGTCACGCCACGCCGCCACGGCCGCGTCGGCGCTCGCCAGCGCGATTCCCATGCCCTCGCCCGCCAGACTGGGGATGACCCCGGCCTGATCGCCGAGCCGGAACAGGCCGGGCGCGGTGTCGGCGGTGCGCCAGCCATAGGGGACATGGCCGATCGCATCGACGCCGCGCGTCCAGTCGGCCGCGGCGAGCCGCTCGCCGAGGAAGGGAAACTGGTCGCCGAGCGCGCCGAGCAACGCGACCGGCTCGCCGCCCGCCTCATCGAGTCGCGATTTGTGGACGGCGAGGCAGAGGTTGCCGCTCCCGTCCTCCTGCCGCACCAGCCCGGCATAGCCGCGATCGAAGAGGTGGAGTTCGACGGCATCGCCGACGAGCCGGTCGAGCGCCGGATGCGCGGGCAGCCGCAGCCGCAGCCCCAGCACCGGATCGCCGCGCTGCCATGCGGCGGGCTCGCGCGGAAAGCCGCGAAAGCCATGCTTGCCCGCGGCGAGGAAGATCGCGGGCGCCGCGAGTGTCGCGCCGTCGCGCGTCTGCACGCTGTCACCCTCGATTGCGGACGCATGGACCCCGCGTTCGAGCCCCGCCCCTGCCGCGCCCGCCGCCGCCTGCAACGCGCCGTCGAGCCGCAGGCGCGAAACGCCCATCGCCTCGGCAGGCAGCGCCGTCTCGCTCCTCCGCTGCCCCGCGAACAGCCGGACGCGGCGCACCGCCTGCCCGCCGAGCCGCGCGCGGTCGATCCCGAGCGCCTCGAGCCGCGCCAGCGTCCGCCAGCTCAGGAAGCCACCGCACAGCGCATCGCCCGTTTCGCGCGTGCGCTCGAGCAGCAGCACCCTTGCCCCCGCCCGCGCCAGTCCGATCGCCGACGCGGATCCGGCGGGCCCGGCGCCGACGACGACCGCGTCGCTCACCGAATATGCTCGACGCAGAGGCGATAGGGAAAGCTGCGGAAGATCCGGCATTCGGCTGCCGTCCCGGGCAGCGCGTCCGCCAGGATCGCCTTCCATTCGGCGCGGCGGAAGCTGCGCCCGACCGACAACTGGCCATCGCGCCGCACGATCGGGTCGGCGAGCGCCAGCACCGCGAGCAGCGGAAAGCCGATGAAGGGCAGGCGCTGACGGTGGAGGTCGTTGACCAGCCAGCCGCGCGCGCTTTCCTTCTCCATGAAGCGCAGGAAGTCGCGCCGCTGCCCGGCGGTCATATGGTGGGTGACGAGGCTGGAGAGGATGATGTCCCACCCCTGCCCTGCCAGATCGCGGTAATCGCCGGTGATCAGCCGCGCGCGGCCGCCGAGCCGCGCGTCGGCAACGGGCGCGCTCTTCGGATTGAGATCGACCCCGGCGAGCTCCACCGCGATCCCGCGCGAATCGGCCCAATGCGCGATCCGCGACAGCATGTCCCCGGCGCCGAAGCCGACATCGAGGATGCGCCAGGGCTTTGTCCCGACCCCGCGCGCGCGGACGCGATCGAGGAAGCCCAGCGTCGGGCGCGGCGCCAGCGTCAGCGCGTTGATGCGCGACAGGTCGGCGAGCACCCTCGCATAGCGCGCGGGCGGCAGCTCGGCGGCGTCCATCTCCTCCTCGCGCGCGATCGGCCTTGCGAGGCTGGCGAACGGGTTCATGCCCCGATTCCGCCAGCGTCGAACCGGCCAGCGTCGAACCGGATCGCCTCGGCAGCGAGGCCGGGGCCGAAGGCGATCGCGATCCCCTGCCCCTCCGCACCGCGCGCCATCATCTCGGCGAGCACGAACAATATCGTCGCCGAGGACATATTGCCGAAGCGCGCGAGCACCGAGCGGCTGTCGGCGAGCGTGGGCGGATCGACGCCGAGCGCATGTTCGACCGCGTCGAGCACCGAGCGGCCACCGGCGTGGACCGCGAGCAGTTCGGGCGGATCGCCATCGAACAATTGCCCGCGCACGGCGGGCGCGGCGAGTGCTTCGCGCAGGCGGCCGGGGACTTCGCCCGACAAATGCATTTCGAACCCGCGGTCGCCGATGTCCCAGCGGATGAGGTCGGCGCTGTCGTCGAGCGCGAGGCTGACCCCCGCGCCAAGCGCGAGTCCCCGCGTATCGGCCGACACGATTCCCGCTGCGGCGCCGTCGCTGAACTGGAGCATCGCGAGCAAGGGCTCGGGCGCTTCGGCAAGGCTCAGATGGAGCGTCGACAGCTCGACGCTGACCACCAGCACCACCGCGCCGGGTTCCGATCGCACGATATGGCGCGCACTCCGCAGCGCGGTGACCCCGGCATAGCAGCCCATGAAGCCGATCAGCACGCGCTCGACCGTCGGCCGCAGGCCGAGGCGGCGGGCGAGAATCTGGTCGATCCCCGGCGCGACGAAGCCGGTGCAACTCGCAACGACGATATGCGTGATCCGCCTCGGGTCGAAGGCATCGCCGAGCTTTGCGATCGCCTGCAACGCCAGCTCGGGCGCGTGCGCGGCATAGGCGGTCATGCGCGCCGAGGTCGGGGGCAGGCCGGGCACGTCATAAAAGCCGCCCGGTGCGACCGGCGACCCGCCATCCGCGGTCGGCGGCAGCACCGACCAGCGATGCGCGATCCCCGACCGTGCCGCCATGCGCGCGAACAGCGCGCGCACGCGCTCGTCGGTCAGGCGCGGGGTCGCCCAGTCGATGAAAGCCTGGTGGATATCGTGGGTCGGCACCGCCGTCGCGAGCGCGTTGAGGCGGGGGAGGGGGGGGAGCTGGGGGCTGCTCATGGCGCTGGTTAGACCGAATTGAAAGGCACCGCCAGCGGTTAGCGCGCGGGCGGCTTTACCGCAGATTAACCACGAGTGCCTTATGTCGGAGGGCGTGGAACTGCGCCTATTTCTCGGTCTTGCGCTGCTCGCCGCCACGCCCTCGGGGGCGTCGGCGCAATGCCTGCTGTGCGGCGCGAGCGAAAGCGCGAAGACGTCGGCGAGTCGGAGCGGTCAGACGCCGCTGCACGTTGAGGTCGAAACCCAGCTCGACATGGGCCGCATCGCGGCGGGAAGCGGCGGCGGCGAGGTCGCGATCGACCCGGTCACCGGCGTTCGCCGGGTCAGCGGCGACGTCCGCGACCTCGGCGGCTTCGCGCTGACCGGGGTGGTTACCGTGCGCGGCGAGCCCGGCGCGGAGGTGCGCGTTTTCCTGCCCGCAACGGTCGATCTCGAAAGCGGGACCGGCGCGACCGCGCGGGTCGTCGGCCTCGCCACCGATCTTGGCGCCGCGCCGCGGCTCGGCATCGACGGGCGGTTGCAGTTCCGCTTCGGCGGCCGGTTGCAGGTGACGGGCTCCGCCGACGGCGACTATCGCGGGCGCATCCCGGTGACGGTCGAGTATCAGTAAGCGGTGGCCGGCCTTTCGGCCCGCTTCTCGGCAATTTCCAGCCGCCGTTCGACCAGCACCGCGATCCGCTGGCGCATCACGCGCGCCACGCACGCATCGTCGGGGCAGGCGTCGCGCACCGACACGCGCCACGCGCTCTGTTCGGCGGTGAGCAGCGCGCGACGGTTGATCGCGATCTGGTTCAGCGCGCGATAGGCTTCGGCCATTTCGCGGTCGAGCGCCGCCAGCTCATCGCTCGCGCAGATCCGTCGCTCGCTGTTGGTGATCGCCCGGTTGCAGTTGAAGGTCGGCGGGATGCGCGAACGCACCGGGGCCGAGGCGTCGGCCGCCTGCGGCGTTGCAGGCGTGGCGGCATATTGCGACGGCGCTGCGACCGGCGATGAAACGGGCGTATCGCCGGTGCCGGGCGCGGGGGTCGCTGCGGCGGGGGGCGACATTGTCGCGACCGGTGCTTCGGTCGAGGCCGCCACCTCGGTTTTGGGCGCCTCGCCGCCGCGCAGAAACAGCATCGCGGCGAGCACCACGACCGCGACGCCCAGCCCCGCCATCACCAGCGTGCGCACCGAAACGCTTGCGGGCGCGGGCGGCGGCGTCTCGGCGGCCTGCGACAGGATGGCCGCGTGCAGATTGTCGGCGGCTACCGCCGAAGCGCCCCCGGGAATCACCGGCGCGCCCTCCCTGACCGGCGGAACGCCGGCGAGCTGCTGCGCCTTGACCGCGATCCGCGCGATCGAATCGTCGCGCTTTTCCAGCCAGTCGATCCACTGCGCGCTGGCAAGGTGATAGGCGAGGTCGTCGGGGACGATTTCTTCGAGCCGCAGCGGGATGATCGCCTTATGCGCGCTGTCGGCCAGGATCAGCTCGCGCTTCACATGCGGGCTCTTGTCCGATTGGCTGCAGAACAGCAGCAGCACGCCCGACGAATCGCGGATCGCCTTCATGATCGCAGTATCGAACGCCTCGCCGGGGCCGACGTCGCGCGGTGCGATCCAGCATTCGACGCCGTGGCGCGAAAGCGCGCGTTCGACGTGCAGCGCGACCTCATATTTGCTCGAATGATGGCTGACGAACAGCTGCGGACGTCCTGCTTCTCCCATAACCGCTACCTACCCCCTTTGCGGCGCAGACGATGGCACAGCCTTCGTTAACTTCAAGCCACGCGATGTTCGCCCTTCACCCAGCGCACCGTGCCCGACGAGGCGCGCATCACGACGGTCTCGGTGGTCAGGATGCCGCCGCGGCGATGCTTGACTCCCGACAGCAAGGATCCGTCGGTGACGCCGGTCGCGGCGAAGATCACATCGCCCTTGGCCAGATCCTCGAGATCGTAGACGCGGTCGAGATCCTCGATGCCCCATTTCTTCGCGCGCAGCCGCTCGTCATCGTTGCGGAACAGCAGGCGGCCCTTGAACTGGCCGCCGACGCAGCGCAGCGCCGCCGATGCCAGCACGCCTTCGGGCGCGCCGCCCGATCCCATATAGATGTCGATGTTGGTTTCGGGGTTCGTCGTCGCGATCACGCCGGCGACGTCGCCATCGGGAATCAGCGCGACGCCGCATCCGATGCGGCGCAGCTCGGCGATGATCGCCTCGTGGCGCGGGCGGTCGAGGACGCAGACGATGATGTCGGCGGGGGCGCAGCCCTTTTCGCGCGCGACCGCCTCGACATTCTCGCGCACGCTGTTGTCGAAATTGACGATGTTTGGCGAATAGCCGGGGCCGACCGCGAGCTTGTCCATATAGACGTCGGGGGCGTTGAGCAGGCAGCCCTCCTCGGCGATCGCGAGCACCGCCAGCGCGTTCGGGCCGGCCTTGGCGGTGATCGTCGTGCCTTCCAGCGGGTCGACCGCGATATCGATCTTCGGACCCTTGCCCGGGGCACTACCGACCTTCTCGCCGATATAGAGCATCGGCGCCTCATCGCGTTCGCCCTCGCCGATCACGATGGTCCCGTCCATATAGAGCGTATTGAACGCGTTGCGCATCGCCTCGACGGCGGCGGCATCGGCGGCCTTTTCGTCGCCGCGTCCGATCAGCTTCGCGGCGGCGATCGCCGCGGCTTCGGTGACGCGCACCATTTCGAGCACGAGCACCCGGTCGAGGTTGCTGCCGCCGCTGTTCGTCATCGCCTTCACTCTCCGTCTTTACTTGTCCCGCCCCTTCGGCATGGTGCGCGCCATATGGTTGCCCGCGCCGCTTGTCGAGGATGCTTCGCCCGATTCGGTGCCGCTTTTGCGCCATTCTGCGTCATCGCGATGACGGTATCTCCCGTTTCGGCGCAATTGATCGGCCCGCCGGCCCCGAAGCCCGCAAGGTCCGCCGCCGATGCTGCGGTCGAAAAGAGCCGGGAGCTGACCGACCCGGTCAAGCGCTGCAAGCCCGCCGACGACGGGACGATCACGGTATGCGGCAGCGACACCGAGCGCC
The DNA here is from genome assembly GCF_949769155.1 of Sphingopyxis sp. Geo48. NCBI lineage: Bacteria > Pseudomonadati > Pseudomonadota > Alphaproteobacteria > Sphingomonadales > Sphingopyxidaceae > Sphingopyxis > Sphingopyxis sp. Geo48. The sequence goes on along the minus strand of NZ_CATKPA010000010.1, from coordinate 5,552 downwards.
ATCGCCTGTCGCCCGAACTGCGCGCGATCGCCGGGGTGGGCAAGTCGACGAAGACGGCGATACCCGACGCGCCCTACATCAATCCGACGATCTGGGACCAACTGCCCTATAACTGGATGCCGATCGCCGGCGGCGCCAAACCGGGGCCGGAATATAATGCGCTCTACGAGATGGCGAAGCGCGCGACCGACCCCGATGCGGGCGTGCCCCCGCCCGAGGAACCCGAGAACTAGAGCGCGAGGATCGGCATATGCATCGGCGTGCCGATGACATGGTCCGACGCCGCGAGGATCTTCAGCGCGGCGTGGATCGCGCTTGCCGGTCCCTCGTGCGTGACGATCGCGATCACGACGCCGTCGTCGTCGTCGGTGCCGCGCTGGATGAAGCTTTCGATCGATACGCCCGCATCGCGCATCGCGGTCGCGATCTCGGCGAGGACGCCGATCCGGTCCTCGACGATCAGGCGGACATAATGTTTGCCGACGCGCGCGCCGGCATCGGCGACGGGCGCGGCGTCGAGCGCGTCGACGGGCATGGCGAAGGCCGGGCCATATTCGTCGCGCGCGATATCGATGATGTCGGCGACGATCGCCGACGCGGTCGGCCCCGCGCCCGCGCCCGCGCCCTCGAAGAACAGGCGGCCGACGAAATTGCCCTCGGCGACCACCGCGTTCAGCGCGCCGGGGACATAGGCGAGCGGATGGTCGGCGGGAACGAGGCACGGCTGAACATGCTGATAAAGCCCATTCGCGTCGCGTTCGGCCATGCCGATCAGGCGAACGCGGTGGCCCAGCGCCTCGGCCTCGCGAATGTCGGCGGCGATCAGATTGCGGATGCCGCTTGCGGTCACCGCGCCGATGTCGAGCCGCGTCCCGAAGCAGAGCGCGGCGAGGATCGACAGCTTGTGCGCGGCGTCGATCCCGTCGACGTCGAAGGTCGGGTCGGCTTCGGCATAGCCCTCGGCCTGCGCGCCCGCGAGCGCCTCGGCGAAGCTCGCGCCGCTGCGCTCCATTTGCGTGAGGATATAATTGCAGGTGCCGTTGAGGATGCCATAGACGCGCGCGATCTGGTTCGCCGACGCGCCCTCGCGGATCGCCTTGATCACGGGAATCCCGCCCGCGACCGCAGCCTCATATTTCAGCGGCGTGTCCTTCGCTTCGGCGAGCCGCGCGAGGTCGAGCCCGTGATGCGCGATCATCGCCTTGTTCGCGGTGACGAGCGCCTTGCCCGCGCCAAGCGCGTGCCGCGCGATCGTCAGCGCCGGGCCGTCGCCGCCGCCGATCATCTCGACGACGACATCGACGTCGTCCGCCGCGACGAGCGCGTCCATATCGTCTTCCCAGCGATAGCGCGACAGGTCGACGCCGCGATCCTTGTGCCGGTCGCGCGCCGACACCGCGACGATTTCGACCGGCCGGCCCGCGCGGCGCGCGATGAGCTCACGATTCGCCTCAAGCAGCTTGACGACGCCGCCGCCGACGACGCCGATTCCCGCCAGCGCGACGCGCAAGGGCGGACGGGGCACGGCAGGGACGGGGGACGGCGACATTCGGGCACTCCTTTGCAGGTGGCGTGCGCGATGGCCCGCCCTCGCGAGCGCCCTATCGGCTTTTCGGCCGGACACAAGCCTGACGCGGCTTCGGTAAGCGGAAGGAAAAGTTCAGCTTCCCGTCAGCGGCGCGCGCGTTCGCGTGCATTCGCCGAGGGCGCCGAGTACCACGGCATAGTCCGACGCCGCCTTCTTGCGATCCTCGGGGGCTGTTCCGGCAAGCTTTGCGAGCGGCAGCTGGCGTGGCAGGCCGCAGGCAAGGCGGTACCAGGCCAGCGTGTCGCGCGGCGGCACCGCCGCCGATCCGTCGACGATCTCGCCGAACGCCGCCGCCCAACGCCGCGAGCCATCGGCGGCGGTCAGGATCGTCAGCGATACCGGCTCGCCGGTCTTCGTATCGAGGAACAGCTGCGTCTCGCCCTCGCCGGGCAGGGTGCCGGGGACGTGGAAGCCGTTGGCAATGCCGGTGATCGCGGGCGGCGCGCCGGGCTTGACCGCCTCGGTCAGAATCGCCCGCAGCGTCGCCTCGGTCGCCGCGTCCCAGGGAAGTTGCGCGTCGGGGGCGACCAGCCGGATGCTTCCGGTATCGCGTGTCCCCGGCGCACTGCCCGCGACCGGACGCGCGAAGATCAGCACCGGCTGCTTCTTCTTGAGCTTCGGTGCCTTGCCCTTCGCGTCGAGCGGCAGGTCGACCAGATAGTTCACCCGTGCCGCGAGCGGCCCCGATCCGCGAATCAGGCTGATCACGTCGGCCTCGACATAAAGTCGCGCCCGACCGGCTTTCAGGCCGGGCGCCTGCTCGGGCTTCAGCACCGCGGTCTTGTAGATTCGCCCGTGGATCGCGATCGGCGCGATCGTCGCCAGATCGGCAATGTCGGCATAGCTATAGGGGGAGGGAGTTGCCACCGGTGTCGGAGCCTGCATCGCCGAAGCGCTGTAAAAACAGCTACTTGCGGCCAGAATACCCAGGGCCAGAGCCGGCAGACGCGCGCGCATGATCGAACCACCTTCTATAGTAACAAGCGCCGGAGCGGCGCCAAATACCCTTTATGGGGAAGCGGACATTAACCGCTGATAAAGGGTTTGCGAATGTGCCGCCACCGCGATAGGACGTGCGGCGAAGTGTCCGGCAAGAGCATAATAAGCCGGCTGCTACGCCGCCGGGTCTGTGGAACGCATCGGAAATCATCCGGGCATTTGGCAACCGAACCCGTCGGTGGGGATTTTGGTGTCAGGATGATCTAGCAAGGAGCGTCGTCCCTGAATGGCTTATGGTGATAATGTCGACCCTAAAAACAGGGTAGTGGCAATTGTCTTGGTGGGTTTGCTGACGGCGGTGCTGGGCTATGGCCTGGTCAACGGTCTGAACATCAGCATCGTCAAGAAGCTTGCCGAGAAACTGGACGTCGTGGACGTCGAGGAACCGCCGCCGCCGGAGGAACCCCCTCCGCCGCCGCCGCCGGACAACAAGCTGCCGCCGCCGCCGCCGGTGGTGACGCCCCCGTCGCCGATCCCGCCGCCGGTGACCTCGAACACGATCCAGTCGGTTCCCGAGGCACCGCCGCGTCCGCCGCTTCCGATTCCGCCCATCGCGGCGCCGCCGGCCCCCCCGCCGTCGCCCGACCTCAGCGCTCCCGGCCGACCGAAGGGCAACCCGGCGCGCTGGGCGACCAACGACGACTATCCGGCCCGCGCGATGCGTGAGGAACGCGAAGGCACGACGGGTTTCCGCGTCAGCTATGACGCGAGCGGCAAGCCCACGGGCTGCGACATCACGTCGTCGAGCGGCCATGCCGATCTCGATGCGGAAACCTGCAAGCTGGTGATGCGCCGCGCGCGCTTCGATCCCGCGAAGGATCGCGCCGGCAACCCTTCGGGGGGCAGCTTTTCGAGCCGCATCAAATGGGTGATTCCGAAGTGATCCCGATCGGGATCGCTTGACCGAACGCCTTGGAAATTTTGATCTTTATCGTATTTTGAGAGGGAATATCCGAAATGTTTAACCTGATTGCAAATGCCGCCGCCGCGGCACCGGCAGCCGCCCACGACGCCGGCTTCAGCCTGATGCCCGCGTCGATGTGCGTGAAGGAAGAAGGCACCAACCCCTACGGCCTCGTCCCCGCGCTCTGCGAAGGCGGCATCGTGTCGCAGGTCACCTTCCTTGTCCTGCTGATCATGTTCGTCGGCACGCTCTACATCCTGTTCACCAAGCTGTTCGAACAGAATAAGGTGATCAACCAGGGCAAGGCGGTCGACGCGAACTTCTGGCGCGCCCCGACGCTCGCCGACGGTGCGGCAAAGCTCGAAAAGAACAGCGCCTATCGCCAGGTCGTCGAAGACGGTCTGCGCGCCAACGAAGAGCACAACAAGCTGACCGACCCCGTCGAAGCCCACGACTGGATGCACGGCACGCTCGAACGTTCGCAGAACCACATCAACTCGAAGCTCAACGGCGGCCTCGCCTTCCTCGCGACCGTCGGTTCGACCGCGCCGTTCGTCGGCCTGTTCGGTACCGTTATCGGTATTCTCCGCGCGCTGGTTAAGATCGGCGCGTCGGGTCAGGCGTCGATCGACACCGTTGCCGGTCCGGTCGGTGAAGCGCTCATCATGACCGCCATCGGTCTGATCGTGGCGGTTCCCGCGGTGCTCGCATTCAACTGGCTGCAGAGCCGCAACAAGGCGATCGCCCGCCGTCTGTCGACCTTCTCGAACGACGTTCTCGGCTCGATCATGTCGGGCGGCCAGGTGAAGCCGGCGACGATCGCTCCGGCGAAGGCTGCTGCTCCGGCCGCGGCGCCGAAGAAGGCCTAAGGGTCTGCGGAGCCCCGGGATGTCGCGCGAAGGCGATACACGGGGGGCCGCACTGGACGGGGCGGGGCGCGATGCGTGCGCCGTCCCGGTCCATGACAGTAATTTTGTGACAGGATGCTAATCCTATGGCGATGAGTTCAGGCGCAAAGGGCGAAGATGCCCCGATGTCCGACATCAACACGACGCCACTCGTGGACATCATGCTTGTGTTGCTCATCATCTTCCTCATCACGGTTCCCGTGGTTTTGGAGACGGTGAACCTCAAGCTGCCCGACGTGGTTTTCGAACCGACGACGACGAAGCCCGAAAACGTGCTTCTCTCGGTCCGCTCTGCCGATACCGATGGCGACGGCGAACCCAATGCCGACAGCTCGGCTTGCGAAGTCTATTGGGGCCAGACCCCGGTCGATTCGCGCGAATTGCTCGACCGGGGCCAGAAGAAGCTCGAACAGCTTCTCGAGGACATCGGCGGTCCGCAGAATATCACCGAAGAAAACTTCCCCGAAGTGCACATCCGCGGCGACATCAACACGCCGTACCAGTGCATCGGCGGCGTGATCTACACGATGCAATATGCCGGCTTCCAGAAGATCGGGTTCATTTCCGAACCGGCTCCTGGTTCGGGCACGCTGGGCCGTCTCTGAGGCGGTCCGGTCAGTTATGAAGGAATAGACCTATGTCTATGGCTGTTGGGGATCGGGACGACAACGAACCGATGATGGAAATGAACACGACGCCGCTGATCGACGTCATGCTCGTGCTCCTCATCATGTTCATCATCACCATCCCGGTGCAGACGCACGCGGTGAAGATCGACCTGCCGGTTCCGACCGACGCGAAGAACAACGTCGACCCGGAAAAGAACAAGATCACGATCGACCCCGCGGGGACGATCGCGTGGAACGGCACGCCGGTCGATCTGGCGCAGCTCTCGCAGTTTCTGGAACAGACCAAGGCGCTGCCGGTCGAACCCGAACTGCAGGTGCAGCCCGACCCCTATGCGCGCTATATCGTCGTCGACCGCGTGATGGCCGTCGTCAAGCGCAGCGGCGTCGGCAAGCTCGGCTTCGTCGGCAACGAACAATATGCACGCGTCTTCTGATCGCTGATCGGAAGCGCGTACAGGCGAAGGGCCGCGGAGCGATCCGCGGCCCTTTCTCTTTGCGGCCGATCTGGCTTCAATGACCGGTTG
>NZ_CATKPA010000009.1:0-66533 GCF_949769155.1 Sphingopyxis sp. Geo48 | reverse complement strand
CGCCATCGGCTTCAGATAGGACCTTTCCTACATCATCCCGCTGTGCCAGCCTTCATCTGGCTCTTCCATCCGGTGATAAAAGACGGTCTCGGCTTGGCTTGCGGGCGCGGCGCGTCCGGCAATCCGCCCGCCCCAAAACGAAGGGCGCAATAGGCTGAACTTTCCTGAACTTTGAAATCCAGGGCGCGATGACAGGGAAGCCATCGCCGCTCCCCGCCCCGAACCAGCCCCTGCCATCAGTCGTCCTTGCCAGCTTCGCGAAACCGCAAACGGCCATCGATCTCGACGAAAAACGACGTCTCGCCTTTTCGCTTCAGATCGTGAAGCGCCTGCCGCCGGCACCCGGGGTCGTGGCTGATTCGCCAAGCAATCGGGCGCCGCATCTCCGCGTCGGCGAAAACCGGCTCGGGCGCTTCGTCGATCCCGACGCCGAATTTCGCGCGCGTCCGCTTCACCAGCGCGACGAATTCGGAATTGGCGAAAGTCATCGGTGCCTCTCCCGGCAAGAGCCACCGGGCAAAGCGGCCCGCTTCCAAGGAGATCGCCGGCTGGCGTGGGCCGGCCCTTCGCCCATATCGCACTTGGCAGCGCGACGAGTCGAGGGCATCATCGCGGTGGATCGAAATCGCCGCCGACGGCGTTATGATCGTCAAGCAACCGGAGAAGAGAGATGACCCAGCCCGCCGACCGCCGCCCGAAACTCGCCGCCGCGCTGCTGGGGGCCGCGACGCTGGCGCTGGCCGGATGTGCCGGGATGGGGGGCAAGCCGACGCAGACGCTGCCGCCCGCCGACGCCTCGGCGCCGCTGTTCGACGCGGCGGGCGCCGATCGCGGCCGCGCCGATTTCTACAAGGATAGCGACGGGCTGCGCATCGAACTCGTCGCGCGCGGCTTTGCGCCCGGCACCTATGGCATGCACGTCCACGCCGTCGGCCGCTGCGACGGCCCCGATTTCGCGAGCGCGGGCCCGCACTGGAACCCGACCGGCGCCCAGCACGGCCGCGACAACCCGATGGGAGCGCATCACGGCGACCTGCCGAATCTTGTGGTCGAAAGCGGCGAGATCGGCCGCGCGACGCTGAAGATCGTCGGCACCCGGCTCAGCGGCGAGGGCGGGCTGCTCGACGCCGACGGCGCGGCGTTCGTCATCCATGCCAAGCCCGACGATCTCAAGACCGACCCCAGCGGCAACAGCGGCGCGCGCGTCGCGTGCGGGGTGATCGCGCTCGGGTCGGCGAAATAATCGCCCGTCAGGCGGCCGCGGCCGCCGCGCGCTCGGCGATCGTCGCCTCGGCGCGCGGCACCGCGCGATAGGCGTAGACGAGGAGGCCGAGCGCGACCGGCGCGACCGCGATCAGCGACAGGATTCCCGTGCGCAGGTCGCTGACCGGCTTGCCGTCGACGATCGTCCCCGCGAGGTCGGAAATCTGACCGACCATATAGGGACCGAAGGACAGGCCGACGAGCGTGGTGCCGAGGAAGAAGGCGGCGGTCGCGGTGCCGCGCATCCGCGGCAGAACCAGATCCTGCGTCGTCGCTGCCGCCGCGCCGAGCGCGGTCGCGCCGAACATGCCCGCAAGGAAGTTCATCGCATAGAAGAGCGTCGAATTTTCGGTCGTGTAGCCAATCCAGATCGGGATGATCGGGGCGACGACACCGAAGATGATCATCAGGATGCGGCCTGCGGGATTCCGTTCGCGCAACGCATCGGCGATCCGTCCGCCGACGATCACGCCGATGAAGCCGCTGAGTGCGCCGTTGGCGCCGAGGATGAGGGCCAGTTCCTGCTTCGGCAGGCCCAGCACGGTTTCGGCATAGGGCGCCGACCAGAAGCCGAGGGCGTAGGCGGCGAGGCTGACAAGGCCGTATCCCAGCGTCGTGCAGATGAAGGCAGGGGTGCCCCAGATCAGCCGGAACGTGGCGGGATCGTGCGCCCGGAGCGTGCAGGCCCAGGAGAAGACCGCATAGTAGCCGAGCGCCACCGCCGACCATTGCGGGAAATTGCCTGTCAGTGCGATCATCCACCAGGCGAAGGCCGACACCGCCGCCGCAAAGCCGATGTTGACCCCCAGCGCCGCGGGTCCGCGCTTCCAGGCGCCATAGAGCGTCAGCGGCGGGACGATCATCGACAGATCCTTGCCGAACGCGCGGAAAGGGGTCGCCGAACTGGGGCTCGCGACGCCGTCCATCGCGCCGCGGACGGGTTCGCGCAGCGTTGCAACCCAGAGGGCGACGATCAGCCCGGGAATGCCGACTGCGAGGAACGCCGCCTGCCAGCCGACGAGCCCCATCGGGCCGCCGGCCGGATAGGAGCGGTTCCACGCCTCGACGATCGCCGCGCCGATGAACAGCGACACGCCGCCGCCAAGGTAGAGCCCCGACGAATAGATGGCGAGCGCGGTCGCCTTCTGCCGCTTCGGGAAATAGTCGGAGATCAGCGAGTAAGCGGTCGGGCTCGCGGTCGCCTCGCCGACGCCGACGCCCATGCGCGCGAAGGTCAGCGTCACCTTGTTGTATGCGAAGCCCGACAGCGCGGTCATCGTCGACCACAGAGTCAGGCCGATCGAGAGCAGCTTCACGCGGCTCCAATTGTCCGCGAGCCGGCCGAGCGGAATACCGAACAGCGCATAGAAGACCGCGAACGCAGCGCCGCCGAGGAAGCCGAGGTCCGAATCCTTGAGCCCGAGGTCGGCCTTGATATCGACCGCAAGGATGCTCAGGATCTGCCGGTCGATGAAATTGAGGATATAGACGACGACCAGCACGAACAGCACGTACCAGCTATAGCCGCTGGCCTGCGGCCCGGCGGGCGGCGCCCCGGCCGTCTCGTTCACGCTCGCGCTATCGGCCATCTGGCAACCCTCTCCCTGACCCATTATCCTTATGTCGCGGTGGTCGCACGAGCCGCCGCCCGGCGCAAGTTGAAAGTCGGTTCACCTTTGGAGCGAAGACGGACGATATGCGCGAAGATCGACCAAATCCCCCCGCGATTCTCTTCCTCTGCCTCGGCAATATCTGCCGCTCCCCGCTTGCCGAAGGGGCCGCGCGCGCCGCCTTTGCCGCGGCCGGGATCGCTGCGAGGCTCGATTCGGCGGGCACCGGCGACTGGCACGTCGGCCACCCGCCCGACCATCGCGCACAGGCCGAGGCGCGGCGGCGCGGTGCCGACATCTCGGACCTTCGCGCGCGCCAGCTTCGCCGCAGCGACTTTCATGATTTCGACCTCATCCTTGCCGCCGACGAGGCCAATCTGCGCGACGCCCGCGCGCTTCGTCCCATCGGCGCGACCGCCGAGCTCAGGCTGATGCTCGATCTGGTCGCCGGCCGCGAAGGGGAAAGCGTCACCGATCCCTATTATGGCGCCGATAACGGCTTCGCCGAAACATGGGACGATGTCAGCGCGGTCGCTGCCGCGCTCGTCGCCTCGTCGAGAGGATAGCGCGCGACCGGATGATAACGCGAGCCGCCGTGCCCCATCTCGCTTTCGTAGAGCGTGACATGGCCGAACGGAAAGGGTTCGCTGGCAAAGTCGCTGTTCAGCGCAAGGAAGGGCGCGACCGGGCCCGATCCGCGGTTGAGCCGCGCGAGCGTGATATGCGGCACGAAGGCTCGGGTTTCGGGCACGACCCCGACGCGCGCGAGCAGCTGGTCGACCTTGCGATGCAGCGCGGCGAGCGGCGCGTGGGGTAGAGCCCCTGCCCAGACCATGTGCGGCCGGCCTTGCCGCTCGAACAGGCCGACCCCGGCGATCCGCGCCTCGATCGCGGGCGCGTACAGGCTGCCCAACGCGGCGGCGATGTCCTCGGCGCGGTGGCGGTCGACTTCGCCGATGAAGCGCAGCGTGAGGTGGAGCTGTTCGTCATCTTGCCAGCGCGCGCCCGAAATGCCGTGCATCGCGGCGAGCAATTGTTGCCGGATCGGGCGCGGCGGGCGCAGGGCGACGAACAGGCGATGGGTCGACATGGCGGTGCCAGCATAGGGCGGTGCGCGACGGCTGCGAAGCCGAAACAGGGCGCATGTCCGGTTTCGCTTGAAACGAGCCGCGAATATCCCGATATTATCGCCACGGCCGGTATCGTCTGGCCGGTGATGGAGATGAAAATGGCTAATTGGAACGACCCCAATATGGCGGCGTCCGGCTTCCCAGGCAGCGCGAGCGCGATGGATCAGGCCGTCGATGCGGGCCTGCGGTCGTACATGCTGTCGGTCTACAACTATATGGCGTCGGGCGTCCTGCTGACCGGCGTTGTCGCGATGCTCTTCTCGCAGTGGGAAGGCGCACCCGCGCTGCTGTTCGGTCCGGGACCGGTCAAGTGGGTGATCATGCTCGCCCCGCTCGCCTTCGTGATGGTGCTGAGCTTCGGCATCAACAAGCTGTCGACGGCTGCGGCGCAGGCGCTTTACTGGGCTTATGCGGCGGTGATGGGCGTGTCGATGGCGGCGATCTTCTTCGTCTTCACCAACACCTCGATCGCGCAGACCTTCTTCGCGACCGCGGCGGCCTTCCTCGGCCTCAGCCTCTATGGCTACACGACCAAGAAGGATCTGTCGGGTTTCGGCACCTTCCTGATCATGGGCCTCGTCGGCATCATCGTCGCGATGCTGCTCAACGCTTTCGTGTTCCAGTCGGGCGCGCTGGCGCTGGCGATCAGCGTTATCGGCGTGCTGCTGTTCGCGGGCCTGACCGCCTATGACACGCAGAAGATCAAGAGCATGTATTTCTATGTCCGCGGGACCGACTTTGTCGGCAAGTCGGTGGTGATGGGCGCGCTGACGCTCTACCTCGACTTCGTCAACATGTTCACCTTCCTGCTCAACCTGCTGGGCAACCGCGAATAGGCGGCCGGACATCGACACGACACGGGCCCGGCGGAGCGATTCGCCGGGCCTTTTTCTTGGAGCGGGGGTGACATGAGGTTGGTGGGTATCATCGCCGTTGCCATGGCGACGCTGGCGCCGACGGCGGATGCAAAGGACGACGGAGCCGCGCCCTGCAATGTGGCGCGGCCGGCCGATGGCGACCTTGAAGCCTATGCCGCCGCATTTTTCCCGAGGGCGAGCAAGACCGACCTCGATGCGCTCGCCGCCTGCCTCGGCGATCCCGATCCCGCGGTGCGTGACGATTTCGCCTATGCGCTCTGGTCGGAAGGACTGCGCGGCAACCATCTGCGCACCGACCAGATGCGCCACGCGCTCGGCCGACTGACGGCTATGGCGACCGCGTCCGATGATCGCGCCGGCTTCGCGAAGCCCTTTGCCGCGCTTGCGCTGTCGGAAGTCGCGCGCACCGATCGCCTCGCGCCGTGGATGAGCGAAGCCGAATTGCGCGCGCTTGCGGCGACGGGTGCCGCTTATCTACGCGGCGTCAGCGACTATCGCGGCTTCACCGCCGGCGAGGGGTGGCGGCACGGTGTGGCGCATGGTTCCGACCTCGCGCTCCAGCTCGCGCTCAATCCGCGGCTGACGCGTGCCGATGCCGAGTTGCTGCTCGGCGCGATAGCGGCGCAGGTCGCGCCGACCGCCTCGCCCTATTATCATCATGGCGAATCGGCCCGCCTCGCGCGGCCCGTGCTGTTTCTCGCCAGGCGCCCCGATATCGATGACGCGGCTTGGGCGGCATGGTTCAAGGCGCTGCATCCCGATACGAGTGCGCGCTGGACGGACGCCTATACGAACGATGCCGGCCTCGCGGCGGTTCACAACACAACCGCATTCGCGAACGCCATCTATGTCAGCGCGGCCGAGACGCAGGATCCGCAGATCAAGCGCCTTGCCCCGCATGCGATCGCGTTGCTGAAGGCGCTGCCCTAAGCGGGGCTTGCTGCCTGCATCTCGGCGATCAGCGCATTGTCGATCGCCTTCGCCGCCTTGTAGCCAGCGCGTTCGCGAAGACCGGCGGCATAGGCTTCGAACGCCGGGCGCGACGGGATCGTCCCGAACTGCAGGCCCCAATCGACCTGGCTACCGACATAGACGTCGGCCGCGGTGAAGCGGTCGCCCGCAACACAAGTCTTGCCCGCGACCGCGCTTTCAAGCGCGTCGAGCGCATGCTCCAGCGTGCCGAAGCCTGCCGAACGCTGCTGGTCGGCGTCGGGTTCGATCCCGAGATGCTTGGCGGTGATCGCCTGCTCGACCGGCCCGGCGGCGAAGAACATCCAGCGATAATAATCGGCGCGATCGGCCAATGCCGGCGCGAGCCCCGCCGACGGAAAGGCATCGGCCAGATAGGCGCAGATCGCGGCGCATTCGGTCACCACCTTGCCGTTATGGACGATCGCCGGAACCTTCCCCATCGGGTTGATCGCGAGATAGGCGTCGTCCTTCATCGAGGTGCCGTAGCCGAGGATGTTCGTCTCATAGGGCGCGCCGACCTCTTCGAGCATCCAGCGGACGATCTGGCCGCGCGACATGGGATTGGTGTAGAAAATCAGCTCTTCTGCCATGATGCGTCTCCCTTTGGGGCGTGCGAGTCGGGTAAGAACATATCAGGAACAATTTCGATGTTCCAGCGGGCTTGTTTTGTCACCGTTCGCGGTTAAGGCAAAGCGATGAGCGACGAACGCATCTGGACCGCCGCCGTGCTGGTGATCGGCGACGAGATTCTCTCGGGCCGCACGCAGGACAAGAATGTGTCGCAGATCGCGACCTGGCTCGACGTGCAGGGGATCAGGCTGCGCGAAGTGCGGATCGTGCCCGACGTCGAGGATGAGATCGTCGACGCGCTGAACGCCATCCGCGCGCGTTACGACTATGTCTTCACCACCGGCGGGATCGGGCCGACGCACGACGACATCACGGTCGACGCGGTGGCGAAGGCGCTGGGCGTCGGGGTGATCATCCACCCCGCAGCGCGCGCGATCCTCGAACGTTACTATAACGGGCGCGGGATCGAGCTGACCGAGGCGCGGCTGCGCATGGCCCGCGTCCCCGAGGGCGCCGACCTGATCCCGAACCGCATGTCGGGCGCGCCGGGCATCCGCCTAGGAAATCTCTTCATCATGGCGGGCGTCCCCCACATCACCGCGGGGATGCTCGACGCGCTCACCGGCGAACTCGAAGGCGGCGCGCCGCTCGTCGCGCATACGATCGGGGCCTGGTCGCCCGAAAGCGAGGTCGCCGACCTGCTCCGTCAAGGCGAGAAGGACCATCCCGGCGTCGCCATCGGCAGCTATCCCTTCTTCCGTGACGGCCGGGTCGGCGCGAACTTCGTGATCCGATCGACTGACGGGGATGCGGTCGCCGCTTGCGTCGCGATGCTCACCGCTGGGCTCGAAGCGCTCGGCTATGCAGTGACCGACGGCGGGATTTGATCGGCCGGCTGCGCGCGCGGCAGGCGGCGCAGCATCACGATTGCCAATAATCCGAAGATCGCCGCCACGACGAAGGCCGCCCCGGGGAAATGCATCGGCGCGTTGTCCCCCGTGAAATGGGCCATCGTTCCCGTGAGCAGCGCCGGCGCGGCAAGCTGTCCCAGCCCCATCGCCATCGCCGAAATTCCCTGCACCTCGCCCTGCGTTTCGGGCGTCGCGCGGCGCGACATCATTGCCATCAGCGACGGCTGAACCGGTGCCTGCAAGGCAATCGGGATCAGCAGCAGGAAGGCGCCGAGCGTCGAGGTCGTGAAGGCATAACCGATATAGACCGCAACGGCGATCAGGATGCCGAGCGTGGCGGCATCGCGCTCTCCGAATCGCGCGACTACGGGCCCGACGACGAAGGCCTGACCGATCGCGATGGCGACCCCGACCGCAGCCAGGCTCGCACCGATCATCCCCGGCGTCCAGCCGAGCTGTGCGATGCAATAGAAGCTCCACGTCATCGGATAGACGAGGCTCGCGATCTGCCAGAGCACGAGGACGGTCGCGATTCCGCCCATGCCAGGGAGGCCGCGCATGGTCTGGAGCGCACCCAGCGGATTGGCGCGGCGCCAGTCGAAGGCGCGGCGGCGCTCGGGCGACAGCGTCTCGGGGAAGATGATCAGGCCATAGAGCATATTCGCCGCCGCCAGAATCGCCGCCGCCACGAAGGGCGCGCGCGGGCTCATCTCGCCGAGCAAGCCGCCGATTGCCGGGCCGACGACGAAGCCGACTCCGAAGGCCGCGCCGACAAAGCCGAAGTTGCGCGCGCGGTCTTCGGGCTTGGTGATGTCGGCGATCGCCGCTTGCGCCGCTGCATAGCTGCCGCCGAATATCCCCGAAATCGCCCGCGCGACGAACAGCCAGGGCAGCGTGCCGACGACGGTCAGCAGCGTGTAATCGGCCGCCAGTCCGCCGAGCGAGAGCAGCAGCACGCGCCGCCGGCCGAAGCGGTCGGACAGATTACCGAGCACCGGCGAAGCGAGGAAGGTCGCGACCGCCATCACCAGTCCGATCCAGGCACCGATCTCGATCGCGTGCGGCAGATCGATCTTGCCGACCTCCATGACTAGCTGCGGCAGCACCGGCATGATGATGCCGAACCCGATTGCGTCGATGAAGATGGTAACGACGATAAAGGGTATGGTCCGCGAAGGCGTCACTTGTTCTTTACCCCGATTGTCACTAGCGGCACCGATCCTTCCCTCAAGCGTTGGCGATAGATGAAACTGAAAATTTCCGCGTCCCTAAATTACCGCCTCCCCGAACCGGTCGACCTGATGTTGCAGGTCGAGGCCGCCAACGGCCATGGCCAGCATGTGATCGACAGTTCGCTCGACATGGGCGATCCTGAAAATCTCGCCCGCGTTCCCGCCAGCGACGGGATTTGCGAGCCGATATGGCTGCGCACCAGTGGCGAATTTCGGGCCGAATATCGCGCGCTCGTCGAAATCGACCGGCCTGAGGAAAATTTCCGCGCGTTGAGCGCCGTCCCGCTCCATCGCCTGCCTGCAGAAGCGGTGCCCTATCTCAACGAATCGCGATACTGCCCGTCGAACAAATTCCACGCCTTCGTCGAGCGTCGTTTCGGCGATCATGAGGGCGGCAAGAAGATCGGGCGTATGCGCGACTGGATCGAAAGCCGCTTCACCTATGTCTCGGGATCGAGCAATTCGGAAACCGGCGCGCTCGACAGCTTCGTCGAACGGCGCGGGGTCTGCCGCGACTATGCGCATGTCATGATCGCTCTGGCGCGCGCGGCGCATATCCCGGCGCGCATGGCGAGCGTCTATGCGCTCGGCGTCGATCCGCAGGATTTTCATGCCGTCGCCGAAGTCTATCTCGATGGCGACTGGCATATGGTCGATGCGACCGGAATGACCAAGCCGACCGAAACCGCACGGATCTGCGTCGGCCGCGACGCCGCCGACATTGCCTTTCTCACGGCCTATAGCGAGATCGAGTTCGTCAGCCAGAAGGTGAAGGTGAAGGAGGTGGAGCGGGTGAAGGGAATCGAACCCTCGTCGTAAGCTTGGGAAGCTTCTGCTCTACCATTGAGCTACACCCGCGATCCCGCGCGATTGGCACAGCGGGCGGCGACGGTCAATGGGCCTGCCGCCTCAGCGCGCCGCCTCGCGAACCGTTTCCATCACGACGAAGGTCGAGGTGTTCGCGACGTGCGGCAGGCTCGAGATTTTCTCGCCGAGCACCGTGCGATAGCGCCGCATGTCCGAGGTGCGGACCTTGAGCAGATAGTCGAAGCTGCTCGCGATCATGTGGCATTCCTCGATCTCGGCGATCCGCCGCACGGCGGCGTTGAACTCGCGCAGCGCCGCCTCGCGCGTGTCGGACAGGCGGACCTCGGCGAAGGCGACATGGTCGAGCCCGACCTTCGCCGGATCGACGATCGCCGCAAAGCCCGAAATCACGCCCTGTTCGACGAGCCGGCGGACGCGCTGCTGGCACGGCGTCTTCGACAGGCCGACCTGCTGGGCAAGGTCGGTGAAGGTGATACGGCCATCCTTGCGCAGAATTGCAAGGATCTTCCGGTCGAAATCATCCAATTCGACTGTCTTGCTGGCTTCCATCATGATTATCGACTAAAACAAGCCACAAAATAGGTCAAAACATAAATTCTTGGCGCGATATTAGGTCGGATCGCCGCGATGCGATGTTGTAGGGTGCGCGTCATGACCCAGCCTAACGACCGCGCCGCGCTCCGCGCCCTCGCCCGCCGTTCCGAAACCGATATCGTGGCCGACCTGCGCGCCGAGCTCGCCCGTTCGCCCGCGACCGTCGCGGCGACAACCGCCCGCGGGCTTGCGCTCATCCGCAAGGCGAAGGCCGAGGGCGAAAGCGAGACGCTCGTCGCGCAGCTGATGAACCGCTACCGCCTCTCGACCGAGGAAGGCGTCGTGCTGATGTGCCTTGCCGAAGCGCTGCTGCGCGTCCCCGACAGCGCGACCGCGAACGCCCTGATCCGCGACAAGATCGCCGGGCGGCACTGGAAGGAAGGCGAGGACGAGGACAGCCCTCTGATCGTCGCGCTGTCGGCGCGCGGGCTTTCCTTGGGGTCGGCGACGCTGATGCTGGACGCGATGGGCAGCAAGGCGAACCCGCTCTCGCTCCTCAAATCGATGATCCGCCGCTCGGGCGAGCCGGTGATCCGCCAGGCCGCGCTCGCGGCGATGAAGCTGCTCGGCCAGCAATTCGTGATGGGCGAGACGATCGATGCCGCGGTCAAGCGCGCCGACAAGGAAAAGCCGGAACTCGCGAGCTTCGACATGCTCGGCGAGGCCGCGCGCACCGCCGAGGATGCGCGGCGCTATTACGACAGTTACGCCAATGCCATCGCGCGCATCGGCAAGAAGGCAAAGCCCGGCGACCCGCACGCCAACCACGGCATCTCGATCAAGCTGTCGGCGCTCCATCCGCGCTACGAATATTTGCAGGCCGACCGTGTCCGAGACGAACTGATCCCGAGCGTCATCACGCTCGCGCGCGCGGCGCGCGATGTGAACATCCCGCTGATGATCGACGCCGAGGAAAGCGACCGGCTCGAACCGCATATGGACGTGTTCGAGGCGCTGATCGACGCCGGCATCGCCGACGGCTGGACCGGGCTCGGCATCGTGATCCAGGCGTATCAGAAGCGCGCGCCCGAAGCGATCCGCTGGGTCGCGGAAAAGGCGCGCGCGCGGGGGGTCAAGCTGTCGATGCGCCTCGTCAAGGGCGCCTATTGGGATACCGAGATCAAGCGCGCGCAGACGATGGGGCTCGGCCAATTCCCCGTCTTCACCGCGAAGAACCACACCGATCTCAACTATATGCATTGCGCGCAGATCCTCCGCGCTGCGCAGGACTGCATCTTCCCGGCCTTCGCCAGCCACAATGCGATGACGCTCGCCTTCGTGACCGAGCTGTTCATTGGCGCCGACTATGAGCTGCAGCGGCTCCACGGCATGGGTGAGGGCGCGCATGATGCGATCATGGCGCTCTATCCGCCGCCGCGCCCGGTGCGCGTCTATGCGCCCGTAGGCACGCACCGCGACCTGCTCGCCTATCTCGTCCGCCGCCTGCTCGAAAATGGAGCGAACTCCAGCTTCGTGCATCAATTCTCGGACCCCGACGTCACCCCCGAACAGCTCGCGGTCGATCCACGTAGCGCCCAGAGCACCCCGCGGTCGATCGCGACCGGGCTCGAACTCTTCGATCCCGCACGCCGCAACTCGCGCGGCTATGACCTCGGCGAACCCGGCGTCCCCGAAGCGCTCACCGCCGCGATCGCCAAGGCGCGCCAGAGCAACCATGTCGCCGCCCCGATCGTCGGCGGCGTCACGCAGAGCGGCACCGCCGAGCCGGTGCGCAACCCTGCCACCGGCGCTATCGTCGGGCAGGTGATCGAGGCCGACCGCGAAACCGTCGACGCCGCGGTCGCCGCGGCGCGCAAGGCGCAGGGCGACTGGAGCCTCGCCGGCGGCGAATTCCGCGCCGCGCGCCTCGAACGCGCCGCCGATCTGCTCGAAGAACGTGACGCCCTCTTCCTCGGCCTCGCGATCGACGAAGCCGGAAAGACGCTGGTCGATGCGATCGCCGAGGTGCGCGAAGCGGTCGATTTCCTCCGCTATTACGCGGCGCAGGCGCGCGCCGACTTCACTTACCCCGTCGCGCTTCCCGGTCCCACGGGCGAGCGCAACGAGCTGGTCCTCGAAGGCAAGGGCGTCTTCGTCGCGATCAGCCCGTGGAACTTTCCGCTCGCGATCTTCCTGGGGCAGGTGTCGGCCGCGCTCGCCGCGGGCAACAGCGTCCTCGCCAAACCCGCCGAACAGACCCCGCTCATCGCGCACGCTGCGGTCGAGCTGCTGCTCGAAGCGGGCGTTCCCGGCGACGTCCTTGCGTTTCTCCCGGGCCGCGGCGAGACCGTCGGCGCGGCGCTTACCGGGCATGACGATATCATCGGCGTCGCCTTCACCGGCTCGACCGAGGTCGCGCGGATGATCAACCGCAGCCTTGCGGGGCGCGACGGGCCGATCGCGACCTTGATCGCCGAGACCGGCGGCGCAAACGCGATGATCGTCGATTCGACCGCGCTCCCCGAACAGGTCGCGCGCGATGCCGTTGCCAGTGCCTTCCAGTCGGCGGGCCAGCGCTGTTCGGCGCTCCGCCTGCTTTGCGTGCAGGAAGATGTCGCCGACACGATGATCGCGATGGTCGCGGGCGCGATGGCCGAGCTGAACGTTGGCGACCCCGCAATCCTGTCGACAGACGTCGGCCCGATCATCGATGACGAGGCGCAAGCCAATATTGCGGCTTATGTCGCCGAAGCCCGCGCGGTGGGCCGTGTGATCGCCGAAGCGGGGCGCACGAACTTGCCCGCGGACGGCCATTTCGTACCGCCCGCCCTGATCCGCCTCGACCATGTCACCGACCTCAAGCGCGAGATTTTCGGACCGGTGCTCCACGTCGCGACGTGGAAGGGCGGCGAGCTCGACCAGCTCATCGATGCGATCAACAGCTCGGGCTACGGCCTGACATTGGGCGTCCACACGCGCATCGACGGCGTTGCAGCGCATATCGCGGCGCGCGCGCAGGTCGGCAACGTCTATGTCAACCGCAACCAGATCGGCGCGATCGTCGGCTCGCAGCCGTTCGGCGGGCGCGGCCTCTCGGGCACCGGCCCGAAAGCCGGCGGCCCGCACTACCTCCACCGTTTCGCCGAGGAAAAGTCGATCTCGACCGACATCACCGCAGCGGGCGGCAATGCGGCGCTGATGGCGGGTTAGGCCCCCGGCACGCCGAGCAGCTGCGCTTGAGCCTTCAACCGTCCGGCGGCGGCCGGATTGGCGGCGACGCCGTCCTTCAGCGCCTGCGCCGCCTTCGCGCTCTCGCCGAGCGTCATGCGGCTGCGCATCAGCATGATCCAGCGGTCGACATCCTTGGGGTTGGCCTTCAGCTTGGCTTCGAGCCCGCTCACCATGCCCTCGATCATCGCATCCTGCTGACCCTTGGGCAGCTGGGACGCCGCTTCCATGTCGGCGCGGGTCGGTCCCGGGATCGCCCGCGCCGCGACCGGCATCTCGTTGGCGGTCAGCGGCCGCGCCTGCGTATTCTGCAGCCGCATCGCGACGTCGATCTTGTGGATCGCGCCGACCTGCCCGATCGTGCGGCGGAGGTCGGCCTCCCACGGGGCGCCCTGCGGCGTATCGGCGAGCAGCGCGAACCAGTCCTCGATCGCGCCCTTGTGGTCGCCGCCGACATCCTTTTTCACCGCGAGGAAATAGCGCGCGCGCGGATCCTTCGCGTCGAGCGCGATCGCCTTGTTGAACGCCGCGAGCGCCGCGGCGGGCATCGGGTCGCGCTCGCTCGCCATTACCCGCGCCTCGCCGAGTGCCGACCAGAGCCCCGCCGAGTCGGAAGAAAGCGCGGTCGCTTTCTCGTAGGCGGCGACCGCGCCCGCGTATTCGCCCATGTCGAAGCGCGCTGCGCCGAGCTGCATCCACGCCTCGGCGCTGCCCGGTTCGGCGCGCGTCCGTGCCTCCAGCGCGGCGAGTTGATCTCCCGGTGGCGCGGTGGCTTCGACGGACTTCTGCGGTGCAGAATCGGCGGAATCGCGCCAGATTGCATAGCCGATCGCGGCGACGAGCAGCAGCGCGGCGGCTATCAGGATCGCCCGATTCGTGGGCGTCATCCCGCTTGCCATCTTCTTGCTCTCACTCATCTTTGTCCCCTCGTCCGGCTCGCAAAAAACATGGACGCGACGCGCTCGCGTCTTGCCTTTGCCTCGCGATGGTGTAGCCTTCGACCCGCGAGGTCGGTCAACGACAAAATCGTCAGTGGGGTCGCACCGATTTTCCCAGCCAACAGGGGGAGGGGTGCATGGCAGTTTCGGATCACGTCGACTTTCCGACGTTTATGGAAGGGGTGAAGAAGCGCAACCCCGGCCAGGATGAGTTCGTGCAGGCGGTCCAGGAGGTCGCCGAAGATATTTTCGACTTCATCGCCGACAAGGAAGAATATCACGCGCAGCAGATATTGCGGCGCATCGCCGAGCCCGACCGGGTCGTGTCCTTCCGCGTGTGCTGGGAGGATGACGCCGGCAATATTCGCGTCCAACGCGGCTGGCGCGTCCAGAACAACAATGCCATCGGCCCGTACAAGGGCGGGATCCGCTTTCACCCGAGCGTGACCGAAAGCGTCCTCAAATTCCTCGCCTTCGAACAGACGTTCAAGAATGCGCTCACGGGGCTGCCGATGGGCGGCGGCAAGGGCGGGTCGAACTTCAACCCCAAGGGCAAGAGCGTGCGCGAGATCATGCGCTTCTGCCAGAGCTTCATGACCGAGCTGTACCGGCACATCGGCGCCGACGTCGACGTGCCCGCGGGCGACATCGGTGTGGGCGGGCGCGAGATCGGCTTCATGTTCGGCCAGTACAAGCGTATCACCAACGAATTCACCGGCGTCCTCACGGGCAAGGGGCTCGAATGGGGCGGTTCGCTGATCCGTACCGAGGCGACGGGCTATGGCGCGGTGTATTTTCTGGCCAACATGCTCGCCGCCAAGGGGCAGGATCTCGTCGGCAAGACCGCCGTCATCTCCGGCTCGGGCAATGTCGCGACGCACGCGGCGGAAAAGATCGTCCAGCTTGGTGGCAAGGTGCTCACCCTGTCCGATTCGGGCGGTTTCATCCACGATCCCGACGGCATCACGCAGGACAAGATCGACTGGGTGAAGGCGCACAAGACGCACCGCCGCGGCCGGATCGAGGATTATTGCGACGAGTTCAAAGGCGCGAGCTTCACCGCAGGCAAGACGCCATGGGGCGTTCCCTGCGACGTTGCGCTGCCGTGCGCGACGCAGAATGAATTGCTTGGCGAGGACGCCAAGACGCTGGTCGCCAATGGCTGCATTGCGGTCAGCGAAGGCGCCAACATGCCGACCAACCTCGAGGGCGTGCATCACTTCAAGCATGCGAAGATCATGTTCGCGCCGGGCAAGGCGGCGAATGCCGGCGGTGTCGCGGTCTCGGGCCTCGAAATGAGCCAGAACAGCGGCCGACGCAGCTGGAGCGAGGCCGAATTGCAACAGATGCTCAAGGACATCATGGACGGCATCCACAAAAGTTGCCTGACCTATGGCGATCAGGGCAATGGCTATATTGACTATGTGAAGGGCGCCAATATCGCGGGCTTCAAGAAGGTGGCCGACGCGATGCTGGCATTCGGAGTGGTGTAAGTCGCAGTCTAGGCGCAAAAGCGCCAGGCGGGAAAAGGGGACATGGGCATGACGACCGACGCGATTGTGGGGCGCGGCGAACGACTGTGGGCGACCGTCTGGACGCTCGCGGCGTTGCTGCTGGCGCTGACGATCGCCGCGATCGTCGCGGCGCCCCCCGCGCGCTCGCAGGGCGAAGCGGGCGGTCGCTATACCGGCGTCGCCTCCTGCGCGGGATCGACCTGTCACGGCCGGATGGAGGGCGACGGCACCGTTGTCCGCCAGGACGAGCTGATGCGCTGGCAGGAACCCTCGACCCCCGGCGGCGCGCATAGTCGCGCCTGGGCGGTGCTCAGCAACAGCCGCAGCCAGTTCATCGCGAAGAATCTCGGGATCGGCGATCCGTCGACCGCGCCGATGTGCCTCGGCTGCCACAGCACGCAGGGCGCGATCGCCGCGTCGGGCGGCGCGCGGCGCGGGTCGGTGCCGCTCGAGGATGGCGTCGGCTGCGAATCGTGCCACGGACCCGCGGGCGGCTGGATCGCGAGCCACTATGCCGGTATCGGCACCAACGCCAACCCCGACGCCGAGATGCGCGACAAGCATCTCTCGAACCTTCGCGCGGGTCTCTGGAAGCTCGAGGATCCGGTGGTGCGCGCGGGCGTCTGCGTCGACTGCCACTTCGGTTCGGCGGGCGAAGGGCAGTTCGTCACCCACCGCCTCATGGCCGCAGGGCACCCGCGCATCTCGTTCGAACTCGATCTCTTCTCCTCGCTCCAGGCGCATCATCAGGAAGACGCCGACTATGGCTGGCGCAAGTTCGGCGCGGGTTCGGGGCGCACCAACCATGTCCAGATGTGGGCGGTCGGGCAGGCGGTCGCGCTCGAACGCAGCCTCGCGCTCTTCCAGTCGCGGCGCGGGACCGAAGGGATGTTCCCCGAATTCTACTTCCTCGACTGCCACAGCTGCCACCGCCGCATCTACGATCAGGCGAAGCCGGTGAAGACCAGCCTCGACAATCCGGGGCGGACGAACATCCCCGAGGGCATGCCGCCCTATAATGACGAGAATCTGATCATGCTGTCGGCGGCGGCGCGCGTCGCCGCGCCCGCGCTCGCCGACCAGCTCGCGGCCCGCACCGCCGCCTTCCACAAGGCGATGACGATCGACCGCGCGAGTGCGGTCAGCGCTGCCGCGCAGCTTCAGCAGACGGTCTCGGCGCTGAAGGCCGCCTTTGCCGCACGCAGCTTCTCGGGCGCCGACGCCTTCACCCTCGTCGATGCGATTTCGGCGAAGGCGGTGGGCGACCGGCTGACCGACTATTCGGGGTCGCAGCAGGCGGTAATGGGGGTCGACACGCTGCTCAACGCGATGGTGTCGTCGGGCCGGATCACCGTCGGCGCCGCGGCCGGCATCCGCGCCGACATCGACCGCGCCTATACCGCGGTCAAGGATCCGAACGCCTTCCGCCCCGCCGATTTCCAGGCTTCGCTGGGCAGCGCGGTGCGCGCCATCGGGGCGCTGCGGTAAAGATATGCAACCCACATCCCGCCTCTTTCATTCGGTGGCCTTCGTCGCGGCTGCTTCGCTTCTGCTCGCCTCCTGCGGCGGCGGCGGGGGAGGCGGCGGGACGCCGACCCCCACCCCAACCCCGACCCCCACGCCGACCCCGACCGGCGGGTTGTTCACCCCGCCCGCCGCCGAATCGCTGAGCGTCACTGAGGTCCAGACGATCCTCGCCAACGCGATATCGGAGGCGCAGGCGCGCGGGCTTCCGTCGGTGATCGCGGTGACCGACCGCGTCGGCAACGTCCTCGCTGTTTTTCGCATGAACGGCGCGCGCGCGACCGCAACGACGTCGCCCGCGCCGAACGGCCAGAATATCGACGCGCAGAATGTCACCTTCCCGGCAGAGGGCGGCGCGATCGCGAAGGCGATCACCGGCGCCTATCTGTCGAGCGGCGGCAACGCCTTTTCGACGCGCACCGCGAGCCAGATCGTCCAGGAGCATTTCCCGCCCGCGCCGACCACCGTCGGGCTCGAAAGCGGGCCGCTGTTCGGGGTGCAGTTCAGCCAGCTTCCGTGCAGCGATTTCTCGTCGCGCTTCGGTGCCGCGGGCAACGCCGCGCTGATCGGGCCGAAACGCTCGCCGCTCGGCCTCGCCGCCGATGCGGGCGGGCTGCCGCTCTACAAGAATGGCGTGCTCGTCGGCGGCATCGGGGTGATGGGCGACGGCGTCTATGGCAGCGACCCGAACATCCTCGATATCGAGAACGACCCCGAGGAGTTCATCGCGCTCGCCGGCACGCGGGGATTCGAGGCGCCGGCGGCAATCACCGCCGACAAGATCAGCGTCGATGGCACGACCTTGCGCTTTTCCGACGCGACCTTCGCGGGCGTGATGTCGAGCGGCGGCGCCAGCTTCGCCTCGTTCAACGGAACCGCGGGCAATCTCGTCGCGGTGCCGGGCTATTCGGCCGCGGCGGTCACGGCGGGCATTGCCTATGGCACCGAGGCGTCGGGCATTCGTGCGTCGACCCCGGCCGAATTCTCGAACCGCGACGCGTTCATCTTCACCGACGGCAGCGGCAACAACCGCTATCCGATCCGCGCGGCCACTGACGGCGCGGCGGTTGCCACCCCGCTTTCGCAGGCCGAAGTGCGCGCTGTGCTCGAAGAGGCGTTCACGGTGATGAGCCGCGCGCGCGCGCAGATCCGCAAACCGCTCGACAGCCGCGCGCAGGTCACGATCACCGTTGTCGACACCTTCGGCACCCCGCTCGGCATGGTGCGCTCGCCCGACGCGCCGATCTTCGGGTCCGACGTGTCCTTGCAGAAGGCGCGCACCGCCGCCTTCTTCTCGAACCCCAATGCGGGCGCCGAGCTCAGCGCCAACGCCAGCGCCGACATCCGGCAGTTCGTGACGGCGGTCCGGACGTTCCTGAACAATCCGGCGGCGCTGACGGGAACGATCGCCTTCCCCGACCGCGCGGGCGGCAATCTGTCGCGCCCCTATTTCCCCGATGGCGAGGTCGGGCGGCCGAACGGCCCCTTCTCGCGCCCGATCGCGCAATTCAACCCCTTCTCGACCGGGCTCCAGTCGGCGCTGATCATCGGCAACCTCGGCCAGCATGTCGGCTTCCTGCAAGGCGCGAACCCCGACACGCCGGCGCGTTGCACGACCCTGCCCGATGTCGCTGCAGGACAGAATCGGCTGCAGAACGGCATCCAGATCTTTCCTGGCTCGGTGCCGATCTATCGCGGCAGCACGCTGGTGGGCGGGATCGGCGTGTCGGGCGACGGTATCGACCAGGACGACATGATCAGCTTCCTGGGCACGCATAATGGCGGGGCCAGGGTCGGCGGGATCGGCAATGCCCCGATGGCGATCCGGTCGGACAATGTCGTCGTGACGCTCGCCGACGGCAAGACGGTGCGGCTGCGTTATGTCGGCTGTCCGTTCGCACCCTTCCTCGACACCAATCAGCAAAATGTCTGTCAGGGGCTTTAGCGGGTGAGCGTCGACGTCAGCCTGCTGCCGATCATCGCGACGCTCGCGGCGCAGGGGACGCCCGCGGCCGAGGCGCCGCCGCCGCCCGCGACCGATCCGGCAACCGCTGACGGAAGTGCCACGCCATCGGCGACCGATCAGGCGCCGGCGACCGAGGAACTGACACCGCCGCCGCCACCCGTCGATTGGCAGGAAGTGATCAAGGACGACCTCGTCACCCAGATCATCGAGGGGCGACGCCGCCCCGGCTACACGCCCGACCTTCCCGACCAGTTGACGCAGGACAATGTCGGCGCGCTGCGCCCGCCGCCGCCGCAGGCCTTTCCGGGGATGGACGACCAGCTTCCGGTCCCCGACCGCTGGCGGCTGATCGAGACACTCGGCGTCGTCAAGGAACGCTGGTTCGACCCCTATCACCAGAATACGTTGAAGGGCGACCGGCCGGTCAACCGCGACAAGGTCAAATGGTTGCCGATCAAGGGCGACGACTGGTTCTTTGTCGCCAATGCCGTGTCCGACACGGTCTTCGAACCGCGCACCTTCCCGATCCCCGTCGGCGTCCAGACGACTTCGCGCCCAGGCAGCATCGACGTGTTCGGCAAGAACCGCAGCTTTGTGTTCGCGCAGACCTTCATCGCCGGCGCCGCGCTGATCAAGGGATCGACCGCGTTCAAGCCGCCCGATGTCGAATATCGCGTCACGCTCGCCTATCAGGCCAATTATGTCGACGTGCCCGAACGGCGCGTCCTCGACGTGCGTCCGTCGAAACCGAGCCACCGCTACGACAGCTTCCTCGGCGTGCAGGAACTGTTCGTCGACAAGCACCTCGGCAACGACAGCGACCGCTACGATTTCCATTCGATCCGCATCGGCATCCAGCCTTTCCAGAGCGATTTCCGCGGCTTCCTGTTCAACGACAGCCAGCTCGGCGTCCGTTTCTTCGGCAACCGCGACAACAACCGCTTCCAGTACAACCTCGCCGCCTTCTGGCGGCTCGAGAAGGATACCAACAGCGGTCTCAACGACATCACCCAGACGCCGCGCGACGATTTCATCTTCACCGCTAATCTTTATCGCCAGGATTTCCCGTTCGTCGGGCTGACCAGCCAGGTCAGCGTGACCTACAATATGAACCGCGAAAAGAAAGACGTGCAGATCGACCACAATGGTTTCCCGGTGCGGCCGGCGCTGCTCGGCGATCTGCGCGGGCGCGAATATGACGTCGCCTATCTCGGCTACAGCGCCGACGGACGCATCGGGCGGATCAACGTCACGGCCAGCTTCTACGCCGCGCTCGGCGAGGACCGGAACAGCTTCTTCACCAGCAAGCCGGCGAAGATCCGCGCGGGCTTCGCTGCCGCCGAGCTCAGCTACGACCATGACTGGATGCGCTTCCGCCTGTCGGGCCTCTATGCCAGCGGCGACCGCAACCCGTATAATAATGTCGAGGGCGGGTTCGACGCGATCTTCGAGAATCCGATCTTCGGCGGCGCCGACACCAGCTACTGGATCCGCCAGACGATCCCCTTCGCGGGCGGCGGCCGCGTCATCTCGATCAACGGCCGCAACGGCATATTGAATTCGCTGCGCTCGTCGAAGGAGGAGGGGCAGTCGAACTTCAACAATCCGGGCACGGTGTTTGTCGGCGCGGGCGCCGATTTCGACCTCTCGCCCGAAACGCGCGTCAGCTTCAATGCCAACCACCTCTGGTTCGACAATACGAAGGTACTCCAGAACCTCCGCGTCGAGGGCTCGATTCCGAAGGATATCGGTTTCGACCTGTCGGTCGCGGGGATCTGGCGGCCGAAGGCGACGCAGAATATCGTCGGGCGCCTCAGCGCCGCGGTCCTCCTTCCGGGCAAGGGATTCAAGGATTTGTTCGACAACAAGGAACGCGACAAGGCCTATGTCTCGATCCTTGCCAATGTGATCGTGAGTTTCTGACCGATGGCGCGCAAGCTCTTCGCTCTCTTCGCTTTCCTGATGATGGCGCTGGCGTTCGGCGGCCAGGCGGTGCGCGCGTCCGAGGAGGAAAAGCCGGTCAAGGTCGTCTATCGCTTCACGCCCCCGGCACCGAAGGAGCAGAGCGAGGCCGAAATGGCCGGTAAATCGGCGGGTTGCTATAGCTGCCACGTCCGCACCGACCAGCCGACGATGCACAAGACGCCCGCGGTGCGGCTCGGCTGCACCGATTGCCACGGCGGCGATTCGACCTCGCCCGCAGCCTTCGGCAAGCCCGAACTCGGCTATGAAAGCGCCTATAATCTCGCGGCGAAGAAGGCCGCGCACCCGCAACCGACCTTGCCAGGCGCGTGGGGCGACAGTCCCGCGAACCCGAAGCGCAGCTATACTTTGCTCAACAAGGAAGCGCCCGAATATATCCGTTTCGTCAACCCCAGCGACTATCGCGTCGCGCGGGAGGCGTGCGGAGCGTGCCACCTCGAGGTGATCGAGGCGACCGAGCGTTCGCTGATGTCGACCGGCGCGATGCTGTGGGGCGGCGCCGCGTACAACAACGGCATCGTCCCCTACAAGAATTACATCTTCGGCGAGGCCTATACGCGCGACGGCAAACCCGCGTGCATCCTTTCGCCCTCGTCGCGGCTGACGAAGGAGGAATATGCCGAGGCGTGCAAGCCGAGCTTCGGTTTCGACAAGATATTGACCGATGCCGAGAAGAAACGCGGCGCGCTGGCGAAAATGTATCCGCTCCCGCGCTGGAGCGTGATTCCGCCGGGCGACGTCTTCCGCGTGTTCGAGCGCGGCGGGCGCAACATCAACACACAGTTCGCCGAAATCGGCCTGCCGAACCCGAGCGGCAGCATCCAGCGCCTCGAAGAGCCGGGCCGCCCCGACCTTAAACAGTCGAACCGCGGTCCGGGTACCGGGCTGCGCGTCGCGATCCCCGTGCTCAACATTCACAAGACGCGCCTCAACGATCCCTTCATGTGGTTCATGGGCACCAACGACCAGCCGGGCGACTATCGCCATTCGGGCTGCGCGGGCTGTCACGTCATCTATGCCAACGACCGCGAGCCGCGGCACAGCCTGATCTATGCGCAATATGGCCGCGACGGCGAGACCGCGACGGTCGACCCGACGATCCGGGACCGCAAATGGAAGCCCGACGATGACGGGCATGGCGGCGGGCACGGCGACACCCATGGCGGCGGCGCGGCGGACCATGGCGACGGCGCGCAGCACGCGCCCGACCCGGACCAGCATGGCGCGCTCGTCGACCCCGCCGCCGCAAAGGCCGGACCGCAGGCCCAGGCAAAGAAGGAACGCCTCGAATCGGGCCACCCGATCGGACACGCCTTCACGCGCGCGATCCCGACCGCGCAGTGCATGACGTGCCACATGCACCAGCCGAACATCTTCCTGAACTCCTACCTCGGCTACACGATGTGGGATTATGAGTCCGACGCGCCGCAGATGTGGCCGGGGCCGAACAACACCGCGCCGCGCCCGCCGGGGATGAGCGACGAGGACTATCAGAAGAAATACAAGCAGCAGCATTATCCGACCGCGGCCGAGGTCCACAAGACGCTCGAACGCAATCCCGAAGGGGCGGCGACGCGCGGGCTATGGTCCGACGTCGAGTTCCTGCGCGACGTCTATGATGTCAACGACACCAACCAGAACACCCAGTTCGCCGACTATCACGGCCACGGCTGGAACTTCCGCGGCATCTTCAAGCGCGACCGCAACGGCAATCTGCTCGATGCCGAGGGCAATATGTCGACCTATGGCACCGACAAGGCGCATATTGTCGACCCCGCCGATCCCGAGAAATGGCGCAAGAGCTGCAGCCACTATACCGAGGCGAAGGAGCGCGAACTCTGCCTGTCGACCGCGGCCCCCGACGGCCGCGAGGGCAAGTTCGTGCCGCCGGGCCTCAACCCCGGCAAGGCGGTGCACATGATGGACATCCACGCCGAAAAGGGGATGCAGTGCGCCGACTGCCACTTCGCGCAAGATGCGCACGGCAACGGCTATATCCAGGGCGAGGTCGCGAACGCGGTCGAGATCGGGTGCAAGGATTGCCACGGCACCGCGGATGCGTTGCCGAACCTGCTCACGTCGAACGTCGCGGCGCGGCCGCAGGGCACAAATCTGGCGCTGCTGCGCAACAGCGACGGGCGC
Source organism: Sphingopyxis sp. Geo48 (assembly GCF_949769155.1). NCBI lineage: Bacteria > Pseudomonadati > Pseudomonadota > Alphaproteobacteria > Sphingomonadales > Sphingopyxidaceae > Sphingopyxis > Sphingopyxis sp. Geo48. Next base: position 43,310 of record NZ_CATKPA010000009.1, on the reverse strand, counting down.
CGCCGCTTCGAATTCCAGTATAATGACGATGGCGAGGTCACGGGCCTGATCCAGCGCTCGATCGTCGATCCAAAGCTCGAATGGCAGGTCAGCCTCGTCAAGCAGGCGGTGACCCCGGGGCCGCATTTCAATGCGAAGGCGGCGCGCGCGAAACTGATGTCGCGCTCGGGTGCCGACGACGGCAAGTTCGAATGGGGCCCCGGCGTCGCGAAGGAGGATCGCGCGCACGGCGACGACAAGATGACCTGCTTCACCTGCCACCTCTCATGGACGACGAGTTGCGGCGGCTGCCATTTGCCGATCGAGGCGAACTGGAAGACCAAGATGCACCATTTCGAGGGGGAGGAGACACGCAACTTTGCGACCTACAACCCGCAGGTGGCGCGCGACGAGATGTTCCAGCTCGGCCGCCACATGCTGACCAAGCCCGGCGAACCCGGCCCGAACGGCGAGGTGCGCGGGATCATCACGCCGGTACGATCTACCTCGGCACTGATCCTGTCGTCGACGAACCTCAATCGCGAGCGCATCTATGTGCAACAGCCGCCCATTTCGGCCGCGGGCTTCTCGAGCCAGGCCTTCGCACCGCACTTCCCGCACACGGTACGGCGTCAGGAAACCAAGCAATGCACCGACTGCCACCTGTCCGAAGCCGACGACAATAATGCGATCATGTCGCAGCTCTTGCTGATGGGCACCAACTTCGTGAACTTCGTCGGGCTCAACGTCTGGTCGGGGCAGGAAGACAGTTTCCAGGCGACGCGCGTCACCGAATGGGACGAGCCGCAGGCGGTCATCGGCAGCTATCTGCAGAAATATGCCTATCCCGATTATTGGGACATGCACGTCAACAAGAATGGCCGCGAGCTCAAGAACTGGGTGCGCGGCAAGGTGTTCGACAAGAAGATTTCGGGCGAGAAATATGCGCTCGAGGAATTTGCGAACATCAACCAGGGCACGAGCGGCCGCGTGAACTGCCTGCAACAGCGCGGCGAATATATGTTCGTCGCCGAGGGCAAGGGCGGCTTCCGCGTCTATGACGTCGCCTCGATCGGCAACAAGGGCTTCTCCGAACGCATCGTCCGCGCGCCCTTCTCGCCGCTGGGTCACGACACGCATGTCAAGACGACCAACGCGACCTGCATGGCGATCGGCACCAACCAGCCGATCAGCATCTCGCGCAACGACCATATCGTGAAGGATTTCCCCGAGAATCACGAACAGTCCTTCCACCCGCTCTATCGCTACGCGGTGATCACCGACAGCGTCGAGGGGCTGGTCCTCGTCGATATCGACACGATGGCGAACGGCGAATTCCGCGACAACAAGCTGACGCGCGCGCTGACGTGGAATCCGGACAATGTCCTCAAGGGCGCGAGGCATGTCACGCTGGCTGGCAATTACGCCTATATCACCACCGACGCCGGGCTCGTCGTCGTCGACCTGTCGGCGCCGCTCGAACCCAAGGTCACGGCGCAGTTGCCGCTGGCCGACGCGCGCGCCAGCGCGGTGCAGTTCCGCTACCTCTGGATCACCGATGCCGGGGGTGTCAGCCTGTTCGACATCACCAACATGGCGCAGCCGGTGCCGGTGCCCGAAGGCAATGTGCGGCTTGCCAATGCGCGGAAAATCTATCTCGCGCGGACGTATATGTATGTCGCGGCGAAGGCCGACGGCCTGGTGATCGTCGACGTGACGCAGCCCGCGGCGCCGGTCGTCTGGCCCGCGCTGACCTTCGACGGCAAGCTCGATGATGCCGAGGATGTGATCGTCGCGTCGACCAACGCCTCGCTCTTTGCCTATGTCGCCGACGGCCGGAACGGCATCAAGGTGCTGCAGCTGACCAGCCCCGACAATCCCGGCCTTTACGGCTTCTCGCCGAAGCCGACGCCCGAGCTGATCGCGTGGGCGAAGACCCCCTCGCCGGCGATCGCGCTGTCGAAGGGTCTCGACCGCGACCGCGGGGTCGACGAGAGCGGCGGGCAGATCGCCGTGTTCGGCCGCGTCGGTTCGCGACCGTTCACGCGGAGCGAGATGGAAAAGCTGTTCCTCAACAGCAAGGGCCAGGTTTACAAGGTCCGCGACGAGGTCGATCAGGCGGCGTGGCGGCCGCCCTTGCTCTACGCGAACTGAGCGTCGCAGGCCCGGCACGGCGCCCGTTGCGCAAGCGTACCGACCCCCTGCGACAGTCGGCGTCCAAAACGTCGCCAGCAGAGGCGGAAGCCGGATCGCGTCCGGCCTGACCTTTACCGGGGCCCCTGCTCGCTTGACGGCGAGTCCGCCCCATGCGCATATCGCCCTGCACTCACCCATGGGGACCGAAAACAGCATGGCCAGCCGCAAGCCCGTCGCCGGAAAGGCCGATTGGCGCACCATTTTTCGCCAGAGCATCGCGCGCAGCCTCGTCATAGCGGCGGCGGTGGGACTGGCCGCCTTTACGATCTTCCTGACCCTCGCCTTCCTGACCTATGACAGCACCGATGCGGCGCTCAATACCGCCGCGAACGGCAATGCCGCGAACTGGATGGGCGGCGCGGGGGCGTGGCTCGCCGACCTTGGCCTGTCGATCGGCGGGGCGCCGATCGTGCTGCTGCTCCCCTTGCTCGGGATCATGGCGTGGCGGCTATGGGCGGGCGAGCCGCAGCCCTTTTGGCCGCGCCAGCTCGCCTATAGCTTTACGGGTATATTGCTCGTCGGGCTCGGCGCCGAACTATGGGCGCCCGCGAACGGCGCGCCGATGCCCGCGGGTTGGGGCGGTATCATCGCGCTCGTCGTCGGCGGGGCGGTGACGCCCTTGTTCGAGCTGGCGGGCGACCCCGTCGCCGCGCTCGCCCGCTTCGGGACGATCCTGCTGCTCGTCGGGATCGGCCTCTGGCTCGCCTTCCGCGCGCTGCGGCTCGAAAAGGGATGGGCGTCGCGGCTGAAGCTTCCGGCGGCCGAAGGGGGACGGATTGTGGAGCCCGCGCGCGCCGACGACGGCGGTGCGAGGGCGCCCAACCTGATGGAGCGCGTGATCCGCCCGCGCCCGCGCGCCGAGCCGATCGACCGTGCCCCGCCCGAGATCGCCGAACCGGTGCAGCGCGCCGCGCCGTCGAAGCCCAAGGCGAAGCCGCAGACCGAGCTGTTCACCAACTATCAGCTCCCCTCGATCGACCTGCTCGCCCCCGCGCCCGAGCGGCAGGGGGGCGCGATCGACAAGGCGGCGCTCGAACGCAATGCGCGCCTGCTCGAATCGGTGCTCGAGGATTTCCAGGTCAAGGGCGTGATTACGGCGGTGCGTCCCGGCCCCGTCGTGACCATGTACGAACTCGAACCCGCGCCGGGCACCAAGGCGAGCCGCGTGTCGAACCTCGCCGACGACATCGCGCGCAACATGTCGGCGCTGTCGGCGCGCATTGCGCCGATCCCCGGCCGCACCGTCATCGGTATCGAGCTGCCGAACGCCCACCGCGAGGCGGTGGTGCTGCACGAGATCATCGGCAGCGCGCTGTTCCAGGACCAGACCGGCGCGCTGCCGATCATCCTCGGCAAGAATATCAGCGGCGACGCGATGATCGCCGACCTTGCCCCGATGCCGCACCTGCTGATCGCGGGCACCACCGGCTCGGGCAAGTCGGTCGGCCTCAACGCGATGATCCTGTCGCTGCTCTATCGCCTAGGTCCCGACCAGGTAAAAATGATCATGATCGATCCCAAGATGCTGGAACTCAGCGTCTATGACGACATCCCGCACTTGCTCGCGCCCGTCGTGACCGAGCCCAAGAAGGCGATCCGCGCGCTCAAATGGGCGGTCGAGCAGATGGAGGACCGCTACCGGATGATGTCGTCGCTGTCGGTCCGCAACCTCGCGAGCTACAACGACAAGGTGCGCGGCGCGCTTGCCAAGGGCAAGTCGCTGGGCCGCCGCGTCCAGACGGGGTACGACCCCGACACCGGCCAGCCGGTCTATGAGGAGGAGACGCTCGACTATGCGCCGCTGCCACAGATCGTGGTGGTGGTCGACGAGTTGGCCGACCTGATGATGACCGCGGGCAAGGAGGTCGAGTTCCTGATCCAGCGCCTTGCGCAAAAGGCGCGCGCGGCCGGCATCCACCTGATCCTCGCAACGCAGCGTCCGTCGGTCGACGTCATCACGGGCGTCATCAAGGCCAACCTTCCGACGCGCATCAGCTTCAACGTCACCTCGAAGATCGACAGCCGCACGATCCTCGGCGAGGCGGGCGCCGAACAGCTGCTCGGCAAGGGCGACATGCTCTACGTTCCCGGCGGCAAGCAGATCACGCGCATTCATGGCCCCTTCGTATCCGACGACGAAGTGCGCGCGGTCGCCGATCACTGGAAGGGCCAGGGCCGTCCCGACTATATCGAAAGCGTCACCGAAGACCCCGAGGACGGCGGCTTCGCGATGGAGGGCGCGCCGGCGGGCGGCGACAGCGCCGAGGACCGCATGTATGCGAAGGCCTGCCAGATCGTCGCCGAAAGCCAGAAGGCCTCGACCAGCTGGCTGCAACGACAATTGCGGATCGGCTACAACAGCGCCGCGCGCCTGATCGAGCGGATGGAAGAGGAAGGCATTGTCAGCGCGCCGAACCATGTCGGCCGCCGCGATGTGCTGACCGACCAGTACGGCCAGCAGCGGTAAGGGAACCAACGCCGCGCTTGTGACTTGAACAGCATCTAAAGCCGGGGTTCAGGGCGGGTTCAATGCCCGCGCGCCATGTCCGGCCGACACTTTGCAGAATAGAGAGCCCGATGATCTTCCAGACCAAGCTCAAACGCCTTGCGGCCTTCACCCTCGTTCCGGCGCTTGCCGCGGGTTTCGCGATCGGCGCGCCGGCGATCGCGCAGTCGGCCAGCACGTTGTCGTCGGTGCAGTCGCACCTCAAGGCGACGAGCTCGATGACCGCCGATTTCGTCCAGACCGACCGCAACGGCCAGCGCCTGTCGGGCAAGCTGACCCTCAAGCGCCCCGGCAAGATCCGCTTCCAGTATCAGAAGGATGTGCCGCTGCTGATCGTCGGCGACGGCAGCCGGCTGACAATGATCGACTATCAGGTGCGGCAGGTGCAAAGCTGGCCGGTGAAGAATTCGCCGCTCGGTGCGCTGCTCGATCCCGAACGCGACCTGTCGAAATATGCGAAGGTCATTCCGACCGGCAGCGACGAGGTGCTGAGCGTCGAGGTCAAGGATCCGAAGCGCCCCGAATATGGCACGATCACGATGGTGTTCATCCGCGACGGGTCTGCGCCGGCCGGCCTGCGTCTGCGCGGCTGGGTCGCGCTCGATTCGCAGAACAACCGCACGCGCATCGACCTCAGCAACCAGAAGTTCAACGTCGCGGTCGCCGATTCCGCCTTCAAATGGACCGATCCGCGTCCGCGCAAGAAGGTGTGATCGGGATGCTTCGACGAACGGCGCTTCAGAGCCGACGAACGACAGGCGATGGCACGCTGTTCAGCTTGGCGACAGGGAAACCGGGCTAAACAACTCTTGAAGACGCCGCCACGGCCTCCGGATTTGGGTTTCCCCCTGTTGCCCCAGCCGGAATGCCAGGCATCTTCATTCAAGAGCGTGACGAACGCTGACCTTGAACCCCCGTTCCACCGCCCCTGGAACGGGGGTTTATGTTTGCGCGTTTCGTTTTTGCCGCTCGCGCTCCGTTGCTAACGACGCGCTGCGCCGATAGAGCCAGCCGAATGACCTTCAGCATCGCTTCGTGGAACATCAACAGCGTCCGCGCCCGCATCGGCATCGTCGAGAAATTCCTGCGCGAGGAAGCGCCCGACGTGCTCTGCCTGCAGGAGACGAAGGTCGAATGCGGCCTTTTCCCGAAGGCCATGTTCGAACAGCTCGGCTACACGCATATCGTCACCAACGGCCAGCGGATGCACCATGGCGTCGCGACGGTCAGCCGCGTGCCGCTGACCGAAGTGCGTAAATATGACTGGCAGGCGAATGGCGAGGCACGCCATATCGGCGTGACGCTGCCGTCGGGCGTGCGGCTCGACAATGTCTATATCCCCGCCGGCGGGGACGTTCCCGACCGCGACCTCAATCCGAAATTCGGGCAAAAGCTCGATTTCTTCGGCCGCATGACCGAATGGTCGGCGACGCTCGTCGATACGCCGACGATCCTGACCGGCGACTTCAATGTCGCGCCGCTCGAAAGCGATGTGTGGAACCACAAGGCATTGCTCGACGTCGTCAGCCACACGCCGGTCGAGGTCGAAACGCTTGCACGGTTGCAGTCCGCGTCGAACTGGATTGATCTCGGCCGCCACTTCGTCGAGGCGCCGGCGCCGCTCTTCACCTGGTGGAGCTACCGCGCGAAGGACTGGGAAGCCTCGAATCGCGGCCGCCGGCTCGACCATATGTGGGTCACTCCCGACCTGATGGCAAAGGCGGTCGCGCACCGTACCGTCCAGCCCGCACGGAGCTGGGAGCGCCCCTCGGATCACATCCCCATCGTTACGGAGTTCGCCTTTTGAGCGAGGTCGCCGACCAGCCGCGCGCGCGGAGGGCCGCGCGCGCGATTGACGCGCTACGCCGTGGCTGGACATTCCGCGTGACCGGCGCCGACGGCGCACTCGATCTGCTCGCGGTCGAGAGCGCGCGCGATGCGGCGCTGAGCGACTTCGGAAGCGAGGATCTGCTGCTGTCGGGCGAACGCGCGGTGACGCTCAAGCTCACCAACCAGCGTCCCGCCGCGACGCCGGGGCCGGTGCGGCTCGCGGGCGCGGCCGACACCGTCGCCGCCGCGCTGGCGATCGCCGACCCCGCGCTCGATCTCGCCCACCCGCTCAAAGGGCCGTTCCAAACGATTGCGACCGGCGGCGAGGCGGCGGCCAGCGCGGCGATGACGATGGCGCGTCACGCTGGCCTCCTCCCCGCCTTTTTTGTCCGCGAAGCGAAGGGTGCGGCGGAGACCGAATGTTCGGTCGATGACGTCGCCGCGCTGCTCGACCCGTCGCGGCTCGAGATTGCGGCGCGTGCGCGCTTGCCGGTCGAGGCGAGCGAAACGGCCGAGATCGTCGCCTTTCGTAGCCCCGAGGAAGCCTCCGACCATGTCGCGCTCGTCATCGGCAGGCGCGATCATAATCCGCCGGTGGTCCGCTTGCACAGCGAATGCCTGACCGGCGACGTGCTCGGCAGCCTCAAATGCGATTGCGGCCCGCAGCTTCATGCCGCGCTGCACGCGATGGCCGACGCGCCGTGGGGTGTGCTGCTCTACCTCCGGCAGGAAGGGCGCGGGATCGGGCTCGTCAACAAGCTGCGCGCCTATGCGCTGCAGGATCAGGGGTATGACACGGTCGACGCCAACCTCAGGCTGGGTTTCCCGGTCGAGGCGCGCGATTTCGCGATTGCGGGACGGATGCTGGAGTTGCTGGGCATCCCGCGTATCCGGTTGATGACCAACAATCCGGAGAAGGTCGCGCGGCTGGAGAAGGAAGGTGTCGACGTTGTCGAGCGCATCCCGCTCGCGCTACCGACGAACAAGTATAACGAGCAGTATCTCGCGACGAAGCGGGATAGGACCGGGCATCAGCTTTAGAAAAGCTCGTCATTGCGAGGAGCGAACGACGCGGCAATCCAGCGCGCGCGTAAACTCACTGTGGACTGCTTTCCCCGGATTCCGCCGGGGTCGCAATGACGAGGTTTGTTTTCGCTGACTCAGTGGACGAACCGCGCCACCACGTCGCGGTAGCTGCGGCTGACCTTTACCTGTGCGCCGGAGCCCAGCACGAGGAAGCATTCGCCATTGGTGTGCGGCTTGACCTGCTTGACCTGGCTGAGGTTGACGATCGTCGAGCGATGCACGCGCTGGAAGTTGCGCGGATCGAGCCGCTTTTCCAGATCCTTCATCGTCTCGCGCAGGATCAGCGAATTGTCGGCGGTGTAGATGCACATATAGTCGCCCGCGGCGTCGATGCGTTCGATGCTGTCGACGTCGACGCGGAAAATCTGGCCGCGGTCCTTGATGTTGATCATCTTTTCATAGCGGTCGGCGGCATGCGCGTCGGTCTGAACCTCGGCGTCATAATCCTCGACCGCTTCGGGTGCGACTTCGGCGAGCACGGTCTTCAGCCGCTCGACCTCGGCCGCGCCGCGCTTTTCGGCGAGGCGCTGGCGGACGCGGTCGAGCGCGTCGGCCAGCCGTTCCGGCTCGACCGGCTTGACCAAATAATCGACCGCCTGCGCCTCGAACGCGCGGATGGCATGGTCCGAATAGGCGGTAACGAAGACAACCAGCGGCGGCTCGACCTCCATCAGACCCTGGATCACCGAAAAGCCGTCGAACCCCGGCATCTGGATGTCGAGGAAGACGAGGTCGGGCTTGTGCGTCTTGATCTTTCTGATGGCCTCGCGGCCGTTCTGCGCGGTGTCGACTACCTCGACATCCGGATGCGCTTCGAGCCGCAATTGCAGGCCCTGGGTCGCCAGTTTTTCATCATCCACCAGGATGGTTCTGATCGTCATGTCCGTTCGGTTCCAATCGTCGTCACTTGTCCATCGGGCTGAAACGGAAACTCGATAATCACCGTGAAACCGCCATCGGCGCCCGACTGCACCTCGAACCGCTGCTGGTCGCCATAAGCCTGCGCCATCCGGTCCCGGATATTGGCTAAACCCACACCGGTCGATTCCGTTGCAACGGCGCCCGTGGTGGGATCAACGCTTCCCTCTGACAATCCCGCCCCCGTGTCCGACACGGTGATCCGCACGTTTTGACCGGCAAGCTGAGCCGAGAGCGTGATGTCGGCGCCCTCCTCCTGCGGCGTGACGGCATATTTGATCGCATTCTCGATCAGCGGCTGGAGCAACAGCGAGGGCAGGCGCGCGCGCTGGACCGCGGGGTCGATGCGGAAATGCGGGCGCAGCCGGTCCTCGAAGCGCATCTTCTCGATATCGAGATAGAGCTTCAACGTCTCGATCTCCTGCGCCAGCGTGACTTGCGCGGTCGGCTCGTTGGCAAGCGTGTAACGCAGGAAGGCCGAAAGGCGCGAGAGCATCGCGTTCGCGGGCTCGGACTGCTTGAGCAGCACCAGCGTCGAGATACTGTTCAGCGTGTTGAACAGGAAATGCGGGTTGAGCTGATAACGCAGCATCGCGAGCTGTGCCGACGCCGCCTGCGCCTCGAGCCGCAGCATCCGGTCGTTCTGTTCCTCGAGCTGGAGGAAATAGTTGATCGCGAAATAGAGCGCCGACCAGGCGCCGAGCGAGGTCGCATCGATATAGATCGCGCCAAGCAGCAGGCTGGTGAAGCCCGCCTCGCTCGCCGGATTCTGGATCTGCGCGACCCACGCGTCGATGAACGCCCAGAGCGCGACGGCGAGGCCCGCGAGCCCGAAGCTGACCCCCCACATCAGGATCGGCCGCCGATTGATCAGCGCACGATAGCAGACCGACAAGATCAGCGTCAGCGAGAAGCCGGTGATCGCCGAAATCGTCTGTGGGATCAGGAAGGTGAAGGGCTGGCCGTTGGCGAGACCCGACACCCCGCGCAGACCGAGCCAGGCGGCCCAGCCGAGGATCTGGAGATTCCAGAAGGCGCGCACCTTGTTGCCGAAAAAGGGACCCGGCGACGAAAAGCCGAACAAAGGCATCGAGGAGGATGCCGACACGGATGCGGAGGCGGGCTTGGTCGCCATGGTCAACGGGGCTGGATCAAAGGCTTTGCGCGCGGGGCGGCAGCGATCATTCGGCCGCGACCGCCGCCATTCGCACGCGCGCCTGACCGAGCGGCTGCAATTCGGAGCGATGTTTCCATACCAGCTCGCCATAAGCCAGCGAGCGGCCGTCGTGCGCGGTGATCATCACCGGTCCGATCGGCTGCTCGTCGCGCGTGTCGACGAGCACGGGGGTCGACGGCACGCCCGCGCCCCATTTCTCGCCCCACTGGCGCAGCGCGATCATCGCGGGCAGCAGTTCGATGCCCTTCTGCGTGAGCTGATACTGCACTTTGCGGCGATCCTCGGCCATCACCTCGCGCGCCATGATGCCATGATCGACCAACTTCGACAGCCGGTTCGACAGGATGTTGCGCGCGATCCCGAGCTCCTGCTGGAACTCCTCGAAATGATGGACCCCGTTGAAGGCGGCGCGAAGGATCATGAACGACCACCGCTCGCCCATCGCCTCCAGCGCGAGCGGCAGCGCGCAGTTGTTGCCGTAAATGTCGTTCAGCGGTTCGCGTAATTTTCCCATGCCCCATGCCCTAACGTAATTTTGCCCCTCGCACAAAAAAATATGGACCCTTAGTTGCATTTTGCAACCCGCAAACCCAATTGCATTTTGCAACCCTTCGGGTTGCGCAAAACAGGAAGGACTCCCCATGATCAAGCTTTCTTCGCCGGCGCCCCTGCTGGCGGTCGCCGGCGCCATGCTCGCCGGCTTTGGCGCGCTTGCCCCCGTCGCGGCGAACGCCGCCGGCGGCAGCTATTACCGCGCCGAGCTCGCCGGCCCGGCGCCGACGGCCAAGTTCGTCGCGCGCGATGTCGTCTGGGTTTGCGACGGCGCGAATTGCGGTGCCGGCCGCGGCACGAGCCGGCCGCTGCTCATCTGCACGGGGCTCGCCAAGAAGGCCGGCGAAGTGAAGAGCTTCGTCGCCGACGGAAAGGCGCTCGAGGCCGACGATCTGGCACGCTGCAACAGCGTAAAATAAGCCGGCCGGCCGGGCGGCGCGTGAATGCTCTCCCCTCTCCGCCGCCGCCCGGCCCACTCCGGTGAACGAAGCTTTTGACGAGACTTAGCAAAATTGCGGCGACCTCGCGCTCCGCGCAAGCAGATTTCGCATTGCAATTGCGCCCGCATGAACGACATTGGGCTTGATGCTCAGGCAATATGAACTTGTCGAGCGCGTGCGCGCTTATGACCCCGACGTCGACGAGGCGTTGCTCAACCGCGCCTATGTCTTCACCGTGCAGAAGCACGGTAGCCAGAAGCGCGCCTCGGGCGACCCCTATTTCAGCCATCCGGTTGAAGTCGCGGGGATTTTGACCGACCTGCACCTCGACAGCGAGACGATCGTTACGGCGCTGCTCCACGACACGCTTGAGGACACGCTGACCACCCCCGACGAGATCGAGCGACTGTTCGGCAGCGACGTCGGGCGGCTCGTCGACGGCGTGACCAAGCTTTCGAAGATCGAGGCGCAGACCGAGAATGAGCGCGCCGCCGAAAATCTGCGCAAGTTCCTGCTCGCGATGTCCGACGACATTCGCGTGCTGCTCGTCAAGCTCGCCGACCGGCTGCACAACATGCGCACGCTGCATTTCATCAAGAATCCCGACAAGCGCCGCCGCATCGCCAAGGAGACGATGGATATCTATGCGCCGCTCGCGGAGCGGATCGGCATGTATGAATATATGCGCGAGATGCAGCTGCTGGCGTTCCGCGAGCTGGAACCCGAGGCTTATGCGACAATCACCGGCCGCCTCGCCAAGCTGACCGCGGGCGGCAAGGACAAGGTCGCCGCGATCAGCCGCGAGATCAAGGATCTGCTGGCGGAGGCGGGGATCGAGGCCGAGGTCTCGGGGCGCGAGAAACATCCCTATTCGATCTGGCGCAAGATGCAGGAGCGGCACGTCAGCTTCGAGCAGGTGACCGACATCATCGCCTTTCGCGTGATCACCCCGTCCGACGCCGATTGCTACGCCGCGCTGGGACTGATCCATCGCAAATGGAAAATGGTTCCCGGCCGCTTCAAGGATTATATCTCGACCCCGAAGCGCAACGGCTACAAGTCGTTGCACACGACGATCATGCATCAGCAGAATATGCGGATCGAGATCCAGATTCGCAGCCTGGGCATGCACCAGCAGTCCGAATTCGGGCTCGCCGCGCATTGGGCGTACAAGCAGGGCGGCGCGGCGCCCGATGGGCAGGCGGGGTGGATTCGCGATCTGCTCGAGATCCTCGAACAGACCCACGATCCCGAAGAATTCCTCGAAAATACCCGCATCGCGATGTATCAGGACCGCATCTTCGCCTTCACGCCGAAGGGGAGTTTGCACCAGTTGCCGAAGGGCGCGACCCCGGTCGACTTTGCCTATGCCGTGCATACCAAGCTGGGCGACCGCACCGTGGGGGCGAAGGTCAACGGCCGGCTCGTGCCGCTCCGGACGCAGCTGGCGAACGGCGACACGGTCGAGATTCTTTCCTCCGACAAGCAGACGCCGCAGCCGGCCTGGCTCGGCTTCGCGGTGACCGGCAAGGCGCGCGCCGCGATCCGCCGCCATGTCCGCTCGAAGGAAAAGGTCGAACTCGCGGCGCTCGGCCGCAAGATGTACGACGAGATCGTCGCGCGGCTGCCCAACAAGGTCGGCGACAAGGCGCGCGCGGCGGCGCTGACGCGGCTCAAGCTCGAGGACGACAGCGCGCTCTATGTCGCGATCGCCAAGCAGCGGGTGTCGGACAATGCGGTGCTGGAGGCGCTCGTCCCCGGCATCACCGCCGAGATGAAGACCAAGCCTGGCAAGCTGGCGCAGGGCGCGGCGGTGTCGATCGCGGGGCTGACCCCCGGGGTCGCCTACCAGCTTGCCGATTGCTGCCATCCGGTGCCGGGCGATCGCATCGTCGGCCTGTCGCGCCCCGGTGAGGGGATCGAGGTGCATGTCATCGACTGCCCCAGGCTTGCCGACGGTGTCGACGCCGACTGGATCGACCTCAGGTGGCAGGAGGATAGCGAAGGCGGCAACGCGCGGCTGTGCGTCGTGATCCTCAACGAACCCGGCACCCTTGCCGAAATGTCGGGTATCCTTGCCGCCAATTCGGCGAACATCACCAATTTGCGCCTGTCGAACCGCGAGGGCGGCTTCCATACCTATGACGTCGTCGTCGAGGTGCGCGACGTCCACCATGTGATGCGCATCCTTTCGGCGCTGCGCGCGTCGGACAGCATCGTGCAGGCCGAGCGGCTTTAGCCGAAAACCGGGCTGGCGTGATGGTGGGAAATCTTTCCTTCGGCGGGAAAGATGCTAGGGCCAATCCATGACCGAAATTCTGCGCAGCGATGTCTTGATCTCCGGCGGCGGCCTTGTGGGTCAGGCGCTGGCACTGGCGCTGGCGCATCATGGCCTGTCGTCGCAGATCGTCGATCCGGCCGACCCGGTCGCGACGATCGCCCCGGGCTTCGACGGGCGCGCCTCGGCGATCGCCAGCGCGACCTGGCAGATGTTCGAGGTGCTGGGGATCGCCGACCGGCTCGCCGGGCATGGCTGTGCGATCCATGCGATCAAGGTCAGCGATGGCGGACAGGCTGGCGAACTCGACTTCGTGACGTCGCCCGAGGACCGCGCGCTCGGCACGATGGTCGAGAATCGCCAGCTTCGCCTTGCGCTCGCGGCGGCGCTTGGCGAAGCGCCGCTCGTGCGGCTGTTCATGCCGTCAACAGTCATCCATCGCGACATGGGCACTCATGGCGTCACATTGACGCTTGGCGACGGCACCAGGCTCGCCGCGCCGCTGCTGATCGTCGCCGAGGGGCGCCGGTCACCGACGCGCGATGCGGCGGGCTTTGGCATCGCGAACTGGTCCTATCATCACCACGCGATGATCGGCGCCGTGGCGCACAGCAAGTCGCACGGCAATGTCGCGCACGAAATCTTCTTCCCCTCCGGGCCCTTCGCGCTGCTGCCGCTCGTCGACGACGACCAGGGGCGCCACCGCTCGGCGTTCGTGTGGACGGTGTCCGAGAAGGACGGGCCGGGCTTCGCGAAGCTCGGCGATCGCGGCTTTACCGCTGAACTCGAAAAGCGCGCCGGCGACCTGCTCGGGTCGATGGCCCTCGTCGCGCCGCGCATGACCTATCCGCTCGGTTTCCATCACAGCGCAAAGATCGTTGGCGACCGCATCGTGCTCGTCGGTGACGCGGCGCACGGGATCCACCCGATCGCGGGGCAGGGGCTCAACCTTGGCCTGCGCGACGTCGCCGCGCTTGCCGAAGTGCTTGTCGAGGGTGCGCGGCTGGGGCTCGATCTCGGCGATGCGGCGCTTCTCGCGCGCTACCAGCGCTGGCGCGGACTCGACAGTCTGATGGTCAGCCTCGCGACCGACGGGCTCACCCGCCTGTTCGGGATCCCCGGCCGCACCGCGTCGGCGGTCCGCCGCGCGGGGCTCGGCGCAGTCCAGCGAATGCCGATGCTCAAGCGCTTCTTCATGGACGAGGCGCGCGGTGAAGCTGGCGACCTCCCGCGCCTGCTCGCGGGCGCCGAAATATAGGTATTATTACCTAGGCGCGCGCCATGCGCCCGCTAACCATCGCCGCCTATCCCTGTCGCACGGCCGCCGGACGGCCTCGATGGGGGAACGATCATGTCAGCGAAAAGCGATGCTCTCGAACAGGCGGTCACCGCGTTGATCCAGGCGCGCGCCGCGCTCGAAGCCGCGCCGGGTGCCCGCGCCCGCGCCCGTGTCGACCGCGCTTTTGCGCAGCTCGCCAGGCTGGCGGCGCCGCGCATCCGCTATTTCACGCGCACCTACGGCTTGTCGGACGTCGCTGAGGACGCGCACCAGGCTTGCGCGATCGCGCTGCACCGCGCAGCGGACCATTATGACCCCGCGCGGGCGCGCTTCACCACCTATGTGAACTGGCAGATTCGCGCCGAACTGCAGGCGCTTCGCCTCCGCCTGCACGGCGACCAGCGTTGCGCGGGGCGTCGGCAGGTCGCCGCCACCTTGTCCTACGAGGCGCTCGCCGACGAGGGCGTCGACGAATGGCTCGTCGATCCGGCGGCCGAGGAAGCGACCGAGCAGGCCGCGTCGGACGGAATGGCGGCGCTCGTCGCCGACCGGCTCGTCGCCGAATGGACGTCGCGCCGGCAATCGGCGCTGCTGCGAACGCCGCGCGGCGCGGCGGCGCCGGCGCGGGTTGCAGCAAAGGTGCGCGACGAAGGCGTCCTCGTCCGGCGCCAGCTTACCCACACCGAGGCGTTGGTCGAACGGCTTGGCGAGGCCGACCGCCATACGGTACGCCGTGCCTTCGCGGAGATGGCGCGGCTTGCCGGCGCCAAACCGCACTGATTCTCCACCGCCTGGATCACTGCAACGTCGCGCGTCCGTCCTCGCCGTCGAAGCGGCCGAAGAATTTCATCATCTGGACGACCAGTTCGGCGCGCGCGTCGATCGGGCTCGCCTCGAGCAGCGCTTGCTTCGCGGCCGCGTCGAAGGGCGCGACCTGCGCGATGCCGTTGACCAACGTCGCGTCGTCAAGCTGGCCGACCGAATCCCAGTCGACGACATAACCCTGCCGCGCCGCAAAGCGCTTCGCCTCACGCTCAAGGCTTGCGCGCTCGATGCTGGCGAGGACGGCGTCCTCTTCGGCTTCGACCTCGATCTCGGCCTCGACCTGCCGGAACGGCGTCGTGACGTCGAGCTCGCGGCGGACGCGGAAGCGCGCGACACCTTCGAGGACGAGGTTGAAGCGGCCCTCGTCGAGTGCCTCGACATCGACGATCCGCCCGACGCAGCCGACGTCGTAGAGCGCGGGCGGCTCGACATTTTCCTCGCCGGGGATCTGGCGCGGCTGGATCATCCCGATCTGCCGGTCGCGCGCCAGCACCTCCTGCACCATCGCCTTGTAGCGCGGTTCGAAGATATGAAGCGGCAAATGCAGCCCCGGGAACAGCACCGCGCCGGGCAGCGGAAAGATCGCGATCCGCTGGATGGTATGCAGGGGAGCGGTCGCGCCCATCAGCCGAACAGGATCAGCGACAGGCGGCGCCGCTGCGCCGCGACCCACGGATCCTCGAGGCCGACGGCTTCGAACAGCGACAACAGCTTCGTACGTGCCGCGCCGTCGTTCCACTCGCGATCGGCGGCTATGATATGGAGCAGATTGTCGGCGGCGGCGTCGCGCCGTCCGGCACCGATTTCGGCGGCGGCGAGGTCGAAACGCGCCTGATGGTCGTCGGGATTCGCGGCGACCGCGGCCTCGAAGCCCGCCAGCTCGCTCGCGTCGGGCGCGTCGGCGGCGAGCGCCAGCGCGCTTTTCGCCTGCACGATCGCGGGATCGCCCGCAATCTCGGCGGGCACTGCATCGAGCGCGAGCCCCGCGCCCTCGGTATCGCCCGTCAGCAGCAGCGCCCGAATCAGCCCGCCGCGCGCGGCCGCATTGTCGGGCGCCATCTCGGCGATCTGCGAAAAGATGCCGACGGCGCGCGCTCCGTCACCCTCGGCGAGCACCGATTCGCCCATCTCGATCAACGGCGCGATTTCGACCGCCAGATCCTTTGCGGCGCTTTCGACCGGAAGCTGCGCGAGCAACTGATCGAGAATCGCTTTCAGCTGGCTCTCGCTCCGCGCATTGGTCAGATTCGCAACCGGCTGGCCCTGGAAGATCGCATAGACGGTCGGGATCGACTGGACCTGGAACTGGCTGGCGATGAAGCCGTTCGCGTCGACGTCGACCTTGGCGAGTATGACGCCTTTGTCGGCGTAGTCGGCCGCGACCTTTTCGAGCACAGGCGCAAGCTGCTTGCACGGTCCGCACCATTCGGCCCAGAAGTCGAGAATTACGAGGCTGGACATCGATGGCTCGACGACGTCACGGCGAAAGGCTTCGACGGCTTCTTTTTCAGTGGGGTTCAGACCGAGCGTGGCCACGCAAACATGCTCCTGTTTTGATTTCCCGTCGCTTCTGTGACGATGGAAAGACTCTTTCCCCGCTTATGTGGGAATTTCCGGCGATATGCCAACCCTTCGGAGAAAATGCACAATCAGGGGTTGCCGAGTCAAAAGGCCGGTGCTAATCGCCCGCCTCACCCGCTGGAACCGACCAGTTTCCAGCCGCCAGAGCGGGCGTAGCTCAGGGGTAGAGCACAACCTTGCCAAGGTTGGGGTCGAGGGTTCGAATCCCTTCGCCCGCTCCAGTTTTCCTAACAATTTCAGACACTTACGCCGAATGGCGGCGTAATATGCGTCGTTACGCGGGCTCGATTTTTGCCTCGCGTAATAAGGACGTAATATGATGAGAGCGAGCTGTCGGGTGCCTCTAGGGCAGGATCGGCGACGTTGTTCGCAGAGGTTCGAACATTAATCCGCCGATCCGAGACGCCTCACATGCTCTAGCCTCTCTGCTGTTTGGTCTCTTGGCGGGCGTCGCGGAGGATTTCGATCCCGCCCTTGATAGCGATCAGCGCAGTCGCAAATCCAACCAGAAGGTCCGGCCAGTTCGTACCGAGCCACCAGACGAGGACACCCGCGATCAGGATGCCGCCGTTCGAGATGAAGTCGTTGTAGCTGAAGGTTGTCGCGGCTCTGAGGTTGACGTCCGGATCCTGAATGCGTTGCAAGAGCTTCAGGCAAGCATAGTTCACCACCGCAGCGACCGCCGACATGATCATCATCGTCGGACCGATCGGTTCGCTGCCTTCGAAATAGCGGCGTCCCACATCGAACAGGACGCCGGCCGCGAAGACCAGCAGCATGACGCCCGATGCCGTGGCAGCACGGGTTTTCCATTTCAGGCCGTGGCTGAGCGCAACGAGGCTCAAGGCATAGACCGCGGCGTCGGACAGATTGTCGAGCCCATTGGCGATGAGCGCGCTCGAATCGCCGAGCCCGCCGGTCACGAGGAAGGCGATCGCGATAGCCGCGTTCAGGACGAGAACGATCTGGAGCGTTCGCTTTTCGCGTTCGCTCCCGGATGCTTTTTCATTCATTGCAAGTTCCTCAATCCTCACCATCCCTAAAAGGAGGCGGAACCCGCTTGGGTTCCGCCCCAGTCAGCACTCCCGGTTGCCGCCGACAGGGGGGAATGGCGGCCATCCGGGAGGGCCTCAGCGTGCCGGGCTGGGCACGCCGCTCGGGCGCGCCAACTCTTCCTCTTCGGCCTTCGCGGTCCGTCGATGGACCAGAAGGTAGAGCGCAGGCAGCACCAGGAGCGTCAGGATCGTCGACGAGATGATCCCGCCGATGACGACAGTCGCCAGCGGCCGCTGCACCTCGGACCCAGCCCCGACATTGAGCGCCATCGGTACGAACCCGAGCGACGCCACCAGCGCGGTCATCATCACCGGTCTGAGGCGGGTCAGGGCGCCTTCGCGGATCGCATCAACGAGGGCTTTTCCGCGTTCGCGCAAATCCTTGATGAAGGAGAGCATCACCACGCCGTTCAGCACCGCTACCCCGGACAAAGCGATGAAGCCGACGCCCGCCGAGATCGAGAGCGGAATGTCGCGCAGCGCCAGCGCCGCGACCCCTCCCGTCAGCGCCAGAGGCACGCCCGAGAAGACGATCGCCGCATCGCGCACCGTACCGAACAGCATGAACAGCAGGCCGAAGATCAGCACCAGCACCAGCGGTACGACGATCTGAAGCCGTTCGGTCGCGGACTGAAGCTGCTCGAACGTCCCGCCATATTCGATGTAGTAGCCATCGGGCAGCACGACCTCAGCTTCGACCTTTTGCGTGAGCTCGTCGATGAACGAACCCAGATCGCGCCCCCGGACATTGGCCGTGATCACCGCGCGGCGCTTGCCATTTTCGCGGCTGATCTGGTTCGGCCCCGCCGCGAGCGATATCTCCGCCAGCTCCGAAAGCGGCACGAAGCCGCCGGCCGGAAGTGCAACGGGGAGATTCCCGAGCGATGCGAGATCGGTGCGAATGGCCTCGGGAAGCCGGACGATCACGTCGAAGCGGCGGTCACCCTCGAAAAGCTCGCCGGCCTGACGGCCGCCGGTCGCTGTCGAAACCGCATCCTGCACCGTTTCCATGCTGACGCCGTAGCGCGCGAGCTTGTCGCGGTCAGGCGTCACCGAGAGCATAGGCAGGCCGGTGACCTGTTCGAGCTTCACGTCCTGCGCGCCCGCAATTCCGCCGGCGACTTCCTCGATCGCCTGCCCCGATTCGAGCAATTGATCGAGATCGTCGCCGAACAGCTTGATTGCCACGTCGGCGCGAACGCCGGCGATCAGCTCATTCATGCGCATCTTTACTGGCTGGGTGAACTCATAATTATTCCCCGGCACTTCGTTCACCGCCTTGTTGAGCTCGGCGACAAGCTGGTCGCGCGGCTTCCTTGGGTCGGGCCACTCCTTCCGGTCCTTGAGCATGATGAAATTGTCGGCGACCGATGGCGGCATCGGATCGGTCGCGACCTCGGGTGTTCCGATCTTCGCGAACACCCGCTCGACTTCGGGGAACTGCCTGATCCTCTTCTCCAGCGCCTCCTGCATCGCGATCGACTGGGTCAGGCTCGTTCCGGGAATACGCATCGCGTGCATCGCGATATCGCCTTCGTCGAGGTCCGGGATGAACTCGGACCCGAGACTGGTCGCCGCCACGCCGCTCAGCGCGACAAGCACCAAAGCACCAGCCAGTGCAGCCTTCGGCCAATTGAGGACGCGGTCGAGCATCGGGCGATAGCCCTTGCCGAGACCGCGCATCAGCCAGTTCTCCTTTTCCTCGACCTTGCCGGTCACGAACAGCGCCACCGCGGCCGGAACCAGGGTGAGCGACAGCAGAAGTGCGGCGGTAAGCGCGAGGACGACGGTGATCGCCATCGGATGGAAGGTTTTGCCCTCGATGCCTTCGAGCGCGAAGATCGGCAGATAGACCGCGGTGATGATGATGATGCCGAAGATGCTCGGCTTGATTACCTCCGCGCTGGCCGAGGCGACGAGCCCGAAGCGTTCGTCGCGATCGAGCAGGCGCCCGAGCCTGTGCTGGGCCTCGCCGAGCCGGCGGAGGCAGTTCTCGACGATGATGACGGCCCCGTCGACAATGAGGCCGAAGTCGAGCGCCCCGAGGCTCATGAGGTTCGCCGATGTCCGCGTCTGGAGCATGCCCGTCAGCGTCATCAGCATCGCGACCGGAATGACCGCCGCCGTGATCAGCGCCGCCCGGAAATTGCCGAGCAGGAGGAACAGGATCACGATGACGAGGAGCGCGCCTTCGGCCAAGTTCTTCTGCACCGTCGAGATCGTCCGCTCGACGAGCGCGGTGCGATCGTAGAGCGGCTTGGCAACGACGCCCTTCGGAAGGGCACGCGAGGCCTCGACGAGACGTTCGGCCGAGGCCTGCGCGACCACGCGCGGATTCTCGCCGATCAGCATCGAGACCGTGGCAAGGACGACTTCCTTGCCATTTTCCGTCGCGGCGCCTGTGCGGAGCCCCGAACCGATCGCGACATCGGCGACGTCGGCGATCCGGATCGGAACCCCGCCGCGAGTGGTGACGATGATCTGCGACAGGTCGCGCTCATTATTGGCCTGACCCGGCACGCGGATCAGAATCTGTTCGCCGCTGCGCTCGACATAACCGGCGCCGCGGTTGGCATTATTGGCCTCGAGTGCGGTGACGACATCGTTGAGCGAGAGATTGAGCGAGGCGAGCGAGGCCGGGTTGGGGGTCACATGATATTGGCGGGCGTAGCCGCCGATCGTGTTGATCTCGGCGACCCCCGGGATCGTGCGCATCTGCGGCCGGATGACCCAGTCGGACATCGTCCGGAGGTCTTCCGCCGTATAAGGCGAACCGTCGGGTTTTCGCGCGCCCGGTTCCGCCTCGATCGAGAACATGAAGATCTCGCCGAGACCCGTCGAGATCGGGCCCATTTCGGGCTCCATCCCGGGTGGAAGCTGGCCGCGCGCGGCCTGGAGCCGCTCGTTGACCTGCTGGCGCGCGAAATAGATGTCAGTCCCGTCCTCGAAGACAACGGTGACCTGGCTGAGCCCGTAGCGCGAGATCGATCTGGTATAGTTGAGGTTCGGGATGCCCGCGATCGCGGTCTCGATCGGATAGGTGATGCGCTGCTCGGATTCGAGCGGCGAATAGCCTTCCGCCTTGGTGTTGATCTGGACCTGGACGTTGGTGATGTCGGGAACGGCGTCGATGGGCAATTTGGTCGCGCTCCACGCGCCGATCGCGCAGAGGAGCGCGACGACCGCGAGGACGAGCCATCGTTGCCGGATCGAAAAGCCTATGGTTCTGGCTAGCATGTTATCCTGCCCCCCGATCAATGGTCGTGGCCCGCGCCGGACTTTTCGATGTCGGCGCGAACGAGGAAACTGCCCTTGGTAACATAGGCGGTGCCGGGCTTGATGCCCGACAGGACCTCGGTCCATTCGGGCGACGAACGGCCGAGCTTCAACATCCGGACCTCATAGTCCTGCCCGAAATTGGCATAGACCACCTTGAAGTCGCGGAAGGGCTGGATTGCCTCGGTGCGCACGGCGAGCGGCACGGTGACGGGGTTGACCATCACGCGGCCGCGCAAGGCCATGCCCGGGCGGAGCGTTCCCGAGCGGTTCGGGATGGTCGCTCGGATGAGCGCAGTGCCCGCCTCGACATTGCCGTCGGGCAGGAACTGCCCGAGCGGCGCGGTCGCGATTTCGGCGCCGTCCTGCGTCTCCACCGTTACCCGCATGCCCGGACGGATAATCGCGAGGTCGCGAGGGAAGATGTTGAAGACGACCGTGGTCTGCGCCGGGTCGGTGACCACATAGAGGGCGCGCCCGTCGGTGACGTCGCCGGGGTTGGCGTTGCGCTCGGCGATCACGCCGCCGACGGTCGCATATACCGGATAGACCTGGAGGCTCTCGCTCGACTCGATGCGCGCGAGAAGCTCTCCGCGCCGGACGCTGTCGCCCAACGCCTTGGTCACCGAGACGACGCGGCCGGGGAATTGGCCGCGAATTTCGGAGCGGGCGGTCGGCGACAGTTGGACGGTGCCGTAGAGTTCGCGCATCTCGCCCACCGTCGCCGGTCCGACGACCGCGGTTTCGATGCCGCCGGCCTTGGCGGCGTCGGCCGCGATCCGCGTGCGCCCTTCGGGGTTCGCATATTTCCAGACGTGCCGCTTGCCGCCCACGACCGCGACGACCTCGACATCGAAGCTGTGCGGTTCGGTGACGACACCTTGCCCTGCGAGGAATTTGCCCTGCGGACGGAAGGTGAAGCGATGGACGTCGCCGCCAAGCCGCGTGAGGGTGATGGCGAGCTGGACATCCTTCGGGTCGACCGGTTTGCCGTCCCGCGTTGCGAAAACGCGGAATTGCGGCTCCGTGCCATTCTCGAAGATCGTGACCTCGACCGCGAAATCGCCATTCTTGAGCAATTTGCCACCGTTCGGGCCTTTGGCATCTTCCTCGCCTTCGCCCTCGGCGTGGCTTTCGCCTTCTTCATGCTTGTCTTCGCCCTCGGCTCCGCCGCCGCAGGCAGCGAGAGGCACGGCAAGGAACAGCGCCGCAGCCGCGGCGGGAAATGGAAACTTCTTCATGGAATATTCTCCGCAAGGGGAGCCGCATCGAAGCGGCCGGTCAGGCGATCGATCTCCGCGAGCAAATCGCGGTAACTCGTCATGGCATCGGCCCACTGACCCTGGATTTGGATGATGACGTCGGCTGCGTCCTGTACGTCGGCGAACAGGAAACCGCCGCGGGCATAGCCTTCGCGCACCTGCGCGAGTGTCTTCACCGCCTTGGGATAGACGGTGTTCATGATGCCCTCGGCGCGCACCCGGGCTGCATCGGCATCCGCCCGAAGCGAGGCGAGACGCCGCAAGCGCTCGAGACGGTTGGCCTCGGACTGATATTCGAGCTGCCGCCGCTCCGCTTGTGCCCGCGCGATATTGCCCTGATTGCGGTCGAACCTTCCGAGCGGGATCGAGATGCCGCCGAGGACGGCGACATCATTGGTCTCTCGAAGGAAACGGGTCCCCCCCGATACCGTATAATCCTGATGCGCACGGCTCTGCTCGACGACGACCTGTGCCCGGGCGCGATCGACGGCAGCATCGAAGACTGCGGCGTCGGCTTCGGCCAGCGGCGGGTCACGCGGATCGGGCTTCTCGATCCCTTCCGCGATAACGAGGCTGTCGGGAGCGCCGCCCCAGAAGGACGTGAGCAGAGCGCGTGCCGATTGGCGTTTCGCCTGGACTTCCTTCAGGGCCAGCTCGGCTTCGAGAATGCGGGCATCGGCCCTTGTTTCGACAAACAGCGGGTCCTTGTAGCCGCGCACCCGCCGGATGGCCTCGGCGCGTATCTCCTTTTCGAGTTTGACGCGGTCTTCGGCGATCCAGACCATCTGTTCGGCGATCTGGACGTTGATGTAGGCGCGCTGGACCTGTTGGGCGATATCGAGCCGGACAATCCGCCATTGCGCTTCGGCCAGCACGACGCCGCGCTCGGCAAGCGCCATGCGCGCCTCACGCTTGCCGCCGCGTTCGAGCGGCTGCGAATAGGTGACGGTCAACTCGGACTGCCGGAACAGGCCATAGCCGCCTGTCCCGACGCCATTGTCCATATCGACCGAAACGGTCGGATTGGGACGGACACGGGCTTGCAGCTGATCGCCGCGCGCAGCGTCGACCCCCGCTTCGCCCGCTCTAAGCTCGGGCGATGCGGCGATGGCCCGCTCGACCGCCTGGTCGAGCGTTAGCGGCTGGGCCCAAACGGACCCCGCCAGCAGCGCAGCCCCGGCCAACAGGGCGGCGCGCATATGGATATGCATAAATTCTCACTCCTGAACGAGACGACTGAGCGCAGGCCGGAAAGGGCCGCGCGGCAGGCGTGGTTCAGGCGAGGGGAGGGTTCAGGGGGGGAGCAAGAGCGCGCGAAGCGAGGCGCGTCGCGGGCAGCACAAAGAGGAGGCCGCCGGAAAAACAGGACAGATCGTCATGGCCTGCGAGGGCCTGGTCGGATGCGACCGGGCAATTATGGTGACTGCCGTGGATGTCGGCATCCTGCTGACCGTTGGACGAATCCTTGCCCGAGGCATGACCCGATTCCGCATGGTGAGCGAGATGCGAATCGGTGGCATGGTGCGTCATGCCCGCCGCCGCCGGCGCAGCATTGTGGAGCCCGCTCAGAAGCAGGATAATCACAAGCAGAAGGCGTAAAGGAGCGCCGGACATCGGTGCGCCCCTAACAGCGAATGGATTGTTCCGAAAGTCCAAATCGGGCGCAACCGGTGCTGCGAGCCCATCGCATGCATGATGCACGTGGCAATGGACTTCCGCTTCGCGCTTGCGTTCAGCCCGGGCGCAGAGGACGGGGTTCCGAACCCGATTGGCGTCCATTCTGCCTGCCATCTCCTCGAACCGACTTAGCAATCTATAGTAGATATAGGATCGGCGGCTCATGTCGCAGGCCGGTACGTAGCGCGGTCCGTTCCAATCTCACGCGATGAACCAGAGTCCTGTGGAACCTATTGGTCTGCAATAGTCTCGGGCCCATGCTATGGTTTCATAGGAATATGAAGCATTCTCCCAAAAATATTCTAATTGTGACGATGATATTCGATGAGTGCTTTGATTTGGCTCGGGTTCTAATAAGTATCAAAATATTCAATACATGAATTTTGGCTTGATAATGTGATAACATTACAGATAGCGTTGGGCGGCCAGCAGGGTGTCTCGAAGTAGATTGAAAATCTTCTACTTTTCATCCTGCCGTTTCGATGCTAGGGGCCTGTTCCAATGCGACGGGTGATCCTCTTCCTGCTGACCATTCTCCTTGCATCCGGAACGGTTGCTGGGTCGCTCGCGCATGCGAGTGAGGAACGGGCCGAGACGAGCTTCCTGGTCGCCGCGATCGAAGCCGGCTGTGTCGCCGCGCCGGCAACCGAAAGCGCCGAAACCGACAAGAAGAAGTCGTCTTCTGGCGAACAGCAGCCGCTCCCGGCTGCCCCTCACGGCTGCCATGGGCATCACTCGGGTGTACCGGCGGAGACGCTGACCGCATCGACCGAAGTGCCTTGCAGCCAGTCGCACGCGCTCGTGCCCGCGGCCACGTTGCCGCCCGTCGCCTACATCGGGACATTCCGCCCTCCAATCGCCTGACGCTCTAGGTTTGCGCGCGCCCTCTGCGCGCGCCTCTCCCTGGAAACGTCAGGAGTCTCCTTTTCATGAAATCCATAGTTGTCGCCGCGACTTTCGCGGCGCTCGTTGCAGGCGCAAATGCCGCGCCCGTTGCTGCCCAATTGGCAGGAACGGAGCTCGTGGGTCCGCCTTCTTCATCCGACGAGGCGGTCCGCACCGGCCCGCTTCCCGCCCGATTGTCCCTCGCCCAGGCGATGGAGGAAGCCGACGCGCGGTCGCCGCGCGTGGTTGCCGCCCAGGCTGAAGTGGAGGCCGCGCGCGGCCGCCAGCGCCAAGCGGGCTATCGCTACAACCCGACGCTGAACGTCGACGTCGAGAATTTTGCCGGAACGGGTCCCTATTCGGGGCTCAATGGCCTCGAAACGACCGTGTCGGTCAACCAGCGGCTCGACATAGGCGGGCGCCGCCGCGCCCGCATGACGCTCGCCGACGCGGAGTTTCTGGCCGCGCAATATCGACTGGAAATTGCCCGCGCGGACCTCGCGTTCGACGTGCGCAATCAGTTCGCGACGGCGACCGCGGCCCGCGACAATCTGGCGCTTGCGCGCGAGAACGAAGCCCGAGCCCGCGAACTTGTTCGCGTCGCGCAGGCGATGGTCGACACGGGAAACGAGCCGCCGCTGCGGGCCTTCCGCGCCAATGCGGCCCTTGTGCAGGCGACCGCTGAATTGCGCACAGCCGAGGCCGAAGAGCGGACCGCACGCCGCTCGCTCGCGGCTCTCCTCGGCAGCTCGGTCCCGCCGGCCGAACTGGTTGATGGCGATTTGTGGGTGACACCGGCGACGGTGGACTCGCTCGCAACGCTCGACGTCCGACTTGCCGAAACCGAGAAGCTCATTGCCGAGGCGCGGCTCCAGGGGCAGCGGGCCGACGGCCGGCTCGACCCATCGGTCGGGTTCGGAGTGCGCCAGCTTCGCGAGACCGGCGATCGCGCGCTCGTCGCCAACGTCTCGGTACCGCTACCGGTCTTCGATCGCAATCGCGGCAACATCTCGGCTGCCAAGTCCGATGTCGCCGCCGCGATCGCTCGGCGCGAAAATGCCGTGGTCAACGCCCAGGCGGAAATCGCGAATGCGCAAGCCGAACTCGAGGCGGCCGAAGCGCGTCTCGCGGCGCTCGAAGGCAGCGGCATCGAGCAGGCGCGCGAAGGGGTCCGGCTTGCCGAGCTCAGCTACCGCGCCGGCAAGTCCTCGCTCGTCGAATATATCGACGCACAGCAGGCCTATGCGGCGACGCAGGCCGAACTGATCGCCGCGAGGCAAGCCCGGGCCGCGGCCCGTGCGATCCTTTCGCGCCAGGCGGCCGCCGATGGCGATGCGGACCATCAGCCATGAGCGCGCCGATCCTTCCAGCGGACGGAGGCGCCTTCGCCGCCGTCCTTTCAAGTCAACAGGGGTGCGCTGCCGGTCGGCGCGCGAACCGCATCATCAGCGGAGATAGAATATGATCACCAAGGACAAGCGCCTTCTCGGCACTGTCGCGGGCGCCATCGCCCTCGCCGCCGTCACCGGCTTCGGCGTCGCCCGCTGCACCGCTGATCCGGCCCCCGCGCCGGCTGCCGAAGGCGAAGCCGCAACTGAAAGCGAAGCGCTTCCAAGCAGCCTCGCTATCACACCTGAAGCGATCAAGGCCGCCGAAATCGGCGTCGAGGCAATCGGCGCCGGCGGTCTCGGCTCCGAAATCATCTCGCAGGCCACG
Organism: Sphingopyxis sp. Geo48; assembly: GCF_949769155.1. NCBI lineage: Bacteria > Pseudomonadati > Pseudomonadota > Alphaproteobacteria > Sphingomonadales > Sphingopyxidaceae > Sphingopyxis > Sphingopyxis sp. Geo48. The sequence goes on along the minus strand of NZ_CATKPA010000009.1, from coordinate 16,792 downwards.
GTCACTGCCGCGCCGAGCGGCGAGGCGATCGTCACCGCCCGCGCAGGTGGTGCGGTGACCCGCCTCTTCAAACGGCTCGGCGATCCGGTCCGCGCCGGCGAAACGATCGCGATCGTGCAAAGCCGCGACGCAGCGCAGATTGCGGCGGAACGGATTGCGGCCGATGCGCGCTCGACGCTCGCGCAGAAGAATCTCCACCGCGAGAAGACGCTGTTCGACCAGAAGGTGTCGGCACGCGTCGATTACGAGCAGGCGCAGGCCGAAGCCGCGGCTGCCGCGGCCGAAGCGCAACGTGCCCGCGCCGCAGCGAACGCGGCGCAGGTCACCCGCGATGGAAGTAGTGTGATCGTCGCGAGCCCGATCTCGGGACGGATCACGGCCGAGAGCGCGAGCCTCGGTGCCTTCGTGCAGCCCGAAACCGAATTGTTCCGGGTTGCCGATCCGAGCAAGGTGCAGATCGAGGCTGCGGTCGGTCCGGCCGACGCGCAGCGGCTGTCCCCGGGGGACCGCGCGATCATAGAACTGCCCGACGGACAGACGATCGACGCGCGTGTCCGCGCGGTGACGCCTGGCCTTTCGGGCGAAACCCGCTCGGCAACCGCCGTCCTCGATGTTCCCGGCGCGCTGCAGCCCGGCCTCGCGGTCCGGGTACGCCTGCTTCCCACCCGCGGCGCCGCGACCGGTGGTCCCGCAACGATCGTGATCGCCGACGAGGCGCTCCAGACGCTCGAGGGCCGCGACGTGGTGTTCGTGCGCACGAAGACCGGCTTCCGCGCGCAGCAGGTGACCGTCGGTCAGCGTAGCGCGGGCCGTGTCGAAATCCTCTCCGGGCTGAAGCCCGGCCAGATTGTCGCGACCAAGAACGCATTCCTGCTCAAGGCCGAACTCGGCAAGGGCGCGGGCGAGGAGGAATAGACCGTGATCGCGAAACTGATGGCGCTATCCGTCCGCGCGCGCTGGGCGGTGCTTTTCCTCTTCCTCGTGATCGCGGGCCTCGGCGTCTGGCAGCTCACCAAGCTGCCGATCGACGCCGTTCCCGACATCACCAACAAACAGGTGCAAATCAACACGATCGACCCGCGCCTTTCGCCGGTCGAAATCGAGAAACTCGTAACCTATCCGATCGAAATCTCGCTGGCCGGCATTCCGGGGCTCGAGACGACACGGTCGATCTCGCGCAACGGCTTCAGCCAGGTGACGGCCATCTTCTCCGATGAAACCGACCTCTATTTCGCGCGCCAGCAGGTGGGCGAACGGCTTCTCCAGGCGGGCGAAAATCTGCCCGATGGGGCGCAGCCGCAGATCGGTCCCGTAACGACGGGTCTCGGCGAGGTCGTGATGTACACCGTCGGCTATAAAAATCCTGACGGGAAGGGCGCCAAGAAGGTTGCGGGCCAACCGGGCTGGCAACCCGACGGCAGCTATCTGACCCCCGAGGGCGATATCCTCACCGACGAGATCGCGAAGTCGGGCTATCTTCGCACAGTCCAGGACTGGATCGTCAGCCCCCAGCTGAAGTCGGTCGGCGGCGTTGCCGGCGTCGACTCGATCGGTGGCTATGCCAAGACCTTCGTGGTCGAGCCCGATCCGACACGCCTCACCAGCTATGGCATTTCCTACAGCGAACTCGGCGAAGCGCTCGAACGCGCAAACCTCGCGGTCGGCGCCAACTATTACAACCGCGGCGGCGAGGCCTATCTCGTCCGCGTCGATGCGCGCGTTCGCTCGGTCGACGAGATCCGCAATGCCGTCGTTGCAACGCGCGGCGGGGTTCCTGTCACCGTCGGGCAGCTTGCCAATGTGAAGATTGGCGGCGACCTTCGAACGGGTGCGGGCAGCATGAACGGCAAGGAGGCGGTGATCGGCACCGTGCTCATGCTGATCGGCCAGAACAGCCGCACCGTCGCCGAGGATGTCTCGGCGAAGATCGCGCAGGTGTCGAAAACCTTGCCGCCTGGCGTCGAAGTGAAGGTGGTGCTCGACCGCGCCAAGCTCGTGAACGCGACCGTCGGCACGGTTGAAAAGAACCTGACCGAAGGCGCGCTGCTCGTCGCGGCCGCGCTCTTTTTCCTGCTCGGCAACTGGCGCGCCGCGATCATCGCGGTGCTCGTCATCCCCTTCTCCTTCCTGATGATGGCGATGGGCATGAACGCGTTCCGGGTCCCCGGTAACCTGATGAGCCTCGGCGCTCTCGACTTCGGTCTGATCGTCGACGGGGCGGTGATCATCATCGAAAACTGTCTGGCGAGACTGGCACACAGGCAGGAGCATGAAGGGAGATTGCTTAACCTTCGCGAACGTCTCGAGGAGACGATGCGGGCCAGCCAGGAGATGATCAAACCGACGGTCTTCGGCCAGGCGATCATCCTGCTCGCCTTCGCGCCGCTGCTGATGTTCACAGGCGTCGAGGGCAAGACCTTCTCGCCGATGGCCATCACCATCATGCTCGCGCTCGTCGCCGCCTTCATCCTTGCCATCACGCTGGTCCCGGCGCTCGTCGCGCTGATGATCCGCGGCAAAGTGGCCGAGAAGGAAGTCTGGGCCATCCGCAAGTCCAAGGAACGCTATCTGCCCTTGCTCGACAAGGCGATCGCGAAACCCTGGACCTTCATCGCGGGCGGCTTCGTCTTCTTCCTTCTCGCGATCCCCGCGTTTGGGCTTCTGGGTTCGGAATTCATTCCGCAGCTCGACGAGAAGAATATGGCACTCGCCTCGACGCGCGTGCCTTCGGTGAGCCTCGAACAGTCGCTGGCCATGCAACGTAATGTCGAGACGGCGATCTCGAGCCTGCCCGAAGTCGAACTGATGTTCTCGAAGACGGGTACCGCCGAGGTGGCGACCGATCCGATGCCGCCGAACATCTCGGATGGCTTCGTGATCCTGAAGCCGCAGGACCAGTGGCCGGCGGGCGTCGATAGCAAGGCCGATGTCGTCGAGCGGATCGAGAAGGCCGCTGGCGGCCAGCTCGGCCAGCTTTACGAGGTCAGCCAGCCGATCCAGCTTCGTTTCAACGAACTGATCGCGGGTGTCCGCGGCGACGTCGCCATCAAGCTCTACGGGGACGACCTCGACAAGATGTCGCTCGCCGCGAACGAGATGGTGAAGGTGCTCCAGGGCATTCCGGGTGCGGGCAGCGTCAAGGCCGACCAGGTCGGCGGCGCTCCGACGCTGGACGTGAAGCTCGATCGCAATGCGATCGCGCGTTACGGCCTGTCGGTGCAGGAAGTCGCCGACACCGTGTCGGCGGCGCTTGGCGGGCGTGAATCGGGTCTCCTTTACGAAGGCGATCGCCGGTTCGACATCACCGTGCGCGTTCCCGACGCGACCCGCGTCAATCTCGACGACATTCGCGCGCTTCCCGTGCTCCTTCCCTCGGAAGGCGGGAACCGCGGACAGATACCGCTTGCGCAAGTGGCGCAGATCCGGCTGACCGAAGGGCTCAACCAGATCAGCCGCGAGAATGGCAAGCGGCGCGTCGTCGTACAGGTGAACCTCGAAGGCCGCGATGCGGGCTCCTTCGTGGCCGAGGCGCAAGCGAAGATTGCCAATGTGAAGCTTCCGGCGGGCTATTATCTCGAATGGGGCGGGCAGTTCGAAAGCCTGCAGGCCGCCTCGAAGCGGCTTTCCATCGTGGTGCCGCTCTGCTTCGCGGGTATCTTCATCCTGCTGTACATGGCGCTTGGCACTTTCGGCCGAGCAACTGCCGTGTTCCTTGCGGTCCCGCTGGGGCTCGCAGGCGGGGTGTTCACCCTCGCGCTTACGGGCATCAACTTCTCCGTGTCCGCAGCGGTGGGCTTCATCTGTCTCGCCGGCGTCGCGGTGCTCAACGGTCTCGTCGTCATGACGGCGATCCGCGAGCGGCTCGAGAATGACGTGCCGCTCACCGAGGCGATCCGCGAGGGCATGATCGAGAAGATGCGCGCGGTGATTATGACCGGCTTCGTGCCCGCGATCGGCTTCGTGCCGATGGCGATCGCGACGGGGACAGGCGCCGAGGTGCAGAAGCCGCTCGCGACGACCGTCATCGGCGGCCTCATCGCAGCGACCATCCTGACGCTTCTCGTGCTCCCGGCCATCGCGAAGGTCGTTCTTGGCGCGAATTGGCAGCCCGGTTTCCTGAAACGCAAAACCGAGCCGGCCGAAGCGCCGGTCACGGAATAGGAGAGGACCATGCAAAAAGCATCCAAGCTATTGCGCGTTTATACCGACGAGTCTGCCTTCTTCGGCGACCAGCGCGTCTTCGAGTTCATTTCCGAACTCGCCCGCCAGCAAAAGCTGGCGGGGGTCACCGTCCTCGAAGCGGTCCTCGGTTTCGGCCGCTCGGCACATCTCCACCGCAAGCATGCGCTGGAGAATGACCGGGCGGTCGTGATCGAGATCATCGACGAGGAGCAGCGGCTCCGCGACTTTGCGGCGCAGCTGTCCGAAATACCGGACATAGGGCTCATAACGCTCGAAGCGGTCGACATCCTCGGCGGGAAATCCGCCGTGGAGCCTCCCGATGTCCAGAGCTGACCGGCAAATTGCCGGTTTCCACCGCGGCGCAGGTCCCCGGCCTGCGTCGCGGACCAGCTTGCCGGAGCGAGGGAGCTGCCGATGTTCTCGGTAGGGACCTCGCTCCGCCTGCCGGTCCCGATCGGCCGCGTCTGGCGGTTGCTCATCGACATCGAGCGCTATGCCGACTGGCATCCGACATTGCGCTTATCGGAGCATCCGGGAGATGAGGAGCGCATCGACTATGTCTATTCCCCGCGTGGGCCGCGCGGGCCGGAGCTGGCCGCCGAAGGGCGGATCACCGGTCTCGACTGGCTCAAGGGCTTTTCGTGGCGAACGGGCATGCGCGGCCTGCTCGTGATCGAGGAGAGCTATCGGCTCGAGAAGTTAGGCCAAGGCGTCGAGGTGACGCATCGGCTCGATTGCCGCGGCTTCTTCTCGTGGCTCGGCTATCCATTCCTGCGCCGCGCGTGCGCGGTGTTCCTGCGCCGCTCAAACGCTGCGCTCGAAAAGCATTTCCGCCGCACGACCGTTCAGTCCCGCTACGCGCGGCCGAGCGGACGTCGCGCATGATTGTAAATTCGAAACCTGGCCGTCGGAGGCCCCTCTCATTCGCCCCCCTCACCACGGGCAGGGATCTCCGGCGGTCGGGGAGGTGCGGGAGCCGGGTCGCATCCCGCAGAGGCTCCCGCACCTCATCCTGCCCGGCGTTTAGTGTATGTCCGGATCACAGTGCCGATGGCCAAGAGAAAAGGATGGCATCATGAGTGACCAGTTGCGGCTCGATATTCCGCTTCTCCTCCCCGAAGTCGCCGATACCGCCGACCGCTGTGTCGCGCGCCTGATGGGCGAACTCGAAGGACGCGAAGGCGTCGACAAGGTCCATGTGGTCCGCTCAAGCGATGGTTCGCCGCCGCAGCTCTGCATCCATTACCGTCCGGATATTCTCCCGCTCGAACGCGTGCGGCAGCTCGCGCGCAGCGCCGGTGCCGAGCTCACTGACCAATATCAGCATCTCTTCTGGGACGACCTCGAAGGCGTCGGCCACGCCCGGCGCGCGCGGACGATCGGACTTAAGCTTCGCGAAATGCCGGGCGTGATCGAGGCCGAAGTCGGGGCCGCCGGCACGCTGCGCGCCGAGTTCCAGCGCTCGGAGACCTCCATCGAAACGATCAGAAAGACACTGTCGGATATGGGCGTCACACAGAAATCGACTGCCGTCGCCGCGGCTACCCCGGCACAACCCCCGCACCAACATGGCGATGATGGCCATGACCATGGACCGGATCATGCGCATGGGCCTGATCACAAACATGGCCACACGGGCGAGGACAGCCACGACCATGGCCATGATCATGGCGGCATTTTCGGCGAGCGGACCGAGCTGATCTTCGCGTTGCTGTGCGGTCTCGTGCTCGGCATCGGCTTTGCCATCGAGAAGCTGGCTGCGGCGCCGGAGTGGGTACCGCTCGCATTCTACATTGCCGCTTATGGTTTCGGCGGCTGGTTTACGGTCCGCGAGGCGATCGAGAATCTGAAGCTCAAGCGCTTCGAGATCGACACGCTGATGCTCGTCGCCGCTGCGGGCGCCGCAGCGCTCGGTGCGTGGGCCGAAGGCGCGCTGCTCCTTTTCCTCTTCAGCCTCGGTCATGCGCTCGAACATTATGCTATGGGCCGGGCCAAGCGCGCGATCGAGGCGCTCGCCGAGCTGGCGCCGCAGACCGCGATCGTGAAGGGGGCCGACGGCAGCACCCGCGAAGTGTCGGTCGAGCTTCTGCAGATCGGCGACACCGTGGTGGTCAAGCCCAACGAGCGGCTGCCCGCCGACGGCTTCGTCATCGTCGGACGCTCGGCGGTCAATCAGGCTCCGGTGACGGGCGAGAGCGTTCCGGTCGACAAGGAGCCGGTACCCGATCGCGCCGCTGCCGCCGCGAAGCCCGATGTGCTCGAGGCGAAATATCGCGTCTTCGCAGGCACGATCAACGGTCATGGCGCGATCGAGATCGCTGTGACGCGCCTCGCTGCCGATACCACGCTCGCCAAGGTCGTGAAGATGGTGAGCGAGGCGGAGACGCAGAAATCGCCAACCCAGCGCTTCACCGACAAGTTCGAGCGGATTTTCGTGCCGAGCGTGCTCGCGCTGGTGTTCGTCCTGCTCTTCGCCTGGGTCGTCGTCGACGAGCCTTTCCGCGACAGCTTCTATCGGGCGATGGCGGTCCTCGTCGCGGCAAGCCCGTGCGCGCTCGCCATTGCGACGCCGAGCGCCGTCCTGTCCGGCGTTGCGCGTGCGGCGCGCGGCGGCGTGCTGGTCAAAGGCGGCGGCCCGCTCGAAAATCTCGGCTCGCTGACTGCGCTCGCTTTCGACAAGACGGGCACGCTCACCGAGGGCAAGCCGCGCATCACCGATGTTCTGCCGGCAAGCGGCGTGCCGAAGGAGGAACTGCTGCGCATCGCGGTGGCCGTCGAACGGCTGAGCGACCATCCCCTTGCCGCTGCGATCGCGCGCGATGGCGAGGCCATGCTGACATCGGCGCGCGTACCGATCGCGGACGACCTCAACAGCCTGACGGGGCGCGGCGTCACGGCGAAGGTCGAGGGCGAGACCGTTCTGATCGGCAGGGCCGAAATGTTCGGTGCCGACGGCATCGCACCGATCGGGGGCGAAGTGGCGGCGGCGATCGCAGGCCTCCGCGAACAGGGCCGCACGACGATGGTGGTCCGCATGGGCGACCGCGATCTTGGCGCGATCGGCCTGATGGACACGCCGCGCGAAGCGGCGCGCACCGCGATCGCCAAACTCCGCGAACTCGGCATCGGCCGGATGATCATGATTTCGGGCGACCACCAGAAGGTCGCGGAATCGATTGCCGCAGAAGTCGGGATCGACGAGGCCTGGGGCGACCTTATGCCCGACCAGAAAGTCGATGCCATTCGCGACCTCAAGGCGCAGCAGCCGGTCGCCATGGTCGGCGACGGCGTCAATGACGCACCGGCGATGGCGAGCGCCACCGTCGGGATCGCGATGGGCGCCGCAGGGTCCGATGTCGCCCTCGAAACCGCCGACGTCGCGCTGATGGCCGATGACCTCGCTCATCTGCCGTTCGCGATCGGGCTCAGCCGCCAGACGCGCCGCATCATCCGCCAGAATCTGGTGGTCAGCCTCGGCGTCGTCGTGGTCCTCGTGCCGGCGACGATCTTCGGGCTCGGAATTGGTGCGGCGGTCGCGGCGCACGAAGGCTCGACCCTCGTCGTCGTCGCCAACGCGCTTCGCCTGCTCGCCTATCGCGATCGCAGCATGGGCTGAGGGCGCGCAGTCGCGGCGCGATCGAACCGGAAGGGGGAGAGAGGATGAACTTCAAGAATATCTCGGCCTGGTCCATCCGGAACCCGATCCCGCCGCTCGTCATGTTCTTCGGTCTGACGGTGGCGGGCATCGTCTCCTTCCTCATGATGGGGGTCCAGAGCGATCCCGACATCGATTTTCCGGGCGCCATCGTCATCATCGCCCAGCCGGGCGCCGCGCCGACCGAACTCGAAACGCAGGTCACGCAGCGCGTCGAGGCGGCGGTGCGGACGATCGAGGGGATCGACGAGCTCAATTCGACGGTTACCGAAGGCCAGTCTCAGACCTTCGTCCAGTTCGCGATCGGCACACCGATCGACCGGGCGGTGACCGATATCCGCGACAAGATCACCCAGATCCGCAGCAACCTGCCGAACGGCATCCTCGAACCGCAGGTCATCCGCCTGTCGACCTCGGGCAACACGCTTGCCTATTGGTCGGCCTCGGCCACCGACATGACGCTCGAGGAATTGAGCTGGTATGTCGATAATGTCGTCGCGAAGCGGCTGATCGCGGTCCCCGGTATGGGCGACGCCTACCGACGGGGCGGCGTCAGCCGCGAAATCCGGGTCATCCTCAACCCCGAGCGCATGCGTGCCTATGGTCTCACCGCCGCCGCGGTGAACACCCAGCTCGTCCAGCTCAACGTCAATGCGGCCGGCGGCCGGATGGAGGTCGCAGGCTCCGAGCAGGCGGTCCGCATCCTCGGCAACGCCAGCAGCGCCAACGCCCTCGGCGAGACGCTGATCTCGGTCGGAACGAACCGGACCGTGCGCCTCGCCGATATCGCCGAGGTCAAGGATCTCTACGCCGAGCAGCGCTCGGTCTCGAAGCAGGACGGGCGGCAGGTGCTGACCTTTGGGTTCGAGCGCGCCAAGGGCGCCTCGGATGTCACCGTTTACGACGCGGCGGTCGAGGAGCTGCGCAAGCTCGAGAAGGAGAATCCCAAGGTCAAATTCACCGAGCTGTTCAGCGATATCGAATATACCAAGGGCCAATATCATTCGGCGATCAATGCGATGGTCGAAGGCGCGATCCTCGCGGTCGTCGTCGTCTTCCTTTTCTTGCGCGACTGGCGGGCGACGCTGATCTCGGCGCTTGCCATCCCGCTGTCGGCGGTACCGACCTTCCTGTTCATGGACCTCATGGGCTTCTCGCTCAACATGATGACCTTGCTCGCGCTTAGCCTCGTTGCCGGCGTGTTGGTCGACGATGCGATCGTCGAGATCGAGAATATCGTGCGCCACATGCGGATGGGCAAATCGGCCTATCAGGCCTCGATCGACGCCGCCGACGAGATCGGCCTCGCGGTGCTCGCCACGACGATGACGATCGTCGCGGTGTTTCTGCCGGTCGGGCTGATGCCGGGCGTCGCCGGGCAATATTTCAAGAATTTCGGGCTGACGGTCGTGGCCGCGGTGCTGATGAGCCTCGCGGTCGCGCGCATGATCACGCCCATGCTCGCTGCCTATTTTCTCTCTGCGCAGGGCCCGCAAAAGCATGGCGAGGGCCCGCTGATCGACACCTATATGCGCATCTTGCGCTGGAGCCTCGATACCAGCGGGGCCGCTGCCGCGCGTGCGCGCGGCGGGCGCTGGAAATGGCTCGGCTATTTAAAGGACCATCGCATCTGGGTGGTCGGCATCGGCGTGCTGGCGCTGTTCGCGACCATCTTCAGCTTCTCGCTGCTTCCCATGACCTTCCAGCCGTCGATCGATTCCGATACGAGCCGCGTCGCCATCCAGCTCGCACCGGGTGCGACGCTCGAACAGACCGAGGCGGTGGCCGACGAAGTGACCGATCTCATGAAGCGCGATCCGCTCGTCGAATCCGCCTTGTCGCGGATCGATGTCGGCACGGCGACGGTCTATCTGAAACTGCGCAAGGACCGTGAGCTCACCTCCACCGAGTTCGAAAAGGACCGCGCGCCGCGGCTGGCGCAGGTTCCCGATGCCCGCATCAACTTCCAATCGCAGCATGGCGGTGGCGGCGGGAGCAGCCGTGACATCTCGATCACGCTAGGCAGCGACGACCCGAAGAAGCTCGAAGATATCGGCAACCGGCTGCTTGCCGAAATGGCCCGTGTGAAGGAGATTCGCTCGCCGCGTGTCGAAGGCAATCTCCAAAGGCCCGAGATCGTCATTCGCCCGCGCTTCGCGCTCGCGGCGCAGCTCGGCGTCACCACCCAGGCGCTCAGCCAGTCGATCCGCGTCGCGACGCTTGGCGAGATCGACCAGAACAGCGCCAAATTCTCGCTGTCCGACCGGCAGATACCGGTGCGCGTCGCGCTAGCGGAAACCGCGCGCGAGCGGCTCGATACACTGCGCAACATGCCGGTTCCGACCCGGAACGGGGGAACGGTGCCGCTTTCTGTCGTCGCAGAGATTGGCTTCGGCGCCGGCCCCACCCAGATCAATCGGACCAACCAGGTGCGCCAGCTCACCATAGGGGCCGACCTTGCTCCGGGTCTCGTGACCGGTCAGGCGATGGAGAAAGTCGAGGCGTTGCCGGCGCTGAAGACGTTACCCGCCGGGGTCGCCCGGCTGGTGCTCGGGAGTGCCAAATGGCAGGCCGAGATGCTGCGCAACTTCGCGATCGCGGTCGTTTCGGGGATATTCCTCGTGCTGGCGGTCCTGATCCTGCTCTATCGCAAGATCATCCCACCCTTCGTCAACATGGGCTCGCTTCTGCTCGCCCCCCTCGGCGGGGCGATCGCGTTGCTGCTGACGGGCTATCCGCTCTCGCTTCCCGTGTTCATCGGCGTGCTGATGCTGCTCGGTATCGTCGGCAAGAACAGCATCTTGCTGGTCGATTTCGCGATCGAGGAAATGGCGTCCGGGGTGCCGCGCGACGAGGCGATCGTCGACGCCGGACACAAGCGCGCGCAGCCGATCCTGATGACCACGGTCGCGATGGTCGCGGGCATGATCCCGACCGCGCTATCACTGACCGGCGACGGCGCATGGCGCGCGCCGATGGCGGTCACGGTGATCGGCGGGCTTATCCTTTCGACGATGCTGACGCTGCTGATCGTGCCGGCGTCCTTCAGCCTTGCGGCGGGCTTCGAACGCAGGATGGCACCGCGCCTGCGCCGCTGGTTCACCACGGGCGGCGCGCATGCCGACCCATCGCCTGCGGGCGTCACCGACATCGGCGCGGGGCAAAGCCCGGCGGCCGATCGATAGAGGAGTGAAGCTGATGGAGTTCGAGCGGGAGCATGACCTCCCCTATAGTGCGGAACAAATATGGGCGGTCCTCGGCGATTTCGACAATCACCGGATCTGGAACCCTTATGTCCGGATCGAGCGGCTTGCCGAGGACCCGGTCGCGATCCGCTATTCGATGCGCATGGATCCGCAAAAGCCCAAGTTTCTTGAAGTTTCCGCGGCGGTGCTCTCCGCGCGCCCCGGGGAAGAGCTGATACTCGACGTAAAGCCGAGCTTCATCCTCCAGTTTGAGGAAAGCTATATCCTGACGCCGACGGCAAGCGGGACGAAGTTCGTTCACCGCTATCGCTGCCGCGGGCCTTTTGCCTGGCTCCCGCTTCCCGGCCTCCGCACCAGCTTTCAAAGAATGCTCGCCTCGATCGACGGCATCCTGCTCAGCTACCTGAAGTCCAAATACAGCAAGCCGCAATCGCCGCCGCGACGGCCCAAGTCCAAGTTCAAAGGTGGTCGGCGATGACGAGCTTTCCGCTGCTGGCACCGCACAAATGGCGTCCGCTCGGCGTAGCTTGGGCAATTGCCTTCCTGTCGAGCCTAGCCGTCCTCTTCGTCGGCGAGGTCATGGGCCAAGTGCCGTGTGATCTCTGTTGGTTCCAGCGCGCCTTCATGTTCCCGCTCTCGATCATTCTCGGCATCGCAGCGTTCAAGTCGGACCGCGCCGTTGTTCCTTATGGACTGGCGCTGGCGGCCGGCGGTGCTCTCGTCGCATTCTATCACAGCTTGCTCTATGTCGGCGTCATTCCGGCTCCGATCGTCCCCTGCACCGGCGGCCCGTCATGCTCGGGAGAGAGCATGGCAGTCGGAGGCGTGCCGCTGCCCCTCCTGTCGCTGGCCGCCTTCGCGCTCATCCTGACCCTCTTGCTCAACTTCCAAAGGAGACTGAAATCATGAACCGTCGAATCGGAGTGATGGCCACGCTTGCCCTGTCGGCGCTCGCCTTTACCGGTGGCGCGATGCTCTACAGCGGGAGCGCCGAGGGCGAACCCACCAAGAAGGTCGTGGCGGGACCCGTCGACAGCCTCATTCGCCCGCACTCGCCGATCATTGGGCCGAAAAATGCCCCGGTCACGATCGTCGAATTCTTCGACCCGTCGTGCGAGGCCTGCCGTGCCTTCTATCCGACAGTCAAGGGTATCGTCGCCAAATATCCCAAGGATGTGCGTCTCGTGATGCGCTACCTGCCGCTGCACCCCGGTTCGGCCGAGGCGATCGTGATCCTCGAAGCCGCGCGTGTCCAGGGCAAGCTCGAGCCGGTGACGGCGGCGCTGCTTGAGGCGCAGCCCGACTGGCACGACGGCAAGATGGACGGCGCCTGGGCCGCGGCCGAGAAGGCCGGCCTCAATGTCGCGAAGGCGCGCGCGATGCCAACCGCCGATGCGATGGCGTGGATGGAGCAGGACATTGCCGACGCGCGCGCGGTCGGCGTCAAGGGCACCCCGACCTTCTTCGTCAATGGCGAGATGCTCGTCCAACCCAGCCCCGAACAGGTCGAGGCCCGAGTCCAGGCCGCGGTAGCGGCAAAGGGCAAATAAGACCCGCACCCGTCCCGCTTCGTCCACGCGGGACGGGTGCCTAGCATCCGTCGCGATGCTGCCTCACTCGCCATCGGCCCGTCGCATGGAGATGCCGGGTCACCGTCGAATCGGGGAAGAAAGAGCTAATATTCACAGCGCATTCAACGACGAAGGGGGAGTTTGAACGCCACGCAAAGGAGAGACTGACATGCGAAAACTGATGACGATCGCGGCCGCGATGCTCGCCTTCGCGCTCCCCGGAACGGCGCTTGCCCAGCACCATGGCGATCGCGGCGGATATAGCCGCGGCCATGATGCGCCGCGGGGCCATGATCGCGACTATCGTTCCAACCGGCACGACCGGCCCTATTATGGCAATGACCGGGGCTATCGCGGTTACGACCCCTATTATCGCGGAAACGACCGCCGCTATGAACGCCGGGACCGCTACGAGCGGCGCTACCAGAAGCGCCGGATGCACCACCACCACCGTGGGCGTCACTGGCGCGGTTAGCGGAATCCGCGCGCTGGGCGAGAGGCTACCGCCTCGCCCGGTAGATTGAGATCGAGCCGGTCGGTGTCGGGATGACCTTCACTTCCTCGACAGCCTCGAAACCCGCGGCTGTAAGGATTTCCGGGACGCAGCCCTTCGCGTTGGGTTCGGTATATTCGAACCCGTCGAGCAGCTGGATCTGTCGAAAAAGCATGCGCATCAGCAGCGAGCGCTGCTCGCCATAATCGGCTATGAAGAGAGTCCCGCCGGGCCTCAGGAGCCTGAACATCTGCGCGGCAATCGCCTTCTTCACGTCCATTGGGCACTGGTGGAGAACGAGGCTCGATACGATCTTGTCGCATTGCCGGAGTGCGTCGATGCCGTCCAGCTCGTCCCCCATGGCCTCGAACCATTGGATCTCGGCTTCGGCAACCTTAGCCTTGGCGCGTGCGATTTCCAGTACGGCGGGATCGGGATCGACCCCGAGGACCATGCTCTCCGGCGCCGCCTGCTTAAGGGCGATTGCAAACGTCCCCGTGCCGCACCCGATATCGACGATCCGCTCGCCCGGCTGCGGTTCGGCGAAGCACAGCAAGTCGCTTCGCCATCTTTTCTCTCTGGTCATGAGGGCTATGGCGGCATCATAGCGGTCGAGCGATCCGCTCTTGCCGAGTGCCGGGACGAAGTCTCTGTGTGCGTCTGACATGACGCCCCTCTACTAGGTGCCGTCACGCACCGGCTTGAACGGAGAGGCTATGGTTCGATGAAAAGGTCGCTTGCCCGAATACCGAACATGACCTTGATCGTGCGGGCGAAATGCGCGCTGTCGCTGAACCCCGCCATATGTGCGGCCTCGGTCGCGCTGCGGCGCCTTCCCAAAACGTCGAAGGCGATGATCAAGCGTCGCCAGAGCACAAATCGCTGGAAAGGCATGCCGATCTCGGCGGCAAAGAGATGCCGGAATCGGCCGAGCGAAAGGCGGCTCTCCTCCGCCACATCCGCGAGCCGGACAGAGCCCGTGGGGATCAGGCGGTCAATCGAGGCGGCGGCGCGGGTGATGCGCGGATCGAGCGGGGGGCGGGCGCCTCGCGTGAGCCAGTTTTTCCAGAATGACTGCTGTCCCGGCATCGCGACATGAATCGGATCGGAGCAAATCAGCCGGTTTTTCAGTTCTACCGGCGGACCGAAGCCCACTGTCGGCTCGACGAACCATAGTTCGGCTGCGGGCGCGGGAAGCAGCCGGTGTGCGGCATCGGGTTCGATGAGCAAGCAGCGCCCCGAAAGGCGCGCACCAACGGCGTCGACCACCGTGAGCGGCTCGGAACAAAACACTGCTTGCGCTGCAAAATGGCGGTGCGCGGCGGCATCGCCAACCGAACCCGACCAGAGAGCATGATAGTCGCCGAGGCTAAGTCGGCCGTTCCAGTTGGACGTGTCGGGCATCGGGTTTCGATAGCAGGCCTAACTCGTGTGCGTAACGGGCGCCGGGTAATCTCTCTGGCTCGGAGGCTCTTTTCGGGGGCCCCAGCACAGCCTGGGAGGAGCGCGCCGACCCCGTGATTGTGGATCGGCGTGCAAAAAGGACCCCGTTAGCGGGGTGATCGGCGTCTAAAAGGGACCCCTCATTTCGATGGTTTAAGCAGCCGGCTGGATAATCAGGCGGCGAGATCGGGATGTTGGTTTTGGAGACAGTGGTTCGGATTCGGCGCGAGTATGCCGGTGGTAAGGCGATCAAGGCGATCGCGCGGGATTTGCATGTATCGCGGAAGGTGATCCGCAAGGCGATCCGGGCGCCGGAAGGCGCATTCGATTATCAGCGCAAGGTTCAGCCGCTGCCGCGGATCGGGCCGTTTCAGGATCGCCTGAACACACTGCTGGAAGAGAATGAGGTGCGCGGCAAGCGCGAGCGGCTGCGGATGACGCGGATCCATGATCTGTTGGAGCGCGAGGGTTTTGAGGGTTCCTACGATGCCGTGCGGCGCTACGAGGCGCGCTGGAAGGCCGATCGGCGCAAGGATGCCGGCGATGGTGTCACCGCCTTCATCCCGCTGATGTTCAAGCCCGGCGAGGCCTACCAGTTCGACTGGAGCCATGAGGATGTGGAGATCGCGGGCAAGCCGATGCGGGTGAAGGTCGCGCATATGCGACTGTGTGCATCGCGGGCAGTCTATGTCCGGGCGTATCCGCGCGAGAGCCAGGAGATGCTGTTCGACGCGCATGCGCGCGGCTTTGCTTTCTTCGGCGGGGTGCCAGGCCGCGGCATCTACGATAATATGAAGACGGCGGTGACGAGCGTGTTCACCGGCAAGGAACGGGTCTTCAACCGGCGGTTCCTGATCATGACCGCCCATTATATGATCGAGCCGACCGCCTGCTCACCTGCGGCGGGATGGGAGAAGGGGCAGGTCGAGAACCAGGTGCAGACGATCCGGGGTCGCTTCTTCCAGCCCCGGTTGCGGTTCGCCAGCCTCGAGGAGCTCAATGGCTGGCTGGAGGCCGAGTGTCGGCGCTGGGCGGAACGGCAGGCGCATCCTGAACAGGGCGAGCTAACCGTAGCGCAGGCGCTGGAGATCGAACGATCGGCACTGCAACCGATGTTGGGGCCGTTCGACGGCTTCAACGAGAGCGAGCATGCGGTGACGGGCACCTGCCTGATCAGCTTCGACCGCAACCGCTACTCGGTTCTCTCGACGATGGCGCGGCGCACGGTGCAGGTCCGTGCCTATGCCGACCGCATCATCGTGCGCTGCGGCGAGGAGGTTGTCGCTGAGCATCCTCGCACCTTCGGGCGTAACCGCACGATTTACGACCCCTGGCATTATCTGCCGGTGCTGGCCCGCAAGCCCGGCGCGCTGCGGAACGGCGCCCCTTTCCAGGACTGGGACCTGCCACCTGCGCTGGCGCGCCTGCGCCGCAAGCTTGGTAATGGCGACGATGCCGACCGCCGGTTCGTCCGTGTGCTGTCGGCCGTGCTGACCGATGGCCTCGAGCCGGTCGAAGCGGCCGTGCGCGAAGCGTTGGCGACCGGCACGGCGAGCGACGATCTGATCCTCAACATCCTGGCGCGGCACCGCGAGCCGCCGCGCCCACTTACGATCATCACCTCCGAGGATAGCGCGCTGCGCCATCCGCCGATCGCCGACTGCGCCCGTTACGACCAGCTGAGGACCTTCGATGCAGCGGCATGACATGATCGAGGCGATGCGCGGGCTTGGGCTCAAGGGCATGGCGGGCGCGTTCGATGATGCGGTCACCACCGGCCTTCAGCGCCAGCGCACCACGATGGAGATACTGACCGACCTCCTGCGGGCGGAAGCAACACATCGCCATGCCGCGTCGATCCGATACCGGATGGCGGCCGCCCGGCTGCCGGTCGTGAAGGACATCGACGCGTTCCGGTTCGAGGGCACGCCGATCAATGAAGGACTGGTGCGTTCGCTTCACAGCGGCGCGTTCCTGCCCGCTCGGCGCAACATCGTCCTGGTCGGCGGCACGGGCACCGGGAAGACCCACCTGGCCATCGCCATCGCCGCCAATGTCGTTCGCTCGGGTGCGCGAGGCCGCTACTTCAACACCGTCGATCTGGTGACCCGCCTCGAAGAGGAGGCCAGGATCGGCAAGGGCGGCACACTCACCGCCCAGCTATCCCGCCTCGATCTGATCGTGCTCGATGAGCTGGGCTATCTGCCGTTCGCCCGCTCAGGCGGCCAGTTACTGTTCCATC
>NZ_CATKPA010000008.1:0-97939 GCF_949769155.1 Sphingopyxis sp. Geo48 | reverse complement strand
TGCGCCGCCAGGGTCCCGCCTTTGCCGATCCGGGTCTCCTCTTCGAGGCGTGTCACCACGCCACGCAAGCGGGGGTGGTTATCGTTGGGATTTCCGGCGCGCTTGCCGCAGTCTACCATCTCGGACCGGTTGCCTTGGTGCAGGGCGGCCCGGTTTTCGAAGCGATCTTCTTCCAGTCCTATCTCGCCATTTTGCTCGGGACAGCACTGCCTGTGACCGCTCTCGTTGCCTCGCGCGCGGAGGCGTTGGCCGAGGCAGCGCGTCGGGAAGAAATGCTGCGGATGATTCTAGACCATTCCCCCGACGCGATCCTCAGTTTCGATGATGGCGGCAGTTGCCGTTGGGCCGATGGAGCGACCGACGAGCTGCTGGGATTAAGTGCTGGGTCCTGCCGCGGTGCCTTGATCGACGAGCTTGCGCTGAAGATCGGTCCGGTCCTGGCTAAACTATGCCGCGCCGCCCTTGCCGATCCCGCCGAAACCCAGATCGCCGATTTCGCTCCCACCAATCTCGAGGGTCGCACGCTCGAGGCGACGGTCAAGGCGGTTATGTCGGACGAAAAAGTGGTCGGAACAGTTGCGACTGTCCGTGACGTGACGGCGCAGCGAGCGCGCGAGCGGGAGATCGCGCGCCTCGCAATGACGGATCCCCTCACCAAAATTCCTAATCGCGCCGGCTTCGATGCAGCCATTGAGCGCGTTCCGATCAAGGGAGAGGCAGCCTGTATTGCCTTGATCGATATAGATAATTTCAAGGGCATAAATGACCGGTTCGGTCACAAGGCTGGCGATCGCGCGTTGGTCGAACTGGCCGCGGCTATTGTGCGTCTTTCCGGTAGCGATCATCTTGTGGCGCGATTGGGCGGTGACGAATTCCTGATCCTATTGGCTGGCGACATCACAGCAGCGCAACGTTTTTTCGGAGGGCTTCAAAGCGAGATCGCTATCCTTTCGGCATCGCTTGAGTTCGATATCACCATTAGTGGCGGGATTGCAGAACTGCATGCGTTGGCAGAAATTGACAGCGTATTTGAAGAAGCGGATCGGCGACTTTATCGCTCAAAGCGGGACGGGCGAAACCGGGTGACGGCGACCGCGTAATAGCGATCGTTGAATAGGACCGCGTTTAGCCTCCGAGGCCGGAACTTACCGCTCATGCCACCGGCGCGCTTGCGCCGGTCACGATTTCAGGGCGAGGCGCGATCATCCCCTGCAGCCGCTGTGCGGGAAATTGCGATTGCCGGGCCGGTCGGGCCTGCGCTAATATTGCGCGGCGGTGGGGAGGCGCAAACAGGGCAATGGAACAGGTGGGGACTCCATGTCGTGGCCAGTCCGCAGCTTACGCGTCTGTGTTCGGCCCGTTTCAACTCCGCGCGCCCGATCACCATGAAATTTCGATTACCAACCGCCGCGCCCGGGCTTTGCTTGCCATATTATGCCTTGTCGGCGACGAAGTGATCGAGCGCGATTTCCTGAGCAAGCTCTTGTGGCCCGGCCGCTTCGAGGCCCACGCCAGGGCCAGCCTGCGCCAATGTTTGCTCGATCTGGGCAAGCTGCTTGCGCCGCACGGAGCGGGCATATTGAACGTCTCGCGCAGCAGCGTCGCGCTGCGGCCCGGTGCCGTCACGACCGATCTTGCGGCGCTGGAGCGCGCGCTGGCGAGTGGGGATTTTCCTGCGGCGATCGCGCAGATCGACGCGATCGGGACGAAACCGATCCTCGACCAGATGGATTTCGGCGCCGCCTTCAACCAGTGGCTGGCGCGGCGCAGCGGCGATGCCGAGCGGCGGCTGCATGCGGCGGTCGAGGCCGGACTGGCCACGCTGGAGCGGGCCGGGGATCGCGACACGTCCGCGCGGCTGCGCGACGCATGGTCCGCTCGCGGTCCCGAAGCGCCCCCCGTCCCGGCCGCGGCGGCGGGCGGCGGACGGACGAGAATCGCGGTGCTGCCCTTCCAATCGGTCGGTGGGGGCGGTGCCCCCGATTATTTCGCCGACGGCGTCGTCGAGGAACTCATCACGGCGCTGGGACAGGTGCCGCAATTGCTGGTCGCCGGGCGAACCTCGTCCTTCCATTTCCGGGATTCGCCGCTGGCCCCGCCCGACATCGCGAAAGCCCTGCGCGTCTCGCACCTTGTCGAGGGTTCGGTCCAGCGACAGGGCGAAAGGCTGCGCGTCCATATCCACCTGATCGACGGGGCGACGGGTTTCGAAAGCTGGGCCCAGCGGTACGACGGATCGCTCGACGGGATATTCGCGTTGCAGGCGACCGTGGCGCAGGCGGTCACCAATGCGGTCGGCAATGTCCTGGGCATCGCGATGGCGCCGCCGCCGGCACGCGGCATGACCGGCAGCAAAAAGGCCTATGACCTGTTTCTGCAAGGCCGGTCGTTGAGCGCGCGGGTGTTTGGCGACGGGCTGTTGGAGACGGCCGTCGATCTGCTCGAACAGGCCGTCGCGCTCGACCCGCAGTTTGCCGAGGCCTGGGTCGCGCTGGCCGAGGCGCACCAACTGATCGCGGTCTACACCCCCTGCCTCGATCGTCGCGCAGCATCGGAACGCATGGCCGATTGCGCGCGCACTGCGATCGGACTCGCCCCCGGCCTTGGCTACGCCTATTCGCTGCTCGGCGTTCACCAGTGGACGCAGAACGACGTCGTCGGCGCGCTCGATCTGGCGTTCCAGGGCTATCGGCTCGAACCGAACAATCCGGCGGTCTGCATGCGGCTGGGTTCGTTCCTGCTCTATTGCGGACGCACTACCGAAGCGATGCAATATGTCGAGGCGGCGATCGATCAGGACCCGGTCGATGGCCGCAAGTTCAACCTGCGATCGGTCGGCCGGTTCAACCTGGGGGATATCGACGCAGCGATCGAGGCGGGACAGCGCATGGTCGACCTCGGCTTTCCGTCGATGTGGCTCGCGGTGGCCACCGCCGCGTCGGGGCAGCACGATCTGGCCGTCGAGCAATATCAGCAAACCCGCATGCTACTGAACAAGGTCATTTTCCCGCCCGCCGGGACCGATCCGATGCCCCCCGCGATGATGGACGCCTATTGGCACGTCGCGGCGCAAGGCGTGTGCAGCGGCCGCGACGAGGATCGCGCGACCTATTGTGCGATGCTCGACATGATGCAGACGCAATTGCACGACCCCGCCGACGCCTCGATCGTCCTGCCCGCGATCTTCATGGGCTACCCCGAACGGCTGTTCGAGGCCGTTAGCCATGCAATCTCGCCCGCGAACACGCTCTGCCTGCTGTCGATCTGGGCCGATGTCGATCCGATCCGGCGGATCTGGCAGCATCCCGAATTCATTCCCTTTGCCCAGCGCATCGGCCTGGCGGCCGCTTGGGACAAATATGGCTGGCCCGACCTGCTCCCTGCGCCCAGCAATCGTCTGGAAACATCACCCCTCTTGCCGAATTGACGCGCGCTTGACGCTTTATTGACGATGGGCCGATTGACGGCTGACGCTACGGAAATGCAAAGTCCGCAGCGGGCATAACAGACATTTTGAAGGCGCATGGCGCGGGCCGGTTACTCCGGCTCCGGCGACGGGAAGCCTGTGTCTGCGCCGGGGAGCATGTCATGGCGGCGAACCACAGGCACGTATCGGCAATCGGACGGTCCGCAATGGGCAAGGCGTTCTGGCGCATCCTGCCGCTGATCCTGATCGCCTATCTCTTCGCCTATATGGACCGCGTGAACGTCAGCTTCGCGGCGACGCAGATGAACGAGGATCTGCGGTTCAGCGCCACGATCTACGGACTGGGCGGCGGCCTGTTCTTCCTCGGCTATGCGCTGTTCGAAATTCCGTCGAACCTGATGCTCGTGCGCTTTGGCGCGCGCCGATGGATCGCGCGGATCATGATTACCTGGGGACTGCTGTCGGCGGCGATGATGTTCGTCGCGACACCGATGCAATTTTATGCGCTCCGCTTCCTGCTCGGCGTGGCGGAGGCCGGATTCTACCCCGGCGTCATCTTCTATTTTTCCGGCTGGTTTCCGCCCTGCCATCGCAGCCGCGCGGTCAGTCGCTTCTTCATCGCTTCGCCGTTGGCGTCGGTCGCGATGGGGGGCATGTCGGGATGGCTGCTCGCGCTCGACGAAACCGGCGGGCTGCACGGCTGGCAATGGCTGTTCCTGGTCCAGGGCCTGCCGACCGTGGTGTTCGGGCTGGTGGTGCTGCGCTATCTGCCCGACGCCCCGGCGACGTCCGCCTGGCTCACAGCCGACGAAAAGGCGTGGATCGAGACCGAGCTGGCGCGCGAACAGGCGCGGATCGGCGCCCCCGCCCGCCACGATGTGCTGGGCGCCTTTCGCAATCCGCGCGTGCTGCTGCTGGGCGCGATCGGCTTTCTGCTGATCGCCGTCATCACGACGGTCATCCTGAATGCGCCGCTGATCCTGCTAGAGGCGACGGCGCTCGATACCAAGTCGATCGGCTATCTGGTGGCGCTCGGCGGTCTTTTGGGGGCCGCGGCGATCCTTGTCCTTGGCAACCATGCTGACCGGAACGGCGACCGCTGGGGCGCGGCCTTCCGGTGCGGGATCGTCCTTGCCGCCGCGGTGCTGGTCATGGGGCTGTCGCCGTCACCGCTGCTGACTTGCATCGCCTATCTCGCTTTCGCGGCCGTGTGTTTCGCGATCCCGATGCTGACATCGTCGGGCTGGGCCGAGGCGCTGCATGTGCGCGAGCTCGCGGTCGGGGCGGCCGCCATCAACACGCTGTCGCAGATCGGCGCCTTCCTCGCGCCCTATGGCTGGGGTGCGGCGAAGGATGCGACGGGCAGCTTCGAGCTCGCGCTCGTCGTCTTTTCGGTCGTCGCGCTGCTGATGTCGGCGCTGATCCTGGTGCTGCGTCACCGGCTGCGCGGGCACAGCGCGCCCGCCGACGCCGTGCCGGCCTAGTTTTTTTGCAGACGCCCGCCCGATCCCGGACGGGAAGATTGGAGGGAAGAGACGATGACGAAGATGAAAACATTGTTCGCCGGGGCTGCGATACTGATCGCCGCCGCGCAGGCCGCGCCCGCGATGGCGCAGGAATCGAGCTACAGGCCGGGCACGGTTTGGAATGCAGGCCGGATCGACGTGCTGCCCGGCCAGTTCGAAAACTATATGGACTGGCTCGCCACCAGCTGGAAAAAGATTCAGGAACTGGGCAAGGCCGAAGGCATTGTCGTGGACTATCATGTGCTTGCGACCAACAATGCGCGAGCCGGTGAGCCCGACTTGATCCTGATCGTCGAATATAAGGACTATCTGACGACCGCGCAGCAGGAAGCCTTCAACAAGAAGGTCAATGCCATGCTGTCGCAGACCGACCGCACCGCCGGCGCCGCCAGCGCGGAACGCGGCAAGATGCGCGAGCAACTCGGCAGCATCGAATATCAGGAACTGATCCTGAAATAGGTGGGCCGGTGCGGAGACACGGCAGGCGACGCGTCAATCCCGCGCCGCCCGCCGCGCTCCGCTTCGCCGCCATTTGAAAGGGGTGGTGATGGCATCTATCCACGACATCGCCCGCGATTTTACGGCACTGCTGCGCGACGGTGCGTTCGAAACCGCCGGGGACCGTTACTGGTCGCCGGACGTGACCAGCATCGAACCCGCGGCTTTACCCGGCGGCATCAGCACGGCGGTGTCGGGGATCGAAGCGACGCGGATCAAGCGCAGCGCCCGCTTCGGTGGCGCCCGGATCGACGAGATCGGCATCGACGGCCCCTTCGTCACCGGCGACCAGTTCGCGCTGTTTCTGGACATGGTGCTGGTCGATCCCGCGAGCGGCGAACGCCAGCCCTTCACCGAAATCGCCCTGTACACCGTGCGCGGCGGTCAGATCACCGAGGAGCGATATTTTTATGACTGACACCCAATTCTCGCGCCGGGCCTTCGGCGGCTCGGTCCTCGCGCTGGCGGCGATAACGGCTTCCAGAGCTGGAGCTGCCGAGCTTGACCCAACGCCGTTCCAGACGATCGGTCCCTTCTATCCGGTTCAGCGGCTTGCGGAGGAAGACGCCGACCTGACCTGGATCAAGGGGCACAAGAAACGCGCGGAGGGCCATGTCATTCAGGTGACGGGGCGCGTGCTCGATCGTTTCGGCCATCCGGTCAGCGGCGCGCGGCTCGAAATCTGGCAGTGCAATTCGCTCGGTCGCTATGCGCATCCGAACGACAGTGCCGCGAACCCGCTCGATCCCGACTTTCAGGGCTTCGCTTCGATCCGGACGGGCGCGCGGGGCGAGTGGCGGATCACGACGATCAAGCCCGCCGCCTATGATTCGCCGATCGGCCGCCGAACCCCGCACATCCACTTCGATGTGAGGGGCAGACACCAGCGCCTGATTACCCAGATGTATTTCTCCGACGATGATGCGTCGAACAGCAAGGACGCCCTGTATCGGGATCTGGGTGGCAGCGCCGAGCGCGCCGTTGCCGGACTCGGCGCACCCGGCCATTATGGCTGGGACATCGTCCTGATGGACGCCGGACGGTGACCGCTGCGGCGCTCGCACCGACCGGCGGGCTTCAGATGCGCCTGGGCATCGCCCTTACACGGGCAATCCGCGTCAAAATGTGACTGAATCGGGCGGCGTCCTACGGAAGCGCGACTTGGTGGCTTCGAATTACGGCGCCTAGTTTTACCTCAAGACAGTCTGGAACGCTTGGAATCTATATGGTTTCACCTGTATAGACGGGTGATGGATCTTACCCCTCGACTGAATTCGAACATCGCCCAGCGGTCTGCCGACGGCGTTTTATCGGATGCCCCACCGCGCTACGCAGCGATCAAGCAGAGCATCCATGATGCCATCCGCGACGGTCGTCTGAAACCGGGCGACCGAGTGCCGTCAGAGGCGGAACTCGTCGGACAGTTCGATGTCTCGCGCATGACGGCAAACCGGGCGCTTCGCGAGTTGCAATCGGCGGGTATCATCGTGCGCCGCGCCGGCAGCGGGTCATTCATCGCCGAGCCGAAGCCGATCGGTCATATGATCGAGATCCGGAATATCGCCGAGGAAATTCGGGGACGCGGCCATGACTACCGGGCGAGGGTCATCCAGAATGTCGAGGAGAAGGCCAGCGCCGACACCGCCGTTCTGCTGGAAGTGCCGGTGGGCACGAGGATCTTCCACTCGATCATCGTCCACCATGAGGCCGAGTTCCCGATCCAGCTCGAAGAGCGGTTCGTGCTCGCATCCGCCGCTCCCGATTATGGCACACTGGATTTCACGCAGTTGACGCCCAACGAATATCTGACGCGCACTGCGCCGCTCGAGCGGGTCGAGCACCGCGTCCGCGCGGAAATGCCCGACGCGCGCACCCGCGGCGTGCTTGGTCTGAACGAGGGGGAACCGATTCTGCGCATGACCCGGCAGACCTGGAGTAGCGGTCGACTGGTGTCGCACGCCTGGCTCTCCCATCCCGGCACACGCTTTGAGCTTTCAGCCGCCTTCGCGGTCGGGGACTGACGGCTCAGGCCGTGCTGCGGGTAACGATGGGCTTGCGGCGACGGCGCAGCCAGCGGAAATCGGCGCGGCTGAAGCTTTTGAAGAGCAGATAGAATCCGGTCCCGGACAACCACAACGTGCCGAATGCGACGAAGATGATCAGCGGGTGGTTGAAACTCTTCCGGTTCACATAGTCCATATTGTGGAGCATCCAGAAGAAATCCCAGGTCCGCCAGGTATCGCCGCGCATCACGAGGAAGCGCGCCGTATCGAGCGAGACATAGGCGCTGCTATTCTCGGCGTCGGCAAAGTCGACGCGCCACATCGCACCTTCATGGTCGCGTGATTCGAGGTTGGGCTTTGCAATCACGCTCACCTTGCGGATTGGTGCCTCGTTCATCATCGATGCGACTTCGCGGGCCATCCCTTCATCGACGCGAATATCCTCGCCGCTCGTAGCGTCGACCAGCCGCACGCCCTTGGTGGTGCGGAGCTCGTAGATCGGTCGAGCGCCAAGATCGCGCAAAACCACCCCGGTTACGGGATCACCGCGCGGCAAGGCGGCGACGTCAAAATACTCTCCCGCGGGCAGGGCATGCGCGTGGCTCATCCCGCCGCCGTGTCCCCCGACCTTGTCCTTGTCGAGCAACGCCATCACCGAGCCGCTCAAGGCCCAAAGGAGGAACTGGAGGCCAAGGATGAGCCCCACCCATTTGTGGATGCGCCGAAAAAAGAGCGGCGTCAGCCGGATGCGTTTCATGCCTGCTTCCTCTTGCGGCGTTTGAAGGACCAGATCAGCAGCCACGCACCGGAAAGCGCCATCGCGAAGACACTCCAGGTTGCGACGCGCAGCAGCGGGTTGTTGACGTCGGTCCGCTCGTCATAGTCCATGATGTGGAGCATCCACGCAAAGTCGAACACGCGCCAGAGTGCGTGGCGGCGCGAGATGAGCTCGCCGGTCGTCGGCGAAAGATAGAGCGTCGGACGGCTCCAGCCTTCGAACTCGACCTGCCAATAGGGCGGCTTGCGCGCCTGCATTTCCTGAGGTGCCTCGGTCAATAGTCGCACCGAGACGATCTTGCCGTCACCGGTGAAGATGCGCCGTGCCTGTTCGCGGACCTGGGACTCGGTCAGGGCAGGCAGCGGCGCACCCGAACGCGCGTCGAACAGGCGCGCGCCTTCAGGGGTCTCGGCGCGCCAGACCGGCTGGCCAAAAAAGCGCTGGAGACGGATTTCGGACACCCCCGGCGCAGCCGCGACGACCTTCGACGGCGCTGCGAGGCCGTCGAGGTCGAAGGGCTGGGTCACCGGGGAGCGCACCAGATGATCGCCATGAATGGTGTCGATGTGAACGACCACCATGTAAAAGCCCGTCAGTGTCCAGAGCAGAGCCTGGACGCCAACCGCGAGGGCCAGCCATTTATGCGTTCGCCGGACGAACAGTGGCCAACGGATTGCCATGCCCCTGCTCTCAGAAAGCCGTGCGGAAGCCGACGTAGAAGCGCCGTCCGAGCAGGTCGTAGGTCATCGTATCGGTGTTCGCATCGGTGAAACTCTGGATATAGGGCGCTTTGCGATCGAAGACATTGTCGACGCCGACCTGGAACCGCGTCTTCTCGTCGATCTCGAAAGCGACCTGGAGATTGTGGTAGAACACGTTGGGCGTGCTGTAGCCGATTTCGCCGGGCGACGCGTTGAAGTCGGTCGCTTTGCCGATCCACTGCGTCGACCAGGTCGCGCTGATCCCATCCTTCTCGGCGGTCAGCACGCCATAACCGCGCCACTTCGAATAGCCGCCGTTGCCGCCGCCGATGAAGCCGTCGAAATCGATCGGTGCGCCGCCAGGGAAAGGCAGGACGACATATTTGTTCAGATAGGTCAGGTTGACGTCGAGCGAGATGTTCACGCTGCCGATACCGCCCGCATAGACCAGACCAAGGTCAAGGCCGTTCATCTCCTCGCGGCCGGTGTTGATCGGCTGCGCGGACAGGAAGGTGACCTCGCCAGTCAGCGGGCTTCGGGTGAAATCGTCGCAGAAAGGATGCGACAGATTCTGGCTCGCGTAGCAGATCGACAGCTTGGTGGACCCAGGAATCGCACGGATCGCGTCCTTGATCTTGATGTCGAACCAGTCGGCGGTGAGCGACAGGCCGGGGACCAGCCCCTTCGGCGAGACCACCGTGCCGACTGTCCAGGTGGTCGAGCTTTCGGGCTGAAGATTCTCGTTACCACCGACCGTAGTCAGGATTGTCGTCCCAAGCTGGACATAGTTGGCGGGAACGCCGGATGCCTGGCAATTCGCGATCAGCGTTGCATTACCGCTCGTAGAATAGCGCGAGCAAGGATCGGTCGTCGTCAGATTGCCTTCCGATACGCCGCCGAACAGCTCCGGGACGTTCGGAATGCGGAAACCCGTTCCATAGGTTCCGCGCAGGCGGAAGCTGTCGTTGATGACCCAGTCGACGCTACCCTTGTAGTTCCAGTCGCTGCCGAACAGGTCGTAGTTCGAGTAGCGAACCGCGCCGTCGAGCGTGAGGGACTGGAAGAAGGGCTTGTCAGCAAGGATCGGCACCGACAGTTCGAGATAGGCTTCCTTGGCGATGCTCGTTCCCGAGATCGGGCTCTGCTGGTTGGTATTCGCGATACCGAGCACGGTCAGCGGATCCGGATCGCGCCAGCCCTTCTCCTTGCGATAGACGACGCCCGCCGCGAAGGAGACGGGTCCTGCGGGCAGCTTGAACAGGTCGCCGTTGATGTCGGCGGTGACCGTCGCCAGTTCGTTGCCGCCGCGATCGCGCGACGTGAACAGGATGTAGTCGAGAACCTGCGGGGTCAGGTCGCCGAAGCCGAGATAGTCAGCGCAGGGGATCGTCGCACCGGCCGCAAGGCTGCACTTGGTCGTGTCGATGGTGTTGCGGACACGCTCCAGATTGGCGATGTTGGTCGAGCCGTCGACCGCGGTATTGCGCCCGAACGCACCCGCGACTTCCCATCCCCAATTGTTGGACAGCTTGCCGCGCAGGCCGAACGTGCCCTGCCAGGTATCGGTCTCCTGAAAGAACTGGCGCGGGCCGGGCTCGGCGAGGCGGCGCTGGATGAGGACGATATTCTGCCCCGTCGGATTGGTAGGATTGCTCGCCGCAATCGAGAGGTTGCGAAGCGTTCCGGGCGTCGCGATCTGGTTCGACTTGCGGAAGGTATAGAGGAACTCGCCGAACGCCTCGATATTGTCGGTGATGTCATAGTCGGCGAAGAAGGCCGTGCTGACGCGCTCCACCGGGCTCACCGCGTTGAGGAACGGGTTCGAATTGAAATTATGCTTCGCCGCGCTGTAGGGCTCGAAGAAATTGCCGTTGCCGCCCAGCACCTGATTGAAGTTGATCTGCTGCCCGTTCGGCAGCACCGCGCGGCCGCCAATCGTCGAGGCGCTGTTGACGCACGACAGCTGGCCCGGGGTCGTTTCGGCGAGCGAGCAGGGCGCACGCGTCGCCATGTTGACCGCCTTTGTCTTCTGATAGGTGACGGCCGCCATGAAGCCGCCGCGATCGTTGCGAATTCCCCAGAGGAGGTCGGCCGTGAAATCCGACCCATCGCCCTTTTCGGTGATGCCCTGACGAACGCTCAGCCCTAGGCCTTCATAATCGGTCCGGGTGACGAGATTGACCACGCCCGCCATCGCATCAGCGCCGTAGATCGCCGATGCGCCGTCCTTCAGCACATCGGTTCGCGCGAGCGCGGCGACCGGGATCATGTTGAGGTCGGGCGACGAGTTCGCCCCCGTCCCGCCCGCAACGAGACGGCGGCCGTTGAGCAGCACAAGGGTGCGCTTGATGCCGAGGCCGCGCAAGTTTACCTGCGCCGTGCCATAGCCGTTGTTCGCCCAATAAGCCGAGGTCTGGTTGCCCGCGAAGCCGGCGTTGGCAGGGAGGCGTTGCAGCACCGTCTCGATATTGACGAGGCCGGTGTTTTCGATCTGCTCGGCCGAGACGACGGTCGCGGGACCGACGCCCGCGAGGTCCTGGCGACGAATGCGCGAGCCGGTCACGACGATGTCCGATCCGTTCGGAGCATCCTCGGCGGCGGGCGACTGCGTCGCGGCACCGCTCTGCGCAAGCGCGGGTGTTGCAAAGGTCGCGACCGCTGCGGCGCTGGCGAGCAAAATTGTCCTGGTCATCATAGCGAAACCCCCTGATGGTTGGCTGATTCCCCTCAGAGAGCATCAAATGTATATACAGGTCAATAGGATTTTATTGAATCATATCAATTAGTTATGAAGGAAATTCGGGGCGCACGATACCTATTAGATACGCACCCCAAAGCTCTACCCCTCATCGATTTTGAAATTTTTTTTCCGGCCTGAGCCTTTTCGCGCAAGGAGCCGGCTGGCCCCTCCCTCGGCTTGCTTATGAAATGACATGATTAAGTGGGTCGGCACAGCTTGGGGGCGACCGGCTTGAGCCGCTCAATGCGAAAGTATCTGTTCGAGAAAGGTCCGTGCGCGCTCGCTTTTCGGCGCGGCGAAAAAATCTGCCGGCCTTGCGTCTTCGATGATCTGGCCCTGATCCATGAAAAGCATGCGATCGGCCGCCTCGCGCGCGAATCCCATTTCGTGCGTCACGCACACCATCGTCCGTCCTTCGCCGGCAAGGGACGTCATCACATCGAGTACCTCCTTGATCATCTCGGGATCGAGCGCCGATGTCGGCTCGTCGAAGAGAAGAATCCGGGGCTCCATCGCCAGAGCGCGGGCTATCGCGGCCCGCTGTTGCTGCCCTCCCGAGAGCTGCCCCGGATATTTGCCCGCCTGGTCGCCAATCCTCACCTTGTCCAAATAGGATATGGCGCGCGCCTCCGCCTCCGGAAGAGACAAGCCGCCGAGCAGGACGGGCGCGAGGGTGCAATTCTCCAGCACCGTCTTGTGCGGGAACAGATTGAACTGTTGAAAGACCATGCCGACGGCGCGGAGCGCCGCAACGGCCTCCCGCGACGCGTCGGTTATCCTGGTTCCCTCGATCAGGACGGCACCGGAGTCGGGCACCTCGAGCCTGTTCATGCAGCGAATGAGCGTCGATTTGCCGGAGCCCGAAGGCCCGCAAATCACGATCCGCTCGCGCGGGGCGATTTCGAGGTCGATCGAGCGGAGGGCATGATAGGCGCCATAATATTTGTCGACCTGCCGCAAGCTGACGGCCGCGTGGCCCGAGGCGTCGGTCATGACGCCTGCCCCCGGCCGCGGAGCGCTCGTACCCGCGCGAAGGCTGCGGCGAGGTCGGCGATCAGATCCTGCGGCGCTTCGAGGCCGGCGTGAATGCGGATCAGCGCCCCATCTGCCTCGCCATTGGGAAAATCGCGGATCGGAGCGGGCCACGCCGGAACCGCGAGACTTTCGAAGCCGCCCCAGCTCGAACCGAGCTGGAATAGCGAGAATTCGTTGAAAAAGGCGCTGGTTTCGGGCGGGGTCAGGCCATCGAGCTGAACACCGAACAATCCGGAAGCACCGGTGAAATCCCGCTTCCAGATTGCATGGCCGGGGTCGGCGGGATGAGCCGGATAGCGGACCGCAACCACTTCGGGTTGCTGGGCGAACCATTCGATCAGCGTCGCTGCGGTGCGCTGGTGGCGTTCAAGGCGCGCATCGAGCGTCCTGATGCCCCGGTGGACCAGATAGCAATTGTCGGGACTCGCGCAGTTGCCCCAGCGCGCCGCCGCGTCCTTGAGCTGGCGGTAGACGGCATCGCTGGCCGCCGTCATCGTGCCGAGCAGACAGTCGGAGTGCCCCGAGAGATATTTGGTTGCCGAAGCAAGCGAGATGTCGACGCCATGGGCCAAGGGCTTGAAGAAGAGCGGCGTGGCCCAGGTGTTGTCGAGAGCGGTCAATATGCCCCGGCTGCGCGCAACCGCCGTGATCGCGGGGACGTCGATCATATCGAATGTCTGCGAGCCCGGGGTCTCCATATAGATGAGCCGGGTGTTGCTGCGGCACAGCCCGGCAATCTCCGCTCCGATATCGGGCCGGAAATATTCCACCTCGACCCCGAAACGCGCGAGAACGTCGGTCAGAAACTTGCGGGTCGGCCCATAGACGCAGTCCGCGACGAGCAGATGGTCGCCCCCGGCCACGAAAGCCGTGAGGGCTAGCGCGATTGCGCTGGTTCCGGACGAGGTGATGACGGTCGCGCAGCCGCCTTCAAGTTCGCTGACAGCCTCGGCGAGCGCAAAGGTCGTTCGCGTTCCGTACAGGCCATAGATGACCTCATCGTAGAGACCCTGGTGCCGGTCCATATAGGCCTCGACGCTGTCGTAGATAATGGTGGAGGCCCGGTCGACGGGCGGATTGATGAGGCCCCGCTGATCGCACGGACGGGGACCGCCGTGCACGGCACGCGTCGGATCCTGCCAGGCGCGCCCTTTCGGGCTTGCCGGCTCCCCGGGCCATTTTCTGTCGTGATTATCCTGCATAGTTTAGTTTCCGTTCGATCTTCATGCTGAGCCGGGACAGGGAGAAACAGAGGAGGAAAAAGATTGTCCCGGTAAAAAGATAGGCTTCGGCGAAATAGGGTCGCCATTGCGCCTCGACGTAGGAGAGGCGGGTCGTCTGCAACAAATCGAAGACGCCGACGATGAGGACGAGCGTCGTGTTCTTGACCTCGCTGATCGAAGTGTTGACCAGCCCCGGCACGCTGACTTTCAGCGCCTGCGGCAACAGGATATGGCGCCGCGCCTGCCATTTGGTGAGGCCAAGAGCATGCGCGGCCTCGGCTTGCCCGACGGGAACCGCCAGCAGGCCGCCCCGGATGACCTCGGCCATATAGGCGGCAGTGAAGAATATGAGCGCGAGCTGGACGCGCGGCAGGCTGTCGATCGAGAGATAGGAGGGCACGAACAGCGGGAACAGGACCGCAGCGAGGAAGAGCACTCCGATCAGCGGCGTTCCGCGAACCAGCTCGATGAAGGCGACGCTCGGCCAGCGAATGCCGCGCCGCGCCGACCTGCGGCCGAACGCGAGGAGTATAGCCAATGGAAAAGCGCCGACCACCGCAAGGCTCGCGAGCAGCAATGTGACCGGCAGGCCGCTCCACTTCTCCATCGGGACATAGGAAAGGCCCGCGAATCCTCCTCGTAGCAGAAGTACCGCCACGGCGATTGCGCCGAGCCAGACAAGCCCGAGGCGGCTGCGCCAGAATCGCGGGACGAAGGAGAAGGCAAGGCATGAAAGCAGCGCGGCCGCCGCTGCTGCGGACCGCCACTGCTCGGCTTCGGGATAGGTGCCAAACAATATCAGCCGCGCATTTTCGCGGAGGAATGGCCAGCAAGCACCGCTGGCCAAACGGCAATCGGCCGCGCCCCCGGCG
Organism: Sphingopyxis sp. Geo48; assembly: GCF_949769155.1. Taxonomy (NCBI): domain Bacteria; kingdom Pseudomonadati; phylum Pseudomonadota; class Alphaproteobacteria; order Sphingomonadales; family Sphingopyxidaceae; genus Sphingopyxis; species Sphingopyxis sp. Geo48. The sequence goes on along the minus strand of NZ_CATKPA010000008.1, from coordinate 83,136 downwards.
AAGGTCGCGTCGAACAGCAGCCACGAGAGCCCCTTGCCGGCGAAAGCCGCGGTCATGGCGAGGATCGCGATGGTGAGTATCGACTGGCGTCCTCCTCTGAACAGATTGCGCCGTATCCACGACGGCCAGGCGGTCGCCGAGCGCAGCGGAAAGGGTTCGAGGGGCGCCGACTGGATGCTCCGGCCGGGCTGCCCGGCGACGCTCCAGCCCAACTGGCGGGCATAGAGGCCGGTGACGAACGACAAGGATAGCGAAAGCAGCAGGAAGGTCGCGACGATCAGGCCGACGCCCTCGATCGCCTGCCCTGTCTGACTGATGACGGTATCGACCACCGAGACAAATTCGGGATATCCGATCGCGACCCCCAGGGAGCTGTTCTTGATCGTGTTGAGATGCCAGCTCGTCATCGGCGGTATGGCGATGCGCAGCGCTTGCGGCATCACGATCCGTCCCATTGTTTGCGCGGGCGACAGGCCGAGCGCTTTGGCGGCCTCGCTCTGCCCTGCGGGAACGGCGAGGATCGCGCCGCGGAATATCTCGGCCAGATAGGCCGAGGCATAGACCGAAAGGCTGGCGACCAGCGTCAGAAACTCCGTGGAGAGCGACAATCCGCCGACGGTTCCGAAGCGCCCCGCCCGCGGCAGATCGATCCCGCCCCACAGCAAGAGCGGCACCAGGGAGATGCCGGCGAAGGCCAGCGCAGTGCGCGTGCGAACGGCTCCTCGCCGCACGGCACCCAGCAGGATCGCACAGGCGACGATCGCGATGAGAAAGACCGGCCGTCCCGGATCGGCCAAGGAGAGCGCGGGGAGGTGCAATCCCCGATTATCGAGGTCGAACGGTCCGACGGCGCCCGGGCCGGGTCCGGGCAGACCGAACAGCAGCGCGGCGTACCAGACGAACATCTGGAGCAGCAGCGGAATATTGCGAACCAGCTCGATATAAAGGCCGGAGAGCCTCGCAAGCAGCCAGTTGGACGACAGGCGCGCCATGCAGACCGCGAGGCCGAGCAAGGTCGAGAAGATGATGCCGAGCGCCGATATCAGGAGCGTGTTGAGAAGACCCACCGCCAGCGCCGCGGCATAGGAATCGCCCGGCGCGTAAGCAATCAGCGTTTCGCCAATCGCGAAACCCGCCCGGTCGAACAGGAAACCGAACCCCGTCCGGATGTTTCGGTCCGCGAGATTGTCCGCCAATGTCGCAAACAGGCCGTAGGCGACCACAAGCCCGCCCGCGATCAGCAGCCAGGGTAACGCAGCGATGGCAAGCCGCCTGTGTTTATGAGTCATCGCATCGGCAACGGGTAGATCAGCCCGCCGTCCCGATAGAGCTTATTCTGTCCGCGTTCGACGCCGAGCGGCGTAATGTGCCGGTCGAAGATTTCGCCATAATTGCCCGTCGCCTCGATCGCGCGATACGCCCAGTCATCGTCGAGGCCGAGCGACTTGCCGAATCCGGGCAGGCCGCCGAGCATCTTGCGCACTTCGGGGTCACGCGAGGCCATGCGCATGCGCGCTGCATTCGCGCGGGTGACCCCCATTTCCTCGGCAGCAAAGAGCGCGTTCAGCACCCATTTGTTGATCTCATACCATTGCTCGTCGTCGCTGCGCACGACGGGACCTACCGGCTCCTTGGTGAGTCGTTCGGGCAGCACAACATAATCGTCCGGATGCGCGGTATCGGCGAGACGGATCACGGTCAGCGTGAAGGCATCGGTGGTCATCGCGTCGCACCGCCCGGCAAAGAAGGCGAGCTTGGCTTCCTCGGGATTCTCGAACACGACGGACTGGAAACGCAGCCCCTTGCGCTCGAAATATTCGGCGGTGTTGAGTTCGGAGGTCGTCCCCTTGGTGATGCAGATCGATGCGCCATCGAGATCCGTCGGAAGCCGCACACCCGATCGCCGGGGCACCAGGAAGCTCTGCCCGTCATAATACATGGTGCCGACGAAATTCACCCCGAGGTCGGTGTCGCGCGTCAGCGTCCATGTCGTCGTCCGCGACAGGACGTCGGCCTCGCCCGTCTGCACGATCGTGAAGCGCTTGTTCGAGGCGACCGGCATGAACCGGACCTTGCGGGCATCGCCGAGGACCGCAGCGGCGAGCGCCCGGCAGTAATCGACGAAGAAGCCCTGCCAGCGTCCGCGTTTGTCGAGATAGGACATGCCGAGCTGCCCCGTATGAATTGCGCAATTGAGCGTTCCGCGCGCGCGAATCCGCGCAAGCGTCGATCCCTTCGCCGCGGCGATTTCATGCCCACCGGTGCCGGCGGGCTCGCGGCCGCAGCCGCCGAGTAACAGGGCGCCTGCGGCGAGCAGCGCCGGTAACCAGCGGCGCGATGCGTGCGACCTATTCATAAACGAGGCTTTCAATGCTAGCGCCATAAGAAATAGCTATAGGGAGCGATGTCCGATGAACCTGCGTCACCTCGAAGCCTTCAGGGCCGTGATGCTCTCGGGATCGGTCACCCAGGCCGCGCAGTCGCTCAACCTGTCGCAACCCGCGGTGAGCAAGATGCTTGCCGAGCTCGAGCATCAGCTGGGCTTTCAGCTCTTCCTGCGTTCGCGCGGCAGCGCGCTCACCGTGACGCCCGAAGCCGACGCCTTTTTCTACGAAGTCGAGCGGAGCTTCTCGGGCATTGCGGCCCTGAAGCGGGTAGCGGAAGACATCCGCAACATGGCGACCGGCACGCTCCGGATCGCCGCCCTTCCGGCGCTCGCGGTCAGTTTCCTGCCGCGTGTGATCGCGGCCTTTCGCGAGACACATCCCGGCGTCACCGTTCAGCTCCAGACCCGCAGTTCCTCGACGGTGCGGCAATGGATGGCGAACCAGCAGTTCGACATCGGGCTCGCGACGCCGGCGCGCGAATTGCCCGGCATAAGGATGGAGCGCTTCCTGCGCTGCCCCGGCGCCTGCGTTCTCCCTGCCGGCCACCGCTTGGCCGTCAAGGACGTCATCCGGCCGGCCGATCTCGAGGGCGAGCCCTTCATTTCGCTCGCGCTCGAGGACGGCGTGCGTCACCGCATCGACCGCATTTTCGAGGACGCGGGCGTCCACCGCGAGATGGTCATCGAAACCCAATATGCGATGACCATCTGCGCGCTTGTCATGCAGGGGGTCGGATGTTCGATTCTCAACCCCGTGACCGCAGCGGATTATGCCGAGCGGGGCCTTACGGTCCGTGATTTCGCGCCGGAGGTCCATTTCGAATATATGCTCTTCACGCCGAAGTTGAGGCCGATGTCCCAAGTCGCTGCGGCCTTTATCGCGGTGCTCGAATCCCACCGCGACGCGATGTTCGGCTCCGACGCCAGCTGAAGACACAAGACGCCGCACGGCCCTCACGGCCACCGATCAGAAGGAGGCGGTCGCGCGGACGTACCAGAAGCCCCCGTTGAACCCCGTCGGCGCGAAGCGGAGATATCGGATCCCGTTGTTGATCTGGGATTGCCGCGCCTCGACGTCGGGGTAATTGTCGAAGATATTCTCGCCGCCGACCGCGAGCTTGAGCATGTCGCTAACCTTGTAGGACAGCTCGAGATCGACCAGCAGTTCGGCGCCGCCCGTCTGGTCGGCAGCCGGTGCGGCGCCATAGTCGGTCCATTTGCCATAATAGTTCGCGCGCGCGACGAAGCCGAAGCGCTCGCCCGCATAAGTGAAGGACGCATTGCCCTTCCACTTCGGAACGAAGCCCTCGAGTTCGAGCAGCCGCTCGCGGTCCGCAGTGATCACCGGCGAGGCCTTGATGACATCGGTTTTGGTATAGTTGCCGTTGAGGCCGAGCGTGGCCTTGCCGTCGCCGAGGTCGAAGCCCACGGTGAGCACCGCATCGACGCCCTGGGTGCGGCTGTCGAAGGAATTGGTGAAGAAGCTCACCTGCTGGAAGGAATCCCCACCGGGAATGCCAAGCGCCGCGAGCTGCGCACGCTGCGCCGGGGTGAGATTGAAATTGCCCGATACGGCGATCCGGTCTTCGACCTTGATGTTGAAATAGTCGAGCGTGAAGGTGATGCGATTGGAGGGCTTCACCACGATGCCGCCGGCGACGTTGAACGAATTCTCGGGCCGAAGCGGCGTCGCGCCGAAGAATTGCGCCACCGGATTGTTGGGCGCGATAATGCCTGCGGTCAGCGGCGCCCCGGTTATCGAGTCGATGTTGGTCTGGACCTGCGAGGCGTTCGACTGGCCCGGCGTCGGCGCCCGAAAGCCGGTGTTGACCGATCCGCGCACCGCGAAGACGTCCGAGAAATCATATCGCCCGTTGATCTTCCAGGTGAATTTCGAGCCGAAGTCCGAGTAATTCTCGTAGCGGCCGGCAAGGCCGAACTGGAGCGCGTCGGTGAGATTGCCTTCGAGCGACGTATAGGCGGCCCAGTTGCTGCGCGCGAACTCGCCCGCCTGGATGGGACTGAAGCCCGGGAAGCCGTTCGAGCCGACCGGCAGTCCGACGCGGTTTCCGGTATCGGGATCGATGACCGACGCGAAAGGACCAACCTGCCATGATGCGATGTCGCCGGCCGTGATCTCATATGTCTCGCGCCGATACTCGAGACCGCCTGCAAGCGTCAGCGGATCGGAGGTGCCGATCGCGATGGGGTAAGTGAGATCGAGATTGAAAGCGAGTTCGCGCTGCTCGAGCTGCCCCGGCTTGAAGGAGGTCGGCGACGCGAGGCCAAGCGACGGATTGACCGTATTTTCGATCCGGTAGGAAGCATGGTTCTGACCATAGGAAGCGCTGAGGTCATAGGTCAGGCCCGAGGAGAATTCGCCCTTGAGGCCGGCCGCCAGCGCCGCATCGGTCACCGTGGCACCGAAATCCGGGGTGAAACCGCCGGGAAAGAGCTGGCGGAAGCTGAACCGCTGTCCTCCGGGCGTATTGGTGAGCGGAATCGAGGTGGAAATGAAGCTGGCATCGGGGTTGCGGTAAAAGAAGGCCGTCGTGCCGCGGCTCCAGCTATAGTTGCCGAAGGTGTAGAATTCCATCTCGTCCGACAGTTCGATGCCGGCATTGACGAAGATGCGCGCCGCCTCGGATTCGGGATTTCCCCAGCGCTGCGCCGGGACCGGGACATCCTGAACGCCGGCATCGATGAGCGCCTGCGCGTCGGGACGCTGAATGCCGCGCGACGTCGTGCTGGCGTTCACATATTCGCCGCTGATGTTGACGAAACCGGCGTCGGTGAAGGGAAGCCCGACATTGCCCTGGACGAGGAAATCCTCGCCGTCGCCCTTATAGAATTGGCCATAGCGGGCGATCAGCAATCCGCCTTCGCGGTCGCGGCGCAGACCGAAATTGAGGACGCCGGCGATCGCATCCGATCCATAGAGCGCCGACGCGCCGTCACGCAGAACCTCGAGCTGGCCGATCGCGATCGACGGGATCGCCGAAAGATCGGGTCCCTGCGATCCCCGGATATAGGGAACATTGGTGAACTGGACCGTCGCGCCGCGATGGCGCCGCTTGCCATTCACGAGCACCAGCGTCTGGTCCGGCGGCAGGCCGCGCAGCGAGAAAGGCCGGGTAAAAACGGCGCCGTCGTTGCTGACGAGGCGCTGGACATTGAGCGACGGGACCTCGGTGCGCAGGAGATCATTCATGTCGGCCGTGCCCTTTTCGAGCAGTTCGGCACCGGTGATGATGTCGATCGGCTGAGCGGAATCGGCCGCCTTGAGATCGTTCCGCCGCGTACCCGTCACGACGATTTCGCCCTGCGACGCGCCTGGCCCCGGCGCCTCTTTGGCGTTATCCTGCGCGAAGGCGGCGGCGGCCGACATGCCTGCCAGGACGGCGATAATCGAGCCACTCGTGCGAAGCAATTTTCTCATGGTCCCCTCCCATTTGCGAAAGCTCTCGGCTTCGCCACCGAGCTATCTTCGCGGCCTTGGCATGACCAGAAATAATCACCACTCATCGCTATAAACGAGATGGTTATTCCATATGGTTATATCTCTCGCTGCGGCATCGAGCAGCGCCCGACCGCGCGGCATGCCGGGCGCGGCGATGCCGGACACTTCGCGCAGCTTGTCCTCGACCGCCCGGGCGACATGCCGCGTCGGCACATGCTCCTTATTTTTTGTCCATATCGTGCCCGGCATGAGGATCGGGTTCGGGTTCGACAGGTTTCGGCGCTTCCGGCGCGGCCTTTGCCCGCGGCGGCACAGCGGCCTTCGCGGCGGGTTCTTGCTTGGGGCGGGATTTCTCCGGAGGCATCGCTTCTTCGGTCGGCGCCGCCGGGGCAGACGCGGCGGGCGGCTCGTCCGCTACGGGCATGGTCTCGACCATTGCGGGCGGCTCACCGGCAGTGACCTCACTCTGTTCCGGTGTGACGTCGCTCTGCTGCGCGGGCTCAGTGCCGCATCCTGCCAGAGCAAATATCAGCGCGGCGGCGCTCGCTAGGGGAATGAATCTCGTCATATCTGTCTCCTCTTCGTGTCGGCAGGTCATGCGCGGAATTCAGAAACCTTGCCGTCGCTGCCGAATGCCATCACTTCGAATGCGTCCGCGCTTCCGTCCGGCATTTCCATTCCCGGAGAACCGCGCGGCATGCCGGGCACGGCGATTCCGCGAATGTCGCGTGGCTTGTCGTGGAGGAGTCTCGCAACATGCCGCATCGGCACATGACCCTCGATCGCATAGCCGCCGATCACGGCCGTGTGGCACGACGCCAGCTGGCCAGGCACACCATATCGCGTCTTTACGGCGGCCATGTCAGCGCGGTTCTCGACAGTCACATCATAACCGGCCTTGCGTGCGATATCCGCCCAAGCTTCGCAGCAGCCGCATTCGGGATCGCGATAAACGAGCATTCGCTTGGGGCTGGACGTCTCGGCGCCCGGCGCGGGCGCCGCGCCATTCTTATCGCTGGTCGCCGCCGGGCCCGAGGCAGAATTGCATGCCGCAAGCGCCATCCCCGATCCGACCGCAATCAGGCCGAAAAGATGACGGCGCGTCATCAGATTTTTCATGTCATTTCCTCGCGAGAATGGATTTCATCTGTTCGATTTCGGCCGCCTGCCCCGCGATGATGCCGCGGCAGAGTTCGCGTATCTCGGCATCTTTGAGAGAAGCCTGTTCACACATGAGGATCGCGCCCGAGTGATGCGGGATCATCGAACGCAAGAAGGCCGTGTCGCCGATCGTCGTCTGTGTCCGGATGAGCCCGAAGCTCCCGAAGAAGGCAACTGCCGATCCCAGCAGCAGGAACGTATTGAGACGTTTCGACGGGAACATGCCCGGCATTGCGACGATCATCAGCACGACCATCGGCGAGACCATCATCAGCGTCATGTAGAGCATGTTGAGATTATTGTAGAAGCTCGAGAGGCGGTCGATCATGACGAACATCACCAGATACATGATGACGCCGCTGACGATCGTCTGCAGCGCGAGGCTGCGATAGGCTGGTTTCACGGCATTTCTCCTCGACGTGTCGCCACCCCGCGAAACTTCTAGAACCAGGCCCGCACCCCCATCACGAAGCTGACGCCGCTCGCATCCTCGCCCGCGGCGCGGGCAAAACGCGCGGTATCGCCGACCTTGCGCGCCCATTCGACGCCGACATAAGGCGCGAATTCCTTCACGACCTCGTAACGCAGGCGAAGCCCGAGCTCGAAATCCGAAAGCCCCGAACCAACGCCGGTCTCGGGGACATCCTGGAGCGCAAAATTGACCTCCGCCATCGGCTGGAGGATCAGTTTCTGGGTGATGCGCTGGTCGTAATAGCCTTCGAGCCGGGCGAGCAGATCACCCTTGTTCGAAAGAAACAGCGCGCCCTCGACTTCGAACCAATAGGGGGCGAGCCCCTCGAAGCCGATCGTCGCATAGGTGCGGTCGGGGCCGGGCCCAAGATCCTGCCTGATACCCGCCTGCGCGTTGAAATAGGGTCCGATCGCCCGGCTGTAGAGCGCCTGTACCTCGGCGCTCTCGATGCCTTCGCCGAACACGCCCTCGCCTTCGCTCTTGATCGTCAGCCGGTTAATGTCGCCGCCGTACCAAGCCTCACCGTCCCAGCGGAACCCGTCGCGGCCCTTGCGCGCCTGATATTCGGCAAGGTTGAAGCTGATGAAAGCGATGGTCTGCGCACCATTCTCTTTCATCATGTCGTGGCGCGAATGCTCCATTTCGGCTTGGGGATAAATGCGATCGGCATACCAGTCGCCGGGAGGCGCAGGCGCGGTAGCATCGCCCGGCGGCAAATCGGTGCCGCTAGCGCTGCTCGTGGTCGCCATGCCTTCCATTCCCGCCATCGCGTCCGCAGATCCGCCCTTCGGGGTGCAATGGCCCATTTTGGCATGTTCGGGCGGGCAATCGGGATCGGACGGCTGCGGTGCGCCATGATCCATCGCACCCATGTCCGAAGCGCCCTTGCCTGGAGCTTCCGCCTCAGGCGTACAATGACCCATCGCCGCATGTTCGGGCGGGCAGCTTGAAGCCTCGGGTTCCATGTCCATGCCCTGCATGTTCCCATGGTCCATCTGCTCCATCGACCCTTCGGCGGGCGCTTCGGGCGCGGACTGCGCTACGGGTGCTGGCGTTGGCGAGGGAGCGGGTGTCGGCGCGGGCGCCGCACCATGCATCGAATGATCCATCGACTGCGCCGCGGCGGGCACAGCAAAGGCCAGCGGGGCGATACCCGCGAGGAGAAGCGCGACCCGGGTCATTCGCCGTCTCCCTTCGGACGGACGCTGACGACGCGCATCATCCCCGCGTGCATGTGATAGAGAAGGTGGCAATGGAACGCCCAGTCGCCGAGCGCGTCGGCGGTGAAATCGAAGCTCGCGATGCCGCCCGGCTGGACAAGCACCGTATGCTTGCGCGGCGACCGGTCGCCCTTGCCCGTCACCAGTTCGAAAAAATGGCCGTGGAGGTGGATGGGGTGGCTCATCATCGAATCGTTGATGAGGTTGATCCGCACGCGCTCTCCCTCGATGAAGGGGATGGGCTCGTGATAGTCGGACATCTTGATGCCGTCGAACGACCACATGAAGCGTTCCATATTGCCGGTCAGATGGATGTCGAGCGAGCGCGAGGCGGCGCGGGTATCGGGGTTGCGCTCGAGCGCGACAAGGTCATGGTAGGTCAGCACCTTGTGCCCGACATTCTCCAGTCCCTGCCCCGGCTCGCCCATGCGATCCATCGGCATCGGCGAGATCGTCTGAACGCTGGGATCGCGCTTGACCTGCGGCGCGACACTGAAGTCGCGCATGCTGTGCTGCATGCCTCCGCCAGATCCATGATCCATGCCCGCCATCGCGCCGCTTTCCCCCGCTGGCGTACAATGGCCCATCTTGGCATGTTCGGGAGGACAAGAAGGGTCGCTCGCCGGCATGGGCATGGCGCCCATATCGCCGCCCGAATGGTCCATACCCGCCATCGCGCCGCCCGACATGTCGCCCATGCCCATGTCCTTCATGGTCGCGAGCGGCCGTTCGCGGAGCGGCGGCACCTCGGCGACCATGCCAGCGCGCGGTGCGAGCGTCGCGCGTCCCATGCCCGAGCGGTCATTGGCCTCGGCAACGAGCGTATAAGCACGGTCCTCGACCGGGGTCACGATGACGTCATAGGTTTCGGCGACCGCGATCTGGAACTCGTCGATTTCGGTCGGCACGACATTGAGCCCATCAGCCTGGACGACGGTCATCCTGAGGCCCGGGATACGGACGTTGAAGATCGTCATCGCCGACGCATTGACGATGCGCAGGCGTACCCGCTCGCCGGGGCTGAAGAGCGCGGTCCAGTTGTCGCGCGGACCATGGCCGTTGACGAGGAAGGTGTAGGTCGAACCATTGACGTCGGCGACGTCGGTCGGGTCCATCCGCATCTTGCCCCAATCGATCCGCTCCTTGAGCGGTTGATCCTTGCCGGCAAGCAGGCCCGCCAGCGTCTGGCGCTGCATGTTGAAATGGCCGGGATTGACCTTGAGCTTGCGGAAGATCGCCTCGGGCGACAATTGACTGTGGTCGGACAGGACGACGACATGCTCGCGGTCGTAGCCGATCGGGTCGGCGCCCGCGGGATCGATGACGATCGGGCCATAATGGCCGAGCTGTTCCTGAAGCCCCGAATGGCTGTGATACCAATAGGTCCCCGATTGAACGACCGGGAATTCATAGACAAACTTCGAGCGCGGCTTGATCCCGGGGAAGCTGACGCCGGGCACGCCGTCCATCTGGAACGGCAGGATCAGGCCGTGCCAGTGAATCGAGCTGTCCTCGTCGAGATCGTTGACGACGGTGAGGCGCGCGTTTTGTCCCTCCTTCAGCCGGACGAGCGGCGCGGGCACGGTGCCGTTGATCCCGATCGCGCGACTGACCTTGCCGTCGATGCGCATCGTCTGGCGCGCGATGCGCAGCGTTATGTCATTGCCGGATACGGTCGGAAGCGGCGCGGTGATGCCGGACGACACCGGCTGGGCCCAGGCCGGGAACCATGCGGCCATCGCCGCAGCAGCCCCTCCACCCAAAGCTCCACTGACGAACCGACGCCTTTCCATCTGCATATTCTTTCCGACCGTTACTGACTGTTCCTAAAGCTATACGCAGGCGGCACGCCTGCCCCTCAATAAAAATGCCGGACGATGAGGAGATGCCGCCTGAACGAGCGGTCGAACCCTCAACCCTCGGCGCTCGCAGATGTTCCCGCGAGCAATTCCCGGAGCCTGGTCCGCGCTCGATAGAGGCGCGTTTCGACTGTTTTCTCGCTGACCCGCAAAATGACCGCTGTTTCGGCCTGGCTGACCTCGTCGACACCGCGGAGGAGCAACACTTCGCGCAAATTCTGCGGCAGCTGATCGATCGCCCCGCGAACCCTGGCGAGCTCTCGCCTGTCGGTCGCCGCGGAATCGGGCCCAGGACCATCGCTTGCTACGTGATGCGCATTTTCGAGCGGGAGCGCGCGGGAGAAAAAGGCGCGCACCTTTCGCCGTCGTGCCCAGTCGCGACATTTGTTGAGCGCGATACGGGCGATCCATGTGCGGAAGGGGCGTTCGCCATCATAGCGATCGAGCGCCGAAAAGCCGGAGACGAACGTCTCCTGCGTCAAATCCATCGCCTCGTCGGCATCGCCGATCTGCTTTACGATGAGCCGGTAGACGCCCGTTTTGTAACGGCGCAGCAACTCGCGATAGGCGTCTTCGCGGTGCGCGCGCGCAAAGGCCGCCAGATCCTGGTCGCTACATTGCGATAGGTCGGCGCTCACCGCGCATCGGCGGTCAGCGCCTTGACCACGCTTTTGTCGAACATTTCCGCTTGATCGGGGTTGAGAACCCCGCGCATCGCGAAGAGATGCTGGAGCGTTTCCTTCTGCAATGTCCCCATCACCTCATGCGTCTCGTCGATCGCCTCGGTGACGCGCGGTCCATAGCCATGCTCGGCTTCGATCGCCTGCGCGAGCCGGACATTGGCGGCGCGCATCTCGAGTTCGAGCGCCTGGCGGCGACCGGCGAAGTCGGCTTCGATCCGCTCGAGTTTCTTTTCCTGCTCCGGGGTCAGGTCGAGTTGGCCGTGGAGAAGCGCATGAAGTTCGGTTTCGCTGGCTTTGGGCGCATCGGCTACCAGACGGCCGATGAACACGCCGGCAATCGCCGCGGCGAAGGCAATGAGCCCCAAGAGAAGAAGACGGCGCGACGGCATCGCTACTGTACATCCAGCAAGGTGGAAGGCACCAATGCGCTAGGCGGGCCGAATGGGGTCAGGGGGCTTGCCGCGACCGCCGGCTGGGAAATCGCACTCCCCGCAAAGACACCGCCGCCGAGCGAGACAAAGGCCGCGAGCGCCATCAGGCGGCGCATCGCTACCGCTTCGCGCCGGCGGATCGCCAATGCGCCCATGATGCGATCATCGAGCGCATCGAGCGCTGCGGGCAGATCGATCCTGTTCAAAATGCGAAGCTCCTTATCCATCGATCGTCTCTTCAAACCTTTCCATCATTGTACATACGCGCCGAAGCGCCTCACCCCTCACACCAGAATATTATTCCGGAATATTTGAGGGCCATGCCGATATCCTGCGTATTAGCAGGACAGACACGCATTTGGAGGTGTTCATGTTCAAGTCTCTTCTCCCCTCTGCAGCGGCGGCTTTCGCTCTGCTTCTCATGCCGGCCACGGCAAGCGCGCACACCAAGCTCGTCAGCTCGACGCCCGCCGCCAATTCGACCGTTTCGAAGGTCACGTCGGTCAATCTTCAGTTCAACGAAAAGATCGTCGCCTCGACCCTCAAGACCGAGCTGGTCATGACCGGCATGCCCGGCATGGCCAATCATGCCCCGATGAAGGTGCCTTACTCGTCGATGATGGGCAAAGAGGGCAAGTCGGCGATGCTGATGCTCAAGCGGCCGCTGACAGCCGGAACCTACAAGGTCACATGGTCGGCGGCGGGCGCTGATACCCACCGCATGGGCAGCGAATTCAGCTTCACCGTAAAGTAAAAGACGGTGGGGGACCCCGTTCTGATCGGCATCAGGTTCGCACTTTATGCGGACCTGATGCTCATCGCCGGCCTTGCTGCGTTCCCGCTTTTTGCGCTGACACGGAGCGAACGCCTTGCGCCGCAGTCGATGATGGCCTCGATCTGGCGCGCAGAGCGATGGCTCTGCGCCGCCGGACTGCTTCTCTCCATCTTGGGGATGGGCGTGCTCGCGGCTTCGATGCAGGGTGTGGGGCTCCTCTCCCTGGAACTCCAGCCTTTTTGGGACCTTGTTCGCGAGACCGAGGTCGGCACAGCCTGGGTCTACCGGAGCGCAGCGCTGCTGCTCGCGCTGGGAGTCGCGATCTGGATGGTCCGCTGGCCGACAACTTCGGCCGCCGTACTCGCGGCCGCGGGCTCGGTGGCCGTCGCGAGTCTGGTCTGGTCCGGCCACGCCGGCGCGACCGAAGGCGCCGCAGGCACCGTGCACCGGATCAGCGACATCTTGCACCTGATTGCAGCGGCGGTCTGGATCGGCGCGATCGGCGCCTTCCTGATCCTGATCTCACCACGTCGTGTCCGCGAATGGCCGGGCGGACTCCAAATTGCGGCGCGGAGCCTCGATCAATTCTCGCGCGTCGGTACGATCTGCGTCCTCGTCATCGCCGCCACCGGCCTCGTCAACAGCCAGATGATCGTCGGCGCCGAGAATCTCGGCCGTTCCCTCGGCTCGCCCTATGGACAATTGCTTCTCGCCAAGCTTGCGCTGTTCGGACTGATGCTGGCGCTCGCGGCGGCGAACCGCTGGCGGCTGACCCCGGCGCTCGCGGCCGCCGTCCCGGGGACCGATACCGACAATGTCGACGCCGACCCCGACCTCGCGATTGCAGCCATGCGCAGAAGCCTCATCATCGAAGCGTCGGCCGCGCTCGCCATACTCGCGCTGGTTGCCTGGTTCGGTACGCTCGAACCCTTCGTCACCGCCGATCCGGTTTGACCCCAAGCACCGCCTCTTGGTCGGGTTCGATCATGCTCGGGACCGGCTGGGCGCTCATTGACGCGCGCATCGGGAGCAGCCGTCCCCATAACCATGTGGCGCACCAGATCAGCCTCGCCATCGAACGCGACCTCGAAATTTCCGGTGATGCCGACCTGATAGTTCCCGCCGGACACGCCATTGCGATAGCGTCGCATGTCCGGCACCGCCTCGGGCCGCCGGGCGCCCTCGTGCGGTCATTTTATCTCGACCCGCTTTTTCGTGCCGGCACCCGGCTGTCCGCCGGATCGGCGCCTGTCCTGTTGACGCCGATAGAGACAGCCGGACTAGGTGACATCGCAAGCGGCGCGGACGCGAAGCGCTGGGCGTCCGACTATCTCGACCGCTCGCAGGCGCGTCCGGTGGATGCCCGCCTGTCCGAAGTGCTCGCGGCCCCTGACGATTTGTCGACCGCGCGCGCCTTGGCCGACGTCGCCTGCCTTTCGCCCTCGCGCCTCCGCGAAATCGTCAGCCGCGACTTCGGCGTGCCTCCGGCCAAATTGCTGCAATGGCTCCAGCTTCAACGCGCCGTGCGGACGCTGGTCGGCGGCGGAGGTCTTGCCGACGCCGCGGCGGCGGGAGGCTTCGCCGATCAATCGCACTTCACGCGCCGCTGCGCTCAATGGCTAGGCGTGACGCCTTCGGCCGGCCTTAGTGCCTTCGCGTTCGAAATCGTGCCCTGAGCCGGATGCGCCTCGCACCGCGTCGCCCCGGCGAAACATTCAAGACTGCCGCGCCTGTTTGCCCTTAAGCGTCTCGTCGAGACCGGCGATTGCGGCCGCAATCCGGCGGCAAGCCAAAGCGTCGAAAGGAGACGGCCATGCCCGACCCGAAACCCGTAGCAAGATCCTACACGCCAGCGGCAGGATATCACTTCCTGACGCCCTTTTATGATTTCGGCGTCGCGGTGACAACGCGCGAGCGCGTGTGGCGCGACCGTCTCGTTCGCCATATGGCGCTCGGCGAGGGTGACGTCATTCTCGATATCGGCTCGGGTACGGGAAATCTTGCGCTGGCGATCGCTCGCCATAGCCGGGACGTCCGCTATCTTGGTTTCGACCCCGACGAGGCAGCGACGCGAATTGCCCGAACGAAGACCGCGCAGATTGTTCCACCGCCGGAGTTTCGAGTTGGCTTTTTCGCGGCTTCGGCGATCGATGACTGGCCCCCGCCTGCCAAGATTGCGATCTGCCTCGTCCTTCATCAGGTCGGGCTTGAGGAAAAGGCACGTCTGCTACGCGAGGCCCGGCAGGTGCTCGCGCCGGGCGGCAAACTCTATGTTGCCGACTATGGGGAACAGCGCAGCCGCCTCATGCGGTTGTTGTTCCGCCTCACGATCCAGCAGCTCGACGGCGTCCAGGACACCCAGCCCAACGCCGATGGATTGCTCCCGGTGCTGATGAGAGAGGCAGGCTTTTGCGATGTTCGCGAGCTTGAGACGTTCCGCACGCCAACCGGTGCGATCGGGATCATCGAGGCCCGAAAGCCCGGGACCTGACGGCACGGGGCAAAGAAAATCCAAGGGATAACCGCTCTTGTTGCGTATCGATAGAAGCGGTTTCCGTTCCGGAACCGCCAAGTAAGATGCCAACGGTGAATTCGACCAGTGGCGTTTGTACTGGCCCGCCAAGAGGCGGGCATTCATCGGGGAGCGGCGGCGATGCACGATCATCAGGGCGCAGAAAAAGGCAGCGGGAGCACGACTGATCCGGTCTGCGGCATGATGGTCGATCCGGCCACCACACCTCATATCGCGACGCATAGCGGCAAGCATCACTATTTCTGCAGCGCAGGCTGCCTCGCCAAATTCGAGGCCGATCCCGATCTTTATGCCGCAAAACGCGAGCCGGCCGCAGCCGATGCACCCGAAGGCGCCATCTGGACCTGCCCGATGCATCCCGAGATCCAGCGCGCCGGCCCCGGAAGCTGCCCGATCTGCGGCATGGCACTCGAGCCCGTCATGCCGACAGCATCGGGCGGCCCCAGCGAAGAATATCGCGATATGCGGCGGCGCTTCTGGATCGGGCTCCTTCTCGCACTCCCGGTGGTTGCGCTCGAAATGGGCGGCCATCTGACAGGCCTTCATCAATTTGTCGGTCGCCAGACGAACAACTGGACCCAGATGTTGCTCGCGACTCCCGTCGTTCTATGGGCGGGCTGGCCCTTCTTCGAGCGCGCGTGGCTCTCAATCCGCAACAAAAGCCTCAACATGTTCACCCTCATCGCGATGGGGACCGGGGTCGCGTGGGGCTACAGCATGATCGCGGCGATCGTCCCCCAAATCTTTCCGGCTGCGTTCCGCGCCGATGATGGCTCGGTCGCGGTCTATTTCGAGGCGGCGGCGGTCATCACGGTGCTGGTGCTACTCGGGCAGGTGCTCGAACTCAGGGCCCGCGAAACGACGAGCGGCGCGATCCGCGCGCTCCTTGACCTCACACCGAAGCTCGCCCGGCGCGTCCGCAGCGATGGAAGCGACGAGGAGGTCGCGCTCGAGGACGTCGCGGTCGGTGACATGCTACGCATCCGTCCGGGCGAAAAAGTCCCCGTCGATGGCATCGTCGTAGAAGGCCGCGGCACGGTCGACGAATCGATGGTCACGGGCGAATCGATGCCGGTGACCAAGGCGGCCGGGGCGGCGCTGGTCGGCGGAACGATCAATCAAACGGGCGGCCTGCTCATGCGCAGCGAGAAGGTCGGGCGCGACACGATGCTCGCGCGAATCGTACAGATGGTCGCCGATGCGCAGCGCAGCCGCGCGCCGATCCAGCGTCTCGCCGATGCCGTTTCGGGCTGGTTCGTGCCCGGCGTCATCGTCGTCGCCATTGCCGCTTTCGTTGTCTGGTCGCTTCTGGGCCCCGTGCCCGCCATGGCCTATGGCCTTATCGCCGCCGTCTCGGTGCTCATCATCGCCTGTCCCTGCGCGCTCGGCCTCGCGACGCCAATGTCCATCATGGTCGGCGTGGGGCGCGGCGCCGAAGTTGGCGTGCTGATCAAAAATGCCGAGGCGCTTGAGCGGATGGAGAAGGTCGACACGCTCGTCGTCGATAAGACCGGGACGCTGACAGAAGGCAGACCCTCGGTCGTCGCCATCGAAGTCGCCGAAGGGTTCGAGGAAAACGACCTCCTCCGGATTGCCGCGAGCCTTGAGCGCAGCAGCGAACATCCATTGGCCGCCGCAATCGTCAAAGCGGCGGAAGACCGCGCCCTCGCGCTCGTCGAGCCATCGGGAGTCGACCAGCCGGTCGGCAAGGGCATCGTCGGGGTCGTCGACGACAAGGCGATCGTCCTCGGCAATGCGAACTTTCTCGAAGAATATGACGTCGATCTGGGCGCACTCGCCGAGGCGGCTGACCGGCTTCGTACAGACGGTGCAACGGCGATCTACATCGCGGTCAGCGGCAAGGCGGCCGGCGTCATCGCCATCGCCGATCCGGTCAAGGAGACGACGGGCGACGCACTCGCGGCGCTGCGCGAAGCCGGAATCAAGGTCATCATGCTAACCGGCGACAATCGCGTCACCGCCGAGGCGATCGCGCGGCGCCTCGGCATCGACGACGTCGAGGCCGATGTCCTCCCCGACCAGAAGAGTGCGGTCGTGCAGCGGCTGCGCGAAGAGGGCCGGATCGTCGCCATGGCCGGCGACGGGGTAAACGACGCCCCCGCGCTCGCCGCCGCCGACGTCGGCATCGCGATGGGTTCGGGAACCGATGTCGCCATCGAAAGCGCGGGTGTGACGCTACTGCGCGGCGACCTTCTGGGCATCGTGCGGGCGCGGCATCTCAGCCATGCGACGATGGCGAACATCCGTCAGAATCTCTTCTTCGCTTTCGCCTATAATGTCGCCGGGATTCCCGTCGCTGCGGGCGTGCTCTATCCGATTTTCGGACTATTGCTCTCGCCGGTCATTGCCGCCGCTGCAATGGCACTCTCGTCCGTCAGCGTCATCGCCAATTCTTTGCGGCTGCGCTTTGCCAGAATCTGATCGAAACCACCGGAGGCACTCGTGAAGTGTCGGCACAACAAGGGGAAATGATATGAGACGACTGACGATTACAGCAATCGCATTGGCCATGCTGGTGGCCGTCCCGGCTCAGGCGACCGAGCCTGCGGATTATCAGGGCGCGGCGGCAGCGCTCGCGCAGTATAAATCGGCGATGGAGAAACTGGACCTGACCGGCGTCGAGGCCCTCTTTTCGCCAGACGCCCAGATATTCGAGTCCGGCGGCGTTGAAGGGAACTTCGCCCACTATCGCGACCATCACATGGGTCCCGAACTCAAGGAATTCAAATCCTTCACCTTCCGCAATTACAAGATTTCGGTTCGCGGCGAAGGAAATATCGCGATCGCAACCGAGACCTACAGCTTCTCGATTGTGCTCGCGAGCGGCGAGACCATCGAACGGGATGGCGTCGCTACGAGTGTCCTCAAACAGGACAACGGAAAGTGGCAGATCTTCAATCTCCACAGCTCCTCACGCAAGCCGAAGGTGCGGCCGGCGGGTGGCATCTGAGCGGGCAAAAAAGGGGCTAGTCCTCACGATCTCTCCGAACCCACACCTAGCAGGACGCATGAGCCCGAGCGGGTGTGGGCACCCTGAAATGGCTCGTCGCGGCAAGTACGGAAACGCCTGCCTCGTCTGTGACAAGGGCAAAGCTGTTGGGGTGCGTATCATCTGTTGCACAGCCGCCGCATTGCGTTCGGCTGCAAAGCTCAAGGCCTGTTATGCGGGAGATAGATAATGGAGCGATTTCGAACTTTCGATTTCCGAAAGCATATGCCGAGCGTGACGTTCACGCTGCTGGCGGTTGCCCTGATAGCGGGCGCGGGTGCGATCACCGTCTATCTCGGCCTATATAATATAGCGGCCGATGCCCCCCATAACCGGCTGACTTACAGCGTCATCGAAACATTCAGGGAGAAGTCCATCGCAGCGCGATCCGGATCGATCGCGGTGCCGGCAGATTTGGCGGCTCCGGCGCGGATCGCGTCGGGCGCAGGTCTCTATACCGAGATGTGCAGCGGCTGCCATCTCGCGCCCGGGATGGAAAAGACCGAAATGAGTCAAGGGCTGTATCCGCAAGCGCCCGTCTTGTTCAAAGGTTCGGAACGTTCGGCTGCGGAGCAATTCTGGATCATCAAGCATGGCATCAAGATGACCGCCATGCCGGCCTGGGGGAAAACGCATGATGATCGTCTCATCTGGGATATGGTCGCGTTTGTCCGAAAACTCCCTGGCCTGTCGCCGGCACAATATCAGGCTATTACGCAGAATGCGCCAATGGACCATGACGCGATGATGAAGGGCATGACAGAGGCGGAAGGCGCGAGTCAGAAACCAAGCGGAGCGGGCGAACACGCAGGGCACTGAGGTCGTCGACAATTATGCAGCGCCGGGCGTGAACGGGCTCGTTTCGACCTTCCATTCCCGCCCACCTTGCCGGTGGGACGGAAGGTTTCGCCTTTCGCTAAGGGCCGGATCGAGCGAACTGTCTTGGCCGGCAAGCCGCAGGTGGAAAACAGCAATTCGGAATGGATCAAGCGGGGGCTATAAACATGAAGCGCGATCTTGTTCGCGAACTGATCGAGCGCTGGCGCGGCGATTCCGGCTCGACCTATCAAAGCTGGTTCCTGTGGGAGGAACGACTGAAGAATTTTCGGTCGATCAGAAGAGGAATCTCGCAGGTCGTCGCCGAAATTGAGGCCGGCACCTTCGGAGCGGCATATCGGGGCTCGTCATTGGAGATCATTGTTCATTCAATCGCCGAGCAACGACAGATTTTCAAAGGTGCGGATCATGCTTTCTTGTGGAAGCCCAAACTCCGAATCCCGGACATCTACGAGAACGCCGACAATCAACGAGCTTTTGGCAGACTTCTTCACCATTGCTCCTGTTGCGATACCGCCGAGGAGGTCGTCGCCGGGATCCTCGCAATCGACAGACAGAAGATCAAGGGGTTGGGTCCTGCGGTAGCCAACATTCTCTATTTTCTGCATCCCACCCTTGTGCCTCCGTTCAATACGGCAATCGTAAAGGGCTACAACGCGCTGACGGGTGCGAATGTGAAGCTTGGCAGCTGGGAGCATTTTCTCGCGATGCGCGCGGGCATTCTGGATCTCAACGATTGCTACCGGGATCTTCTCTCCAACGATTTGGGCGCGATAGGAGGGCTGCTGTTCGATATCGGATCGGGACGGTTTCCAGCCCCACCGCTCAGCGGTTCGAGCGAAAATGCTCGCGATTGGATGGCCTTGCTGAATGAAACGCGCTCACAGTCCGACAAGTTCGATAAGGGGCTTGCAAATCAGAAAGAGAGCGACCGGACGCATAGCGAAGTCCAATCCTGGCTTCGGGACCTCGGCCTTGCACTTGGATATGACGTCTGGGTAGCGGCAAATGACCGGGGGCGCCTTCATGAGGGTGTACCGCTCGGGTCTCGATGCCTCGATAGCTTGCCGCATGCCATCGCAACCGCTCAAGGAAGCGATGCCATAAGACTGATCGACATCTTATGGCTCGAGCAATCGACGGCTACGGTCGCGGCGGCATTCGAAGTCGAGCATTCGACATCCATTTATTCCGGAATTGTCCGCATGCTTGATCTCGCGCTGAGCAGCGAGAATCTTCATTTGTCGACGCCACTTTTCCTGGTTGCACCCGATGCGCGAGAAGCCGATGTCCGCGCTCAGCTCCGACGCCCGGCTTTCAGCCGGATCGGTGATCTCGACATTTCCTACCTGCCCTACGCCGAGCTCGAACAGAACAGGGTCGCCATTGCCCGCTTCGGTACGGGCCTGAAGGCGATCAAGGCGATCTCCCATCCATTGCCGTGAGGCAGCCGACGACGCGTAGGCCTCCGAAAGCAGTTGGTCTTTGCATCCTCGCGGCGTCACAGGGAAAGCCGGGCATCGAAATCGCGCGCGCTACCGACGTTCAGGATGGGACTAGCCCGTATCTGTTCGTGCCATCTTACTGTCCGGCTCATCGTGCCATCAGCAGGGCCGTTCAAGTAACGGCGCCGGTGAGAACAGGGACATATCATGTCCTGCGTTCAGAGGAAGTATTCCCCCCGGGCGCAAGCGCCCAGGGGGACCGACGACCGTAGGGGAGTCGCCGGGGGACCTCGCAGGACGAGGAACCTCAGAAAAAGTAGCGCAGCTGCAATCCGTACTGGCGCGGCTCGCCGTAGATGTAGAGCGGAAGAGTAGGGTTCGAGACACCCGTCGCGTCCGTCCCGATCGTACTATAGCTCACATAGCGCTCGTTGGTGAGATTTCGGCCATAAAGCGCAATTTCCCACGCTTCGCTCGCCGGCTGCCATGCGACACGCCCATTTATAAGGGTCGTGGCGTTTCCGGAAAAAAGCGGATTGTTGCTGGGCTTGAAAAAGATGCTGTCGCGCCAGGAGATATCGGTCCGTAATGTCAGCATTCCGCCGCCCAGGGAGGCCTTATATTCTCCGCCGAGAGTGATGTTCCACTTCGGCGCGTTCGGCAGCCGCTTGCCCTTGAGGCTTGCGCCGACGTCGTCAAAATAGACATCGTAGCGCGCATCGAGATAAGCGATCGTGGATGTAAGCGTCAGGCGATCGAACGGCCGTGCCATCAGTTCCGCTTCAACGCCCTTGATCGTCGCCTTGCCGGCGTTGGTGGTACTGGCAACGCCATTATTATACTCGACCACCTGAAGATTGGTGTAATCATAATAGAAGGCCGAAAAATTAGCTCGAAGCCGGCGATCGAGGAGCGTCGACTTCAAGCCGACTTCGTAGCTCCAGACATACTCCGGGAGGAAAGGCCGCCCGTCTCCCAGCTGGAATCCACCCGATTTGAACCCGCGGGTTGCCGACGCATAAGCCATGACGTCATCGGCAAGGTCGTAATCGATCCCAATTTTCGGAGTCCAGGCGGTCCAGGATGATTTGGGCTGACCGGCATCGACCTGATTTCCGTTCAGCAGGACACGATATCCGAAATCCTTTTTTTCGTATGAGTATCGAAGCCCTCCGGTCAATCGCAGGCGGTCGATGAGTTCGTAGCTTGCTTGTCCGAAGAGCGCGAATGCATTCGTCGTATTGTTTTCCGGGATCGCGAGCCGACGACCCGGTTCGATGATCCGTATTTCGTCGTTGCCCTTTTCATTCAGATAGAATGCTCCGACGATCCAGCGCAGCTTGTCCGCATCGTTGTTGAGAAGTTGGAACTCTTGCGTGAAACTGCGGGAACGTTCGTAAAATTCGATATCGCGGAGGAAGAGGTCAGTCGAGTCAACGTCGAGCGCCTGGACGACCTTGCTCTTGCGCAGCGCCGTAATCGAGCGGAGCGTGACCGGGCCGCCGTCCCAGTTCATGGTCGAGGACACGCCCCAGGCATCGACATCGTAACGCGGCAGGCGGTCGAGTGCGGCCTCTTTGTCATTGGCCGGGATCGTCGCCCCCGCATCGACGAAGCCTTGCGGATAAAAGGGCCGAACAGACCGCGCGCCGGTCTCGCGATCACGGCTGGCATCCGCCCGCAACACGATCTCAAGACGGTCGCTCGCGTCAATCGCAAGCGTCAGTCGTCCAGCGAGATTATCTTCGTTTTGGTATCGCCGTCCCGAGACGACGTCGCGGTAGATGCCGTCGCGCTGGTTGGCAAGCAAGGTGAGGCGGCCTCGGACGCCCGCTCCAAGCGGTCCAGAAATCGTGCCGCTCAGCGAGCGCTTCTCGTAATTTCCGACGGTGAGTCCCAGCGCGCCAGTCAAATCCTCCGTAGGCATTTTGGAAATGATGTTGAGTGTGCCGCCGGCGGAGTTGCGACCGAAGAGAACGCCTTGCGGTCCGCGCAGCACCTCGATGCGTTCGACGTCGAACAAATCCTGATAGCTTGTGGTCGGGCGCGAGATGTAGACGCCGTCATAATGGACTGTCGTGCTGGGGTCGGTCGCAACGCCGAACGCCGAGGTGCCAATTCCACGAATATTGATGATCGCCATGGAATCGTTGGTGATCGACACGCCCGGCACAAAAAATTGGAGGTCTTCGACGTTTGATATGCCCGTTGCCGTAAGCGCCTCGCCGGTCATCGCTGTCACCGAGACGGGAACGGACTGCAGATTTTCCTCGCGCTTCTCCGCCGTTACGATGATCTCGGCGAGGCCGTCCGACTGGGCTTCCTGAGCCTGCGCGGGAAACGCGACCGCCACCGCAATCGCCGCCATCGAGCTTCGCTGCATTGCGCGCTTCGTCGACGAATAACAGTATAATTTGTTCATTATGCTTCCCCTGTTTCGAAGAACTGCCCTTTCGCGCAGCCCAAATGAGTTTCGGGGAAGTCGAGGACAAAAACATGCATGCCCGGAAACCGCTGCTTACGGCTTCCGGGTTCAAGCACCCAACATCCCCTACTGACATTGATTACGCACCAGAACGACTCATCCCTCAAAAATGGTTCGGGCGACGTAAAACCATCGGAATTGGGCTCCCCGATTTGTTCAGATCGCCAGGATGAAGTTGATCCGGAACGCCCAAAGGCTCCTACCTTCATCCAGAAGCGGCGCTTTTCGCTTCTGCCCCTCGTCGGAGCCTTGGTCGGCGCCGTGCACGTGACGCAATCGCTCGCTTGACCCTATGGTCAGGTCTTCCCCGTGGAAGCCTATTTGTTCGCTCTGATGCCGGTCCTAGCCGCGGAGATTCGATGGCGCCTGACCCAGGCACTTCGGACGGCCGTCGCAACTCCGGACGCGGCAGCGGCGAGACACTGCGGCTGCGATCCGCGCTAGCCTTCAGCTCGATGTCGCAGCCGGAGTTACCATCCCATCGCTTGTAGCCGGGATGCTGGAACCATTTGCGACCGATTGACACCAGTTTGAGGGAGGTGAGACGGGCCGTCAGCACCATCCGCCCCCAAGACCAGTCGGGCTAGATCTGCTCGAACGCCGCTATGATCGGGCAGTGGAGCGTGTCGGCGGCAGCGCATTGGCGCGACAGGCCCATGAGCGCGCGCCGCGCCACATCGAGTTCGGCGATCGTCTTTTCGATCGCCGCGATGCGCGCGTCGGCCAGTTCGCGCGCTCGCGCGCGATCGCTCGACGCGTCGAGTTCGAGCAGTTCGGCGATCTCGGTGAGCGTAAATCCCGCTGCCTGTGCCGATTTGATGAAGCGCAGACGGCGCAGAACCGCCTCGTCGTAACGCCGGACTCGGCCTTCCGACGGGGCGCTGGCCGACTGAGGCGGAACGGGCAACAGGCCGCGGCGTTGGTAATAGCGGATCGTCTCGACATTGACGCCGCCCTGCCGGGCAAGCTGGCCGATGGTCATGTCACGCAAGGCCTTGACTCCGTACTATGGTACGGAGCCTATATAGCGGGAAGCGATCGGGAATCAAGAAAGGCGAATCGATGAATATGCAGGTTCAGCGCGCGAACGAAAGCGCGCCAGCGCACACTGGTGCGGCGGTTTCGGGCAAGCCGCGGGCGACCATCTATCGCATGGTGATGGAGCAGCATATCTGCCCCTATGGCCTGAAGGCGCTGCATCTGTTGCGCAGCCGCGGCTATGACGTCGAGGATGTCTGGCTGACGACCCGCGAGGAAACCGACGCATTCAAGGCGAAACATGGCGTCGCGACGACGCCGCAGACCTTCATCGAAGGCGAGCGGATCGGCGGTCTTGACGATCTGAGGCGCCATCTCGGTCTGAAAGTCCGCGATCCTAAGGCGCTTACCTATAAGCCCGTCATCGCGCTCTTCTCTATCACCGCGCTGATGGCGCTGGCCGCCAGCCAAGCGGTGTCGGGCACGCCCTTCACAATCCGTGCCGCCGAATGGTTTATCGGGTTCAGCATGGCGTTGCTTGCCTTCCTCAAGCTCCGCGACATCGAGAGCTTCTCGAGCATGTTCCTGAACTATGACCTGCTCGCCAAGCGGTGGGTGCCCTACGCCACCATCTATCCGTTCGCCGAGGCGCTCGCGGGCATCCTGATGATTTCCGGCGCGCTGAGCTGGATTTCGATCCCGGTCGCGCTCTTCATAGGGAGCATCGGCGCCGTCTCTGTCTTCAAGGCGGTCTATATCGACAAGCGCGAACTTAAATGCGCCTGCGTCGGCGGCGACAGCAATGTGCCGCTGGGCTTCATATCGCTGACCGAGAATCTGATGATGATCGCCATGGCGCTGTGGATGCTGCTCGCGCCCGCTGCCATGACGATGGGCCATAATTAACCGGGCCCGGTGTAACCGTGAGGGGACCGCCGGCGAACAGGTCGGCGGGATCTTCCTCCAGTTTCGAATTGACGCCAAGTTTGACAAGGATCATGCTTTTACCGTGAAACGCTGGCTCACCTTCCTGCTTCTTGTCGGAGCCGTCCTCGGCCTCCTGGCACAGGAAGCCGCGTTCGCCTCCGCGCCGGCGATCCCGGCAGCCGCAACCACGACTACCGCGGCGATGAGCGACGAATGCGCCGAGATGATGGGAATCGACAAGTCCCAAGATAGCGCACCCTGCAAGGGCCTGACCCTCGATTGCATCGCCAAGATGGGCTGCGCGCTGCCGCTGGCGGTCGCGGCGCCCGCCGCCTCGCTGGAGGCGGCCGCCTATCGGCCGGCGCCGGTAGACGCGCGGCCTGCCGTTCGCTTGACGGGCCGAATCGTCGGTCCCGAGCCCGAACCGCCTCTATTCCGCGGCTGAAACGCGCGATGCGCGCCGGTCTCCCCGGCGCGTGTCTCCCAGCTTTTCAACCGAGGAATTTCACCATGAAGACGATTTTTGTCGTTGCCGCGCTCGCGGCCGCAACCCTTGCCGCTCCCGTGTCCGCGCAGGACGCGAGCGGCGGTCATTATGAATGGCAGACCCGCCAGGTGCCGGGACCGAACAAGTCCAATATCAACCCGCGCGTTCGCGTGTGGGTCAAAGACGCATCAATGAATATGGCGGCCTGCGACTGCACCATGATGAAGACCGACGCAGCGGGCTGCATGCACGACATGCCCGGACATCGCATGTCGCCCTCCAAGGGCTGACGGCTTCCGTCCCCCGGCCGACGTGCCGGGGGACATTTCCGCCTGACTCGAAAGAGGGGGACATATGCGCATATATCTTGCGGCAGTTTTGCTTATCCCGACGCCCGCGGCGCTACATGCCGAGCCGATGACGCTCGATACGGCGCTCGACCGCGCGGCATCAGAGGCGCCCGAATTGCAGGGTCGCGAAGCCGGCATCGATGCTGCCCAATCGGCGGCGATCGCCGCCGACCGGCTGCCCGACCCGAAACTCAATATCGTCCTGCAGGATTTCCCGGTGACCGGGCCCGACGCGGGCCGGTTCAATCGCGACGACTTCACGATGCAGGTCGTCGGCGTCAGCCAGGAGTTCCCGAACCCCGCCAAGCGCCGCGCGCGCGCAACGCGTGCGCAGGCCGACATCGGAATCGCCCGCGCCGACGAGGCGGTCACCGCGCAGGATATCAGGCTCGCGACCGCGCTTGCCTGGGTCGACCTTTACTACGCCAAGAAGCGTCTCAAGGAACTCGACCTGCTCGATTCTGGTCTTGAAGACCTTCAAGCGACGGTGACCGCGCGGCTGGCCAGCGGCGCTGCGCGCCCGGCACAGGCGCTTGAACCCGATCAGCTTCGCGCCGCGATCAATGATCGCCGCAGCGCACTCGCCGCCGAGATTGCCCGCGCCCGCGCGCAGCTCGCGCGCTTTACCGGCGACGCAGCCGCCGACACGCTGGGAGACTTGCCGCCGCAAATGATCGACGAGCAAGGATTGCGCTCCGGAATCGACGCCCTGCCAAGGCTGCGCGCGCTCGATGCCCGCGCCCTCGCCGCCGATGCCGAGACCGGTCTCGCCCGCGCAGACAAGCGCCCCGACTGGAGCGTCAACGCGGCCTATGGGCGGCGCGAGCCCAATTTTGGCGACCTCGTCACGGTTGGCGTCACCGTAGATCTGCCCTTCTTCTCGAAAAGGCGGCAGGATCCCAAGATCGCCGCGCGCGCCAGCGAGGCGACGCGCGCCCGGCTCGACCGTGAGGCCGCCAAGCGCGACATCGCGGCGGGGCTCGACGCCGATCTCGCCGATCACCGCATGCATCATGAACAACTCGCCAATGCGCGCACGCGGCTCGTGCCGCTCGCGAAGAAGCGCGCCGAGCTCGATCTCGCCAGCTACGCCGCCGGAAAGCTCGATCTCGGGACCGCACTCCTGTCGACACTCGCGCTCGCCGAGGCCGAAGTCGATGCGCTCGCTCGCGAAGCCGAGGTCGCGCGCGACGCGATCCGGATCAACACTATTTATGGGGAGGCAGGTCGATGACCGATGCAACATCAGCGGCGCGTTGGCGCGCCGGAATATTGGCCGCGGTGCTGATCGCGGGCGGCAGCGGTTACTGGCTGGGACAGAGCGGTCAGAGCGATGCGCCAAGCGAAGCGGCAGGCAGCGGCGGGCGCAAGATCCTCTATTATTATGATCCGATGTTCCCGAACCAGAAATTCGACAAGCCCGGCAAGTCGCCCTTCATGGACATGCAGCTCGAGCCCAAATATGCCGACGAGGGCAGCGGCGCGGCACCGGGCGTGTCGGTCGATCCTGCCGCGCGGCAGAGCCTCGGCATAAGGGTGGTCGTGGCCGAAATGGGCAGCCTCGCGGCGACCTTCGACGTCAACGGCAGCATCGATTTCAACCAGCGCGACGTCACGATCGTCCAGGCGCGCTCGGGCGGATTCGTCGAGCGCGTCTATCGCCTCGCGCCCGGCGACGTCATCGGCGCCGGCACGCCGATCGCCGACCTGCAATTGCCCGAATGGGGCGGCGCGCAGACCGAATATCTGAGCGTCAAGAAACTCGGACGTCCCGACCTCACTGCGGCGGCGCGGCAGCGGCTGCGGTTGATGGGCATGCCCGAAGGCGTGATTGTCGAAGTCGACCGGACCGGACGCACCGGCGGCCGGATGACCGTCCGCGCGCCGATCGGCGGCGTAGTCCAGACGCTGGGCGCGCGTGCGGGCGTGACGCTTGCCGCGGGGCAGACGCTCGCCGAAATCTCGGGGCTCGGCACGGTGTGGCTCAACGCCGCGCTCCCCGAAGCGCAGGCGGGACTCGTACAGGTCGGCCAGCGCGCGACCGCGACGCTCACCGCCTTTCCCGGCGAAGCATTCACCGGCAGGATCATTGCGATCCTGCCCACTGCATCGGCCGACAGCCGGACGCTGACGGTGCGCGTCGAACTCGCCAATCGCGGCGGGCGTCTCCGCCCCGGCATGTTCGCGGTGGTGGCGCTCGGGGGCGATGCCAAACCGGCGCTGCTGGTGCCGAGCGAAGCGGTGATCCGCACCGGCACGCGCAGCATCGTGATGCTCGAGAAGGGCGACGGGCGCTACCATCCCGCCGAAGTGATCACTGGACGCGAAGGTGGTGGCAAGACCGAGATATTGCAGGGGCTCGCTCCCGGCGAAAAGGTCGTCGCGTCGGGCCAGTTCCTGCTCGATTCCGAGGCGAGCCTGACCGGCCTCACCGTCCGTCCGCTGGAGCCCGCGCAATGATCGCGAAGATCATTCGCGCTTCGGTCGCGGCGCGCGGGCTCGTCGTCGCGGCGGCGCTGATCCTGACCCTGCTCGGGATCGCCGCGGTGCGCACGACGCCGGTCGATGCCCTGCCCGATCTCTCCGACGTCCAGGTCATCATCCGCACCACCTATGCGGGTCAGGCGCCGCGGATCGTCGAGGATCAGGTCACCTATCCGATCACGACGACAATGCTCTCGGTGCCCGGCGCGCGCGTCGTGCGCGGCTACAGCTTCGTCGGCGACAGCTTCGTCTATGTGCTCTTCGACGACGGCACCGATCCCTATTGGGCGCGCAGCCGCGTGCTCGAATATCTGAGCCAGGTGCAGAGCCGGCTCCCCGACGGCGCGCGGGCGAGCCTCGGCCCCGACGCGACCGGGGTCGGGTGGATCTATGAATATGCGCTCGTCGACAAGAGCGGCCGCCACGATCTTGCCGAGCTCCGCAGCCTCCAGGACTGGTTCCTGCGCTTCGAACTGAAGTCAGTGCCGGGCGTCGCCGAGGTCGCGAGCATCGGCGGCATGGTGCGCCAATATCAGATCATCGTCGATCCGCAGAAGCTTGCCGCCTTCGGCGTGACCGCAACCGACGTGGCAGACGCCCTCAAGCGCGCAAACCAGGAAAGCGGCGGCGGCAGCCTCGAACTCGCCGAGGCCGAATATATCGTGCGCGCGGGCGGCTATCTGAAATCGCTCGACGATTTCCGCAGCGTCCCGATCCGCACCGCCGGCGGCGGCATCCCGGTGACGGTCGGCGATGTTGCGACGGTCCAGATCGGCCCCGACACGCGGCGCGGCATCGCCGAACTCAATGGCGAGGGCGAGGTCGCGGGCGGCGTGATCGTCATGCGCGAGGGCAAGAATGCCCGCGAGGTCATCGACGGCGTGCGCGCCAAGCTCGCCGAGCTCAAGCGCAGCCTGCCGCCGGGGGTCGAGATCGTCACCACCTACGACCGTTCGGGGCTGATCGATCGTGCGGTCGACAATCTCACCTCGAAGCTCGTCGAAGAATTCATCATCGTCGGGCTCGTCTGCGCGCTGTTCCTGTGGCACGCCCGGTCGGCGCTGGTCGCCATCCTGACCCTGCCGCTCGGCATCCTCATCGCCTTCATCGTCATGCGGCTGCAGGGGCTCAACGCCAATATCCTGTCGCTCGGCGGCATCGCGATCGCGGTCGGCGCGATGGTCGATGCGGCGGTGGTGATGATCGAAAATGCCCACAAGCATCTCGAACATTGGGAGCGCGATCATCCGGGCGAGGAATTGAAGGGCGCCGAGCGCTGGCGCGTCATCACCGATGCCGCCGCCGAGGTCGGCCCGGCGCTGTTCCTCAGCCTTCTCATTATCACCTTCTCCTTCTTGCCGATCTTCACGCTCGAAGGCCAGGAAGGGCGGCTCTTCGCGCCGCTCGCCTTCACCAAGACCTATGCGATGGCGGCCGCTGCGATCCTCTCGATCACGCTCATCCCGGTGCTGATGGGCTGGCTGATCCGCGGAAAGATCCCGGCCGAACAGGCCAATCCGGTCAACCGCTGGCTGACCCGCGCCTATCGCCCGGCACTCGACTGGGTGCTCGAACGGCCGAAAAAGGCGCTCCTCATCGCCGGCCTCGTCTTCGCCACCAGCCTCTGGCCGATGACCCAGATCGGCGGCGAGTTCATGCCGCAGATGCATGAGGGCGATCTCCTCTACATGCCCTCAGCGCTTCCCGGCATCTCAGCAGCGCGGGCGTCGAGCCTGCTCCAGCAGACCGATCGGCTGATCAAGACGGTGCCAGAGGTCGAAAGCGTGTTCGGCAAGGCGGGCCGCGCCGACAGCGCCACCGACCCCGCGCCGCTCGAGATGTTCGAGACGACGATCCGCTTCAAGCCGAAGGACCAGTGGCGCCCCGGCATGACCGAGGAGAAATTGATCGAGGAGCTCGACGCGCGGGTCCGGGTCCCTGGGCTCGCCAATTTCTGGATCCCGCCGATCCGCAACCGCATCGACATGCTCGCGACCGGGATCAAAAGCCCGGTCGGCATCAAGGTCGCGGGCTCGGATCTTGCCGAGATCGACCGCACCGCGAAGCGCATCGAGGGCGTAGTCAGGACCGTCCCCGGCGTCGCCTCGGCGCTGGCCGAGCGCCTGACTGGCGGCCGTTATATCGACGTCGACATCGATCGCGCCGCCGCGGGGCGCTATGGTCTCAACGTCGCCGACGTGCAGGCGATCGTCGCGGGCGCGATCGGCGGCGAGACGATCGGCCAGACGGTCGAGGGGCTCGCGCGCTATCCGATCAGCGTCCGCTATCCACGCGAGATGCGCGACAGCATCGGCGAGCTCGCGGCCCTTCCGATCCTGACGCCGTCGCGCCAGCAGATCACGCTCGGGACGGTGGCGAGCGTCAAGGTCAGCGACGGGCCGCCGATGCTGCGCAGCGAGAATGGCCGCCCGGTGACCTGGATCTATGTCGACAGCCGCGGCCGCGATTTGCAGGGTCTGGTGCACGACATCCAGCGGGCGATCGCGCGCGATGTCGAGCTGCCCCCCGGCGTCAGCATCTCCTACACCGGGCAGTTCGAGTTCCTCGTTCGTGCGACCGAGCGGATGAAGGTGGTCGTGCCGGTCACGCTCGCGATCATCTTCATCCTGCTCTACCTCACCTTCCGCCGCTGGGACGAGGCGCTGCTCATCATGGCGACCTTGCCCTTTGCACTCACCGGCGGGCTCTGGCTGCTCTATCTGCTCGGTTACAACCAGTCGGTCGCGAGCGCGGTCGGGTTCATCGCGCTCGCCGGCGTCGCCGCCGAGTTCGGGGTCGTCATGCTCATCTACCTCAAGCATGCGCTCGCCGATCGCGGCGATGGCGACATATTGGCCGCGGTTCGCGAGGGCGCGCTGCTTCGCGTCCGGCCGAAGGCGATGACCGTCGCGGTGATCCTCGCGGGCCTGTTCCCGATCCTCGTCGGGACCGGCACCGGCTCCGAAGTGATGAGCCGCATCGCCGCGCCGATGATCGGCGGCATGCTGACCGCGCCGCTGCTCTCGATGCTCATCATTCCCGCCGCCTATCTGCTGATGCGCAGGCGCGCGGCCCATCCCGTTCAACCCGAAGGAGAAATGACATGAAGAATTTGACCGCCATCGCACTGGGCATCGCGCTCAGCGCAGGACTTGCCGGCTGCGGCAAGCAGGGCGAAGCGCCGAAGACCGAAGAAAAGGCCGCGATGGCCGATGACGCCGGAACCATGGCGATGCCCGCCGAAACCAAACATGGCAAGGGCACGGCGACCGTGACCGCAATCGATAGCGCGAAGGGACAGGTCACGCTCGATCATGGCGCGATCGCCGAACTCGAATGGCCGCCGATGACGATGGGCTTCGCCGCAAAGCCCGAGCTGCTGAAGGACATCAAGGTCGGCGACAAGGTCGCGTTCGAGCTCGACTGGAACGGTAAGGCCGGGACGATCACCAAGCTCGACAAGGCGCCATAATATCCGCCGGCGCGCGCGGCGAAGCCAGTCGTCGCGCGCGCCAGCCCCTTCCTTCCCCGAACCCGGATGCGTCCGGTCGGATCGATCAATCGGTCTGGAGCGCGAGTTCGGTGCCCGCGATCGCCTCGATCACCCGGCATTCGGCGGCCCGGCCGCCCTCGCAGGAGGTCGCGACCTCGGTCAGCGCCGAGCGCAAGGTTTCGAGCCGCGCGATGCGGATGCCGATATCGGCAAGATGCGCGCGCGCGATCGCCGCAGCCTCGCCGCAATCGCGGTCGGGCTGATCCGAAAGCGCCAGCAGCGAGCGGATTTCGGGGATCGAAAAACCGAGCTGCCGGCCGTGGCGGACGAAGGCGAGCCGCCGAAGGTCGGCCGCATCATAGCTTCGCCGTCCCGAAGCGGTGCGCAGGGCTTCGGGCAGCAGCCCGATCTCTTCATAGAAGCGGATGGTGTTGACCTTGGTCCCGGTCTCCCGGGCAAGGTCGCCGATCGCGAGCCGCTTGGTCATATTATGCTTGATCCTCCAGTGACTGGAGGATGTATAGGCGGTCCTCGTCCGAAGTTGAAGGCGGCAAAGCGAAGAGCGCGCCACCACCATGGAGTGAAGACGCGATGGCGGAGGGATCCGAGAACGGCGACGGCTGCGGCTGCACGGGAGACCCGGTGCGCGCGGAAAAGGACCCGGCCTATCGCCGTGCTCTTTGGATCGTGGTTATCCTAAATCTCGGCTTCGGCGCTATCGAGATCGTCGGCGGATTCATCGCCAACAGCCAGGCGCTGAAGGCCGACTCGCTCGACTTCATCGGCGACGGCACCATCACGCTGGCCGGCCTCGTCGCGATCGGCTGGACGGCGCTCGCCCGCACCCGCATCGCTCTTGCCCAAGGCCTGTTCCTGCTGACGCTCGGGCTCGGCGTCATCGGCGTCGCGCTGTGGCGCGCCCTGACAGCGGTTCCGCCCGAAGCCGAGCTCATGGGCGGCATCGGCTTCGTTGCACTGCTCGTCAATCTCACCTCGGCGGCGGTCCTCTCGCGGTTTCGCGAAGGCGACGCCAATGTCCGCGCTGTTTGGCTGTTCAGCCGCAATGACGCGGTCGCCAATGTCGCGGTAATCATCGCTGCGGGTCTCGTCGCATGGACCGGCCAGGCCTGGCCCGACCTTGCAGTGGCCGCCATCATTGCAGCGCTCTTCCTGCATTCGGCCTATGAAATTCTTCGCAGCGCGCGGACCGAGCTGCGCCAACTGTCGGAACAAGGGATTCGTGGTCAGGCTTGACCCTGTAGTTGCTACAGGGTGCATAAGGCCGGCGAATCGACGCAAAGGGAAATGTCGCGAGCATGCTGGATCGACGTCAAGCTGCCGGCCTGATCGCCGCCGAGATGACGCATTACCGGGCCGCGCGGCGGGCCGGCGATTATCCCGCGGCCTGGCGCGCGCTCGAGCGCGCGCACATCGTTGCGCAGCCCTTCTTCGGCATTCACCTGTCGTCGCATGGCCACATGCTCGGTTTCGCGATGGCGCTCGGCGACTGGCGCGAAGCGGCGGGGCAGATTTTCCGGCTGGCCCTCGTCCCTCTGGGATCGCTGACGGGCCGGATCCCGGCAGGCAATAGTGGGCGGGCGCGGGTCAGCGCGTTCCAACCCATGGCGATTCCATCCGATCTGGCCGCCGCGATGTCACGCCGCGACAAACAGATGACGGGTCGATAGGGGGCTTTATGGCTGGTGCGATGATGCGACTGCTGGTGATTGTGGGCGTGCTGCTTTGCACCCTGCAATTCTGTGAGCCCGCGTCCGCGCATATTGCCGATCAAGGCACCGCCTATTCGCTGGACAGGGACGGCGGCAAGCAAGTGCCGGGCGAACCGGCAAAGAAATTCGCCCATAGCGGCCATCATCATTGCCCCATGGCGCCGGACCAGCATCAGACGGTCAGCGAAGCCCCGCTGGCCCCGGCGCGTGGGCCACTATTTGCCGCGCCGGTCGTGCAGCGACCATCGCGCGTCCTGCCGCCCCTTCTCGACCCGCCCCTCGCCTGACGTCTTGACGCGCTCGCGCATTCGCGCGGCGATCTATCGGCTCAATCGAGGATGGAATTATGTACAGGATCGTTGTTGCCCTCGTGGCAGCCACATCGTGCGTTGCGATAGCGCAGGCACAGGAGGTCGGCACCGAAAGCCGGCAGATATCAGGACCGCTCCTGACGCTCGACGAGGCGGTTGCGCTCGCGGGCGGCAGCGCGCCCGCGGCGGAAGCCGCAGCGGCGGACGTTGATGCCGCAAGCGCAGCCCGCCGAGTCGCGGGGCTGCGCCCCAACCCAGCGCTTTCGGTCGAAGTCGAGAATTTCGTCGGCACCGGGCCCTATAATGGCGTCAATGGCGCCGATATCACGGCAAGCGTCGCGATCCCGCTCGAACTCGGCGGCAAGCGGCAGGCCCGGATCGCGGTTGCCGATGCGGCGGCGCACCGCGCGCAAATCGCGCAGGCGATTGCGCAGGCCGATATCCGGTTCCAGGTCACCGAACTCTATATCCAGGCCTCGGCCGCCGAAGTGCGTGTCGCGATTGCCGAGGACCAATATCGTATCGCCGGCGACACGGCGCGCGCCGCGACCATAAGAGTGCAAGCGGGGCGCGCCTCGCCGCTCGAACAAGAACGCGCCGAAGTCGCGCGCCTGACCGCCGAAACCGAGGCCGAGAAAGCGCGCCGCCTCGCCGATGCCGCGCGCGCCAGTCTCGCGCGCCGCATTGGCCGCCCGGTCACCGGCCCGCTCGATGTCGCGGTACTCGGCGGCCCCGGAAGCGGCACCATGGGTCCGCCCCGCCCTGTATCGGCGGCTGGCACGCTCGCGCTGGCGGCGGCCGATGCCGACCTCGCCACCGCGGATGCCGGCGTCGAACTGGCGCGTTCGCAGCGCGTGCCCGATCTTACCGTCGGGCCGGGCGTTCGCCGGCTCGAAGCCACCAACGATGTCGCTGCGGTGTTCAGCGTCTCGGTGCCGCTGCCGCTGTTCAACAACGGACGCGCCGCGGTCGACCAGGCGAATGCCGAACGGCGGCGTGCCGACGCGCAGCGCCGCGTCACCGCGCTCGATATCGAGCAGAAGATCAGCGACGCCGAAGTCGAGGCTGCCAATGCGGCCGCGGCGGCGCGCGTCGCGAGCGGCCCCGCTCTGTCCTCGGCCATGGAAGCCGCGCGCATTGCGCGCATCGGCTACCGCGAGGGCAAGTTCGGACAGCTCGAACTGCTCGATGCCGAACGGACGCTGACCGAGATGCGCTCCGCGTCGATCGAAGCCCTCGCCTCCTATCAACTCGCCAAGGCCCGGTTGGAACGCCTGACGGCTCCCGCGCCGCTCGAAGGAAATTGACCCGATGACTATCACTATCAACCGAAAGCTGCTGCTCGCCGCGACGCTGCCGCTGTTCCTCGCCGCCTGCGGTGGCGGCGAGACCGCCAAACCCGCCGACGAGCATGGCGAGGAAGAGGCCGGCCATGCCGACGAGGGCAAGATCACCCTCACCAACGAGCAGATCAAGATCGCGGGGATCGCGCTCGGCAGCCCGACCATCGGCAGCGCCGGCGCGCTGCAATTGCCCGCAACGATCGAAGGCGATCCGCAAGGAACGCAGGCCGTGTCGGCCGCGATCGGCGGGCGGATCGTCGCGCTCAACCGCAATCTCGGACAGAGCGTCGGCCGTGGGCAGACGCTTGCGATTGTCGAGAGCCGCGAGGCCGCGCAGCTCCAGGGCGAGGTGCAGGCCACGCGTGCCCGATTAGCGCTTGCCAACTCCAATCTCGCACGCGAGGAGCGGCTGTTCGCACAGCGCGTGTCGCCCGAGCAGGATGTGATTGCGGCACGCACGGCCGCGACCGAAGCCAGGATCGCCTATCAACTCGCGCAGCAGCAGGTATCCGCCGCAGGGGGCGGCGGCGGCCAGCTCAACCGGATTGCCATTACCGCGCCGATTTCGGGCCAGGTAATCGCGCGCAGCGTGGTGCTCGGTCAGACGGTTCCCGCCGATGCAGAACTCTATCGCATCGCCAACCTCTCGAGCGTTTCGCTCTCGCTGAACCTCCAGCCCGCCGACGCCGGTCGTATCCGGCCCGGCGCCGTCGTCTCGGTGAGCGCGCCTGGACGCCAGGCGACCGGCAAGATCAGCTTCGTCTCGCCCGCGCTCGATCCGGCCACGAAGCTCGTGCCCGCAATCGCGATCCTCGACAATCGCGCCGGCCAATGGCGCGTCGGCGAAGCCGTGACCGCCTCGGTCGCGCTGGCTGCGAGCGGCGGCGTCGGCTCGATCAGCGTTCCCGCGACCGCGATCCAGACCGTCGAGGGCAAGAGCGTCGTGTTCGTGCGTATCAAGGACGGGTTCGAGGCTGTCCCCGTGGTGCTCGGCGACCGCGCGGGAGCCAATGTCATCGTCCGCTCCGGGCTCAAGGGCACCGAGCAGATCGCCATCACCAACAGCTTTTCGCTCAAGGCCGAGATCGGCAAGGGCGAAGCAGGCGATGAGGACTAAGCCATGATCGCTCGTATCGTTACCTGGGCGGTCGAAAAGCGCTGGCTTGTCGTCCTGCTCACCGCCATCGCCGCCATAATCGGGGCGACAGCATTGTCGCGCCTGCCGATCGACGCGGTTCCCGACATCACCAACAACCAGATCCAGATCAACGTCCGCGCCCCCGCGCTCTCGCCCGAACTCGTCGAGAAGCAGGTCGCCTTCCCGATCGAGACCGCGCTCGCGGGGATCCCCGGCCTCGATCACACAAGGTCGCTGAGCCGCAACGGCTTCGCGCAGGTCACCGCGGTCTTCGACGATTCGACCGACATTTATTTCGCGCGCCAGCAGGTCGGCGAACGCCTCAACGAGGCAACCGAGAATATACCCGACGGGGTTCGCCCGGAGATGGGGCCGATCGCGACGGGTCTCGGCGACGTCTATATGTGGACGGTCCGCCTCGCGCACCGCAAAGACGATGCGCACAAGGCCGGCGAGCCCGGCCTCCAGCCTGACGGCAGCTATGTGACCCCCGAAGGCGAACGGCTCGTCACCGAGGCCGACAAGTCGACCTATCTTCGCACGACGCAGGACTGGATCGTCACGCCGCTCGTCCGGACGGTTCCCGGCGTCGCGGGCGTCGATGCGATCGGCGGCTATTCGAAGCAGTATCTGGTCGTTCCCGACGTGCAGCGCCTCGCCGCGCTCGACCTCAGCCTCACCGAGCTCGCCGAAGCCCTCGAACGCAACAATAGTGCGGTCGGCGGCGGCGTCGTCGAGCGCAATGGCGAAGGGCTCGCCGTTCGTTCGGACGCGTTGGTCCGCGACACCGCCGAGCTGGCACGCACCGTCGTCGCAACGCGCGCGGGCGTTCCGATCACGCTCGACCAGGTGGCGACGGTCCGCACCGGACAGGCGGTTCGCATGGGTTCAGCCTCTGAAAATGGCACCGAAGTCGTCGTCGGCACCGCGGTCATGCGCATCGGCGAGAACAGCCGGACGGTCGCGACCGCGGTCGCAGACCGGCTGAAGGAGGTAAACGCCTCGCTGCCGCCCGATGTCGTTATCGAGCCGGCGCTCGATCGTACCAAGCTCGTCAATTCGACGATCTGGACGGTCGGCAAGAACCTGACCGAGGGTGCGCTGCTCGTCATTGTCGTGCTTTTCCTGCTGCTCGGCAATTTCCGCGCAGCGCTGATCGCGGCGCTCGTCATCCCGATCACGATGCTGCTCACCAGCTTCGGCATGCTGCGCGCCGGCGTCTCGGCGAACCTGATGAGCCTCGGCGCACTCGACTTCGGCCTCATCGTCGATGGCGCCGTCATCATCGTCGAGAATGCGCTGCGGCGCATGGCCGACCTCCAGCATCGCCACGGCCGCATCCTGACCGTCCAGGAACGTCTCGCGACCGTTGCATCGGCCGCGCGCGAGATGGTGCGACCGTCTGTCTACGGGCAGGCGATCATCATCCTCGTCTATGTGCCCTTGCTCACCTTGAGCGGGGTCGAGGGCAAGACCTTCATCCCGATGGCGCTGACCGTGATCATCGCGCTCGCTTTCGCCTTCATCCTCTCGCTCACATTCGTCCCCGCCGCGATCGCGATCTGGCTTTCGAAGCGGGTCGAAGAAAAAGAGGGCCGCATCATGGCGTGGCTGAAGCAACGCTACGAGCCGGGTCTCGACCGCGCGATTAGCAAGCCCAAGATCACCCTCGGCGCGGGCATCGGGGGGTTCGTCATCGCGATCCTCGCCTTCTTCTCACTCGGCCAGGTCTTCCTGCCGCAGCTCGACGAGGGAGATCTCCTGATCCAGGCGTTTCGCGTGCCCTCGACGTCCGTCGAACAGAGCCAGGCCATGCAAGTGCCGATCGAGCGGATGCTCGCAAGGCAGCCCGAGGTCGCGATCGTCTTCTCGAAGACCGGCACGGCGGACCTCGCGTCCGATCCGATGCCGCCCAACGCGACCGACAATTTCGTGATCCTCAAGCCTCGCAAAGAATGGCCCGACCCAAGCCTCCCCAAGGCCGAACTCGTCGAGCGGCTGGAGAAGGAACTGAACAAGATCCCGGGCAATGCCTATGAGATCACTCAGCCGATCCAGATGCGCTTCAACGAGCTGATTGCGGGCGTGCGCGGTGACATTGCGATCAAGGTCTATGGCGACGACTTCGACGCGATGAACGCGACCGCGCAGCAAGTCGCCGCAATCTTGCGGAAGACCGAAGGCGCGAGCGACGTGCGCGTCGAAGAAACCGAAGGTCTCTCGATGCTCGACATTCGGGCGAACCGCGACGCGATGGCGCGGCTCGGCGTCAGCGCGCGTGACGTGCAGGATGTCGTCACCGCAACGATCGGCGGCCGCGAGGCCGGCACGATCTTCGAAGGCGACCGGCGCTTCCCGATCGTCATCCGGCTGTCCGACGCGCAGCGCGCTGACCTGTCGGTGCTCGAACAGGTACAGGTCCCGGTGGCGGGCGGCGCCTTCGTGCCGCTTGCGAGCGTCGCCGATATCCGTATCGTCGAGGGACCGAACCAGATCAGCCGCGAAAACGGGAAGAGGCGCGTCGTCGTCCAGGCCAACGTCCGCGGCCGCGCGATCTCCGACGTCGTGGCCGACGCCAAGGCCGGCATCGCTAAGGATGTTCGCCTCCCCGCCGGCAGCTACCTTGAATGGGGCGGCCAGTTCGAGAATCTCGCCTCCGCACGCGACCGGCTTCAGCTCGTCGTCCCGGCCTGCTTCATCCTGATCCTGCTGCTGCTCTATGGCGCGCTTCGATCGTCGCGCGATGCGGCGATCGTGTTCACCGGGGTTCCGCTGGCACTGATCGGCGGCGTGCTAGCACTGTTCCTGCGCGGGATGGACTTCTCCATCTCGGCAGCAGTCGGGTTCATCGCGCTCTCGGGTATCGCGGTGCTCAACGGCCTCGTGATGGTGTCGTCGATCCAGGAACTGATGCGCTCGGGCATGGCGCGGGCCGAAGCCGCAAGGCAAGGCGCGCTCATGCGCCTTCGCCCCGTCGTGATGACCGCGCTCGTCGCCAGCCTCGGGTTCGTGCCGATGGCGCTCGCGACCGGCGCGGGCGCCGAAGTGCAGAAGCCGCTCGCGACGGTGGTGATTGGGGGACTGATCTCGGCGACCCTGCTCACGCTCTTCGTACTTCCGACCCTCTATGCCCGCTATGGCAGCCGGGAAGCCGACCTGCGGGAAGATCATTTGCAGTACGACGACAGCCTATCTGCGAGCACCCCCTAATGATCAGCACGACAAGACGCGCGGCACGCAAGGCTGCGGTTCTGTTGAACCGGCGGGCGACCATGCTGCTCGCTGGCGCCCGGGCGCCGATTCTCGACGACTTCGTGAACAGGTTGCCACATTGCCCGGCGATTCACATCGTAAGGGATCAGAATTCTAAAAATCTGGATCCAGGTCCAGCCCGGAACGGATGAGGTGCTCGTCACCGGAAGCGCCCAACGAGCCGGGACGAGCAGAGTC
This sequence comes from Sphingopyxis sp. Geo48, assembly GCF_949769155.1. Lineage (NCBI taxonomy): Bacteria > Pseudomonadati > Pseudomonadota > Alphaproteobacteria > Sphingomonadales > Sphingopyxidaceae > Sphingopyxis > Sphingopyxis sp. Geo48. The sequence goes on along the minus strand of NZ_CATKPA010000008.1, from coordinate 43,688 downwards.
GTAAACCGCGGGCATCTTCACGCTTCCGCCGACATCGTCGGTGGAAGCGAGTCGATCATCGCAGACGCGCGCTAGACCTGTCCGATTTCCCCGTGCGTTAGATATTCCGCCCGGTTCGGCGTATCTATACCGATTTGAACATCTATCTGCTCCGCAACCGCTTGGCTGGAGTGGGTGGAAATCGCTGCCGGAGAACATGACAACGTCCTCTTCCGCCTCGGCCGGGCAGCCGTTTCCGAAGGGGTCACGCCGTTGGCGTTCCACTCCAGCAATTTTGACGCAACCCAGCCGATCGGAGGGACCGACTCATTCTACTGCGCGCTTGGGCCCCGATCCGGTAGTTGCAGCACGCTAAGCGCCAATCCTTTCCTAGACACACCCGTCGGCTCGCCGTCATCATATTACGTCCTTATTACGCGAGACGAAATGCGGCTCGACGTAACGCGGCATATTACGCCGCCTTTTGGCGTAAGTGACTGGAATTACTAGGAAAACTGGAGCGGGCGAAGGGATTCGAACCCTCGATCGCCGAGCTATGCCGCAAGGAAGGCATTGCCCAGAGCCTGTATTACACCTGGTCGAAGGAGTTCATGGAAGCTGGCAAGCGCCGCCTGGCCGGCGACACCGCCCGTGCCGCGACCACCGGAGAGGTCCAGGACCTGCGCCGCGAAGCCCGGGCCCTGAAGGAATGCGTGGCCGATCTGACACTGGAAAACCGTCTGCTCAAAAAAAGCATGGTCGCGGATGGGGGCAACGACGAATGAGATATCCCGCATCCGAGAAGCTCGAGATCATCAGAACCGTCGAGCAGTCGCACCTGTCGGCCAAGCGCACGCTGGACCAACTCGGCATCCCTCGTCGGACATTCTACCGCTGGTATGATCGCTACCTCGAAGGCGGGCCGGAGGCGTTGGAAGATCGGCCATCGGCGCCGAGCCGGGTGTGGAACCGCATCCCGGCGGGCATCCACGACCAGATCATCGAGCTGGCGCTGGAACAGTCTGAGCTGAGCCCCCGGGAACTGGCCGTGCGCTTCACCGAAGGGCAGCGCTACTTCGTGTCGGAATCCACGGTTTACCGCCTGTTGAAGGCCCACGACCTGATCACCAGCCCGGCCTATGTCGTGATCAAGGCTGCCGATCAGTTCCACACGAAAACCACGCGGCCGAACGAGATGTGGCAGACCGACTTCACCTACTTCAAGATCATCGGGTGGGGCTGGATGTATCTGTCGACCGTGCTCGACGACTTCTCACGCTACATCATCGCCTGGAAGCTGTGCACCAACATGCGAGCCGAGGACGTCACCGACACGCTGGACCTCGCCCTGGCGGCTTCTGGTTGCGACAGCGCCACGGTGCTGCACAAACCCCGGATACTCAGCGATAATGGCCCCAGCTACATCGCGGGTGAGCTGGCGGAATACATCGAGGCCCGGAAGATGAGCCATGTCCGCGGCGCCCCGTGTCATCCCCAAACCCAGGGCAAGATCGAGCGCTGGCACCAGACCCTGAAAAACCGCATCTTGCTGGAAAACTACTTCCTGCCCGGCGACCTCGAAGCCCACATCGAGACCTTCGTCGAGCACTACAATCACCAGCGATACCACGAGAGCCTGGCCAACGTGACGCCTGCCGACGCCTACTTCGGCAGGGCTCCGGCAATCATCAAACTGCGCGAAAGGATCAAGCGACAGACCATCGAACATCGGCGCTTGCAGCACCGCAAGTTCGCCGCCTAACATCAACCCCCTGACGAGGTCCGCACTCCGCTAATCTACGCCGCGAGTTGTGCCGAATGTTCTGACGACGGACAGAAGAGTGCCGTGGTAACGCGCCTTCGCGAGGAAGGGAGAATTGTCGCAATGGCCGGCGACGGCGTCAACGACGCGCCCGCGCTCGCTGCTGCCGATGTCGGGATCGCGATGGGATCGGGCACCGATGTCGCGATCGAGAGCGCCGGAGTGACGCTGCTCCATGGCGACCTGATGGGTATCGTCCGGGCGCGGCATCTCAGCCATGCCACGATGCGGAATATTCGCCAGAATCTCTTCTTCGCCTTCGCATATAATGTCGCCGGGATTCCGATCGCGGCTGGCGCGCTCTATCCGGTTTTCGGCTTGCTGCTGTCGCCGATTATCGCCGCCACCGCGATGGCGCTCTCTTCGGTCAGCGTGATCGGCAATTCGTTGCGACTGCGCCTGGTGAAAATCTGATCCGTGCGGCGCTTCGCACATTGCGTATACCCGGCGACGTCGTCCGGATCGCAATCCCGCTCACCATCTATTTCGTGGTGCAGTTCCTCATCAGCTTCTGGATGGGCAAGGTCATCGACGCCGATTACCCTCGAACCACTGCGGTCGCCTTCACGGCCGCAGGCAATAATTTCGAGCTCGCAATCGCGGTCGCGATCGCCGCCTTCGGCCTCGCCTCGCCAGTCGCGTTTGCAGCCGTCATCGGCCCGCTCGTCGAAGTCCCCGTCCTCATCCTGCTCGTCAGCGTCGCATTCCGTCTCGGACGGCGCTGGTTCCCGGCAAGCACGCCTTCGGAAGCCTGACACTCATGACCGAACAAAATTTCACGCGTCTGCGCGTCCTCGCCGACGCAGACCATCTCCCGGCTCTAAGCCCCGAATATACTCGCTCGCAACCCGCACTCGGCCTCGGGCCGCTCGATCCGGCGCCGCGCATCCTCCTGCTGTACGGAAGTCTGCGCGAACGATCCTTTTCACGCCTCGTCGTCGAGGAGACCGCGCGCCTGCTCCAGCTCTTTGGCTGCGAAACCCGCATTTTCGACCCGTCCGACCTGCCCCTTCCCGACCAGGTTGCCGATGACGATCACCCGGCGGTCGAGGAACTCAGACAGCATTCGATCTGGTCCGAAGGTCAGGTCTGGTGCAGCCCCGAGCGCCACGGCCAGATCACCGGCATCATGAAGGCGCAGGTCGATCATCTGCCGCTCGCCTACAAGGGCGTTCGCCCGACGCAGGGCCGCACGCTCGCGGTGATGCAGGTGTCGGCGGGCTCGCAGTCGTTCAACAGCGTCAATACGCTCCGCATCCTGGGTCGCTGGATGCGGATGATCACAATCCCCAACCAGTCGAGCGTCGCCAAGGCCTGGCAGGAGTTTGACGAGGCGGGGCGCATGTTACCGTCGAGTTATTATGATCGCATCGTCGATGTCGCGGAAGAGCTGGTGCGCTTCACCGTGCTCACGCGCAGGCATGCCGACCAGCTCGTCGACCGCTATTCGGAGCGCAAGGACCGCAACGAACCGGTCGCGACGCCCGCCGACCTGGCGGACCTGCCCAGGGCCTAGCGGTTTGCGCTGCGGTCCAATCAGCGCAGCAGGCCGATCAAGGGCGCTTCGATCAGCGGTTCCCACAAGAGCGCAATTGCCGTCAGCAAGGTCGAAACGCCGAGCAGGATGAGGGTCGACGCGGCCGCCTTCCGCCCGGTTGCCCTGGACTGCCGCCAGACGATGAACCATGCGGCGGCGACGACAATCACCGAGAGCGCGCGCAGCCATGGCGCTGCCCCTTCGAGCCAGCTCAATGCGGCTCCCGCGCCCGCGAGCGCCGCAGCCGGCAGGGCGAGCGGAAGCACGCAGCAGGCCGCGCAGCTCAGCACCGCCGCCGACGACGTCATTGTCGCTGCGACCCCGGCGCCCGTTTCGGCCGAGCCAGTCTGCTCCGGCATTTCCATGCGCGTGGCCATCAATTTGCCCCTTCCGGCTTGCAGCCGCACGATCCGTCGATTTTGCAGGTCGCCGGAGCCTGCTGGCGCCGACGCTGTGCGACATAGGCGGCGGCGACCGCGGCGAGCAAGAGGCTGCCGATGAGGATGGCGATCCCGTTCCCGCTCGCGATTCCGAGTGCGCCTAGGGCGCTGGCCCCGAAAAGCAGCGGAAAAGCGCAGCATGCCGCGCAGGCGGCGCCCAGCCCGATAGCCATTTTCCACTTCATCACATTTTCCTTCCCAGATTTCCGGCTCAGGATTATGCCTATGCGGCCTCAAGTAGCTTGAGGTGCAAGCGATAAATGAATGGCCTTTCCCATGACGCGTGAAATGATGATCGGCGATGCCGCCAAAGCGGCGGGCTGCTCGGTTCCGACGATCCGCTACTATGAGAGTGTGGGATTGCTTGCCGAAGCCGCCCGTACCGCCGCGGGGCACCGCTCCTACCGACGGCAGGATGTCGAGCGCCTCACGCTCATCCGTCGCTGCCGTGACTTCGGCATGTCGATCAACCAGGTCAAGACGCTGATCGCGATCCGCGAGAGCCCGTCGTCGTGCGACAATGCACTCGAGGCCGTGACTCTTCATCGCGAGCAGTTGAACGCCCGGATAGCCGACCTCAAAGCCCTCGACCGCGCCCTCGCGCTGATCGTCGCGCGCTGTGAGGCGGATTGTGCGGGCGGTGCGTCATCCTGCTGCACGATCTACGACGATCTCGCGGTCGCTTGAGATGCGCGCCATGATCGCCCGAACGGCTCGAACGAAACGAGGCGCGACAAGCATAGCATCGAACTTCAGCCCGACCGCGCGAGGACCGTTTAATATATGACGCAAAGCGAGCTGCGCGACCGTTTGGAAACCCATCAGGTCGCAATATATTTCGCCGTCGTTCTACTCGGCGCATCGGCGGGCGCGTTCGTTCCGGGCGCGACGGCGCTCGAGCCGGCGATCAACCCCGCGCTCGCCTTCATGTTGTTCGTGACCTTCCTGCAAGTTCCGATCGCCGCGCTCGGACAGGCGCTTCGCGACGTCCGTTTTCTGGCAGCGCTGCTTGGGGTCAATTTCATCGTCGTGCCGCTGCTGGTTGCCGGATTGATGCCCTTCGCACCCGACGACCCGCTCATTCGCCTCGGGATCCTCATCGTTCTGCTGTGCCCCTGCATCGATTATGTCGTGACCTTCGCGCATCTCGGCCGCGCCGACGCACGGCTGCTCCTAGCCTCGACGCCCGCGCTTCTGATCGTGCAGATGCTGTTGCTGCCCGTCTATCTTGCGGCGTTCCTCGGTGACGACGCGGCCGACGTCGTCCAGGCCGGGCCCTTCGTCCACGCCTTCCTGTGGCTGATCGCGCTGCCGCTGATCCTGGCCATCCTGTGCCAGCTTTGGGCGAGGCGGAGCCCGGCGGGCGAACGGATAACCGCCTCGCTCGGCCTCCTTCCCGTTCCGGCGACCGCGCTGGTGCTTTTCATCGTTATTGCCGCCGTCGTGCCACAGCTCGGGGCCGCGATCCCCGCCGCGACAAGCGTGCTGCCTCTTTATATCGCCTTTGCGGTGCTCGCCCCGATCGCCGGCTGGCTGGTCGCGCGCGTCGCAGGGCTGGACGCGGCTGGTGGCCGTGCTGTCGCTTTCAGCGCCGGCACGCGCAATTCGCTGGTGGTGCTGCCGCTGGCGATGGCCGTCCCCGGAGCGCTCCCGGTGCTGCCCGCCATCATCGTGACGCAGACGCTGGTCGAGCTCATATCCGAGCTCGTCTATGTGCGTGCGATCGCGCGATTGGGGCGCGGAGCATCATCGAACTGATTGGCGGCTCGGCGAAGGCACCAAGCCTTTGTCCCGATGGGTGGTGAGAGAGCCTCCCTCGGCAGACGATAAAAATTCCGCCCGGGCGCTTGGAATTCAGTGCGTCAAACCTGTATAGACGAGTTATGGATTTTCCCTCTCGCAGGCCTGCCAGCGGCTCTCGGCTTTCAAACAATTCCACAGGCGCGCAGCGCGGCGATCCGGACGAGAGTGGAGACCGCTCCCCCCCGCGCTATGCCGCGATCAAGCAAAGCATTTGCGATGCCGTCCGAGACGGCCTCCTCAAGCCCGGCGACCGCGTGCCCTCGGAGGCCGAGATCGTTCAGCAGTTCGATGTGTCGCGGATGACGGCGAACCGGGCACTTCGCGAACTCCAGGCCGCGGGGGTTCTTGTCCGCCGAGCAGGCAGCGGGTCGTTCATCGCCGAGCCGAAGCCGATCGGCCAGATGATCGAGATCCGGAATATCGCCGAAGAAATCCGCGCCCGCGGCCATGTCTATCGCGCGCGCGTGGTGCAAAATGAAGAGATCAGGGCCAATGCCGAGACGGCGCCACTGCTCGAGGTGCCCGTGGGCACCAAGCTGTTCCACTCGATCATCGTCCATCACGAGGCCGAGTTCCCGATCCAGCTCGAGGAACGCTATGTGCTCGCATCGGCCGCCCCCGACTATGGCAAGATGGACTTCACCCGGATGACGCCGAACGAGTATCTGACGCGCACCGCGCCGCTCGAGCGGGTCGAGCACCGGGTCCGCGCCGAGATCGCCGACGCGCGGACGCATAGCATGCTCGGCCTGTCGGACGGGGAGCCGGTCTTGCGAATGACCCGCCGTACCTGGAGTCATTCGCGCCTCGTCAGCCACGCCTGGCTCACGCATCCCGGCTCGCGGTTCGAACTTTCGGCGGCCTTTTCGATCGACGATTGACGGCCGGGGTTCAGGCCGGGCTGCGCGTGACGACGGGCTTGCGCTTCCGGCGCAGCCAGCGGAAATCGGCGCGGCTGAAACTCTTGAAGAGCAGGTAGAAGCCCGTTCCCGATAGCCACAGCGCTCCGAAGGCGACGAAGATGATGAGCGGGTGGTTGAAGCTCTTTCGGTTCACATAATCCATATTGTGAAGCATCCAGAAGAAGTCCCACGTCCGCCAGGTGTCGCCACGCATCACGAGGAAGCGCGCGGTGTCGAGCGAGACGTAGGCGCTGCTGTTCTCGGCATCGGCAAAATCGACGCGCCACATCGCGCCGGCATGATCGCGCGATTCGAGATTGGCTTTCGCCAGCACGCTGACCTTGCGGATCGGCGCGTCGTTCATCATCGCGGCAACGTCGCGCGCCATTTGTTCGTCGACATGGACAAGCTCGCCGCTGGTCGCATCGACGAGACGGACGCCCTTTGCAGAATGAAGCTCGTAAACCGGCCGCGACCCGAGATCGCGCAAGATCACGCCGGTGACCGGCTCGCGCTGCGGCAAGGCCGCGATATTGAAATACTCCCCGGCAGGCAGCGGATGCGCGTGCGACATTCCGCCGCCGTGGCCGCCGACCTTATCCTTGTCGAGCAGCGCCATCACCGAGCCGCTGAGCGCCCAGAGCAGGAATTGCAGACCGAGGATCAGGCCGACCCATTTGTGAACGCGCCGGAAAAACAGCGGCGTCAGCCGAATGCGTTTCATGCCTTGTTCCTTTTACGGCGCTTGAAAGACCAGATCAGCAGCCATGCCCCCGTCAGCGCCATCGCGAAGGCGCTCCATGTTGCGACGCGGAGCAGCGGGTTGTTGACGTCGCTGCGCTCGTCATAGTCCATGATGTGAAGCATCCAGGCGAAATCGAAGATCCGCCACAGTGCATGCCGCCGCGAGATCAGCTCGCCGGTCTGTGGCGAGAGATAGAGTGTTGGGCGGTTCCAGCCCTCGAACTCGACCTGCCAATAGGGTGGTTTGCGCGACTGCATTTCCTGCGGCGCGTGGGTCAGGAGCCGCACCGAAACGATCTTGCCGTCGCCGGTGTAGATGCGCCGCGCCTGTGTCCGAACCTGGGACTCTGTCAGGTCAGGCAGCGGCGCGCCCGAGCGGGCATCGTAGAGCCTCGCGCCGTCGGGCGTCTCGGCGCGCCAGACCGGTCGGCCCGCGAAGCGCTGGAGCCTGAGTTCGGATACCCCTGGCGCCGCCGCGACGACCTGCGACGGCGCTGCCAGGCCGCCGAGGTCGAAGGGCTGGGACGCCGGGGCGCGCACCAGATGGTCGCCATGAATGGTGTCGATATGGACGACCACCATGTAGAAGCCCGTCAGCGTCCAGAGCAAAGCCTGGACGCCGACTACGAGGGCCAGCCATTTATGCGTTCGCCGGACGAACAGCGGCCAACGGATCGCCATGCCGTTGCCCTCAGAACGCTGTGCGGAAGCCGACATAGAAGCGCCGCCGATGCACGAGACAAATGGCTGTCGCGCGCGAGCACGGCGGAGGCGGACAGCGCGGAGTCTTCCGCGATCAGGCCGGCAGGACAGTGATGATGATGGATCAGCTCGCTGCCGCTCCCGGTCGGCGAGTTATCGTCCGGGGAGCCGTCGTTCGAGACTTCGACGCATGTCTGATAGTGCGCCTCGACCATCGTTCCCGGCACATTGTCGAAGGCCATGGCAGGCGTATCCACACCTGCAAAGAGCGCCGCAATGAGCAACAAGAACTGGATGAGGCCATTTCGCATCACCCGCCGGTTAGCAGCCGGGCGTGGTGCAGGCAAGTCGCCGTTCATGACGCATCCTGCTGGAGATAAGACTGCAGATCGTCGGGCACCGGCATCGGTGCGAATGCGCTGACCCGCGCGCGGCCGATGTTCCCCGTGGGCAGTCGGCCCGTAAGCGACCCGAGCGGCACCAACGCGATGCGAAGCAACTGTCCGACCACCTCGCGGCCATCACGGCGCGCGAGCGCAAACCTCAACATGTCGACATGCGATACCAGATGCAGCCGGAAGTCGGGTTGCGCAAGGATATGCGCGCGTTCCAGATGGCTCCAGGCCGCTGCCCATTGGCCGCCGTCCCGCGCGCGGCGATGGTGTTCCCGTTCGGCCGCATAGGCCGTGCGCCGGTCCTCGTCTCCGCGACCGCGGAGCAGCGTCAAGGCTGGGCTGGGCTCGGTCATGCTTTCCTCTCGCGTTCGAGTCGGCGCGACATCTACACCCTGTAGCAGCTACAGGGTCAAGGACCTGTTGATGGGGTTGCGAGGTCCATGGAATCGCGCGGGCGCCAACACGGCCATCGGACAGATACGCCGAGCACCTGCTTTTTGTCCGTCTAGCTTGTCAACTGGCCCGCCCCCCTTTAAGCGCCGCAATGTGCCTGGTCCTATCTCCTCTGCCCTGAACAGACCTATCTCCTCTGCCCTGAACAGATTGGTGGCGACGCTGTGCGTCTTGCTCACCTTCGTTTATGCGGCGACGATGCCGGTCAAGGCGAGCAACCAGATTCAGCACATGATGCCGGCCACCGTCGCACATCAGCATAGCGTGCTCGCCGCGGTCCCGGTCGATGTGGATCACGATCATGACGCCGTTCAGGCCGATCATGGCGCGCCGGACCCCTCCGACCATGATCGATCGGGCGGCGATGCCAATGGCGAGCATCACCATCATGGCGACAGCGGATCCAACATCCTGCTTCCCGCTGCCGCGACGACGCCCGAGCTGGCTCCGTCGACACGCCTCGAGGGGCTCGGCACGGAACGCGCCATTGCCGGCCTTCGCGCGATCGAGCCCGAGCGCCCCCCAAGACTCTCTTCGCTGAACGCCTGAGTTCCGGCGCTCTCAAGGGGGCGCGGGGTGTTTCCACGCCTTTCAGCGAGGCTGTCATACGATGTTTTGCTTTCACCGAGCGCGCTCCGGCGCGCGTGCCGTCCGCCGAGTCATGCTCTGCGGAGGCGCCCTGCTGGCTGCCGCCGCGCAGCCTGCCTGGGCCCAGACGCTAAATCTCGACGAGGCGCTGTCGCGCGTCGCGACGAGTGACCCCGCACTTGCCGCCAATTCCGCGCGGCTCGACGCTGCGGATGCCGCCATCCTGCAAGCCGATGTCCGGCCCCGCGACGTCCTCGGCGCCGACTTCGAGGATTTCGCGGGAACCGGCCCCTATTCGCCGCTCGGCCGGGCACAGACGACGGGCTGGTATGAACGGACGTGGGAACGCGGCGGCAAGCGCGAAGCGCGGATCGGCGCTGCGCGCGCCGAGGTCGCTGTCGTGGGCGCGCAGAATCGCATCCGCCTGCTCGACCGCCTCGCGCGCGTCCAGGCCGCATGGGTCGAGGCGCTCGCTGCGGAAGCGGCGATCCCGGTCGCCGAAACACGGCTAGCCGATCTCCGTCAGGTCGAACTCGACGTCGTGAAGCGGGTCGCGGGGGCGCTCGATCCCTGGTTTACGGCCGAACGGGCGCGGACCAATGTCGCTCAGGCCGAAATTGCGGTCGAGCAGGCGCGCGAAGCCGCCCGCATTGCGCGCACCAGCCTTGCCGTCTGGTGGGGTGGCAGCGGCGATTTCAAACTTGACCCCGCGGCCTTTCAAGCGTTCGACGTCACAGTCCCACCGCGCGCGGACGCTGCCGACGTCGCTGTCCTGACCGCCGAACTCGCAGCCGCCGAGGCGAAGGTGCGGCTCGCGGAAACCGGCAATATCGCCGATCCGAGCGCGCGCGTCGGCCTGCGGCACTTCGGCGACGGCAACGACCTGGCAGTCATGGTCGGCGGCTCGATCCCGCTCGGGAGCAAAGGCGCCAACCGCGGCAATGTCGTCCGCGCCCAGGCCGATCAGCGCGCCATCGCAGCGGATATGGCTGTAGCGCGGGTCGAGATCGAGCGCGAGATCGACCGGATCCTGGCCGATCGCGGGCTGATTGCCGCCGAAATAAAGCGCATCGATGCCGAAGTCCTGCCGAGCGCGACGCGGGCGGTGCGGTTGATCCGCGACGGGCTGGTGCGCGGCGGCACCGCCTTCACCTTCCTCGAATACAGCCAGGCGCAAACGGCATTGAGCGACGTCCGCTCGCGCCGCGTCGAATTGCTCCGGCGCTTTCACCTGCTCGGCGTGCGGCTCGACCGGCTGACCGGTCGCCATACGCCCCTTCTTGCCCAAATGGAGACGATCCGATGACCAAATATCTGTACGGGGCGGCATCGGTCATCGCCCTGGCCATGCTCGCCGCATGCGGCGACAGCGCGGTGAAAAAGGAGGCCAGCGGTGAAGCCGCGACGGCGGCCGGTGAATATGAGCGCGGCCCGCATCGCGGGCGGATGCTCCGCAGCGGCTATTTCGCGCTCGAGATCACCATTTTCGAAGATGGGGTCGAGCCCGAGTTTCGCGTCTATGCCTTTCGCGACGACAAGCCGATCAAGCCATCCGACGTGAAACTGACGGTCGAGCTCGGCCGCCTCGGCGGCAAGGTCGACCGGTTCAGCTTCACCCCGCAGGAAGATTTCTTGCGCGGCAGCGGCGTCGTCGCCGAGCCGCACAGTTTCGACGTTCGCGTGGCCGCATCGGAGGCGGGGAGGAACCATAAATGGGCCTATCAATCCTATGAAGGGCGGACCGTCATCGACGCCGAGGCGGCGAAGGCCGGCGGCGTCACGACCGAGGCGGCGGGAGCTGCGACGGTCAGCGACCTGATCGACATGGGGGGACGGATCGAGATCACCCCCGAAGGCAAGGCCGAGGTTCGTGCCCGCCTTCCGGGTCTCATCGTTTCGCTGAACGGCAAGCTCGGCCAGCAGGTGTCGCGCGGCCAGGTGCTGGCGCGCGTCGAATCGAGCCATTCGCTGCAAATCTACACGGTGACGGCGCCGATCAGCGGCACGATCATCGAGAAGAATGTCAACGTCGGCGACACCACCGGGGACCGCGCGCTGTTCACGATCGCCGACCCGACCAAGCTTCACGCCGAATTCTTCGTCTATCCGCGCGACGCCGAACGGGTGCGGGTCGGCCAATCGGTCAATCTCAAGAGCCTGTCGGGTGAAGGACGCTTCGAGGGTGCGGTCGAGGCGGTCCTGCCGACGGCCGACGTCGCGAGCCAGACCATGATGGCGCATGTCCATCTGCCACCCGCCGCGTCGCGCGAATTCCGGCCCGGCATGGGGGTGGAGGGTAGCTTTGCCGTCGCGCAGGCCAATGTCCCGCTGGCCGTCCGGACAAAGGCGATCCAGCGCTTCCGCGATTTCGAAGTCGTATTTGCCAAGGTCGGCAACACCTATGAAGTGCGGATGCTGGAGATCGGCCGCCGCACGCCCGAATGGACCGAAGTGCTCGGCGGGCTGGCGCCCGGCGACGTCTATGTCGTCGATGGCGCCTTCCTGATCCGCGCCGATATCGAGAAGCCGGGGGCCAGCCATGACCATTGACACCGCCACGCCGCCCGGCAGGGCGCATCTGCTCGAACGGCTGATTGCCGGAGCGATCCAGTTCCGCTGGGCCGTCCTTTCGATCGTCCTGCTCCTTTGCGCAATCGGCGTCTGGAGTTTCCAGCGGCTGCCTATCGATGCGACCCCCGACATCACCAACGTCCAGGTCCAGATCAATTCGTCGGCGCCGGGCTTTTCACCGCTCGAGGCCGAACAGCGTGTGACCTATCCCGTCGAGACCGCGATCGCCGGGCTGCCGGGGCTCAAATATACGCGCTCGATCTCGCGCTACGGCCTCAGCCAGGTCACCGTCGTGTTCGAGGATGGCACGAGCATCTACTTCGCGCGTCAGCTGATCAACGAGCGGCTGCAATCGGCGCGCGAGCAGCTTCCGCCGGGCGTTTCGCCCGAAATGGGGCCGATCGCGACCGGTCTCGGCGAGATCTTCATGTACACGCTGGAGGCCGAACCGGGCGCGAAAAAGCCCGACGGCAGCGCTTACACGCCCGAGGATCTCCGCACGCTGCAGGATTGGGTCATTCGGCCGCAGCTGCGCAACACCCCGGGGGTGACCGAGGTCAACAGCATCGGCGGCTATGAGCGCCAATATCATGTGACCCCGATCCCGGCGCGGCTGTCGGCCTATGGGCTCACGCTCGACGACGTCGTGCAGGCGCTCAATCGCAACAATGACAATCGCGGCGCGGGCTATGTCGAGCGCTATGGCGAGCAGTATCTGGTTCGCACGCCGGGACAGGCCGCGGGCATCGACGATCTGAAGTCGATCATCGTCAGCAACCGCAACGGCATTCCGATCCGCGTCGCCGATGTTGCCGATATCGGCCTTGGCGAAGAGCTTCGCACCGGTGCTGCGACCGAAAATGGCAAGGAGGTCGTGCTCGCCACCGTCCTGATGCTGGCGGGCGAGAACAGCCGCGTCGTCGCGCGGGCCGCGGCCGAGCGGCTCGAGGTTGCCGCCAAGGCGCTGCCCCCCGGCGTCAAGGCCGTGCCGATCTACGACCGCACCGACCTTGTCGAACGGGCAGTCTGGACCGTCGAGAAAAATCTTCTCGAAGGCGCCTTGCTCGTCATCTTCGTGCTCTTCCTGCTGCTCGGGAACGTCCGGGCAGCGCTGATCACCGCGGCGGTCATTCCGATCACCATGCTGATGACGATCACCGGTATGGTGCGCGGCGGAGTGTCGGGCAATCTGATGAGCCTCGGCGCGCTCGACTTCGGCCTGATCGTCGATGGCGCCGTCATCATCGTCGAGAATTGCCTCAGGCGGTTCGGCGAAGCGCAGCACCAGCTCGGGCGGCTGCTCGATCGGAATGAACGCTTCAAGCTCGCCGCAACGGCCACATCGGAGGTCATCCGCCCGTCGCTGTTCGGGATGCTGATCATCGCGCTCGTCTATGTGCCGATCTTCGCGCTCACCGGCGTCGAGGGCAAGATGTTCCATCCGATGGCGATCACCGTCGTGATGGCGCTGACCGCGGCGCTGATCCTATCGCTGACCTTCGTGCCGGCAGCAATTGCGCTGTTCGTCACCGGCAAGGTCGAGGAGAAGGAAAGCCGGCTGATGCTCTGGGCCCGCAAGGCTTATGCCCCGGCGCTCGACAAGGCGATCCGTCTTCGCACGGCCTTCATTGCCGTGGCCGTCGGCCTCGTTCTCGTCTCGGGCTTCGCGGCGAGCCGGATGGGCTCGGAGTTCGTCCCCAATCTCGATGAGGGCGATATTGCGCTTCATGCGCTTCGTATCCCGGGCACCAGCCTTTCGCAGGCGGTGCAGATGCAGACGGCGCTTGAGGCGCGGATCAAGCAGTTTCCCGAGGTCGAACGGGTGGTGGCGAAGATCGGCACGGCGGAAGTCGCGACCGATCCGATGCCGCCTTCGGTCGCCGATACCTTCGTCATGCTCAAGGACCGCAAGGACTGGCCCGATCCCCGAAAACCCAAGACCGAGCTCGTCCGCGAGATGCAGGCGGCGGTCGCGAAGATTCCCGGCAATAATTACGAGTTCACCCAGCCGATCCAGATGCGGTTCAACGAACTGCTGTCGGGGGTCCGCGCCGATGTCGCGGTCAAGGTCTTCGGCGACGATCTCGACGCGCTGCTCGAAGTCGGCAAGCAGATCGAGAGCGTCACGTCGGGGATCGATGGCGCGCAGGATGTCAACGTCGAACAGGTCACCGGCCTGCCGGTGCTGCAGATCACGCCCGACCGTGCCGCGCTGGCGCGCTTCGGGCTCAACGTCGGCGACGTCCAGAATGTCGTCGGGGTCTCGATCGGCGGGGTCGAGGCGGGGCAAATTTTCGAGGGCGACCGGCGTTTCCCGATCATCGTGCGCCTGCCCGAGGCGATGCGCGAGCGGGTCGACGAGATCGGCCGGTTGCGCATCCCGCTGCCCGCAATCGGGCCCTCGGCCGATGTGACGATGGGCGGCGCGCCCGACGCCGGACTGCGGGGTTTCGTGCCGCTCGCCGACGTCGCGAAGGTCGAGGTCGTCATCGGGCCCAACCAGATCAGCCGCGAGGATGGCAAGCGCCGCGTCGTGGTGACCGCGAATGTGCGCGGCCGCGATCTTGGTTCCTTCATCGATGAGCTCAGAACCAGGGTCGATGCCGAGGTCGAGGTCCAGACGGGCTATTGGATCAGCTATGGCGGCACCTTCGAGCAGCTGATCTCGGCGGCAAAACGGCTCCAGCTCGTGGTGCCGGCCGCGCTGCTGCTGATCTTCGGGCTGCTCTATGCGCTGTTCCGCTCGGGCAAGGATGCCGCGATCGTCTTCTCGGGGGTGCCGCTCGCGCTCACCGGGGGCGTCGCGGCGCTCCTCATCCGCGGCATGCCGCTCTCGATCTCGGCGGGTGTCGGGTTCATCGCCCTGTCGGGGGTCGCAGTGCTCAATGGCGTCGTGATGCTGAGCTTCATCCGCCAGCTACGCGAAAGCGGTGCAGGCCTTGAAGACGCGATCCGCGAGGGCGCGCTGACCCGATTGCGGCCGGTGCTGATGACCGCGCTGGTGGCGAGCCTCGGCTTCGTCCCGATGGCGTTCAACGTCGGGGCCGGCGCCGAGGTGCAACGGCCGCTGGCGACAGTGGTGATCGGCGGGATCGTTTCTTCGACGATCCTGACCTTGCTCATACTGCCGGCGCTCTATCGGCTCGTCCACGGACGTGCGGCCAAGATGGACGCCCCCCCGCCGGCCGAGGCCGCCGCGCCGCAACCGGTCTGACTCTCATGCCCCGCGCGCTGCCCGGCGCGCGGGGCCATAGCCATTTCAGGAGTTTATCGCATGTTCACGCGCACGATCGCCCCGCCGGGGACGACGATCCGAAACCTCATTCTCGCCGCCGCCCTGTTGCTGCTCGCCCTCGCGGCGGGCGCCGACGCCTGGGCACATGGCGTCGCCGAGGGCGACAAGGGCTATATCCAGGAAAGCAGCGGTGTCCTGTTCTGGCCCTTCGTCTATCTCGGTGCCAAGCATATGGTCACCGGCTACGATCATCTGCTCTTCCTGTTCGGTGTCATCTTCTTCCTCTACCGGATGAAGGATATCGGCCTGTATGTGACGCTGTTCGCGATCGGTCATTCCACGACGATGCTGTTCGGCGTCCTCACCGGCATCAGCGCCATCGCCTATCTCATCGACGCGATCATCGGCCTGTCGGTCGTCTACAAGGCGCTCGACAATCTGGGCGCCTATCAACGCTGGTTCGGGTTCCAGCCGAACACCAAGGCAGCCACCCTGATCTTTGGTTTCTTCCACGGTTTCGGCCTGGCGACCAAGATCCTCGAATTCGAGATCGCGAAGGAGGGGCTGATCCCGAACCTGCTCGCCTTCAACATCGGGGTCGAGATCGGGCAGCTGCTCGCGCTCGCCGCCATTCTCATCCTGATGGGCTATTGGCGCCGGACCCCGAGCTTCATGCGCCATGCCTTCGCCGCCAATGTGCTGCTGATGACCGCGGGCTTCGTGCTCGTCGGCTACCAGCTCGCCGGCTACGCCGTCAGCTAATCCAAAGGAAATTCCTCATGTTCAACAGTCAAAAGCCCCGCCTCGAAGACCTGCCGACCACCCGCCAGCTCCTGCGCGCGACCGTCATCGCCGCCGCTGCAGCCGGCGCGATCCTCGTCGCGATCGTCCTTCCCAGCGAATATGCGATCGACCCGACGGGCATCGGGCGCCAGCTCGGCCTGACGCAGATGGGCGAGATCAAGACCCAGCTCGCCGAAGAAGCGGCCGCGGACGCCGCAATGGGCGCTGCTGCCGCGCCTCTCGTGCCCACCACAGCTTCTTCCTCAGCCGCCGCGCCTGCCACGGGCGCGCCGCAGCGCTCCGACACGACCAAGATCATTCTTGCACCGGGCCAAGGCGCCGAAATCAAGGCGACGATGGCGAAGAATGCAAAGCTCGCCTTCACCTGGTCGGTCGCGGGTGGCCATGTCAATTTCGACACCCATGCTGACGCCCCCGGCATCGCCTATCATGGCTATGGCAAGGGCAAGGAAACGACCGGCGAGACCGGCGAACTCGTCGCGGCCTTCGACGGCAAGCATGGCTGGTTCTGGCGCAACCGCTCGGGTGCGCCGGTGACGATTACGCTGCGCACCGAAGGCGCCTATACCGACATCCGCCGCATCGTCTGACGCGGCCGCCTCGCATCCACAGACTCCGGCCCGGTCTTGCGATCGGGTCGGGGACGGATAGACAGAAGATCGCCGCTCGCGGAGTCAAGCCCATGCTCGCCGTTCTCGCCAACCGGACCTACCGCCATCTTTTCCTGGCGCAGATCATCGCGCTCGTCGGCACCGGCCTTGCGACCGTCGCCCTCGGCCTCCTCGCCTTCGAGATTGCGGGCGCCGATGCCGGCGCCGTCCTCGGCACCGCGATGGCGATCAAGATGGTCGCCTATATCGGTGTGGCACCCGTCGTCGGCGCCTATGCCAATCGGCTGCCGCGCAAGGCGTTCCTCGTTGCGATGGACGTGGTACGCGGCCTTGTCGCGCTCACTCTCCCCTTCGTCGACCAGGTCTGGCAGATTTACCTGCTTATCTTCATTCTCCAGTCGGCCTCGGCCGGCTTCACGCCGACCTTCCAGGCGACGATCCCCGACGTTCTTCCCGACGAGAAGGATTATACCAGGGCTCTCTCGCTGTCGCGGCTGGCCTATGACATGGAGAGCCTCGCAAGCCCGGTGCTCGCCGCCGCTCTCCTCGGCATCATGAACTTCCATTGGCTCTTCTCGGGCACCGCGATCGGGTTTGCCTGCTCGGCGCTGCTCGTCCTGTCGGTCGTGCTGCCGCGCACGTCCGGCACCGCCCTGAACGGCGGCATTTACGACAAGACCACTCGCGGCACACGCCAGTATCTGAAGACGCCACGGCTGCGTGGCCTGCTGGCGGTGACGCTCGCGGCAGCGGCGGCGAGCGCGATGGTCATCGTCAACACGCCGGTTCTCGTGCGCGGCGCGCTCGGGCTTGGCCAGAGCGAGGTCGCGATCACGCTCGCAGCCTTCGGCGGCGGCTCGATGATCGCGGCGCTGTTGCTGCCCCGCTTACTCGACCGCATCGCCGACCGCAGCATCATGATTGCGGCGGCGCTCTCCATGACCATCGTCCTCGCGATCCTCGCGATCGCCTGGTCGTTTTCCGACGAGACGAGTCATTGGCCCATCATCCTCGGCGGCTGGTTCGCGCTCGGCCTTAGCTATGCGGCGAGCATCACACCGGGCGGACGGCTGTTGCGCCGCTCCTCGGGGGCCGACGATCGTCCCGCGCTGTTCGCGGCGCAATTCGCGCTCAGCCACGTCTGCTGGCTCCTCGCCTATCCGCTCGCCGGACAGGTCGGTGCGCGCGCCGGCATGGGCGCGGCGCTGGGCGCCAGCGCGGTCCTGGCCTTAGTTGGCGCGCTCATCGCGATCGCGATCTGGCCGCGCGAGGATCCGGACATCGTCGCGCACCGCCATGACGATCTGCCGGCGAGTCATCCGCATATCGCGGACGATCATGCCCAAGGCCAAGCGAACCACGTTTATGTAATTGACGAGTTACATACGAACTGGCCGCGACGGTAATTGTGACGCCATGTGCGAGGGGGGGGGGGACAAGAGTTCCCTGTGCCGTCTCTAGCGCGCCGCCAGTCGGATGGAAAGGCGCGGACCGCACCTCGGCATGATTGCCGATAGCGACGAATATCGAATTGGGGCGCCAGATCTTTCACTAGCCACGTCCGGCCTGAGAGCCCCGTGCGTGCCGCCTTAAATTTCCGGTCAAGGACGGTCAGGGTATGTCCCAACCTTTTAAACTGTGGAGAAAAGGGCCGGCCGACGGTCCTATGGTAAAGGGGCCGCAATGCAGCCCGGCTAGGCGGGGCAATGACTGCGCAGCGTCGCTTCGTCGCCGACGCCGCTCATGAACTTCGCACGCCTTTGAGCGCACTGACCCTACAAGCCGAACGAATTGGGACGACCGATCTCCCGGTCGAGGCGCGCGAACGCCTTGCTTTCTTGCGGAGCGGGCTGGATCGCGCGCGCATATTGCTCGAGCAATTGCTGGCGCTTGCAAGGATGCTGGACGCTGCGGCTGACGCTGACGCTTCCGCCCAACTAGGCACCGTATTACGGTCGGTCATTGCGCTGTTCATGCCACTCGCCGAAACGCGTTCGGTTGATCTGGGCGTCGTAGGCGATGTCGATATTGATGTGCCCATGCGCAATTTCGAGCTGTCGCTCTTGCTGCGGAACCTGATCGAGAACTCTCTTTATCAACGAGGTAGTCAGCCAGCTTGGAGGCCGGACGCAGATCGAGGTGCGCGATGATGCCCCTGGCATTCCAGCAAGCGAGCGCAAAGCGATTCTGCAGCCCTTCATCGCCTGAATTTGGACTCCGATGGATCCGGTCTCGGGCTGGCCATCGTCAAGGCGATCTTCGATCGCTGCCACGCGACGATAGCGACAGCGGATGCCAGTACAGGCGCGAGCGTCATCGTAGCGTTTCCTGCCGGTACCCCGCTCACATCAGCATCAGGGATTGCCCGAAATCGATAAATCAGGTGTCCGCGCGGGCCTTGAGGGGCGCAATCCTCCACATGATACTCCAGCACAGAAGAGCCCATCCACCGCCGAAAGCCCAACCGGCGAGGACGTCGCTCGGCCAATGAACGCCGAGATACAGACGCGAAATGCCGATCGACGCTACGAGCAATCCCGCCGCTCCAGCGACATAGATGCGGCTCGACCGGCTCGGCGCCAATCCGGCGACGAGTACGGCAATGGACAAATAGACGATGGCGGAATTCGCCGCGTGGCCGCTCGGGAAGCTCGCAGTTCCATATGAGGCCCAATGCTCGACGACAGTCGGCCTCGCCCTTCCAAACCATGCCTTCAGCAAGCTCATCACCAGCGCTCCCGATACGCATTGGGCGACGAGGAACAGGGCGAGTTGTCCTCGCTTGAGCGTCATGAGCAAGCCGGAGGAAAAAATGACGACCAGCGTCAGGGTGGTGACATCGCCCAATGCGGTCAGATCGAGCATCGCCGCGCGCATGCCGCTGCTCTCGCCGAATAAGGCGCGCACCCAATGCAGCCCGGGGGCATCATAGGCATTGAGTTCACCCTCGGTGATTTCCGATGCCAGCTTGAAAATACCGAGCGCGACGAACGCCGCGAGCGCTATCGCCGCCGTGAGGAGAATATCCGGCCGACGCGCCAGCAATCGCTCCGAGTTCAGCAGTTTCAGGATCTTCTTCAATTTCGCAACTCTCGCGGCATGGGTCGTTCAAACATCGGCCTGTCCTTTGACAAGAGGGTGCGCACGTCAAAATCCGGCTCGAATGCCCAATCGGACCGTCAGCGGTCGCAGCGGCGTGATCTGCTTGCCCTCAGCGACGGTGAATGGGTTGCCATAGGAGAAGGTGTTGCCGCTGGCGTTGAGCAGGTTCGTGGCGTCAAGCGAAAGGGACCAGCCTCGCGATGTGATGAGCGACGCGGACAGGTCGACCTGGGTCGTTTCGCCATGCTCCAGGATGAGCGGCGCCGTCGTCCCGAGGCTCGACGCGCCGATCAGGCGGGCCGTGCCGTCGAGCTTGAATGTCAGGCCGGAGGATAATGGCATTTCCCAAGCAGCGCTGAAACGCGCGCCTGTCCGCGCGATATTCGGCAGCGGCCGTTCGTCGGCTTCTTCGAGCCCCTCGGAAGGGTTGGTCAGCGCGCTGCGATTGACAAACAGCGCTCCGTCGAAGAACAGCTGATCGCTAGCGCGCCAGCGCGCATTGATCTCCGCGCCATAGACGGTTCCGCGTCCGATATTTTCGGTAAAGGGTAGTCCGTCGGATCCGATGAGGTCAGCCTGGATATCGGTCCAGATCGAATAGAAGGTCGTGATGCCTCCCGAAAAGCGGGGGCCTGTCGTGTCGCTTTCGTTCCCGAGCCTGATGCCGAGTTCGGCGGTGTGGATGGAATCCGAATCGAAACGCTGCGCGGCATTGACTTGTCCAGCAGTGATAGCGATCCCTCCGCTGCGGAATCCGCTTTGATACCGGAGGAAGGTCAGAAGATCGGAATTGGGTTTCCAAGACAGCGCCGCGGTGGGCAGGAACCGGACCTGCCGACGCTTCGGTTCGAAATCCTCGCCCGATCCCCCGATTAACTCGCCGATCGTCTCCGCAAAGACGACACGCCCGCCGAGCGTACCCGACAGGCGCGGAGCAATCCGCTGCGTTGCTTCGCCGAAGACGGCGACCTCGGTCTTCTGGTTGCGCAGCCTCGCCAGCGTAACGGGTGCGTCGAGCGGACCGAGGCGACGGTCGATGCGATCGATGTTGCGGACGAGACTGAACCCCGCGACCCAACTGTCGCCCAAAGATGCACGGTGCGAAAGGCGCGTCTCGTGTGTCAGCAGGCGGATCGCCTCATGGCCCTCGAATATCTGTATGTCGGGATTACCGCCATATCCGGTGGCATCGAAGGTCTCCGACAAGTCATGGTCGACGATCCCCGTCGATGAGATGAGCTTAAGATCACCCCAGTTCTTTGCGATTTCAACGCTGGCTGCCTTGAAATCATTGTCATGCGGTTGGGCGATACTGGCCGCGTGAGTCCGGATTGGCTGATCGGTTTCGGCATATTGGCCATCGCGCGTATCGATATTCTGGAGCAGCGCATTGATGTCGATCGTCCAATTGTCTCCGGGCTCGATGCGCAGGTTCGCGCGTGCGCCGTCGATACGCGTCCGATTTGTATTTCTCGCGCCCAGCGTCGCATTGTCGATATAGCCGCCTTCGACTTGCTTGTAGCCGACGAGCCGCAGGGCGATGCGATCGGCAACGATCGGTATGTTGATCATGCCGCCAAGATCATAGCCGGGTTCGGCATCGCGCGTGGCCGATCGCCCGGCCGTCGCCGACGCATGAAGTCCGCCATCGTCCGCCATCTTGGGAACGATCCGGACGATGCCGCCGAGCGCGCCCGCGCCGTATAGCGTGCCTTGTGGCCCTTCGATCACTTCGATGCGGTCGATGTCATATAGGCGCAAATCCGGCTCGGGCGCATTATAGGTAAGGCGCAGATCGCCAAGATAGAGACCTACCGTCGATTGGGTTGGTCCCGAAAAGCTGCTGTCGGCGATACCGCGCACGAACAATTTGTTGCGGCCCGGGCCAAGATTTGTCGAGGTCAGCGTCGGAATCCGGGCGACGAAAGCGGCCGTACCCTGACTTTCACCGAGGCCCGCGCTGCCGACCGACTGAATGTGCGCGGTGCCCGGATAGCTGTCGAGCGCCTGACCCTGCTTGGTTGCGGTAACGACGATTTCGGTGGGCGGCGCAGCGGCCTCGGGCCGCGGCGTTGCGGGTAAAACGGGTCTCCGCACTGCCGGCCTGGGATTCGCGCGCGGCGGGACTGCGACGATACGCACTGTCTGCGAATCGACGATCTGATAGGTGAAACCGGTGCCCCGCAGCATCGTGGTTAGCGCCTGCGCGATCGTCATTCGGCCGCGAACGGGTTTGCTGCGCGCGCCAGCGAGGCGCTGATCGATCCCTCCGATCGAGATCTGCGCCGCGTTGCCAAGCGTGATCAAGGCATTGTCGAGGCGTTGGGCCGGAATATCGAAGCGCTGGCTTTCGGCAGCGGACACCGGACTCGCAGTCGAGATCGAGATCGCGACGACAGGGAGGAAGTAGGTCCAAGTCACCGGATCAGCGCGTCAATTGCCATCCTTTGGCACTATGACGCGCACGGACGCCAAGCAAGGATTCCAATTGCCGGAAGAGCCGCGCTTCGTCACGATCGATGCGAATAACGCCCGAGAAACGGCGACTTGCGAGGTCCGGCGACACGGTCACCGGGGTGCCGAGAGATCGCGACAAATCCATAGCGATCGTCGTGAGCGGCGCATCGCGATAGCTCAGCCTTCCCTGTTGCCATCCTCCCACCGTGGCCGGATCGATTGCCGAGACGATGGCTTTCGAGGTTCCGCGTTTGACGCGGAGCTGCTTGCCTGCGGTGAGCGTCACGGCCTCGGAGCCCGGCTGGTATTGCACACTGCCTTCGGACACCGCGACTTCCAGCCCGTCGGCGGATTGCCGCACGTTGAAGATCGTGCCGACGTCGCGAAGTGTGCCATCACCGGTTTCAACGATGAACGGACGCGCGCTGTCATGTTTGATCATGAAGATCGCCTCGCCGCTTTCGAGGCGGGCGAAGCGCTCGGCCTTGCGGTCGAGCGCGATCGTCGTGCCGCCATTGAGCGCGATTTTTGATCCGTCGGCCAGCGCGATTTCGCGCGTCTCGCCCGGCTGGGCTGCGATCGATTCCATCCCTGGCGACTTCAGCAGCATAGGCGACAGGAAAAGGGCCAGAACGAGACTGGCGGCGATCGCCAGAAAAGCGCGGCCGCGATACCATGGCAACGCGCCAGGTTCATTGTCATTATTTGCCGGGGGCGAAGGGGTCGCGATCGTTCCGGCACCTGCAAGCTCTTCCGAAAGCCGGTCGTCGGCGAACGCGACCGCGTCATACGCATCGGCATGCGCGGGGTCGGCTTCCATCCAAGCCGTGAACTCAGCCCACAATGTGCCGTCAGCCGCAGGACTCTGCAGCCGCACATGCCATGCAATGGCCTCGTCAACAATGCTACCGGACGCCATCATCAATTCCTTCGGCCCATTGACGTTGCGGCGCGTCGATATCCACATCCAATTGCTGCTTGAGCTCCAGAACCGCTCGATAACCCCGTTGCAGATGTTTTTCGACCGCGCTGAGGCTGATCCCCATTTCGGCGGCAATCTGCTTTTGCGGGACACCATCAATCCGCACGGCGCGAAAGGCAAAGGCGGTGCGTTCGGGCAATGTATCAAGAACCGCATCGACTCGCCGAAGCTGGTCGCGAGCAACCAGCAGGCGATCCGCCGATGGCTGGGCGTCGCGGGGAGCTGCCATGCTGCCCTCGATATGGCCCTTCGTCCACTCCTGCTCGCGCGCGGTGCGGCGCTGCGCAGAGCGGCGGCGATCAAGCACCAGATTCTCGGCGGCGCGGTAAAGATAAGCGAGCGGCTCGGCGATTACGCTGGCATCGATATCCGCGAGTTTCAGCCACAGGTCCTGCAATATATCTTCGCCATCGCCGTCGCCGCGGAGACGAACGCGCAGATAGCGCGACAAGGCCGGCCGGTTGGCCAGGAATATCGCTTCTAGCCCAGAGGCTTCGGTCATCAGATCCTGCGCTCTTCCGTTTTCGCTCTCGCGGCAAGACTTAGCGTCTGCCCGATATGCGCGAAATAGGAAAGGCGTGTGACCGCGCGTCGCGCTTGTGGAGAGCAGCGGCATCATGCGGAATGGGCGGTGACACGCCACAGCGCGAAACCGAGCAGCCCTGCAGCGATCACAGCCTGCAGCAATGCGAGATAGCCTGCGCCTACCAGCCCGGCGGAACTGGTGAATAGCGGCAGCAGCGGCAAAAGGCCCAGCCCGGCAACCAGATTTGCCGCCACCGATAAACCGGGATGTCCAAGTGCTATTAGAGCTGCACTTGTTGGCGGTCCGGCCATCGCCACGACCCTGGCCAGCGTTAGCCAAATCATGATCGCCGCGGCGCCGGCAAAGGCCGGACCGGCGATCAGCACCGCAACCTCATGCGAGAAGAACGCCAAGACGACGACCAGAGGCAGCGCCGTTGCAAGCGCAATGCCGACACAGCGCGCGAGCGCATGGCGAATGGCTGTTTTCGCACCGTCTGCGGCTGCCAGCCGGGCTAGCTCGGCATAAGCCGCCTGGCCCAATATCTGCGCGGGCTGGGAAATGACGATCGTTGCGCGGTGCGCGATCGAATATAGGCCCGCCGCAGCCGGGCCAAGCATCGCGCCAACGATCAGCGGGGTAAGACGACCGGTCAGGTCGCCCAACATTATGTCGGCGTTGGCGGTCAGCATGAAGCGGCCAAGTCCGTCATGCTCGCACCGAGCGTCTGCAACCGCTCCGAGCAGGGGCTGGTCGAGCATATGGCGGCGCGCGAGACAGATCGCCGCGATCCAAAGCGACACGCCCTCAACCAGCGCAGCGACAAGCCAGGCAATCAGGAAGGCCGTGAGCCCCAGATCGAAGACGATGACCACGAGCGTGCCGAGCAGCCGCATCACCGGTGTCACAATATTATGGAGTGCAAGAAGGTCGAAGCGCCGCAGGATTTGCAGATACCCGCCGGGGGTCGCGCGCACGGTCGCAAGGA
Source organism: Sphingopyxis sp. Geo48 (assembly GCF_949769155.1). NCBI lineage: Bacteria > Pseudomonadati > Pseudomonadota > Alphaproteobacteria > Sphingomonadales > Sphingopyxidaceae > Sphingopyxis > Sphingopyxis sp. Geo48. Next base: position 19,047 of record NZ_CATKPA010000008.1, on the reverse strand, counting down.
CCGCAAAACAATAGGGTATGGCGAGAGCCTGCGCATCCGCCGACCATCCGAGGAGGGGGCCGACGATCGGCACTGCGAGCGCCGCTACGATCACCGCGACCAGCCCGGCCAGAAGCTCGACCGCGCCGACAAAGCGCAACAAGCGGATAAGCTTAGCGTGATCATTTTCAGCGGGCTGGACGCCGTAACGGACGATCGCGTGCCAGCCGGGAAAGGCGACGAGTCCGCCCACGAGCATCGCGAAATAGTTCACGAGGACAAGGACACCATATTGCTCGGGGCCGAGGATACGGGCGGCCGCAATGACATAGACGAGGCTGATCAGCCCCGCAGCCGCCTTGCCGCCGAGCAGCAGCCCGAGATTCTGGTAGATGCGGCGGACCGGTCCCGGCGATTTTTCCGCCGCGTCAGTGGGCAAGGCCGGCATCGATGGATCGGCCTTCAATTTCACGGCCGCGCGCGAGTGAAGCGATTGCGCGAGCGGCTCGCACCGACGATGGCTCGGAGGTGAGATCGAACGTGTGGTCGAAGAGCCGCCGCTGCACCCCCATATATCGTGCCGGATGATCCTTCACGGCTTCCTCCAGGCCGCGATCGAGATGGCGAGCGTCCGAGATCACCGGCCCGGACTGCCAGTGGGCGAAGTTGGGATCGTGGTCCGCGTCGATGCCGTGGCAGTTCAGAAAGAGGCAGGGTCGCGGGGTCCTGAGAAACTCATAAATCTGACTGCTGACGTCGCCGAGATAGATGTCCGCCCCGTTCGTGTAGCTCATGTCGGTCAACGCTGTGCTGCCAAGATCGATGTGAATGTTCGGCGCCGCTGCGTAGCGGGTGCGCAGCTTTCCGGGAAGGCCGAACCGAAGCTTGTCGATCGTGACCGCCATCCGCCGCTCGAACATCATGATATGCGGCGCGAAAATGAGATTGTAGCGGTCAGTGGCGAGGAAATAGTCGAGCACCGCGCGTCCCTGCTTATACCAGGACGAGAGATGCGGCGAGACGTGTGGATTGTAGAGGACGACAGGCCGATTGCTGCCGCGAAACTTGATTGGTCGCCCTTCCCCCGTCGCGATATCGAATTTGGGATAGCCGGTCATCGTCAGCCGGTCGGGACAGACGCCCGCCTCGCGGGTGAGGCGATCGCAGATTTTCGGGCCCGCCGCCAATATATGGTCGAATAGCGCCGCCGATTTGCCGAAGCCGATCGCCCGGTCTCCGGCACCATGGTCGGTCAGGATCATACGGAGCGATGATAGACCGTAGCGCGTTTTGAGGATCAGCGAGGTTCGCTCGGTCACGACGAGCAGGTCGAGCGAGCGAAAGAAGGCGAGATTGTCGCGGTAGACCAGCAATTTGGCGGCGGGGAGAATGGGTCCAAACATCGCATCGACGCTCCGCGACGCCGCCGAATGCAGACGCAGAGCAACGAATTGGATGCCTGACGGCACAGCCCCGCCCATCAGCCGCACGGCCTCACGCTCCAGAAGCTCGTTGGTGGTTGCGACAATGATCTCGGCGTCTGTGCCCGCCCGCGCAAGGGCAAGCGCGACCGGCATGCTGTGGGCCATCTGGTGAATCTGGTCATGATTGAAAAGAAAACCGATCCGCATGGGACGAACGACGCCGCAGCGTCGTGATATCCGCAGCAAGTGCGGAAAATAATTCGGGCGGCGTCCTACCTGCGGAGGAAATCGCTCATGTCATCATCCTGCCCGCTGTCGGTCTTCGATCTCGACCGGACGCTCACCATATACGGCACCTGGTCGCCGTTCCTGCTTTTTGCGGCGCGGCGACGCGCGCCGTGGCGGCTCGTCTTCGCCCCGCTGGTGGTCGGTCTCATGGCAGCCTACAAGGCCCGCCTCCTGACGCGCAAACAACTCAAGCAGGCAATGCAGCGGCTCATGCTCGGAAGCGCGGTCGATCTCGACCTCGTGACCGACCTCGTGGATGCCTATGCCGAGCATAGCATTGCGAATAATATTCACGCCGACGCCATCGCGAGCATTGCCGCCGAGCGCGCGGCGGGGCGTCGCGTCGTCATCGCCTCGGCCGCGCATCTCTTCTATCTCGAGGCGCTCGCCGAGCGGCTTGGTGTCGCAGATATCGTGGGCACCGCATCGACGTGGCGCGGGCGCGACCTCACGCCGCGGATTGCGGGTGAGAATTGCTATGGCGCAAACAAACGACGCATGCTCGAGCATTGGCTCGCCGGGCAGGAGATCGACCGCGCCAACGCCCATATCCGTTTCTTTTCGGACGATCTGTCAGATCTTCCGACCTTCGAATGGGCAGACGAGGCGGTGGCGGTCAATCCGTCCAAAAAATTGCTTAACCTCGCCCTGCGGCGCGGCTGGACGGTTTACGACTGGCGCCAGACAAAGGCCGCACGCGGTCGCTCCCTGCCGGCAAAGACAGCGCCGCAGCTGAACTAAACTCGCCTTAATCGCTGCCGTTTCGCGTGGCGAAGCGGAGCAGGTTCCACCAGAATGGCGCGCCCGCCTGCCACGTAAAGTGAGGGCGGTCGCGCACCTTGCTTGTCGATCTCTTACCCGGATTCGATCGGCCGGACCGGCGGGCATTGGACGTCATCGGCCGACCGAGAGCATCGACTTTTGGGTGGGAGGCAACCGCATCATCATGCGATCAAACGGTATCCAACGCGAAATCTGGCGTGCAGGACGGCTGGCCGACATGAGCGCCGCTTCGATCGCCCCCGGACCTTGGCTGCGCTGAAAGCGAAACAGGACAAATGCCGCCAGGGCAAAGCCGATGAGGGTCATCAATTGAAACAGCGGCGCCAGCGAATGAGCGCTATCTTCGATGGCAACGATCGCCTGAACAAACCCGACGATGAGCAGGATCCCGCATCCGAGGCCGAGCGCTGACGTCGATCGCTTCGGCGGAACCCCAAGCGCAAAGCCGAAGAAGGGAATCAGGACGATGAAAGCGGCCGTCACAAAACGGCTGCCGAGTGCGGCGCGTGCCGCCGTGCGCTCGGCAGCGATCGGTCCATCGACGGCGGTGCGAATCAGGTCGCCCAGCATGAGCCGGTCGTTGCGGTGGCGCGCATTCTCGCGGACGGACTTTGGAGCCAGCAGTTGGATCGGCATCGCCATCGTCTGGAAGGACGCCATCTCGAGACGCCCGCCCGGTTTGCTGGCGATAACATGGCCATCGGCGAGACGCAGCAGCACGCCGTCGCGCCCGCCATTGATGACCCTGCCGTCCCGCGCGGCGACGGTCATATTATGATTGCGCAAGAAAAGACCGCGGAATTCGCCCGTGCGCCGATCGACGGCGTCGACGTGGAAAACCGTATCGGGGCGCGGGCTGAGAAACTCGCCCGGTGCGATCGACAGCCCGAGGTTGCCGATCGCGATCGAGGTGCCCAGCGCATCGAGCCGCTGCTCCCCAGCCGGTTCGGCATAGGCACGCAGCCCAACGTGTAAGAGGGCAATCGCTAGCCCGAAGAGTAGCGGCACGCGTAGCAGCCGAGCGGGCGAGAGACCGATTGACGCGAAGATGTCGAGTTCGCCGCTGATCGCGAAACCGCGAAAGGCGACCGCAACAGCCACGAACACCGAAATCAGAAGGCCGATGCCGAGATATTCGGGAACGAGATAGACCATGAGCTTGATCAACACCGCGACCGGCTTCTCGACATTGTCGAGCAAGCCCATCAACCGTCGACTGTTTTCGAGGCTCAGCAGCAATATGACGGTCGCACCGCTAGCGAGAAAGGGTCGCGCCAGCCGCCGCGCAATATAGAGATCGATCGCAGACATCAGGCGGCCGTGCGCAGCGGCGCCGCCCGCTCGCCATAGAGGCTGAAGAGCGCGTCGAAATGATCGTCGATAAGCGGGATGCCGGCAGCGCGCCGCGCCGTTGCCGCGGCCAGCCGTGGCCGGTCGCGAGACAGAAGCCGCCCGATCGCCCGGGCCGCGGCGCCCGCATCACCCGCCGCATATAGTTCGCCATTGTCGTCGGCTACAAAATCGGAAGCCCCGCCCGCGTCGGGCACGATCAACGGCAGCCCCGATGCCGCCGCTTCCGCCGCGACGAGACCGAACGTTTCGGCCTCGCACCCATGGATCAGCGCGTCGGCGCTGGCCATGAGCTTCGCGAGCAGGAGGCGATCGGCGACGGGAGCGAGCAGATGAATATGCGGATTATTGCCGATATGACGCACGATCCGCCCTCGATCGCGGCCGTCGCCGACGAGCACGAGGCCAATCGGGCGATGCTGCGATGCGGCAAGGCAGGCGTCGATGACCAACGGCCAGCGCTTCTCGGCGCTGTGGCGGCCGACGCCGATGAGGAGGCTCGCATTTTCGGGAAGCGCGCAGCGCGCGAGAAGGTCGCGGCGAAGATCGACGTCGCGATGCGCCGGTGAAAAGAGGCAGGGATCGACCCCCATCGGAATAGTTACGATGCCGGCCACTCCGCCCGTCTGCAGCCGCGACGAGAGGTGACGGTTAGCGCTGACGACACAGTCGAAGCGATCGCCGAGCCGGCGCAAATGGCGCCAGAAGAGGTCGAAGCTCTTGTCGATCGCTTCGCGGCTGCCAAACCGGCCGAACCAGCGATAGGCATAGGCGGCCAAAGGATCGGCATGCATGATCAGCGAGCGCGGCGCGCTTCCCTGCCAGTCGGCAACGATATTGGCGGTGCGCCAGGGCGAGGAGGCTTCGACGAGATCGGGGCGCTCGGCATCGAGCCGGGCATGAACGGCGGCCGCATCGTCGAAATAGCGGTAGCGCCGATCGACAATCAACGGCGGGCTTGCGACGTGGATGATCCGGCCTCCGCCGGTTCGCCGCTCGACATGATCGTGCGAGCCAGGCGCGATGACGACGATCTCATGGCCCAGAGCCGCACCGATCGCGAGTTTGCGGTCGATATAGGTTTTCACACCGCCGCCGTGCGGCGTATAAAAGGCACAGACATCGACAATCTTCATTTGCGCTCCAGGGGCCGGTATCTGAGACCGCTCAGATAGTTCATGACGATTTCGGTGCGCGTCGGCCCCGCTCCCGCGAGCACCGAGGCCGACGCTGCCTTGGGCTTCGACCAGCCGAGCCTCGGGTTGCCGCCGAAGCCAAGGCCGTCGGACAATTTGTCCCATTTGAGATTGCGGTTGCGATCGTGGAGGACCGACAGGCTGTAGCGACCGGGACCGGGTAGGCGCAGGCAAAGGGTCACTGGCCCCGATGCGGGGAGGTCCAGATCCACCCTGCGGAATGTCTTGCGCGCGTTGATCAAGACCGCATCGTCGGCCAGAAAATCTCTGTCATTATCGGGATAGACTTCTGCGCGCAGCAGACCCTTGCGATCCTTGAGGCCGGTTATGCCAACGAGCAGCGCAGGACCCGCCTCATTCGGCCGGCACGCGGCTTCGGCCTTGCCCAGCGACGGGTCGGGCGAAACGGGCGCAGCCGCAATGAACAGCAGCGCGATGGGGGTTATCGCGGCCTTCACGAACGATGAGCCGTCGCAAGCTCGGCCATCGTCAAAATTGCGCCGAGAAGCAGGTGCAAAAGCAGGATCAGACCGGCGATCATCGCAATCAGCGCTCCGATCGCTCCGTCATGACCAATCAGGAACAGAGCGACGCTGGCGAAGACAATATCCTTGTTGGGCACGAACGGCAGGCGGGTCACGAGCAGTTGCAGCGTTGCGAGGATGAGCAACCAGCCCATCGACACCGAGGGCAACGCACTGTGCCACATGACGCCCGAAAGGAATGTCGTCAGCAGCAAACGGCCGATATGCATGCCGAAGATCATGCGCAGTTCGGTGCGGGGAAGCGAAAAGATGCGCTGCCGGAAAGCGAGAAGAGCAAGCGAGAGCCCGATAATCACCGCTGCGGACAACGCCACGGTGCGACCATGGAATTCAGGAGCGATTTGTCCAACGACCGGCCATGCGAGCGCCAACATCACGAGGGTCATGAGATTGCCGGCGACCGCCGACAGGATGCTGACATCCTTGATGGCGCCGAAGGGCGCCGCCGCCATCTTCGCGTGACGCCGCGCCCAGCCGTAGAAATAGGCCTCGCCGCTATAGCCGAACAGGATTTCGTTGCTGACGAGCTTGCGCAGCAGCGCGGCGAAGCCAGCAGGCGGAATGTTCCACAATCGCCGAAAGATCAGCCATTCGGAAGCCGGCAGGGCCAGATAATAGGCGGCAAAGGCAATCCAGAAGATTGGCGAGGCGGGAATGCCCCGCAAAAGCTCGGAGAAGCCGATAGTCGCCAGCTTGGACCCTAGTGCCGCCAGCAGCGCGAGCGACAGGCCAAGTGAGAGAAATTTCTGCCACGGATGCTGCTCCCGAAGCAGGGGACGGAGGCGCTCGGCCCATGTGCCCGGAGTTGCACGCAATGCTTGAGAGGCCATCAATCACCTTTTGGCAGCGGTTCCTGGGGGAGTGACGCCAAGCGTGCGCAAAATCCGCATCCGGAATTTTGAAAATCAGCTGGGCACCAGATCGCGGTAGGCGGACGGCCGATGCGAAAGCGCGAAGGCGGCGAGCGCCCTCGTAATTTCGCGCATGAGACGCGGCGAATCGACATCGTGCGGATGGACCGCGAGGCGGACGGTGCGCGCCCGCGCCAGCAATTTCGTCGCGAGGCGGGACCAGAGAATCGAACTCGCGATGCGAGCAGGCGAACGGCTGGCATAAGTGACCACGGGGCCCGTTGCGAGAACGGCCGAGTTCTGCGGGTTCCAGACACGAAAATGATCCTCGATCATCCGGATGTTCTGCGCCGCGAGAGCAGCAATGCTGTCCTCGCCGTAAAGCCAGGCGGGCGCGACGAACCCCGCAACAGGCCGTCCTATGAGCTGCTCGATCATGTCGCGCCCCTCGGCGATCCTTGCCTCGGCATCGCGGGTCGACAGTCCCAGAAACTCTCCTTCGCCCGCGGTCATGCGCGTTGCCTTCCACCGCGCGGTGGCGCCGACATGCTCACTCTCGTCGAGATGGGTGAAGCCATGCAGGAAGATCTCGCACCCCGCATCCGACCAGTCGCGCAAGCGCCGCCCGAACCGCGGGTCGGCGGTCAGCAAGCCTTGCCGGTGGAAATCGGGAACGACGAGCAAAGCATAGCGTCCCGGCCCTACTGCCTCCTCGACAAGCGGTACGAGCCGGTCAAGGCGCGCTGCGTGGACCGGCGCGACGTCATGGATCGAGGCCAGCAGGCGGCGCGGCACGCTCATGCGGCGAGCCGGTCGAAGAGCGCCAAATAGTCCGCAGCCGAGGCACCCAGCCTATGCCGATCGGTCACCTCGCGGGCAGCCCCGGGCGACGGGGGAGATCGGCGCAGGCGCGCAACGATCGCTGCGGCAATCGCTTCGGGTTGACGCTGGCGGACAACCGCCCCCAGCTCGGGCGAGCGAAAGATTTCGGGCAAAGCGAGCGAACAATCGGTTGTGACGATCGGCACGCCAGCTGCAATCGCCTCGACGAGAACGGCAGGATAGCCTTCATAGTGCGAGCTCATTAAATAGAGATGGGCCTTCGCCAGATAGGGCGTGATGTCGGGCACATGGCCGGGCATCTGGACACGCGAGGCAACACCCAGAACCTGCGCCTCACGTTCGAGCCGGCCGCGCAAAGGCCCCTCACCAAGAATGAGCAGCCGCGCTTTCAGGGCTGGAGGCAGTTCGGCAAAGGCCCGGATCGCCGTTAGCAGATCCTTTTGCGGCGCGAGGCGCGCAGCGCATAGAATGAGCGGCGCGGGCTCATAGCTTGCCCGACTGTGCGGCTCCATCAACTGATCTTCAAGGATAGGCTCGGCAATTTCAGCAAGCCTGTGGCGGGGAAACACCGACCGCGCCTCCGCGAGCAACGATGGCGACATCGCCACCAGCACATCCGTCGACGCTGCAGCGAGCCGGATTGCGGCGTCGGCGAGCCCGCTTACGAGGCGCCGGAATCCGCCCCGGCGAATCGGATTGCTGAGTTTGCTGACGAAAACCGGCCGTTTCGCGAAGCGCTGGCGGGCGAGGAAGGCGAGAATGATGAGGTGGAAATTACCCGGCGAGAAAATGATGTCGGGTGCTTCGGCTCGGACGAGCCGCGCCATGCGCCAGCCGAGTTGCGCCCGCGACCAGGGGCTACGTATCGTCTCGGGCGAACAGGGTCTGACGGCGACCCCTGCCCCGACCAACGCGCGGGCCGCGCCCTTCTCGGTGCCGCAGATGATCGTGACCCGGCGGCCCATCTCGGCCCAGCGGTTCGCCAGGCGAATGGCAATGCGTTCGCTTCCGCCGGTCGAGAAATCGTGGAGGATGATCGCGATGTGGCGGGCCTTGGTCATGGTCAAAATTTCTGCCTCAGGAAAATCTGGACGCGCGCGTCCTTGTGCTGAATGTCGCGGTCCTGCTGCGCGCGAAAATCGATGCCGACCGACAGGCGTTCGGGGTCGCCGGCAGGATGTACGCTTGCGATCAGCCCCCAACCTCGCACCGCACGGGGCGCGCCGCCGGCGAGTTCGGCGATGCGCTCGACCGGGCTTCGACGTTTTGCCGGACCAGTGTCGAACAGGGTGGCTCCGACGTCGAAGCGATCGTCGCGGATCCAGTGAAACGCGACGGCGCGCTCATCGGTGCGATAATTTCTGCGCGGCGCGACGATGAAGGCCGCGCGCCGGCGCTCGACCGCATAAGTCGCGCCCAGCGTTAGCAAGTCACGCGCCGAGACCTCTTGGGTCGCACCCAAGCCAAGCGCCATCAACCCGAAACGCCGATATTCGAAAGTCTGCGCGGCGGAGTTCGCGGGCACCGACCGGCCGCGCATTGCCGTCAGCTTGAAGCCCCCGCCCGGCCACTCGGTGCCGGCAGATCGGTGCTTCACTGACCCGAGCGCTGCCATATCGACGGCTGGCACGCCTAAGCCGACGGGTATCGAAGACGACGAGGCGGGGGCCGGCAGTATGAGGGCTGGCGTCCTGCCGGCCGACCGCTCGGTGGCGGTGAGCGCGGCATGGGTCACTGCTACGCTTGGCGACGCCTCCTGTGCCAGCGAAGCAAAGGGAAACAGCAGCGCCACAATCGCTGCAGCACGGGTCGCAATCGCCGTCATCGCATATCCCCTGGATAAGCTCATCCGCCTGCCAGCCAGGCATCCGGGAAGTCTGACGCCGTGGCGCCGCGATTTCCGCACCGACCGCGCAAAGTGCGGATCGCCGCCTCCCGCGGCGTCAACCAGCAATTCTTGATGCGGAAGGAGTGACCTGGATGGAGACGAATATGGTGCGCCTGCACGGGTTGATGGCAATGGCGCCGCTACTGCTCGGCGCGGTCGTCCCGCACGCAGCCGCAGCGACCGCGCCGCGCCGCGCGGCAACTCCCGCAGCGACCGCACTCTCGATCATGGCCTATAATGTGAAAGGCCTGCCCTGGCCGATCACCTCCGATCGCACGGCAGACTTCACGCGGATCGAGGCACGGCTGCTCGCGATGCGCGCCCGGCACGCGCAGCCGCATGTGATCATCCTGCAGGAAGCGTTCACCTCTCCTGCCAAAGCTATAGCGCGGCGCAGCGGCTATCGCTATATTGTCGAGGGCCCGTCCCGCGATCTCCAGAGCCCAGTCGCACCGCGCGCCAGCGATCGCCCCTTCATCGATGGCGCGAGCTTCTTCAAGGGCGAGCGATCGGGCAAGCAGGTCGGCTCGGGATTGGTCCTGGCGTCGGACTATCCGATCCTGTCAGTTCATCGTGAGGCTTTCCCCGCCTTTGCCTGTGCAGGCTATGATTGTCTCGCCAACAAGGGTCTGTTGATGGTGACGATCAAGGTGCCGGGCAACGCGACGCCGGTGACGGTGGTCACCACCCATATGAACAGCAAAAAATCCTCGGGCGTCAGCCAGACGCGTTCGCTTTTCGCCTATCGGCGGCAAGTCGAGTTTATAGACGCTTTCCTCGCCCGCTACCGTAATCCCGATCTGCCTGTCATATTGGCCGGCGATTTCAACGCCAGCTCGGCCGAGCGGCGCTCGTTCCTGACAGCCCACAGCGCGGCGAACTGGACCACCAAGCGCCGCCTGCCCATCGATAATGCGCTGCAGCACTGCCTCAAGTCGGGCGCGCCTTGCGGGCGCGCCGTCCCGGCCATCGCCGCCACAGTGTTCCAGAAGGGCCGCGATTGGCAGTTCTTTTCGCCTGGCTATCGCGCCTCGATTCAAGCGATCGCAATGGCGGTGCCGTTCGGGCGCGAGCGCGACGGAACGATGCTGTCGGACCACGTCGGCTATCGCGTGACCTACCGCTTGACGCAGGCGCTCATCCCCCACACCCCTCGACGCCGCGCGATCATCTGATCCGAGCTGGCGTGTCCCTTAATCCGCAGGTGCCGGCTCGCGCGGCGCCAGCGCCAGCATAACCGCCGGCAGGAAAAAGAGCACCAGCGGCACCGCAGCAATCAGACCGAAGATGATCGCGGTAGCGAGCGGCTGCTGGAGGCCGGCGCCGCGACTGATCCCGAGCGCGAGCGGCGCCAGCGTCAGCACTGCAATAAGCGCCGACATCAGGATCGGGCGCAATCTCTTCTTGCCAGCTTCGAGCAGCGCCGCCGCGGTGACCGGCTTGTCGCGCTCCATCTCGGCGAGGAAGAAGATCACGAGTTCGGCGACCATGCCGACGACCATCGTCAATCCCATGAGCGCTGAGATATTGAGCTCGATGCCCATAATCCACAGCCCGATCATCACCGCAGCCGCGGTGAGCAGCACCGTCGAGATCGCGGCGACGGTCCACCCGGCGCGTTCGAACAGGAGGGTGATCAGCAGCGCGCTGAGCAGCAGCGCGGCACCGAACACCAGCGACAGATCGGTAAAACTCTTCTGCTGCTCGGCGTATAGCCCGCCATAATCGACGCGAACCGAGGTGGGGAGCTTGAGCCCGGTGACCGCGCCTTTGATTTCGGTCATCGCCGAGCCAAGGTCGCGGCCCTCAAGCCGTGCGGTGACGGCAATAAAAGGCGCAAGATTTTCGCGCGTGAGCTGCTTTTGCCCGCTCTGGATCGACACTGTTGCGACCGCCGCCAAACGCACACTGCTCCCTCCGGGTGCGATGAGCGGGAGATTTTCAATCCGCGCAACGTCACTTCGCAGGTCCTGCGGCGCGCGCACGCGCACGTCGATTAGCTGTGCGCCGATGCGCACCTGCGTCGCGGCGGTGCCGCCGATCGCGGTTTCGAGCTGCGCGGCGATACTGTCGGGATCGAGCCCATATTGCGCCGCCGCGCCGGGATCGACCGCGATACTGATCGCGTCACCGGCGACGCGCAGGCCGTCGATCACTTCGACAACGCCCGATATCTTGCCGATCCGCTCGCCGATCTTCTTTGCCGACGCTTCAAGCGCCGCCGTATCGTCGCCGAACAACTTCACCTCGATCGGCTGCGGGACCGCCGTCAGATCGCCGATCAGATCTTCCATCAGTTGGATCAGCTCGACTTCGAGTCCTGGCACCTCGGCGGCGATCTTTTCGCGCATGCCGGTCATCACCGCTTCGATGCTCCGCCGCGAGCCGCCTTTCAGCCGGATGAAATAGTCGCCCTCATCAGCCTCGGTCAGGCCGCCGCCGAGTTGCACCCCGGTTCGCCGCGAATAGCTCGCGACCTCGGGCGTTGCACTGATGATCGTCTCGACACGCCGCAATAGCGCATCGGTGTCTTCGAGCGATGCGCCCGATTGCGCTTTATAGTCGAGGACGAAACCGCCTTCGTCCATCTTCGGCATGAAACCCGAGGGGACGTTTCGCCATGCGACATAGCCGCTGACCGCGAGCAGCGCCGCGACGATGGCCGCGAACAGGACGGGCCGGCGGAAAGCGCGCCCGCTTGCCCGGCCGTAGCGATCGAGCAGGGGATCGAGAATGGCATTGGCGCGGTCGGCGGACTCGGCATCCTTGTCGCGCAGCCAATGAGCGGCGACGAGGGGGATGACGAAGCGAGCGAATAGCAAGGAGATGAGCAGGGCCGCGACCATGGTGACCGCAAGGGCCTTGAAGAAGCCGCCGGTCACTCCGCTGATGAACGCGAGCGGCAGGAAAACGACAATGGTCGCCATCGTCGAGCCAAGCAGAGGCATCCCCATTTCGGCCGCGGCGCCGAGTAGCGAATGGGGTTCGCTCAGACGCTGCTCCTGCATTCGCCGCATCATATGTTCGAGCATCACCACCGCATCATCGACGACCAGCCCGACGGCAGCGGCCATGCCGCCCAGCGTCATCATGTTGAAACTCATGCCCAGCGCGAACAGCAGCAGGCAGGTTGCCGCAAGCACGGCGGGGAGCATCAGGCCGGTGATGACCATCAGGCGCCCCGAGCGCAGGAAGACGAAGAGCACAATTCCGGCAAGAACCGCTCCCATGAGGATTGCATCGCGCACAGCATTGGCCGCGCCGACGACCAGCTCGGACTGGTCATAGAAGGTCGTGACCTTGACCGATGGCGGCAGATGGAGCTCGGCGAGGCGCGCGTCGACCGCCTTGACGATCGCGACCGTGTCACCCTTGAGCGCCTGACGGACGTTGACCAGCACCGCCTGCTTGCCGTCCGATGTCACGCGGCTGAACGCGGGCGCCGTCGAGGGCGTGATCGTCGCGATCTGCCCCAAGGTGACAACACCGGAACCGCCGGCTGCCGCCTTAACAGGGACCGCGGCGAGATCGCTTGCGTCCGCGACGCGGTTTTCGAGCAGGACGAGATAGAGACGATGCCGGTCTTCGATCTTGCCAAGTCCCTGCACCATATTGGCCTTGCCAAGCGTCGCCACGACATCGCTCAGGCTGATGCCGAGCGATTGCAGCCGCGACGGATCGACATCGACCGCGAACTCGCGGGGGCTGCTTCCCAGGATATCGACGCCGGCAACGCCTTCGACCGAGGTCAGCGCCGGCAGGATCTTGAGTTCCGCGAGGGTCCGCAGCGCCTCGGGCGCAAGGCTGTCGGACGTCAGCGCAAAACCCGTTACCGGAAAGATCGTCGGGTCGGAGCGGCGGACGTTGAAGCGTGTTCCCGCCGGGAGAGTGGGTAACAATGTCGCCAGCGCGCCCTGCGTCGATTGGGCGGCGGCGACCATATCGTCGCCCCATTGGAAATTGAGCGCGACCTCGGCGCTGCCCCGGCTCGTGACCGAGCGTACGCCGGTCACGCCCGGCACGGCGCGCAGCCCGATCTCGACCGGGCGGGTGATCTCGGCTTCCATTTGCGCGGCATCGCGGTCGCCAGCATCGACCGACACCACGACGCGCGGATAATCGATATTGGGAAAAAGCCCGACCGGGACACGCGTTGCCGATACGACGCCAGCGAGCGTGAGCAGGATCACCGCAAGCCAGATCGACCGAGCGTGCTTGCTGATGATGTCGGTCACTTCTTCGCGCTCTGAATGCGGACCTTCATGCCATCCTCAAGCGCGGTGACGCCGGCCGTCGCCACACGCTCGCCCGGTTTCAGCCCTGACGCAACGCTGATCCGGTCACCGGTGCGCGGACCGGCGACGATATCGCGCCGCTTGGCGACGTTCTGGGCGATGACGAAGACGTAAGGCTGGCCGCCATCGTCGAGCAGCGCGGCATAGGGGATGGTCATGCCGCCGGGGATATTGCCGAGCAGCACGCGGCCGGTCAGGCTCTCACCCGCGCCGACCCCGCTTTCATCGGGGATCTGGACATAGACAGATGCCAATTTGGTGACCGGGTCGACGACGCTATCGACCGACAGCACCGGAACGTTGAAAGGCGTTTTGCTGCCTGCGGCGGTGATTTCGACATAGCTGCCCTGGGGAATGCGCCGGGCGATCGCCGGATCGACACCGAAGCGCGCGCGCAGGTCGCCCTCCTTGACGAGCGAGACGATCGTCGTGCCGGGAGCGACGAGCTCGCCCGCACTCGCACCGACGATTTCAACGGTGCCACTCGCGGGCGCGCGGAGAACCAGCGCGCCATTGCGGGTGGCAAGGCTCGCGCGGGCCGCGTCGGCCGTCTGCTTGGCGGCGCGCGCGGTCTCGACATCGGCATCGCTGACAAGCCCGTCGGCGCGCAGCCGCCGCGCCCGCGCGTGCGCCAAGTCGGCGGCACTGGCATTCGCCGAGGCCGTGACGAGATCGAGACGCGCGGTCGGGCTGGGGCTTAGGCGCACCAATATCTGGCCGCGCCGCACCTGAGTTCCGACGGGCGCGTCGACCGCTTGGACTAGCGCTTCCATCGGTGCCGACAGCGTATATTTGCCAGCGCCATTCGCCTCGGCGGCGCCGTAAAGCGTGATTTTCTCGTCAATGTTGCCTGTGGTCACGAGAGCGACATCGATCGTCGCGACCGGGTCGGGCGCTGCGGTGTCGGCAGGGGACTGGCAGCTGCTGAGCATAAGGCCGCAAGTGAGCGGAAGGATAAGGAATTTGCGGATGATCATAGGGTCCAAGCTTCCTGGGGGGCGCCGACAAGCAGCTCGAGCGCGATGGTCTGTTCGGCGATCGCCTGTTCGGATTGAAGGAGCAGCAATTGGCGGTCGCGGAGACTCTGCTCGGCGACTTCGGCGGTCGCGAGTGCCAGATCGCCGCGCTGCGCCGCGCGGCGGCTTGCCAGCGCAAAGGTTGCAAGTGCCGGCATACCGTCGCGCAGCAGCGCAAATTGCTGACGCGCGATCGCGAGTCCCGATGCGGCGGCGGCGATATCGGCGCGGGTCTGGAACAGACGCACATCATATTCCTGGCGGAGCGCCTCGCGGGTCGCTTCGGCGATCGCAATGCCGCCGCGGTTGCGGTTCCACAGCGGCAGGGTGAAGGCGATCGAGGGTCCGACCAGCTTGTTGCCGCCGGTATCGCGCGCACCGTTGAGCGTGAGATCGAGGTTCGGGAACTGGTCGAGGATCGCGCGGCGAACGCCGGATTCTTGCGCGTCATAGCCTGCGCGCAACGCTGCAAGATCATCGCGGCCCGCCAGCGCGATTGCGAAGAGGCGGTCGGCATCGGGAACGGGGGCCGGGAGAGACGCGGGCGCCAGCTGAAGCGGATAGCCCGGCGGCAGGCCGAGCAGGCGGTGAAGTTCGGAGCGCGCCGTCGCAAGGTTCGTTTGCGCGCTGCGAAAATTGCTCTGGGCGTCGAGCGTAGCGATACGCGACGATTGAACCTGATCGGGGGAGATGTCGCCGCGCCCCGCCGCCTTCAGATAGCGGCCAAAGAGCGCCTCGCTGGCATCGGCGCTCGTCGCGGCATTCGCGAGCGCCTGCTCGAGCGCTAGTACGCGCACCGCTTGGAGGCGCGCGTTGCACGCGGTCTGCCATTCGGCCCAGGCAAGATCGAGGCGTATCTGCCGCGCCTCGGCGACGGCCTGCGCGCGCTGTACCTTCTGGGTGCGCAGCGCATTGAGGCTGAAACCAAGTGCGCCGGCGATATTGTCGAGCGGGTCGGGGCCTGAGAGAATATGATCGACGCCAAAGCTGAAACTGGGATCGGGAAGCAGCCCCGCGGCAAAGACCTGCGCATCGCTTACCCCGGCGCGCGCGCGCTGCGCCTTGAGATCGGGATTGGCGATAACGGCAAGGATCGCGATGCCGTTCGGATCGAGCGGCGCCGACAGATCGAGCGCGACGGGTTTCAGATAGGGCCGTGCGATGGTCGCAGCGTCGCGCGACACGATATCGTTCAGCGGTGCCTGCAATACCGATGCACTCAGCGGATCGGCCGCGAGGGGCCGCGGTTCATAATGGGCGCAAGCTGCCAGCGGCAGGAACAGCAACAGGGTCGATGACATCCGGAACCGCTTGGTCATGCTCGAACGATAACTCCTTCGTCCGTTGCTGCCCATCACTAACGCCGCGACAATATTCGGTATTTCAGGGGCGGGCGGTCTGGACATTGGGCTGTTGACGCCGCTGATTGAGCAATCCCGCACAGGATACAGAAATCGCTCATCGTCAACCGCCCATCCGGTCATGCGGGCCGGAACGCGATCAGAACGACCCCTGCAGTGATCAAGCCGACGCCGAGCCAGGCGCGAAGCGAAAGCTGCTCGCCGAGAAACCACACGCCGAACAGGGCGACAAGCACGACGCTGATTTTTTCGACCGGCGCGACTTCGGCCGCCTGGCCGAGGCTCATCGCCCGGAAGTAGCAGAGCCAAGAGGCTCCGGTCGCCAGCCCCGAGAGGACAAGAAAAAGCCATGCGTGTCGTGGCACTGACGCAGGCGACTGGAAGCCGCCGCTTACAAGCAGCAACGCGGCGATAAAGACCGCAATCACCAGCGTGCGGATGAAGGTGGCATAATTTGGATCGATCTTCTCGACCCCGAGCTTGGCGAAGACGGCGGTGAGCGCAGCGAAACAAGCCGAGAGAAGGGCCCAGGGGAGCCAGTTCGAAAGCCATGGCGATGCCATAGCTTCGCATACAGCGCAGAGAAGGTACGGCGCAAGCATTCAGGTCACAGAGGCATCGGGCTGGCGGCTTTCTCGATCCTCGGCCAGGATGGCGTTGGAAATGATCAAGCGGAGCCTTTTCGCGACGCGTCCGTTTGCAGCCCATGACCATCGGCGACCGACAAAATTTGCACGCAACACTGGCCGATCGCCTCTCGGATTTCATCGCCGCGCCGGACTTTCCCTGCGTCGGGGCGAAGTCGGCAATGGCGGGGCAAAATCTCAAAATTCTGGCCGCGCGCGACCTGACCAGTGGCTGGAACGATCTCGATATCCACTGCGCGCTTGCCGACTGGGCGAGGGCGTATCGCAGCGACCCGAGCGGCCTTCGGAGTCTCGCCGTGATATTCGAAGGGCCCGGCGATCTCGACGAGGTGGGCTTTGAGGCAGCGCTGTGGGCGCGACTCCAGTCGCTCGCCGACAAGGACGCCTGGAAAGGCATGGCTTATGATCCGCGCGTTTGCGCCGATCCGGACAATCCCCATTTCTCGCTGAGCTTCGGCGGCGAAGCCTATTTCGTGGTGGGGCTGCATCCGCACGCATCGCGGCCGGCGCGGCGTTTCGAGCGCCCCGCCCTCATCTTCAACCTGCACGACCAGTTTGAGCGACTGCGCGCCGACGGCCGGTATGAGCCTATGCGGGCGCGGATTCTGGCGCGTGACAAAACGTTCGCGGGATTCACCAATCCGATGCTGGCCCAGCATGGCGAGACGAGCGAAGCCGCCCAATATAGCGGGCGGGCGGTTGAGCCCGATTGGCGCTGCCCCTTCCGCGATCCGCGAGCGAGCGCATGACAGAGACAATACCACCGCGCAGCGGCACCGCCTTCCTCCTGCGCAAAGGTGAGGTTCTGCGTGTTGTCGATCCCGAAGGCGGACAGGTCGGTGATTTGCTGGCTTTCGCCGCGGCCGACCCGCGCGAGGCACTCTCGAACGGCCGGACATTCGATTATGAGGAGACGATCCGGCTTACGGCAGGCAACCGGCTGTGGTCGAACCGTTCGCGACCGCTGCTCGCGATCGTCGAGGACAGCGTAGGCTGCCACGATTTCCTGCTGACGCCGTGCAGCGAAGCGACCTTCCGCCATTTCTACCCCGACCGGCCTGTGCATCGGGGCTGCTTCGGCAATCTTGCCGAAGCGCTCGCACCGCATGGCATTGAGCCCGACGCCATTCCCGTCGCCTTCAACCTCTTCATGAATGTACCAGTAGGAGCTGAGGGAAAGATCAAGGTCATGCCGCCACCCACACGGCCGGGCGATTTCATCCGCATCGAGGCACTGGAGGATCTCATCATCGGCCTCACCGCCTGCTCGGCCTATGACAGCTGCGGCGGGAGCTTCAAACCGATCCAATACGCCATCGAGCAACGCTGATGCCTGCTCTTACATTTGCGCCGTCCGCCATAACGGCTGATCCTGGCCTTCCGTTCGCTCGGCAACGCATCGGACTTCTTTATGCTTTGCGCCATCATCGACTACCGAACCTCGATGCGCCGCAACGCTTCACCGAGCTGGTCCAATGGCGCAAGCTCTGCGACCGGTCGGCTTTGCACACTCAGCTCATGGACAAGGTTGGCGCCAAAAGACTGGTCGCCGCAAGTCTTGGCGGTGACTGGACCGTGCCAACGCTCTGGGAGGGTGCCGAACTGCCCCAGGCGGCGCCCTTCCCCTTTCCGGCCATTGTGAAGGCGCGCCACGGCTGCAATCAATATGCCGTGCTCGAGACCGACACAGGTCCTGCGCGATGGTCGCAAGTCCGGTCCGTCGCAACGGGCTGGCTGAGCAGACCCTATGGCCGTTGGCTTGACGAGTGGGCCTATCGCGACGTTCCGCGCGGAATGCTTGCTGAACCGCTTCTCGGGGGCGCGCTTCCGCTGCCGGTCGACTACAAAATCTATGTATTTGGCGGCGAGGCGACACACGTCCAGGTGCATCTTGGCCGAGGCGAGCGTCATCGCTGGATCCTGCACGATCGCGATTGGCGGCAACTGGTGCCCGCACCGGACCGGCCGCCTCCCCCGCCGTCGCTCGCCGCGATGCTCGATGCAGCCGCAGCGCTCGGCCGCGACCAGGACTTCCTGCGCATCGATTTCTACGACATCGGCGGGCGACCCTATTTCGGGGAATTCTGTCTCTATCCCGGCTCAGGTCTCGACCCGTTCGCCGCCGACTGGATCGATTTCGAGCTCGGCGCGCTGTGGCATGCAGCTCGAATTGAGAGGAATGATAATTTACTACGCTGGCCGACACGGCTTATGCACTAGCAGGACGCCGGCGATCTAATCGTTCCTCCAAAAAGCTCCCGCTAGGGTGAGGACTCATTGATCAGAGCCAGAAGATGACGTTCCCGACGAGGGCGACAGCGCAGAAGGAGGCTTTTGGACATCGATCCTAGGGTGTGGCGACGCGCGTCCAGTCCTTGAGATGCCCGAACACTATATCGATCCGGTTGCGGCGTTTGTAGCGCCGCCTGTCGTACCTTACGATCAGAATAAACCGCTCAAATTCAGGCTCCTTCGTGGTCGCCTGAATTATAATCGCTACCTCAAATCAATGGGTCGTGACCCGAGCAACGCGCGGGCTAGCCGCCGAACGTTGTCAATCGGCGTGCAAACGGGACCCCCT
>NZ_CATKPA010000007.1:75000-110832 GCF_949769155.1 Sphingopyxis sp. Geo48 | reverse complement strand
CGTCTTATCTCTGCCGTCCGAACCGACGACATGCTTTGGGTCCGAAATGGCGGCGAATGGGAACGAACAAAAGGTGAATATGGTCGGAGTGACGGCATAAAGACGTCATGGCGGATCAAAGGGCAGGGGCATCAACATGGAACATGCGGTCCGGTTTCAATGGGGCGAAGACGCGGCAAATAGGGTGCAAGATCTTTTGCCAGCGAGCGCGCCATCGACGTTGCTCGCGGTCGGGCTTTCGGCGTCTTCGTCGGGGTTCGATCTGATCGAGGACGTTCGAATAGTTGCGACGCTCCCTGCATGTGATGCGGCGGCGCATGTCCGCGATATGCTTGTCCTCGACATGGTCTGGGTGGCTGCACCTGAAGCCATCGATAACGGGATATTTGCGGAGCTCTGCCGGGCGGTTGCCGACAAAGGGTGCGCCTTGATTTGCGAAACATCGCTCGCGGCGCTCGACCGCGTTGCGGCGGCGATCCCCGACACGATTCGTGTGGAATGGCTTGTCGATGCAGATGCGACCGATCGTCGCGTGGCCCTGGCGGCGGCGCGATCCGAACGGCATCTGGTCGTGCATGAAGTCGCGCGCGACCCCGCGATGGAAAGGATCGACCGGCTGCAGGAAGAGGTCGCGCGTATTTCGCGGTTACTCGGCCACATCGCCGGCGAACGGAGCGGCCTTCCCGGTACGCCGGCCGGCTTCGCCTCGCGCGGGCAGGATTTCACCGACTATCCGGATCAGGTGCGCGCGCCGGTGCGCGATTTCGCGACAACGCCGCGGAGTTTTGTACCCGAGGAACGCACGGCCGAGCGCCAGCGCGCGAAAATGGTGCGGCGTCTGCTGCGGCAGCGTCGAGTCCGCGAGCAGTTTTTCCCGGCGGACCTGTTCGCCGACCCCGCTTGGGACATGCTGCTCGACCTCTATGCGGCGCGGCTCGAGCGGCGGCCGGTATCGGTATCGAGCCTTTGCATCGCTTCGGCGGTCCCTGCAACCACCGCGCTGCGCTGGATCAAGACGATGACCGATGGCGGACTCTTCATCCGCGAAGCCGATCCACACGACGGCCGCCGCATCTTCATCGCGCTCGCCGAGGCGACATTCGAAGCACTCGAACGCTATTTCGAGGCGCTGGAGGAATAGTCGCGGCTTGCCACCGGCGGCGGCTTGTGGCAGGGGCGCGCATCCCGCGCAGGAGGACGGCCGGGGGGCGCTTAGCTCAGTTGGTAGAGCATCTCGTTTACACCGAGAGGGTCGGCGGTTCGAGCCCGTCAGCGCCCACCATCCCTCGCTAGTTACGAGAATTGCTGTCGCTGAAGGAATCGCGACGATCCGCGATCGCTCGGGCGACCTTGCGGATCGGGCGCTGGCGTGGCGCAGCGAGGTTGTGCACGGGAGCCTCTTCGGTCCGCGCCTGCTCACTTCGGGTGCGAAGATCGAGGGGATCGCACCGGTGTGGAGGGGCACGGTCGAGGTCGGCAGCGAGGCCGATATCGATGCGGTGCTGACGCGGCCGAAGCAGCGCGGCAAGGTCGATTTCGTCAAGATCACCGACAACATGCTGAAGCCCGCACCGTTTCTCTATGCGCAGCGGCGGTCGAAAGCGCTGGGGATCAGAACCTCGGGCCATATCCCGATGGAATTGACGGTCGATCAGGCGGTCGCTGCGGGGATCGGCTCCGATCGCGACGATCATTCGAGGGACGCGGGCGGCGCCTATATCGCGCCCAGGCTGCGCAAGACTTATGACTGGCGAACCGACCGCGCCGCCAAGGCCGTCGTGCCGATGGTCGCGGGACCGACGCGGGCTGCCCTAGAAGCTTTACCTATCCGGGCTTCGGGCTGCACGACGAGATCGAGCTGTTCACGCGCAAGGGACGGACCGCTGTGCAGGCGCCCTCCACTGCGACGCGGGCGGGACCTGCGTGGTTCGGCTGGCTCGGTCGCTATGGTGCGATCAAGCCGCGAATCGCGACCGAAGTTGTGCTGCTGACGAAGAACCCGCTCAAGGACATCTCCGCGATGCGTGCGATCGACACCGTCGTAACGCATGGACAGGTCTGTGACCGCGCGACGCTCGACAAGATGCTCGCCGATACGCGTGCGAGGGTCGCGGCTTGGAATGCAGAGGTTACGTAGGCTCAGTGAGCGAGCGGCGCGCGGCGCGCGCGCCAGACGATGCTGATCGTGAAGAGGCCGATCCCGGCCCAGACGACGTTGAGCACCGCCGACGGAATCGCGCCATTATAGCCTGAATTGATCACGAAACCCGCGGCGCCGACGACATTCATCCATTGATAGATATAGCCGCGGGCTTCGAGCTTGCCGAGCGAGAGGAGTATATAAGCGGTCAGGATCAGCACCGCGGCGGACCATCCGATGACTTCGATGATGATGGCTTCGGCGCTCATACGCTTCTTCTCCCAATGAAAACGCCCGCCCCGGTGAGGGGGGCGGGCGCTCATAGCATCAGCGGTTTGCCGCGTCAGGCTGCGAGCTTGCGCAGCACATAATGCAGGATGCCGCCGTTCATATAATATTCGACCTCGTTCGCCGTATCGATGCGGCAGAGCGTGTCGAAGGCGAAGGTCGAGCCGTCGGGGCGGGTGACGTTGACGGTGACCGTCTGGCGCGGCTTCAGCTCCGCGACGCCGGTCATCGTGAACTGGTCGTCGCCGGTCAGGCCCAGCGTCTCGCGGCTCTGGCCGTCGAGGAACTGCAGCGGCAGCACGCCCATGCCGACGAGGTTCGAGCGGTGGATGCGCTCGAAGCTCTCGACGATCACCGCGCGGACGCCGAGCAGGTTCGTGCCCTTCGCCGCCCAGTCGCGCGACGATCCGGTGCCATATTCCTTGCCCGCAATCACGACCAGCGGCGTGCCGTCGGCCTTGTGGCGCATCGCGACGTCGTAGATCGGCATGACCTCGGGGCCGTAGCGCGACATGCCGCCTTCGATGCCGGGGA
Source organism: Sphingopyxis sp. Geo48 (assembly GCF_949769155.1). Taxonomy (NCBI): domain Bacteria; kingdom Pseudomonadati; phylum Pseudomonadota; class Alphaproteobacteria; order Sphingomonadales; family Sphingopyxidaceae; genus Sphingopyxis; species Sphingopyxis sp. Geo48. Next base: position 107,870 of record NZ_CATKPA010000007.1, on the reverse strand, counting down.
CCATTTCATTCTTGATGCGGATGTTGGCGAAGGTGCCGCGCATCATGACGTCGTGGTGGCCGCGGCGGGCGCCGTAGCTGTTGAAGTCGGCCTTGCTAACCTGATGTTCCATAAGCCATTTTCCGGCCGGGCTGTCCGCCTTGATGCTGCCCGCGGGGCTGATGTGGTCGGTGGTGATGCTGTCGCCCAGGATTGCGAGCGGTTTCGCGTCCACGATATCCGACACCGGCGCCGGAGTCATCGTCATGCCCTCGAAGTACGGCGGGTTCGCCACATAGGTCGATCCGGCGCGCCACTGGTACGTATCGGAACCTTCGACCTCGATCTTCTGCCAATGCTCGTCGCCCTTGTAGACATGCGCGTAGCGCGCGACGAACATGTCGCGGCTCACCGCGCCCGCAACCGCCTCGGCCACTTCGAGGTTGGTCGGCCAGATGTCGGCGAGGAACACGTCCTTGCCCTGCTGGTCCTGCCCGATCGGGGTGGTGGTGAAATCCTCGATCACCGTGCCCTTGAGCGCATAGGCGACGACGAGCGGCGGCGACGCCAGGAAGTTCGCGCGCACGTCGGGCGACACGCGGCCTTCGAAGTTGCGGTTGCCCGAGATCACCGCCGCGGCGACGAGGCCATTCTCGTTGATCGCCTTCGAAATCGGCTCGGCGAGCGGGCCCGAATTGCCGATGCACGTCGTGCAGCCATAGCCGACGAGGTTGAAGCCGATATTGTCGAGATGCTTCTGGAGGCCCGCCTTGACCAGATAGTCGGTGACGACCTGGCTACCCGGCGCGAGCGAGGTCTTGACCCACGGCTTGGGCTTCAACCCCAGCGCGTCGGCCTTTTTCGCGACGAGCCCCGCGGCGACGAGCACGCCGGGGTTCGAGGTGTTGGTGCAGCTGGTGATCGCGGCGATGGTGACGTCGCCGTCGCCGATGTCGAAGTCCTTGCCCTCGACCGGCACGCGCGTCTGCGCCTTCTTGTAGGTGTTGACCATGTCGGCGTTGAACACGTCGTCGACCTCGGGAAGCGAGACGCGGTCCTGCGGACGCTTCGGCCCCGCGAGCGACGGCACGACGGTGGCGAGGTCGAGTTCGAGCGTGTCGGTGAACACGGGGTCCGCGGCGCCCTCGACGATCCAGAGGCCCTGCGCCTTCGCATAGGCCTCGACCAGCGCGATATTTTCTTCGCTACGGCCGGTCAGGCGCATGTAATCGATCGTCTTGTCGTCGATGCCGAAGAAGCCGCAGGTCGCGCCATATTCGGGCGCCATGTTGGCGAGCGTCGCACGGTCGGCAAGGCTCAGCGACGCGAGGCCGGGGCCGAAATATTCGACGAAGCGGCCGACGACGCCCTTGGCGCGCAGCATCTGCGTCGCGGTGAGCACGAGGTCGGTCGCGGTGACGCCTTCCTTGAGCTGGCCGGTGAATTTGAAGCCGACGACTTCGGGAATCAGCATCGACACGGGCTGGCCGAGCATGGCGGCTTCCGCCTCGATCCCGCCGACGCCCCAGCCGAGCACGCCGAGGCCGTTGATCATCGTCGTGTGGCTGTCGGTGCCGACGCAGGTGTCGGGATAGGCGACGGTGGTGCCGTCGGCGTCCTCGCTCGACCACACCGCCTGCGCGATATGCTCGAGGTTGACCTGGTGGCAGATGCCGGTGCCCGGGGGCACCGCCTTGAAGTTCGACAGCGACTTCGACCCCCATTTCAGGAAGTCGTAGCGCTCGCCGTTGCGATAATATTCGATCTCGACATTCTGCTCGAACGCCTTCGGCGTGCCGAATTCGTCGACCATGACCGAGTGGTCGATGACGAGGTGGACGGGGACGAGCGGGTTGATCTTCGACGTGTCGCCGCCGAGCTTGGCGATCGCATCGCGCATCGCGGCGAGGTCGACGACGCACGGCACGCCGGTGAAATCCTGCAGCAGCACGCGCGCGGGGCGATACTGGATCTCGCGGTTCGAATGCGGATCCTTCTGCCAGTCGACGAGCGCCTGCACATCGTCGGTCGAGACGGTGAAGCCGCCATCCTCGAACCGCAGCAGGTTTTCGAGCAGCACCTTCATCGAGAAAGGCAGGCGCGACACGTCGCCGAGCTTCGCCGCGGCCTTGTCGAGCGAATAATAGGCGTAAGTCTTGCCGCCGACGCTCAGCGTCGAACGGGTGCCCAGCGTGTCGTTGCCCGTGGTCGTCATAGGATATCAGTCCCCATGTTGGCGCGGCGGGGAATGACTGTCCGGTGGCGGAGCGGGAGAGCGGGGCCAACGGGAGTCGCACGCGCGGTTTATGTTGGCGCCGCCTTACGCCGGGCCCAAGGAAATGCAAGGGGTGCGCCGGAAGATTTGGTTCACGCGAAGGCGCGAAGGCGCGAAGGAAATTCGCCGTGTTCCCACGCTTCGTCACCCCGGACTTGATCCGGGGTCCATGCGACGGCGGTAGAGTGGATCCCGGATCAAGTCCGGGATGACGATAGTAGAGAGGTCGGCTTGTTTGCGGCCGCCTCTGATGCTATCTTACCGGTATGACCAAGGAAACCAGACTATCGGCCAAGGGGCAGGTCGTCATCCCGAAGGATGTTCGCGACCGGCTGCATTGGGACGTCGGCACGATACTCGAGGTCGTCGATGGCCCCGCCGGCGTGATGCTGCGCGCCAAGCCCAAGGCGAAACCCGCGCTGAGCTTCGAAGAGGCGATGGCGAAAATGCGCAAGACCGTGAATTACAAGGGGCCGCGGATCAGCGACGAGGACGCCCATTCGGCGATCGACCGGATGTTTCGCGAGGACAAGAGCTGGGATCCGCCGACTTGAAGGCGGCCGATACCAATATCCTTGCCCGCTTCATGCTCGACGACGATCCGGTGCAGTCGCCTATCGCGCGCGATCTGGTGAAGGCGGGGGTTTTCGTGCCATTGACGGTGCTGCTTGAACTCGGGTGGCTGCTGCAATCGCGTTACGGGTTGGAACGGGCGCATCTTGCCGCTTCGCTGCTGGACCTTTTCAATGTGCCGGGCGTCGTGCTGCACGATGACGGCGCGGTGCGGAGCGCCGTCGCGGCTTTTGCGAAGGGCGGCGATTTTGCCGACCATCTCCATCTGGTCGCGGCGAAGGGTGTCGAGGCATTCGTGACCTTCGACCGGCGCTTGGTGGCCAATAAAGGCATTGGGGTGCCGGTCGAGATCGTCGGTTGATGGTGACGATCCCCCGCGAAGAATATGACCGCCTCCGCGAAGCGGCCGACGATCTGGCCGACCTCAGCGCCTATAACGGCACCAAGGCGGCGCTGGCGGCGGGTGGGGATAAGCTGGTGCCAGCCGACTATGCCAAGCGGCTGATCGCCGGTGAAAGCCCGCTGCGCGTCTGGCGCGAATTGCGCGGATTGTCGCAGGTGAAGCTGGGCGCGGTGTCGGGGGTCAACCGGGTGCAGATCGCCGACATCGAGGCCGGGCGCGGCAAGGGGTCGGTCGAGACGGTGCGCAAGCTGGCCGATGCGCTGGGGGTTCGGTTGGATGATTTGGTTTGAGGTTGAGCTTTCGGTGTCCGCAGCTTGGAATTTGAGTCAACCGTCACCGTAATCGCCACCATAATCTCCATTTCGAGTGGGCTTAGTTTTTGGGAGTATCCATGTCAGACTTGCCGCCACCTCTGATCAGACGAATTTATGAATTGGTCGGCGAAGCTACGACGGCGTGGAATCAAGTGGAGACACTTTGGTATCTTATTTTTACCGGCCTCATGGACCGTACTGAGCGGGCAAAAGTGGACGCGGTTTTTAGCATGTTTCAGACCGGAGCATTACAGCGCCAGTTGATAATGACCGTTGCGCCCATCGCTCTGAAATTTGAGGTATCGGAGCTAAGGCGGCGAAACCCGGAACATCATGTTCGTCGCAGAATGCTCAGGGAGATTGGGCGGTTAAATGCGAAAACGAATGATCTCGCCGGGCATCGCAATGCAACCGTCCACACGGCGTTTGAAGATTGGGGCGCTGCAGGAATTCATGCGATTGGCATCCATAGGCGCAGCAGGATTGCGGACCAACCCGATAAGCTTCGTTACCTTTCTGAACTCGTCGAGGACATTACGCTCCTTGTCTATGAACTGGATGAGCTGCGCTATTTGATGATTGATTGGCTGAGAACTCCTCAGGAACGCGAAGATAAGAAGGTTGGTGATGCGTCAATGCGCACGCTAGGAATTCTACTACCAGAAGACGACTTGAGAATGGCGAAAGCAGCACTTCTGGCAATCGTGTCCCAGCGCAAATCACCCCCGCCTTCGTCGTAAGGACGATAATGGGAGGTATGGTGACGGCTGCAACCGCTCCCAAGCTCGATCGGCTCCGGTCACTCCACCAATCCCAACTCCTGCCCAGCATGGAATATCCGTAGCACCTCGACGGTCACGCTCACCCGATAGGCGATAATGGTCCGCCCCCGGAAATTCAGCGTGCGGACGCCCGGCGCGATGTCGTCGCGCGGGGTGCCGCGGTTCGGGAAGGTGGCGAGGTCTGCGGCGTGGGCTTCGATCGCGCTGGTGTAGGCGAACGCCGTGTCGGGATCGGCGCTCTCGGCGATCCAGTCGTAGAGGCGGTAGAGGTCGTCGGTTGCGGTCTGGCGCCAACCGACATTGAGTTTTTTGGTCAAGCGGGCTTGCCCGTCCGTCTGGCGTGGCGGGCGGCGAGACCGGAGCGGACGTCTTCGGCGGGCTGGAGGGGGCGGGTATCGGCGAGGGCTTCGGCGACGCGAGCCTTGAGCAGTTCGTCGAGCAGCGCTTCCTCGCGGTCGAGGGCGCGGAGGCCGGCGCGCACCACCTCGCTGACCGAGGCGTAGCGGCCCGACTTGACGCGATCCTGCGCGGCGGCGGTGAGCGGGCCGAGGGTGACGGTGACGGGCTTTTCGGCGCGAGATGCCATGGTGACTCTCCTATGACAATGTCATATCAAGAAGTGGAGGAAGGGTCAATTTCCTGCCTCGTCACCCCGGACCCTTCGACGAGCTCAGGACGGGATTGATCGGGGGTCGACGACTTCGGCGCCCCTGTGGATCCCGGATCAAGTCGAAGGAGCCACTCGTCTCGTTCGAGGATAACGAAATAGGACTATCAGCTTCTTTCCTACATTATCCAAATAGGTTCAAACTTTTTCCGATTCATTCCAGGTGATTCGGGAGATGGAGCTATGGGACGTAAGGTGGCGCGGGGTTCGCGGGGGAAATCGGGGGTTTTTGAGGGTCGTGACGGTGGGCCCCTCCCCACTGCGACTAGCGGGCGAGCCCACAAGTCTCGTGATCGGAGCCACGGGTCTCCGATCACCCCCTCCCGCAAGCGGGAGGGGAGTCGGGAGAATCCCCTGATGCCGGGGCTGGGCATTCGCAAGGACGGTGGAGACGGTGCGCAAGCTGGCCGATGCGCTGGGGGTTCGGTTGGATGATTTGGTTTGAGGATGAAAACGCCTCAATTCCGGGCTGTCACGCCTTTGACCGGGAAAGCCGGAATCTTCATTTCCATATTTATCAAAATGACATTGACGGCCTGATCGCAATCTGACATTTCGATTTTATTCGAAATGAGGATTCGCAGATGAAAGCCGATGCTGCCGTCGCCGCCTTGGGCGCTCTTGCACAGGACCATCGTCTTGCGCTGTTCCGTTTGCTGGTGCAAGCGGGCGAGGGCGGGCTTGCCGCGGGTGTAATCGCGGAGAAACTGGGCGTTCCGAACAGCTCGCTATCCTTCCATCTTGCCCAGCTTCGGGAAGCCGGGCTCGTGCTGCAAGAGCGGCAGCATCGTTCGATCATCTATCGCGCCAATTATCCGGCGATGAATGCGCTGGTCGCGTACCTCATGGAAAATTGCTGTGCCGGTGCCGCCGATTGCGGCGCGGGCGCGGCGTGTGAAACCCCCGCACAGGAAAGGAAAAGCGCATGAAGCGCCTGCATGTCCATGTCGGCGTCGAAAATCTCGACGCCTCGATCGGCTTCTATTCGACGATGTTCGGTGCCGAGCCGTCCGTCGTTAAAGAGGATTATGCCAAATGGATGCTCGACGACCCGCGGGTCAATTTCGCGATCTCGGCAGGCAATCATGCGCGGAAGGGGATCGAACATCTCGGCATTCAGGCTGAAAGCATCGAAGAGCTTGGCGAGGTTTATGGCCGCTTGAAGGCTGCCGACAGGCCCGTTCTCGAAGAGGGGCGGACCACATGCTGCTATGCCAGGTCGGAGAAGAGCTGGATCGCCGATCCCGACGGCATCGTCTGGGAAGCCTTCTTCACCGATGGCGAAGCAACCACCTATGGCGACAGCCCCGCGCTCGACCAGCTTGCGGGCAATGATGCAGGGTCGACCTGCTGCGTTCCCAAGTCGATCGGTGCGGCATGACCCGGCCGTTCAACGTCCTCTTCCTCTGCACCGGCAATTCGGCGCGTTCGATTCTGTCCGAAGCCATTTTGAACCGCGAAGGCGAGGGGCGCTTCCGGGCCTTTTCGGCGGGCAGCTTTCCGAAAGGCGAGGTGCATCCGGCCGCATTGGCGCTGCTTGGCGAACTTGGATATTCGACGGAGGGTTATCGATCGAAGAGCTGGGACGAGTTCGCGGCGCCCGATGCGCCGCCGCTCGATTTCATCTTCACCGTCTGCGACAATGCCGCCGGCGAGACGTGCCCGATATGGCCGGGCAAGCCGGTCACGGCGCATTGGGGCATCGAAGACCCGGCTGCCGTCGAAGGCGACGGGCAGCGCGAAGCCTTCTGGCAGGCCTATCTCGCTCTTAAACGGCGCATCGATTTGTTGCTCGCCCTGCCCCTCGCGAGCCTCGACGAATTGAGCGTTGCGGAACGGCTGCGAGCCATCGGCAAGACTGCCGACGAGGAGGCGGCGCTTGGCTGAGGTCGCGCCGCTCGGGCGGCGTATCGCGGCTGAGGGCGTTGGCGCGTTCTTCCTGTTCGCCTGCGTTATCGGGTCGGGGATCATGGCGCAGGCGCTGTCGGGCGGGAATGACGGCGTCGCCTTGCTCGCCAACACGATTGCGACCGGAGCGATGCTGTTCGTGCTGATTACGATGCTCGGTCCGATTTCGGGCGCGCATTTCAACCCGGCGGTGACGCTCGTCTTTGCGCTGCGGCGCGAACTGCCTTGGTTCGATGCCGGCGCGTATGTCGCCGCCCAGCTTGCATTCGGCGTCCTGGGCGCGTGGGTCGCGCATCTGATGTTCGACCTGCCGACGCTCCAGCTTTCGGTAAAAACGAGAACCGGATTGGGGCAGTGGGTGGGCGAGTTCGTCGCCACTTTCGGCCTTGTGATGACGATCCTCGGGACGGTGAAATACAAGCCGCAGGCCGTGGCTGCGTCGGTCGGGCTGTATATCACCGCCGCCTATTGGTTCACGTCATCGACCAGTTTTGCAAATCCGGCGATCACCGTGGCGCGCAGTCTCTCTGACACCTTCGCGGGGATAGCGCCGCACGACGTGCCGATGTTCATTGCCGCGCAACTCGTTGGCGCGGTCAGTGCAACGATCGTCGGAAGCGCGCTCTTCCCGCCACAAAAATAGCGCTTTCCTACATTATCCAAATAGGTTCAAAACCATTCCGATTCATTCCAATCTGATTCGGGAGATGAAGCTATGGGGCGTAAGGTGGCGCGGGGTTTGCGGGGGAAATCGGGGGTTTCAAGGGGCGGAAAGGCGGTGGCGTTGCGTCAGGGCGCTGCCCCCACTCCAACCCCTCCCCACAAGGGGGAGGGGCTTAGGCGCGCCAATCCCCTGATGCCGGGGCTGCGCATTCGCGAGGATGGGTGGACGGTGGCGCGGACGCGGACGTTTCTGGCGGCGTTGTCGCAGACGGGGTGCGTCACCGATGCGGCGCGCGTGGCGGGGATCAGCCGCAAGTCGGTCAATCAGACCCGCGCGCGCTTTGACGAATTCGACCGCGCCTGCTCGACCGCGCTGGCGCGCGCGGGGCGGGGACTGAAGGCGATCGCCTATGAGCGCGCCGTCGTGGGACGCGAGATGGTGATCATCCGGGACGGCAAGGAGGTCGAGCGGCGGATCATGCCGTCGGATTCGATGCTGGGGCTGCTGCTGAAACGCGGCGATCTGGGCGACGGGGAGGGTGGGGGTGGCGGCGCGGTACGGCCGCTCCACAAACGCTATGACGGCGACGCGACGATCAGCGCCGAGGAGCATATGGAGGGCTGGCGCTTCGACGGCGCCGGGATCAAATATTTCCACCCCGGCAGCGCGATCGACAAGCTGCTCACCAAGCTGACCGCGATGCGCGCGTCGGTGGCCGCCGAGGAAGCCGAGAGCGGCGCGTGCAGCCGCTGCGGCCAGCCGGCGGCGGACGAGGCGGTGCGCGAGCGGCTGGCGTCGTGCCGGGCCGCGGCCGACAGCCTGTAGCTCGCCCCCGCGGGCGGGGCTTTTTGGGGGAGTCGGCGGCGCCGCGGCCGCTTCTGCCCGCGCGCATGTGAAAACGCCGCCAGCCTTGCGGCCGGCGGCGTCTCAGTGGACAGGGTTGCTACCGTCAGGCGTAGCGGACGGAGACATTCTGTTTGCGGCGCCGCGCGCGCATCGCGCCGCCGACGAAGCCGAGGCCGAGGAGCATCATCGCCCAGGTCGCCGGTTCGGGAACCGCCGAGACGTCGAGGCGGACATTGTCGAGCAGCGGGCCGACATTGTCGGCGCTGGTCGTTCCGAACGCCAGCTTCAGCGAGCCCGCGCCGGTCGCGATGAAGCTGATCGACGAGGTGGTGAAGGCGGTGCTGCCCGGGATCGACACCGAGGAGAAGACCGAGCCGGCGTTCGAGCCGAGCCCGGCGCTCGTCAGGCCGGTGCCCGTCAGGCCGCTGACCAGCGACGGATCGAGGAACAGGATCGCCTGGAAATTATCGGCGACCGAGCCGCGCTGCGCGCCGCCGACGTCGAAGCTGAAGGTGACGAGGTCGCCCGCGTTGAACAGAAAGTTCTGGATCGAGGTGATCGTCGCCGGACCCGGGGTGCCGTCGAGGTCGACCACATTGCCCGATGCGGGAAGCGTGACGCCGATCGAATAGACATTCGAGGCCCCGACAACGTCGACAGAGACGCCGCTCGTGACCGTCCAGTTGTCGAGCGTGGTCACCGTCAAAGCCGGAGTATCGCCTTCGAAACCGTCAGTGAAAACCGTTGCGGCCGAAGCCGGAGTAGCCATGGTAATCGCGGCAGAGGCCGCAAGTGCGTAGATAAAACGCATGTGTGTTCCTCCCTTTTGATGCCGCGTGCGACTCGTGCGGACAGGGGAACGTAACAAAAATTAGGTCCACTGTTGACTAAATGATTCGATGAAAAGGGAAATTTGTTCCAGATCGAGACTCGCGGGCGCGGGCAGGCCAAGGACTCGCGGGGGTTTCGGGGCGAGCGCTACCCCTTTCGGGTTATCGTGCCGACGGGGTGGATGTTAAGTGCTTGTTATGCGCCCCGCCCGCGCCCGGCGTGCGTTCAGCCTGCGGCGGCCTGGCTGGCGGCGGGGCGGTCGTCGAACAGCGACTTCAGGTCCTTCTTCAATATCTTGCCGTTGGCGTTGCGCGGCAGCGTGCCTTCGGTGAAGCGGATCGCGACCGGCACCTTGAACGCGGCGAGCCGCGCGCGCACCCACGCCTGGAGCTCGGCCTCGCTCGCGCTGGTGCCGGGGGCGAGGTGGACGACCGCGGCGGGCTCCTCGCCCAGCGTGCGGTGCGGCAGGCCGATCACCGCGGCGTCCATGACCGCGGGATGCTCGTAGAGGCGGTTCTCGACCTCCGACGAATAGATATTCTCGCCGCCGCGCAGCACCATGTCCTTCGCGCGGTCGACGATGTACACGAAGCCCTCGGCGTCGAGGCGCGCGAGGTCGCCGGTGCGGACCCAGCCGCCGACGAAGGTTTCGGCGCTCGCCTGCGGCTTGTTCCAATAGCCGGTGACGATCATCGGGCCGCGCGCCCAGAGCTCGCCGACCGTCCCGGTGGGGAGCGGGGTGACGCCGTCGTCGGCGCGGATCTCGAGGTCGGCGACGGGGACCGGCGGGCCGGCGCTGGTCGGGCGACCCAGATAATCCTCGGCCGAGTGCGAGGTGACCGTCGCCATCGTCTCGGTCATCCCCCAGCCGTTGCCGGGGAGCGCGCCGAACTCCTCGTAGATGCGCTTGACGAGCTCGGGCGCCGATGGGGCGCCGCCGTAGGAAATCGCCTCCAGCGAAGAGAGGTCGTACTGCGCGCGGTCGGGATGCTCGATGAGTTGCCACGCGATCGTCGGGACGCCGCCCGTGACGTTGACGCGCTCGCGCTCGATGATCTGCATCGCCTGCACCGCGTCCCACTTGCGCATGAAGATCATCGTATGGCCCGCCGCCATGCTGCCCATCAGGGTCGCCGAGCAGGCGGTGACGTGGAACAGCGGGATCACGGTCAGGATCGTGCGCGGCGCGGGGTCGGGGACCGGCTCGCCGCGGCGGACGAAATTGCGCGCCGCCGCGAAGGCGCCCGACAGGATGTTGGTGGTAAGGTTGCGGTGCGTGCCGAGCGCACCCTTCGGATGGCCGGTGGTGCCGCTGGTGTAAAAGATCGTCGCGGGGTCGTCGCTGGCGAGGGGGGCGTGCGGGCGCTCGCCGGCGGCAAGCGCGGCCCAGTCGGCGGGGCGGCCGATGAGGGTTTCGAGCGCGGTCACGCCCTCGATCGCGGCAGGCGCGCGGGTGACGATCCATTCGCCGACATCGGGCAGGTCGGCGCGGTGCGCGGCGAGGCGATCATGGCGCTCGGCATCGACGATCACGATGCGCGCCCCCGAATCCTTGATGCCGTAGGTCAGCTCGTCGCCGGTCCACCAGGCGTTGAGCGGCACCGCGATCGCGCCGATCGAGACGAGCGCGAAGAAGATCACCGGCCATTCGGGCAGGTTGCGCGTCGCGAAGGCGATGCGGTCGCCCTTGCCGACGCCGCGGTCGACGAAGGCCTGCGCGAGCGCGGCGGCGGCGCGATACTGCGCCTCGAAGCTCACGCGCTCGTCGTCGAGGATCGTCGCGAGGCGATCGCCGTGGGTGCGCGAGAGGTCGAGCAGCACGCCGAGGTCGGCGGGCGCGTGCTTCCAGACGCGCGTCGGGATGCCGCGGATCGTCGCCATATCCATTTCGAACTTGCTGCCCGGCGCGGTGAGCGCGGCGGTCGCGTCGGCGAGCGAGACTCTGGGCCAGGCGGGATCGATCGCAACGAGGGGCTGGTCGCTTATAGTATCCGTCATGCGGCGCTCTCTCCATGCGCTATGAGTGTCTGTCGCCCCACGCGTCGCCTTCGACGTAAGTTTGATTGGGGATGCACGCAAGGGGAGGGGGACGGACGGACATACTCGCGATCGGGCTGATGACGCGCGGCGATTTGCGGGACGTCGTCGCGGTGCCCGACATCCGCATCCAGGTGAGCGCGCTCGCGCGGCGACTGGTCAAAGCGCACTGGGGGGCGAGGGGCTTTAGGGGGGGGCGGCAATGTCCGTAAACGACCGGAACTAGCCGTCGCCCCCGCGAAGGCGGGGGCCGCAGTCGGTTTACGCTGCGGCGCAGGAAAAGGCCGATGGCGGCCCCCGCCTTCGCGGGGGCGACGATTATTGGTAACGACCGCTTCCCGCCCCATAGCCGCCCTTCCGGTGGAATTCGTGCGGCTGCCCTAATCCGGCGACCCCGCATCCTCGCTCGGGATGCGGTATAGATAGGCGGGCTCGGTCGGGTGGCGGAGCTTGCGCCAGATGGCGGCGGGGAGCAGGTGGTCGGTGCCCGTTACCTCGAACAGCCGCGCGAGGTGGCCGGGGGCGGGCTGATATTCGCTGACCAGGACCCAGCCGGGTTGCGGGCGGTAGAGCGGCGCGACATCGGCGGCGATATGGCCGGCGGGTTTTGCGGCGCGCAGGGGGTTGTAATAATAGAGGCTGCCCGGCGCCGGGGGCGCGGTGTCGACGCGGGCGGCCGCGTCCGCCCAGCGGAGCGGGATCTGCGCGCGGAAGGCGGTTTCGGGGTCGGTGCCGATGCGCTCGCCCGGATGGTCGGTGAGCGCGGCGACGAGCGTTTCGTCGCCGAAGGCGGGGTCGCGGTTCTCGACCGCGATGCCGACGAGGTTCGTTCCCGCGAGCAGCGCGAGCCCGCCGAGCGCCGCCCAGCGTATCCGTGCGCTGCCCTGCTGCCACAGCCAGCCGAGCGCGGTCCCCGTAAGCAGGCACGCCATCGTCGAGGTGATCATGAAATAGCGCGGGTTGAGCGGCAGCAGATGCTGCGCGGCGCCGACGCAGACGAACCAGCAGCCGCCGAAGAGCGCGATCTGGCGCGCGAAGTGGCGGAGCCTTTGCGGGATCGACCGCGACAGGCAGAGCCACGCGCCGAGCGGCAGTGCGAAGAGCATCAGCGCCATGAATTCCTGGTTGAGCAGCAGGACGAGCAGCGGATCGACGAGCGGGTGGACGATGACGTTGCCCGCAAGGTCGATCGACCGGTCGATCGTCGAATCATGGTGGAGCGCGATATTGAAGCGGTAGAGCGGGTCGCCGGTCATGATACCGAGATAGACAAGCTCGAGCGCCCAGACCGCGACGAAGCCCGCGGCGATCCAGAGATAATTCCAGCGGCCGATGCGGTGACCGGCGAGGAAGAGCAGGCCGAAATAGACAGCGACGAACACCGCGGTCTCGCGCGTCAGGAAGGCGAGGCCCGCGAGGATGCCCGCGCCGATCAGCCTCCGCCGGTCGGCGACGCCCGTCTCGAGGCAGCGGAAGCAGAGCAGCCATGCGGCGAAGAGCAGCGCCATCTCGATGATATCGACGCTGGCGATCGACGCCTGCACCGCGATCAGCGGATTGGTGACGATCGCGACGAGCGCGGCGAAGGCGGGAAGCGGCCCCGCGACGTCGCGCGTGACGCGCCAGGCGAGGATGAGGAAGAGGATCAGGTAGAGCAGCGAGGGCAGCACCATCGCGACCTCGTTCCCGCCGAGCAGCAGGAAGGAGACGGCCATCGGCACGGTGATCGGATAGCGGATCGTGCCATGCCCGCCGACATAGGGGAAATGCTCGATCCAGCCATAGGCGCCGCGCGCATAGGTGGTGTCGTCCGACGCGATGAAGCCCACCCACGACAGCGCCACGAGCAGCGCGAAGAGCGCGAGGCCGATCCAGAGCCCGCGGCGGCCGGGGGTAACGAGCGAGGCGAGGCGGTCGGTCATAAAGGACGATAGACCCAGAGGCGCGAGAGGAGGAAGGCGGTGCCCACGACGACGATGTCGACGCCGAGCTTCGCAAGATAGGCGTTCGCGCCGAGCACGCGGATCGCGAACCAGAGCAGCGCGGAGGAGAGCAGCAGGTTGAAGCCCAGCACCGCGAGATAGGCGGCGACCTGGCGCGCGGCGCCGTCGCGCTGCGCCCAGCGGAAGGTGACATGGCGGTGCAGCACGAAGCCGAGCGCGGCGCCGGTAAGCTTGCCGCAAAGGTTCGCGGCGAGGAACTGGCCGGGGAACAGCGCGAGCAGCAGCGAATAGACGCCGAAGTCGGCGGCGAGCACGACGAGGCCGACGAGGCCGTAGCGCGCGCCCTGTGCGATCAGCCCGTTACCGGTCATCTGCTGCGCGATCATCGGCAAAAAGGTCGGCGAGGGTCAGCGTCGGCTGGATCGGCACCTTGGGCTCGTTCGCCATGTCGAAGGCGAGAAAGTTCAGGAGCAGCTGGACGCCGAGAATGATCGGCAGCACCGCGATCATCACCGTCCCCGTGCTCGCGATCTCGCCGGTGCTGACCGAGCGATACCATTCGGCGGCGCCGTAGATGGTGCCGAAGAGGAGGAAGATCGCGCCGATCAGCAGCTGCAGCGTGGCGGGCGAGAAGTCGCGGAGAAAATAGGTGTAGAAGATGCGCTTCACCACCTCGCGCAGATGGGTGCGCAGAAAGGGCCAGAGCTCGCTGCGGATGCGAAGGTTGCTGACCTCGTCGGCATAGACCGCCTCCATCGGTACGTCGGCGACGACCGCGCGCGCGTTGCCGAGGTTGATCAGCATGTCGGTCTCGAAGAAATAGCGCTCGGAGACATTGGCGAATTCGATCCGTTCGAGCGCCGCGGCGTGGATCGCGGTAAAGCCGTTGGTCGGATCGAAAATGCCCCAATAGCCGCTCGACAGCTTGGTCATGAACGACAGCGCGGCGTTGCCGTAGAGGCGGACGCGCGGCATCCGGCGGACGTTCCAGAGGCTGTGAAAGCGATTGCCCTTCGCATAGTCGGCCTGCCGCGCGAGCACGGGGCGCGCGATGTGCGGGATGAGCGCGGGGTCCATCTGGCCGTCGCCGTCGACCTTGACGATGATGTCGGCGCCCGCGCCCAGCGCGGCGCGATAGCCCGTCATCATCGCGCCGCCGACGCCGCGGTTGACCTCGTGCCGCAGCACGCGGACGCGGGGGTCGCGGCATTGCTCGCCGACATGGGCGCCCGATCCGTCGGGGCAGGCGTCGTCGACGACGAAGATCATCGCGACCTCGGGCCCGATGCGCGCGATCACGTCGAGGATATGCGCCTTCACGCGGTAGCTGGGGATCACGACCGCCAGCGTCTGTTCGAGCCGCACGCGGCCGGGAAGGCGGATCGGAGTCTGCATCGCGGCTTCATAGCCGGGAAATGTAAAAATATCCTGTTTTGATACAGGCCGGTAAGCGGGCTAGAGCTTCTCGCCCGGGAAGAAGCGCGCGACCACGTCGCTCGCGAGGCGGGCAGGGCGCAGGGTTTCGGCGTCGATGCAGCACCAGCTCGACTTCACCTCGGCCAGCACTTCCTCGCCGCGCCGGATCACCGTTTCGTAAAAGGCGCGCGCGCCCTGCACCTTTTCGAGGATCACCGTCGCGATGACCTGATCTTCGAGGAAGGCGGGGCGGCGGTAGGTGATCTCGTGCTTCAGCGCGACCCAGAGATGCGCGGCGACCGCGTCGGGCGGGGCGATCTTGCGCCAGTGCGCCAGCACCGCCTCCTGCACCCAGCTCAGATAATGGGCGTTGTTGACGTGCCCCATGAAGTCGATCTGGTCGGCGCCGACGGCGATGGCGTGATCGTGCGGAAGTGCGGTGCTGCTCATAACGCTGACACTAATGTCAACAATCTGTGACGGAAAGATGAAATCCGACGGAAACTGTTACACGTTATGCTAACCCCGCCCGCGGTACGGCGCGACGCCCTGGTCGGGGAGCCACAGGCCCGCGGGCGGCGGGCCCGACTGCCAGAAGACGTCGATCGGGATGCCGCCGCGCGGATACCAGTAACCGCCGATGCGCAGCCATTGCGGCTGCATTTCGTCGAAGAGGCGGCGTCCGATGCCGACGGTGCAATCCTCGTGGAAACCGGCATGGTTGCGGAAAGCGCCGAGAAAGAGCTTGAGGCTCTTCGATTCGACGATCGTTTCGCCGGGCGCATAGTCGATGACGAGGTGCGCGAAATCGGGCTGGCCGGTCACCGGGCAGAGCGAGGTAAACTCGGGCGCGGCGAAGCGGACGAGATAGAGTTCGCCGCGGCGCGGATTGGGGACATAGTCGAGCACCGCCGCCTCTGGCGAGGCAG
This sequence comes from Sphingopyxis sp. Geo48, assembly GCF_949769155.1. NCBI lineage: Bacteria > Pseudomonadati > Pseudomonadota > Alphaproteobacteria > Sphingomonadales > Sphingopyxidaceae > Sphingopyxis > Sphingopyxis sp. Geo48. The sequence goes on along the minus strand of NZ_CATKPA010000007.1, from coordinate 92,303 downwards.
GCAGTTCGCTGGACTGGCCGAGATGTTTGGGCGCGAGTGGCGCAGGGGTAGAATCGGACATGGAAACCATCTAGGGACGCGCGCGGCCGATGTCATCCGCCTGGGTGACGTCGCGGCCGGGTTCAGGGCCGATTCAGCGCCCCGGCCCGAGGACATGTTTCGGGATTGCGGACGATTTCAATGACGGTGCGGACGATCGGGCGGAGGAACGACAGGGCGCGGTTGCCGCTGATCGCGGTGGCGATGGCGCTCGCGGTGCCCGCGGCCGCGCAGGAGACGCAGAGCCCGGCGCCGACCCCCGCGCCCGCGCCCCCTTCGACCTTTCGCCTGCCGCCCGCGGGCGACGGCCGCACGCCGGGCGTGCAAGGCCCCTCCGACGGCGCGCTGCCCCCGCTCGCGCCCGGCGAGCGCGGCGGCCCGCCGACCCCGGCGCCTACCCCTGCACCGACTCCGGCGCCCGCGCCGACCGCGCCGCCGTCGGTGGTGACGACGCGGCCCGTCCCGACGACCACGACGCCGGCACCGGCCGCGACGACGCGGCGCGATGCGCCCGCAGCGGCGGCATCGCCGAACACGGCCAGCGCGGCGCCTGCCGCAGCGGCGGCTGCGCCCGCGGCGGCGGCGGGAGCCGGCGACACCGCCCCGGCGCCGGGCTTTTCGGCCGACCCGACCCTTCCCGCGCCTGTCACGCCCGCGCCCGAAACCGCAGCCGTTGGCGCGCCAGCGGGGAGCAGTGACGGTCCGCCGGTCTGGGCCTGGCTGCTCGCCGGGCTCGCGGCCGCAGGCGCCGGTCTGTGGTACTGGCGGCGCCGTCCGCTGGTCGCGGGCGAGCTGCCGGTCGATCTCGACGAGCCGATCGCGCCGCCGCCGCCTGAGCCGAAGCCGCAACCGCTGGCGCGCGCCGCCGAACCCGCCGCGCGGCCGGTGCCGGCGGCGGCGCCTGCGGTTGCCGCTCCCCGCCCTCCCGCCGCCGCCTCGCCGCTGGTGACGCGCCCTGTCGCCGAGCGCCGCGCGCGCGTGTCGATGGCGCTCGAGGTGCGCGGGATCCGCATGACGAGCGACCAGCTGATCGTCGCGCTGACGCTGAACCTCGTCAACGAAGGCGCGGTCGCGGCGACCGGGCTGATGGTCCGCGTCGCGCTCAACCAGGGGTCGGCGATGCCCGAACCCGTGCTCGCGCGCTTCTATGACGGCGCGGGCGGCAGCGTGCTGCGCGACGACATCCATCTTGCGGCGGGCGCGGGCGAGCAGATCGGCACCGAGGTCATGCTGCCGCGCGCGATGATCGAGCCGCTGATGATCGGCGGCAAGCCGATGCTGATTCCCGTCCTGGCGTTCGACGTCACCTATCACTGGGACGGCGAGGGCGACGCCTTTGGCCAGTGCGCGGGCAGCTTCGTCCTCGGCCGCGAGCAGGGGACGAGCGGGAGCGAGCGGCTGGCGCCGCTGCCGCTCGACCGCCCGAACCTGATCGTCAACCGGCCGGGCGCGCGCACGACCGCGGTCCGCCGCGACCAATAAAGCGCCATGACGCCGCTTTTCTTGTTGCGGCGCACCATAAGCTGAGGCAGACCGCCAGCGTGCTTGAAAAAGGGCACGCCGGGGCATAGGCTTGGTCTCCCCGGAGAGAAAAGAGCCGCAGCAGGATGGCCGGACAGGGACAGGAAAAAGGGTTCCGCCCGGCCGCAACAGGAGCATGACATGGACGCCTTGGTCTCAACCGACTGGCTGGAACGCGAACTGGGGGCATCGGACCTGCGGGTCGTCGATGCGACGAAATTCAGCGCCGACGCCGGCCGCGACGCGCGCGCCGATTACGAGACCGGGCATATTCCGGGCGCGGTGTTCATGGACCTGGCCGAACTGGTCGATACCGCGTCCGCGATCGACAACATGGCCCCCCCGGCGGAAAAGTTCGCGAGCCGGATGCAGTCGCTGGGCCTTGGCGACGGCAGCCGCATCGTCATCTATGACGACAGCCCGCTGAAGAGCGCGGCGCGTGCCTGGTGGCTGCTCAAATTGTTCGGCGCCCACGACGTCGCGCTCCTCGACGGCGGCCTCGCCAAGTGGAAGGCCGAGGGACGCCCACTCGAAATGGGCAAGCAGACGCTGCGCCACCGCCACTTCACGGTGTGGCGCGACGCGAAGGCGGTGCGCACCAAGGAGCAGATGCAGGCGAATGTCGAAAGCGGCGCCGAGCAGGTGCTCGACGCACGCGACGCCAAGCGTTTCACCGGCGAGGAGCGCGACGCGCGCCCCGGCCTGGCGCCCGGCCATATCCCCGGTTCGAAGAACCTGCCCTTTGGCGAGCTGTTCAACGCCGACGGGACGTGGAAGCGCGGCGACGCGCTGAAAGCGGCGTTCGACGCGGCGGGGGTCGATCTCGACAAGCCGCTCGTCACCACCTGCGGCAGCGGGATGACCGCGACCGTGGTCGCCTTTGGCGCGCACCTGCTCGGCAAGGACGATGTCGCGGTCTATGACGGCAGCTGGCTCGAATGGGGCTCGGATGCCGCGACGCCCAAGGCGACCGGCGCCGCCTGAGGGTGAAGCACGGCTTCGCGGCCGCGCGGCTTTTTCTTGCTTGTCCTGCTCCGGTCCGCAGCGTTAGCGTTGCGGCATCGGGGCAAGGCAACCTCCCGGTCAGGCGCTCGCCCAAGCGTTGCTTTTTCGCCCGGCTCCGCCGGATGGAGAAGCACGACCTATGACCGACGTCCCCGACGCATCCCTCAAGATACCCGCTTTCGGTGACGCCGTGCGCGCCTATGCGCGCATCGGCTGGTTGAGTTTCGGCGGCCCCGCGGGGCAGATCGCGCTGATGCACCGTGAGTTCGTCGACGAGCGGCGCTGGGTCGACGAATCGACCTTCCTCCACGCGCTCAACTTCTGCCATCTGCTTCCCGGTCCCGAGGCGCAGCAGCTTGCGACATGGATCGGCTGGCGGCTGCACGGCCTTCGCGGCGGGCTGGCGGCGGGGCTGCTGTTCGTCATCCCCGGCGCGCTGGTGATGTTCGGTCTGTCGCTGCTCTATGTGACCGCGGCGGGGCTCGACTGGTTCGCGGCGCTGTTCGTCGGGATCAAGGCGGCGGTGCTGGCGATCGTCGTGCAGGCGCTGCTGCGGATCGCGGGGCGCGCGCTCAAGACGCCGCTGCTCCGCGGCATTGCCGTCGCCTCCTTCGTAGCGCTCGCGGTCCTTGCCGCGCCGTTCCCGATCGTCGTGCTGTCGGCGCTGGTGGTCGGCTGGGCGGCGGCGCGCTGGCGGCCCGGATGGATGAAGCTGGCGCCCGCGAAGGAGGGCGCGGCGCCGCCGCGCCGATCGGCGTGGCGCGAATCGCTGACGGCGGCGCTGCTGTGGGGTGCGATCTGGGCGGCGCCGATGCTGCTGATCCTCGTCACATTGGGCCGCGATCATGTGCTGTGGGACATCGGCGCCTTTTTCTCGCAGCTCGCGGTCGTGACCTTTGGCGGCGCCTATGCGGTGCTCGCCTATATGGCGCAGGAGGCGGTGTCGGGGTTCGGCTGGCTGCGCCCCGGCGAAATGGCCGACGGGCTGGGGCTCGCCGAGACGACGCCGGGGCCGCTGATCCTGGTGACGCAGTTCGTCGGCTTCCTCGCGGCGTGGCGCGACGCGGCGCCCTTCACGCCGTTCGTCGCGGCGCTGCTCGGCTCGCTGCTGACGCTGTGGGTGACCTTCGCGCCCTGTTTCCTCTGGATCTTCGCCTTCGCGCCGTGGATCGACCGGCTCGAACGCGCCGCGGGGCTGAAGGGTGCGCTCGCGGCGGTGACCGCGGCGGTGGTCGGCGTGATCGCCAACCTGTCGCTGTGGTTCGCGCTGCACGTGCTGTTCCGCCGACTGGAGCCGGCGGCGTGGGGGCTCGACCTGCCGGTGTGGGCGTCGGTCGATCGAGCCGCGGTCCTGCTGGCGCTGCTCGCGGCGCTGCTGCTGTTCCGCTTCAGGCTGGGGATCATCCCGATGCTCGCGATCTGTTCGGCCCTGGGGTTGTTGATCGGGCCGGGCGGGCCATTGCTGGCGTTGGTGTAAAACCTGCGCGTAGCGCTATTTTGACTCACACAAAGACACAAAGAGGGCAGTCGATGCGCGAATCGTGCGCGCATCGACTGCCCTCTTTGTGTCTTTGTGTGAGATATTGAATGGCCCGCTGCGCGGGCGGGAATATGCGCGCCTCTGGCTTTTGCGCCGCGCGCCGCTAACAGGGATGGCATGAGCAAGCGCGACGACGACAGCCTCCGCCCGGCGACGAAATTGGTGCAGGGCGGGCGGCGGCCCGAATGGACCGGCGATCCGCGCCTTGGCGGCAGCATCGTCAACCCGCCGGTGTGGCGCGCCTCGACGATTCTCTACGACAGCATCGCCGACCTGAAGGCGCGCGGCCATGCGACGCACGACAAGCTCTATTACGGCCGGCGCGGGACGCCGACGGTGTGGGCGCTCGCCGACGCGCTGACCGCGCTGGAGCCGGGGGCGGAAGGCACCTTGCTCTATCCGTCGGGGGTCGCGGCCAATTCGGCGGGGCTGCTGGCGCTGCTGTCGCCAGGCGATCATCTGCTGATGGTCGACAGCGCCTATGAGCCGACGCGGGCGTTCTGCAACGGGATGCTCGCGCGAATGGGGGTGCGGACGAGCTTCTACGATCCGCTCGTCGGGGCGGGCATCGCGGAATTGATCGAGCCCGAAACCAAGCTGATCTTCCTCGAATCGCCGGGCAGCCTGACCTTCGAGGTGCAGGATATTCCCGCGATCACGGCCATAGCGCGCGAGCGCGGCGTGCTGACGATGCTCGACAACACTTGGGCGACGCCGCTGCTGTTTCCGGCATTGGCGCATGGCGTCGACGTCACGATGATGAGCCTCACTAAATATGCCGGCGGACACAGCGACGTGATGATGGGCTCGCTCACCGCGACGCGCGCCGTCTGGCCCAAGCTGCGGAGCGCCGCGTACCAGCTGGGTCAGGCGGTTTCGCCCGACGATTGCGCGATGGTGCTGCGCGGGCTGCGCACGCTCGACGTCCGCATGGCGCGGCATGGCGAGAACGGATTGGCGGTCGCGAACTGGCTCGCAGGGCGCGCCGAGGTCGGGCGGGTGCTGCATCCGGCGCTGCCGGGCGATCCGGGCCATGCGATCTGGGCGCGCGATTTCAGGGGCACGAGCGGGCTGTTCGGTTTCTCGCTGCAGGGCGTCGACGAAGCGGCGCGGACGCGCTTTATCGATGCACTCAGTCATTTCGGGATCGGTTTCAGCTGGGGCGGCTATGAAAGCCTCGTCGTGCCCGCCGATCCGGCCGCTATCCGCACCGCGACCCGCTGGACCGACCCCGACCCGCTGGTCCGCCTGTCGATCGGGCTCGAGGATCCGGCCGACCTGATCGCCGACCTTGCGCGCGGGCTCGCCGCGCTGTGAGCGTCGAGACAAGCCTTCGCGAAGGCTTTGCCCGCACCGTCACGCTGATGAAGGATATCGGGCTCGACGTCGGATCGTACCGGCTGTCGCTCTATGGCCTGTTCTCGGCGATCGTCGTCGCGATCCTGCTGTGGATCGCGGTCAAGCTCACCATGCGCGCGCTCAAGTGGCTGCTGCGCCGGAACAGCCAGATCGACGAGGCGCAGCGGCTGCTCGCCGAAAAGCTGATCGCGATCGCGCTGTTCACGCTCGCCCTGCTGTTCGGCATCGACCTGCTCGGCATCGACCTCACCGCGCTCGCGGTCTTTTCGGGGGCGGCGGGGCTCGCGATCGGTTTCGGGCTGCAAAAGACCGTCGGCAACCTGATCGCGGGGATCATCCTGCTCATGGACCGCTCGATCAAGCCCGGCGACGTGATCGTCGTCGGCGACGGCAGCAGCATGGGCGGGGCGACCGGGCCGGGGACCATCCCCAATGTCGGGCGCGTCGCGAAGATCGGGGTGCGCGCGGTCAATGTCGTGACGCGCGACGGCAAGAAGCATCTGATCCCGAACGAGCTGCTAATGACGCAGCCGGTCGAGAACTGGAGCTATTCGAGCCGCGACGTGCGCGTGCGGCTGCACGTTCCCGTCGCCTATGAATGCGATCTGCGCGCGGCGCAGGCGATCATCATCGATGTCGCGCGGTCCAACCCGCGCATCCTGAACGAGCCCGAACCCGCGGTGTGGATCACCGCCTTTGGCGAACGCGCGGTCGAGCATGAGCTGCGCTTCTGGATCTCGGACCCCGAATCGGGGCTCGGCAATATCCAGGGCGAGGTGTTCCTCGGCATCTGGGACCGCTTCAAGGAAGCGGGAATCCGGATTCCCTATCCGCGGAGCGAGGTGCGATTGCTGACGAAGGAGGAGGACAGTCCGACGCCTTGAACTTCGTCATTGCGAGAAGCCGCAGGCGACGCGGCAATCAAGGGCGGCCTAAACCGCCCTGGATTGCTTCGCTCCGCTCGCAATGACGAGATTGGTTTTCAGTACCCGACCTTCTTCGCGCGCTCGATGCACTCGACGATGATCCGCTTGGCCTCGTCGACGTCGCCCCAGCCATTGAGCTTCGCCCATTTGCCGGGTTCGAGATCCTTGTAGTGGGTGAAGAAATGCTCGATCTGCTGGAGGACGATCGGCGGCATGTCGGTGTAGGTCGCGACGTCGGCATAATAGGGGAAGGTCTTGTTGACCGGCACGCAGAGCAATTTCTCGTCGCCGCCGGCGTCATCTTCCATCTTGAGCACGCCGATCGGGCGGCACTTGACCACCGCGCCCGCGACGATCGGCGAGCGCGCGACGACGAGCGCGTCGAGCGGGTCGCCATCTTCGCCCAGCGTGTGCGGGACGAAGCCGTAATTGGCGGGATAGCGCATCGGGGTGTGGAGGAAGCGGTCGACGAACAGCGCCCCCGATGCCTTGTCGAACTCATATTTCACGGGTTCGCCGCCGATCGGCACTTCGATCAGCACGTTCAGGCTGTCGGGCGGGCTGTCACCCGCCGGGACGAGGTCGATACGCATGGGAGAAGTCCTTTTTTTGTCGTTTTGCAGTCGCGCGCGCCTTTAGCGCCGGACGCGGCGCAAAGTCGAGGCCGGAAAGCCCCTTTTCCCGAGAGAAAAGGTCAAAGCGCGCGTTTGGGGGCGAGCAGGCGGTCGAACCAGTCGGGCCCGGCGCCGGTCTTTTCAAGGTGCGGCCAGCGCAGCCCGCCATGATAGTCGATGTCGACGCTGCGGTAGCGGCCGCCGCGCTCGACGAGCAGGCGAACGGGGGTCTTGCCGTCGGTCGCGGCGCGAATCGCGGCCTCCAGCCGCTCCTTGCTGTAGCTCATGCCGTCGACGGCGAGGATCTTGGTGCCGTTGACGATGTCGGCGCGGAACGCCGGGCCGTTCCACAATATGCTGCCCGCGACGCCGTCCTTGTCGATCGTCAGACCCAGCGAGTGGGTGAGCTCTAAATTCTTCGCGTTCTTCATCTTGTCGCGGTCGAAAGCGTTGGGGACGTCGCGCCAGACGAGGCGGTATCCGGCGCGCTCGATCCCCGCAACCGGCGCGGGCTGGCCGGGAAGCTGCATCCGGTCGCGCAGGAATTTCGGCCAGTCATAGGGATAGACGGCGTTCAGCGTTTGCGCGACATCGTCGAAATCATAGGTGACCTCGCCCCAGTCGCCGCCCTTGCCGCTGAAAAAGGCCTTGGCGAAATCGTCGAGGCTTTTCGCGTCGTTGGTGCCCTGGCGGATGATCATGTCCGCCTCGAGCCACATCAGCGCGCCCTCGTTGTAATAATCCTCGGTCCGCGTCGCGCTGGGGAAGGCGCGTGCCTTGCGCGCCGCGATCACGGGGTCGAGCGTCGTATCCTCGACCGAGCGCCAGTCGCGCCCCGCCTGCACGCTGTAGTTGCCGGCATTGGTCGCCCATTCGGCGAGGATCATCTCCTTCGACTGCATTCCCGACCGGCCCGCGATCACGAGATCCCAGAAGCTCGTCTGCCCTTCATAGACCCAGAGGAGATTGCCCTGCATCGGGGTGCGATAGTCGGGGGTCCACAGCTTGTCGGGGCGGCGGTATTTGCCGTTCCAGCTGTGGGTGAATTCGTGCGGCAGCAGCCCGCGCTCCGAATCATTGCTGTCCCAGTTGGTGAAATAGTCGGGGTTGCGGCTGTTCTCGCTCGACCGGTGATGTTCGAGCCCGATGCCGCCGAGCTCGTCGGTGAGCGCGAGCAGGAATTCGTAGCGGTCGAAATGCTTCGTCCCGAACAGGGCGATCGCCTCGGCGACCATCGCCGCGTGGCGCGCGATATGGTCGGGCTTCGCGTCGAGGAACTGCGGCTCGTCGGCGACGACGTTCAGCGTGACATTCTGGCCGAGATCCCATTTGCGGAAATAGCGTCCGGCGAACATCGGGCTGTCGACCAGCGTCTCGTAGCTGGTCGGGGCATAGCTGTAGCGATTGCCCGCGATCTTCAGCCCGTCGAGCGCCGCCGCACCGGTCCAGCCCTCGGGCAGCGTGACGTCGAGCTGCACCGGAATGCCGCGCGTGAAATAGCCCGCGGGGTACAGGCTGACCTGTTCCCATTGCAGGTTCATCATCGCGGGGGTGACGACGACGCGGCCCTCGCTGGTGCGCGTCGGCGACAGGAAATCGAAGGCGACGTCGATGCTCTTCGCGCCCGCGGGCACGTCGATGTCGAAGGCATAGACGTCGGTCGGCTGGCGCGTCCAGGCGAGCGGCTTGCCGCCTGCGGTCGCCTTGAAGCCCGCGATCTCGGCAATCGCACCGCGCGGCGCGTGCTTGCCGGGAAGCCATTGCGGATAGAGCAGGGTGAATTTGCCGCTCTTCGCGACCGGGATCGTCTGGCGGACGCGGAAGATGCCGCGCATCGAATCGCTCGCGTCGACCTTGAGCAGCATCGTCCCCGGATAGGGCCGGTCGGCGGGCAGCGGGATGCTGTGCGGCTGGACGACCGGTTGCGGACGGCTGTTGCCCTCCTGCGCAAGCGCTGAAGAGGCAAGGGCGGCGGGGGTGAAGGCGATCAGGGCGGACGCGACGAACAGGGTCTTTTTCATGGGCCAATCTCTGCCGCCAAACCGGCGCGGCGTCCAGCATCGGCTCTGCAAGCGCGCTTTGCCTTTCGACGAAAAAGCATTAGACGCGCGGCGCATGAGCAAGGACAAGCCCGCAAAGATCGCGACGCCGCAGCCGGTGCGCGGCACCCAGGACATGCTCGGCGATTTCGCCGACCGCTTCCAGCATGTCGTCGATACCTTCGACCGCGTGCGGCGGCTCTATGGCTTCAAGCGCGTCGAGGTGCCGGTGATCGAGCCGACCGCGGTGTTCGCGCGGTCATTGGGCGAGACGACCGACGTCGTGTCGAAGGAAATGTATTCGTTCGAGGATCGCGGCGGCGAATCGATCACCTTGCGGCCCGAATTCACCGCGGGGATCGCGCGCGCGTATATCACGGGCGGCTGGCAGCAGTTTGCGCCGCTGAAGGTCGCGACGCACGGCCCGCTGTTCCGCTACGAGCGTCCGCAGAAGGGCCGCTATCGCCAGTTCCACCAGCTCGACGCCGAGGTGATCGGCAGCGACAGCCCGCTCGCGGACGCCGAACTGCTGGTCTTTGCCGACCAGCTTCTGAAAGAGCTGGGGATCGCCGAGGGCGTGACCTTGACGCTCAACACGCTGGGCGACGCGGAAAGCCGCGACGCATGGCGCGCGGCGCTGGTCGAGCATTTCATGGGCCATCGCGGCGATCTGTCGGAGGACAGCCTGGCGCGGCTCGACAAGAATCCGCTGCGCATCCTCGACAGCAAGGATCCGAAGGACCGCCCGATCGCCGACAGCGCGCCCGACATCGACGCGTTTCTGACGGGCGAGGCGCAGGATTTCTTCGGCGCGGTGACGGCCGGGCTCGACGCGGCGGGGGTCGCGTGGGAGCGCAACGCGCGGCTGGTGCGCGGGCTCGACTATTATCGCCACACCGCGTTCGAATTCGTGACCGACCGGCTGGGCGCGCAGGGCACGGTGCTCGGCGGCGGCCGCTACGACGGGCTGATCGAGGCGCTCGGCGGCCCGCCGACCGCGGCGGTCGGCTGGGCGGCGGGGATCGAGCGGCTGGCGATGTTGGTGGCGGACGATGTGGTCGATACGCGGCTCGACGCGGTGATCGCGGTTGAGGACGATGAGCTGCTTACTTACGCGATGAAAACTCTCGCGGCGATGCGGAGCAACGGGTTTGCGACTGAAATCGTTGCTACCGGTTCGCCGCGCAAACGCTTCGACAAGGCCGGGAAAGTTCCGGCGCGCGCCCTAATTGCGATCGGTTCGCGTGACGGCCAATCATACACGAACATTCGTGGTGACAGTGAACTGACAATTGCGATCAACGCGATTATTCGCGCGCTCTGATGACCTCCGTTTCCGAAAAGCAGATCGACGCCATCATCGAACGTCATGCCGCGCTGCAGGCGCGGATGGCGACGGGGGATATGGCGCCCGCCGACTTCGTCGCGGCGTCGAAGGAGTTCGCCGAGCTCGAACCCGTTGCCGAAGCCGCGCGCGAGGTGGTGAGGCTGCGCGGCGAGCTCGTCGCGCTCGGGGAGATGCTCGCCGATCCCGAGATGAAGGCGATGGCCGCCGAGGAAATGGCGGCGGTCGAGGCGGCGTTGCCCGCCGCCGAGCATGATCTGGCGATCAGGCTGCTGCCCAAGGACGTCGCCGACGAGCGCGCCGCGATGCTCGAAATCCGCGCCGGAACCGGCGGCGACGAGGCGGCGCTGTTCGCGGGCGATCTGCTCCGCATGTACAGCCGCTACGCCGATACGCAGGGGTGGAAGGTCGAAATCATTTCGGCGAACGAGGCCGAGGTTGGGGGTTACAAGGAAGTCGTCGCCTCGGTCGCCGGGCAGGGCGTGTTCGCGAAGCTCAAGTTCGAGAGCGGCGTTCACCGCGTCCAGCGCGTCCCCGTCACCGAAAGCGGCGGCCGCATCCACACCAGCGCCGCGACCGTCGCGGTGCTGCCCGAGGCCGAGGAGGTCGACGTCGCGATCAACGACAACGACCTGAAGATCGATATCTACCGCGCGTCGGGCGCCGGCGGTCAGCATGTCAACACGACCGATTCGGCGATCCGCATCACGCATATCCCGACCGGGCTCGTCGTGATCCAGCAGGACCAGCGCAGCCAGCACAAGAACCGCGCCAAGGCGATGCAGGTGCTGCGCGCGCGGCTCTATGACCTCGAGCGCGAGAAGATCCACAGCGCCGAGGCGTCGGCGCGCAAGTCGATGGTCGGATCGGGCGACCGCTCCGAACGCATCCGCACCTATAATTTCCCGCAGGGGCGCGTAACCGACCACCGCATCAACCTGACGCTCCACCGCCTGCCCGAGATATTGGAAGGGCAGATGGACGAGCTGATCGACGCGCTGATCGCCGAGGATCAGGCGCAGCGACTGGCGGGGCTGGGTGAGTGACGCGATCGGCCGATCTCAACACGGCGATCGTTTCTTATCTGGGTTTCAGCCGCGCCGCCGAGCCGCAGACCGACTGGCGGGCGGTGGTCGACGCGATCGGGCTCGACCGCGCCGAGGCGGTCGAATGGGCTATGCTCGATGTCCTTCAAGACCTGCGCGAGAGCAAACCCGACTGGCGGATGCATTCGCTTTGGGCGGGGAGCGAGTGGGCGGTGCGCGAATTGAGAAAGCGTCACCCCGAGCTGGACGATGCCGCAGCCAAGGCGCTGACCTGGGCGCTGGTCTGCGAGCATAAGGGGAGCGTTGGCGCCGCACTATCGTCCGCCGCCCGGTGTCTGGCGGAAATATCCGATACGCCGCGGCTCGATGCCGAACTGTTGATGGCGCACGCACTGGGCGTCGAGCGCGGCGCGCTGTTGCTCGATCCGGCGCGGTTCGGCGCGCCGGACGATTTCGGCGGACTGGTCGAGCGGCGAATGGCGCACGAACCCATCGCCTATATCGTCGGCTATCGCGATTTCTGGACGATCCGGCTGGCGCTCGGTCCCGGTGTCCTCATCCCGCGTCCCGACAGCGAGACGCTGATCGAGGCAGCCGTGCAATATTTCGGCGCCGCGGGTCCGAAGCGGATCCTCGATCTCGGGACGGGGCCGGGGACATTATTGCTCGCCGCGCTCGCCGAATGGCCTGCGGCGACGGGGCTCGGCGTCGATGCGGGCGAGGCGGCGCTGTCCTTTGCGCGCGCGAATGCCGATGCGCTCAATCTGGCCGATCGCGCCGCGTTCCGAACGGGCGACTGGGCCGATGGCGTCGAAGGCCCGTTCGACCTCATCCTGTGCAACCCGCCCTATATTGCCGACAGCGAGGAATTGATGCCCGATGTCGCCGGTTTCGAGCCGGCGAGCGCGCTGTTCGCGGGCGCCGACGGGCTCGATGATTATCGCCGGATCATCCCCGATTTGCCGCGGCTTCTGGCCCCCGGCGGGGTCGCGATCCTTGAAATCGGGCACCGGCAACGCATATCGGTATCCGAGCTCGCCGAAGCAGCGGGATTCGCCGTCGCCTGCAAGCAGGATCTGGGCGGCCGCGACAGGGCGCTTTTGCTGACCCGCCCCTGACGCCAGAACAAGAATTTTCTTGGTTTCCGCCGCAAAGCACGGTAGGGGCGGCTTACAGACCCGGTACGGGGCCTTGACTGGTCCGATCGGTCTGCTTCCCACTTACGATGCTGGTGCGGGCCGCGGGGCCCGGCGCAAGCGGTAGAGGGAACCGCGCAGAGGGCGCGGGCACGACGCGCAAATAGCGCGTTCGGCCATAAGGGGTTGGCGTAGCTTATTAGCTTATCAGGATGTCTCAGTTGAACATGAACAACCGGCAGAGCGGTCGCCGTCGCGGCCGCAACAATAACGGCAACAATAACAATCGCTCGCAGTCCGGTGGCGGACGCGGCGGTGTCGATCAGGCCAACCGCATCGACAGCCGGGCGCGCGGCAACGCCGCCCAGATGATCGAGAAATACCGCAACCTCGCGCGCGATGCGCAGCTTTCGGGCGACCGGGTCCAGACCGAATATTATCTCCAGTTCGCCGACCATTATTTCCGCGTGCTGAGCGATTTCCGCGCCCGCCAGGAAGAAAAGGCGGCGGCAAGCGGCCAGGAGCGCAGCTATGACCGCCACCGCGACATTCGCGGGGTCGAGGATTTCGACGGCCATGACGACGCGAGCTTCGAGCCCGAATCGGAAGGCGACGAGACTGGCGGCCGTGAAGGCGCCGGCCGCGACAATGAGGGTCGTGACAGCGGCGCACGTGAGGGCGGACGCGAGCGCGGGGGCAGCGATCGCCGCGACGAGGACGGCCGCGGCAATCGCCAGCAGGGCCGCGGCAACCGCCGCGACCGCGGCGACGATCGCGGCAACCGCGCCGATCCCGAAGCCGAAGGCGGCGACGAGCCCGCAGCCGTCGAGGCAGCCGAGGACGCGGCGCCCGCGCCGCGCGGCAATCGCCGTGGCCCGCGCCGCAATCGCGCGGCCGAAGGCGACGATGCCGGCGCCGGTATCGATTCGGCGGTGCTGCCGCCCGCGATCGGCCGGCCCGAGCGCGACGCCGGCGAAGACGCCGCCGAGGCGCCCGCGCCCAAGCCGCGCCGCACCCGCCGCACGCTGGCGGCGCGCGATACGGGTGTCGAAGCGGCCGAATAAGCCCGCGATTTCGCACTGGTTTTTACGGTTGGACTAACATAGCCTCCCCCGGACAGCGGTTCGGGGGAGGTTTTCATGCGTGCTTTGACTGCGATCGGTCTGGCCTTGATCGCTGGCGCGGTCCCGGCGGCCGCACAGGATCCTGCTGCGGCGAATGCGCAGGGCCAGCTTTCGGTCACCATCTATAATGGCGGGCAGGCGCTGGTGCAGGATATCCGCCAGATCGCCTTTCCGGCGGGGCGCTCGCGGCAGGAATTCCCCGACGTGTCGGCGCAGATCCGGCCGCAGACGGTGTCCTTCGCCGCCGACGGCACCGCGATCGTCGAGCAGAATTTCGACTATGATCTGCTATCGCCCAATGCCCTGATGCAGAAGGCCGTCGGCGAAACCGTGACCCTGCTCCGCATCAACCCCGCGACCGGGGTCGAGACGCGCGAGCGCGCGAAGGTGCTCGCGGTCAATGGCGGCGTCGTGCTGCAGATCGGGCCGCGCATCGAGATATTGCGCGACGACGGGCTGCCGGTTCGCGTCATCTTCGACAAGATCCCGCCGAACCTGCGCGCCAAGCCGACGCTGTCGATCACGGTCGACAGCAAGGGCGCGGGGACGCGGGCTGCGACGCTCTCCTACCTGACCGGCGGGCTCGGCTGGTCGGCCGACTATGTCTCGCTCTACGATGAAAAGGCGGGGACGATCGACGTGCAGGGGTGGGTGACGCTGACCAACAACACCGGCACGACCTTCGACAATGCGAAAACCCTGCTCGTCGCGGGAAGTCCTTCCGCCGGCGGGATTTCAAGCTACGGCCAGCCGGGACGCTACCGCCCGCAGCCGGCCGGGCCGGGCAATCTCCGCCGCGCCGGGACCGAGACCGCGCCACGCGAACAGCTTGGCGACTATTATCTCTATCCGCTGTCCGAACGCACGACGATCGCGAACGCCCAGACCAAGCAGGTGAGCTTCCTCGACGTCGCGAAGGTGCCGGCGCAGAAAATCTATGAATTCACGCTCGGCGGCTTCAACAATATGACCGAGCCGATGAGCGCGGCGAGCGTGATCAAGTTCAGCTCGAGTCGCGAAGGCGGGCTGGGCGACGCGCTCCCCGCGGGGACGGTGCGCTTCTATCAGCGCGACCTGCGCGGCGACCCGCAGTTCATCGGCGAAAATCAGATCGGGCACACCCCGATGGGTAGCGAGCTGGGACTGAAGACCGGCGACGCCTTCGACGTGAAGGTCAAGGCAACCGTCGTCGAGCGCAAGGAAATCGCGCCTTGGCGGTGGCGCTCGTCGATGTCGTATCTGCTCACCAATGCGCGGCCGCAGCCGGTGACGCTCGACCTGCGCCAGCGCGGGCTCGACTGGTATTGGGCGGAGACCAAGGTCATCACCGAAAGCCAGAAGAGCGAGCGGCTCGATGCGGACGGCGTTCAGTGGCGCGTGACGGTGCCCGCGAACGGCGAGACGACGATCACTGCCACCTTCGAAACGCGCTACTGACGCACGCGCCGTGCGCCGCATTGCGCCTTTGCTGCTGATTCTCGCCGCCTCGCCCGCGGCGGCGCAGCCGGTCGTCACCTCGGCGGCGCCCGAGAAGGTGTCGGTCAGCGTCTTTCGCGATCCCGACCGCGCCGAGGGCGGCGAAATCGATCCCAACTGGCTGCAGGGCTTTGCGCTGATATCCGAGCAGCGGACGATCGACCTGCCCGCGGGCGAATCGGTGCTGCGCTTCGAGGGCGTTGCCGAGGGGATGGTCGCCGTGTCGGCGATCGTCACCGGTCTGCCCGGCGGCGTCGTCCAGAAGAATCGTGACGCGGCGCTGCTCTCGCCCGCGAGCCTGCTCGACGGATCGCTCGGCAATCGCGTCCATTTGCGCCGCACCGACCGCGCGACGGGCAAGGTGACCGAGGAGGATGCGATCATCCGGTCGGGGCCGCAGGACGCGGTGGTGTTGCAGACGCCGGCGGGGTACGAATCGCTGCGCTGTACCGGGCTTCCCGAAACGCTGGTCTATGACGGGGTGCCGGCCGGGCTTACCGCCAAGCCGACGCTGTCGGTGACGACGCGCAGCCCCGACGCGCGGCGGGTGACGGTGACGCTGACCTATCTGGCGACGGGCTTCGACTGGGCGAGCAATTATGTCGCGCGCGTCGCGCCCGACGGCCGGACGCTCGATTTGTTTGCGTGGCTGACGGTGGCGAATAGCAATGGCGAAAGCTTCGCCGACGCCCGGCTGGCGGCGATCGCCGGGACGCTGAACAAGGTTTCCAACTTCAAGGCGCTGGCCGATGTGCCGCAGGCGCCGCCGTTGCGGCTGCGTTGCTTTGCGCTCGGGACGGGTCGCTATGGCACGCCGCCCCCGCCCCCGCCGCCCCCGCCGCCTGCGATGATGTCCGCCGAAGCGGGGCAGGACATTGTGGTGACCGGATCGCGCATCGCCCGTTACGAGATGATGTCGCCGGTCACGGTGGTGGCCAGCCAGGAAGATCTGGGCGACCTCAAGCTCTATCGCGTACCGATCCCGGTGACGGTCGCGGCGAACGGGCAGAAGCAGGTGGCGCTGCTGGTCAAGGATCGTGTGCCGTTCAAGACCGTCTATCGCCTGCGCAGTTCGCCGGAAGACAGTTTCGAGTCGATGGAGGTCGAGCGGGTTTTGCGGATGGAGAATAAGGAAGCGACGCGATTGGGTGTGCCGCTGCCCAGCGGCCAGGTCGCGGTGTTCGCGCCGCGCGGCGAGGAATCGCTGCTCGTCGGCGAAGGGCGGGTTCGCGATCATGCCGTCGGCGAAAAGGTCGACCTGGTTATCGGCGAAAGCAGCCAGGTGCGCGTCGATATGGTTCGGGGGGTCACCCCAAAGATGGCCGATGACGATTACCGGGTCACCGTGACCAACGCCAACCCGTTCGCGGTGGATTTCGAATTTGGCTTTTACGTCGATCCCGACCCGAAGCTCGACAAACGGCTACGCAAGCTGCCGCGCCGCGACGGATTGCTGACCTGGGCGATTCGGGTTCCCGCCAACGACAGCCGCAGTTTTGACTATCGGTTTATCGAACCCGACTAGGGAGCTGCCCTAGATCGGCGGCAGCGGACGCGGGCGGTGATTCTCGTCGAGCGCGACGAAGGTGAAAACCCCCTCGGTCACGCGCTCCTCGGTCCGGCCGCCGTCGCGCGTCGCGATGACCTCGAGCCGGATCGCCAGCGAGGTGCGGCCGCGCCGCTCGAGATGCGCATAGACCGAAATGATGTCGCGCAGCAGGATCGGGGCGATGAATTCCATCGTCTCGATCGCGACCGTCGCGACGGGGCCGCAGGCGATCCGGCCGGCGACGATGCCGCCCGCGATATCCATCTGGCTGAGCACCCAGCCGCCGAAGATATGCCCGTTGGCATTGATGTCTGCGGGGCGCGGGACGACGCGCAGGATCGGGTCGCGGGGACAGTCGGCTTCGCTCTTATCGGTCATGATTCATATCCGGGTCGTCTTCGAAAGGATCCTCAATCGCCTCGTCATGCCCGCTGCCGCTCGACAGGAAGACGAGCCCCATCAGCGCGGCGCCGAGCATGACCGACAGGCCGACCCCCGCCGCGGTGGCGATGATCATATGGATGGTGAGCTGGTCGCCCATCGAGAAGCGCAGCCAGCCGAGCGCGAGGACGACCGCGCCGAAG
>NZ_CATKPA010000007.1:0-70000 GCF_949769155.1 Sphingopyxis sp. Geo48 | reverse complement strand
GGACATCAACAGAGACTCCGTTAGTAGTGGCGAGCGAACGCGGACCAGGCCAATGCCTTTGATTCAACTAGCAGAACCTTCTGGAAAGTAGGGCCATAGCGGGTGACAGCCCCGTATGCGAAAGTGATGTCAAAGGATTTGAGTAGGGCGGGACACGTGAAATCCTGTCTGAACGTAGGGGGACCACCCTCTAAGCCTAAGTACTCCTGTATGACCGATAGTGAACCAGTACCGTGAGGGAAAGGTGAAAAGCACCCCGATGAGGGGAGTGAAACAGTACCTGAAACCGAACGCCTACAAGCAGTAGGAGGGCCCTTGAGGCCTGACTGCGTACCTCTTGCATAATGGGTCTGTGACTTAGTGTATCAAGCAAGCTTAAGCCGTTAGGTGTAGGCGCAGCGAAAGCGAGTCTGAATAGGGCGACATAGTTTGATGCATTAGACCCGAAACCCGGTGATCTAGGCATGACCAGGCTGAAGGTGCGGTAACACGCACTGGAGGGCCGAACCGTTCAATGTTGAAAAATTGTCGGATGAGTTGTGTTTAGGGGTGAAAGGCCAATCAAACCGGGAAATAGCTGGTTCTCCGCGAAATCTATTGAGGTAGAGCGTCGGATGAATACCATGGGGGGTAGAGCACTGGATGGATGCGGGGGTCGCGAGATCTACCAATTCTAACCAAACTCCGAATACCCATGAGTACTATCCGGCAGACAGACGGCGGGTGCTAAGGTCCGTCGTCAAAAGGGAAACAGCCCTGACCTACAGCTAAGGTCCCCAAGTCATCACTAAGTGGGAAAGCATGTGGGAATCCCAAAACAACCAGGAGGTTGGCTTAGAAGCAGCCATCCTTTAAAGAAAGCGTAACAGCTCACTGGTCTAAATAAGGGTTCCTGCGGCGAAAATGTAACGGGGCTAAAGTGATGCACCGAAGCTTAGGGTGTGTAGCAATACACGCGGTAGCGGAGCGTTCCGTAGGCTGATGAAGCGGTCTGGTAATGGGCCGTGGAGGTATCGGAAGTGCGAATGCAGACATGAGTAGCGATAAAGAGGGTGAGATGCCCTCTCGCCGAAATCCCAAGGGTTCCTGCTTAAAGCTAATCTGAGCAGGGTAAGCCGGCCCCTAAGACGAGCCCGAAGGGGGTAGTCGATGGGAACCACGTTAATATTCGTGGGCCTGGAGGTGTGTGACGGATCTCGTAAATTGTCTGACCTTATTGGATTGGTCAGGCTTTGAAGAGGTTCCAGGAAATAGCCCCTCCATTATAGACCGTACCCTAAACCGACACAGGTGGGATGGTAGAGTATACCAAGGCGCTTGAGAGAAGTCTCCTGAAGGAACTCGGCAAATTGCCTCCGTACCTTCGGAAGAAGGAGGCCCCACATTTGGGCAACCATTTGTGGGGGGCACAGGCCAGGGGGTAGCGACTGTTTAGCAAAAACACAGGGCTCTGCTAAGTCGGCTTCAAGACGACGTATAGGGCCTGACGCCTGCCCGGTGCCTGAAGGTTAAGTGGAGGGGTGCAAGCTCCGAAATGAAGCCCAGGTAAACGGCGGCCGTAACTATAACGGTCCTAAGGTAGCGAAATTCCTTGTCGGGTAAGTTCCGACCTGCACGAATGGCGTAACGACTTCCCCACTGTCTCCAGGAGATGCTCAGCGAAATTGAATTCTCCGTGAAGATGCGGAGTACCCGCGGTTAGACGGAAAGACCCCGTGCACCTTTACTGCAGCTTCAGAGTGGCATTAGGAAAGAACTGTGTAGCATAGGTGGGAGGCTTTGAAGCACTGGCGCCAGCCGGTGTGGAGCCATAGGTGAAATACCACCCTGTTGTTTTCTGATGTCTAACCTCGATCCATGAAACTGGATCAGGGACCCTCTGTGGCGGGTAGTTTGACTGGGGCGGTCGCCTCCTAAAGAGTAACGGAGGCGCGCGATGGTAGGCTCAGGACGGTTGGAAACCGTCTGTTAGAGTGCAATGGCATAAGCCTGCCTGACTGCGAGACTGACGAGTCGAGCAGAGACGAAAGTCGGTCATAGTGATCCGGTGGTCCCGAGTGGAAGGGCCATCGCTCAACGGATAAAAGGTACGCCGGGGATAACAGGCTGATGATTCCCAAGAGCTCATATCGACGGAATCGTTTGGCACCTCGATGTCGGCTCATCACATCCTGGGGCTGGAGCAGGTCCCAAGGGTTTGGCTGTTCGCCAATTAAAGTGGTACGTGAGCTGGGTTCAGAACGTCGTGAGACAGTTTGGTCCCTATCTGCCGTGGGCGTCGAAATTTGAGAGGAGTTGACCCTAGTACGAGAGGACCGGGTTGAACATACCTCTGGTGTACCTGTCGTGGCGCCAGCCGCGCAGCAGGGTAGCTATGTATGGACGGGATAACCGCTGAAAGCATCTAAGCGGGAAGCCTCCCTCAAGATAAGATTTCTTAGAGCCGTGGAAGACCACCACGTTGATAGATCGGATGTAGAAGCGCGGTAACGCGTGGAGCTAACCGATACTAATTGCTCTATTCGCACTTTAGAGTCCCGCCATCAACGACAAGCCTGACGGGTTTGTCCGCGATAGTGGATGATTGATCAGACAGTATTGCACGGACATCGATTGAAAGACTTTTGACCCTACGCCGGCTTCATTGCTTGGTGACCATGGCGTCAGTGACCCACCCGATCCCATCTCGAACTCGGCCGTGAAACCTGACAGCGCCGATGGTACTACCGCTTAAGCGTTGGAAGAGTAGGACGTCGCCAGGCATTGCAGCCGACGTAAGGTCGAAAAGAAACCCATTCACAAAGTTAGAGGCCGGCAGAGATGCCGGCCTTTTTGCTGTTTTTGGCGGTCCTGAAAGGGAAGCGCCGCTGGTTGACGCGGGATGGAGCAGCCCGGTAGCTCGTCAGGCTCATAACCTGAAGGTCGTAGGTTCAAATCCTACTCCCGCAACCAAAATTAGCCCGCTTTCTCGATGAGTTAGCGGGCTTTTTCGTGTCTGGCGCGGGCGCGCCTTCATCGCCGAGGAAATGTCTGAAAAGGGGTGGATTCCAGACCGTCCCCTATTTCTGTTCGTGTCGAGCGAAGTCGAGACACCCGGCGGCCTTGCCTAGCCCGAGGGGCATCTCGACTTCGCTCGATGCGAACGGATTAGCTTGGGCGTCACGTCCACTGCGGTCGAAACCGGTCATCGAAGCCAGATCAGCCGCAAATGGCGGCTTTCGGCCGAAGCTGGCCATCCCCTCGCCTCGAAAGTGAAGCAATTGCGCAACACTGCTGACATGATCGTCAGCAGCCCGTGCTTCGCCGATTGATCGCGGCGGCGCGGACCGCCAAAGAGCGGTTGGTTTTTCGCTCTCCCAATGTTCACTCTGTTTCAGGAAGCTCGCCATGCGCCTTTTTCCTTCCGCTACCGCTATAGCCCCCGTCCTCGCCATCCTCGCCGCCGGCTGGGCCGCTCCCGCCGCCGCGCAGGACGCCGCCCCCGCCGCCGAAGAAGGCCAGCTGGGCGAGATCATCGTCACCGCGCAGCGCCGCGAAGAAAATCTGCAGGACGTGCCGATCTCGATCACCGCGGTCTCGGGCGACAAGCTCGACGCGATCGGCGCCGGCGGCCAGGACGTCCGCTCGCTGTCGGCCAAGGTGCCCAGCCTGATGGTCGAATCCTCGTTCGGCCGCACCTTCCCGCGCTTCTACATCCGCGGTCTCGGCAACACCGATTTCGACTTCAACGCGTCGCAGCCGGTCAGCCTCGTCTATGACGATGTCGTTCTTGAAAACCCGATCCTGAAGGGCTTCCCGGTGTTCGATATCGAGCGCGTCGAAGTGCTGCGCGGTCCGCAGGGCACGCTGTTCGGCCGCAACACCCCCGCGGGCATCGTCAAGTTCGATTCGGTGAAGCCGAAGGATGAATTCGGCGGTTACGGCCGCATTTCCTATGGCCGCTTCAACGCGATCAACGCGCAGGGCGCCGTCGGCGGCCCGCTCGGCGACAAGGTGGCGATCCGCGTGTCGGGGCTCTACCAGCGCCAGGACGATTATGTCGACAATGTCGTTCCCAGCGGCGCCACCAAGGACGCGTTCGAGGGCTTCGACGAGTTCGCGCTCCGCTTCCAGGGCCTCGTCAAGCCGACCGACAATCTGGAAATCCTGCTCACCGGCCAGCTCCGCCGCCTCAACGGCACCGCGCGGCTGTTCCGCGCCAATGTCTTCACGCGCGGCGAGACCGGGCTCAACGACAATTTCGACCGCTACCGCGTCTCGACCGACGGCAAGAATGAACAGCGCGTGCGCACGGGCAATGCCTCGGCGCGCGTCAACTGGGATCTCGGCCCGGTCTCGCTGATCTCGGTCACCAGCCTGTGGAAGGGTCACGCGACCTCGGTCGGCGACGTCGACGGCGGTTTCGGCGCCAACTTCCTGCCGCCGAACCTCTATGGCCCCGGCGACATACCCTTCACCGCCGAAACGCGCGACAGCGTGCCGAAGCTGCGCCAGTTCACGCAGGAAGTCCGCCTCGAAAGCAATGGCAACGGCCCGCTCTCCTATCAGGCCGGCTTCTTCTACTTCGACGAGGATCTCGACATCCTCAGCGAGAATTACTCGACCCTCGGCGACCCGAACAACGCCGTCGGCGGGGTCAATATCGTCGTCGCGCAGGAACAGCACAGCAAGGCCTATGGCGTCTTCGGCTCGCTGACCTATCACCTCACCGACCAGCTCAGCGTCACCGGCGGCGTCCGCTACAACGACGACAAGCGCCGCTATACGGTGGTACGCAGCAAGGACACGCAGTTCCCGAACTTCCTGCAGAACCCGCTCGGCACGGTGAACCGCCGCGTCAGCGATAACAATGTCACGTGGGACGCGAACATCGCCTATGCCGCGACCGACGACATCAACCTCTATGCCCGCGTCGCGCGCGGCTATCGCGCGCCGAGCATCCAGGGCCGTATCCTCTTCCCGCCGGCGACCGCCACCCCGCTCGAATCGGGCGTGACGATCGGCGATTCGGAAACGATCACCTCCTATGAAGCGGGGGTCAAATCGACCGTCCTGGGCGGCCGCGGCCGCATCAACCTGTCGGGCTTCCTCTACAACCTCAACGATGCGCAGCTCACCGCGGTCGGTGGCGGGGTCAACGCGAACCGCCTGATCAACGCCGACAATGTCCGCGGCTATGGCTTCGAACTCGATGTCGAACTGATGCCGGTCGACCGGCTGCTGCTCACCGCGGGCCTCAGCTACAACCATACCGAGATCCGCGACCCGAACCTGACCACCGCGGCGTGCGGCGCGACGCGCGTCGACCTGCTGCCCGGCGATCCGTCGCTCTGCACCGTGCTCGACCCGATCGTCGTTCCGGCGGCGCCGTTCGCGGCCGCGATCGTCAACATCGACGGCAACAGCCTGCCGCAGTCGCCGCGCTGGATCGCGAACTGGACCGCCAAATATGGCGTCCCGGTCGGCGACGGCGAGGTCTATGTCTATACCGACTGGTCGTACCGTTCGAAGATCAACTTCTTCCTCTATGAATCGGTCGAGTTCCAGGACAAGCGCCTGCTCGAGGGCGGCGTGCGCGTCGGGTACAAGACCGATCATTACGACTTCGCCGCGTTCGTCCGCAACGTGACCAACGACACTTCGGCGGTCGGCGGGATCGACTTCAACAACCTGACCGGCTTCGTCAACGAGCCCCGCATCTGGGGCGTCGAAGCCGCGTTCAAATTCTGACGATGCGAGCGGGCGGGCGCCGTACGGCGTCCGCCCCTGTCAGGCGACCGGCCCGACGCGCGGATCGGGTTCGAGGCGAATGAGCGGGCGCGCCCGTCCCGTCAGCTTCGCGAACAGGCGCGGCACCAGGGCATTCGCCTGCGCCCAGTTCCAATAGGCCTGATAGGCGGGATCGGCGAGGAGATGCTTTTCCTCGGTCTTGGCGCGCCAGTAATAGACCCCGCTGACCAGCCCGAGCAGGACCGTGTTGCGCACCGCCTCGATCGGCCCTCCGGCGGTGACGAGGAAGGGGAGCGAGCCGACCCACCAGCTCAGATTCTTCGATACATAGGCGGGATGGCGCGTGAAGGCATAGGGGCCGTGGGTGATGACGCCGCGGTGCGTCAGGTTCGAAAAGCGGATGCCGAACGCCATCGTCGCCCAGGCATAGACCGCAACGAGAGCGAACAGCAGCGCCGCCCAGAGCGCCATCAGCGTGTCGTGCCCCTGCAGCCAATAGCCCCAGTCGGCGCCGTTGACCTGATAGTCGAGCGGGCCGCCGTTCATCAGGATGAAGGGCGGGTAGCAGACGAGCGCCGCGACCCAGCCCATGAAATAGGGGTTCGCCGTCCGGATGTGCGAATCGAGCGGCTTCATCGTCAGTATATAGCCGACGGTCGCGATATGGACGTCGACGAGGTAGAGGATGTTGATCGCCCAGATGCCGGTCATATAGGGGTTGGCGAGCACGTCGCTCCACCCGACGGTGACCAGCGCGGCGAAATTGCCCGGCACGATCGACAGCATGAAGGCGGTGAAAAAGCCCTTCACCGCCCAGGCGCGGAAATGATGCGCGATCGCACGGCCGTCGACCGGCTGGCCGGGCGCGATCATCCAGCGGCCGAACTGGTAACAGCCGTCGCGCGGCTCGACCATGCGGCGGTCGAGCCAGAGCGTATAGGGCACCGAGACCAGCAGCAGCCACGGCACGACGCGCTCGAGCAGGTCCATCGAAAAGGCGTAGCTGCCCTCCCAATAATAGCGCATCGTCGCATAGAAACCCGCGAGCAGCAGCCAGGTCGCCCAGAGCCCGGCGAGCTTGGTCAGGCTGATGTCGAGCGTGTCGCGCCACGGGCGGCGCTGGTTCCAGTCGATCCCGGTCGAGGGATTGCGATGCACCTTGTCGACGAACAGCGACCACAGCACCATCGGCACGCCGCAGGCGAGCACGCTGACGATCGCCGAATTGGGCCCGCTCATCGGACCGCGGTTGCCCCAGTCGACGCCAAGGAGGGCGGCGATATCCGGGGCGTGGCGCGCGATGAGCAGATACGCCAAAAGGCCGATCAGGCCGACGATTCCGACCCCCGCGCTGACCGCCGAGCGCGGACGGCGACGGCTCGCAGGCGCCTGTTCCTGAAGGGCATTTGCGCTTGCGGGGATCGGGGTATCGGACATGTCGGTCACCCTCTTTCCCTACCCCGAAATGGTAAGCAAGCCGTCAATGTTAACAGGCGATTCGCGGGCCTGAATCCTCCCAAAATGGCGCTATTGGCGCCCTTTGACACCGTTCACCGCGAGTCATGTTCGACTCGGCGCGACTCGCCCCGCAATGATTCGCAAGGGGGTTCGCGCGCTGGTAAGGCGCCCTCCAAGCGGGGCGGAGGGCTCCACAGAACAACAAGATGGGGTCGCCACTTGTCTTCGAAATTAACGGGCCTGCGCCATTGGCGGCAGCGCGTCTCGGCGCTGTTTCAGGACCATGAAATCTTCATCCGCACGCACGGTCACGTGCGTTTCCTTCGCGTCAGCGCGGTTTGGCAAAAGCGCGTCGCGCTCATCGCCGGCGCGGTGCTGCTTGCCTGGGCGGGCGTGACGCTCGCGATACTGGCGAACCAGATGCTGAGTTCGGGCGAGCGCGCCGAAGTCGCGGCGCAGAAGGCCGCGGCAACCGCCGCCGAAGCCCGCATCGCCAAATATCGCGACCGCGTCGCCGAAACCGCCGCCGACCTCGAAGAGCGGCAGGACCAGCTCGACGAATGGTCGGAGACGCACTTCGGCGTCGAACCCGCGGCGGTGACGCCCGAAGCCGGCACCGAAGCGAAGGCCGAGCCCGCAACGCTCGAAACCAGCGCGATCGACCCGAACCTGCCGCCCGAGGCGCAGGCGCTCGCCCGCATCGAAAAGCGTCAGGAACGGTTCGCGGCGCGCCTGCTGGCGGCGGTGAACGAGCGCGCGGCAAAAGCCGAGGTCGCGGTCGCAAAGCTCGGGCTCGATCCCAGGGCGCTCGTCCGCAACGCCGCGTCCGGCCGCGGCGGTCCCTTCATCCCCTATCGCGGCACGACCGGCAAGGCGAAGGCGTTCGGCGCCTCGTTCGCCGCGCTCGAGGGCGCGCTGTTCCGCATGGAGGTGCTCGAACGCACGCTCGTCGCGGTGCCCTCGGGCAAGCCTGCCGACGTGCTGATGCTCTCGTCGAGCTTCGGCTATCGCAGCGACCCCTTCACCGGCGCCGGCGCGATGCACGCCGGGCTCGATTTCCCCGGGCCGCTCGGCACCCCGATCCTCGCCGCCGCCCCCGGCCGCGTCGTCTTCGTCGGGCAGAAGTCGGGGTATGGCAATGTCGTCGAGGTCGATCACGGCCAGGGCATCCTGACCCGCTACGCGCACCTGTCGGGTTTCAACACCGCGGTGGGTGCGCAGGTCGCCGCGGGTCAGCAGATCGCCAAGATGGGCTCGACCGGGCGTTCGACCGGCAGCCACCTGCATTTCGAAGTTCGTTTGAACGGGGTCGCGGTCAACCCGCGCCGCTTCCTGGAGGCCAAAGCCGATGTTCTTGAAGTCAAAGACGACGCCCGACAGCGGGTCGGCGCCCTCGCTGCCAGCCGCACTGCCAGCTAAGATGGCTACCGGCGCGCGTCACACCACCTTTTCGGTCCTCGGATCGGACGTGGTCATCACCGGCAACGTCTCGGCCAGCGTCGACCTGCACGTCGACGGCAAGATCGACGGCGACCTCAAATGCGCCAACCTGGTGCAGGGCGAGGCGAGCGAGATCAAGGGCGCGGTGATCGCCGATACCGCGAAGATCGCGGGCCTGCTCGACGGATCGATCGAGGCCAAGACGCTGATCGTCCATGCCACCGCGCGGATCACCGGCGACGTCACCTATGAAACGATCACGATCGAAAACGGCGGCAAGGTCGAGGGCAAGCTCTCGCACCGCCGCGCCGGCGCGGTGAAGTCGCCGCCGCCGCTCGAAGTGGTCGAGAACAAGTCGGTCGGCGCCTGATCCCGAGCCGCCCGGCCAGCGCCGGTCGCGGGCCTTGCCGGGCTTTTTGCGAAGGACGGCTTTGGGGTGGGAAGCGGTCGCCCCAAGCTCGTCATGCTGAACTTGTTTCAGCATCCATGGGCCGACCTCTCATCGGCCGCTGCGTTGAAGGAAACGGCAGACCATGGACCCTGAAACGAGTTCAGGGTGACGATGAAAGATA
The DNA here is from genome assembly GCF_949769155.1 of Sphingopyxis sp. Geo48. Lineage (NCBI taxonomy): Bacteria > Pseudomonadati > Pseudomonadota > Alphaproteobacteria > Sphingomonadales > Sphingopyxidaceae > Sphingopyxis > Sphingopyxis sp. Geo48. The sequence goes on along the minus strand of NZ_CATKPA010000007.1, from coordinate 60,800 downwards.
GGTCAGCTTTCGGTCGCAACCGGCTATTCGATCCAGATCGGCGCCAGTGGCAGCCGACGTCCGGTTTCCGTCATTCCGTCTGAAAAGGTGACGGCGCCCCCCAAAGCGCGCTATCATTGTCGCGATGCGGGAAAAGGAACTGCGCTTCGCCCTGATTTGCTACGGCGGCATCAGCCTCGCCGTCTATATGCACGGCATTACCAAAGAGGTCTGGCGGCTCGCGGCGGCGTCGCGCGCCTTTCATGAGGGGCGGCCGCAGCAGGGTTCGGGGCGCGTCTATGGCGAGTTGCTCACCGCGCTCGGCGAGCGCGGCGGGGTCAGGCTGCGGGTTATGGCCGACATCGTCGCGGGGGCGAGCGCGGGCGGGATCAATGGCATCTTCCTCGCCCGGGCGATCGCGACGGGCCAGTCGCTCGATCCGCTGACCGAGCTGTGGCTGAAGGATGCCGACGTCGATTATCTGCTAGACCCCGACGCGCGGCCGCTGTCGGCGGCGACCAAATTCTGGGCAGTGCCGATCGCGGGCTGGGCGATGAAGCGGCGCGGCAACGTGATCGACCGGACGGTCGGCGAGGGCGCGCAGGAGGAGGTGCGCGCCAAGCTGTCGCGCTTCGTGCGTGCGCGCTGGTTCGAACCGCCCTTCGGCGGCGAGACTTTCTCGAACCTGCTGCTCGATGCGTTCGATGCGATGGACAGCGGGCCGGTCGGGCCGTCGCTGGTGCCCACGGGCCAGCCGGTCGACCTGTTCGTCTCGGTCACCGATTTTGCGGGGCACAGCACCCCCCTGTCGTTGAACAGCCCGCCGCGCGTGACCGAGCAGGAGCACCGGCTGGTGATCCATTTCCGGCAGGATCCGAAAGCGCCCGAGGGGCTGGACGATGTCCCCGCGCTCGCCGCGGCGGCGCGGGCGACCGCGAGCTTTCCGGGCGCCTTCCCGCCCTTCACCTTGCGCGAGCTCGACCGCGTGCTGGACAAGCGCGGCATCGAATGGTCCGGCCGCGACACCTTCATCCGCGCGCAACTTCCCGCAGGCGGCGAGGCCGATCCTGCCGACCGCGTGCTGATCGACGGATCGGTGCTTGCCAACGCACCCTTCCGCCCCGCGATCGCCGCGCTCAAGCAGCGGCCGGCGCGGCGCGAGATCGACCGGCGCTTCGTCTATATCGATCCCAAGCCCGACTACCGCTCGATCAGCTTCGGCAAGCCCGGCGAGGCAACGGCGGGGGAGGAGAAGAAGCTTCCGGGCTTCACGTCGACGATCCTCGGCGCGCTGTCCGAAATTCCGCGCGAACAGCCGATTCGCGACAATGTCGAGGCGATCGAGGGCATGTCACGTCGCATCCGGCGGATGCAGTATATCATCGACGCGATGAAGGTCGAGGTCGAGGAACAGGTCGCGGCGCTGTTCGGCACCACCTTCTTCCTCGACACGCCGACCCCCGCGCGGTTGCAGAAATGGCGCGCGAAGGCGCAGGATCAGGCCTCGGCGCGCGCAGGCTTCGCTTATGCGCCTTATGGCCATCTCAAACTGTCGGCGGTGGTCGAGGAACTGGTCGGCACGGTCGACCGGCTCGCGCCGCCCGAGGGCGACATCCACCAGCGCAATCGCCGCAACGCGCTGTGGGACGAGGTGCGGGCGCGCGGGCTCGACCGGCTGTCGGGACGGCGCGGGCTGGGCGCAAGCGACGACGCGGTGGTGTTTTTCCGCACCCACGACCTGGGGTTCCGTATCCGCCGCTTGCGCTTTCTCGCGCGCGAGCTCGACCGCGTCGTCGAGGCGAAGCGCGAGGCGCGCGACCCGGCGTGCGATGCGATGCGCGACGCGATCTATGCGGCGCTGGGCCAATATGTCGAGCGCGAGGGCGATGACTGGCTGTCCGAGGTCGACATGCCCGCCGACGCCGGTGCGGCGGCATGGATCGACGCGATCGGCGCGCGCCGCGACCTGATCGGCGCCGATGCCGAGGCCGATAATCTGGTCGCTGAAGGGCTCGCGCAGCTCCCCAAGGACGACCGGCGCAAGATGCTGCTCGCCTACCTCGGCTACCCCTTTTACGACATCGCGACCCTGCCGCTGTTGCAGGGCGAGGGGTTCGACGAGTTCGATCCGATCAAGGTCGATCGTATCTCGCCGTCGGACGCGACCGCCATCCGCACCGGCGGGGCGGGGGCGATGCTGAAGGGGATCGAATTCAACAGCTTCGGCGCCTTTTTCAGCCGCGCATACCGCGAGAATGACTATCTGTGGGGGCGGCTCCACGGCGCCGACCGGCTGGTCGATATCGTCGCGAGCAGCGTGGCGGGCGCCTTGAGCGCGGAGGAACTGGCGGCGATCAAGCGCCGCGCCTTCCATGCGATCCTCGACGAGGAGGAAAGCCGGCTGCCGCAGGTGAAGGCGCTGATCGACGAGCTGCGGGTGGAAATCGGTTAGATGGGTTCGTCATCGCCGCGAACGCGGGGTCGCAGAGCGCGCATCGGCCTACTCTGCCCCTGGGTTCCCGCTTTTGCGGGAATGACGATGTTTGGTATGTTGACGACAGGGCCGGATCACTCCGTCAGATCGTCCCACATTTCCTTGATGCGCCCGAAGAAACCCTGGCTCGCGGGGCATTCCTCACCCGTCTCGGTCTCGCGGAACTCGCAGAGCAATTCCTTCTGCCGCGCGCTGAGCTTCGTCGGTGTCTCGACGTCGATCTGGACGACGAGGTCGCCGGTACCCCGGCCGTTGAGCACTGGCATCCCCGCGCCGCGCTGGCGGAGCTGCTTGCCCGACTGGATGCCCGCGGGAATGGCGATGTCGTGCTTCTTGCCGTCGAGCCCGGGGATGGTGATCGACCCGCCGAGCGCTGCGGTGGTGAAGCTGATCGGCGCGCGCGTGAACAGCGTCGTGCCCTCGCGCTCGAAAACCTTGTGCCGCGCCATGTGGAGGAAGATGTAGAGGTCGCCGGGCGCCGCACCGCGCGCGCCGCTTTCGCCTTCACCCGACAGGCGGATCCGCGTTCCCTCGTCGACCCCCGGCGGGATGGTGACGGTCAGCGTCTTGCGCCGGTCGACGCGGCCTTCGCCATGGCATGTATTGCAGGGGTCGGCGATGACCTCGCCCGCGCCCTGACAGGTCGGGCAGGTGCGTTCGACCATGAAGAAGCCCTGCTGCGCGCGGACCTTGCCGTGGCCGGCGCAGGTCGAGCAGCGATTGGTCCGGGTGCCGGGCTTGGCGCCCGAGCCGTCGCATGCCTCGCAGCGCGCGGCGACGTCGACCTGAATCTCGCGCTCGCAGCCGGCGAAGGCGTCTTCGAGCTTGATCTCCATGTCGTAGCGCAGGTCGGCGCCGCGCGCGGGACCGCGCTGCTGGCGCCCGCCGCCACCAAAGGCCGAACCGAAAATCGATTCGAAAATATCGCCGATGTCGCCGAAATCGGAGGCATTGCCGCCGAAGCCGCCGCCGGGCCCGCCGTTCTGGAACGCCGCCTTGCCGAACCGGTCATAGGCGGCGCGCTTCTGCGGGTCCTTCAGACAGTCATAGGCTTCGTTGATCGCCTTGAACCGCGCTTCGCTGTCGCCGCACCCCGGATTCTTGTCGGGGTGATATTGCATCGCGAGCTTGCGGTACGCCGACTTCAGCGTCTTGTCGTCGGCGTTGCGCTCGACTTCGAGCAATTCGTAATAATCGATGTCGAGCGACATTCTCTGACCCCGTCATCCCCGCCGCGCCCAAGGGACGCGGCGGGGAGAGTTTCCTGCTTACTTCTTGTCGTCTTCGACTTCCGAGAATTCGGCATCGACGACATCTTCGTCGGCCTTCTGCTCGCCAGCGTCGGCGGCGGGCGATGCCGCGGCCTGCTGTTCCTTCTCGTAGATCGCCTGGCCCAGCTTCATCGCGACCTGCGCGAGCGCCTGCGCCTTTTCGGTCATCGCGGCGCTGTCGCCGCCTTCGACGGCCGTCTTGGCTTCGGCGATCGCCGCCTCGATCTCGCCCTTGAGGCCGGGGTCGACCTTGTCGGCGTGCTCTTCGAGCTGGCGTTCGGTCGTGTGGATCAGGCTTTCGGCGTTGTTCTTCGCCTCGGCCGCCTCACGGCGCTTCTTATCCTCTTCGGCAAACTGCTCGGCGTCCTTGACCATCTGGTCGATGTCGGCGTCGCTGAGCCCGCCCGAGGCCTGGATCTTGATCTGCTGTTCCTTGCCCGTGCCCTTGTCCTTGGCGTGGACCGACACGATGCCGTTGGCGTCGATGTCGAAGGTCACCTCGATCTGCGGCACGCCGCGCGGCGCCGGCGGGATGCCGACGAGGTCGAACTGGCCGAGCATCTTGTTGTCGGCGGCCATTTCGCGTTCGCCCTGGAAGACGCGGATCGTCACCGCCGACTGGTTGTCGTCGGCGGTCGAGTAGACTTGCGACTTCTTCGTCGGGATCGTGGTGTTGCGGTCGATCATGCGCGTGAACACGCCGCCCAGCGTCTCGATGCCGAGCGACAGCGGGGTCACGTCGAGCAGCAGCACGTCCTTGACGTCGCCCTGCAGCACGCCCGCCTGGATCGCGGCGCCGATCGCGACGACTTCGTCGGGGTTCACGCCGGTGTGCGGTTCCTTGCCGAAGAAATCCTTCACGACGTCGCGGACGCGCGGCATGCGCGTCATGCCGCCGACGAGCACGACCTCGTCGATCTCGCTCGCCGAAACGCCGGCGTCCTTGATCGCCTTCTTGCAGGGTTCGAGCGTGCGCTTGATCAGATCCTCGACCAGCTTTTCCAGGTCGGCGCGGGTGATCGTCTTCACCAGGTGCTTCGGCCCGTTGGCGTCGGCGGTGATGAAGGGCAGGTTGACCTCGGTCGTCGCGGCCGACGACAGTTCGATCTTCGCCTTTTCGGCGGCTTCCTTCAGACGCTGCAGCGCGAGCTTGTCCGAACGCAGGTCGATGCCCTCGTCCTTCTTGAAGGTGTCGGCGAGATATTCGACGATCTTGCTGTCGAAATCCTCGCCGCCGAGGAAGGTGTCGCCGTTGGTCGACTTCACCTCGAACACGCCGTCGCCCACCTCGAGAATCGAGATGTCGAAGGTGCCGCCGCCAAGGTCATAGACGGCGATCGTCTTGTTCTCGGTCTTGTCGAGGCCATAGGCGAGCGCGGCCGCGGTCGGCTCGTTGATGATGCGCAGCACTTCGAGGCCCGCAATCTTGCCGGCGTCCTTGGTCGCCTGACGCTGGGCGTCGTTGAAGTAAGCGGGAACGGTGATGACCGCCTGCTCGACCTTTTCGCCGAGATAGGCCTCGGCGGTTTCCTTCATCTTCTGGAGGATATAGGCGCTGATCTGCGACGGCGAATAATCCTCGCCGCCCGCCTTGACCCACGCGTCGCCGTTGGTGCCCTTGACGATCGTATAGGGGACGAGTTCCATGTCCTTCTTGGTCATGGGGTCGTCGAAGCGGCGGCCGATGAGGCGCTTCACCGCAAAAATCGTGTTCTCGGGGTTGGTGACGGCCTGGCGCTTTGCCGGCTGGCCGATGAGGCGCTCGCCATCCTTTGCGAAGGCGACGATCGACGGCGTCGTGCGCGTGCCTTCGACATTTTCGATAACCTTGGGCTTCCCGCCTTCCATCACCGCGACGCAGCTGTTCGTGGTGCCGAGGTCGATCCCGATCACTTTGGCCATATTATCAACGTCCTTGTTGCTTCTTGGGCGCCCTCAAAAGGCACGCCTCACATGGAAATGTTGTGGGCGATATAGGTGCGCTTTAGCTTGGCACAAGGGCTTTGACGGCTTATCTGGACGATGAAAATTGACGCATTTCGGGAGTCCCAGAACGATGAAGCCCTTCGCACGCCGCGCTTTGATCGGTGCAGCCCTTGGCGCCGCCGCGCTCACGCTGACCGGGTGCAAGGAGAATCTGGGCGCCGGACCGCAGCTCAATGTGGTCGGCGGCTATATCCAGCTGGGCGCGACGCCCGACCGACCGGCGGTTGGGTATTTCACGGTCACCGGCGGGCCGCGCGATGTAAAACTGATGGCGGTGACCGCCGACCTCGCGCAGCGCGTCGAAATGCACGAGAGCGTCAAGGAAAATGGCGTGGTGACGATGAAGCCGCTGATGAGCGCCGATGTGCCCGCCGAAGGCAAGCTGCAGTTCAAGCCCGGCGGCAAGCATCTGATGATCTGGAACATCAACCCCGCCGCGGTGCGCGCGGGCAAGCTGCCGATGGCATTCGTGTTCACCAACAACAATAACGAACGCATCCTCTTCGACCTGCCGATCAAGCAGGCGTCGGCGGCCGGGGGCGATGAGGGGATGGCGATGGACCATAGCAAGATGGGCCATGGCACGATGGGGGCTGAAGAGCCGGCTGCGGACGCGGCGAAGAAATAAGCGCGGGTGGCGCGGCCGTCGCGACCCCTTACGACTGGTGAAATCGCGCTCGCCCGGACGGTTTTCGGCGATGCGATCGATTACGCGCGCGTGCGCGTGCGCCGCTACAAATGGATATTCTTCCAGCCGCGCCGCATCGTGATGGCGCCGATGGGCGATTTGCATTTCCACCCCAAGGGCGGCGTATATTGCGACGATTTCTCCTGCCCGGCGGGCGGGCGCGACGCGGAATTGCAGGCCAAAGGGCTATTTCTTCACGAAATGACGCATGTCTGGCAGGCGCAGCGGCGCGGGCGCTGGTATCTGGTGCTGATGCGGCATCCGTTCGCGACCTATGATTACAGCCTCAAACCCGGCTGGCCGCTCGAACGTTACGGGCTGGAGCAGCAGGCCGAGATCGTCCGGCACTACTGGCTTCTGACGCAGGGCCGGCTTGTCGGTGGCGCGCCCGACGCCCAATCCTATCGCGCGATCCTGCCGGCCGAGTGGGGAGCGGGAGCGTGAGCGATTTCGAGTTCGTCTTCGCGCTCTACAGCCTGCTTCTCGGCCTCTCGATGGTCGAGCTGCTCGGCGGGCTCGGGCGCGCGCTCGAGGCGCGGTTCACGGCGGAGGCCGAGAAGGAGCGGTTCGCGATCGGGTGGCTGACGCCGCTCCTCGCGGTGTTCGTGATGCTCGACCTGCTGTCCTTCTGGGCCTCGGCATGGCGCGTGAAGGCGGATGTCGTCGTATCGTCGACCGCGCTGATGGCGGTGGTGGCTTTCGCCGGCCTCTATTTTCTCGCGGCGCGACTCGTTTTTCCCTCGCATCCCGAGGGGTTTGCCAATCTGGATACCCATTATTTCCGCGTGCGCCGACTGGTGTTCGGCCTGCTGCTTGTGCTGCTGGGCGCGCAACTCGCCTATTTCCTCAATCATCCCGACCTGTCGCGGCTGCTGTTTCGGCCGTTTCCGCTCGGGATGACGCTGCTCTTCGTCGCGCTCGTCGTGGCGGCGATGGGGGTGAAAGGGCGGCGCGCGAGTATCGCGATCCTGTCGCTGCTGATCGCGCGCTATATTGTTGCCAATCTGATCGTTTAGGCCAATCTGATCATGGGGGAGGTGCATATGCCCGAAGTTCTCGATCGCTTCCGTTCCTCGACCTGGGGCTGGCTGCGCGGCACGCTCGTCGGCTGGCTGACCCTGCTGCTCTGCCTCGTCGGGGTCGGCTTCCTGATCATCCTCGTCCAGTGGATCCGCAATCTCGACATGACCTATGAGCTGACCGAGGACCGGCTGATCCTGCGCAAGGGGATTTTCGTCAAAAGCGTCGACGAGATCGAACTCTATCGGGTGAAGGACGTGCGCATGGATTTCACGCTGATCAATCAATGGGCGGGAATCGGGACGATCAGCATCGATTCGTCCGACGAGACGACACGCGAGGGCGCACTTGTGATGCCGTATATCGACCGCGCGGCCGAACGGCGCGAGGAACTGCGCCGGCTCGTCGATGCGGCGCGGCAGAAGCGCCGCGTGCGCGAACTCGACGTCGCGAGCGATCTCCTCTGAGGGGATTTTAGCGCTAGCCAGAAGGGCGGTGTTCGATCTATGTTCCGCGCATGGATATCACCGCGCTCGTCATCGCCCTTGCCGCTCTCTGTCTCGGCGGCCTGATCGGCTGGCTGCTCGCCGGGCGGCAGGCGGGGGCGCTCAAGGCCGAGCGTGATGGATTGTCCGAGCGATTCAAGGCGGCGGTGACCGATCTGGCGGCCGAGGCCGAGGCGCGCAAGGCGGCGGACCTCAAACTCGCGTCGCTGCTTGCCGAACAGCGCGCCCGCGAGGAGGCGCACGAGGCGCAGATCGCCCAGCTTCGCGACGCGCAGACGGCGCTCACCGCGCAGTTCCGCGAAGTCGGGCAGGCGATGCTCGGCGAAGCGCAAAAGGCGTTCCTCGAGCGCGCCGAGCAGCGCTTCAAGCAGAGCGAGGAGACGGCGGGGCAGAACCTCAAGGCTTTGCTGTCGCCGGTCCACGAGCGGCTGCAGAAATATGAGGAAGCGGTGGGCAAGGTCGAGGCCGAGCGCCGCGACGCCTTCGGGCTGCTCCACGGTCAGATCGCCGCGATGCGCGAGGGCACCGAGCGCGTGTCGAGCGAGGCGGCGAAGCTCGTCAACGCGCTTCGCAACGCCCCCAAGGCGCGCGGGCGCTGGGGCGAGCAGCAACTGCGCAACGTCCTCGAAAGCTGTGGGCTTTCAGAACATGCCGATTTCCAGACCGAGGTCAGCGTTGCCGACGGCGACGGCGGGCGGCTGCGCCCCGACGTCGTCGTGAAGGTGCCCGGCGGGCAGAGCCTCGTCATCGACGCCAAGGTGTCGCTCAACGCCTATCAGGATGCGTTCGGCGCGGTCGACGAGAGTGAGAAGGCGGTGCATCTCGCCGCGCACGCCGCGGCGATGAAGGCGCATGTCAACACGCTCGGCGCCAAATCCTACTGGAACCAGTTCGACGACACCCCCGACTTCGTCGTGATGTTCGTCCCCGGCGAGCATTTTCTTGCCGCCGCGCTCGATCAGGATCACGAGCTCTGGGACTATGCGTTCGAGCGCAAGGTGCTGCTCGCGACCCCGACCAACCTGATCGCGATCGCGCGCACCGTCGCGGCGGTGTGGCGGCAGGAAAAGCTCGCGGGACAGGCGCGCGAGATCGCGGCGCTGGGCAAGGAACTCTATGCGCGCATGTCGGTGATGGGATCGCACATCGCGCGCGTCGGCAAGAACCTCGATCAGGCGACCGGCGCGTATAACGCCTTCGTCGGCAGCTTTGAATCTCAGGTGCTGACGCAGGCGAAGCGTTTCGAGGCGCTCGATGTCGAGACCGGCGACAGGGAAATCGCCCCGCTTCCCGTCGCCGAACAGACCGCGCGCCCGCTGGCGAAGCTAGCCAGCGCTCCAGCCGCAGTGAACGACGCGAGCCAGTAGCACCGTCGCCCCCGCCTGTGCGCGGGCGATGCTCAGATCGCGCGCTTCAATACTGCCGTCTGCCCATCGGCTTCGGTGATTTCCAGCGTGCCGTCGCTCGGGAAGCTCAGGGTAACCGGGCCGCGCATCAGGGCGAAGAAGGCGCTTTCCTGCATCATGCCCGCACCGGGGCACGCCATTTTCGTCGCCATCAGCGGCCCTGCGGTCAGTGTGCGGCCTTCGACCTTGTAGCTGCCGGAAAAGCGGTTGCACCCCGCGCTGCCGCTGAGCCGCTCGCCGTCGAATTGCAGCGAGGTCGGGCGGTCGTCCGCTACCGGCGCGCCGCCGATCGACACGAAGGTCCAGCGCGTCCCCGCCAGTTCGCCGGGCGGCAGGATGCCGCCGCCGCAACCCTTCACCGTCTTGCCGTCGGCGGTGACCGTCACCGTGTCGCGATAGCGGCGGTCGCTCATCCCGTCGCTGCATGTCGCGTGCGTGACGTCGACCGTCAGTCGGTCGGTGACATAGCGCTCGCCATTGAAACTCGGGCGCGCACCGGGGTTGGCGACGGCGATCTTCGTCTCGCCATAGTCGCCGTTGTAACCAAGCCGTTCGGGGGTGATCTCGAGCGTCCAGCCGGGCTCGGTGCCGAGCGCGAAATAGGCGGCGGGCTTCGGACCCTGCGGCGGCTCGGCGACGGGTGCGCAGGCAGTGAGGGCGGACAGAGCGAGCAGCGGCAACATACGCATCGTGGGGGCGGCCTTTCCATTCTCGTCACCCTGAACCTGGTTCAGGGTCCATGGCGCGACCATTTCCTTGGCGTGACGCTGAACGGGGGCGCGGGTCATGGATGCTGAAACACGTTCGGCATGACGAATATGCCCTAAATCGGCGCGCGTGTCTCGACGATGAACCGGCGCTAATGCGTCCGCCGCTGGTTCAGCACCTCATAGGCCATGACCGCGGCCGCGACCGCGGCGTTCAGGCTGTCGGCCTTGCCCATCATCGGCATCTTCACGCGCACGTCGGCGGCCGCGGCATAGTCCTCCGGCATTCCCTGCGATTCATTGCCGATGAGGATGAAGGTCGGGGCCGCATAGCGCACCGCCTGATAATCCTGCGTATCGTCGCCGAGCCAGGTCGCCACCAGCTGGCCAGGACCGCTGCGCAGCCAGGGCAGGAATTCCTCCCAGCGTGCCTGCACAAGGCGCTGGGTGAAAATCGCCCCCATGCTCGCGCGGACCGCCTCGACCGCCCACGGATCGGTCGATTCGTCGAGCAGGATCAGCCCGCCCGCGCCGACCGCATCGCCGGTGCGCAGCATCGTGCCGAGATTGCCCGGATCGCGCAGCCGCTCGGCGACGAGCCAGATCGGCGCAGCGGTGCGGTCGAGGTCGGTCAGCGCGGCTTCCGGTTCGGCATAGATGCCGACGATCGTCTGCGCATTGTCCTTGCCCGACAGTTTGGAGAGGATGGCGGGCGTCGTGTCGATCACCTCGCCGCTGTTCGCGAGCGTCGCCGCGACCAGCGCCCGTGCGAGCGGATGCGCGGCGCCTTCCTCGGCGAGGAACAGCCATTGCGGCAGCACGCCTGCCTCGCGTGCCTCGGTCGCGATGCGCAGCCCCTCGGCCAGGAACAGCCCCTCGGCGCGGCGGTGCCGCTTCTCGCGCAGCAGGCGCATCCGCTTGACCAGCGGGTTGGAAAGGCTTTCGATGCGGCTGCGGCGACCGGTCGCCATGGGATCAATCCTCGCCGAAGCTGTCCTTGACCAGCCCGACGAGCTTCAGCAGCGCGGCATCGGCGCCGTCGCCGCGGGTGTGGATCGTGATGCTGTCGCCCTTCGCGGCGCCAAGCATCATCAGCCCCATGATCGAGGTGCCGTTGACGCGCGATCCGCCCTTCTCGACCTCGACCGACACGGTGTCGGGCAGGCGGCTGACGAAGGTCACGAACTTCGCGCTCGCGCGCGCGTGGAGTCCCCGCTGGTTGGTGATCTCGACCGTTTCGCTGGCTTCGCTCATGGCCCCACTCCCAGCATCTCCGATGCGACGGAGATATATTTCTGGCCCGCTTCTCTCGCTGCGGTCACCGCGGCGCGCAGGTCCATCGTCTTGCGCGCGCTTTCGAGCCGGATCAGCATCGGCAGGTTGACGCCCGCGATCACCTCGGTTCGGCCGCTTTCGAGCAGGCTGATCGCGAGGTTCGACGGCGTGCCGCCGAACAGGTCGGTCAGCATGATCACGCCGCGCCCCTCATCGACGTTGCGAATCGCGTCGGCGATTTCCTTGCGGCGCATCTCCATATTGTCGTTGGGGCCGATGCAGACGGTGGCGATCGCGCGCTGCGGGCCGACGACATGCTCCATCGCGGTCACCATTTCCTCGGCCAGCCGGCCGTGGGTCACGAGGACCATCCCGAGGAGCGGCAGTGCTTTGTCGGTGGGCATGGAATGCGAGACCCTTATCTGTTGCCGACGGCCGCGGGAGCTGCGGGCGGGGGCTTGCCCTCAAGCCCATCTTGCGGCGCCGAGTCAAGATTGCGGTGGGTCAGCACTGGCTCATAACCGGACTCGCGTAGCGTTTGGGCAACACGCGATGCGACATGGACCGACCGGTGGCGTCCGCCGGTGCAGCCGAAGGCGATGGTGACATAGCTTTTGCCCTCGGCGCGGTAGCGCGGCAGCAGGGTCAGGATCAGCCTTTCGATCTGCGCGACGCTGTCGGCATAGGCAGGATCGGCCATCACATAGGCCGCGACATCGGCGTCGAGCCCGGTGCCGGGCTTGAGCGTCGGATCCCAGTGCGGGTTGCGCAGATAGCGCATGTCGAACACCAGGTCGGCGTTGCGCGGCAGGCCGCGCGCGAAGCCGAAGCTCAGCACATTGAGGACCGGCGCGCCCTCTTCGGTGTCCCCGAACCGCTGGCGGACCTCCTGTTGCAGGTCGTTGCTGCTGTAGTTGGTGGTGTCGACGACATGCTCGGCCCAGCGGCGGAGCGGCTCCATCATCTCGCGTTCGCGCGCGATGCCGTCGGCGGCGGGGCGATCCTCGGCCATCGGATGGCGGCGACGCGTTTCGGAGAAACGGCGTTCGAGCTCGGCGCCGGCGCAGTCGAGGAACAGGGTCTGGACATCGCGGCCGCCGTTCTCGCGCAATTCCTTGATCTGTTTGACGAGCAGCGCGGGCCGAAAGCCGCGGCTGCGGCTGTCGATCCCGACCGCGATCGGCCGATGCGCCTCGCTGCGCTTTACCGGTGCCTCGATCAGCGCATCGAGCAGCGCGAGCGGCAGATTGTCGACGACCTCCCAGCCCAGATCTTCGAGCACCTTGAGCGCGGTCGACTTGCCCGCGCCCGAGAGTCCCGTGACGAGGAGCAGGCGCGGCTCTGCGGCGGCGGCGGTCATCGCTCGGGAGCCAGCCGTTCCAGCGCGAGCAGGATCTTGATCGGGGCGGAGGCTTCGAAGGCCGAGAGCAGCAGCGCGGGAAGCGGATGGCCCGCGACCATCTCGACCTGACCCACCGCGGGCATGCGGTCGTAGCGGTCGCTCAGCCGCACCGCGAGTGCGAGCGGCACCGGCGCGGTCCACGGCTTTTCGACGATGCCGATCCCGCGTACCTCGAGCTTGCCGGCAAGCGCTTCGGGCGGGCGGCACCACAGCCGCTCGCGGTCGTACCAGATATCGCAGCGGTCGTCGGCGACCAGCCGCGCTCCCTTGTCGATCAGCCGCAGCGCGAGGTCGGACTTGCCCTGTCCCGAATTGCCGAGGATCAGCACCCCACCACTGCCCGCCGCGACGCAGCTGGCGTGGATATTCTGGATCTCGGGCTTGGTCCGGCTCGGGAACATCACCGGGGCTTAACGGCGATGTTACGCCGCTGCAAGGAAGATGGGGCGGCGAGCGTTAACCCTGCTCTTCCGATCGTTCGCGCGCGGGCAGGGTGATCAGCAGGCTCGCGCCGCGCTTGCCGTCGTCGCGGTCGCGCGCGGAAATCGTTCCCTGGTGCCCCTCGATGATCGTCCGGGCAATCGCCAGCCCCAGTCCGCTATGCTTGCCGAATGCTTCGTCGCGCGGCCTTTCGCTGTGAAATCGGCGAAAGATGGCCTCGCGCTGGTCGGGGTCGATCCCCGGGCCGTCGTCGTCGACGCGAATATGCACCTCGTCGCCGAGCCTCGTCGCCGCGATACAGACGAGGCCCGCATCGGGAGAGAAGCTGATCGCATTGTCGATGACATTGTCGATCGCACGTTCGAGGCGATGGCCGTCGCCCATCACCGTCGTCGTGCCCTTGCGCGGGCGGGCGAAGGCAATGCGGGGGTTCGGCGCGTTCCGCGCCCGCGCGGCGCGGCCCGCGAGCATCGATTCGATCATCAATCCGATGTCGATCGGCTCGAACAGGGTGCGCGAGAGCTGCGCGTCGATGCGGCTCGCATCGCTGATGTCGGTGACGAGCCGGTCGAGGCGGCGGACATCCTCGTCGGCGATGGCGAGCAGTTGCTCGCGCTGCGCGTCGGTCGTGACGCGTCCGAGTCCCTCGATCGCCGAGCGGACCGACGCGATCGGATTCTTGAGCTCGTGCGTCACGTCGGCCGCGAAATGCTCGCCCGCGTCGATGCGTTCGCGCAGCGCCTGCGTCATGTCCGACAACGCGCGCGCGAGCGTGCCGATCTCGTCGCGCCGGCTCGGCAGGCGCGGGACGACGACCTCGCGCGCGCGGCCCAGCCGGACGCGCACGGCGGCGCGCGCAAGCCGCCGCAAGGGGCGGACGATCGTGCGCGCGAGGAACAGCGAAAGAAGGACCGAGGTGATCAGCACCATCGAGACGACGATCGCGAGCCGCAGGCGCTCGGCGCGGACGGTGCGGGTGATGTCGCGTGCGTTGAGCGTCATCATCATCACCTCGGGTGTTTCGAGGTCGACGACGCGCGCCGCGCTGAGCAGCGGGGTGCGTTCGGGGGCGTAGCGGAAGCGGCTGCTCGCCTTGCCGGTGCGGAAGGCTTCGACGACCTCGGGCCAGGCCCCGCCCACATCAATTCGCGGCTCCTCGAAATCGGGATAGGTCGGCGCGCCGACGATCCAGTCGATGCCGCGGTCCATCGCCCGCGCGGCATCGCGCTTCCATGGCTGCAGATCGGGGTCGCGCAGCGTGTAGGTCGGCGCACCGGTCGTGAAACTGTCCGACAGCTTGGCGCCGCCGGGCGCATAGAAGCGCAGCCGCGATTCGGTCGCGCGGGTGAAGCTTTCGATCAGACGCTGGCGCTGGTCGGGGCGGGCCGCCTCGAGCGCCTCGTCGAGCTGCGCGAGCTGGTCGGCCATCACGTCCATGCGGGTGTCGACAAGGCGGGTGCGATAGGTGTCGAGGTAGAAGAAGCCGCCGCCGAACAGGATGATCGCAAGGATGTTGACCGCAAGGATGCGCGTCGTCAGCGACCAGCGCGCCGACCAGACGAGCGGTGCCTCTTCCTGCTCGGCAAGGCTGCCCTCGGGGCGCTTGCTGTCAGCCGTCATCGGAAAAGCGGTAGCCCGCCCCGTACAGGGTCGCGATGGCGTCGAATTCGGGGTCGACCTCGCGGAATTTCCGGCGCAGCCGCTTGATGTGGCTGTCGATCGTCCGGTCGTCGATATAGACATCGTCCTGATAGGCCGCGTCCATCAACTGGTTGCGGCTGCGCACGATGCCGGGGCGCGACGCCAGCGTTTCCAGGATCAGGAATTCGGTGACGGTCAGGGTGACGTCCTTGCCGTCCCAGCTCACCTTGTGGCGCGCCGGGTCCATCGTCAGCCGGCCGCGGCTGATCGGATCGGCGACGGGTTCCTCATCCTCGCTCGGCGACGCACGGTTGAGCTCGACGCGGCGCAGGATCGCCCGGATGCGCGCAATCACCAGCCGCTGCGAGAAGGGCTTGGCGATATAATCGTCGGCGCCCATCGCGAGACCCAGCGCTTCGTCGATCTCGTCGTCCTTGCTGGTCAGGAAGATCACCGGAAGCTGGCTTTTCTCGCGGAGGCGCCGCAGCAGTTCGAGGCCGTCCATGCGCGGCATCTTGACGTCGAACACGGCAAGATCGGGCGGATTGTCGATCAGCGGCTTCAGCGCCGCCTCGCCGTCCGAATAGACGCGCACGACAAAGCCTTCGGCCTGCAGCGCGATCGACAGGGATTGCAGGATATTGCGGTCGTCGTCGACCAGCGCGATGGTTGCCGTCATGCTCTTTCCATTGGGCGGACCAACGAGCGATTAGCCGATAAGGGGCCGAGCGACAACCGGGCCCGACCGGCCGGTTATTTACCCTTTAATCTTTTGACCTCGGCCCTCATCCTCGCTAACGCGGCCGGGATTTCGGAATCGACGTATCCGTCGGCACCCCATGGTCATGCGGGCCCAACGCTTTCGCATGGCATGCCCTGCATACCTATGCATAAGGTGCGGTCGGGACAGAGGAGAGGCGAGAAAAATGACGAAGCTTGCGATCGGCACCGACACCGTCGACACGAAGGCCGACGTAGCCGAAAACCTTGGCACCTCGGCGTTGATCGAGGAAGCAATCCGGGGCGGCGAGGGCCTGCTCGCCAAGGATGGCCCGCTGGTCGTCCAGACCGGCAAGCACACCGGGCGCAGCGCCAAGGACAAGTTCATCGTCCAGGACGACGAGACGCGGGGCACCATCTGGTGGGGCAAGACCAACGTCCCGATGACGCCCGAGCATTTTGCGGCGCTGAAGGCTGACTTCTTTGCGCACCTTGCCGATCGCCCGCGGCTTTATCGTCAGCAGCTGTTCGGCGGTTCGCAGCCCGAGCATCGCGTCGGCGTGCAGGTCATCACCGAATTCGCCTGGCACAGCCAGTTCATCCGCACCCTGCTCTGCCGCCCGACCGCGGCGGAGCTCGCGGCGTTCGTGGCCGAATATACGATCGTCGACCTGCCGAGCTTCCGCGCCGACCCCGCAAAGCACGGCACGCGAACCGAAACGGTGATCGCGGTGAACTTCACCGAAAAGCTGATCCTGATCGGCGGCACGCAGTATGCCGGCGAGATGAAGAAGTCGGTGTTCGGCATCCTCAACTATCTGCTCCCCGTAAAGGGCGTGATGCCGATGCACTGCTCGGCGAATATCGGTCCCAATGGCGACACGGCGGTCTTCTTCGGCCTCAGCGGCACCGGCAAGACGACCTTGTCGGCCGACGCGTCGCGCACGCTGATCGGCGACGACGAGCATGGCTGGTCCGACACCGCGGTCTTCAATTTCGAGGGCGGCTGCTACGCCAAGATGATCCGCCTCTCGCCCGAGGCCGAGCCCGAGATTTTCGCGACGACCAAGCGCTTCGGCACGGTGCTCGAAAATGTCGTGATGGACCCCGAGACGCGCGAACTCGACTTCGACGACGCAACGCTCGCGGAGAACAGCCGCGGCTCGTACCCCATCGACTTCATTCCGAACACGTCGGAAAAGAACATGGGTCCGGTACCGAAGACGGTGATCATGCTGACCGCCGACGCCTATGGCGTGCTGCCTCCGATCGCGAAGCTGACCCCCGATCAGGCGATGTACCACTTCCTTTCGGGCTATACCGCGCGCGTCGCGGGGACCGAGATCGGCGTGACCGAGCCCGAAGCGACCTTCTCGACCTGCTTCGGTGCGCCCTTCATGCCGCGCCACCCGTCGGTCTATGGCAATCTCCTCAAGGAACGCATCGCCAAGGGCGGGGTGCAGTGCTGGCTGGTCAACACCGGCTGGACCGGCGGCATGGCGACGATGGACGGCATCAAGCGCATGCCGATCAAGGCGACGCGCGCGCTGCTCAATGCCGCGCTCGACGGCAGCCTGAACGACGCCGAGTTCCGCAAGGACCCGAACTTCGGTTTCATGGTGCCGGTTGCGGTTCCGGGCGTCGACAGCGCGCTGCTCGACCCGCGCGAAGCCTGGGCCGACAAGGCCGCCTATGACCGCACCGCCCAAACGCTGGTCGGGCAATTCATCGACAATTTCGAGCAATTTGCCGAGCATGTCGACGAAGGCGTCCGTCAGGCCGCGCCGCAGGCGGCCGTCGCAGCATAATCAGCCCGGATCTTCCGGGTGCTCCATCACCCGGAAGGACCGGAAAGATGACCACCGAATTTTCAGCCCGCCTGTTCGCCGGCGACGAAGACATCCGTGCGATCGGCACTGGCCTGCTCGCACGCACTTTGCCGCGCGAGGCGTGGACACACGAAGCGCATCTCGGGGCCTGCCTTTGGCTGCTTTCCGAGCGCCCGGACATCGACGTCGATGCCGAGATTGCGGACATCATCCGCCGCTTCAACGAGAGCGTCGGCGGCGTGAACGACGACACGCAGGGCTATCACGACAGCATCACCCGCGCCTATGTCGCGGGCGTGCGGCTCTTCCTGTCGGAGACCACCGCAACGGGCCTTGCCGAGCGTGTCAACGCGATGCTGCTCTCCGACGTCGGTCGCCGCGACTGGCCGCTGCGCTTCTACAGCCGCGAGCTGCTCTTTTCGGTCCCGGCGCGGCGTGGGTTCGTCGAGCCCGATCTGGCGCCGCTGCCCCAGGTCTAGCCCTTCGTCCCTGCGATATATTCGTCGACATTCTTGGCGAGCACGTCGAGCGGGACGTTGCCGCCCTTGACCACCGTGTCGTCGAAATCGCGGAGGTCGTATTTTGCCCCCAGCGCGGCCTGCGCCCGGCCGCGCTGGCGGACGATCTCGCTGTGCCCGACCTTGTAGCCGCACGCCTGGCCGACCCAGCTGCAATAGCGGTCGACTTCGCTCGCGACCTCGAGCGGGTTCGAGCCGTTTTCCTTGACGAAGAATTCGACCCCCTGCTCGCGCGTCCAGCGTTTCGCATGAATGCCGGTGTCGACGACGAGGCGGCATGCGCGGAAGGCGAGCGACTGAAGATAGCCGAGCCGCCCGACCTCGAAATCGTCGTAGAGGCCGAGTTCGTCGGCGAGCTGTTCGGCATAAAGTGCCCAGCCTTCCGAATAGGCGTTGAACGCCAGCATCGTGCGGATCAGCGGCATCCGGTTCGCATACTCGCCCTGCCACGCATGGCCGGGGATCGCCTCGTGCATCGTCAAATCGGGCAGCGAATATTTGCTGTGCAGATCGGTGGTGCGCAGGTTGATCCAGAAGCGCCCCGGGATGCTGCCGTCGATCGACCCTGCGCCGCCATAGGCAGCTGGCGCGCCGGGTTCCTCGGCGAGCGGGAGCCGCTTGACCTCGACATTGCCCTTCACCAGCGTGCGGAAGGCACGTGGCAATTGCGCCCGAATCTTGCCGAGCCAGGTCTGGATATAGGCGACGATCTCGGCGCGGCCGGCGTCATTGTCGGGGAATTTGAAGCGCGGATCTTTGGCGAGCTCGTTCATCCGGTCGCCGACCGAGCCGTTGGTGTAGCCGAGCTGCTTGAGAATCGGGTCCATCCGGCCGTGCAGTTCGGCGAGCTGTTCGCGGCCCATCGCATGGACCTCATCGGGGGTCATGCGCGTCGTTGTCGAGGCGCGGAGCGCCCAGGCATAGAATTCGTCGCCATGCGGACGCGCCCACATGCCGGCGTCCATCGTCGCCTTTGGCCGCTGCGCCTTCAACTCGGCGAGCTGGCGTTCGAGCGCCGCCGCGACCGGCCCCTGCACGATCTTCGACGAGCGCGTGGACCAGTCGCCCGCGATCTTCGCCGCGGCGGTGCGGGTGACGAGGCTCTCGACCATCCCGCCGCCCGCCTTCGCGTCGGCGAGCGTCGCCTCGAGCTGCTTGACCGCCTTGTCGATCAGAAAGGCCGGGGCGATGAGGCCCTGGCCCCCCGCGGCTTTGAGGCGTTCGGTCTCGCCTTCGAGAACGCCCGGAAAGGCATTGAGGCGGGCGAGATAGGCTTCGGCATCGGCGGCGCTCTTCACCGGATGGTCGCTGTCGAGGAACTTCGGAATGTCGAGATAGGCGCCGACATTCTGGATCACGACATAGGGCGTGTTGCGCCAGCCGCCGACCGCGACGTCGCCATAGGGCTGCGCGAAGCCGTCGATCGCGACGCTGTAGGCGCTGTCGACGACCGCGAGGCTGGTGCGCGTCGCATGGTCGAGCCCGTCGGTCTTGAACGCACGGATACGTGCGACGTCGGCCTTCAGCGTGTCGGCGATCGCCTTTTGCCCGGCGGCTGACCGGTCGCCGAGCTGGCCGCGCATTGCTGCGCGCGCGCCGGTGTCGATGCCGAGCCCGGTTGCGCCCTCGGGCGAGAGGGCGAGGAGATTGTCGGCGATCGAATCGAGCAGCGCCGTGGCAGGCGACTTTGCTCGTCCCGCGGTCGCGACGGTTTCGGCGGCCGCCGGCCCCGCGATGGCGATACCCGCGGCGCTGGCGCCGAGCGCGGCGAGCGTCTGGCGACGGCTGACGGAGTTGGAAAGCAGGTCGGACACGGAAGGCTCCCTCGGGCGATTTTGTTTCTGTTGAAACCTGTCTAGGCGGCGAAGCGCATGGGTCAATGAAAAGGGGCCGGGAAAGCGTCTGCCTTCCCGACCCCCGTCGAAATTTGTGGACCGTCCGTCAGTCGGTGAGGTCGGCGGGCACCTTGCCGCCGTTCGCGGCGAGTTCGCGCATCACCGCCTTGTGCAGCCAGATGTTCATTTCCGCGCTGCCGTCGAGTTCGCCGGTATAGCCGAGCTCGGTCGCCAGTTCCTTGCGGTTGGCGAGGCTCGAATCGATGCCGAGCAGCTTCATCAGGTCGACGATCGACGTGCGCCAGTTGAGATCCTGGCCTGCCTTTGCGGCTTCGGCCGACAGGATCGCTTCGACATCGACATCGCTGATCGGGGCGGGGGTCTCGGCCGCAGTGGCCATCGCGCTCGTCGCGGCGCCGACCGCGGCGCCGATCGCGCTCGCCGATGCCGACGGGGCTGCGGGTTCTGCGGCCTCGGCCTTCTTGCCGAAGATCGCGTCCTTGATCTTGCCGAAAATGCTCATCTTTTCACTCCCACTAAGATGCGCGGCCATCCCGACCGGGGGGCGAGTCGCGGGGCCACAGGATGGACCTATGCATTTGTAAATGACAGCGAAATGAACGACTCCTCCTGGCTCCCCGACGGGGCTATGCTGGCGCCTATCGGCATGGCTGGATCGCGTGCCGAAGTGGGAGACTTGGCATGAATCTGGCCGACATATTGGCGCAAGCCGGTGGCATCGAATCGATGGCGAAGGAGCTGGGCGTTCCGCCCGGCGTGGCGCAGCAGGGCGCCGAAGCGCTGCTTCCCGCGATCCTCGGCGGCTTCAAGAAACAGGCACAGGGCGGCGGCGGGATCGAGGGTCTCGGCGCATTGCTCGGCCAGCTCGGCGGCGGCGGGTTGCTCGACTCGGTGCTGGGCTCACAGCCGACCCCGGTCGAACCGGGCAATGAGGTGCTCGGCCAGATTTTCGGGTCGAAGGACGTCAGCCGCTCGGTCGCCGACCATGCGGCGGGACAGACGGGGATCAGCGCAGGCCTGCTCAAGCAGATGCTGCCGATCCTCGCGATGATGGTCGCGGGTTATATGGCGAAGCAGGGTGGACAGGGCCAACAAGGCGGGTCCGGCGGGCTCGGCGATCTGATCGGCGGCGCCTTGGGCGGCGGCGGATCGCCGGGCGGGCTCGGCGGGATGCTGGGCGGTGTGCTTGGCGGCGGTGGCGCGTCGGGCGGTGGGCTGGGCGGCCTTGGCAAGATGCTCGACATGGACGGCGACGGCAATCCGCTCGACGACATCATCGGCATGGCGGGGAGGCTCAGGGGGTAACGAGCTTCTGATCGCGTCGTCCGGATCCGGCCGGTAGAGGCCCTAACTAATCCCGTTCGCATCGAGCGAAGTCGAGGTGCCCCTCGGTCCAGGCGCTGCTTCGATAGTGTCTCGACTTCGCTCGACACGAACGGAAATAGGGGACGGTCTGGAAATCACCCCTAAGCGGTCGCTCGACGATTCGGATCGGGCGTCTCTTCAGGCCGCGATCAGGCGGATTTCCTCACGAAAGTCGGCATCGATGTCGATCCGGCCGCGCATGGGGGTGACGGCATTGCTGCCGTCCCCGTCGCCTTCCTCGAACAGCGCGCACGCCGCCTTGCCGCCGCGCGCGACGCTATAGCGCTGCGCGACCTTGCCGGTCGGCCGGAATCCGAGCTTGCGCAGCACCGCGCCCGATGCCGGATTGTCGACGAAATGCCCAGCCGACAGCTTCGGCAGGTGCATCGCGCGGGCAATCCGCAGCAGCTGGCGCCCGGCTTCGGTCGCGAAACCGAGACCCCAATAGGGACGGGCGATCCAGTAGCCCATTTCGAGCTCGCCCTCGGGGCCGGGTGAAATACCACAGCCGCCGACAAGGCGCGGGGCGCCAACCGTGCGGGCGAAGATCAGGAAGCGTGGCTGGGTCGGGTCGATCGGCTGGTTCAGGAACTTCTGCGCCTCTTCCTCGCCATAGGGCCAGGGCGCGCGGGCAAGGTTCCGCACGACCGCCTCTTCGCCGATTGCCCGCGCGAGGGCGGGGGCGTCTTCCTGCCAGCCGGGCCGCAGCAACAATCTTTCGGTACGCGCAAACATTCTTATCACTCCCATTTGCCTGTCGCCCTAGCCGCCACATGGTGACTCTTTGACGACAGTCGATGCGCGAGGGAGATGGATGGCCCTGTTTTCGCGTCCGGAACCGAGGCAATCGACGGCGGACAAGAAAAAAGGGAGTCCGGGGGTGACCCGTCTCCCTCTTTTCGAACCTTGTTTCCGCTTGGGGCGGAAAGGACAGCTCCGGGTCATCCCTTGATGGGCGACCCGTGCAAGATCGCCCTTATTCGGCGGCTTCTGCCATGGCGTCGACCGACACATATTTGCGGCCAAGCTTGCCATCGTGGAATCGGACGCGGCCGTCGGCGGTGGCGAACAGCGTGTGGTCCTTGCCCATGCCGACGTTGACGCCCGCGTACACCTTGGTGCCGCGCTGGCGCACGATGATGTTGCCGCCGATCACTTCCTGACCGCCGAACTTCTTCACGCCAAGGCGCTTGGCCTGCGAGTCGCGACCGTTGCGCGACGAACCGCCTGCTTTCTTATGTGCCATGACCTAAACTCCTTACTTCGCTTGAGGGGCCGAGCTGCGTTACCGCGCTCAGGCTTCCTTCTTGGGGGCTGCCTTCTTGGCAGCGGGCTTCTTTTCGGCGGTCTCGGCCTTGGGGGCAGCGGCCTTCTTCGGCGCGGCAGCCTTTTCGGCGGCGGGAGCAGCGGCGGCTTCTTCGACCTTCGGCGCGGCTTCCTTCTTCGGTGCGGCCTTCTTGGCTTCGCCGACGGCAAGGATGCGCAGCAGCGTCAGCGACTGGCGGTGGCCGTTGCGGCGACGGTAGTTGTGCCGGCGGCGCTTCTTGAACACGATGACCTTTTCGCCGCGGGTCTGGGCGATGATCTCGGCCGAAACGGTCAGACCCTTCGCATCCTTCACCTCGCCGCCGTCACCGGCCAGCAGGACATCGCCCAGCGACACGGTGTCACCGGCTTCACCCTCGATCTTCTCGACGGCGATCTTGTCTCCGGCGGCAACGCGATACTGCTTTCCGCCCGTGCGCACGATTGCGAACATGGTCTTCCATCCAATCAGAAACTAGAACACCCGCGCTGCCGGTCACCCGCCAAAGCAGGCGAATTTTCCAGCAAGCGGGAAAGACCGCGCACCTAGCGATCTCCGTTCGTGCTGTCAACCGCATATTTCCGTGCTTTTTAACGGATAATGCAGCGAAGCCAAGCTGGCTCCGGGGATTCCGATTCGGCACTTGCCGCCTGCGCACGCGCCCCATATCAGGGGTGGCAATGAAGCGCGCCTCCTTATTCCTGCCTGTCATGGCTGCCCTGACCCTGTCCGCCTGCGCCGGTGGGCCAGGAGCGGGCGGACCGGCGCCGTCGCTGGCCAAGCGCGCGGTTGAAGGGCGGTTCGAAGTGGTCCCGCCGTCGGTCGCGGTCACGCCCCCCGGGCCGTTGCCCACCGACCTTGCCGGCAGGCTCGGGCGGTGGGAGGCCGATTCGATCGCTGCCCAGCAGGCTTTCGCCTCCGAGCGCGACGCGGCAGCCTCGGCGGTTGCGGCGGCTGCGGGCGCGCCGGTCGCGAGCGAACGCTGGGTCGTCGCGCAGCAGGCGATCTCGCGTCTCGTCGCTGCGCGGGCGCCGCTGACCGAGGCGCTGGCGGACATCGACCGGCTTTATCTGGAGCGGAGCATCGACGAAGCGGTCGACGGCCTTCCCGACATCTACGCTCTGCGTGACCGGCTTGCCGATACGGCGTCGGCGCAGGCGGCGATCATCGAGGCGCTGAGCAAACAGCTGCCTGGGGAGTAACCCCTTCCTGTCGCCATCCCGGACTCGATCCCGGATCCATCGTTCCAGCGCCAGGATGAATGGACCCGGGATCGAGGTGACGAAAAACGGAAGGGCGGCGTTACTGATTCAGCCCATGCTTTTTTAGTGCATGGCGAATCTGGTCGTAGCTGAGGCCCAGCGCCTCGGCCGCGACCTTCTGGTTGAAACGGCAGCGCGCCATCGTGTCGGCCAAGATCTGCTTTTCATAGGCGTCGACCGCGGCGCGCAGGTCGCTGACCGGGCCCGATTGCGGTTCGTGCGCGGTTGGGGCGCCTTCGCTCGCCGCGGCAGCCGCTGCCGGTTTGGCGGTCGCCTTGCGGACGACCGGCTGCCAGGGACTCGCGAAGGGATCGAAGCTCAGCGCGTCGACCGGCCGCTCGGGATCGGCCCAGCGATAGATGGCGCGCTCGATGACGTTACGCAGCTCGCGGACATTGCCCGGCCAGTCGTGGCCCTCCATCGCCGCCAGCGCGCGCGGGCCGAAGCCGGGCCATTCCTCCCAGCCGAGTACCGCCGCCATGCGCTGGCCGAAGTAGGTGGCGAGCACCTCGATATCGCCCTCGCGCGCGCGCAGCGGGGGGAGGGTGATGACCTCGAACGAGAGCCGGTCGAGCAGGTCGGCGCGGAAGCGGTTGTCTTCGACCAGCGCGGGCAGGTGCTCGTTGGTCGCCGCGACGATGCGGACGTCGACGCGGATCGGGCGCGACGAGCCGACGCGGGTGACCTCGCCATATTCGACCGCGCGCAGCAGCCGCTCCTGCGCCCCCATCGACATCGTCGCCAGCTCGTCGAGGAAGAGCGTGCCGCCGTCGGCCTCTTCGAAGCGTCCGGCGCGCGTTTTGGTCGCGCCGGTAAAGGCGCCCGCCTCATGCCCGAACAGCTCGCTCTCGATCAGCGTCTCGGGCATCGCGGCGCAGTTCATGATCACATAGGGGCGGTCCCAGCGCGCCGACAGGCGATGGAGGCGTTCGGCGATCAGTTCCTTGCCGGTGCCGCGCTCGCCGATCACGAGCACCGGGCGGTCGAGCGTCGCCGCCTGGCTCGCGCGGTCGACCGCATCCTGAAAGGCCGCCGACTGGCCGATGAACTGCGTTTCGCGTTCCATTCCCAATCATTGGCAAATTTTCCCGCTGAATGGCAAGTCAATTCGCGGCGAGGCCAGGTTTCTGCGTCAAGTTTGGCGCTTTTCTGCCATTGCGGGCAATTGGCACGCCTCCTGCAATGATATTCACGAGCCGGCGCACATCGCTCCGGTGCAGCGAAAAAGGGAAGGTAGAACCCATGAAGACGATGTTTGCCCAAGCCGCCACCTTCGCGCTCAGCGCGTTCGGAGCGCTGGCTATTTTCGTCGGCGTGATCGACCAGCCGAAAGTCCTTTACGACATCGCTGCGGCAACCCCGGCGGTCAGCCATCTGGCCTGACCGAACACTGGTGCCGGGGCACTCTCCCCCCTTGCCCCGCCCCGGCACCAGCATTTCTTAGGACCAAGTTTCGACAGGAGTTTCCAAATGGGTATTTTCTCACGGACCCGCGACATCATCGCCGCCAACGTCACCGACCTGCTCGACCGCGCGGAAGATCCCGAAAAGATGATCCGCCAGATCATCTTCGAGATGAACGAAACGCTCGTCGAAGTCCGCGCCTCCGCCGCCCGCACCATCGCGGACCAGAAGGAAATGCGCCGCCACATCGCCAAGCTCGAAAGCCTGCAGGACAGCTGGAAGGAAAAGGCCGAACTCGCGCTGTCGAAGGACCGCGAAGATCTCGCCACTGCCGCCCTCGTCGAAAAGCAGAAGGCCGGCGACATGGCCGAAAAGCTGAAGGCCGAGATCGCCGTCCTCGACGACGCGCTCACCGGTTATGAAACCGATATCGCCAAGCTGCAGAAGAAGTTGAGCGAAGCGCGCGCGCGCCAGTCGAGCGTCGTCAACCGCCTCGAAAGCGCCGAGAACCGCTACAAGCTGCGCGAGATGACCAACGGCGACCGCGTCGAGGATGCTTTCTCGCGCTTCGAGATCCTCGAACGCCGCGTTGACGAAGCCGAAGGCCGCGCCGATGCGCTCGGTCTCGGCTACAAGAAGTCGCTCGACGAGGAAATCGCCGACCTGCAGGCCGCCGACAAGGTCGCCGACGAACTCGCCGCGCTGAAGGCCGCGCAGGGCAAGAAGTAAGGAGCCGGACCGATGGAAGAAGTGATCATTGTCCCGATCGTCATTGGCACCCTCTTCCTCGGTCTGCCCTGGCTGATCCTCCACTACATCACCAAGTGGAAGCAGGCCAAGACGCTGACCGGAGAGGATGAGCAGCTGCTCGACGAACTCTACGACACGGCGCGCCGGCTCGAAAACCGCCTGCACACCGTCGAACGCATCATCAGCGCCGACCATCCCGACTTCCGCCCTTCGGTGCGGAGCGATGAAGAGCTGGCGCAACTCGAAAACAACAGCACGAGCCGGAGGAACTGAAGATGTCTGCCAGCCGCACGAAATTCTACCTCGACAAACAGAACGCCAAGTGGAGCGGTGTGTGCGCCGGGATCGCGGATTATAGCGGGATCGACGTCCTCTGGGTTCGCGTCGGCGCGGTCCTCCTGACCCTGATGGGCGGGTTCCCCTGGACGCTGATCGCCTACTGGATGGTCGCCTGGATGGGAACGCCCAAGCCCTTCGCGCTCTACGGATCGAACGAGGAGGCGAAGTTCTGGCAGGGCGTGCGCTCGAACCCCAGCGCCTCGACCCGCGACATCCGCTCGCGCTTTCGCGACATCGACCGCCGGCTCGCCGACATCGAACTCTACTACACCAGCCACAACCGCCGTCTCGCCGACGAGATCGACGCTCTCCGGTAATCGGCGCGCAGATCGACTGACGGGCAACAGGGAGAATAAGAATGAACTTCGGTGGTCCTGCTTTCGTCCTCGCCATCATCGCCCTGTCGATCGGCGGCTGGATGTTCACCACCTGGATCCGCGCCAAGCACGGCTATCCCGTTGAGAATGAATGGGGCGGCACGGTTCATCGAACCGACGTCGACGCTGATCGAAAAATCACGCTGCTCACGGACGAGAATGCCAGACTCGTCGGCCAGATCGGCCGGCTCGAGGAACGCATTTCGGTGCTCGAACGCATCGCGACCGACAATCACGGCCAGGCCGCGCAGCTCGCCGACCAGATCGACCGTCTGCGCTGAGAGGATTGACGACAATGGATCTCGTATTGCTCAACACCATCGCCCCCGTTGCCGCCGTTGTCGGCCTGGCCGGGGTCGGCGGCTGGGTCTTCACCACTTGGCTTCGCGTCAAGAACGGCTATCCGCTCGAAAACAGCTGGGGCAAGGCGATCTATCCCAAGACGAGCGACGAGACGATCGAGCGCGTCAAGCTGGTCAGCCAGGAAAATGCCCAGCTCCGCGCCGAACTGGGTTCGGTCAAGGACCGCCTTGCAGTGATCGAGCGCATCGTCACCGACGAGGGGCATCGGCTGAGCCA
This sequence comes from Sphingopyxis sp. Geo48, assembly GCF_949769155.1. Taxonomy (NCBI): domain Bacteria; kingdom Pseudomonadati; phylum Pseudomonadota; class Alphaproteobacteria; order Sphingomonadales; family Sphingopyxidaceae; genus Sphingopyxis; species Sphingopyxis sp. Geo48. The sequence continues at coordinate 33,679 of NZ_CATKPA010000007.1, read as the reverse complement.
TGAGATCGAGGCGCTGCGGCGCCCCGCGAACTGAGGAACATATCATGGAAAATATGATCTACGCGCTGATCCCGCTCGCGCCGTTCATCGTCGGGGGGCTGTTCATCTGGACCAAGCACCAGCAGAAGATGATCGAAAAGCAGTCGGAAATGACCGCCGAGAAGGCGGCGCAATATGCGGCGCAGACCGAACGGCTCGAAGCCCGCGTCCGCGTCCTCGAACGCATCGTCACCGACAAGGGCGTCGACCTGTCCGACGAAATCGAAAAGCTGCGCGACGCGCCGCTCAACTGACACCGACAAAAGACCCAACAACAAGAAACAAGCGAAAGGATCCCCCATGAACCCCTTTGAAATGGTCATCGGCATCGTCCTCATCGTGACCATCGGCAGCATCGTCCGCGCGAAATATGGCGTGCGCCGCGATCGCCACGGTAATGAAGTCTATGTCGCGAACAACGCCGCGACCGAAGCCGAGACCAGGGCGCTGCAGGCAGAGATCCGCGCGCTCAAGGAGCGCATCCAGGTGCTCGAACGCATCGCCACCGACAATAACCGCGCGGTCACGCTCGACCAGGAAATCGAGAGCCTGCGCGACCGGTCCCTCCCCTGAGACCTTGACGAAGAAGGAGCCAACCCATGGGCACCATGACGTCTGACCTCGCCACCAACCTGATCACGGCGGCGGTCGCGCTGTCGGCGCTGTCGATTATCAGCCTTGCTGCGCTCCGCGGCTGGCGCGACTGGATCCAACTGAAGCGCGAGGAACTCGCGGCGGGCCACGGTCCCGCGGCGAACGACCCCGCCGTCCCGCACGCCGGATCGCGGATCGAGATCGCCGACCTCAAGGAACGGCTGCGCAAGCTCGAAGCCATCGCGGCGGGGGTCGATCTGTAACCACCCATTTCTCATGGTCACCCTGAACTTGTTTCAGGGTCCATAGCCGGAGCCCCCCAAGCGCGGCGAATATCGAGAGCGGGGGCCATGTATGCTGACACAGCGAAAACATCGCCGCAGCCGGCATGACGAGCATTGAGGCGAGGGGCAAAGCCCTTTCCTCCGCCCCCCAAATCTGCCACTGGCGCCGCCATGCGCAGCCTGACCGACATCTTCGAAGAATATGACTTTCTCGACGGCGACGATCGCTATCGCCTGCTGATCGAGCTAGGCCGAGAACTCGAGCCGATGCCCGACGCGCTCAAGACCGACGCGACCTTGGTCCGCGGCTGTTCGGCCAGCGTCTGGGTTTATCCGGTACCGCAGGATGACGGGCGGCTCCATTTCCTCGCCGACAGCAATGCCGCGATCACCAAGGGGATCGTCGCGCTCGTCCTTGCGGCGGTGCAGGACCGCCCGGCGGCCGAAGTCGCGGCGATGGACGTCGCCGCCGCGCTCGCCCCCTTCGATCTCACGCGCCAGCTCTCGTCGAACCGCACGCAGGGCGTGCCCAACATGATCGCGCTTGTGCAAGACACCGCGCGCCGGATCGCCGCGGACTGAACCGCCTGCCGCTCCGGCCGGTCGAGCTGCTTTTGGCGGCATCGGGGTGGATTCCAGCCTTTCAGTTCACGTCCTGCTGAACTTGTTTCAGCATCCATGGACTGAGCGTTCGTCCGGCGCCGCGCCGAAGGAAACGGCAGACCATGGACCCTGAAACAAGTTCAGGGTGACGATGGGAAGATGTCGACCTCCGGTCGATAGCCGCAAAAGAAAAAGGGCGCGGGAGTTTCCTCCCGCGCCCGATTTCCTGGTCGTTCGTTGGGGCTTAGAAGCCGACGACGATCGAGCCGATGAAGGTCCGCGGCGAACCGATCTGGACGAACGGCACCGAGTTGTTCGCAAGCTGGCCGTCGAAGCCGCCGACATAGAGCTTGTCGAACAGGTTCGACACGTTGAGCTGGAAATAGACCTTGTCGCCGAAGCCCGCCCAGTCGAGGTTCAGTCGGGCGTCGAGATCGACCAGCGTGTAGGCCGGTGCCTTCGCGCCATAGACGACCGTGTTGGGGACGCCATTGACCGTCTGGTACAGCGGCGTGTTCTGGTCGTTGACGTAACGCGGGCCGGTGCGCTTCACCTGCACGCCGAGTTCGACCGGGCCGAGCTGGCCCTGGGCGCGACCGCCGAAGGTATAGGTCGGCGAGCCCGATTCGCGCTTGCCCTTGGTCAGCGCGAACGACTGCTGGCCAACCGCCGTACAGCCATAGAAGCCCGCCGCGACGTCGGCCGCGGCGCACGTGCCGAGACGGACATTGTCCTTGATTTCCGACTTCAGGTACGAACCGAAGGCATAGACCGAGAGTTCGGGGATCGGGCGGTACGAGACGCTGGCGTCGATGCCATATTTGTCGACGCGGCCGAGGTTACGGTAAACGTTACGCTCGGTTTCGGGATCGAACGACGAAGCGAGACGATCGTGGAAGATCGTGTACCAGGGACCGATCTGCGCCTGGACCTTGCTCGTCGAGTAACGGATGCCGACGTCGAAGTTGTCGGTGGTTTCGGGCTTCGGATTTGCCTGATCGCTGTCCGTCGGGAAGTAGAAGGCGTTGTAGAGGTTGTCGGTGCCCGGAACCTGCACGCCCTTCGAATAGTTGGCGAAGATGCTGATGTCGCCCGTCGCGTCGAAGGTCAGGCCGACGTTCGGCGTGAACTTGTTATACTTGCGGATGCGCTGCTGCGGACCCTGCACCGGCGCGGTGACGCCAGGGGCGATGGTGACGGTCGGGTTCGCTGCCAGCCAGGCCTGCAGGCCAGCGGTGTTCGTGCCGAAGCATTCGACGAAGCCGGTCGCGCTCGAGGTCGCGCAATAGTTGTTCAGGTCGCGCTTGAACATCTTGTACGAACCGCCGACCTGCACGGTCAGGGCGCCGAATTCGCCGCGATATTCGCCGCCGACGAGGTTCAGCGTCGCGATCGACTTGCGGTCGCGCTTCTGAAGGACGTTGCCCGACGCATCGGCCAGCGGGTCGTTGACCGGGAAGACGTCGAAGGGCTTGCCATTGGCCTGCAGGAAACCGGTTTCGCCGGTCTGGCGGTGACGTGCGCGGTCGAGGCTGTAGAACACGCGGAACGTGTGTTCGTCGTTCAGCTCATAGCGCAGACCGGCGATGACGCCGTAGCGACGGGTCTGCGTCTGGCTGGGCGCGAGGACGCGGACGGTGTCGAGCAGGTCGCCGTCGCCGTTGAGATCGCGGCCATAATAGGGAGTGCCGCCGATATAGCCCATCTGGCAGCTCACCGTCGCGCTGTTCGGCGTGGTGTTGCAGTTTGCGGCGCCGCCGGTCGGGTTGACGTCGCGGCGCGCTTCCTGGCCGACGACCGTGCCGCCGCCGTTCGCCTTCACATATTGGAAGCTGGGGTCGACCGTCAGGACGAGGCCCTGCGCCAGCGTGAAGCGCGAGTTGACGCGGATATTGCCGGTATTCGAGGGGTTGTACCGCTCGTCGAACGTCGAGCCGCAGCTGTTGGCAACGTCTGCCTGACCCGGGCGCGCGGCCGAGTTGATCGTGCACTTGGCGATGCCATAGTCACGGTCGTCCTTGCTCTGCGGGAAGATGTTCGGGACGAAGTTCGACGCAATGTTATGGACGTCGCGAAGGCCGACCGAACCGAAGAAGTTGTTGCGGTTCTGGTTATAGTGGCCCGAGATCGCAACGAAGTCGCCGTTATCGCCGATCGGCTGATACAGCTTGGCGTTATACTGCTGCTTGTGGATCTTGCCGGTGCGCGAATCGATCGCAGCGCGCGCTGCCGTGGTCGGCGTCGCGGCGTAGGCCGGCTGGTCTTCGTTGCCGAACACCGTGTCATTCTCTGCGTTGCTGGCCGAGATGAACAGGCGCGTGCCCCAGGGGGTCAGGACGCCGCTGTCGATCATCCCGAAGATGCGGAAGAAGCCAAAGTCGCCGGCCGAGCCGACCAGCTTGACGCCGAACTCTTCGCCCGGCGTGCGCGTGCGATAGTTGACGGTCGAACCAGAAGCCGCGGCGGTCGGGCTGTCGACATCGGTCGAGCCGAGGTTGACGTTGACCTGCTCGATCAGTTCGGGGTCGAGTTGCTGGTTCGAATAGAGCGCGTAGTTACCCGAGTCGTTCAGCGGAATGCCGTCGAACGTCTGGTTGATGCGGGTGTTGTCGAAGCCGCGGATCGACAGCTTGCCGCCCGCCGAGCCGAAGGGGTCGTTGTTCTGGAAGCTGACGCCCGGAAGCTGGTTGATGATGTCGTTGATCGTCTGGCCGGGCGCCTGGCGTTCGATGAACTCCTGCGTCAGGACGGCTTTCGCTTTGGTGGTGTCGGGCGTCTGGACGCCGGCGACGCCGCGGTTGGTGGCCGTGCCGGTGACCACGATTTCGTTTTCGAAGTCCTGCGAACCGGTCGACTGGGCGAAAGCCGGGGTGGAGAGCAGCGCGACCGGAATCAGCGCGGCGCTGGCGGCGAGCGTATGGCGGAATTTCATTTCAGGATGTCCCCTTGGTGGTGCGTTCGGCTGGCGCGCGACAAAGGGCGCCCCTGACCTGCGAGCGCCCCTGAAGCCCGCATGTGGCACGATTGTGACAGCAATTGTGACAGTGCAAGCCGGGAGGGGAAGCGCGGTCGGTGAAAGGCTAAAAAAGCGCGAATTTCCGTGGCCCAAGCCAAACTATCCACAGGGTGAGCGGCTTTTTTTTGGCGAACTGTTGCTGCAATGCAACAAAAAGGGGCGCCGCGCATTGCGCGCGGCACCCCGTCATGTCCGGAAAAGGCGGTCGCGACTCAGGCGGCGTCGCCGGCTTCCTTTGCCTTGTCGGCATAGACACGCACCGGATCCTTGCGGCCTTCGACGACGTCCTTGTCGACGACGATCTCGACGACGTCGGTCAGGTCGGGCAGGTCGAACATCGTGTCGAGCAGGATCGCCTCGACGATCGAGCGGAGGCCGCGCGCGCCGGTCTTGCGTTCGATCGCCTTCTTCGCGACGGCGATGAGCGCATCGTCGGTGAAGGTCAGCGACACTTCCTCGAGGTCGAACAGCTTCTTATACTGCTTGACCAGCGCGTTCTTGGGCTCGCCCAGAATCTTGACCAGCGCGTCGATGTCGAGATCCTCGAGCGTCGCGATGACCGGCAGACGGCCGACGAATTCGGGGATCAGGCCGAACTTCAGCAGATCCTCGGGCTCGATATTCTTCAGCACCTCGCCCGCGCGGCGTTCGTCGGGCCCGGCGACATGCGCACCGAAACCGATCGACTTGCCTTGCAGGCGGTCGCCGATGATCTTTTCGAGGCCCGCAAAGGCGCCGCCCGCGATGAACAGGATGTTCGTCGTGTCGACCTGCAGGAATTCCTGCTGCGGATGCTTGCGGCCGCCCTGCGGCGGAACGCTGGCGGTCGTGCCTTCCATCAGCTTGAGCAGCGCCTGCTGCACGCCTTCGCCCGACACGTCGCGGGTGATCGACGGGTTTTCGGCCTTGCGGCTGATCTTGTCGATCTCGTCGATATAGACGATGCCGCGCTGCGCTTTTTCGACATTATAGTCGCTGGCCTGGAGCAGCTTCAGGATGATATTCTCGACATCCTCGCCGACATAGCCCGCTTCGGTGAGCGTCGTCGCGTCGGCCATCGTGAAGGGCACGTCGAGGAAGCGCGCGAGCGTCTGCGCGAGCAAGGTCTTGCCGCTGCCGGTCGGGCCGACGAGCAGGATGTTCGACTTCGCGAGTTCGACGTCTTCGCCGCGACCCGAGTTGGCGAGGCGCTTGTAATGGTTGTGGACCGCGACCGACAGCACGCGCTTGGCCTTGTTCTGGCCGATCACATAGGCGTCGAGATGCTGGCAGATTTCCAGCGGCGTCGGCACCGCGCCGTCCTTGCGCGCGGCGACCCCGCCCTTGATCTCTTCGCGGATGATGTCGTTGCAAAGCTCGACGCATTCGTCGCAGATGAACACGGTCGGTCCGGCAATCAGCTTGCGGACTTCGTGCTGCGACTTGCCGCAGAAGGAGCAGTAAAGAGTGCTCTTGCTGTCCGAGCCGCTCAATTTGGTCATATAATATCCTCTGGCGGACCCAAATGGGGCGCCGATTCCTTTATCCTAATCCCCGGCCACCCAATTACAATATGGCAATTGGGTGACATGGGTACAATGTCCGGTCTGGCACAGGTCGGCGAAAGAGCCGTCAAGAAACGCGGTTACTGACGGTGCTGCGTTGCTTGATCCGGGCGCGCCGCGCGTTGCTCAGGGCGTCGGTCCTTCGCTGATTTCCTTGGGCGCCTCGTCGCCGGGCAGGCCCGGACGGCGGTCGTACACATGGTCGACAAGGCCGAAGGCCTTGGCTTCGTCGGCCTCGAGGAAGGTGTCGCGGTCCATCGCCTTCTCGATCTCTTTCAGCGACTTGCCGGTATATTTGACATAGAGGTCGTTCATCCGCTTGCGGATGCGCAGGATTTCCCTGGCCTGGATCTCGATGTCCGATGCCATGCCGCGCGCGCCGCCCGAAGGCTGGTGGATCATCACGCGCGCATTGGTCAGCGCGACGCGCATCCCGGGCTCGCCCGCCGCGAGCAGGAAGCTGCCCATCGAGGCGGCCTGGCCGATGCAGACGGTGCCGACGCGCGGACGGATATATTGCATCGTGTCGTGGATCGCCATGCCCGCCGTGACGACGCCGCCCGGCGAGTTGATGTACATATAGATGTCCTTCTTCGGATTTTCCGATTCGAGGAACAAGAGCTGCGCGACGATCAGCGAGGCCATATTGTCCTCGACCTCGCCGGTGACGAAAACGATCCGTTCGCGCAGCAGGCGCGAGAAAATGTCGAAGCTGCGTTCGCCGCGACTCGTCTGTTCGACGACGACGGGAACAAGGGCGGCCAGCGGATCGATCATCGGGATTAAGTCCTTACATTTATCGGGTTGCCGCGCCGAGGACCGGCGGGCTGCCCCTCCGTCGCCCTACATCGGCGGCAAGACGGAGCGTTTCAAGGGGGCAAATTGTCGTGCGGCGGATCGGGGCGTTCCTTTGTGATCCCTGACTTGATCCGGGATCGACTTCTCCGGTCGCTGCGCGAATGGTCCTCGGATCAAGTCCGGGATGACGATGCAGGTCGGGTCACCGCGAGGCCGAACGCATCGCGACCCCGAAAAGAAAAGAGGCGGGAATGACCCGCCCCTTTGCCTTGCCGCCGGTGCGACGATCAGTCGCCTTCGCCGGGCTCGGCGGAGAAATGGTTCTCGTACTTGCCCTCGACGCCCTTCCATTCGTCGGCGTCGGCGGGGCTGTCCTTCTTGACCGTGATGTTCGGCCATTCGGCGCTGAACTTGCTGTTCACTTCGAGCCACTTTTCGAGACCGCTTTCGGTGTCGGGCAGGATCGCCTCGGCGGGGCATTCGGGTTCGCACACGCCGCAGTCGATGCACTCGTTCGGATTGATGACGAGCATATTCTCGCCCTCATAGAAACAGTCGACGGGGCAGACCTCGACGCAGTCCATATATTTGCACCGGATGCAGGCGTCCGTCACAACATAGGTCATGGGCTTTTGCTCCCTTGGCCGGCGGCACCCTTGCCGTCCGGATGATCGTTCGACCCGCCTCTATGCCGCGCGAACGCGGCGCGTCAACGCAAAGCGTCAGTTGCGAATCACTCTCATTCTGTAGGCCAGCGGCGACGGTTTCGGACGACAGCTTTTCCTTCGCCGCCGATAGCTCAGATGGAGGCGACGGGTGCTCCGGCATCGAGCCGGATATAGCAGGCCTGCGCTTCGGGCGCGGGGCCGCGGCGCCCGGGGAGGGTGAGGAGGCGGATCACCTCGATGCGCTCGCCGACGGGCAGCACCAGCGTTGCACCGGCATGGGCCGCGGCCGAGGGGCGGGTGATACGGCGGCCGTCGAGGCGGATATGTCCCGCGGCCACCATCGCCTGCGCGATGCTGCGCGAGCGCGCAAAACGCAGGTACCAGAGCAGCTTGTCGAGCCGGATGCTTCCTGCGGCGCCGGGACTGGCCATCGGCGCGCCGTCAATCCTTGCGCACGTCGGCGAGCAGCGCGGCGAGGCCCGCGAACGGGCTGTGGGGCGACGGGCCGCGCCGTTGCGGGCGGTCGGGGCGCGGCGAGCGCGGCGCGGCGTTGGCGGGGGCCGGGATTCCATGCTTCTGGCCGGGCTTCTGGCCATGCTTCGGTCGCCGGCCGCTGGCCTGCTTGGCGTGCGAGCGCTCTGCCTTGCCCTTGGCGGCGGGGGTGTTTTCGTGCGGCTGCCCCTTGCCATGCTTGCGGCGCTGGCGCTTGTCGGGATGCTTGAGCCCCGCCCAGCGCCAGCGTTGCAGCGCCGGGTCGCCGACGGTGCGGAAGCCGAAGCTTTGCAGCAGGGCGCGGCGCGTCTCCTCGTCGAGGCCTAGCGAGGTGGCGAGCGCGGGGTCGATCGCGAACCCCGGCGGCGAGGCGGCGGTGGCGTCATGGCCGTCGTCGGCGTGATGCGCGTCATGACGGTCGTCGTCGCCCGCACGCGCCTTGCCGGGGATCGCCGCCGCCTGGATGCGCGCGGCGTGCGCCTGACGCGCGAGCCGCTCGGCCATGTCGATGCGCAGCCAGCCCGCGGCGCAGCGGCGGAAGCCGGCGATGCGCAGCCCGGTGTGGCTGCCGGTCTTTTGCAGCACCGCGCCCTGCGGCGGCAGCGCGGGCACGCTCTCGCCCTGCTGCGCGGCGAGCAGCGCGGCGCGCCAGCGCACCGCCTCGGGCTTCAGAAGCTGGTGGTGGAAGATGTCGAGCGAGCCGATGGTCAGGCCGAGCTTGCGGAGCTGCGGCCGCTCTTCGGCGCTCATCGCCTCGAGCTGCGCTTCGACCGAGGCGCGCGGGACGGTGCCGCCGCCATCGACGAGCGCGGCGAGCAGCGCGCGGACGCGCGGCGGGGTGAAGAGGTCGCCCGCCGCTTCTCCCATCGTGGCGAGCGGCCCTGCGTGGCGCGCAAGCTGCTGCGCGACGAAAATCTGCAACCGCTCCGAGATCGCCTGAACCTGCTGCGGCTCGAGGCGGCGCAGCGATGCGTCGATCTGGATCGCGGGCTGGACGAGCGTCGGCCCGCGCGCGAGCGTCGCGACGATGTGTCCGTGCCAGGCGAGGCGCGGCGCGGTGCCGGCTTCGCTGACGAGCGACAGCGCATTATCCTCGCCTGCGGCCAAGGTCGCGGCGCGGCGCGCGAGTTCGCTGCGCAGATGCTTTTCCGCCGCAGCAAGGAGCAGGCGGTGGTCGCTTGCCCGCGCCCGCGCATCGACCTTGAACGAAAAGCCCTTGAGCGTGCCGATCGGCTCGCCATCGACCGCGACGGTGCCGTCGACGGCGACCGCGACGGGAAGCGAGGCGTGACGCTGCCCCGCGTCGCGGATCAGCAGCGCGAGGCGGCGGTCGACGAAACGCTGCGCGAGCGCGGCGTGGAGCGCGTCGGAGAGGCGCGATTCGAGGTCCTGCGTCCGCTCGGTCCATCCGGCGCCGCCCGCGATCCAGTCGCCGCGCTGCGCGATGAAACAGAGCGTGCGGACCGCGGCGATGCGGCTCGCGAGCTGGTCGATGTCGCCGTCGGTGTCGTCGAGCCGCGCGAGGCGTTTGGCGAACCAGTCGGGATCGATCATCCCATCGCCGCTCGTCCGCCATTGCCATAGCCTCAGCACGGTACGGCTGTGATGTTCGGCACCCAATTGCTCGAAATCGGGGAGGCCGCAGACGTCCCACAGGCGCGCGACCGCTTCGGGCTCGTTCCCGCGCATCCGCACTTCCATGTCGCCGGCGAGATGTTTCAGGACCGCGATGTCGACCGCCTCGGGCGCGGGGCGCAATGTCGGCTGCCCCGGCGGCTGTGCCAGATCGGCGAGCAGCACGTCGAGCGTGTCGTAGCGCGGGGTCGGGTTGCGCCAGAACAGGCTGGCGAGCGGCGGGAAATGATGTCCCTCGATCGCCATGATTTCCTCGGGCGTGAAGCCGCCCTGCGGCAGGCCGACGGTGCCGAAGCTGCCGTCCTGCTGGTGGCGACCCGCGCGCCCCGCGATCTGCGCCATTTCGGAAATCGTCAGGCGGCGGAGGCGGCGTCCGTCGAATTTCTGCAGGCTCGCGAACGCGACATGCTGGACGTCGAGGTTGAGCCCCATGCCGATCGCGTCGGTCGCGACAAGATAGTCGACCTCGCCCGCCTCGAACATCGCGACCTGCGCGTTGCGCGTCTTGGGGCTGAGCGCGCCCATCACGACCGCCGCACCGCCCGAGAAGCGGCGGAGCATTTCGGCGATCGCGTAAACCTCCTCGGCCGAGAAGGCGACGATCGCCGAGCGCTTCGGCAGCCGCGACAGCTTCGATGGTCCGGCGTAGCTCAGGGTCGAGAAGCGGGGGCGGGTGACGATTTCGGCCTCGGGAACGAGGCTGCGGACCAGACCCCTGGTCGTCGCCGAGCCGAGGATCATCGTCTCCTCGCGCCCGCGTGCCCGCAGAAGGCGGTCGGTGAAGACATGGCCGCGCTCGGGATCCGCGCCGAGCTGGACCTCGTCGATGCCGACGAAGGCGACGTCGCGGTCGACCGGCAACGCCTCCATCGTCCCGAGCAGGTAGCGCGCGCCCGGCGGCATGATGCGCTCCTCGCCCGTCACCAGCGCAACCTCGGCCGCGCCCTTGATCGCGACGACGCGGTCGTAAACCTCGCGCGCCAGCAAGCGCAGCGGGAAGCCGATCATGCCGCTCGCATGGGCGGTCAGGCGCTCGACCGCCAAATGGGTTTTGCCGGTGTTGGTGGGGCCAAGGACAGCCTTGACCGGAGTGGAAGAGAAGGACGTCATTGTCGTTGGCACCACGCTGACACGCTCGCGCCCGCCGCGCAACAGCCGATCGTCGGACGGTGCAGGCGAGCGCGCATTTTTCCGTGCATGACACACCGCATCGCGCCGCCGCCACGGCCCACCGCAGGACTCCCGCGATACCCAGCCATTAAATTGACTTTAACGACCTTTCTTTACAGAAAGCGGGCCGAAAAGATCATTCGGCGGCCGGGTCAAAGGGAGGCCCGTCGAGCGGGGGTTGCATTTTTTGTTCCAGCGCCACGAACCCATATCGGGTCACGAGCCCATTGCGGGTATATCCGGCAATACGGCCGTGCTGTCGATGGCACAGGCGATTCCGTTTCGCCCCGTGCGCGCCGATCCCGAACCGCTGTCGTGGCGCGACCGGCTGGCGCATCTCGACCTTGTTCCCGATCTCGGCGCCGATATCGGTTCGCAGGATTGGTGGCGCGGCCTCGCGACGCTGACCCTGCTGTGCGGCGCGGCCATTTCGACCTTCCCCGGCGTCAAGCCGCTGTCGGTGCGCGCGCCTGCGCTCGACGCCGCCGATTTTAACGAAGCCCGCGCGCAGATGATCGTGCCGCTGGCATTCGGCGGCGACACCGGCCGCCACATGGCGGCGACCGACGCCGTTCGCCCGCTCGCCCAGACCCCCGAACGCCCGCAGATCGAATTGACCGCAACCCTGGGTGCGGGCGACAGCTTCGCCCGCGTGCTCGAACGCTCGGGTGTCGGCAGCGGCGACGCGCAGGCGATCGCCGCGCAGGTATCGGGCGCGGTTCCGCTTGCCGACATCGCGCCGGGCACGCGCGTCGACCTGATCCTCGGTCGCCGCGCCGCGCGCACCATGCCGCGCCCGGTCGATGCGCTCGCGATGCGCGCCCGCTTCGACCTCCGGATCGAGATCGAGCGGGAGGGCGGCCGCCTCGTCATGCGCCGCATCCCGATCGCGGTCGATGCGACCCCGCTGCGCATCCGCGGCACCGTCGGCGGCAGCCTCTATCGCTCGGCGCGCGCCGCAGGCGCGTCGCCCGAAGTGATCCAGTCGTACCTCCGCGTCATCGGCCGCCAGATTTCGGTCGGCAGCGACATAAGGTCGAGCGACCAGTTCGACATCATCGTCGACCATCGCCGCGCCGAAACGGGCGAGAGCGAGACGGGCAAGCTGCTCTACGCGGGTCTCGTCCGCGGCGGCAAGGCGAAGCTGTCGATGATCGAATGGACTGTCGACGGCCGCACGCAATGGTTCGAGGCGTCGGGCGTCGGCGCACAGCGCGGCGGCATGGTCCGCCCGACCAACGGGCGCGTGACCTCGACCTTCGGGATGCGGCGCCACCCGATCCTCGGCTATCGCCGGATGCACAGCGGTGTCGATTTCGGCGGCGGCTATGGCGCCCCCATCTATGCCGTCAGCGACGGCTTCGTGTCGATCGCCGGCCGCACGGGTGGCTTCGGCAATTATGTCAAGCTCAGCCATGGCGGCGGGCTCGGCACCGGCTATGGCCATATGAGCCGTATCGCGGTGCGTCCGGGCCAGCATGTCTCGCGCGGGCAGGTGATCGGCTATATCGGGTCGAGCGGCCTGTCGACGGGTCCGCACCTCCATTACGAGGTCTATCGCAACGGCGTCCCGGTCAATCCGATGTCGGTCGCGTTCGTGACGCGCGCACAGCTCGAGGGCAAGGCGCTCGCCGACTTCCGCGCGCGCATCCGCCAGCTCACCTCGGTCGCGCCGGGCGCCGCGATGTCGGCGGTCGTGGCGAAGCCTGCCGACGGCCCCAAGCTCGGTTCGCTCGCCGACGTCGCAGAGAAGCGGGTCGGCGGCGGCATCTGACCGCGCCCCGCGCGCACCAATATCCATTTGCCCTCGGGCTCGGCGCCGCTATGCACGCGGCATGACTCATGCCCCCTTTCCCGACCTGCGTCTCCGCCGCACGCGCCGCACCGGCTGGAGCCGGGCGATGGTGCGCGAGCATCGCCTGACGCCGTCGAACCTGATCTGGCCGCTCTTCGTCTGTCCCGGCGACGGCGCCGAGGAGCCGATCGCGAGCCTGCCGGGCGTGTCGCGCTGGTCGGTCGACCGGATCGTCGACCGCGCGAAGGAAGCCGCCGCCGCCGGCATCCCGTGCCTTGCGCTGTTCCCCTACACCGAGCCCGCGCTGCGGAGCGAGGACGGCGCCGAAGCGCTCAACCCCGACAATCTGATGTGCCGAGCGACCGCCGCGATCAAGCAGGCGCTGGGCGACGACATCGGCGTGCTCACCGACGTCGCGCTCGACCCCTATACCAGCCACGGTCAGGACGGGCTGATCGGCGACACCGGCTATGTCCTCAACGACGAGACGGTCGAGGTGCTGGTCGGGCAGGCGCTGAATCAGGCGCGCGCGGGCGCCGACATCATCGCGCCGTCGGACATGATGGACGGCCGCGTCGGCGCGATCCGCGAAGCGCTGGAGACCGACGGTTTCGGTCATGTCCAGATCATGAGCTATGCCGCCAAATATGCCTCGGCCTTCTATGGCCCGTTCCGCGATGCGGTCGGCTCGCGCGGGCTCCTCAAGGGCGACAAGAAGACCTACCAGATGGACCCGGCGAACGTTGAGGAGGCGCTGCGAGAGGTCGAGCAGGATCTCGCCGAGGGTGCCGACAGCGTGATGGTGAAGCCCGGCCTGCCGTATCTCGACGTAGTGCGCGCGGTGAAGGAGCATTTCGCCGTGCCGGTCTATGCCTATCAGGTGTCGGGCGAATATGCGATGATCGAGGCGGCCGCCGCGGCGGGCGCGGGTGATCGCGATGCGCTGGTGCTCGAAACCCTGCTTGCCTTCCGCCGCGCGGGCGCGTCGGGGGTGCTGACCTATCACGCCCTGCACGCCGCGCGGCTGCTCGGCGCATGATCGAGACCGCGCGACTGATCATGCGGTCGTGGCGCGACGAGGACATCGCGCCGTTCCAGCAGATTTGCAGCGATCCCGATGTGATGGCGACGCTCGGCCCGCCGCTCGACATGGACGAGACGGCGGCGCTGATCGGGCGGGTCCGCGCGATCGAGGCGGAGCATGGTCACACCTTTTGGGCGCTCGAACGCAAGGAGGACGCGCGGCTGATCGGCTGGTGCGGGGTGATACGGGGCAGCGCAGGCCCGGTCGCGGGCAAGGCCGAACTCGGCTGGCGGCTCGCGCGCGACGCCTGGGGTGCGGGCTATGCGAGCGAGGCGGCGCGCGGCGCGGCGGACTGGGCGCTGGCGCATCTTCCCGACGACGACGACCTCTGGGCGATCACCTGGGAAGGCAATGGGCGTAGCCGCGCGGTGATGGAGCGGCTCGGCATGGCCTATCGGGCGGGGCTGGATTTCGATCATCCAAAGCTGGCGGAGGGCGATCCGCTGCGCCGGCATGTCACCTATTCGATAGCGAGGACCAAGGCCGCAGCATGACGAACCGCGAAGCATCGAGCCCGCGCCGCTGGCTGTTCGTGCTGACGATCCTCGTCGGCAGTTTCCTGCTCTTTCAGGTCCAGCCGATGGTCGCGCGCATGGTGCTGCCCAAGCTCGGCGGCGCGCCCGCAGTGTGGAACAGCGCGATGCTCGTCTATCAGGCGCTGCTGCTCGGCGGCTATGCCTATGCGCACTGGCTCGGCCGTTTTGCGGTCCGGCGGCAGGCGACGATCCATGTCGCGCTGCTCCTCGTCGCGGCGCTGTGGCTGCCGATCGGCATTGCGAGCCTTGCGCCGCCCGCGCCGGGGCAGGAGGCGCTTTGGGTTCCGCTGCTCCTGCTCGCCTCGATCGGTCCCGTCTTCTTCGCGGTGTCGGCGCAGGCGCCGCTGATGCAGCGCTGGTTCGCCGCCGACGCGCGCGCGGGCGATCCCTATTATCTCTATGCGGCGTCGAACCTCGGCAGCTTTGCGGGGCTGATCAGCTATCCGGCGCTGGTCGAGCCCTCTATGCCGCTGGCGACGCAGAGCTGGCTGTGGACTGCGGGCTATGGCGTGCTGGTGCTGCTCGTCGCGGCAAGCGGCGCGGCGCGCTGGCGCGGCGAGGCGGTCCACGAGACCGAAAGCGTCGCTGCTGGCGAATCGCGCCCGACGCTGCGCCGCCAGATCCACTGGCTGCTGCTCGCGGCGGTGCCGTCGGGGCTGATGCTGTCGACGACGACGCATCTCACCACCGACATCGTCGCGATGCCGCTGCTCTGGGTGCTGCCGCTCGGTCTCTACCTGTTGAGCTTCGTCATCGCCTTCTCGACCGCTGAGCGCCTGACGCAGGTTTTCACGACGATCGCGCCCGCGGTCCTGCTGTCGGTCGGCGGGTTGGCGTTGCTCAGCACCAGCGGGGGTACGATGCTCGTCGCGCTCGCGGCGCTCGCGATGCAGTTCATCGTCGCGGTCGCGCTGCACGGCTATCTCTATCATCTGCGCCCCGCAACGCAGCACCTGACGCTCTTCTATCTCGTCATGTCGGCGGGCGGCGTGCTTGGCGGCTTGTTCGCGGCGCTGTTCGCGCCGCTGCTGTTCGACTGGGTCTATGAGCATCCGTTGCTCGTCCTCGCCGCCGCCATGCTGCTGCCGCTGCCGGCCTTGTTCCCTTGGGACAAATGGGCGAAGCTGTCTCCCGCGACCGCGCGGACGATCGTCGCCGCGCTTATGGGGGTCGCCGCCTTCGCCTGCTGGAAGATGGTACATTTGTGGCTCGGCCGGATCGAGGGCGAGGTTGCGATGTGGGGGATCCTGCTCTTCGTCATCGGGCTGCTCGTGATCGGCTGGCGATGGGCCTTCGTCCTGTCGCTCGCGATGCTGATGCTGGGGGTCGGCGGCTGGGGCACGCTGCAGGAAAGCTTTACCGGCAATCGCGTGCGCAGCTATTTCGGCGTCTACACCGTCACCGATTATCCCGCCGAACATCAGCGCCGGTTGGCGCACGGCACGACGCTCCACGGGCTGCAGCGTACCGACGCCCCCCACCAGCTCGAACCGACGACCTATTACGGCCACCAGTCGGGGGTCGGCCTGACGCTCGACCGGGCGGAGGAACTGGCGGGCCCGACGGCATCGGTCGGCCTCGTCGGCCTCGGTGCCGGGACGCTGTCCTGCTATCGCAAGCCCGGCCAGCGCTGGACGATCTTCGAGATCGACCCGGCGATGGCGAAGATCGCGCGCGACCCGTCCAAATTCACCTTCATCAGCGAATGCGCCCCCGACGTGCCGATCGTGATCGGCGACGCGCGGCTCCAGATCGCGAAGCTGCCGCCGGCGCAGTTCGACATATTGGTGATCGACGCCTTTTCTTCCGATGCGATCCCGCTGCACCTGCTGACCGCCGAGGCGATCGGCATCTATGCGCGCGCGCTGAAGCCGGGCGGGGTGCTGCTGATCCACATCTCGAACCGCTTCTTTGAGCTCGAGCCGGTGCTGTCGACCGAGGCGCGGGCGCGCGGCTGGTCCGCGGCGATCCGTATGGACACGCGGCCCGACGAACTCAGTGGTCGCGATGACATCGGCGCCTTGACCGGATCGAACTGGGTCGCGCTGACCGCAACATCTGCGCGGTTGCAGCAGTTGACGGGCGGGCTGAAGCCGCGCGAAAAGGCCGAGGCCGACGGCGTGTGGGTGCCGCTCGAACGGCGGGCAGGCTTCCAGCGCTGGACCGACGATTATGCCTCGACCCTGCCGGTCCTGCTGTGGGGCCATCTTATCGGAAGGCGCGAATGACCTATAAAGACGTCAGCATCATCGCCGTGAACGGCAAGGCGCCGCAGATCGACCCCAGCGCCTTCATCGCGCCGGGATGCCGGATCATCGGCGACGTGACGATCGGCCCCGACGTCAGCATCTGGTACAATTGCGTGCTGCGCGCCGATGTCAGCCGGATTGTCGTCGGTGCGCGCTCGAATATCCAGGACGGCAGCGTCGTCCACTGCGACGGCCCGATGCCGCACCGCCCCGATGGGTACCCCACGATCATCGGCGAGGATGTGCTGATCGGCCATCTGGCGATGGTGCATGGCTGCACATTGGCGGATCGCGCCTTCGTCGGGCTCAAGGCGACGGTGATGAACGGCTGCGTGATCGGCAGCGACGCGATGCTTGCGGCGGGCGCGTTGCTCACCGAGCACAAGGAGATTCCCGGCCGCGAGCTCTGGGCCGGATCGCCCGCGCGGCGTGTGCGCGATATCGACGATGCACAGGCCGCAGGGATGCAGATGGGCGTCGCGCACTATGTGCACAACGGCCGCATGCACAAGGTGGCGGTGGAAGGGTAAGTAAATCCTCCCCGTGGCGAAGCTATGGGGAGGGGGACCGTCCGCGAAGCGGATGGTGGAGGGGCCGCGACGGTACGCCATCGCCCCTCCGTCAGCCCTGCGCCGAAGGCGCAGTTTATCCTGAGCGACTGCCGCAGGCAGGCAGTCGAAGGGGGCTGCCACCTCCCCATCGCTGCGCGACAGGGAGGATTTTCAAATCAGCCCAAGTTGGCGTTCACCATCGCATAGAGCATCGGGATCGACAGCAAAGTGTTGGTCCGCGAAAAGATCATCGCGGTCTTGGCCGAGGCCGCCTTGGTCGCATCGTCCGCCTCGACGATGCCGAGCGCCTTCTTCTGGTTCGGCCAGATCACGAACCAGACGTTGAACGCCATGATCAGGCCCAGCCACATGCCCACGCCGATCAGCTTGTACGGATCCTGGAAGCTCAGCGCCGGGATTGCATATTTGGCGTGGAAAGCGATGGCGAGTCCCAACAGCACCGTGATCAGTGCTGCCCAACGGAACCAGAAAAGCGCCGCCGGGGCGATATGCTTGCCCACCGCGGGTTTCAGTTCGGCCGGGATCTTGGGCATCGTCGGGATCTGCACGAAGTTGAAATAATAGAGCAGCCCGATCCACAATATGCCGAAGAAGGTGTGCAGCCAGCGCAGGATCGCGTTGCCCGCGGCGATCCCGTCCTCGAAATTCTGGCCGTTGAGACCGAGCATCAGGATGATCGCAAGTACGAGGCCTGCGCCGAGTACGGCGTGCAGATTACCGAAAAATTTGTCCATGATAGTCCCCCTCCATCTGTTTCGCCTCCGCGCGACCCGGAAGCGTGAAGGGGGATATGCCAGCGAGTGGCGGCGGGCTCAAGCTTGCTTGTCGGCGCCCTCGGTAACCGCAAGGCCGTGCTTCAGCATCACCGGCACCTGCGTCAGCGTGAAGAGAAAGGAGAGGGCGGTGACGCCCCAGACCTTGATCGTCAGCCAGAGGTCGAAGCTCATCTGCTTCGCCTGGATGAGTTCGTACATCACATGGTTGGCGACGCCGAGCGCGGCGAAGAACAGGCCCCAGTTGCGCGACAGCAGCAGCCAGCCCCGTTCGGTCACCCCCTCGAGCGCCGATTGCAGCAGATATTTGAGCATCGGCTTCTTGAGGAGCCAGCCGCCGAGCAGCAGCACCGCGAAGGCGGCGTAGATGATCGTCGGCTTCATCACGATGAAGCGCTCGTCGTGGAACCAGATGGTCAGCGCGCCGAAGCCTAGGACGAGGATGCTCGACATCCACAGCATCGGGGAAATGCGCCCGAGCTTCCACTTCGAGACGATCATCGCGACGATGATCGCCGCCATGAAGGCGACGGTGCCCTTGATCGCGCCGGTGGTCGCGGCGAACGCGCCGGTGCCGCCGGAGGAGAATTTATAGGTCAGGAAGAAGACGAGCAGCGGCCCGAAATCGATCGCGAAGTTGAGCCAGCCATGCTTGGCGGGCGGCGGCGCGGGGATCGGCTCGGGGCCAGTCGGGAGTTGGTCGCTCATCTGATGTTTCCGGCAATGATGCCCGCGATCTCGTCGGCGTCGAAGGGGCGAAGATCGTCGATCGTCTCGCCGATGCCGATCGCGTGGATGGGGAGGCCGTGGCGTTCTGCCGCAGCGACAAGAACGCCGCCGCGCGCGGTGCCGTCGAGCTTGGTCATCACGAGCCCGGTGACCCCCGCGACCTCGCGGAACACGTCGATCTGCGACAACGCATTCTGCCCGGTCGTCGCGTCGAGGACGAGCACGACGTCGTGCGGCGCGGCGGGGTTCAGACGGCCGAGGACGCGCTTGATCTTGGCCAGCTCGTCCATCAGTTCGCGCTTGTTCTGGAGCCGCCCGGCGGTGTCGACGATCAGCACGTCGATGCCGGTCGCGGTCGCCTGCTTCACCGCGTCGAACACGATCCCCGCGCTGTCGCCGCCTTCGGGCCCGGCCATGATCGGCACGCCGAGCCGTTCGGCCCAGACTTTGAGCTGGCCGATCGCGGCGGCGCGGAAGGTGTCGCCAGCGACGAGCATGACGCCATAATCCTGTTCCTGGAACAGGTGCGCGAGCTTGGCGATGGTGGTGGTCTTGCCCGATCCGTTGACACCGATCACCAATATGACCTGCGGGCGCGGGAAGGCGTCGATTTCGAGCGGTTCGGCGACGGGGCGCAGCACGGCGGCGATCTCTTCCGCTACCACCTTGCGCAACTCGTCGGTGCCGTTCGCGGCGACGTCGCGGCGTTCGGACAGGCGGTCACGGATGCGCGCGGCCATGTTCGGGCCGAGGTCTGCGGTGATCAGCGCATCCTCGATCCGGTCGAGATCGTCGTCGTCGAGTCGCGACTTGCCGGTGAGCCCCGACAGATTCTCGCCGAGCCGCTCCGACGTGCGCTTGAGGCCGCCGAGAAGGCGTTCGCTCCAGCTGAGGCCGCTCATGCCGCGAGCATCCTGTCGCCCTCGCGCGCGGTCAGGCGAACCGGCAGGATGCTGCCGGGTTCGGCGGGCGTCGCCAGCGTCAGCGCTGCGAAATTTTCGGCATGGCCGGTCAGCCCGTCGCGCTCGACGAGCATCGACGCGGTGCGTCCGACCTGTGCGTCGAGCCAGGCGGCGCGGCGGCGCGCGTTGGCTTCGCGGAGCTTGGCCGCACGCTCGCGGGCGATGCTGCGGCCGACCTGCGGCATCCGCGCGGCGGGGGTGCCGGCGCGCGGGCTGTACGGAAAGATGTGGCCGAAGACGATGTCGCAATCGTCGATCAGGGCCATCGAATGGGCGAACATGGTGTCATCCTCAGTGGGGAATCCGGCGATCAGGTCGGCGCCGATCGCGATGTCGGGGCGGGCGGCCCTCAGCCGTTCGGTCAGGCGCACCGCGTCGGCGCGGCGGTGGCGGCGCTTCATGCGGGTCAGCACCATGTCGTCGCCCGCCTGCAGCGACAGATGGACGTGCGGCATCACGCGCACCTCCCCGGTCAGTAGCGCGAACAGCGCATCGTCGATGCGGTTCGGGTCGAGCGACGAGAGGCGCAGGCGTTCGACGGGCAGCATCAGCAACGCTTCGACCAGCGCCGCGAGGCTGGTGCCGCTGTCGTCGCCATAGCTTGCAAGATCGACCCCGGTGAGGATGATCTCGCGCTGGCCGCGATCGATCGCCGTGCGGGCGGCGTCGAGCACCGCTTCGGTTGTTGCCGAGCGGGCGGTGCCGCGCGCGAGCACGGTCGCGCAGAAGGTGCAACTGTGCGAGCACCCCGTCTGCACGCCAAGGAAGGCGCGCGCGTGATCGGACCCTGAGAGGGCGGGGGTGTAGGGTGCACCGTGCCCCTGCGAAGGCAGGGGCCCATCACCTGCCGGTTCGAATTGGAGCCCACCGGAGATGGATGCCCGCCTTCGCGGGGACACGGTGGATTGATAACTCTCGGTCAGCCCCTTCGCATCGTTGCTCACCACCCGCGCGCCCATCGCGGCAAACGCATCGCGCTCCAGCTCCGCCGCGCATCCCGTCACCACGACCTCGGCCCCCGGCCGGTCGCGCAGCGCGCGCCGCACCGCCTGCCGCGCCTGCCGCACCGCTTCGTCGGTGACGGCGCAGCTGTTGAAGACGATCGTGTCGCGCGCGCCCGCCGCCTTGGCCGCGGCGCGTACCGCCTCGCCCTCGGCGATGTTGAGCCGGCAACCGAAATTGACGACCTCGACGCGGTCGGCGAGCGCAATCGTCATCCGAAGCGCGTCCAGTCGGTCTCGCCGTCATAGACGCGCGTCGCGGCGCCGCTCATCACGATCGGCTCGCCGGGCGCCCAGCGGATGATCAGGTCGCCGCCGGGCAGCGACACGGTGACGGGCGATTTGACGAGCCCGGCGCGGATCGCCGCAACTGCGGTCGCGCACGCCCCGGTGCCGCACGCCTGCGTCAGGCCCACGCCGCGCTCCCAGACGCGGAGCTGGAGCTGGTTCTCGCCGTCGAGGCTCGCGACATTGACGTTGACGCGCTCGGGGAACAGCGGATCGGTCTCGATCCGCGGGCCGAGTTCGTCGAGCGCGATCGCATCGGCCTCGGGCACGAAGAAAATGATGTGCGGATTGCCGACATTGACCGCGGCGCCATGTTCGAGCTCGTCCCAGGCGACGGGCATGTCGCGCGTGTCCATCGGCATCGCGAGCGGGATATGCTCCCAGTCGAACACCGGTTCGCCCAGCACCACCTCGGCACCGCCGTCGGCTGGGGTGACGCGCAGCATCCCGCCCAGCGTCTCGATCACCGATGGTTCGCCGAGCAGCGTGGCGACACAGCGCGTCGCATTGCCGCACGCCTCGACCTCGCTGCCGTCGGCATTGAAGATGCGCATCTTCACATCGGCGCTTGTCGAGGGTTCGAGCAGGATAAGCTGGTCGCACCCGATGCCGAAGCTGCGGTCGGCGATCGCATGGGCGCGCGCCGGGGTCATCTCGATGGGACGCTCGCGCGCGTCGATGACCACGAAGTCGTTGCCCAGCCCATGCATCTTGGTGAAGCGGTCAGCCATAGCCGCGCATGTAAGGGCGCGGGGGCGGGAAGTCTAGCGACCTGGGTGCGTCACGCCGTCTTGCGGAGCGGTTCCTCGTCGCCGGCAGGCGGGGGAGGCAGCGGCCGGGCGCTCTCGCGCAGCAGGCCGCGGTCGGCGAGCAGGCGCGCCGTGTCCGCGGCGGATGCCGCGCGGCCATAGTACCAGCCCTGGCCCTTCGAACAGCCGAGCCGGGTGAGTTCGATCGCGGTCGCTTCGTCTTCGACACCCTCGGCGGTGATCGGCATCGCGAGGCTTTCGCCGAGGCGGACGATCGCGACGACGATCGCCTGCGCGTCGGGGCTGCCGCGCATCGCCGCGATGAAGCTGCGGTCGATCTTGATCCGGTCGAACGGCAATGCACGGAGATGCGAGAGCGAGCTGTAGCCGGTGCCGAAATCGTCGAGGCTGAGCGAGACGCCCTGATTCTTGAGGCTGGTGACGATCGAGCGGACGAGCGGGAGGTTTTCGAACAGCGAGCTTTCGGTGATCTCGACCTCGAGCTGGTTCGCTGGGAAGCCCGTCTCGACGAGCAGCTTGGTAAGCTTCTGGCTGAACCAGGGGTCTTTCAGCTGCTGCGGTGAAATGTTGACCGCAAGCACGATCGACGGATCCCAGCTCTTGGCGATCTCCATCGCGTCGCGGACGACGCGCAGCGACAATTCGCCGATCAATCCGCTTTCCTCGGCGACCGGGATGAAGCGTTCGGGCGGGATCAGGCCATATTCGGGCGATTCCCAGCGCATCAGCATCTCGAAGCCGAGCAGGCGGCCGCTGGCGATGTCGACCTGCGGTTCGAAATAGGGGATGAATTCGCCGCGCGGCATGCCGTCGCGAATGCCGGTTTCGATCTGGTTGCGGATCTGCACCGCCATTTCCATGCCCGCCTGGAACCAGCAGTGGCGGTTCCGCCCCTCGTCCTTGCAGTGATACATGGCGATGTCGGCCTGGCGGACCATCGTTTCCATCGTGATGCTGGCGTCGGTCGCGAGCGCGATGCCAAGCGACGCGCCGATCCGGATCTGCTGCGAATCGTGCGCGACCGAATCTTCCAGCGCGGTGACCAGCGCCGCGGCCAGTGCGTCGATCTCGGCGCGCGCGACGGGCTCGAAGGGGAGCATCGCGACGAACTCGTCGCCGCCGAGCCGCGCCTTGGTAGCGGTCGGGGGCAGGATTTCGTTGATGCGCTCTGCGGCAACCTGCAGCACGCGGTCGCCGGCGGCGTGGCCGTGGATGTCGTTGACGGTCTTGAAATGGTCGAGGTCGAGCAGGAACAGCGCGACGTAGCGACGCTCGCCAGTCGCTTCCGCGATCATCCGCTGCCCCTGCGCGAGCAGGGCACGGCGGTTGAGGAAGCCGGTGAGCGGATCGGTGTCGGCGAGGTAGCGCGCGCGCTGTTCCGCCTCGGTGCGTTCGCGGATCTCGCGGTTCAGGTCCTCGTAGCGGCGCCAGCCGAAGAGGATCAGCGCGATATTCAGGATCATCGCGGCGGCAAGCACCTTGTCGGGCCCCCCACCGAGGCCGATGATCGTCTGCACGATCGACTGCATCACGCTGCCGCCGGTGCCGACGAACAGCAGGATCGCGGCCACGACGATCCCCCCGGCGAACATGTCGCGCCGCGCGTCCTCGCTGCGGTCGCGCGCTTTCGGTTCTGCTGTCATGTAACTATTCCCACCCATCGCAGCCATAGTGGCGGCGAGCGGTGAAATTTGCGTTAAGTGCGAACCGACGCCGTGCTTGCCTTTTGCCGCCGTTTTGCGTAATGGCGCCCCGTTCGGACGCATCTTGCGGACGGGCAGATATGACATCCGCGACGGAAAACACTGTCCACGGATACCGCTGGTTGGCGAGGTTTCGCTCACCGGCGTGTTTTGCGTTGCGGTCGTCAGAAAGGGTTTTTTAGGCGCATGTTCGACAGTCTGAGCAATCGGCTTGGCGATGTTTTCGGAAAGCTCCGCGGTCGCGGCGCGCTGACCGAGGCCGACGTGCGCGCGGCGATGCGCGAAGTGCGAATCGCCCTGCTCGAAGCCGACGTCGCGCTGCCCGTCGTGCGCAGCTTCGTCGATCAGGTCACAGACCTCGCGATCGGCCAGAATGTCCTCCGCTCGGTGACCCCGGGGCAGCAGGTGGTCAAGATCGTCAGCGACGCGCTGACCGAAATGCTCGGCTCCGAAACCGCCGAGCTCGAAATCGCCGTCACCCCGCCCGCCGTCATCATGATGGTCGGCCTTCAGGGCTCGGGCAAGACGACGACGACCGCGAAGATCGCCAAGCGGTTGAAGGACAAGGAGCGCAAGAAGGTGTTGATGGCGTCGCTCGACGTCAACCGCCCCGCCGCGCAGGAACAGCTCGCCGTCCTCGGCAGCCAGATCGACGTCGCGACGCTCCCGATCGTCGCCGGCCAGCAGCCGGTCGAGATCGCCCGGCGCGCGCTGCAGGCGGCGAAGCTGCAGGGCTATGATGTCCTGATGCTCGACACCGCGGGCCGCCTCCACGTCGACCAGCAGTTGATGGACGAGATGCAGGCGGTGTCGCGCACGGCGAACCCGACCGAGACGCTACTCGTCGTCGACAGCCTGACCGGTCAGGACGCGGTACAGGTCGCGCAGCGCTTCACCGATCAGGTGCCGCTGACCGGCGTCGTGCTCACCCGTATGGACGGCGATGCGCGCGGCGGTGCCGCGCTGTCGATGCGCGCGGTCACCGGCAAGCCGATCAAGTTCGCGGGCACGGGCGAAAAGCTCGACGGGCTCGAACTCTTCCAGCCCTCGCGTATCGCGGGCCGCATCCTCGGCATGGGCGACGTCGTCAGCCTTGTCGAACGCGCCGCCGAGACGATCCAGGCCGAAGAGGCCGAGGCGATGGCGAAGAAGATGGCGAAGGGTCAGTTCGACCTCGACGATCTTCGCACACAATTGAACCAGATGCGCCGCATGGGCGGCCTCGGCGCGCTCGCCGGCATGATCCCCGGCCTCAAGAAGGCGCAGGCGGCGATGGCGGAGAGCGGCGCCAACGACAAGATGCTGATTCACTTCGATGCGATCATGAGCTCGATGACCCCCAAGGAACGTGCGAAGCCGGAGATCATCACCGCGAAGCGCAAGATCCGCATCGCGAACGGGTCGGGGACGACGGTGCAGCAGGTGAACCGGGTGCTGAAGATGCATCAGGAAATGTCCACCGCAATGAAGAAGATCCGCAAGATGGGCGGCCTGAAAGGGCTCGGCGCGCTGTTCGGCAAGGGCGGCGGCATCCCCGGCATGGGTGGCGGCGGCATGGGCGGCGGCGGTGGCCTCGGCGGGCTGCCCGGGCTCGGCGGCGGGGCGATCCCGCCCGACCTCGCCAATCTGATCAACAAGAAGAAATGATTTCGACCAACTCTACTATTTGAACGTAAAGGAAAATATCATGGCTACCTCCATTCGCCTTTCGCGCGGCGGTTCGAAAAAGCGCCCCTATTACAAGATCGTCGTCGCCGATTCGCGCAGCCCGCGCGACGGCCGCTTCATCGAGCGTCTCGGCAGCTACAACCCGCTGCTCGCCAAGGACAATCCGGAGCGCGTGAAGCTCGACGCCGAGCGCGCCGCGCATTGGCTGAGCGTCGGTGCGCAGCCGACCGACCGCGTTGCCCGCTTCCTCGACGCCGCCGGCGTCAAGGAACGCGCCGCTCGTAACAACCCGAAGAAGGCCGAACCCGGCGAAAAGGCCAAGGAACGCGCCGAAGAGAAGGCCGCGAAGATCGCTGAGGCCGAAGAAGCTGCAGCCGCTGCCGCCGCCGCTCCGGCGCCGGAACCCGAAGTCGAAGCGCCGGCCGCTGAAGAAGTCGCTGCCGACGAAGTTGTTGCCGAAGAAGCCGCTGCTCCCGAAGCCGCTGAATCGGATGCGACCGGTTCGGTGAAGAGCGAAGAAACCGCCGAAGCGGTGGCCGACGCCGTCGCCGAAGAAGTCCCGGCCGACGCTACCGCCGACGACGCGACCGCGATTGCCGAGGAAGTCGCCGAAGGCGGCCCGGTGGCCGAAGAAGCTGCGGCCGAAGAAGCTCCGGCTGCCGAAGAAGCGCCCGCTGAAGAAGCCGGCGAAGAAAAGGCCGAAGGCTAAGCCTTGGCCGACGCAAACCGCCCCGTCACCCTCGCCGCCATCGCCGGCGCGCATGGGGTGCGGGGCGAGGTGCGACTCAAGCTATTTGGCGAAGGCGCAGAGGCTCTCCGCGCCTTTTCCGTTTTCGACGCGGGCGGGCGGAAACTGACGCTCAAGTCGGTGCGTCCCGCGAACCAGGGTGCGGTCGCGATCTTTGCCGAAGTGCGCGACCGCAGCGCGGCCGAAGCCTTGCGCGGCACGGTGCTGACCGTGCCGCGCTCGGCGCTGCCGCCGCTCGGGCCGGGCGAATATTATCATCACGATCTGGTCGGCCTACCGTGCGTCTCGACCGATGGCAGCGCCATCGGCCATGTCGCTGCGGTCGAGAATTTCGGTGCCGGCGACATCCTCGAAATCGAGAAACCGGCCGAGCCCGGCAAGAAGCCCGTCCGGTTCATGGTGCCGATGAACGCGCAGGCGGTTCCGGCATGGACCGACGACGGCGTGACCGTCGACGCGGCGTTCGTCGAGTAACGGGCGCTCCCTTATTGCTCGTCACCCCGGACCTGTTCCGGGATCCATTTTCCGGCGCTGGCGGCAATGGACCCCGGATCAAGTCCGGGGCGACGAAGGAGTATGATTGTCGACGGTCTCACCCGCTGTTAGCCTGACCGGGATTTGCCAGGGAGGGACTATGCGCTGGGAAACAGGCTTCGCTTTTGCTCTCATATTTGCGGGCGCGGTTCCCGCCACGGGGCAGGAAGGCGGGCCCAAGACCCTCGACCAGCTCGCTCCCGAAATCGATGCGCTCTTCGCGAAATTCCAGGCTGACCAGCACGTCCCCGGCCTCGTCTATGGCGTCGTGAAGGACGGCAAGCTCGCCTATGTGAAGGGCGTCGGCGTCCAGAATATCGACGACAAGCGGCCCGTCACCCCCGACAGCCTGTTCCGTATCGCCTCGATGACCAAGGCCTTCACCGCGCTGTCGATCCTGAAGCTGCGCGACGACGGCAAGCTGCGGCTCGACGATCTCGCCGAGGACTATATCCCCGAGATGAAGGGCTGGACCTATCCGACCAAGGACAGTCCGCGCATCCGCATCCGCGATCTGCTCCAGCATGTCGGCGGTTTCGTCACCGACGACCCGTGGGGCGACCGCCAGCAGGTGCTGCCCCAGGACGAATTCACCAAGATGATCGCGGCGGGTGTGCCGTTCAGCCGCGTACCGCAGAGCCAACATGAATATTCGAACTTCGGCTACGCCTTGCTCGGCCGGATCGTGTCGAAGGCGTCGGGCATGGCGTACACCGACTATGTCCGGCAGACGATCCTGACCCCGCTCGGCATGACGAGCAGCGGTTATGACGCGCCGCAGGCCCCGAAAGCGCGCTATGTGCTCGGCTATCGCTGGGAGAATGAGCGCTGGACCGCCGAGCCCGAGATGGCCGACGGTGCGTTCAACGCCATGGGCGGGCTGCAGGTCAGCGCGCGGGATTATGCGAAATGGGTCGCCTTCCTGCTCTCGGCATGGCCCGCGCGCGACGATCCCGATCGCGGGCCGGTCAAGCGGTCGACGGTGCGCGAGATTGCACAGGGGCTCAATTTCGTCGCGGTCACAAACCGCATCGGGTCGACCGGCGCGGCCGCGTGCAAGCAGGCCGCGGCTTACGGCATGGGCTGGCGCGTCGCGCAGGACTGCGACCTCGGCCTCACCCTCGCGCATGGCGGGGGCTATCCGGGATATGGCAGCCATGTGATGCTGATGCCCGACCATGGCGTCGGCGTCTTCGCGCTCTCGAACCGCACCTATGCTGGGCCGTCGGCGCCCGCGTGGGACACGGCCGTCGCGATGCACAAGGCGGGGTTGCTCGAGGTTCGCGCCGTGGCGGTGTCGCCGGCGGTTGCGGACCTCTATGCTTTGTCGAAGGCGGCTTATGCGGCGGGGAACCTGGGCCCTCTTCGGGGCAGGTTGGCGATGAATTTCCTGATGGACCGCTCGGCGGAGAATTGGACGGCCGAATTCGCGCGATTGAAGGCGGAGGTCGGCGAATGCCCTGCGGACGAGCCGTTGGCGCCGACGGGCGCAATGTCGACGGCGTTTCGCCTCAAGTGCACGAAGGGCAAGCTCGACGGACAGTTGCTGCTGGCGCCGACCCGGCCGGCGACGGTCCAGGCGCTGCGCTTTCGTGTCGTCAGGGACGCGCCCTGATATTTGCGGCCTGCCGCCCCGTTGCAAGGGGGGTGGGGCGGCAGGCCTGCGCCGCTCAGCGGCGTTTCGTGACGCGCGCCGGCACCGCCCGCTTCGCGAGGCGGCGCGCCGGGACGGCGCAGTCGAAATAGGAATCTTCGCCCGGCGCATGGATCGGGGTGACAAGGTCCACGAATGCGCGGAACCTGGCGCCGAGCCATTTGATCGCGCGATCGAGATCGGCGCTCATCCGTTCGTGGCCGTGTACCCAGCCGCGCATGAAATGCTCTTCCATCATGGCCTGTCTCCTGTCTTGGCCCCCTTCAAATGCGCCTGACGAGACGGCAAAGCCAACAAAAGCTTTGCTGGATATCATAAGTGGAGCTTATATATCGCCGATGTCGAAACTTCCGCCCCTTGCCGCCGTTCGTGCCTTCGAGGCGGCCGCACGCCTGCAGAATTTCTCGCGCGCCGGTGAGGAACTCGGGATGACGCAGGCCGCGATAAGCTATCAGATCCGCCAATTGGAGCAGCGGCTCGGCCGTGCGCTGTTCGTGCGGGAGAAGGGACGGGTGCGCCTTTCCGAAACCGGGCAGCGGCTGCTGCCGACAATAAGCGGAGCTTTCGCCGCGATGGGTGACGCCTTCGCCGCGATCAGCAGCGACGATGCGGAGGTGCTGACGATCAGCGCCGCGATCACGCTCGGCGGCACCTGGCTTAGCGCGCGGATCGGCCGCTTCCAGCTTCGCTACCCCGACCTTGCCGTCCGGTTGCTGATGTCGAACGACCTCGTCGATTTTGACGCGACCAGTGTCGACGTCGCGCTGCGCACCGGCAACGGTCACTGGCCGGGGCTGCGCACCGACTTTCTGTTCCGCAGCCATGTGACCCCGATCTGTTCGCCTGTGTTTCTTGGTGCGAACCATATCGCGACGCCCGCCGACCTGCTGCGCGCCGAACGTTTGGCGCCCAACGATCCCTGGTGGGCGGGCTGGTTCGCGGCCGCGGGCATCGGCACCCCGCCGCCGCCGCGGCAGGGGATCGAACTGGACAGCCAGCTTCAGGAATCGATCGCGGTGCAGGGCGGCTTCGGTATCGCGCTGATGACCCCGCTCTACTGGCGGACCGAGCTCGAGACGGGGCGGCTCGTGCGGCCGTTCGAGACCATTTACGAGCCCGGCACCGGCAATTATCTCGTCCACCGCGACAATCGGGTGGGGGTGCGCAAGATCGAACGCTTCCGCGAATGGCTGCACGAGGAGCTGGAGATGGATCGCCAGATGATCCCCGAGCCGCTATGGGAGCCGCTGCCATGAGTTTCGCCGCCGTTCCCCTGACGCTTTATCCCGACATGTTCCCCGGCCCGCTGGGGCACAGCATGGCCGGACGCGCGCTCGAAAGCGGCATCTGGTCGTGCGCGCCCGTGCAGATCCGCGACTTCGCCACCGACAAGCATCGCACCGTCGACGACACGCCCGCGGGAGGCGGCGCGGGGATGGTGCTCAAGGCCGATGTGCTGGCGGCGGCGGTTGATCACGCGAGCGCGGCGCATCCGGACCTCCCGATCCTCGCCATGACGCCGCGCGGAACCCCGATCACGCAGGCGCGCGTGCGCCAGCTCGCGGCGGGCCCGGGGGCGATCATCCTCTGCGGCCGCTTCGAGGGATTCGACGAGCGCCTCTTCGATGCCAGGCCGATCGAACAATTGTCGATGGGCGACATCATCCTGTCGGGCGGCGAGATGGGGGCGCTGTTGCTGCTCGACGCTTGCATTCGGCTGCTTCCCGGCGTAATGGGCGCGGCTTCAAGTGGTGATGACGAATCGTTTGAAAACGGTTTGCTCGAATATCCCCACTATACCCGACCTGCCATATGGGAAGGGCGCACGATCCCCGAAGTGCTGCGATCGGGGGATCATGCGAAGATCGATGCCTGGCGGAAACGTCAGGCGGAGACGGATACTCGGTTACGCAGGCCGGACCTTTGGGAGCGTCATGTCGACGCTCGGGACCGACCTGCCTCTGGCGCGCGGCGAAAGAATAAGGACTAGAGGACATGAACCTCATCCAGACGATCGAAGCCGAAGAAATTGCCAAGGCCGGCAAGACGATCCCCGAATTCCGCCCCGGCGACACGCTGAAAGTCGGCGTGAAGGTGGTCGAAGGCGAACGCACCCGCGTCCAGAATTTCGAAGGCGTGTGCATTGCACGCTCGAACAAGGGCATGGGCTCCAACTTCACCGTGCGCAAAATGTCGTTCGGCGAAGGTGTCGAGCGCGTCTTCCCGCTCTATTCGCCGAACATCGACAGCATTACCGTCGTCCGCAAGGGCGCCGTGCGCCGCGCGAAGCTTTACTATCTGCGTGGTCGCACTGGTAAATCGGCGCGTATTGCGGAACGCCGCGATTACCGGTCGGAAGCCGGCGAAGGCTAAGGAGAGCTTCTCTCACCCAAAGCCGAAACAGCTTTCAAAAACGACCGGTTCCGCCAACAGGCAGAGCCGGTCGTTTTCATTTGGGCGAAACGAATTTGCTGCAGCCGTCCCCCTTGTTCCAACCGACACGGCGCGCCTTCCTCGGCGCGGCGCTCGCGCTCGGCTTTTCGGGAAATGTGACGGCTGCAACCGATGCGCAGCGGCTCGTCGCGGCGGCGCGCAGGCAGATCGGTGTCACCCTGCGCTATGATCCCGCCTATACGGTGCTCGCCTTCCCGAACGGCGATGTCGAGCGGGTGAAGGGTGTTTGCACCGATGTGGTGATCCGCGCCTTTCGCGATGCGCTCGCCCTAGACCTGCAGGCCCTTGTAAACGCCGACATGCGCGCCAATTTCGGGGCCTATCCGAAGAATTGGGGTCTCGGACGCCCCGACCGCAATATCGATCATCGCCGCGTTCCCAACCTTGTAACCTTCTGGCGGCGGCAGAAGGCGGCGGTGCCGGTCACCGATGCTGCGGCCGATTGGCGTCCGGGCGACATCTTCACGCAAATGGTCGGCGGGCGCCTGCCGCATACCGGGATCGTGTCGGACAGGAAGAATACCACCGGCACGCCGCTGGTGATCCACAATATCGGTGGCGGTGCCCGCGAGGAGGATGCGCTGTTCGCGCATCCGCTGACCGGCCACTTCCGCTGGAAAGTTTAAGCCTACCCAATGTTTTCAACCGAGTTCTACGCTGAGGAGTGAGTAAATGGGTTATCGTATCGTTGTCGCCGGCGCGACGGGCAATGTCGGGCGCGAAGTGCTCGCCATCCTGGCCGAGCGTGAATTCCCGATTGCCGAACTGGCCGCGGTCGCATCGTCGCGCAGCCAGGGCGACGAGATCGAGATCGGCGATACCGGCAAGACCGTCAAATGCCAGAATATCGAGAATTTCGAGTGGACCGGCTGGGACATGGCGATCTTCGCGATCGGCAGCGACGCGACCGCGATCCACGCGCCCAAGGCCGCCGCGGCGGGCTGCGTCGTGATCGACAACTCGTCGCTCTATCGCATGGACCCCGACGTGCCGCTGATCGTGCCCGAGGTGAACCCCGACGCGATCGACGGCTATGTGAAGCGCAACATCATCGCGAACCCCAATTGCTCGACCGCGCAGATGGTCGTCGCGCTGAAGCCGCTGCACGATGCCGCGAAGATCAAGCGCGTCGTCGTTGCGACCTATCAGTCGGTGTCGGGCGCGGGCAAGTCGGGCATGGACGAGCTTTGGAACCAGACGCGCCAGATCTTCGTCGGCGACGAAAAGGACGTGCAGAAATTCACCAAGCAGATCGCCTTCAACGTCATCCCGCATATCGACAAGTTCCTCGACGACGGGTCGACCAAGGAAGAGTGGAAGATGGTCGCCGAAACCAAGAAGATCCTCGACCCGAAGATCAAGGTCACCGCGACCTGCGTCCGCGTTCCCGTCTTCGTCGGCCACTCCGAGGCGATCAACATCGAGATGGAGAATGAACTGTCGGCCGAGGACGCGCAGCGCATCCTCCGCGAAGCGCCGGGCGTGATGCTCGTCGATAAGCGCGAGGATGGCGGATACATCACCCCCGTCGAGTGCGTCGGCGACTATGCGACCTTCGTCAGCCGCGTGCGCGACGACAGCACCGTCGACAATGGCCTCAATCTCTGGTGCGTCAGCGACAATCTCCGCAAGGGTGCGGCGCTGAACGCGGTCCAGATCGCCGAACTGCTAGGCCGCCGGCACCTGAAAAAGGGCTGAGGCCGATCCTCCCCATGGCTGCGCCACAGGGAGGATGGTCGTGGCGGTGGCACGGCGTTCGGGCTATGCCCCTCGCATGACCAGCCCCTTCGCCTTCACCCACGCGCTCTGCCGCGCCCCGGCGCCGTCTGCCGTGAACGGCATCCGCGCCGGTGGTGGTCCCGACCCCGATTTCGCCATGCTCGTCGCCGAGCATGGCGCCTATGTCGCGGCGCTCCGTGATCTCGGCCTGATGGTCGACGTCCTCCCGCCGCTCGACGACTTTCCCGACGCGCTGTTCACCGAGGATGTCGCGCTGACCTTCCCCGAAGGCGCGATCCTGCTCCGCCCCGGAGCGGAAGCCCGCGCGGGCGAGGTGGCGCATATCCGCGAAGCGATGGCGGTGCGGCATCCGGTCCTGCTCGAAATGACCGTCGGGCATGTCGAGGGCGGCGACGTGCTGCGGCTCGCCGATCGGGTGATCATCGGCCTCTCCGACCGGACCGACCGCGCCGGCGCCGAGGAACTGGCGGGGCTGCTCGCTGAGCTCGGCTACCGCGCCGAGGTTGCAGAAACCCCCCAAAGCGTCCTGCATTTCAAGACCGGCTGCAGCCTGATCGACGAGCGGACCGTGCTTACGGTCCCCGCGATGCGCGACTGCCCCGAATTCGCCGGGTTGGAGGTCGTGGCCACCCCGCCTGGCGAAGAGGGCGCCGCGAACATCCTGCGCGTTCGCGACACGGTGCTGATCGGCGAGCGCTGGACGGCGACGCAGGCGATGCTCGCCGCGCGGGGGGTGCCGTATCGCACCATGGCGACCGACCATGTCGCGCGCCTCGATGCGGGGCTGAGCTGCATGTCGCTGCGCTGGTAATCGCGGGCGGCGGTGGCATAAGGATCGGGACGCGAAACAGGAGGCGGTGATGCGGGCATGGACGGGCTTGGTGATGCTGGGATTGCTCGCGGCGTGCAAGCCTGCCGACAAGCCCCCTACCGACGAGACGGCCGTGCCCTCGGCGCCGCGGGTGCCCGAGGCGAAGGCCGACGGTCCCGCTGCCGCCACGACCGCAGTCGCGCTCGACGCCGAGGGGCTGCGCTTCATCGACAAGGCCAGCGGCAAGGCGAGCCTCCTGGCTTTCGGCGTTCCGCGCGAGCAGGCAGAGAATTCGCTCGCGAACGTCGCGGGCAAGGCCGACGATCGCAGCGACAACAATGAATGCGGCGCCGGGCCGATGGCGTTCACGCGCTTCGACGCGATGACGCTCAATTTCCAGGACGGTAAGTTCGTCGGCTGGTTCCTCGGCAACGAAAAGGGCGCGAAGGATTATTCGACGGCGAGCGGGATCGGCATCGGGACGACGCGCGCCAAGGCGAAGCAATCGGTCACGATCACCGATATCGAGGACAGCACGCTCGGCGAGGAGTTCAGCATCGGCACCGGTGACACGGTCGTCGGCGGCATGTTCGCCGAACCCGGCGACGCGGCCAAGGTCGACGCGCTGTTCGCGGGCGTGAACTGCTTCTTCCGCTGACGACCGTTATGTGCCCTTCGCTCCTCCCTGTGGCGCAGCCATGGGGAGGTGGCAGCGCGAAGCGCTGACGGAGGGGCAATACCGCCGCCGTTGCGGCCCCTCCACCG
>NZ_CATKPA010000006.1:0-142095 GCF_949769155.1 Sphingopyxis sp. Geo48 | reverse complement strand
GGTGTTTAGTCCCAGCATGTGATGGTGTGGCTCCATATTGAAGATATCCGGCTTGGATTTCCAGAGTTCTTCGATGGCCTCATAGGGTGTCTTGAAGCGCAGTGCCTTCAACTGCTTGGCAAAGTTGTAAGCGACCAACCAGTCGCGGACATGGCGGCGCAGCTCGTTGATCGACGTGTAATGGAAAGATTTGACGGTGGCCTCCTTGATGGTGCGCACCATCCTTTCGGCCTGACCGTTGGTCCATGGGTGATAGGGTTTGGTGAGGCGTAACCGGTGTTTTCAGGCTACGACGGTCCATGGCATGAGATCACCGACGCTGTTGGCGGGATAACCGTTGGCGAGGCTGGTGAGGGTTTCGGTCAGCCATTGGTGGGGGTTGATGGTGCTGAGCTTGCAACATTCGATGAGCGTGGCGATCACCGCCCAGTTGTCGCCGCCCTCGTCGGAACCGGCAAACAGGGCATTTTTGCGATTGCGAGCCAGCGGCCTGATCGATCGTTCGACGGTATTGGAGTCGAGGTCGATGCGACCGTCATCGATGAAGCGTGAGAGGCCGTCCCAGCGGGTGAGTGCGTAGCGGATCGCTTCGCCGAGCTTGCTCTTGGCGCTGACCTGGCGGCCACGGGCGGCAAGATATTGGTGAAGATCGTCGATGATGACGCGGCTGCGTCCGGCCCGAGCGGCACGACGCTGCTCGGCCGAGAGGCCGCGCACATCGTCCTCGATGGCGTAAAGCAAGGCGATGCGGCGCAGCACCTCGGTAGCGACCGGGGATGTATCAGCCAGTTCGTAGAATTTGCGACGCACATGCGCCCAGCAGAAAGCGAGCCTGATCTGCTGGCGCCGCCGGGGGAGCGCGGCGTAGCCGCCATAGCCATCGACCTGTAGGATGCCCGCAAAATCACCAAGATGGAACTGGGGACGCTCGGCCTTGCGATCTGGCGCATAGACATAGGCGACGATCGGCGGATCGCAGCCGCCCCATGGTCGGTCGTCGCGGGCATAGGCCCAGAGCTGGCCGGTCTTGGTCCGCCCGCGTCCGGGATCGAGCACCGGGGCGGTCGTCTCGTCGGCGAACAGCCGCTCGGATCGTCGTAGCTCGTCGAGAATGTGGTCACGCAAGGGGCGCAGATACCAGGCCGCTCGCCCGACCCAGTCGGCCAAAGTGGATCGGTCGAGCCGGATGCCCTGCCGGGCGTATATCTGGGCCTGCCGGTAAAGCGGCAGGTGATCGGCATACTTGGATACCAGCACCTGGGCGATCAGTGCCTCGGTCGGAATGCCGCCCTCAATGATCCGCGCCGGCGCCGGCGGCTGCACGATCGCGCTCTCGCACGAACGGCAGCCATAACGCGGCCGCCGGGTGACCACGACGCGGAAGGTGGTCGGCACCACATCGAGGCGCTCGGCGACATCCTCGCCGACCTGGTGGAGGGCGCCGCCGCAGCAGGGGCAAGCATTGCTCTCGACGTCAACGATCTGTTCGATCCGCTCGAGATGCGCGGGCAGCGAACCGCGGTTGGTCTTGCGCACAGGATCACTGCGAGGCCGTCCGGCCTTCGCTTCGCTGGCGGCCTCGGCTTCCGCGAGCGCCGTCTCGGCATCCTCAAGGCCCAGCTGCAACTGATCCTGATCGAGCTGCTCGGAACGGCGGCCGAACCGATGACGCCGAAAAGCCTCGATGATCGCCCTCAGGCGTTCGGCTTCCGCGTCGGCACTCTCGAGCTTGCGGGCCTGTTCGAGGACGAGCGCGCGTAACGCGTCAACATCGTCCGGCAGGTCCGCTTCCATGAGCATGGGAGCAGTGAATCAGTCTGGGAACGCCCCGTCAACAGGCAATCTGCGGGGCCTGCGGGCGGCGCCCGCCATGCACCCGGCGCCAATCCAGACCCTCCAGAAGCGCGCCGAGTTGCGCTGAGGTCACACGCATCACGCCGTCCTGGATGCCCGGCCACCGGAAGCCGCCGGACTCCAGCTTCTTGGCCATCAGGCACAGGCCAGTGCCGTCCCACCAGACCAGCTTGATCCGGTCAGCACGCTTTGCCCGGAACACGTAGATCACGCCTGAATATGGGTCGCCGCCATACTCGGCGCCGACCAGCGCGGCCAGGGCGTCAGGTCCCTTGCGAAAATCCACCGGACGCGTCGCCACCATCACGCGCGCGCCAGCGCCAGGTCCGATCATCGCGTTGCCTTGAGTGCTTCAATCACCGCTGCGATCACAGCCGCATCGGCCCCGCGTCCGATCTTCACCGCCACGCCGTCAATCTCCAGCTCGACAGCACTGACTGTGGGACGCCGACGGCGACGGCCGCGCCTGGCGACAGGGGCTGGATCACCCGAAGGGAGCGGTTCGATCACCGCCGGCACGAACGCAGGCGTCGCTGGAAGCGTCAGCCCTTGGTCCTCCAGCTTCTTGCGCAGATCCCGGCGCCAAGCGAATAGTTGCGACGGAGCAAGCCCAT
Source organism: Sphingopyxis sp. Geo48 (assembly GCF_949769155.1). NCBI lineage: Bacteria > Pseudomonadati > Pseudomonadota > Alphaproteobacteria > Sphingomonadales > Sphingopyxidaceae > Sphingopyxis > Sphingopyxis sp. Geo48. Next base: position 139,627 of record NZ_CATKPA010000006.1, on the reverse strand, counting down.
GACGGCGCGCCACCGCGCAGGCCGTCTCCTGACCCGAATAGCTCTCCGCGACGATCGACGCCTTTACCTCAGGCGACCACTCCCGACGCTGGCCCGCACCTGTGAAAACCTCAAAACGCCGAACCACGCTGGTGCCAGCATCATCACATGTCATCATCATAGCATCAGCATCCTCCAGCCTGATCGGGCTAGCGAAAATCGACGCCACGCTTCACTCCCGCAAGGTGGCAGGGAAACACCGGTTACGGTGAGGCGATGCTCGATGCCGTTCTGCTCGCAGACACGGCCGAAGATATGGCCGATCCATCCCAGTGTGCCGCCCTGGTCACGCTGCACGAACTGCACGCCGTTGTCGGTCAGGATGGTGTGGATCCTGTAGGGAACCGTCTTGATCAGCACGCGCAGGAAGGCTGCCGCGGCGAGCTTGGTCGCCCGTCGATAGATGCGGGCGAACACCAGCTTCGAGGTGCGGTCCACCGCGACATAGAGGAATCCTTTGCCGCCTTCGTAGCGCAGTTCGGCGATATCGATGTGGAAATAGCCGATCTCGTACTTCTTGAACTTCTTCGGCTTCTCGCGATCCGCCTTCGGCAATCGGCTGATCCCGTGCCGCTGCAGGCAGCGGTGAAGCGACGAGCGCGTCAGGTTCGGGATCACGTCCTTCAACGCGATGAAGACGTCATCGAGCGGCAGCCGGGCCTGCACCCTGAGCGCCACGATCGCGGCTTCTTCCATCGGCGACAGCACGGTGCTGCGCCGTTCCTTCGGCCCCACCGGCATGTCCTCGACCGACGGCCGGCTGCGCCACTTGATCACCGTCTTCTCGTTGATCCCGTACCGCTTCGCGAGCTGCGCGACCGGAGCTTGCGATCGCTGTAGCTCCGCTCGAACGGCGTGCGTGGTCTTGGCGCTGCCGTGTAGAAGCTGGCCCATAATCCCTCCCGCTGTGACGATGACAAGCTTACACCATCACATGCTGGGACTAAACACCTAGTCGTGACAACTGCCCAGCCCGAGATGAAGCGGGAATGTTATGGATGGCTCCCCTTCTGGGAGGGGCGGCAGCCGTACACAAATAGATCCACAGCTTGCCTCATTCGGGCTGAAGAGGTTTCATTGTGACTGGTCACTCCCACTCCAAGAGCGGCCCGACGAAAAGGTGACAAAATGACGCTGGATATAAACTGCTCCGCAGCAAAATTCGCGTCTGACACCCTGATTTCTCCCCTCTCCTCGGCTTTGCGCAAAACCTCTGCCACCAATCTCGTCGTGCGTCCTACGCCGAATTCGTAAAGGTTTCGCGCTAAAGCGGGAAAACGTGCAGCCTCAGCCATTACAACGCGTTCCAACGCGACATGAATGTCGGTAAGCATCCAGGATAGCAGTTCATCGGACAGCTCTTCAAGCTCGGGCCGAACGTCGCCATGTTCGGGAACGTGCTGTTCGAGGAAGGAGAGCCGATCCTCGATTTCCCTGAGTATTACCGCCTCGAAAAGCAGCTTTTTGCTCCCGTAACGGGCGTACAAAGTGCGCTTGGAGATGCCTGCTTTTGCAGCAATCCGTTCCGCCGTTGAACGACCGAATCCGTCGGCAAAGAAGACATCGCGGGCGACACGGAGAATTTTCCTCGAAAGTGCTTGCGAGGCTTGTCGAGTAGGCCTCCCTGTTCGTCCGGAAGCTTGTTCTTTGGTTTTTTGGGTCGACGTCATGCCTCATCTTGGCCATACCTTGTCCGCGCTGCAAGCGTAGAGCGCTTTGCATTGTATAGCCCGCCCCCGCGAGATTGCCCGGGCTTATGCAAGACCCACGAGGCCCGCTGAACTTTGCCTGCCTGAAAGGATCGCTGCCGTTCGCAGGGAATGGACGCAGTGTGATCTCATCTAGGCGAGTTGGTTACGATACGCTTCGCGTAAGGCCTTTTTGTCGATCTTTCCCGTTGCAGTGAGCGGTACTGTCGCGAACAGGATGTCGTCCGGCAGCCACCAACGAACAACCTTCGTCTCCAGATGCGCGCGAATTGCGTCGGCTGTGACGGCTTGACCTTCATGCGTTTCAATCACGAGAAGGGGTCGCTCTTCCCATTTTGGATGATATACGCCAACGACCGCGGCGACCCGGACGCCGGGGTACCCAACCGCCGCATTCTCGATATCAATCGAGCTGATCCATTCGCCCCCGGACTTGATCACGTCTTTCGCGCGGTCGGTCAGCCGGAGAAAGCCGAAGCGATCGATCGTACCTATGTCCCCGGTGTCGAACCAGCCATCGCTCCCGGCGCCCTCAAAATCGGGGAAATAGCGATCGACGACCCACGGTCCGCGGACCTGGAGCGCACCCGCCTGCTCACCGTCCCAGGGGAGCGGCGTGCCATCGCCGTCGATAATGCGCAGTTCGATGCCAAATTGCATGCGACCCTGCTTCGTCAGCAGGAGATCGTTCGCGAAATCCTCGCCTTCGGCCATCAGGAGCGGGGAGGGCGTCGAAATCACGCCGAGAGGATTGGTTTCGGTCATGCCCCAGAGCTGGAGCACAGTGACACCATATTTGGCGCGGAATGTCTCGGCCATCGCCCGCGGGACGGCCGAGCCGCCAATCACGAGGCGCTTGAGATTGCCGACCCCCGTCCCCGTGGTGTCGAGATGAGCGAGGTACATGGTCCAGATCGTGGGCACACCGCCCGAAAAGGTGACGCCCTCTTCGTTGATCAGATCGGCGAGACTGGCACCGTCCATCCTGTCGCAAGGAAGCACTAGCTTGCAGCCGTTAATCGCTGCCGTGAACGGAAGTCCCCATGCCGTCGCATGATACATGGACGAGCAGGGCATGATGACATCAAAAGCGCTGAACCCGAAGGCACTGCTCAGACCGGCCGCCATCCCGTGGAGAACGATTGATCGGTGGCTGTATAGGACGCCCTTGGGGTCGCCCGTCGTCCCCGAAGTGTAGCAAAGAAATGCGGCTGCCTTTTCATCGAAGCTCGGCCAGGTGAGGGCCCCGTCCTGGCGTGCCAGCAACGCTTCATAGTTCAACGCGTCAGCAACATCTGGCGCGGTCGCTCCGCGATCCGCGAGAAGGACATAACGCTCGATACCTGGAAGGAGAGGGCGCAGCCGTGCGACGAGCTCGGCTAGATTGGGCTCGAAGAAGAGAATGCGGCTGCCTGCATGAGCGATAGTAAAGGCGATTTGCTCGTCGCTGAGACGCGGGTTGGCAGTGTGCAATACAGCGCCCATGCCCGGCGCCGCATAGAAGAGTTCGAGGTGGCGGTGCGTGTTCCAGGCGAGCGACGAGACGCGGTCGCCCGTTGCAATCCCGAGGACACCAAGGGCCTGCGCAGCCTGACGCGCACGCTGATCGCAGCGGTGCCAGTCATACCGCCAAACCGGCTCATCGACAGCCTTCGAGACGATCTCCCTCTCGCCGTGCGCGCGCGCGGCATATTCCAATATTCCGCTGATCAGCAGCGGCGCGTCCTGCATCAATCCCCGTAACATGCTGCATCCTTCTTCGCCCCACTGCGGCGTCGCGTGCAAGGTTCCGCCCCTCGGGTATGATTGCCGCGCGGGCTGTCAATAACCGTCATCATTTTGGTCCAGCGGCAAACTCCACGTGCCGCGTTTCCATTCGGCCAGCAATTCTCAATGATCATATTGCAGCGGCACGGCCTAGGTTCGATCGGCCCCGACATGTTTTCGGCCGCGTTTCAAATTAGTCACTCGCCGCTTTCAGCAACAGTGACAGGAACCGCCAATCGGACCAATCGCCTTTTTCCCCCGCCGCCAAAGCCGCCAGATCGAGTTTCGCCTGCCTAACGATTGTAAGCCGAAGCGACGGAATGATATAGAGGCGTTGATCGCCCGCGCCGGCGGCGACGACCATATCCGCCGGGAGTTCGTTGGCATGACTGGTGATATCGGTGGACCGGGTAACAATATCGACAGCCGGCGTGCTACGGGGCAACCACCAGGTGAGACCGTAGGCCGGATTGGCCTGGCTACCCTTGAACAGCTCGGCGAACGCCAGTTCATCGACAAGCGGCTTGCCGTCGAGCTTCCCACCGCCGCGGACGAACTCGCCGATCTTCGCCCACTCGGACGCTGCCAGCACGAGGCCCTGCGGCATGAGCGGTGCGCCATCGGGGCCGCTGCGCCAACTGCCTATGGTAACCCCAAGCGGAGTGAGAATGCGCCGCTCCACATAATGGCGAGCGTTGCCGTCTTGGCCCTTGGCAACGAGCTTGCGCCGCATGATCTCTCCAAAGATTTGCATCGGGGCGGGACCATATTGGAATTTGCTGCCCGGCGCCGCCGTGAGCGGTGCCTTCACCGAGTCCAGATACCCTTGGGCCCTGCCGACGGTCGATGCCTGGCCGCCCGTCATCGACAGCAATTGCCGAAGCGTGATCTGTTCCTTTTTGGGGTCGCCCCTCCATTCAGCGAGTGTCTCCGATGCCCGCTCGTCGAGGGTTAGAAGTCCATCCTGTGCGCCCGCCGCCGCCATCAGCCCGACAAGGCTCTTGGTGCCCGACCAGAGTTCCTGCGGCGTCGCGATGTCTGCCGATCGGCAGCGCACTTTGCCATCTTCAAGTATCAGCAGCGCAACGCCGGAATTAGCCTCAGAATAGGCGATCGCTTCGGCACAGCCGGGAAGAGGGGCGGGTTCGCCTGCCGCGGCTGGCTGTGCCGCAACCGCGGCTGCGAAAAAGAGGATGGTGCGCTTCAAGATCCGACTCCGATTTTCCGATGCTTGTCATTCTCCATATTATCGATAATAAATTCATTCGCAATCATCGATTGCTCGTGTGCGCTGCCCGATTAGGATGGCGCCGCGAGCAGGGAAAGCCGAACGGAGAGACATGGCCGCGACGAAGACCGACGACGACAGCGCGCCGACGCAGGACCGCGTGATCGCGCGCCTTTTGACCGACGACATCGTCGAATGGCGGATTCCGCCCGGATCGTGGCTGCGCGAGCGCGAAATCGCCGCGCGCTTCGGAGTGAGCCATGCGCCGGTGCGCGAGGCGTTCCGGCATCTCGCGCGGATCGGGCTTGTCAAGGTCGTGCCGTGGCGCGGCACCTATGTGATCGATATCGACGAGCATGCTGCGAACGAGGTCTATGAACTGTGGAAATCGCTGTTCGGCGTCGTTTGTCGCCTTGCGGCCGCCGAAATGACCGACCGCGACGGGCGCGAACTGATGCACCGGCTTGTCGAATATAAGGATGTCACCCAGCGCACCGACAATACGTTCGAGCATATCAAGGTCTCGAACCGCATCGGTCGCTTTATCGCCAAACGCAGCAATGCGCCGCTCGCGCTCGAGCTCCTCGATCGGGTCGCGCTGCTCGCGCGCTGGCAGCACAATGTCTATACTGACAGCTATATCGAGACGCATGGCAACGAGGCGGCGAAGCGATCGGCCATCCTCTACGACGCGCTTTGCCGCCATATCGTCGCGCGCGATGGCGATGCCGCCGATGCGGTGGCGCGCGATCTGATCGGGGTTACTCAGAATAGTTTTGGGCGCGCACTCGAGGAATATAAGGCCCGCCACGCAAAGCCTAAGCCCAGCCGCCGCCGCGCAAAAGTGACATGAGCCGTCTCCCGACCGACCGCCGCACCTTGCTTAAGGCGGGCCTCGCGGCGCCGATCGCATTGCAGGTTGACTCCGCTGCCGCTGTATCCCTGGATTTGACCATGTTCGGCCCCGGACGCCTCTTCGCCGACGTCCAAAGCTATGCCGAGGCCGGCAACAAGCAGTCGGGCGGCGCGGGCGATCGCTGGACCGCCGACTGGACAGCGAAGCGGCTGTTCAGTGCCGGATTCGAAGTGGATCGCCAGACGTTTGACGTGCCTTGGTTCGAGGCGTCGCATTGCGAACTTACGCTCGGCGACCACACGATACCGCTCGTCGCACAGCCGCTCGCCGTCGAAACCGGCGAGGCCGGTCTCGCTGCGCCGCTGCGCCTCGCAGAAATCCCTGAACGCCTCGACGGCGCGATCGCCGTCGTGCGCCTGCCTTTCCGCCGCTGGTCGAGCCTCGTAGATCGTGCAGTGCGCGAGCCGCTCGCCGATGCGCTTGCGCGCGGTGCGAACGGGGTCATTCTCATTACGACTGGGCCGACGGGCGAGGCCTTGCTCCTCAATGTCCCGGCCGGTCATCCTGTATCGGACAAGCCACTTGCCTTGCTCGCGCCGCGACTCGCCGCCCCGGTGATTGAAGCCGCGCGCCACGGTGCCGCGGCGAAATTAGCGCTTCGCGGGCGCGGTGGGATTCGGGCAGCGCAGAATATAATCGGGCGACGCGTTCGCTCCGGTCGCCCTTGGCTCGTCGTCTCTACGCCGCGTTCAGGCTGGACCGATTGCGCCGGCGAGCGGGGGCCGGGTATCGCGATGTGGCTCGCGCTTGCCGACTGGATGCCCCGAGCGTTTCCGCAACACAGCCTGCTCTTCCTGTGCAACAGCGGGCATGAATATGAGAATCTCGGTGCGAGCCATATCGCCGACAAGGTGGGTCCAGCCCCCGGCGAGACCGCTTTCTGGTTTCATCTCGGCGCCAATGCGGCAGCACGTGACTATCAGGAAATGCCGGGGCGCTTGCTGCCGCTGCCAAGCGCCGATCCCTATCGTTTTCTCATGACATCGCCCGAATTCGTGACGTGTGCGCGCGAGATATTCAAAGGCCAGCCGGGGTTGGAAATGGCCTATCCTTCGGCGGAAGGCACAGCGGGCGAACTCTCGGAAGTGATAAAGGCCGGCTACGTGCGTCATGCCGGCATCTTTGGCGCACACCGTCATCACCACGCTGTGACCGACGATTTATCGACGGTCACACCTGACCCCCTTGCCGCTACGGCGCGGGGCGTCCGCGACCTGCTGAGCGCCGTCGTCTCTTAGACCAGCGAACCACCTGCAAAGACATTGCGCTTTCCGGCTTGACTTGCCGACGGTTTTGCACAAAATTATCGATAATAATTGCGATAACAAGATGGGGAGAGTGACCATGGGACGCAGAGCGAACCTTCTTTTCTGCACGGCCGCGATTTGGGTAGCCGTCGCTCCGCCTGCTTTCGCTCAAGACGCACCGTCCGAAGCTCTTCCGGACGCGGCTGAAGCGGATGATGATGGCGCCATAGTCGTAACGGCGCGCCGCCGCGAAGAGCGGCTGGCCGATGTGCCGACCGCGGCGTCGGTCATCGATATCACGTCGCTCACCGATCGCGGCGGCGCCACGGGCAGCGGCGAACTCCTCGCCGATCAGCCAAGCGTTCGCTTCAACAATCTGAACTCGTCCGTCACGTCGGAGATCTCGATCCGCGCTTCGTCGACCGCGCGTGCCACCAATGGCGACCCGAGCGTCGGGCTCTATCGCAACGGTGCCTATATCGCCGGCGGTCCGGTGGGCGGTCGCAACTTCACGCGGCTCGACCTGCTCGACATCGGCCGCGTCGAGGTTCTGCGCGGGACGCAGGGCGCGCTGTACGGCCGCAACGCGGTCGGCGGCGCGATCAATATCATCTCGGCCGAGCCCGAATTCGATCTCTCGGGCTGGGCGAGCGCGCGCTATGGCTTCGAGAACAACAGCTTCCAGACGCAGGGCGCGATCAATGTCCCGCTCGCCGATGGCCTGGCGATCCGCATCAGCGGCGATCTCGTCGAGCAGGACAAGGGCTTCTTCTACAATCCCGACAACGACGTCTATTTCGACCAGCAGAAGGGCCACGGACTGCGCGGCCAGATCCGGCTGAAGCGCGGGCCGGTCGACGCGATCATCACGGCCGAGACCCAGCGGCTGACCACGCCGACGATCCATTACCAGATATCCATTCCCGCGGGCACGCCAGGCTTTCCCGGCGGTTATACGCAGGATCGCTTTCGCTACCCCTGGAACACCGCGCCGCGCGCCAGCCAGGACGTGGACGGCCTTCAGGCGCTCGTCCGCGTGGATCTGGGCGGTGCCGACCTGACGTCGACAACCTCCTTTCGCAAGCGCACGTCCGAATATGATCTCGACAATGACGCGATCAGCCCCGCCGAGCTGGCGCGTGCGCGCGCCGCGGGGCAGATCGGCGCTCTCACGCCGCTCGATGCCAGCACCGCGTCCTACGTCGTCGACACGACCGACAATTTTTCGCAGGATATTCATGTCAGCGGGGCGAGCGATCGCTTCACATGGCTGGTCGGCGCCGAAATGCTGTTGCTCGACAGCGATTTCTCGGTGGCGACGACGCGCACGCCGACGCTCGCCAATCCGTCGCCGGGCAATATCGCGCCCGCGCGGCTGCATTTCGAAAGCTATGCGGCCTATGGCTCGCTCGGTTTCGACATCACCGACAGCCTCAACCTGACCGGCGAACTGCGCTATACCCGCGACAGCCGGAGCATCTCGGCGCGGCTTTACGATTTGGGGACTGGCCTGCCCACCGGCGGGCCATCGCGGATCATCGACGACAGCATCAACGCCGACAATCTCTCCTACAATGCGACCCTCTCGTACAAGCTCACGTCGAACATCCTCGCCTATGGCAAGGTCGGCAGCAGCTATCGGGCCGGCGGGTTCAACACGCGCCTCTCCGATCCGCGCGCGCCGAGTCCTGTGCAGGTGCTGTTCGGCAACGAAAACAGCACGTCTTACGAAGTCGGCATCAAGGGCAGTCCGATCCGCCGCGGCTATTTCGCAATCGCGGGCTATTACACCGAGCTTGAAGACCTGATCGCGCAGGTCGACGATGGCTGCGCGCTCACCAATCCGGCGTGCCCGATCGCCGCGGTCGCCTATCTAACCAACGCAGGCGATGCGAAAAGCTGGGGTATCGAGGCCGAATATAGCCAGGGCTTCGATCTCGGCGAAGGCAATGGCCGCCTCGCCTTGAGTGGCTCGCGGCAAGAGGGCAAGGTCAAGAGCGGCCGCTATGACGGGCTGGACCTTGCGCAGGTTCCCGACTGGCTCGCCTCGGCCAACCTCAATCTGCGCTACCCGGTCACCAAGGATGTCGCGCTGACCAGCAATGTCCTGATCAGTGGTCAATGGGGCGGCAAACAGGAGCTGACAGCGACCTCGGTCGACCTCGATGATTATGTCCTCGTCAATCTTCGGGTCGGCGTCGACTTCGGCAAGATCAGCGTCAGCGCGTTCGCGAACAACGTCTTCGACAAGGTTTATTTCGTCGCGCAGGCGCCGACGATCAACCGGTACAGCCAGCCTCGCGTCGTCGGCGTCGAAGGACGCATTTCTTTCTAGGTCGCGCTCCCGTCCGCGGCCTCCAGCCGCTGGTCGGGAAGGGTAGGAGGGCGCAATGCGGCATTTGGTGATGGCAGCACTGTTCGGTGCCGCGATGCTGACCGGATCGGTGTCTGTCGCGGCGGCGGAGACGGCCCCCGCGGCGACAATCGCGCAGGGGCGCCTTGCGGGCGCGCGCACGGGGGACGTCGAGCGCTTCCTTGATATTCCTTTCGCCGCCGCACCGGTCGGCGCTCTTCGCTGGCGGGCGCCGCAGGCACCGCCGCGCTGGCGGGGCGTCCGCGATGCCGCAAAACTCGGCCCGGCTTGTCCGCAGACGGTGCGCCCCGCACTTGTCGCGGGCGGGGTAGCCGAGCATCAGTCTGAGGATTGCCTCCAGCTGAACATCTGGCGCCCGGCGGGGGCGCGAAAGCTGCCAGTGATGGTCTGGATCCATGGCGGCGCCCATGTGGTCGGTTCGGGCACCTTCCCGGTTTTCGACGGCACCGCCTTCGCGCGGCAAGGTGTGGTTTTGGTGACGATCAACTATCGGTTGGGCGCGCTCGGTTATTTCGCCCATCCCGCGCTCAGCGCGGCCAAGCCGCGCGGCGAGGCGCTCGCCAATTACGGCCTGATGGACCAATTGGCCGCCCTGCGGTGGGTGAAGAAAAATATCGCCGCATTTGGTGGCGATCCGCGCCAGATCACCTTGTTCGGCGAATCCGCCGGGGCGATCGGAGTGACGACGATCCTTGCCCAGCCCGAAGCCAAAGGCCTGTTCGCCAAGGCGATCGTTCAGTCGGGCGTTGGTCTCCTCGATCCGCGCCCGCTTGGCGAGCAAGAAGCGCTAGGCGCGGCGTTGGCAGCGCGCGCAGGTGCGCCGCCTTCAGCATCGCTCGACGCGCTTCGCGCGCTGCCCGCCGCCGCGCTCGTTGCCGCTGGCGAGGTCCGGACGCCGGGCGCGATGACCGGCCCCATCCTCGACGGCGACCTGGTACGCGAAGCGCCTTGGCGCGTCTTTGCGCGTAGCGAGCCGATCGACGTTCCGCTCCTCGTCGGCGCGAACAGCAACGAGGCGAGCGTCATCCTTGCCATGGGCGTGCCGCCATCCCCCGCGCTCGCCTATCTAGGGCGCGACCAGGCGGCGGGCCGGGCCGCCTATGGCATGGGGCTGGCCGATGATGAACTGGCGCGCCAGGTGTTGGGCGACGCCTGGTTCGTCGCCCCGGCGCGCTGGCTCGCGGCCCGGACGGCGGGAGGGGCGCCTTCGTATCTCTATCATTTCGACTATGTCGCAGCGGCGCGGCGCGACCGCGCCAAGGGCGCCGCGCACGGGTCTGAAATCCCCTATCTGTTCGGGACGCTCGACTATTTCGCGTCGGTCGCCGGCGCCGTCGGTGACGAGGATCGCCGCTTCGGCGAAGGCATCGCCGCCTGCTGGGTTGGCTTCGCCAAGACGGGCGTTCCTGGCTGCGCACTCGTTCGCGACTGGCCGCGTTACGATGCGGCAAGCGACCGTCTCGCAAAATTTGCGCCCGAGTCTGGCGTCGTCGCCGGCTTTCGCAAGGCGCAGCTCGACCATCTGCTCAATGTTCACTTCGGGAACGGCCAGCCCAGGCCCTAGCCCGTCCGGCCGCGCTAGGCCCTCCGTTTCGACGATGTGCAACGAAGCTGGGAGAGAGAAAATGGCTGGAAGAACGAAATGGATGTGGCTTGCCGCTGGTGCGGCGATGGCTGGGGCTGCGGCCTTTGCGGCGCAGGGCGGGTTCGGGGGCAACGGCGGCGGCGAGGCGCGTCCCATGGTGCAGCTTCCGCCTGCGGCGCCCGCTGCTAAAGCGTCGACGTCGGCGGCATCGGCGCCCGCGGCCGCCAGCCTTTCGGCCACCGTCGGCGGTTATACCTATGACTGGACCGCGTTACAGTCGGCAATCGACGCTGATACCGAGGTCGATAACGGCTATTTCATCGTCGGGAATGCTTCGGATCCCGACTATCTCTTCGCTTACGAGAAGGGCAGCTTTGGTATCGATCGGGTGACCCCGCTTGCGTCGGCCTCCAAATGGTTCGCCGGCGCGCTGGGGATGCGCATGGTGCAGGCTGGCATCGCGACGCTCGACGATCCGATGCGGCCGCCGCTTGCCTTCTGGACCACGATCGGAACGAAGAAGGATGTCCAACTCAAGCATGCGCTGTCGATGACGTCGGGCTTCAATGCGAGCCCGCTCGTTGGCGGCTGTCAGCTGCTTCCGGCCATGACGCTCTACAATTGCGCGAAGAGCATCCACGATTTGCGCTATGATATTTTGCGCCCGGGCAACGCGCCCGGCGCGCAATATAGCTATGGACCGCACGGCCTTCAGGTCGCCGCTGCCTATCTGGAGGCAAAGGATATAAGCATCGCGCCCGGCACGTCACCGGCACGCCAGCGCAATTTTCACGAACTGTTCGCGCAGCATGTGACGACCCCGCTCGGGATGACGAGCACGACCTGGTATGACCCTGCGGGAAGCGCTCCCACCAACCCGTGGGTCGCGGGCGGCGCCTATTCGACGCCGCGCGACTATGCGAAACTTCTGCGTGCCTTCCTTGGCGGCAGCTTTATTACCGATATGACAAGCTTCACCCAGCAACGTACCGCAGGCTTGCCGCGCGTTTTCGTGCCGGCGAGCGCGGGCAATTGGGAATATGCGCTCGGCTCCTTTGTCGAATGCGACACGCCTTCGGCCTGCGCGACGTCCAAGATCAATTCCTCACCGGGTGCCTATGGTTGGACCGGCTGGATCGATCGCGAGACCGGCTATTACGCTTTGATCGCCACCGAAATATCGAGCGGAGGCGACCGGAAAGGCGTCGAGCTCGAACAGGTCATGCAGGATCTGATCGAGGATGCGATCGCGAATCGCACCCCGGCGCCCTGACCTGACCCAGCAGTCTAGTCACGCAGCACAGGAGAACTTGATCTCCATGCGCTGCGTGGCTGGCCTGTCGGACTAGGCAAAGTCGACGGCTCAAAGGCGAGCGGCCAAACCCGCGTGTGACCGGCAGGGAGCCGATTTGACTGAATGGCCGATGCGCGGCCGTCCGGTCGTGGGTTCGGCCTAGGGACACGTCGCCAAAAAGCGTGTCGCTGCCGCCACTGCCTCGGCTCCGAAAGCTGCTGGGCATGCATCTGGCCGCGCAGATTGGCTCGCCTCGGGCGGTTATCAGGCGACGTAGGCCCCTCTACCACTCGCCACCAAGGTTCCGTCTGCGGCTAGGATCCGGGTAGCCGCGACGCTTATCTGCCGCCCTAATTTCACCGGGCTGCCGATCGCGCGAAGCGGCCCCAGCTTGGCCGGTCGGTGAAAATCCACATGGAGGTCCGCCGTCGCCCGCGCAGCACCCCCCATCGCGATGATCGTATAGAGGCCGGTCAGATCGATCAAAGCCGATACGATGCCACCATGCGCCGCGCCGACCGTCGGATTTGAGATGATTTCGTCTCGCCAAGGCATGGAGATCACCAACTCGTTGGCGCCGACCTCAGCGATGCTGAGCCCGAGCCAGCGGTGAAAAGGGGCCAGCGCCAATAGGTCACGTAATTCCTCAAGCCCCGGGACGGCGGGGGCATTCATGATTTCATTTCCGCTTCATGGATGCCGAGCAAAAACTCTAGGATCGATTGCCCGAAAGCGTCGTTCTCGTCCCCCACCACCATATGAGTCGCATTCGCAATGTCGCTATACGCCATATGAGGGACAAGGCCCTGGAAATGCTTGACGGCTTCCAGCGAGACGAGATCGCTTGACCCGCCGCGGATCAGATGCACCGGCAAGGTCAAGCAGGCAGCGGCCGCGCTGAGCTCGGTGCGGCCATGGTCGCTGGAAACGCCGCCGCCCTGCTGCGTCACTCTTTCGATGAAGGCGGGGTCCCAGTGCCAATAGAAGCGTTCATCGTCCTTGCGGCGCAGATAGTGTGCTAGCCCGGCCGAAGCCTTCCGGCTGGGGCGATGGGGCAGATAGTCGGCAATGACCTGTGCGGCCTCTTCCACCGACGCAAAACCATCGCGCGCATGCGCCGCCATGAAACCGACCACGCGGGCGACGCCGCTCGGTTCCATCTGAGGTGTGACGTCGACCAGCGTCAGCGATCCGAAACTTCCCGGTGCGCATTTTCCCTCGGCGATGATCCCGGCCAGGCCACCAAGAGACGCGCCAATCAGCGCCGGTTTGCTCGCCGTCGCCGCAGCGATCTCGACGAGATCGGCCGCAAAATCGGAGATATCATAGGCTCCGTCGCTGGCCCATGCACTCTCGCCGTGCCCGCGCATATCGACTGCGATGGTCCGGAAACCATGGCTCGCGAGCCGGTGGGCTACCGCCCTCCATGCCCTTCGGGTCTGTCCGCCGCCGTGCGCGAGGATTACCGGTAATCCGAGTTCCGGGCCATCAACCGACGCTGCGATTTCATGGCCCGCTTTCCCGGCAAGCGTGATCGACTGATCAATCATTCCACGATCATACTATATCATATCTTACAGTAAAGGGTTTTCAGAATATGATGTTGGCTCTACAGTCCATGACGATGGTTGAACCTCGCAATACAAGCGGCATCTCTCCCGCGAAAAGTCTTCTGACGGCCTCAGACGAGTTTGTCTTTCTCATCGAGGAAGTGCCCCGCAAACTGCGTCGGAAGTTTGATGCCTCAACGGCGCGCTTCGGATTGACGCGAACCCAGTGGCGCGCGCTCGTCTATATCTATCGGACCCCGGGCATGACCCAAACCGACCTCTCCAAATGCCTCGAACTGGAGCGTGCCAGCGTTGGCCATGTTGTCGACCAGCTGGAAAGAATGGTGCTCGCGGAACGGCGCGCTGCCAAGGGCGACCGGCGCGTCTGGGAACTTCATCTTTTGCCCCGAGCGATCGAAATCCTGCCTCAGCTGCGCGCCGAAGCCGACATGATCTACGCGCGACTGCTCCATATGATTTCCCCAACTGAGATACGCGCGATGCGCTCATTGCTGACGAAAATGTCCGGCAATCTCGAAAGCGGATCGGAAGACATGCCTCCTCGATAGGAGCCGTGGAAGATTTGAAATGGCCGACGCCATTCATCGTCAGCAAGCCGATATCCCCAACTGGCACCGCTCGCGTCTGAGGCGGCGCGCCGCGGCCGTTCTGCCCCCGCTGCATCAGGTTGCCAGCACTGACGGCTAACTAATTGCGAATATCGCGGCACGGAGCCCTACCTGCCTCCCGCCGTGTTGCAGAATAGTCCGATCGAGCCGGCAATCGTTCGGCGGTGAGCGCCCTCCCGCGAGGCGGGCCGCTCTTGGCTTCGCGTGCCAGCGCCAATTGACCGACGAGCTATTTCGTGCAACGAGTTGTCTACCAAGAAACGAACCTCTGCGTGGAGACCGACATGGCTCAACCCGAGCGCTTCATGTGAGGGCGGATTGCCGGTGCTGTCCGCCGTCAGCACCAATGGCACAGATTTGAGGTTGTGATTTAAGGAGGATTTGGGCTTCGTCGTAGTGACTAAGGAACGAGGATGAAGCCCATCCTCCTTGAAAAAATCGGCGCCGAAGGCCCCTGCTGAGCGGCTGGTGAAGGACATACGGCGTGCGACGCGCCGGCACTTCTCTGCAGAGGACAAAATCAGGATCGTGCTGGAAGGCCTGCGCGGCGAGGACAGCATCGCCGAGCTGTGCTGCAAGGATGTCATCGCCCAGAGCTTGTATTACACGTGGTCGAAGGAGTTCATGGAGGCGGGCAAGCGGCGCTTGGCGGGCGACACCGCCCGTGCCGCGACCACCGGCGAGGTGCACGACCTGCGCCGCGAAGCCCGTGCCCTTAAGGAATGCGTGGCCAATCTGACGCTGGAAAACCGGTTGCTCAAAAAAAGCATGATCGCGGATAGGGCCGACGACGAATGAGGTAACCCGCATCCGAGAAGCTGGAGATCATTCGGATCGTCGAGCAGTCGCACCTGCCGGCCAAGCGCACGCTGGAGCAGTTGGGCATCCCGCGCCGGACCTTCTAACGCTGGTACGACCGCTACCTCGAGCGCGGGCCGGAGGCGCTGGAGGATCGGCCATCGGCCCCGAGGCGGGTGTGGAACCGCATCTGCGATGATATCCAGCAGCAGATCATCGACATGGCGTTGGATACAACCGACCTGTCACCCCGCGAGCTCGCGGTGCGCTTCACCGACGAGAAGCGCTACTTCGTGTCGGAAGCCACGGTTTACCGTATGTTGAAAGCCCATGACCTGATCGCCAGTCCGGCCTTCATCGTGATCAAGGCCGCCGACGGGTTCCACACCAAGACGACGCGGTCGAACGAGATGTGGCAGACCGACTTCACCTACTTCAAGATCATCGGCTGGGGCTTGGTGTACCTGTCGACCGTGCTCGACGACTTCTCCCGTTATGTCATCCTTTGGAAGCTGTGTACCACCATGCGGGCCGGGGATGTCACCGACACGCTGGAGCTGTCCCTCGAAGCTTCCGGATGCGCGTCGGCCAGGATGATCCACAAGCCGAAGCTGCCAATGGGCCCGGCCAGCATATTGCCCGCGCCCCTTAATTCGTCAGGGAAATGGGCGGCGAGGAATTGCCGCATTTCGGTGCGAAATGCGTCTTCGCTCGTCTAGACATCAGGTTCTAGCTGAGTTGGCACTGAAACCTCCGTTCAAAACTGAATTTGCGACGCCGCACGCGCACGACAGGGCTGCGCTCTGTCTGGTCAGTATTGCTGCTCGGGAACGTGCAAAATCAAACCTTCCACTCCTTCCACCATGGGTATCTGGCAGGCGAGGCGACTGTATTCGTTGGCACCTTCGGCAAATTGCAGAAGCTCTGCCTCCGCTGCCCCTTCGACCAGGCGACCAACCCTGTCGATCCAGGCCGGATCGACATGGACATGGCAGGTCGCACAGGCGCAGACACCGCCGCAATCGCCGTCGATGCCCGGTACATCATTGAAGAGCGCCGCCTCGCGTGCGGTTTCGCCCTCGGCAATTTCGACTTCCCGCCGCGTTCCATCGCTGGATACGAACGTCACTTTGACCATCATACACTCCGTATTTCTGCTTCAGCAAATCAGCGCGCGTGCAGCCGCACCGGCAGATTGGTGATCCCGCGCACAAGGTTTGAGAAAAGGCGCTCGGGCTCGCCGGTCACTTCGACCTTGGCGAACCGCTTGTGAATTTCTTCCCAGATGATCCGCAACTGCAGTTCTGCCAGCCTGTTACCCATGCATCGATGGATGCCATAACCGAATGACAGGTGATGGCGCGGATTCTTGCGGTCGATGATGAACCGGTCAGCCCGGTCGATGACCGTTTCGTCGCGGTTGCCCGACAGGTACCACATCACGACCTTGTCGCCCTTCTTGATCTGCTTGCCGCCAATCTCCCAGTCCTGCAGCGCAGTGCGGCGCATGTGAGTCAGCGGCGTCTGCCAGCGGATGATTTCCGGCACCATGCTGGCGATCAACGAAGGGTCGTCATTCAGTTTGCGATATTCATCGGGGTTCTGATTGAGCGCCAGCACACCGCCGCTTATCGAATTGCGCGTGGTGTCGTTGCCGCCCACGATCAGCAGCAGCAGGTTACCCAGAAATTCGAGGAAGGGCATATCCCGTGTCGCCGGGGAATGCGCCATTATGGAAATCAGATCGTTCTTCGGTTCTTCGTTGATGCGCTGCTCCCACAGTCCTTTGAAATACATCGCGCACTCGATGAGTTCTTCACGCCTCGCTTCGTACGATTCGACGATGCCGGTTTCAGGGGCGGCCGTTGTGACGTCGGACCAGCGCGTGAGCTTGCGGCGTTCCTCCCACGGGAAATCGAATAGGGTAGCAAGGGTCATCGTGGTCAATTCAACTGAGACCTTGTCAACCCAATCAAATTCCTCGCCTATCGGCAGATCATCGAGAATCTGACACGCTCGTTCGCGGATTGTCGGTTCGAGCAACAGCAAGTTGGACGGCGCTACAGCGGGGGTGACGGCCTTGCGTTGCTGGTCGTGCTTTGGAGGATCCATAGCGATGAACATTTCAAGTTCGAGCGCGCCTTCCACCGAATGCATGTCCTGAATGGCGATACCGCCGAGCTTTGCCTCCGACGAAAAGACTTTGTGGTTGGTGTCGACAGCCATGATATCGTCGAACTTGGTGATCGACCAGTAAGGCCCAACATAGCTTTCGCGGCAATAGTGGACCGGCTCCTCTTTGCGCAGCCGGTCGAAATACAGGCCGATCGTGTCCTGCTGAAAAAGACTCGGCCGTGCGACATCAATTTCGTCGATCGGAATGGCTGCAACTTTTCCGGCAGTATCCAGCTCCATCGTGTCGATGCTCATGTCTCGTCCTCCATCCCAGGCAAGCAGACTCACCTTGCTATCAAACAGGTAGATGTTTCGCAGGGTGTGGTCAATAAAGCTTATAAGGATTGTTGCGACATTTGACCGCACTGCAAACTTCATAGACTGATGCTGGACATGCCATCCGATAAACTCTTATAAGGTTTTATCAGAGGAGCGATTCCCAGTGATGCAACCGAAGGTCGATGATTCGAGGAAGGCCAAGCGTGCGCTCACGCTTGCGCAGGACATCGTACGCGATATCGAAGCCGGGGCGCATGTTGCGGGCGACAGGTTGGCGCGCGAGGACGAAATGCTTGCGCGATACGATGTCGCCCGAGCGACCTTGCGCGAAGCGCTTCGCTTCCTTGAACTCCAAGGCGTTATCCATCTTCAACTAGGTCGCGGTGGCGGGCCGGTGGTCGCTCGCCCGCAGACTGGCGATTTCGCAAACAGCCTCTCGCTGATCCTGCATTTCATGGAGGCGGACTTGAGGGGCTTGCTCGAATTGCGCGAAGCGATTGCGGCGGATGTTGCAGCCTATGCCGCCCAGCGCGCGACCACGGGTGATCTGAGCGCACTTGCCGATTGCCTCAAAGAGCTGGAGCGAAACGAAGCGAGCAGCCAGTTCGAGGAACTGAATCGCCGTTTTCACGATATGCTCGGCTGGGCCAGCGGCAATCCGCTTTTCGGCCTTCTGACTTCCGCGTTGCATATGCTTACCCGCGAATTCTCGCTCTCGCTGGGGTATTCGGCGCAAGAGCGTGCGGTCCAGTTGCGTTTCTTGCGCCGCGTCCTTGAAGCTGTGCGCAAGGGCGATGCCGAAGGAGCGCGGCAGGCTATGGCGCGTCTCGTGGCGGGCTCCGCCTCCTATCTCGCACAGAGAAGCCCTGAGCTTGTGTCCCAGAAGGTCAGGTGGGGACAGACGTAAAAAACGGGCGCCGGTGGGTGGCGCTGGATGGAGAGGGTATTACGATGGCACTCAAGAGCCGCATATGCGAAATTCTCGGGATCGAATACCCGATCCTTCTGGCCGGAATGGGCGGGGCGAGTGTCCCCGCGCTCGCGGCCGCAGTATCGAATGCCGGGGGACTTGGCGTTCTTGGCGCTGCGGCCTGCTCGCCAGACCAGTTGCGCAGCTGGATCCGCCAGACCCGCGAACTGACCGATAAGCCATTTGGGGTCGACACCCTTCTGCCTGCCTCCGTCAGGCGCGGTTCGGCACCGCAGAGCGGCGCCTCGCTCGAAAACCCGATGGCACTGCTTGGCGAATATCAGCAGTTCACCCGCGATTTCATGGAACGCGAGGATCTGCCCGAAGTGGATGCCGCAATGGCCATGCGCGCGGCTGGCGCGCCGGAAATGGGCAAGGGCGGTCCGCAGCTGTTCACGCGGGAGTTTTTCGAGGCGCAGATGGAAGTGGTAATCGAGGAAAAGGTGCCAGTCTATGCCGCCGGCCTCGGCAATCCCGGACCGTGGATGGACCGCCTTCATTCCAATGGCACCAGGGTCATGGCGGTGATCGGCAAGGTCAAGCACGCCCAGCAGGTGGTCGATTCCGGCATCGACATGATTGTGGCGCAGGGCCACGATGGCGGCGGGCACAACTCCCCGATCGGAACCTTCTCGCTGATTCCGCAGGTAGTCGACGCGGTGGGCGATCGGGTTCCCGTGATCGGAGCAGGTGGAATCTCCGATGGCCGCGGAGTCGCCGCAGCGATGATGCTGGGCGCTCTGGGCGCGTGGGTCGGAACGGCGTTCCTGGCAACCGAAGAGGCAGGGATTGAACGGTTCCAAAAGGAAGCAATAACCGACGGCGGCGATGCAGATACCGTCGTTAGCCGTTCGTTGACCGGCAAGCCTGCGCGCATGATCCGCAACAAATGGGCCGATGCTTGGGTTGCGGCGGGCAAGGAGCCGCTTCCGATGCCTTACCAGTCGATGATTTCAGGGCCGGTCATGGCTTCGGGCATAAAGGCTCAGCGCAAGGATATCATGCCCGGCTTCGCGGGGCAGGGAATTGGATTGATCCATTCGATCCGTCCAGCGGCAGAGGTCATGCGCGATCTTGTCGAAGGGGCCGAAAGGGCGCTGGCCGATGCCAGATTCTATTCCTGAATTGCGGCAAGACGGGTACGCTGTATGAACGCTTCGCAGACCTTATCCTTTGCCGACAAGGCCGCCATAACCGGTGTGGGCGAAACCGCATTCGTCAAGGGCACCGAACGGACCGCGGTGGACATGATGCTGGAAGCCTCGCGCCGCGCAATCTCAGATGCCGGGCTGAAACCTTGCGACATCGACGGCATGGTGCCGCCGCCGATCTATACGACCTCGGAGGAAATGGCCGCCAATCTCGGCATTGATGTGCTGCGCTATGCGGCCACCGTTCACATGGGCGGCGCCAGCCCGACGACGGCGCTGCAGAACGCGGCAATGGCGATCGCCAGCGGGCTTTGCGATCACGTGCTGGTGACGCTCGGTTGGAACGGCTATTCCGCCCTCAGGCCCAAGCCGGGTGCCCCGCCCACTCGGGCGATGAACATGAACACGCTGACCAATACCATCCAGGGCTATTACATCCCCTATGGTGTGTTCCTGCCGGTGCAGATGTATGCTTGGCTGGCGACCCGTCACTCGAAGCTTTACGGCGTGGGCGCGGATGCGATGGCAGCGGTAGCGCTAGCCTGCCGGCGTCACGCGCAGTTGAATCCGCGCGCCTTTACCTATGGGCGCGAACTCGACGCGGAAACCTATCATTCGGCGCGCTGGATATCCGAGCCCTTCCGCCTTTACGATTGCTGCCTTGAAACCGATGGCGCCTGCGCGGTAGTCATATCGCGAATGGATCGGGCCAGGGATATGCCGCATGTGCCCGTCAGCATCGCCGGTGCCGCGGAAGGCCACCCCTATCCCGCCGACGACATCCCCTCGCGGCCCGATCCCTTCAAGATTGGCCTCAGCTATGCTGCCCCGCGCGCTTTCGACATGGCGGGCGTCAAGCGCGAGGACATGGATTTCCTGCAGATTTACGACTGCTTTACCTATGTCGTTCTGCTGCAACTGGAAGCGATGGGCTATTGCGAACCGGGTGCACAGTTCGAATTCGTCGCCAATGGCCAGATTGAGCTGGGTGGCCGCTATCCGATCAACACCCATGGCGGCTTGCTCAGTGAGGCGCATGTCTGGGGACTCAACCACGTGGTCGAGGCAGTGCGCCAGCTTCGTCACGACTGCGGCGAGCGCCAGGTGCTGGGAGCCCAAACTGGTCTTGTGACCGGCTGGGGTGACCTTGGCGATGGAAGCATTGCCATTCTCAGGAGGTTTGCATGAGCAGCGAGAGCGATCTGCCTCCCAAAATGCGGCCCTCCGCGCAGGTTGCGCCGCCCAAACCGCGACCTCGCCCGCAAGACCCGGTTGAGCAGGAATTCTGGAAGCGGTGCCAAGACGGCAATCTCTATTTCCAGCGCTGCGGCGGCTGCGGCTGCTTCCGCCACCTACCGCGCTATATGTGCGCAAAGTGCGGCTCGCCGGAATTCTCCTGGGAACGCAGCAGTGGCAAGGGCACGCTGTTTTCCTGGACCGTTACCCACCAGGCCCTCCACCCGGCTTTTGCCGACGAAATTCCCTTCGTGGCGGCGGTGGTGGAATTGGAAGAGGGCGTACGCATGGCCACGCGCCTGATTGGTTGCGATCACGAGCGCCTAGCGCTCGACCTTCCGGTGGAAGTGGAATTCGAATTGATCGGTGAGGACTTCCGCCTTCCTGTTTTCCGCCTGCGTGAAAGTTAGAAGCGTCATGGATCTTGATTACGGGCCCGAATACGATGTCTTCCGCAAGCAAGTGCGGGCTTTCATCGAAGCGCACCGCCATCTCGCGCCGCCTTCTGCTGACCGGGCGGCCCGACCTTCGTCCAAGGCAGTCGAATGGCAGAAGCTGTTGATCGAGCATGGGTATACCGCGCGAACGATCCCGCAGGAGTATGGAGGCTATGGAGCGGAGCCGGACATTCTCCAATCGCGCATCATCGCAGAGGAATTTGCGCGGGCCAGGGTGCCGGGCGGGCTTTCTAATCAGGGAATCTCGATGTTCGTGCCGACCCTGCTTGAACTCGGCACCGAGGAACAGAAACGGCGCTGGATCGAACCCACGTTGAAAGGCGATATCGTATGGTGCCAGGGCTATTCCGAACCCGGTGCCGGGTCGGACCTAGCCAACCTCAAGACCAGCGCGCACATCGAAAACGGCGAATTTGTTATCAATGGCCAGAAGATCTGGACCAGCACCGCCAAGCAGGCCGACATGATCTTTTGCCTGGTCAGGACCGAACCTGACGCACCCAAACATGGCGGCATTTCCTACCTGATCTTTTCGATGGACACGCAGGGCATCGAGGTTCGCCCCTTGAAGACGATGACCGGTCACGCCGAGTTCAACGAGACGTTCTTCACCGATGTGCGCGTCCCCATGCACCAGATCGTCGGCCAGCGGGGCCAGGGCTGGTTCGTCGCGAACGCAACCCTAGGCCATGAGCGCGGAATGCTGGGCGATCCCGACGCGCTCGAAAACCGGCTGCAGGCGCTGATCGCACTGATGCAGGAAGAGCGTTTGGGCCAGGGTCGCGCGATCGACAATCCGGTACTGCGCGACCGGCTAGTGGCACTTCAGGCCGAAGTAGCGGCGATGAAATACAATGGGATGCGCATCCTTTCGAACAGCCTTAGGGGAGAGCCGGGCGGCATGGCGAAGCTGATCGTCAAGTTGCAAAGCTGTGAACTCGCTCACCAGATATCCGCGCTGGCAATCGACGCCATGGGCGAACTGGGCATACTCTATCACCACAGCCCGCGTGAGCGGGACGGCGGGGCGTGGCAATGGAACTATATGTTCCAACTCGGTCTCATCATCGGCGGCGGGACCGCTCAGATCCAGAAGAACATCATCGCCGAACGCGGCCTTGAAATGCCACGTGAGCCGAACCCCGCGGACATGGCGCGACAGAAGCAGGGAGCAGACTGATGGACTTTGGACTTTCGCAGGACCAGCAGATGTTGCGCGACGCCGTTTCGCGGTGCCTCGCCGATACCAGCCCGCTCAGTCACGTCCGCGAATGTGCGGAGCGGGACAATCCGTTGAGCGACCAGGTGTTGCGCGCCCTCCACGATCTGGGCGTTGCCGGAATGCTCGTCCCCGAAGAGCATGGCGGGCTCGGCATGACCTTGCTCGACGCGGCGGTGGTGGCGGAACAGCTTGGCTATGCGGTCGCACCGGTGCCGTTTCTCGCCAGTCAGGTTCTCGCACCGATCGCCTTGCGCGAAGCTGGCAACGAGGAGCAAAAGGCCCACTGGCTGCCAAAGATAGCGAGCGGCGAGGCGCGTGTCGGTGTCGCGATTTCCGAGACGATCGAGGTGCGCGACGGCGCGGGAGTTTCCTCTGCCGGCGGGAAGCTCAACGGCACCGCCCTGTTCGCGCTCGATTTCGAAGGAGCTGATGCCTACGTCGTCGCCGATTCCGGTGGCAGGCTGCACCTTGTCGGTGCCAAGGCGTCCGGGCTGGAAGCTATCGCGTTGACGACCATCGATCGCACCCGTAGCGTCGGGGAATTGCGGTTTGACGGGGACGAAGCGGAACCACTGGCTGACGATGGCGGAGCTACAGTGGCCCGGCTGCGCGATGCGGGCCGCGTGATCCTCGCCGCAGACAGCCTTGGCGCAGGTCAGGCCATGATCGAAAGGGCTGTCGATTATGCTGGTCAGCGCGAACAGTTCGGCCGCCTGATCGGTAGTTTCCAGGCCGTAAAGCATATGTGCGCCGAGATGGCCGCGCGGCATGAACCGTGCCGTTCGCTCGTCTGGTACGCCGCCCACGCCTTCGACGCGGTGCCGAATGAGGCATCACTGCTTGCCTGCCATGCCAAATCGCACACGGCCGAGGTCTATCGATTTGTCGCACGCACTTCCACCGAAGTGCACGGCGGAATGGGATTCACCGACCTGCTTGGCCTGCATTACTGGTTCAAACGGATCGGATTCGACCGGCAGGTTCTGGGTGGGCCAGAAGCGGTCCGGGCGGAGGCTGCGGCACTTCAGGGCTGGACCAAAGCTGCGTGATGTTTCTTCCAAGGGAAGTGCGCCAAAGCCGCCACCCCGTTCGGAGAGGGGAACTAATGTGATCGACTGGAATCTCGGCGACATTCTCGACGCTATCGAGCCCGTCATGCCAAAGGATGCGCCGGCCCTGATACACGGCGACCGGATCATCACCTGGCCCGAAATGTCGGGACGTTCGAACAATGTTGCCCGCGCGCTCCGGCAGCGCGGAGCCGGCAATGGGGCCAAGGTTGCCTTTTATATGCGCAACCGACCCGAATATGGCGAGTTGATGGCAGCCTGCTTCAAGGGGCGCCTGATCCATGTGAACATCAATTACCGCTATGTCGCCGAGGAGGTCTTCTATATCTTCGACGATTCCGATAGCGAAGTGATCGTCTACAGCTCGGAATTCCGCGACTGTATCGTCGAGCTCAAGGATCGGCTCGAGAAGGTTCACACCTTTGTGGAAATTGGCGAGGCTTCGCAAATCGCGCCTTTTGCGATCCCTTACGAAACACTCGCGCAAGAAGGCGACGGATCGGCGCTCGGCATAGTGCGCTCTCCCGAAGATCAGCTCTTCATCTATACCGGCGGCACGACGGGCATGCCCAAGGGCGTGATGTGGCATCACGACCAAATGCGCAAAGCACAGCTCGAGGCCCAGAAGCTGCTCGCCCCCGTTCCTCAGACACTCGAAGAACACGTCGCGTTGATCACAAGTCAAGGGCCCGGCAACCGCACCCTGCCATCCTGCCCGATGATGCACGGGACCGGCTTCATCACCGCGATCGGCACACTTATGTCGGGCGGCGCCATCGTTACACTCGCAGACTCGTCCTTCGATGCGACGGAGTTGTGGGAAACAGTTGATAAGCATAAGGTGCAAAGCATCGCAATTGTGGGCGATGCCTTTGCCAAGCCAATGCTGCAGGCGCTGGACCGGAATCCCGGCCGCTGGGATACCAGCAGCCTCGTCACCATCGTTTCATCCGGCGTGATGTGGAGCAAGGAAGTCAAGGCTGGGCTGTGCAAGCATATCCCCCAGGTGGTGCTGATGGACAGCTTCGGCGCTTCCGAAGGGCTCGGCTTCGGCCGCTCCATCACAACCGCGCAAGGGGGCACCAACACCGCGAAATTTGCGATTGGCGAATTCTGTCATGTCTTTGATGAAAACGACCAGAAAGTGACGCCGGGAAGCGGCGTACCGGGATTTATCGCCCTCATGGGTGCGATCCCAGCGGGTTATTACAAGGATCCCGAGAAATCCGCCAAGACCTTCCGCACAATCGATGGGGTCCGCTATTCGATTCCGGGCGACTGGTGCACGGTCGAGGCCGATGGCAGCCTGACCTTGCTGGGCCGTGGCAGCGTTTGCATCAACACTGCTGGCGAGAAAGTTTACCCCGAGGAAGTCGAGGAGATTCTCAAGACCCATCCCGCGATTGGTGACGCGCTGGTCGTGGACGTGCCAAACGAAAAATGGGGTCAGGCCGTCACCGCCGTCGTCCACCTCAGCGGCGACGTTGCGTTCGACGAGCAAGCCGTCAAGGATCATGTGCGGGGGCAGTTGGCAGGCTACAAAACACCGAAGGCCATATATCCAACGAAGATCCCCCTGCGCGCATCGAACGGCAAGGCCGACTATGCAACGGCGAAGGCAATTGCCGAGAGCCTGACTGCCGCTTCATGACGAATCAGACTTCGCCCGATTATGACGCTGTGATCATCGGTGCTGGCTTCAGCGGGATCTACTTGCTCCACAAGTTGCGGGACGCCGGGTTCAACGTGCTGCTGGTCGATGCTGCGACCGATCCGGGCGGCATCTGGCACTGGAATTGCTATCCCGGCGCACGCGTGGATTCGCAGATTCCGCTCTATGAATTCTCGATCCCCGAAGTGTGGCGGACATGGACTTGGAGTGAGCGCTTTCCCGGCTGGGAAGAACTCAGGGCCTATTTCCGCCATGTCAGCGATACGCTGAACCTTTGGCCGCTGATGCGGATGGGATCGAGGGTCGAAAGCGCCGATTTTGATGCAGGGCGGGGACTATGGAATCTACAGCTTGAGGGCGGGCAATCCGTATCGACACGCTTCTTGCTCCCAGCCCTCGGTTTTGCGTCGAAGCCGTATATCCCCGACATTCCGGGCATTGAGGATTTCGAGGGCGAATGGTGCCACACGGCGCGCTGGTCGCAGGAGGGTATTGATCTCGATGGGCGCAAAGTTGCCCTGATCGGAACCGGAGCGAGCGGTGTGCAGGTCGCCCAAGAAGCAGCCAAGCGGGCTGAAGCGCTGATCCTGTTCCAAAGAACCCCGATCCTGGCCCTGCCGATGCGGCAGGAGCGGCTGACGCGGGAGGATCAGGAACGCGAAAAGCACAGCTATCCTGCCCTTTTCGAACAGCGCAGGCAGACGAGCGGAGGATTTGAAAGCCAGTCACTTGAAGTCTCGGCGCTCGAAGTCGACGAGATTGAGCGCAATGCCCACTTCGAAGATTTATGGCAGCGAGGCGGATTGAGGTTCTGGTACCACAACTTCGCCGACTTGCTTACCAATCGCGCAGCCAATCGCCACGCCTACGATTTCTGGCGCGACAAGGTTCGCGCGCGGATCGCCGATCCCGATCTGGCCGAGAAACTCGCCCCATCCGAACCGCCGCATCCGTTCGGCACGAAGCGACCTTCGCTGGAACAGGGATATTACGAGATTTTCGCGCAGGACAATGTTGCGCTGGTTGATCTGAAGGCAAACCCGATCACCCGTGTCGGGCCGCACGCAATCACAACCGCAGACGGCGAGGTCGAATGCGATCTCATCGTTTTCGCCACCGGCTTCGACGCGGGGCGGGGCGGGTTGATCGACATGAACATCACCGGCAGGGGCGGCCTGTTACTGTCGCAAGCTTGGGACAACGGGCTGCGCGCCTATCTGGGAATGGCGGTATCGGGTTTCCCCAACATGCTGTTCGCTTACGGACCCCTGAGCCCCTCGGGTTTTTCCAACGGCCCGACAAGCGCGGAAATGCAGGGCGACTGGATCTGCGATTTCATGGTCTGGCTGCGAAACAACGGTTACGATCTTTTCGACGCCGATCCGCAAGCAGAGGCGGACTGGACCGAAATGGTCGCTCAGGTTGGCGCTATGACGCTCTTTCCCGAAGCGGACTCCTGGTACATGGGCGCAAACATCCCGGGTAAGAAGCGCCAACTCATCAATTTTCCAAGCGTGTCGACCTATGCTGCGATTTGCGGCGATGTGGCACGCGATGCCTACCGCGGCTTTGCCGCCAGCACACCAGCGAACAAGGACAGCGCAACCTGATGAATGAGATGTTCAGAATAAGTGACTTTCCAGTGGACATTGATCCTGTTTGGGCTGGCGACGGCTCACATCTGCCCGAATGGTTCGTGTCGGCGCTCAAGGTGCCCCGCGAAGAAGGTTATGTGGAAATAGATGGGGCCAAGGCGCACTATTTCCGCTGGGGTGACCCCAGCAAGCCCAAGGTATTGATGACCCATGGCTTTCTGGCACATGCGCGCTGCTTTGCCTTCATTGCACCGTTTCTGGCAGAAGATTATGACGTGGTGGCGTTTGATCTGGCCGGCATGGGCGACAGCGACATGCGTGGTCGCGCCGACCTCTTGGCGAGAGGGGGCGAGTTTCGCGAGATTGCCGAGGCGCTGAATATGTTTGCGGATGGCCAAAAGCCGACAATCATCGCGCACAGCTTCGGGTCGGGCGCAGCCCTGACAGCCGTGACCCAGTGGCCCGAGGCCTTTGCCGGAGTGGTGGTTTGCGATCTCATGATCATGCGGCCCGCTCTCCTGGAAGAGTACTGGAACCTCAGGCGGTCAAGCCCTGGTTCCGGCGATCCGGACAAGCCCAGCAAGCGTTATCCTTGCTATGAAACGGCACGTAAGCGGTACATCCTTTCCCCGCCCCAGCCGGTCGGCGAGCCATTCCTTCTGGACTACATGGCCTATCATTCCCTGCGACAGGATGGAGACGAGTGGACGTGGAAGTTTTCAACCGAGGTCTTTCGGAGGAGCAACAAGCCCAACGAATGGCTCACCATGGGCGAGCGTCTGGTGCAGGCACCGGGCCGGAAGGCCATCGTGCACGGCGGTATGAGCCAACTCTTCACCCCGGAATCGGCCGAATACGTCCGCGAGCTGGGTGGAGGTGACATTCCGATCATCGCGGTGCCTGAAGCCCGTCACCATCTGATGCTCGATCAGCCTTTGGCCTTTGTAACCGCACTCCGCAGCATTCTTGCCCTTTGGGATACGCACACTGCACCGCCACTTGCAGCCTGATCCTGGTTGTCCTTCGCCCCGGGTTCCCGCAGGTGCGGTGCTTGCCAGACCTTGCCTGCCGGGAAAGGGAGCTGCCACTCAGCGTTCGCCGGCCATGCCGTTGCGGCGTTCAAGCCATCGTTCGCGCCGCACCAGATAGAACGGGAAGGCGAAACAGTGCCAAGCAGCGAAAGCATGTAACCGGTGTTTTCAGGCCACGGTGGACCATGGCATGAGTTGGGCGAGATTGTTGGCGGGATGACCGTTGGCAAGTTTCACGAGGGTCTGGGTCATCCACCCGTGCGGGTTGACGCCGCTGATCTTGCAGTTTTCGATGAGCGTGGCGATCACCGCCCAGTTGTCGCCGCCTTCGTCGGAACCGGCAAACAGGGCATCTTTGCGATTCAATGCGAGGGGGCGGATCGAGCGTTCGACGGTATTGGAGTCGAGCTCGATGCGGCCGTCGTCGATGAACCGGGACAGTCCATCCCAGCGGGTGAGCGCATAGCGGATCGCCTCGCCGAGCTTGCTCTTGGCGCTGACTTGGCGGCCAGGGGCGGCAAGATATTGATGAAGATCACCGACGATGACGCGGCTGCGTTCGGTCCGAGCGGCACAGCGTTGCTCGGCGGGTGAACCGCGCACCTCGTCCTCGACACCATAGAGCAAGGCAATGCGGCGCAGCACTTCGGTGGCGACCGGCGACGTGTCGGCCAGTTCGTAGAACTTGCGGCGGACGTGCGCCCAGCAGAAAGCGAGCCGGATCTGCTGGCGCCGCCGGGCGAGCGCGGCGTAGCCGCCATAGCCATCGACCTGCAGGATGCCCGCGAAATCACCAAGGTGCGTGTGAGGGCGTTTTGCCTTGCGATCTGGCGCATAGACATAGGCAACGATCGGCGGATCGCAGCCGCCCCATGGTCGATCATCGCGAGCATAGGCCCAGAGCTGTCCTGTCTTGGTCGGCCCGCGCCCGGATCGAGGACCGGGGCGGTTATCTCGTCGGCGAACAACCGCTCGGATCGTCGTAGCTCGTCGAGAATGTGGTCACGCAAGGGGCGCAGATACCAGGCCGCTCGCCCGACCCAGTCGGCCAAAGTGGATCGGTCGAGCCGGATGCCCTGCCGGGCGTATATCTGGGCCTGCCGGTAAAGCGGCAGGTGATCGGCATACTTGGATACCAGCACCTGGGCGATCAGTGCCTCGGTGGGAGTACCGCCCTCGATGATCCGCGCTGGCGCCGGAGCCTGCACGATCGCGCTCTCGCACGAACGGCAGCCATAACGCGGCCGCCGGGTGACCAGGACGCGGAAGGTGGTCGGCACCACATCGAGGCGCTCGGCCACATCCTCGCCGATCTTCCGAATGTGCCGATGGCAGGATCACACCCTCGGCCTCAAGCTGTTTACGCAAATCCCGCCGCCAGGCGTATAGCTGCGAGGGATCCAGCCCATGCCGGCGCGCCACAGGACTGACGCCCTTGCGGCCCGAATAGCACTCCGCGACAATCGAGGCCTCCACCTCGGGCGGCCACTCCCGCCGCTTGCCCGCGCCGATGAACACCTCAAGGCGGCGCGCCAAGCTGGCCGCCGGACGCCCACCCAGCGCCAGCCTAAGGTGATGTACGATAGAATCCAGGCGGGCCGTACGCCGGGCAAATGTTGCAGTCACATCTGGAGGAAAGCGTTCAACGAAGATCCGCGTGGTGCAGCGGGATGTGGCGCAGCGAAAACGCCGGGCGACAAGAGTAATCCGAACCGGTCGGCCATGAGAGAGTAGATCGGCGAGTGTACAGTGATATCGACTGTGGACACGCGCAGATGGGCGGCAGCAGTTCGGGTAAATCGAAACTCGAAATCGGGATCGCCGGGTGATCCGTATCTGATCGGCGGCATACTCGACCTTGTCGATCACCAATCCTGTTGGCGCAATGGCTTCGCGAAAACCTCTCCCATGCATGGCGATCTCCTCCTTCGGGGAAAAACTCGCCACTATCAACGCACTTGCACCAAAAGTGAGTCAGAGCCCCATTCTGGCGCTAATCCACATCCTAACGCGAAGGGCTCGGGCGCTTTAGCGTACGAAAGCCTCTGATGGGGGAACCCGCGTGGGCTCTGGGATTGAGCTATGGGATTTGTTTTGGCCTGGTCGGAAGGGCACCGTACATAGTTGCAAGACGACCCGGGCGACAGCGCGAGGCGCGAACTCGACCGTTATGATCGACGCTCAAAGCCTCCATTTGTCGTCCTTTGGCGGATGTGCGGCAACTCTCTGAGGCGATCGGCGCAAGGCGGCCCGTTGGCCAGCGCCGGGCGCGCGCGGTCGTTCTTGGGAATGGGGGCAATTGCCGCACTGGCCGAACTCGAACGCGTGGTCTCGACCTTATTGGCCTCGTCAACAGGACTGGGCCGCAATAGCTAGCAAGTTGCCAGCTCGAATTCGACGCTCATAAAATGATTACTCGGTCGGCGATTTTTCTGCCGGCGAGCTTGAAAAGCTGCGACTGCGATCGCGAGCGAATTTGCAACCAAAAATCGGCTTCCGATATCGTCCAGCCCTTGCCAAATTTTGTGATGGTTTCTATGATGGTTTCAGCGGTATCTCGTTGTTGATTGCATCGGATTTCCGCCGCTTTGATGCCCAGTTCAGTTCCTCTTCTGGGCACCATTTACCTGTTCGGCGATATGCGCCAACAGTTGAAAAAACCAAGGAAATCTGCGATAAAGTGGCCTGATCTGGCCGCTGTTGTCCGCCTCCATTCGCCCGCAACCGGGCAAAAGTGGGGGCCATGATGGGGGCCAAATCCAAACTAGCTTTTGGAGTGGCCCCCATGCCCCTGAGTGACATTGCAATCCGCGCGGCCAAGCCTGGCCCCAAACCCATCAAGCTATCGGACGAACGCGGGCTGTTCCTGCTGGTGCAGCCGTCCGGCGGCAAACTCTGGCGCTTGAAGTATCGGATTGCGGGCAAGGAAAAGAAGCTCTCGCTTGGCCGCTATCCCGATGTGGCGCTGAAGGAAGCCCGCGAACGCTGCACTGAAGCGCGCAAGCTGATTGCCTCTGGCATCGATCCATCGGAACAAAAGCGCACAGAGCGGCTGGACGCCACGCTACGGGCGGAAAACACGTTCAAAGCAGTGGCCGAAGAATACATCGAAAAGTCGGACAGGGAAGGCCGTGCGGCTGTCACCATTGGCAAAGCGCGCTGGCTGCTATCGTTGCTTGAACCGGCCTTGGGGTCGCGCCCGGTCGATGAAATCAGCCCGGTTGAATTGCTTGGGGCGCTCAAGAAAGTGGAGGCCAAGGGGCATCTGGAGACAGCGCGGCGAATGCGGTCCTTCGCCAGCCGGGTGTTCCGCTATGCCGTGGCCACGGCCCGCGCCAAAGCTGATCCAGCCGCTACATTGCGCGGCGCATTGGTGGCCCCCAAAGTCACGCACCATGCGGCCATCCTTGATGCCAAGGGCGTGGGCGCGTTGCTTCGGGCGATAGATGGCTATGACGGCCAACCCATGACGCAACTGGCGCTGAAGCTCGCTCCCCATGTGTTCGTGCGCCCCGGCGAATTGCGGCAAGCCGAATGGGAGGAAATCGATTTGGAGGCGGGCGTCTGGAAAATCGCAGCGTCCAAGATGAAAATGCGCCAGCCACACATGGTCCCGCTTTCCCGCCAAGCAATTGCTATCCTGCAAGCGGCACAAGCCCTGACAGGCCGTCATCGCTATGTGTTCGCTTCGCTCTATCCCGGTAAACGGCCCATGTCGGAAAACACAATCAACGCGGCACTTCGGCGGCTGGGCTATTCCGGCGATGAAATGACGGCGCACGGTTTCCGCGCAATGGCCAGCACGCTGCTAAACGAAAGCGGCAAGTGGAATCCCGATGCCATTGAACGGGCGCTGGCGCACAAGGCGGCGGATGGCTTGCGCGGTGCCTATCATCGCGGCGCACATTGGGCGGAGCGGGTGGAAATGGCGCAATGGTGGTCCGACTATCTCGACACTTTGCGCGCTGCTTGATGCAAGTTTGGGTCCCTCTGGCGGGGGCATCCGTATGGCGGGGGCGCGGAGCCGCTGATTCAGATTCCACCGGGAATCGGCCATAGGATCACCGAAAATGATTTCAGGGCGCGAAGGGCGCTTCAAGGCTTGTTTCCCGTAACCCTCCCTGAATTGCGTTTTCAGACAAGGTTTTGGCGAACTGCTTTAGTAGCGCCCTTCGTGCCCTCACAAATCGCCGAAACTCACATCGATTCCCAAGAGATAGCTCTTGCCGTTGCTCTTCAGCCGCCGGAACCCCCTCGTGCCCATCATGCGGACGAAGGCGGGGCGCGTCATCGGAGTCATGCCAAGCATGGCGAAGTGATTCTGGTAGGAGGCAAAAATGGTAGCGATGCTGCACCGGGCATCCGGCCTCATATCGCATTCGGTTGCCAGCCAGTCCCCGATAACGTCGGTGTCGTCGCGATACATCGCCGTTTCCTGCAAGATTGACGGCGGCACCTGAAGGCCGATCTTTTGCCAGCGCAGGCAACCGGCAATGCACCAATTCAGAATGCCGCTGCCTTCCGCCTCCAGCAATTGCCGGTCAAGGTCGCGCACCCGTTCATCCGGTGCGAACTGGCGAGCGAATGGCAACAGGATTAGCCGCCGCCACATTCCGTCCCCTGCATCGCGGATGGCAGGGCGATGATTGCCGCGAACCCAAAGCGTATGCGTCGGATAGAAATCGAACGCTTCACCATAAAGGGCACGGGTTGGGATGGCTTCGCGCGAAACGATTTCCTTGATCCGCTGATCGTTGAACGTGTCGGCCTGTCCAACTTCATTGACCAACGCCAGCCGTGCCCCAAGCAAGCGGTGCTTGAAGCGCGAAGCCTCCCCCTCGTTCTTTGTCACTGCCAGCAATTCCGAACCGACTGTAACGGCATATTCGCCAAACACCGCAGCCAGCACGTTCGCCATGACGCTTTTGCCGTTGGCCCCGGCCCCCTGCATGAACAGGAATACCTCTTCATCGACAAGCCCGGTAAGTGAATATCCGGCGAACCGCTGGAGGAAGGCAACCTGTTCCTGATCCGCCAGAATGTCAGACAGGAACGCTTCCCATCGCGGGCAGGTGGCATTCGGATCATAGGCCACGCCAACGCATTTGCTGATCCGGTGCGCGGGCGAAGGGGCCAGCCATTTGCCCGCGCGCAAATCGATGGCCCCGCCTTCGACGCCAAGCAAAAGCGGGTTGCGGTCAAAGGCTGTAGGATCAGCAACAGTCATGCCCTGTTCGGCCTTCGCCATATCGATCATGGCGGCAATGCGGGGCGCGGATCGATGGACCTTCAAGGCCTGGCCATAGTCCGCTTTGCTGCCGTCGCTTGGGTTGGCAGAGAGCTTCGCGCCAGCTTCCCGCAAGTTGGCATCTGCTACCGCTTTGGCGGCGGTCACTTCCTGCCCGGTTTCACACAGTCGCCAGATGCCATTGGCATATTCGCGCCATTTCCCGGTCGCGCGGTCATGGATCAGGCGGCCCCGATTGGCGGCGGCGAAGCGGTGGCCGTTGTCGATATCGCCAAGCGTTTCGGCATAG
Organism: Sphingopyxis sp. Geo48; assembly: GCF_949769155.1. Lineage (NCBI taxonomy): Bacteria > Pseudomonadati > Pseudomonadota > Alphaproteobacteria > Sphingomonadales > Sphingopyxidaceae > Sphingopyxis > Sphingopyxis sp. Geo48. Next base: position 106,095 of record NZ_CATKPA010000006.1, on the reverse strand, counting down.
ATGTTGGCGTCGGGGTCAATCCAGCCGTTGCGGGCGGCGGCATAGTAGATGCTCCGAACAGTGCGCCCGCCTTCGCGGCTGGCACTGGCGCTTTTCCAGACGGCGGCAAAAGCCCGTTCGTCCCAAAGATGCGGAGCTGTCATGCTCCATTCGCGGGCGATTTCTTCGGCGCAGCTCCAGCCGGTCGAATGAATGGCCAACAAGACAAGCAGCCAGTCATTGCGCGAACAATCGGCGGAAACGGTTTCCAGCGCGGATTTCAGGCGGGCAATCTCGCTATCGGTTTCGTCCAGCTCCCGTTCGTCGGGTTCCGCCACGGCTGGCTGCACGCGCTTCAGGAAGGCATCGGGTAAATGCGAAAGGAAAAGCGCACTGGAGGGGTCTGCCCCATCCTGCCAGCGATAGCGCCCGCCGCTGTGGTGACGGCTAGCTTCGCAATGCGGTCAGCGGTCGAGGGGGGCGGGACTTCTCGGGCCAGTTCCCTACATTCGGGAGGGTGGGAATTGGCCCGAAGGCTGCTTTCCGGGGGGTCGATTGTGGGACTTTCGGAGTTTCGGGCCAGTTCCCCTATACTATTACATAGTAGGTAAGAGGGGGTGTCCCCCCGCTTTTCCCGCTCCATTCCCGCGAACATGATCTGCAATGCGTCGAGGGGTATCCGCTGCCGCTTCCCGTTCATCGAAAGCCGGACACATTCGCGCCCATAATGGTTTTCGATACGGAACGTCTGGCTGCCGATCGTCAGCATATTCCCGGTGCGCGTCCCGATCCCGGCGAAGGGGATTGCCGCGGGCGCAGCGCGCGCCTTGGCGGCGGCGACGGCCTTTCGGACGGTGGACAGGCTCTTGATGGTGGAGGGGTCCAGATGCGCGCCCTGCTGGGTGAATGTTGCGGCGATCTTTTCCCGGAGGCCTTTCGATACTGCCCGGCTAAAGAAGCGGTCGGGGTCGAAGTCGCTCCCGAGCTTGGCATTGAGGCGCAGCACGTCGTCCCGATTGGTCGAGGCCAAGGCGGCGTCGCTGTTGAACCACAGGATGACTAGGGCGAGGATCGCTGCGTCATATCCCTTTGGCTTTGGCGGATAGGCCACCGGCTCACTGATAACCCGGATGCGCTTCGCTTCGGGATGCTGCGCCTTGTAAGCGTTCACCCCGTCGATACCTTGCCACTTGGCGGCGTTCCGTATCTGCTTGCGGTGATGCTCCATCCGGTCCCGCTGCGTCATCTTCGATAGGTCCGGGCCGTGGCATATGCCGTCCGGGACGAGGGGGTTATCGGATTGCACGAAAGACCTTGGGCGCGCCCTTGCGGTTAGCTTGCATGAAGTCAGCAAGTAAGGCCGGGTCGTCCATGATGTTGCCGATGACGAACAGGATCAGGCTCATATGTTCATCGTCGGACAAGAAGGGGATGCGTTCATCAGCGAAAAGTGTTTGGCCGAATATGATCGGGATAGCCCAATCGAAGAAGGTCTGGCGGTTAGCGTCGATGACAGCACGGTATTTGCAGGCCGGTACGGCGAGCATATTCTATTCTCCTATAGGTAAGGGCGGCAGTCAGCCGATGGCCGGGGTGTACCCCCAGGGATTATTGATGTCGGGATTATCGGCATTGAACCGGGCGAGCATCGCCTTGTGCTCCGACCTTGGGCCGGTGATGTTCCAATGCGCCCAATGCGGGGAGGGTCCACCGACAATGTCAAGCCGATCTAGGGCGAACCGCATAGCCTGTGCGTCCCCGGCTGGGTCGTGGTCGTCCATCTATCGAGCCGAGGGGAAGCGTTCATGCGGGTTGTCCCGGTTGAACATGGCGATCATATCCCTGTGCTGTGCGCCACGTCCGCTAATGTCGCGGAGCGCCCAATCGGGGTACGGAATGCGGAGCAGGTCCAGCATCGCACGGCAAGCAGCCATGCGCGCCCGATTGCGCCGGAAATAGTCGGCAAGGCCGGGGTCGTTCCGCAAAGCATCTAGACCAGCGGCGGAAATGGGCAGGGTGCCCGAATTAGTCATGGTGTCCTTTCGATTGTTTTCATGTGTATCAAAGCCGAGACAGCTATCCCCCGCGCTCGCCTGTGTCCGGCCCGGCTCAATCCGGGGCGCAAGCGCGCCAGCACAGACAGCGCAGACGGGGAGGCCCAAGGCGCGGCCCCTCCCTGCCGCCCACAGGAGAATGTAGGACAGCGGCAGGGAGGGGCCGACGGCCCAAGGAAAATCGCGATGCGCGTTCAACGGAAAAGCCCGCGCGTCGAGACTAAGGATTTAAGTCGGTGAGTGCGCCCGCTTGCGGCCCGGCTGACGCGGTTGCAGCGGAGCGGGGACGGGGACGCCAAGGGCTTCAAGAGCATGGCGCATCCCGGAGCGATAGGACCGCTCGCGGCCTGCGTATCGAGCGACTGCATCGGGGTCTGATAGCTTGCTGGCGTCAATGGTGATGAGCATGGGAAGTCCTCTCGCGGGTGCTGATGTTGTGTCGGTATCAGAATAGGGCAGCCGCAATAGGCCGACGCCTTGCCGGGCGCTGGGCCGCGTTCTCTATGTCAATAGTGGTATCAATCCGACTGACGCATTTCCCCCGGCCCTCAAGAGACCTTAAAGGCCACCAGCGCCGCAAAAAAGATCGGCGGAATGAGGAACGCTATCACCGTGGCGAAAGCCAGCCGGGGCGATCCCCGCTCGTTGAAGGATTTGACGATAGCCACGAGGGCAGACCAGCGTTGCACGGACTTCTCCTTATAAAGGGTCAAATCAATCCGTGCCGGGTGTCGGGGACAATTATGTCCCTAGTTTTCAAGAAAGCCAACCATGAAGAGAGGCCATTTCCACCCGTTTGTCTCGCGCCCGTGTGCCGACCCGTGGACAACTTCAAAAGGGGCGCCCCTATCCAGCCGCGCCAGCCCTCACGCGGCCAGCCGACTAAGCGCCCGATGCAGATTGGCAGGATGCCACTTGCCCCCGGCTGGCGAAGGAATGCCTTCATCGTTCAAGGCTGCGATCATCCGGCGAACGGATAGGCCGCTGTCCTTCATGGCCTGTAGGCGATCAGCAAGAGGCTCTAGGCGCTCCATTGCCGCTGCCTTGTTCGCCGCTGCCAGCGCCTTGCCGTTGGTCCCCAGCACGGTCCCCTTCGCTTTGGCCGCGGCAAGGGCTGCCTTCGTCCGCTGCGATATAATCTCGCCTTCCCGCTCCGCGAGGGCCGCATAGAGATGAAGCTGGAAGCGATCAGCGTTCGGCATGTCCGCCACGGCGAAATCAACCCCGGTCTCCATGAGGCCTGAAATGAAATGGACGTTGCGGGCAAGGCGGTCCAGCTTGGCGAGCACTAGCTTGGCCTTCGTCCGCTTCGCTTCTGTGAGCGCGGCAAGAAGCTGTGGACGCTTGGCGAGGGCATTGCTGCCTTTGCCGGTTTCAATCTCTTGGTACTCCCCGACGATATCCAGCCCCGATGCAGCGGCATAGCGCGCCACGGCTTCACGCTGGGCTTCTAGGCCAAGACCGCTGCGTCCCTGCCGGTCAGTCGATACACGGAGATAGGCAATGGCTTTGCTCGGGGTAGGCATGAAATCGCTCCTAGGCGTTCACAAGTTATCGAACGTTTATGCGTGAACAGTCAGGGATGCAAGAGGGTTTGACGCTGGGCCGCGCCCGATCATCGGCAGGGGATGAAGCCGGGCAATCGCCGGGCGCGCGCTGTATGGAGCCGGGGGCGCCCCCCACGGGGGGTAACTGCCGTGTCTATGGTCAGAGTTGCCCCCTCGCATGAGGATACCGATTTTCGATTTAGGCTAGTTGGCCATTGTTGCGTTCCCGACGGCAAAATAATACCGGCGGTGGATGTTTGAGATATTCTTACCCATGCTTCTCATCGCTTCTCCAGAGGCGCTAGGCCTTAACTCGCTTGTCGCGGAGTATCCCCAGCGCCTTTTTTGCCATGCGGATAGGTTGGCAATGATTATCGAGGCCCTAGCGGCTGGCGACCGATAGATGCCGGATACCAATTTGCTCTCCTTTTTCTTGCTAATGTTGCTGCCCGCAATTTTCCTGTCTGGCTACTTTTTCGGGCGGAGAGCGGGCAGGCGCTGGTTCATGGCTGCGTCGGCAGGAAAGGGCGAAGTCGCATCCCTAACTTACCCCGAAGTCGCATATAGGGTGCGCCGGGTTAACGCCTATTTCTTCAGTTGGATGCGGGCCGCCGAAAAATGCGAGCTTGTGAAGTACGGCAAGATACCGGACGCTGCCTTGCAGCAAAAAGCCCGTTTTATGCTGACCGCGTCTATCGCCGTTGCTGCGAGTAAACTGCACGATGAGGCACTGGCCTGCATGAGGGATCAACAGCCCGAACATGATGATACTGAATTTCGGTTTGGGGACCCCAGAATTTAAGTTGTTGGCAACCCGTCGCTCATACGCGCAACTTGTTTGTAGCTAGGAGGTCGCATTGCGTTGGTTGCTGTTGTTGTCGCCCCTGATCCTGTCCGCCTGTGGCGAACCGCGGTCAGCCGTATTGTTCCGCCAATTCCAAGTTCTCGCCAAGGGAGGGGCAACGCAGCAAGAGCTTTGCGCCAAGGCCAAAGAGGTTGCGGATGCCTATGTGGTCGAGGACAACACCGAGAGCTACGCGACTTGGCGGCAAATAGCGGACATACGTTGTGGCTGGGCTGCACTAGAAAAATGGAAGGCGGAGCAATCAGGCGGATAAGGGGGCTTGCGCTAGGTACTCCATTCGACTAGTCCACCGCCGCAACGTAGCTGACCCAAACCCACGGTTTTCCGCCAGATTTGACTTTTGGCGAAAAATCCTCTTCTGGGCACCAGTGCCGCTTTAGCTCAGTTGGTAGAGCACATCATTCGTAATGATGGGGCCACAGGTTCGAGTCCTGTAAGCGGCACCATAGCTTCCCCAAATTCTCCGCGCGTCCCGCTCAGAAGCTCTTGGGGAGTTTCAGCACATGCGTTGCGACGTGGCTCAGGATCAGGTTCGTGCTGATCGGCGCGACCTGATAGAGGCGCGTTTCGCGGAACTTGCGTTCGATGTCATATTCCTCGGCGAAGCCGAAGCCGCCGTGCGTCTGGATGCACATATCGGCGGCGTACCAGCTTGCCTCCGACGCAAGCATTTTCGCCATGTTGGCTTCGGTGCCGCAAGGCTCGCCCGCCTCGAACATCGCCGCCGCCTTGTCGACCATCGCCGCGGCCGCCGAAATCTGGACGTGCGCACGCGCGATCGGGAACTGGATGCCCTGATTCTCCCCGATGGGGCGCCCGAATACCTCGCGCTCCGAGGCGTAGGCGGCGGCGCGGTCGATAAAGAAGCGGCCGTCGCCGATGCATTCGCTGGCGATCAGGATGCGCTCGGCATTCATGCCGTCGAGAATATAGCGGAAGCCCTTGCCTTCCTCCCCGATCAGGTTTGCGGCGGGAACGCGCAGGTCGTCGAAGAAAAGCTCGGTCGTCGCATGGTTGAGCATCGTGCGGATCGGCCGGATGGTGAGGCCGTTGCCGACCGCCTCGCGCATGTCGACGAGCAGCACGCTCATTCCGTCGGACGATTTCTGGGCCTGATCGCGCGGGGTGGTACGGACGAGCAGGACCATCAGGTCGCTGTGCTCGGCGCGGCTGATCCAGATCTTCTGGCCCGAAACGATATAATCGTCGCCGTCGCGGCGCGCGAAGGTCTTGATCCGCGTCGTGTCGGTGCCGCTCGTCGGTTCGGTGACGCCGAAGGCCTGCAGGCGAAGCGCCCCGCTCGCGATGCCGGGCAGGTAGCGCGCCTTCTGCTCGGGCGAGCCGTGCTTCAGGATCGTCCCCATCGTGTACATCTGCGCGTGGCAGGCGCCGCCGTTGCAGCCCGAACGATGGATCTCCTCGAGGATCGCGGTCGCCGCCGACAGGCCGAGCCCGGCGCCGCCATATTCTTCGGGCACGAGCACCGACAGGAAACCCGCTTCGGTCAGGGTACGGACGAAGTCGGTCGGATAGATGCGATCGCGGTCGAGCGCCTGCCAATAGCTGCCGGGGAATTCGGCGCACAGGCGGCGAACGGATTCGCGAATTTCGGGGTGCAATGGTTCGGACATCGATATTTCTCTTTCAGTTGGCCGTCGCCGCCATCACCTGTCGGCGATCGGCGGCAAAAGCGGCGAGGGCGATGGTGTCGTCGTCGCGACGAAGGACGAGATGGAGCGGATCACCGCAGATCGCGGGGGACAGGCCGCGGAAGGCGAAGCGTTGGAGCATGTTGTCCCCGAGATGTAGCGCCGCAAGGTCGAGCAGGAGCGTCGCGGTGAGTGGGCCGTGGACGACGAGGCCGCGGTAGCCCTCTTCGTGGGTCGCATAGGGCAGGTCATAATGAATGCGGTGGCTGTTGAAGGTCAGCGCCGAGTAACGGAACAGCAGCGCTTCGGACGGGACGAGCATCCGGTGCGCTTCCCAGCCCGATGCGTCGAACTTGCCCTCGCCGGGCGGGGGAGGGGCAGCGGGAGCGCCGGCGGGCGCGGGCTCGCGGAAGACGATCGACTGGATTTCGCGCACCGCGAGGGCGCCGTCCCCACGGGTTTCGTGAGCAATTTCGGCGAAGACGAGCTTGCCCGTGCCGCCCTGCTTTTCGGTGATCGAGGCGACGCGCGAACTGCGCATGATCGACTGGCGGGGGCGCAAGGGCGCGAGGAATTCGACCTTGCTCGCCGCCCACATGCGGCGCGGCAGGGGGATGGGGGGCAGGAAGCTGTCGTCGCTGTCCTCGCGCACCGGATGGCCGTCGGCGCCGAGGGTCGCGGTCGGCGCGTCGGGCAGGCAAAGGCACCAGTGATACGCCTGCGGGACGCTGCCGTCGGCGGGCGCGCTACGGTCGAGCGTCGCTAGCCAGCGCGCGACCGCGGCGGGATCGATATGATCGTGGCGGACATCCTCGCGGCCGATCCAGGCCTGCCAGTCGCTCATCAATTGCGTCCTCCGGTCAGTCCGCGCGCGATCACCTGCGCCTGAATCTCGGCTGCGCCCTCGAAGATGTTGAGGATGCGCGCGTCGCAGAGGATACGGCTGATCTCATACTCAAGGGCATAGCCGTTGCCGCCATGGATCTGCAGCGCGGCATCGGCGTTCGACCAGGCGGCGCGCGCGCCGAGCAGCTTCGCCATGCCCGCCTCGATATCGCAGCGCTTGCCCGAATCCTTCGCGCGCGCGGCTGCGTAGCTCAGCTCGCGCGCGGTTATGAAATCGACGAGGCTCATAGCGAGCTTGTCGGCGACGCGCGGGAAATGGATGATCGCCTTGCCGAACTGCTTGCGGGTCAGTGCATAGTCGAGCCCGAGTTCGAGCGCGCGGCGCGCGACGCCGACGGCGCGCGCGGCGGTCTGGATGCGGGCGCCCTCGAAGGTGCGCATCAGCTGCTTGAAGCCTTGCCCCTCCTCGCCGCCGAGCAGCGCGTCGGCGGGTGCCGTAAGCCCCTCGAACTGCAGCGCATATTCGCGCATCCCGCGATAGCCGAGTACCTCGATCTCGCTGCCGGTCATCCCGGCTGCAGGAAAGGGATCGCTCTCGGTCCCGCGCGGCTTGGGGACGAGCAGCATCGACAGGCCGGCATAGCCCTTCGCATCGGGCAGGGTGCGGGCGAGCAGGGTCATCAGGTCCGAGCGCGCGGCGTGGGTGATCCAGGTCTTCGCGCCGTCGATGATCCAGCGGTCGCCCTCGCGACGCGCCTTGGTTTGCAGCGCGCCGAGGTCGGAGCCGACGTCGGGTTCGGTGAACACCGCCGTCGGCAGGATCTCGCCGCTGGCGATCCGCGGCAGCCATTCGGTCTTTTGCGCGTCGGTGCCGCCCATCGCGATCAATTCGCCCGCAATCTCCGACCGCGTGCCGAGCGACCCGGCGCCGATCCAGCCGCGCGACAGCTCTTCGGTGACGATGCACATGACGAGCTTGCCGAGGCCGAGCCCGCCATATTCCTCGGGAATACAGACACCAAAGGTGCCTAGCTCAGCCATCGCCTGCACCGTTGCATCGGGGACCAGGTCGTTCGCGAGGTGCCAAGCGTGGGCGTGCGGGACGATCGCGGCGTCGGTGAAGCGGCGATATTGTTCGCGGATCGCGTCGAGGTCGGCGTCGTGGAGCGTCTCGCTCGGCCAATGGCCTTCGGCGAGCGCGGCGGCGACGCTGGCGCGGGTCGTGGCGTGGTCGGTATTCAGCAGGTCGGCGCAGGCGTCGGCAAGCGTGCGGGCTGCGGCGGTGAGGCCGAGGTCGGCGGGGCGGAAGATTTCGTTCTGCCCCATCGGCAGGCCGCCGGTCAGCTGGCCGATGCTTTCGGCGAAAGCGAGGGCGGCGATTTTGTCGTCGAGGGGATTGGAGTTCTGGCCGGACTCGTACCACGCGAGCGTTGCTTCGAGCGCAGCAACGGTGGTCGCGACCCATGCGAAGCCGTGCGCGGCGCGTTGTTCGCTGTCGATCGGCCTTGCAGTCAGTCGCTCGGCAAGCGCAGCCTGCGCTGCGCCGCGATAGGCCTGCGCTGCGATCAGAGCGCCGTTCAGATCCGCACGCATCGTCAGAGCCTGCCTCCTATTCCTTCGTCACCCCGGACTTGATCCGGGGTCCATGCCATCGGCGGCGCAATGGACCCCGGATCAAGTCCGGGGTGACGAGGAAGAAGGGCTTGTTCCAATTTGATCGCCTGTTCCTTGCCCATTCACACCTGCTCAGGCGGCGCGCTCGAAGATCGCGGCGATGCCCTGACCACCGCCGATGCACATGGTTTCAAGGCCGTAGCGGCCGTCCCTGCGGACGAGTTCGCGCGTCAGGTTGGCGAGGATGCGGCCGCCCGTCGCACCGATCGGGTGGCCGAGCGAGATGCCCGAGCCGTTGACGTTGAGGATTTCGTTCCGGCTGTCGTCGTCGCTCCAGCCCCAACCCTTGAGCACCGCGAGCACTTGCGGCGCGAAGGCTTCGTTGAGTTCGACGAGGTCGATGTCGCCCCAGCCGAGGCCGTTGCGCGCGAAGAGGCGTTCGACTGCGGGGACGGGGCCGATGCCCATGCGGCTGGGGTCGCAACCCGCGGCGGCCGAGCTGTGGTACCAGGCAATGGGGGTCAGGCCGAGTTCGTCGAGCTTGTCCTCGGCGACGACGAGGCACGCGGCAGCGGCGTCGTTCTGCTGGCTCGCGTTGCCTGCGGTGACGACGCCGCCTTCGAGTGCCTTGAGCTTGCCGAGCGATTCGAGCGTCGCGTCGGCGCGGTAGCCCTCGTCATGCGCGAAGACGACGGGGTCGCCCTTCTTCTGCGGGACCGAGACGGGGACGAGTTCGTCGTCGAACAGGCCCTTCGCCCAGGCGGCGGCAGCGCGCTGGTGGCTGCGGACGGCATAGGCGTCGCATGCTTCGCGGCTGATGCCATAGTCCTTGGCGAGATTTTCGGCGGTCTCGATCATGCCGGTGATGACGCCGAAGCGCTCGACCGGCTGCGACATGACGCGGCCGCGCGTCAGCCGGTCATGGAGGGTGAGGTTGCCCGCGCGAATGCCCTTGCGGACGTCGGTCGTATAATGTTCGACGTTCGACATCGATTCGACGCCGCCCGCGACGACGACGTCGGACATGCCGGTCTGGACCATCATCGCGGCGTTGACGACCGCCTGAAGACCCGAGCCGCAGCGGCGATCGAGCTGGTAACCGGGCACCTCGAGCGGCAGGCCCGCGGCGAGCCACGACCAGTGGCCGATCGCGGGGGCTTCGGCATTGCCGTAGCCTTGCGAAAAGACGACGTCGTCGACGCGCGTGGGATCGATCTTCGTGCGCTCGATCAGCGCCTTCAGGATAACGGCGCCGAGATCGCCGGCGGTGATCGACGAGAGCGAGCCGCCGAACTTGCCGACGGCGGTGCGGATCGGGGCGACGATGGCGGCGCGGCGAAGGGTCATTTGGGGTCTCCGGTTTGGGCGATTAGTTCGGGGATTGGGTTGCGTTTAGCCCCTTCGTCACCCCGGACTTGATCCGGGGTCCAGCTCAGACAGGTTGGAAGGCTGGACCCCGGATCAAGTCCGGGGTGACGAGGAAGGGGAGATGCGAGGTCAGCCGACACCGACAATCCCCGCATCGATCAGGTGGGCGATTTCGCCCGAGGACAGCGAAAGGCGCGAGGACAGTATTTCTTCGCTGTGCTGGCCGTTGAGGGGCGCAGGGCGCGGGGGCTCGCGGTCCGCCTGCGGGATGGTGGCGAAGGCGCCCGCGGCGGGATAGACGAAGCCGCTGGGGTTCGGCGCTGCGCCGAAAATAGGGTTATTCGCCACGAGCGCCGGGTCGTTCGCGGCGTCGTGCATCGTGCGATACGGCGAATGGACGATCCCGCCGGCGTCGAAGGCGGCGGCGAGGTCGGCGTGGTCGCGCGCGGCGATGGCTTGCTCGAACAACGGATAGAGCGCGTCGCGATGGTCGAAGCGGAGGCCATCGTCCCTGGCGAAGGACACGCCGCGCGCGCTTTCGATGCTCGCGATGGCATCGCCGAGGTTCAGCGCCGCCACCAAATTGGCCCACTGGCGCGGGGTGACGACGACGATCATCGTCCGCGCGCCGTCGCGGGTCACGAAGTCGCGGCCGAAGAGGCCATAGACCGCATTGCCGAGCCGCGGGCGATTCTCGCCCGAGTAAAGGACTTCGGCGATACCCCCGAGATTGGCGACGGTGCCAATCGCGACATCGGACAAGGGGATGCGCACCTCGCCGCCCTCTCCGCTGACACTCCGCCGCTGGATCGCCGCGAGCAATGCGAAGGCGGCGTAGGCGCCGGTGAGCAGATCCCAAGCGGGCAGCACATGGTTGACCGGTTCGGGCCCGGCGCCGGTGAGCATCGGATAGCCGACGCTGTTGTTCACGGTGTAGTCGAGCGCGGGCGAGCCGTCGGCCCAGCCCATCACACGGACGGTGATCAGATCGGGGCGGCCCTCGGCGAGCTTGGCGTGCGAGAGGAAGCCGTCGACCGGGAAGTTGGTGATGAACTGGCCCGTCGCGCGGACCAGCTCCTGTAACAATTTGCGCCCCTCGGGCCGGGAAAGATCGAGCGCGACCGACTTTTTCGCGCGGTTGAGGTTTTCCCAATAGAGCGAGTTATTCTCTGCGGTGACCGGCCAGCGACGGAAATCGGGGCCGCCGCCGATCTGGTCGACGCGGATCACCTCGGCGCCGAACTGCGCGCAATAGAGCCCGGCCGTGGGCGAGGCGACGAAGGAGGAGGCTTCGATGACCGAGAGGCCGGAGAGGAGGTTATACATGGACCGGGCCCACCCCCCCTGTGTTCCCCCGCGAAGGCGGGGGTCCATCACCCGAGCTATCGTCTTGCCATCGCCGTCCGCCACATAACGCGAGGGCAGGTGATGGACCAGTATCGGGTTGAACTTGCCCCGCATGTTCAAGGATCGTCCGGGGGACGATCCGACCCGACACTCCTTCGCGGGGGAACACGCTGGAAAGGGATTGGGAGAAAATCACCTTCAAGCCGCCGCGAACTCGCGCAGCATATGCTTGGCGATCTGGAGCTGCAGGATCTGCGTCGTGCCTTCGTAGATGCGATAGATGCGCGCATCGCGGAAGAAGCGTTCGGCGTCATATTCGGCGAGATAGCCGGCGCCGCCATAGACCTGCACGCAGGCGTCGACGACGCGGCCGCACATTTCGCTCGCGAAGACCTTGAACGCCGCGGCCTTGCGCAGGACATTCTCGCCCGCGTCGGCGCGGCGCGTGACATCCTCCATCATGCATTCGGCGGCGTAGATGTCGATCTCGCTCTGCGCGAGCATTTGCTGGATCAGCTGGAAGTTGGCGATCGGTTCGCCGAACGCCTTGCGCTCGGTCGCGTAGCGTACCGCGCTGTCGAGCGCGCGGCGGGCGTAGGCGGTCGCCGCGGCGCCGACCGACATGCGGCCGTTGTCGAGGCTCATCATCGCATAGGCGAAGCCCTTGCCGAGCTCGCCGCCGAGCAGCGCCTCGCCGCCGACGCGGACATCGTCCATCACGACGTCGGCAATATGACTGCCCGACTGGCCCATCTTCTTGTCCGACTTGCCGATCGTGATGCCGGGGACGTCGAAGGGCACGACGAAGGCCGAGACATGCGCGTTCTTCGGCAGATTCTCCTTGCTCGTCCGCGCCATGATCAGGCCGACTTTGGCGAAGGGCGAGTTGGTGATGTAGCGTTTGGTGCCGTTGAGGACCCAGCCGTTGTCGGTCTGCGTCGCGGTGGTCTGGAGCCCCGCCGAATCCGACCCCGATCCGGGTTCGGTCAGCCCGAAGCAGGCGATTTCGCCGGCGGCGACGCGCGGCAGCCATTCGGCCTTCTGCGCTTCGGTGCCGCCATTTTTCAGCGCCGAGGCGAACATGCCGATATTGATCGAGATGATCGAGCGGAACGCCGGCATTGCATAGCTGATCGTGTGGATCGTCTTGATATACTGGCTGACGTTCATTCCCGCGCCGCCATATTCTTCGGGAATCGTCAGGCCGAACAGGCCCATGTCGCGCATTTCGGCGAGGATGTCGTCGGGGATCGCGTCGCTCTCGACGATCTCCTTTTCGGCGGGGAGAAGGCGCTCGCGCACATAGCGCTGAAGCTGTTCGATGAACTGGTCGAAAACATCCGCGTCCATGCCGGGGTTGCTCATGGGCTTTTCCTCAGATCGGGTCGTAGGGGAAGACATGCGCCGAAACCTCGTCGGCGCGTGCAAAGGAGGGGCGGAAGGCCGGGATCAGCTCGTTGGCAATCGCTTCGGCGGTCCAGCCTTCGAGCTTCGCCATCGATCGCACGGGACGCGGTTTCGAAAAGAGCGTGATCTCGTTCTTGCGCACGCTGAATATCTGGTTCGTCACATCTTTCGACAGGTCCGATGCGAGGTAGGCGACGAGCGGAGCGATCTTGTCGGCCGACATTTCCTGGATGCGCTTGACGCGCTCCTGCTCGGCGGGGGTCGTCGCGGGGATCGAGGCGGTCATGCGGCTCCACGCGAAGGGGGCGATGCAGTTGGAGCGCACGCCGGCGCGCGCCATGTCGAGCGCGATCGATTGCGACAGCGCGACGACGCCGAGCTTGGCGGCAGAATAGTTCGCCTGCCCGATGTTGCCAATGAGGCCGCTGGTCGAGGTGAAATGGATGAAGCTGCCCGACTGCTGTTCGCGGAAATAGGGCGTCGCGGCCTTCGAGACGTTGAAGACGCCGGTGAGGTTCACCTCGATAACGCTCTTCCAGTCCTCATAGCTCATCTTGTGCCAGATGGTGTCGCGGAGAATCCCGGCGTTGTTCACCACGGCGTCGATGCGGCCGAACTTTGCGACCGCATCCTCGATGATGCCGGCGGCTTCCTTGGGGTCGGCGACATTGCCGAAGTTGGCGGCGGCCCTGCCGCCTGCGGCGACGATGTCGTTCGCGGTCGTCTCGGCCGGAGCCGCGTCGCCGCCGTCCCCGGTCTGCGCGACACCCGGATCGTTGACGATGACCGCCGCGCCTTGCGCCGCGCAGTGGAGCGCGAGTTCGCGGCCGATACCGCGCCCGGCGCCTGTTATCGCAACGACCTTTCCGTCGAGGCATCCGCTCATCGCCGCTCTCCCGTTCGATTCGTGTTGGTAGCGCGATATGCCGCCCTTCGCATCATTTCAACATTGAGAATTGATTTTTCATCACGTTGAAAATATTTCAGCGAAGATGACCGGCCCCGTACGCTCTGTTTCGCAAGCCTTCGCGATCCTCCGCCTGCTCGGCGAGGCCGGAGCGCTGACACTGTCCGATATCGGCCGGAGCGTCAGCCTGAGCCCGTCGAGCTGCCTCAATCTCTTGAAAACGCTCGTCGCGGAGGGTGCGATCGAGCGGGAGATGGCGGGCAAACGCTATCGCCTGACCGCGCCGTGGCAGGCCGCCGAGGCGCTACGCGACAGCGCGGGCACGCGGCTTGTCGACCGGGCGCTGCCGCGCATGGCGGCGTTCGCGCAAGCAACCGAAGCCGCGGTCGGCCTCTGGAAGATCGTGTCGCGCGACCGGATGCAGCTCGCGGTGCGTGCCGAGAGCGATGCGGGGATGCGACTCAGCCTCGCCGACGACCAGCGCCAGCCGCTCGGCAGCGGCGCGGCGGGACGAGCGATCGCGGCGGTGCAGGGCGTGGGCGAAGGCGAGCTGGCGCGCCGCTATGCGCCGGTCCGCTGGCAGGCCGACCTCCCGTTCGAAACCTATGTGCGGCAGGTCCACGAAGCGGCGGCGCGCGGCTATGCGATCGATCAGGGCTATACGCATCGCGGGGTGTGGACCGTGGCGGCGGGGACGACGGGCATAGCGCCCGGCTTTTGCCTGTCGGCGTCGGTCGTTGCGGGGTCGCAAAGCGATACCGAAATCGCGGCGCTAGGGGCAAAGCTGATCCTGCTGCGCGACGAGCTGATCCTGCAAGCCGCATAGCCATTGTTTCTTGTACGGCTCTGCCGTGCATGTCAGGGACGCGCGTAAATTGGGCGCATGCCGTAGCGGAGGGATTATGAAATTCGACGTGGTGATCGTGGGGGCCGGACACGGCGGCGCGCAGGTGGCGGTGATGCTGCGCACGCAGAAGTTCGAGGGCAGCATCGCGATCATCGGCGACGAACCCGAGCTGCCCTATGAGCGCCCGCCGCTGTCCAAGGAATATTTCGCGGGCGAGAAGGAATTCGAACGCATCCAGCTTCGCCCCGCCAAATATTGGGACGAACGCGAAGTGACGATGCTGCTCGGCAAGCGTGTCGTTTCGGTCGATCCGTCGGCGCACACGGTGACGACGGACGGTGGCGAGACGATCGGTTATGGCAAGCTTGTCTGGGCGACCGGCGGCAGCCCGCGGATGTTGCCGATCCCCGGCGGCGACCTGCCGGGCGTGCAGGGGGTGCGGACCAAGGCCGATGCCGATGCGATGAAGGCGGCGTCGGAAACAGCAGAGCAGATCGTGGTGATCGGCGGCGGCTATATCGGGCTCGAGGCGGCCGCTGTGCTGACCAAGGCGGGTAAGAAGGTCGTGCTTCTGGAAGCGCTCGACCGCGTCCTCGCGCGTGTCGCGGGTGCCGAGCTCTCACGCTTCTACGAGAAGGAACACCGCGACCATGGCGTCGACCTGCGGCTCGGCGTCTGCGTCGATGCGATCGAGGGCGATACGCATGTCACGGGAGTCCGGCTCGCCGACGGCGAGGTCATCCCCGCCGACCTGGTTATCGTCGGTATCGGCATCGTACCCGCGGTCGGACCGTTAATCGCGGCGGGCGCCGAGGGCGCGAGCGGTAGCGGGGGCGTGCTCGTCGACCGGCTCTGCAAGACGAGCCTGCCCGACATCTATGCGATCGGCGACTGCGCGGCGCATGTGAACGATTTTGCCGAAGGCGCGACGATCCGGCTGGAATCGGTCCAGAATGCCAATGACCAGGCGAATGTCGTCGCGAAGGGCATCGTTGGCGACGAGGCGCCCTATCATGCGATCCCGTGGTTCTGGTCGAACCAGTATGACCTCAAACTCCAGACCGCAGGCCTGTCGACCGGGCACGATCGGGCCGTGCTGCGCGGCGATCCGGCGACGCGCAGCTTCTCGATCGTCTATTTGAAGGCCGGCAAGGTCATCGCCCTCGACTGCGTCAATGCGACCAAGGACTATGTCCAGGGCCGGATGATCGTCACCGCCGGTCTTCACGCCACTCCTGAGCAGCTCGCCGACAGCGAAAAGCCGCTCAAGGAATTGCTGCCCTCCTAAAGCGGGGGCAGGGCGGACTCTGCCGGCTCGTCGCCGAGAGCGCGTTTGAGCGTCGCCTTGATCTTGCGGAGCAGGCGGCGCAGCACGATGATCACGATCACCGCAGCGACCAGCAGCAGGATCGCGATCACGATCGCGAGCGGCGGATAGGCGATTGCGAGCGCGAGGAGGCCGGTCGTCGCGACATCCTCCCCGGTCGAGACTGCGGCATTGCTGAAGGGTTCGGGACTGACGTTGACCACCGCGCGCGTCGTCGCCTTGGCGCCGTGGCTGAGCAGCGCGCCGCCGCCGCCGAGCAGGAAGGCGACGACCTGCCAGGCCGGGTCCGAGCTGTCGACGAGCGCCAGCGCGAGCAGCGCACCGCCCAGCGGGCGGACGATGCTGTGGATCGTGTCCCACGCGGTGTCGACCCACGCGACCTTGTCGGCGAGGAATTCGGCGAGTGTCCCGACGCCCGCGATGCCGAACACCCACGGGTTCGCGAGGATCTGCAGCGCCTTCAGATGCTCGGGCAGCGGCAGCCAGCCGAAGTGCATGGCGATCCCGGTCGCGAAAATGGTGAGGTAGAGGCGCCAGCCCGCGAGCAGGCTCAGGCTACCGGCGACACCCAAAATCTCCAATATTCCCATGGCCCTGCTCCCACATCGGCCGGTGCGGATGCGCCGCATCTTGCACGCGGGGAGGGCTCCTCGCAATGGCCTGTCGGTGTCACCAGATGACAAGGCGGCCCGGCACG
The DNA here is from genome assembly GCF_949769155.1 of Sphingopyxis sp. Geo48. Classification (NCBI taxonomy): domain Bacteria; kingdom Pseudomonadati; phylum Pseudomonadota; class Alphaproteobacteria; order Sphingomonadales; family Sphingopyxidaceae; genus Sphingopyxis; species Sphingopyxis sp. Geo48. Next base: position 89,641 of record NZ_CATKPA010000006.1, on the reverse strand, counting down.
TTTATCGATTCGGCATGACCGGAATCGCTTCATCATTCGCTCCCGCGCTCCCCGAAGGCGCCATTCCCGCCGCCACGCTCGTGATCATGCGCCCGTCGGCGGGCGGCGGACCCGACGAAATCCTGATGGTCAAGCGATCGAGCAACATGGCCTTTGCGGCGGGTGCGGTGGTGTTTCCCGGCGGTCGTATCGATCCCGACGATTTCACCGTCGCGCAGCGGCACGGATTTGCCGAAGGCGATGCCGATGGCGCCGCGCGGGTCGCCGCGCTCCGCGAAACACTGGAGGAAACGGGGCTTGCGGTCGGCTGGCCGTCGCTTTCCGAGCACGATTCATCGGATGTTCGGAGGGCTCTGCTGGGCGGCGAACTGCTCTCGGACATCCTCGCCGCACGGAACGATCGGGTCGCGCTCGACGCGTTGGTGCCGTTTGCGCGCTGGTGCCCCAATTTCAAGGAAGCGCGAACCTTCGACACGCGCTTTTATGCGGTTTCCGCGCCGCCACACGGCCATGAGCTGACGGTGGAAGAGGCCGAGCACAGCCACATCTTCTGGGCCAGCGCGAAAGGCACGCTGGCGATGGCCGATGCAGGCGAGATTTCGATCATTTTCCCGACCCGCAGGAACCTCGAACGCCTGTCACAAGCCAATGATTTTGAAGAGTTTTCGTTGCATGCCGGGCAGTTCCCGGTCGAGCTGGTAACGCCCTGGATCGAGGAGCGTGACGGCCGCCCCTATCTGTGCATTCCCGACCATCTGGGATACCCCGTGACGAGGGAGGCTTTCGACCGCGTCAGGCGGGGGTAATTTGCCACCAATTTGGTGTTTTTTTACTGATTTAGCAAATTCCTAACATTTGTTGGGCACTGGCAAAACGTCGTTGCAATCGCTGGCGACAATGCATAGAAGAACGATGCTGAATCAGGGTGGCTAGGTCCGCTGTGATTCGAGAATACTAGTTTTCCAGTGGACGGAGAATAAGATGAACCTGCTCAAGAAGGCTGCGATCTCCCTCGCAGCAACGTCGATGATCGCGGCACCGGTTGCTGCTTCGGCTGCCCCGGCGGCTCGTGCGACCACCGATCTCGGTGGCGAAAGCGAACTCGAAGGCAGCACCAGCTGGATCATCGCGATCGTTGCTCTGGCTGCTATCGTTGGTGGCATCATCATCGCGTCGGACAACAACGACGACGCGCCGACCAGCCCGTAATAAGGCTGTTTCGACAGTTACCGAAGGGCCCCGGACCATGGTCCGGGGCCCTTTGTGTTTTTGGGCGATATAAATTCCGGTTAAGTGCGGGCCGCAATCGGGGGTTCGCTTCTTGTGGCTGGCAGACTCGGCGCCTGTCTTGCCTTTGCCTATAGGGTAATCGAGCGAACCGTCCGCGACCGCGCGAGCGGGATCGCCTGACGGGCTTTCGTGACTGCCTCTGCGTCGATTTCGACCGCAATCAGGTCGAAGCCCTGGTCGCCAGCGCCGCTTTTCGCCGCTGCCTCCCCCAGAACGACGCCCCAGGGATCGACCGCCAGGCTGTGGCCATAGGTCGCGCGGCCGTCGGCGTGGACGCCGCATTGCGCCGCGGCGATGACGTGACAGCCGGTCTCGATCGCACGCGCGCGAACGAGCGTATGCCAGTGCGCCTCGCCGGTGGGCACCGTGAAGGCGGCGGGAATGGCGATCACCTCCGCCCCGCCATCGACGAGCGCGCGATAGAGTTCGGGGAAGCGCAAATCATAGCAGATGCTGAGGCCCAAACGGCCGATTGGCGTGTCGACGAGCGCGATCGCTTCGCCGCCGGCGTAGGCGGCCGATTCAGTCCATTTCTCGCCCGTCGGCAGGTCGACGTCGAACATGTGGATCTTGTCGTAGCGCGCGCGGATCCTGCCGTCGGCACCAATCACATGGCTGCGGTTGACGCGCTTGCTGCCATCGTCGGACAGCAGCGGCATCGACCCCGAGTGCAGCCATACGCCATGGCGCCGCGCCATGTCCTGCAATGCAGCCGGCCAGGGACTGTCGGCTTCGCGGACGATATGCGCCGCCGACCGCTGACGATCGCGATCGAGCAGCAGCGACATTTCGGGAAGGAAGGCGATCGCCGCGCCATGTTTCGCGGCCTCGCCCAAAGCGCGGTCGATCGCCCGCAGATTAACGTCGGGGTCGATGCCGCTCGTCATCTGCACGATCGCGGCGAGAGGGGGGAGCTTGGCGTCCATCGCGTCTGGCTAGGCCGAAGCGCGGTGGAGGACAAGCGGCACGAAGTTCAGTGGCCAGCAAGGTTCGAAGGCGATAAGGTGGATGGATGTCCTATTCTCCACGGCTAGTCCCGCTTTCCCCGCTCGCATCGATCCTCATTTCCTGCGCCGCTCTGGCGGGCGTGCTGCTCGCTTCGGTTGCAAGCGCCCAGACCGCACCGGCGCCTTCGCCCGTCGCCTTGGCGAAGAACGAGAGCTGGCTCTATGCCGGCAGCGACATCCCCCGCGATACCGCGTGGCAGTTCGGGGTGCTTCCCAACGGCGTGCGCTATGCGGTGCGGAACAACGGCGTGCCGCCGGGACAGGTGTCGATCCGCGTGCGCATGGATGTCGGTTCGATGTTCGAGAGCGAGAAGGAACTGGGCTTCGCGCATTTGCTCGAGCATCTGACCTTCCGCGGATCGGAGCATATCCCCGACGGCGAGGCGAAGCGCATCTGGCAGCGGTTCGGGGTGACCTTCGGCAGTGATTCCAATGCACAGACGACGCCGACGCAGACGGTCTATCAACTCGACCTGCCGAACGTGAATGCCGCGACCTTGGACGAGAGCATGAAATTGCTCGCCGGGATGGTCCGCGAACCGCGCATTTCGGACACTGCGGTGACTGCAGAGCGCGGCGTCGTCATGTCCGAGCTGCGCGAATCCGACGGGCCGCAAAAGCGGATCGCGGATATCACCAACGCGCATCTGTTCGCCGGACAGCTTCTGGGCAAGCGGCCGCCGATCGGGACGGTCGAATCGCTGGCGGCGGCAAGCGCGCGGGCAGTGCAGGCCTTCCATGATCGCTGGTATCGGCCCGAGCGCGCGGTCGTCGTAATCGTCGGCGACGGCGACCCCGCCGAGTTCGCGCGGCTGATTGCCAAATATTATGGTGACTGGCGCGGCGATGGGACGCCGCCGGCGCAGCCCGAGTTCGGCAAGCCCGACCCCAAGGCGCCGGTTGCGAAAGTGGTGGTCGAACCAAACCAGCCGCTCGCGCTGACGCTGGCGATGATCCGCCCGTGGGTGAAGCGCGTCGATACCGTCGAGAATACGCGGCGGCTCTATCTGGAATTCATCGCGCAGGCGCTCGTCAATCGCCGCCTCGAGAACCGCGCGCGGGCGGGCGGCAGCTATCTCGTCGCGACGGTCGAGCAGCAATATCTGAGCCGCAGCGCCGATGTGACGATGGCGCAGGTCGTGCCGCTCAATGACTGGAAAGCGGCGCTGGCCGATGTGCGCGGGGTGATCGCCGATGCCGTTACGACGCCGCCGTCGCAGGCCGACATCGACCGCGAGGCGAACGAGATCGAGGCCTTCCTCGCCAAAGAGCTTGAAAATGCTCGAAACGAGCCCGGCTCGCGGCTCGCCGACGACATGGTGCGCGCGGTCGACATCAACGAGACGGTGACGAGCCCGCAGGGCCAGGTCGACATGTTCAAGGCGATCCGGGCCTCGGCGACACCGAAGGTGATGCTGGCGACGAGCAAGGCGATTTTCGGCGCGCCGGTGACGCGCGTCGTGCTGACGACGCCGACCCCGACGCGCGGTGGCGACGCCGCGCTCGTCGCCGCGCTCGCGGCGCCCGCGAAGATCCGCGATGACCGGGTCGCGACCGCGGCGGTCGACATGAGCCAGCTTCCCGCGATCGGCAAGCCTGGCACGCTGGTCTCGACCGGCGGCCTACCCGGCCTTCGCGCCGAGCGGCTCGAGTTCGCCAATGGCGTGACCGCGCTTGTCTCGAACAACCGCGTCGAGCCCGGCAAGGTGCGCGTCAACGTCCGCTTCGGCACCGGCAACCGCAGCGTTGCCGCCGATGCGCCGAACCTGCTGTGGACCGGCGACTATGCGCTGATGGCGAGCGGGATCGGGCCGTGGGGGCAGAACGAGCTCGACCAGCTGACCAACGGCCGTCAGATCCAGATGAACTTCTCGATCGACGACGACGCGTTCGAGATCGCGGCGGAGAGCAAGCCCGCCGACCTGGGCGACCAGATGAAGCTCATCGCCGGCAAGCTCGCCTTTCCGCGTTGGGATGCCGCGCCGGTCGATCGGCTGCGCGTCGGTTATCTCACCGGCTATGACCTCAACGACGCGACGCCCAACGCGGTGCTCGACCGCAATATGCGCGGCTGGCTGGCGAACGACGACGCGCGCTGGGCGGCGCCCGACAAGGCGCAGATCGCCGCGCTGACGCCCGCTGCCTTCCGCGCCTTCTGGGAACCGCGCCTCGCGAGCGGACCGATCGAGGTCCAGTTGTTCGGCGATCTGTCGACGGTCGATTACAAGAAGATTCTCGCCGAGACGCTCGGCGCGCTGCCCGCGCGCCCAGCGATTGCTCCCCCGGCCGGGCAGACGGTCGCCTTCGCCAAGCACAATGTCACGCCGGTCGTCGCCTATCATCGTGGCGAGACCGGGCAGGCGGCGGCGATGACCGCCTGGCCGACCAGCGGCGGACGCGCGGCCCCGCGCGACGCGCAGGGGCTCGACGTGCTGGCGGCGATCTTCAACGACCGCCTGTTCGACCGGCTGCGCGCCGAGCAGGGCGCGAGCTACGGTCCCGCAGTCGACAGCCACTGGCCGACGGGGTTCGAGGGCAGCGGCGGCTATCTGCTTGTCGGCAGCCTGCTGGCGCCCAAGGATGTCGATCGTTTCTACGGCATCGCGCGCGATATCGCCGCCGACCTCGTCGCGCGGCCGGTCAGCGCCGACGAGCTGGCGCGCAACGCCGGCCCGATCCGCGAACAGATCGCGCGCGCATCGACGGGCAACGTCTATTGGATGTTCCTGCTCGAAGGCGCGACGCGCGACCCGCGCGTCGCGGCGGCGGCACTGTCGGTAGAGCAGGACGTTTCGGGCATCACCCCGGCCGATATCCAGCGACTCGCGCGCGAATATCTGGTCCCCGCGCGCCAATGGTCGCTCGCGATCCTGCCCAAGGGGATGACGCTCGCCGACGCGGCGGCGCTCGACCGGGCGGCCGCGCCGACGGGCGGCCGCTAGGATCAGCTTCCAGGCGTCCGCAGCTTGCTGATGCGCGGCTCGTGATCGAGGTCGCCCTTGGTCATGATGTCATGGCGCATCTTGGCGCGCACATCGTGGATCGACGCGATCACCGGCCCCATCGCGACGCCGAGGTCGATCAGCACCGCCTCGGCGAGCTGTAGCGAGCTCTCGAGCGTTTCGGGCACGGCGTCGTTGGCGCCGGCCTTGTACAGCGCGGCGGCATGATCGGCATCGCGCGCGCGGCTGATGATCGGCAGATCGGGGTGCTTCTGCTTGAGCTGGCGCGTCATGCGGAGCTGCTGCACCGGATCGTCCATCGTCAGCACGATCGCCTGTGCGCTTTCGATCCCCAGCCTGTCGAGCGCCCCCGGGCGGGCGACATCGGCAAACCGAACGACGAAACCGTCCCGCCTTGCGGCGGCGACGGTGTCGATGTCGGCATCGACCGCGATATAGGGTCGGCCATGTTCGCGCAGCAGCTCGGCAACGGTGCGCCCGACGCGCCCGAAGCCCACGATGACCGTGCGCCCCTCGGGCGTCTCCTCGGCGTGCGTGTCGCCCGTCCGCATCTCGATCCGCCGCGCGATGTCGTGCCCGACGCGCGCGAGCAGGGGCGTGATCGTCAGGCCGATCGCGGTGACGAGCTGCCAGAATTCGGCGGTATCGCGGCTGATCAGCTGCGCCTGCAGCGCGGTGGTGAGGACGATCAAGGTGGTTTCGGACGGGCTCGCCATCAGCAGCCCGACCTCGGCCGCGGTGCCGCGCCGGACCTGCCCCGAAAAGCGCAGCAGCGCGGCAGTGACCGCGGCCTTGATCAGCACGACGCCGACCACGGCCGCGACGAGCTCCGGCCACTGGCTGGCGATGGTCTTGAGGTTGAGCCCCATGCCGACGCTGATCAGGAACACCCCGAGCGCCAGCCCCTTGAACGGCGCAGTGATCGCCTCGACCTCGTTATGATACTCGGTCTCGGCGATCATCAGCCCGGCGAGCAGCGCGCCGACGATCGGCGACAGGCCGACCGCAGCGGTCGCGAGCGCGGCGACGATGACGACGAGCAGGCTCGCGGCGAGAAACAGTTCGGGATCCTTGGCGCGCGCCGCCTGCGCGAAGATTTTCGGCAACAGGAACCAGCCGCCGATCGCAAGCGCCGCAACGACGAGCGCGCCATGCCACAACGTCGTCAGCAGCAGCTCGGCGCTGTCGCCCGATGCGGCCGGCGACAGCGCGGCGAGGATGAAGATGATCGGGACGAGCGCGAGATCCTCGAACAAGAGCATCGAAAAGGAGGCACGCCCAACCGCCGACTTGGTGCCGGCGATCGGCAGCACGAGCGCGGTTGAGGAGAGGGCGAGCGCGATGCCAAGGCCATAGGCGGCGGCAGTCGAATGTTCGCCGAACAGGAGCAAAGCGGTGCCGAGGATCGCGCCGCCGACGAACAGTTCAGCGGCGCCGATGCCGAAGACCAAGGTCCGCAATTGCCAAAGGCGGCGGAACGACAGTTCGAGCCCGATCGAGAAGAGCAGCAGGATGATCCCGAATTCCCCGAACGTCGCGATGTCCTCGACCGAGCCGATGGTGACATGTTTCAGCCATGGATAGTCGGCGGCGAGGGCGCCGAGCCCCGACGGGCCGACGAGCAGGCCGACGAGGATGAAGCCGATGACCGGCGAAATCCGGAACCGCGCGAAGGCCGGAATGACGATGCCCGCGGCGCCCAATACGACCAGCGCGTTGCCGATCGCCGAGGTTTCTGTCTCCGATACCATAAGGGCCGACCTTATGCAGGCCGGCCCCGATTGGCTAGACGTCTATCTCAAGCTTTGTGCTTGTTTATGCGCCCATCTTCTTTTCGAGATTTTCGACGATCGCCTCGAAGAAGCCTTCGGTCGTCAGCCAGTTCTGGTCGGGACCGATCAGCAGCGCGAGATCCTTGGTCATCTTGCCGCTCTCGACCGTTGCGACGCAGACCTTTTCGAGGTCGTCGGCGAATTTGGTCACCTCGGGCGTGCCGTCGAGCTTGCCGCGGTGCTTGAGCCCGCCGGTCCAGGCGAAGATCGACGCGATCGGGTTGGTCGAAGTCGCCTTGCCCTGCTGGTGCATGCGATAGTGGCGCGTGACGGTGCCGTGCGCCGCTTCGGATTCCACCGTCTTGCCGTCGGGGGTCATCAGCACGCTGGTCATCAGGCCGAGCGAACCGAAACCCTGCGCGACCGTGTCCGACTGGACGTCGCCGTCGTAATTCTTGCAGGCCCAGACGAACTTGCCGCTCCACTTGAGCGCCGAGGCGACCATGTCGTCGATCAGGCGATGCTCGTAAACGATGCCGAGCGCGTCGAACTTCGCCTTGAATTCGGCCTGGAACACTTCCTCGAACAGATCCTTGAAGCGGCCGTCATAGGCCTTGAGGATCGTGTTCTTGGTCGACAGATACACCGGCCATTCGCGCGCGAGGCCATAGTTCAGGCTGGCGCGCGCAAAGTCGCGGATCGAATCGTCGAGATTGTACATGCCCATCGCGACGCCCGACGAGGGGAACTGGAACACCTCCTCGTCGATCAGCGTGCCGTCCTCGCCCTCGAACACCAGGCGCAGCTTGCCGGGACCGGGGACGCGGAAGTCGGTCGCCTTATACTGGTCGCCGAAGGCGTGACGACCGACGACGATCGGGTCGGTCCAGCCGGGGACGAGGCGCGGGACATTCTTCATGACGATCGGTTCGCGGAACACGACGCCGCCCAGGATGTTGCGGATCGTGCCGTTCGGCGACTTCCACATCTTCTTGAGGCCGAATTCCTCGACGCGGGCTTCGTCGGGGGTGATCGTCGCGCACTTCACGCCGACACCATGCTTCTTGATCGCATTCGCGGCCTCGACGGTGATCTTGTCGTCGGTGCGGTCGCGTTCCTCGATGCCGAGGTCGTAATAGTGCAGGTCGATGTCGAGATAGGGCAGGATCAGCCGTTCGCGGATCCATTGCCAGATGATCCGGGTCATTTCGTCGCCATCGAGTTCGACGACCGGGTTGGCTACCTTGATCTTGCCCATGCTTTAAGCCTTTTCCTTGGGGAGTCGGAGTTGCAGCGGGCCTTAGGCAAAGCCGCGCGATCGTGCAACTGCCCCGTCGCAGCCGGGCCGGCGGCGATCATGCGGCAATCCTGGTGTCTTATTCCGTTGTCACGGCGGAACCGGCCCCTTAGAAGACTGCCCATGTCCACAACCATTTCCTCGAACCGTCCCGGTGGCGGTATCAAGTGGCGCTGGCCGTCGGTGCATCCCGAAGGCCGCAAGTTCCTGCTGATCGCGGGTATCGTCACCCTCTGTTTCTGGCTTCTCGGCTGGGAGATCCTCGGCTGGCTGATGCTCGGCGTCACCGCCTGGGTCGGGGCGTTCTTCCGCGATCCGGTGCGCGTGACCCCGACGGGCAGCGATGTCGTGATCGCGCCCGCCGACGGGCTGGTGACGCAGATCGCCGAAGTCGCGCCGCCGCCCGAAATCGCCGGACCCGATGGTCTTGCCGATCCGCTGATGCTGCGCGTCTCGATTTTCATGAGCGTGTTCGACGTCCATATCAATCGCACCCCCGTCGCGGGCACGCTGCGCAAGCTCGTCTATATCCCGGGCAAATTCCTGAACGCCGACCTCGACAAGGCGAGCGAGGAGAATGAGCGGCAGCATTTCGTCGTCGAACGCGCCGACGGGGTGCGGATCGGCTTCACCCAGATCGCCGGGCTCGTCGCGCGGCGCATCATGCCCTTCGTGAGCATGGGGACCGAGCTTCAAGTCGGCCAGCGCGTCGGGCTTATCCGTTTCGGTAGCCGCGTCGATGTCTATCTACCGGCGGGTACGACTCCGCAAGTGCTGCTCGGCCAGCGCACGCTGGCGGGGGAAACGGTCGTCGCGCGGATCGGCAAGGCCGAAATCCTCGACGGCGTCGGGCAGTAGCGTGGCCGACGAAGCGCAGGACGGCATCGGCGCGGAAGCGCGTCGGCTCGGCGGAATCCCGCTGCGTGCTTTCGCGCCCAATGCGATCACCGCGCTCGCGCTGTGCTTCGGGCTGACCGGCGTCCGCTTCGCGATTGGCGAGGAGTGGGACAAGGCGCTCGCCGCGATCATCTTCGCCGGCGTGCTCGACGGGATGGACGGACGCATCGCGCGGCTGCTGCGCGCGCAGAGCAAATTCGGCGCCGAGCTCGATTCGCTGTCGGACGTGATCGCCTTCGGCGTCGCGCCGGCGATGATCCTGTTCCTCTGGTCGCTGCAATATGCGCCGAAGTTCGGCTGGACCGCCGCGCTCGCTATCGCCGTGTGCTGCGCGCTCAGGCTCGCTCGGTTCAACTCGCGGATGGATTCGGAGTTTCAGCCGCACAAGTCGGCAGGCTTCCTGACCGGCATTCCGGCGCCGGCCGGGGCGGGGCTCGCCTTCGTTCCCGTCTATCTGTGGCTGGTGACGGGCAGCGACCTGTTCCGCGAATGGTATGTCGTCATGCCGTGGGGGCTCGCCGTCGCGATGCTGATGATTTCGGCGATCCCGACGTACAGCTGGTCGTCGATCCGCCTGCGCCGGTCGTGGCGCTTATTCGCGCTCGCCGGCGTCGGCCTGCTCGGCGCGGCGCTGGTCACCGCGCCCTGGCATACCTTGCTCGCGGTCAGCACCGTCTATGTGGCGCTGATCCCCTTCGGGCTTGCAAGCTACGCGAAGGTCAGGCGGCGCGGCTGAACTGCGGGCGGGCGGTGACGGCGCGCGAGATGTGGTGGCGCGGTGCCGAAGGGCGCAGCTTGATGACGGTCGATGACGGGCCCGGCTGCGGCGCGGATGCATGGGGGAAGGCGCCATCGCCGGCGAGCGCCGACAGGATCGCATCGGCGTTGCTACGGAACATCGCGAGAATGACCGCAACGCCGAGACCGGCGGCAATGGCGAAGAGGAGAGCGGCAGCGACCTGAACCATCTTGTGTCCTTTCGGCTTCGTTTCCCGCGAAACCGCTTCTTGCTACGGCTTCGTTGCGCCTTTCGTTCCATGTTCTTGTTTTGTTCTCAAGCAAAATGCGATGAACGGAGTCACTTTGCCGACGATCCGATATTTCGCGCTGCGACGAACGATGGCTGAAAAGCGCCGCCGCCCCTTGCTTTTTCTGAGAATCGCGTCTAACCGCCCGCCCATTCCACATGGAAGGCGCACATAAACCGGTGCCGGGACCATCCGCTTGCGGAACCCGGTTCTTGCTTTCCAGAGGATCAACCGGAAGGAGAAATACCATGGCGGCACCTGTCGTCACGATGCAGAATCTTATCGAAGCTGGCGCCCACTTCGGCCACCAGACCCACCGTTGGAACCCGCGCATGAAGCCGTACATCTTCGGCGCGCGCAACGGCATCCACATTCTCGACCTGTCGCAGACCGTGCCGCTCTTTGCGCGCGCGCTCGACTTCATCGCCTCGACTTCGGCCGCCGGCGGCAAGGTGCTGTTCGTCGGTACCAAGCGCCAGGCGCAGGGTCCGATCGCCGATGCGGCCCGCGCGTCGGGTCAGCACTTCGTCAACCACCGCTGGCTGGGCGGCATGCTCACGAACTGGAAGACGATCTCGAACTCGATCAAGCGCCTCAAGACGCTCGAAGAGCAGCTCTCGGGCGACACCTCGGGCCTCACCAAGAAGGAAGTGCTCAACCGCACCCGCGAACGCGACAAGCTCGAAATGTCGCTCGGCGGCATCCGCGACATGGGCGGCATTCCCGACGTGATGTTCGTGATCGACGCGAACAAGGAAGAGCTGGCGATCAAGGAAGCCAATGTCCTTGGCATCCCCGTCGTCGCGATCCTCGACTCGAACGTCTCGCCCGACGGCATCGCTTTCCCGGTTCCGGCGAACGATGACGCCGCGCGCGCGATCCGCCTTTACTGCGACGCGGTTGCCCAGGCGGCGACCCGTGGCGGCCAGCAGGCCCGCGCCGATCGCGGCGAAGACCTGGGCGCGGCCGTCGAGCCCGTCGCCGAACCGGCGCTGACCGAAGAAGCGCCGGCGGCCGAAGCTGCCGCTCCGGCGACCGAAGACGAACAGGTTCCCGCCGAAGCGGCTGCCGAAACCGAACGTCAGAGCGACGCATAATCCGCTCTGTGGGTGACGGGACGGTGCGGCGCTCCGCGCGCGCCGTCCCGGTCATCACTTTGACTTATCCCGCCGCCATGCGCGCGGCGGACGGCGGATCGAACAAGCGTCCGCCGCTTTTGGAAAGGAATATCCCATGGCTGAGATTACGGCCGCTCTCGTCAAGGAACTGCGCGACCGCACCGGCGCCGGCATGATGGACTGCAAAAAGGCGCTCGCCGAAAATGGCGGCGACATCGAAGCGTCGATCGACTGGCTGCGCACCAAGGGCCTCGCCGCCGCCGCCAAGAAGGCCGGCCGCGTCGCCGCCGAAGGCCTTGTCGGCTTCGCCACCGACGGCACCAAGGGCGCGCTCGTCGAAGTGAACAGCGAGACCGACTTCGTCGGCAAGAACGAGCAGTTCCAGGAATTCGTCCGCGAAGTGACGCAGGTCGCACTTCAGAACAACATCACCGACATCGAAACGCTGGGTAGCGCGGCCTATCCGACCGGCGGCACCGTCGGCGAGAAGCTGACCAGCAACATCGCGACGATCGGTGAAAACCAGTCGCTGCGCCGCGCCGCCATCCTGTCGGTGAATTCGGGCGTCGTCACGGGCTATGTCCACAACGCGGCGGCGCCCGGCATGGGCAAGATCGGCGTGCTGATCGCGCTCGAATCGACCGCCGGCGCCGACGTTCTCGAACCGCTCGGCAAGCAGCTGGCGATGCATGTCGCCGCCGCCTTCCCGCTGGCGCTGAACGGCGACGACCTCGACGCCGACCTCGTCGCGCGCGAGCGCGCGATCGCGGAGGAAAAGGCTGCCCAGTCGGGCAAGCCCGCCGACATCGTCGCGAAGATGGTCGACGGCTCGATCGCCAAGTTCCGCAAGGAAAACGCGCTGCTGTCGCAGCTGTTCGTGATCGACGGCAAGACCCCGGTCGCCGAAGTCGTCGCCGCCGCCGGCAAGGATGTCGGCGCGACGATCACGCTCAAGGGCTTCGTCCGCTTCCAGCTCGGTGAAGGCATCGAGAAGGAAGAAAGCGACTTCGCGGCGGAAGTCGCGGCGGCCGCTGGCGTTTAAAAACAGAATCGGATTGCTGCGCCAAGGACGTGGCAGTCCGCTTGGCAATGGCGCGTACTCTGACTAGGGTGCGCGCCATTCGCATATCCGAAGAATATAAGAGGTCCCCCCGCACATGGCTTTGCCCGGCATGAAACGCATCCTGCTCAAACTGTCGGGCGAGGCGCTGATGGGCTCGACCCCGTTCGGCATCGATCCCGAAACGGTCGCGAGCATGGCGGCCGAGGTGAAGGCGGCGAAGGATCGCGGGCTCGAAATCTGCCTCGTGATCGGTGGCGGCAACATCTTCCGCGGCATGGCGGGGGCCGCCAAGGGCATGGACCGCGCGCAGGCCGACTATATGGGGATGCTCGCGACGGTGATGAACGCGCTCGCAATGCAGAATGCGCTCGAACAGCTTGGTGTCGAAACCCGCGTCCAGTCGGCGATCGAGATGGACAAGGTGTGCGAGCCGGTGATCCGCCGCCGCGCCGAACGCCACCTCGACAAGGGCCGAGTCGTGATCTTCGCGGCGGGTGTCGGGGCGCCTTATTTCACCACCGACAGCGGCGCCGCGCTGCGGGCCGCGGAGATGAAGTGCGACGCGCTCTTGAAGGGCACCAGCGTCGACGGCGTCTATAATGCCGACCCCAAGAAGGATCCGAATGCGGTCCGCTACGACAGCCTCAGCTATGACCGCGTGCTCGCCGACAATTTGAAGGTGATGGACGCGAGCGCGGTGGCGCTATGCCGCGATAACAATATCCCGATCGTCGTGTTCAACATTCGCGAGGCCGGCAATCTGGCGCGCGTGCTGACGGGCGAGGGCGTTGCCACGGTCGTCCGCGCCGACGACTGACAGAATCAAGAGAGGAAAGACAGATGCCGAAATATGACAAGGCCGACCTCGAACGCCGGATGCACGGCGCGGTCGAATCGCTGAAGCACGACCTTGCGGGCCTGCGCACCGGCCGCGCCAACACGGCGCTGCTCGATCCGATCACGGTCGAAGTTTATGGCAGCCACATGCCGCTGAACCAGGTGGCGTCGGTCAGCGTCCCCGAGCCGCGGATGCTTGCGGTGCAGGTGTGGGACAAGGCGAACGTCGGCCCGGTCGACAAGGCGATCCGTTCGGCGGGCCTCGGGCTCAACCCGATCGTCGACGGCCAGTTGCTCCGCCTGCCGATCCCCGAAATGACGCAGGAGCGCCGCAAGGAGCTGTCGAAGCTCGCAGGGCAATATGCCGAAAAGGCGCGCGTCGCAGTCCGCAACGTCCGCCGCGACGGCATGGACAATCTGAAGACCGACGAGAACAAGAAGGAAATCAGCGAGGACGAGCGTAAGCGGTCGGAAACCGACGTCCAGAAGCTCACCGACAGCACGATTGCAGAGATCGATGCGGCGGCGGCGGCGAAGGAAAAGGAAATCCTGGGCTAGTGCCTGTTCGCGCGACGTTTTGGTCAAAAGCTTCCGTATCCCCGCGCGAAGACGAGGGGCTATGCCGAGCGAAGTCGAGGCCCCTGCTTGGCGTCGGGTCCCGCGGCGCTCGAACGAGCCCCTCGCCATCGCTTGGGGAATTGGCCCGTGTCTGATCCCCGTCACGGCGCGCGCCATGTTGCCATCATCATGGACGGCAACGGCCGCTGGGCCAAGAAGCGCTTTCTGCCGCGCGTCGCCGGGCACAAGGCCGGTGTCGAGGCGGTGCGCACGATCGTGCGCGCCGCTGGCGAAATGGGGCTGGAGGCGATGACGCTCTACGCCTTCAGTTCCGAGAACTGGAAACGGCCCGAGGAAGAGGTCAGCGACCTGATGGGGCTGATGAAGCGCTTCATCCTCTCCGACCTCGACGAATTCGCCGCGAATGACGTGCGACTGAAGATCATCGGCAACTGGCGTGCGCTGGCACCCGATGTCGTCGAACTGATCGAAGGCGCGCTCGAACGCACGGCGGGCAACAGCCGCACGACGCTGGCGGTCGCGCTCAACTATGGCGCGCAGGACGAGCTGGTGCGCGCGGCGAACGCCGCCGCGGCCGACGGCCCGATCACGGCCGAGGCGATCGAGGCGCATCTCGACACCGCCGACCTGCCGCCGCTCGATCTCCTCATCCGCACCTCGGGCGAAGTGCGGCTGTCGAACTTCCTGCTCTGGCAGTCGGCCTATGCCGAGCTCTATTTCACCGACAAATTGTGGCCGGATTTCAAGCCCGCCGACCTGCAGGCGGCGCTCGATCATTTTGCACGGCGCGAGCGCCGCTACGGGGGGCTTTAGGATATGGCTGCTGCTAGGTCGGACCTTTTGACGCGGGTGGGTTCGGCGATCGTGCTGTTCGCGATCGCGGGCATCGCGCTGTGGTTGGGTGGTATCGCATTCGGGCTGCTGCTCCTCGTCGGCGGCGCGCTCGTCGTGGTCGAATGGCTCGCTCTCGTGCGCGCGATGGGGCTCGGCGGCGGGGCAAAGGCGGCGCTGACGGCGCTTGGCCCGGTCGCGATCCTCGGCGCGATGGCGGGACTCTGGTTCATCCGCGAGCAGCTGGGCATGACCGCCGCGCTCTGGGTCTTCGGCATGGTCTGGGCGACCGATATCGGCGCCTATTTCGCCGGCCGCGCCTTCGGCGGTGCGCGCCTCGCGCCGAAGATCAGCCCGTCAAAGACCTGGTCGGGGCTGATCGGCGGCATGATTGCCGCGCTCGTTGCCAGCGCGACGATCGGCGACCGCGGCGGCATCGTCGGCGTGCCGCTGTGGATCGGCCTGTTCATGGGGCTGCTCGCACAACTCGGCGACCTCGGCGAAAGCTGGATGAAACGCCGCGCCGGGGTCAAGGATTCGGGCAAGCTCATCCCCGGACATGGCGGCCTGTTCGACCGCGTCGACGGGCTGCTGCCCGTGGCGCTGCTGCTCGGGGCGCTGGCGTTCGCGGGGCACATCGCGGTGCGGGCGGCCGGCTGAGATGACGCGCCGCCTTTCCTTGTTCGGCGCCACGGGATCGGTCGGGCAATCGACCCTCGATCTCGTCCGCCGCGATCGCGAGGCGTGGCGGGTCGATGTGCTGACCGCGAACAGCGACGTGGACGAACTCGCGCGGCTGGCGCTCGAATTCCGTCCCGAGTTTGTCGTCATCGCCGACGAGGGTCGATACGATGCGCTGAAGCAGGCCCTCGCCGGCACGAATATCGGCGTCGCGGCGGGGGCGGCGGCGTTGACCGAAGCGGCGACCCGGCCGACCGATCTGGTTCTCGCGGCGATCGTCGGCACGGCGGGGCTCGCCCCGACGATGGCCGCGCTGGAAGCGGGCCATGACGTCGCGCTTGCCAACAAGGAATCTTTGGTGTCGGCGGGCGAACTGATGATCGCGGCAGCGCGCAAAGCGGGCGCGACGATCCTGCCGATCGACAGCGAGCATAATGCGATCTTCCAGTGCCTTGCGGGCGGCCGCATCGAGCAGGTGCGCCGGATCATCCTGACCGCGAGCGGCGGACCCTTCCGCACCAGGAGCGCCGAGGAGATGCGGACCGTCACCCCGGCGCAGGCGGTCGCGCATCCCAACTGGTCGATGGGCGCGAAGATCAGCGTCGATTCGGCGACGATGATGAACAAGGGGCTCGAACTGATCGAGGCGCATCATCTTTTCCCCGTCGGACTCGACCGCATCGAAATCCTCGTCCATCCGCAGTCGGTGATCCACAGTCTCGTCGAATATGTCGATTGCTCGACCCTTGCGCAGCTCGGGTCGCCCGATATGCGGATACCGATCGCAAGCGCGCTCGCCTGGCCGCAGCGGATGGCGACGCCATGCGCGCCGCTCGACCTTGCCAGCCTCGCGCGGCTCGACTTCGAGGCGCCCGACGAGGAGCGTTTTCCCGCGACCGCACTGTGCCGCGCGGCAATCGCAGAGGGCGGCGCCCGCCCGGCGCAGCTCAACGCCGCCAACGAAGTCGCGGTCGCGGCGTTCCTTGCCGGACGCATCTCCTTCCCCGCGATCGTCGATACGGTGCGCCGGGTGATCGATGCAGACGCGCCCGCAGTGCCGGCTTCGCTTCAGGACATATTCAGCGTCGATGCCGCATCTCGCGCGGCTGCGCAGCATTTTGTGGACCATTACGAACATGCATGATGTGCCGGTCTGGCTCTATTTCGTCGGTTTCCTGCTTGTCCTCGGGCCGCTCGTCTTCGTCCACGAATATGGGCATTATATCGTCGGCCGCTGGTGCGGGGTGAAGGCCGATACCTTCTCGATCGGCTTCGGACGAAAGATCCTCGGCTGGACCGACAAGCGCGGGACCGAGTGGAAGATCGGCTGGCTGCCGCTCGGCGGCTACGTCCAGTTCGCAGGCGACCGCGACGCGGTGAGCCAGCCCGATGCCGAATGGCAATCGCTCCCCGCCGCCGAACGCTCGCATACCTTTCCGGCACAGCCGGTCTGGAAGCGCGCGCTGATCGTGGCAGCGGGTCCGGTCACCAACTTCCTGTTCGCGATCCTGATCTTCGCGGCCTTCAACATGGCCTATGGTGTGCCGCAGACTCCGCCGGTCATCGGCAGCATCGCCCCGAACAGCGCAGGCGCCGAAGCGAAGTTGCAGGTCGGCGACCGCATTGTCGCGATCAACGGCAGAACAATGGAGAGTTTCGAAGATATCCGGATGGCGGTCAGTTACGATCTCGGCAAGCCGGCGCGTCTCGACATCCAGCGCGGTCGGGATCGCTTCGACGTGACGCTGCGGCCGCAGATCGTCACCGAAACGGACCCGTTCGGAAACAAGTACGAACGCGCGATTATCGGTATCCTGCCGACCAATCCGGTCGACACGACCGTCGGACCGGTCGCCGCGGTGCAGGCAGCGACCAGCCAGACTTGGGGGCTGGTGCGAATAACCGGGCACATTCTCGGCCAGTTCGTGACAGGTCAGCGCTCGGTCAAAGAAATGGGCGGCCCGTTGCGGATTGCCAAGCAATCGGGCGAGATGGCCAGCCTCGGGCCAGAGACGCTGATCTTCTTCATCGCCTTCGTCTCCATCAATCTGGGGTTCATAAATCTCTTGCCATTGCCGATGCTCGATGGCGGCCATTTGCTTTTCTATGCCTATGAGGCGATCAGACGCCGGCCCGCGCCCGCACAGGCGCAGGAATGGGCGTTTCGATTCGGCTTTGCCGCGATCGTATCGCTGATGCTGGTCGTAACTTTCAATGATTTGGGCTCATTCGGCCTTTGGGACCGGATCGCGCGCTTGATTGGATAGCCGGACTGGGGCAGGGAGTGCGCGCCAACCTGCGGGGAAGCGGGTTGGTCGCTTTTGAGTTAGTTTTGCGGGATGAACAGCGTGGCATCACAGAATTTCAAGCGCCGGGCGCAGCGGTCGGCGTTGTTTATGGCGGGAACCATGCTGGCATGGCCTGTTGCCGCCGCCGCCCAGGTCGCACCGCCCACCGTCCCCGCATCGAGCGTGCCCGCGCCTTCGGGTGAAGCCGCGCCGACCGCCGCGACGATCAAGTCGATCAATATCGTCGGCAACCAGCGCCTCGAGGCGCAGACGATCCTGTCGTACCTGCGCCTGCGCGTCGGCCAGAACTATGACCGTTCGGTGCTCGACCAGGCGCTGAAGGATCTCGCCGCGACCGAGCTGTTCAAGGATTATCAGATCAGCGACGACAATGGCGCGCTGACGATCCAGGTCGCCGAAAACCCGGTGATCAACCGCGTCATCCTGGAAGGCAACAAGCGCCTGAAGGAAGACAAGATCCGGCCCGAGATCAAGCTTGCGCCGCGCCAGATCTTCACCCGCTCGAAGGTCCGCGCCGACGTTGCGCGCATCATCGAGCTCTACAAGCGGCAGGGCCGCTTTGCAGCGACCGTCGATCCGAAGATGGTCCAGCTCGACCAGAACCGCGTCGACGTGGTGTTCGAGATCAACGAGGGGCCGAAGTCGAAGGTCCGCCAGATCAACATCATCGGCAATGAGAAGTTCAGCGACGGCGATCTCAAGGACGAGATGGCGACCAAGGAGTCGGGGCTGCTCACGATCCTGTCGTCGAACACCAGCTACGACCCCGATCGCCTCGCCTACGACCAGCAGAAGCTGCGTCTCTTCTACCTGCAGAACGGCTATGCCGACTTCCGCGTCATCTCGGCGGTCGCCGAGCTGACGAGCAACAAGCAGGACTTCATCATCACCTATGTGGTCGAGGAAGGCGAACGCTACAAGTTCGGCAAGGTCGACGTGAAGAGCGACCTGCGCGACTTCAAGCCGGAGATGTTGCAGAAACTGCTGCCGATGAAGACCGGCGACTGGTACAATGCGAAGCAGGTCGAGGATACGGTCGAAAGCCTCAGCGAGACGGCCGGCCTGTTCGGCTATGCCTTCGCGGACATCAATCCCGATTTTCGCCGCGATCCCGAAGCGCGCACGATGGACATCACCTTCGATGTCGGCGAAAGCCCGCGCACCTATGTCGAACGGATCGACGTCAACGGCAACACATTGACCCACGACAAGGTGGTGCGCCGCGAATTCCGCCTCAACGAAGGCGACGCCTTCAACAGCTTCGGCGTCAAGCGCACCGAGAACCGCATCAACAGCCTCGGCTATTTCCAGGAGAATCTGGAGATCGAGCGCAAGGAAGGGACGACCCCCGACCGCATCATCCTCGAAACCAATGTCGAGGAAAAGCCGACCGGCGAGCTGTCGCTGTCGGCGGGCTTCTCGTCGATCGAAAGCTTCCTGCTCCAGGCCTCGATCCGCCAGCGCAACTTCCGCGGCCTCGGCCAGCAGCTGCAGGCGTCGGTCAACTATTCGAGCTATTCGAAATCGATCGAGCTCGGCTTTACCGAGCCCTATCTGTTCGACCGCAATATCTCGATCGGCGGCAGCGTCTATCGCCGCGATCTCAACTCGTTCAACTTCATCAACAACGACCGCGAAACGACGTTCGAGCAGACGACGACGGGTTTCCAGGTCAACGTCGGCGTGCCGCTGACCGAGTTCATGTCCTTCTTCGGGCGCTACAGCCTGAACTATGACGATGTGACGCTCGACAAGAATCTCTACTATTTCGGCGGTCAGTGCGATCCGCTCGTCGCGGGCCGCTATCTGTGCGACGCGATCGGTACGCGGACGACCTCGCTCGTCGGCTTCACGCTCGCCTATGACGACCGCGACAACCGGCTGCGCCCGACGCGCGGCCAGTCGCTGTCGCTCAGCCAGGATTTCGCCGGCCTCGGCGGCAGCGTCAAATATGTCCGCACGCGTCTGTCGGGATCGAAGCACTTCAACCTTGGCAGCCGCTTCATCCTGAACATCTCGGCCGAGGGTGGCTATATCTATCCGTTCGGCAATGCCCCGAGCCCGACGAGCGACAAGGTCCGCCTGACCGACCGCTTCTTCCTCGGCGAACCGCAGATGCGCGGCTTCGACATCCGCGGCATCGGTCCGCGCGTGATCCGCTTCACCGACGTCGACCTGGCCGACCCGGCCAACCCGGTGCTCAACGACGACCTCGGCAACCGCAACAACCTGATCGACGACGCCCTCGGCGGCCGCGCCTATTATCAGGGCCGGATCGAGATGGACATTCCGCTGGGGACCGGCGCCAAGGAACTCGGGCTGCGTCCGTCGGTGTTCCTCGACGTCGGGTCGGTGTGGAGCGTGAAGCGCCCGACGCTGACGACGCTCGCCGATTTCAAGGATCCGTCGGACGGCCTGACCAAGTGGAAATGCCGTAACTCGACAACTGGCCAGACGACCTTCGCGACCCTGACGGCCGGCAGCACGACGCCGCTCTATTCGACCTGCGACGTTGCGAACGGCTTCTCGCCGCTGCCGCCGTTCGAAGAACGTTTTTACGGTAACACCTGGATGCCGCGCGTGGCGATCGGCGCCGGGGTCAACTGGAACTCGCCGTTCGGGCCCTTCCGCATCGACTTCGCTTACGCCCTCCGCAAAGAAGAGGGTGACGATACCAAACGCTTCTCATTCAACGTAGGAACCCAATTCTGATGAAGAAAATTTTCACCGCCTCGGCGCTCGCCATTGCCGCGCTGTCGGTTTCGCCCATCGTCGCCGTTCCCGCCGCGGCGCAGGCGAAGGCCGTCGCCGTCGCCGACCTTCGCGCCGCCGCCGCCAGGTCGAACGCCTTCACCGTCGCCTCGCAGCAGATCCAGACGACCTACAAGGCGCAGATCGACCAGCAGGAAACCCGCGGCCAGACGCTGCAGGCAGAACTCAACGTCCTCGTCGCCAAATATAACGAAGAAGCGAAGAAGACCCCGCAGAACCAGGCCGCGCTCCAGGCCGCCGCGAAGGCCGTGCAGGACAAGCGCCAGGCCGCGACGGCCGAATTGCAGCGCATCAGCGCGCCGATCGACCTGGCCGTCGCCTATGTCGAGGACCAGATCAGCGTTCGCATGAACGAAGCGATCAAGGCCGCGATGACCGCGAAGAAGGTCGACCTGCTGGTCAACCCCGAAGCCGTCCTCGCGCGCGAAAACAACGTCGACATCACCGACGCTGTCGTCGCCGAAATCAACCGCCTGCTGCCGAACGTGTCGATCACGGTTCCCGCCGGCTACCAGCCCGGCCAGCTCGTCCAGCAGCGCAACCAGCAGCTGATGGACGCCGCGCGCAACGCGCAGCCGGGCGCAGCTCCTGCGGCGCCGACCGGCAGCGCGCCGACGACCCGCTAAGTCAAATGGCGGACGGGGAAAACGCGGGCGAAACTCTGGGTCCGGCGGATATCCGCCGGATCCTGAGCCTGCTCCCGCATCGGTATCCGATGCTGCTCGTCGACCGGGTGGTTTCGATGGTGAAGGACACCTCGATCCACGCGGTCAAGGCGGTGACGAT
The DNA here is from genome assembly GCF_949769155.1 of Sphingopyxis sp. Geo48. Taxonomy (NCBI): domain Bacteria; kingdom Pseudomonadati; phylum Pseudomonadota; class Alphaproteobacteria; order Sphingomonadales; family Sphingopyxidaceae; genus Sphingopyxis; species Sphingopyxis sp. Geo48. The sequence continues at coordinate 68,411 of NZ_CATKPA010000006.1, read as the reverse complement.
GAACGAGCCCTTTTTCCAGGGGCATTTTCCCGGCCGGCCGATCATGCCCGGCGTCCTCATCGTCGAGGCGCTGGCGCAGGCGGGCGGCGTGCTCGCGATCGAATCGCTCGGCCTCGCGGGATCGGGCAAGCTCGTCTATTTCATGGGCATCGACGGAGTGAAATTCCGCAAACCCGTGGAGCCGGGGCATTTGCTCGACCTGCACGTCACCATCCTTCAGGCGAAGCGCAACATCTGCAAGTTCGAGGGCAAGGCGATACTGGACGGCAGCCTCGCGACCGAATGCCAGTTCACCGCGATGATCGCCGATCCGCCGAGCGACTGAGCGATACCTCCTTTCGCCACCCCGGACTTGATCCGCGGTCCACAACTTCAACGCCTGCGATGGATCCCGGATCAGGTCGGGGATGACGAGCGTAGGTGTTGCAATTTCCAAGATTCGCCGTTAGGGGACGCCGCTTCGCGGGCCCCGTGACGGGGACAGCATCGACTCAGTCGCCGGTCGGTAACCGGCGGCACAGGAGCCAGGACATGAAAAAAGACATTCACCCCGACTATCACATGATCACGGTCAAGATGACCGATGGCACCGAATATCAGACGCGCTCGACCTGGGGCAAAGAGGGCGACGTGATGACGCTCGAAATCGACCCGACGGCGCATCCGGCGTGGACCGGCGGCACGGGCCGTATGCTCGACGCGGGCGGCCAGGTTGCGAAGTTCAACAAGCGCTTCGGTGGCCTCACCCTCAAGCGTTAATTCGCTTCCTCAGCCGAGGACTTTTGCAAGCGCGCTTTGCCAGCCGGCAAGGCGCGTTTTGCGTTTGTCGGCCTCCAGCGCGGGCGTGAAGCGCGTCGCGGTGCCGCGCATCGCGGCGGCGGCACTGGCAAGGTCGGGATAGAGCCCCGCGCCGGTTGCCGCCAGCATCGCCGCGCCCAGCGCGGTGCTTTCGACGAAGCCGGGCCGCTCTACCACGAGGTCCAGAATGTCGGCCAGGTCCTGCGCCATCCAGTCGTTCGCCGCCATACCGCCATCGATCCGCAACTCGGCCCAGTCGACCCCGTCGGCGGCGAAGGCCGATTTCAGGTCATAAGCCTGATACGCCTGCGCCTCGAGCGCGGCGCGAGCGACATGCGCCTTGGTGCTCGCAAAGCTGAGCCCCGACAGCGCCGCCAGCGCATCGGGCCGCCAGTGCGGCGCGCCGAGACCGGAGAGGGCGGGAACCAGATAAACTCCGCCATTGTCGAGAACCGACCGCGCGAGCCCCTCGCTCTCGCCCGCGCTCGCGAGCAGGCCGAGCCCGTCGCGCAACCATTTGATCAGGCTCCCCGCGACGAACACCGATCCCTCGAGCGCATAGGAGCGCGCGTCGCCCTCCTGCACCAATATCGTGGCGAGCAGGCGGTTCGTCGACACCGGCCGCTCGCGCCCGCTGGCCGACAGGATGAAGGCGCCGGTGCCGAAGGTCGCCTTGGTCTGCCCCGGCGACAGGCACGCCTGCCCGATCGTCGCCGCCTGCTGGTCGCCCGCCATGCCGCTGATTGCGATCGGGCCGCCGAACAGGTCGGGGTCGGTCGTCCCGACGGCGGTGGTGCAGCCGGCGATTTCGGGAAGCAGGCCCATTGGCACGCCGAGCAGGCCGCACAGATCGGCGTCCCAGCCGCCCGCGCCGTTGATGTCCATCAACAGCGTGCGCGAGGCGTTCGTCGCGTCGGTGACGTGGATGCCGCCGGTCAGCCGGAAGACGAGGTAGGATTCGATCGTCCCGACCGCGAGCCGGTCGCCGGCATCGCGAAGCTGCGGCCAATGCTTCAGCGCCCAGCCGATCTTGCTGCCCGAAAAATAGGGATCGAGCAGCAGGCCGCTCTTCGCCTGCACCGCCGCCTCGTGCCCCGCTTCCTTCAGCGCTGCACAGTCGGTGGCGGTGCGACGGTCCTGCCAGACGATCGCCGGGGCGAGCGGTTCGCCGGTCTTGCGGTCCCAGAACACCACGGTCTCGCGCTGGTTGGTGATACCGATCGCGGCCACTTGATGCGCCCCGCCCGCCTGCTCGACGATGTCGCGCGTGCAGTCGAGCGTGGCAGTCCAGATTTCGGCCGCATCATGCTCGACCAGGCCGGGGCCGGGATAATGCTGGCGAAACTCGCGCTGCGCGCTGCCGAGCGGGGTGCCATCGGCATCGAACAGCATGGTGCGGGTCGAGGTCGTGCCCTCGTCGATGACGATGATCTTTTCGGCCATATCGCTCTCCCTCCATCGCGTTTGATGACGAAAGAAAAGGGCGGCGACAAGGCGTAGCGACACTAACATTCGTAACCGGCTTGCAAAATTGCGCACGCTATGCCATATGTTGTGCAGCGCAGCATGGCGGGTTTCCCCGCCGCAACCACCGGCAGCGTGATTTCCCGTCCATTTTCAGGCGCGGGCGAGCCGGATCAGCGCTTTGTCCCCTTGAGGCACCCTTTCACGCGGGTCGTTTCGAACCCGCGGCCGTGCGCCGTCCGTTCGATGCGAACGGATGCGCCTGCGCGTCGCCCTATGTGAGTATTTTATGACGACTTTCAACGACTTTGGCCTGCACGCCGACATCAATCGCGCGCTTGCCGCCAAGGATTATACCGTCCCGACCCCGATCCAGACGCAGGCGATCCCGCCGCTGATGAAGGGCCGCGACCTCTGCGGTATCGCGCAGACCGGCACCGGCAAGACCGCCGGCTTCTCGCTGCCGTCGATCCATCATCTGCTGACCTATCCGCACCGTGCCAATCCGCGCAGCTGCCGGATGCTCGTCCTCGCGCCGACGCGCGAGCTCGCTGCCCAGATCGCGCAGAGCTGCCGCGACTATGGTCGCTTCACCAAGCTGCGCGTCTCGACCGTGTTCGGCGGCGTGCCGATCAACAAGCAGATCCGCGACCTGGCGCAGGGCGTCGACATCCTCGTCGCCACCCCGGGCCGTCTGCTCGATCTGATCGACCAGCGCGCGCTGCGCCTCGACGATGTCGAAATCTTCGTTCTCGACGAAGCCGACCAGATGATGGACATGGGTTTCATCCACTCGCTGCGCCGTATCGCCAAGCTGCTGCCCTCGCGCCGCCAGAACCTGTTCTTCTCGGCAACGATGCCGAAGGAGATCGCGCACCTCGCCGAACAGTTCCTCGAGGATCCGGTCACCGTATCGGTGACGCCGGCCGCGACCACGGTCGAAAAGATCAGCCAATATTCGACCTTCGTCGAGCAGAAGGAAAAGCAGGCGCTGCTGCATTCGGTCATCGCCCGCGAAGACATCGACCGCGCGCTGATCTTTACCCGGACCAAGCATGGCGCCGACCGCGTCGTGCGCCACCTCTCGGGCGCGGGCATCAAGGCGATGGCAATCCATGGCAACAAAAGCCAGTCGCAGCGCACCCATGCGCTGCAGGCCTTCCGCTCGGGCGACATCAAGCTGCTAGTCGCGACCGACATCGCCGCGCGCGGTATCGACGTGTCGGGGGTCAGCCATGTGATCAACTTCGAGATCCCCAACGTGCCCGAACAATATGTCCATCGCATCGGCCGCACCGCGCGCGCCGGCGCCGAAGGCAAGGCGATCAGCTTCATTGCCCCCGACGAGCGTCCGTACATGCGCGACATCGAGCGCGTCACGCGGTCGAAGTCCGAGCCGATGCCGCTGCCCGAGAATTTCAACGAGCTGGTACGCAACCTGCCCAAGCCGGCGCAGCCGCCGCGCGACACCGGCAGCCAGGGCCGCAACCCGCAGCGTCAGCGCGACGAAGCCTTGCGGGGTCGCGACGCGAACAAGCCCCGTGGTGATCGCGGTCCGCGCCGTGACGGTGCCACCGCCGAGGGCGCCGATGGCCAGCGCAAGCGCCGCTTCCGCCCGCGCAACAAGAGTGTCGGTGCGCACAAGGGCGCGGTTAAGCGCGTCGGTTGATACGAAAACCCTCGTCATTGCGAGGAGCGTAGCGACGAAGCAATCCAGGGTGGGCTAAACCGCTCTGGATTGCTTCGCTTCGCTCGCAATGACGAAGTTGTGGGGGTTGGTGCATCTGCGCCATTGACCGAAGTCCGCCACCGGGTACCCTTCGCGCCGTAACTGGGCCAGGGGGTAGCGAATGACGGACGCAGGGGTAGCATCACCCATCGATAGCGGCCAGAGCGAGCGCAAGGTCATCCTTGCCTCATCGCTCGGTACGATCTTCGAATGGTATGATTTCTACCTCTACGGCCTGCTCGCGACGATCATCTCGGCGAAATTTTTTTCGGGCGTCAACGAGACGACCGGCTTCATTTTCGCGCTCGCGGCGTTCGCGGCGGGTTTCGCCGTAAGACCGTTCGGCGCGCTCGTCTTCGGGCGCATCGGCGACCTCGTCGGGCGCAAGAACACCTTTCTCGTCACCATGGGCCTGATGGGCCTCTCGACCTTTCTCGTCGGCTTGCTGCCAACCTATGCCTCGATCGGTACCGCGGCCCCGGCGATGCTCGTCGGCCTCCGCCTGCTCCAGGGGCTCGCGCTCGGCGGCGAATATGGCGGCGCCGCCACCTATGTCGCCGAGCACGCGCCCGAGGGGAAACGCGGGCTCTTCACCAGCTTCATCCAGACGACAGCGACGCTCGGCCTGTTCGCGGCGCTGCTCGTCGTCATCGCGGCGCGCTCGGCGATGGGCGAACAGGCGTTTGCCGACTGGGGCTGGCGCATTCCCTTCCTGATCTCGATCGTGCTGCTCGGCGTCTCGCTCTGGATCCGCCTCCAACTCGAGGAAAGCCCGGTCTTCAGGCAGATGAAGGAGGAAGGGACGACGTCGAAGGCGCCGCTGACCGAAGCCTTCGGCCGCTGGGCGAACCTCAAATGGGTGCTCGTCGCGCTGTTCGGCGCGGTCGCGGGGCAGGCCGTGGTCTGGTACGCGGGGCAATTCTATGCGCTCTTCTTCCTCGAAAAGACGCTGAAGGTCGACGGTGCGATGGCGAACATCCTGATCGCCATCGCGCTGGCGCTCGGCACCCCCTTCTTCATCCTGTTCGGCTGGCTGAGCGACCGGATCGGACGCAAGCCGATTATCCTCGCGGGCTGCGCGCTTGCCGCACTCACCTATTTTCCCGCCTTCCAGCTTCTCACCACCGCCGCCAATCCGGCGATGGCAAAGGCGCAGGAGGCCGCGGCGGTAACCGTCACCGCCGATCCCGGCTCGTGCGCCTTCCAGTTCGATCCCGTCGGCAAGAACAAGTTCGAAAGCACCGGCTGCGACATCGCCAAATCGGCGCTGGCGAGGGCGGGGGTGAGCTACACAAGCGTGACGCGCGCGCAGATCACGGGCGAGGGCGCCGACGTCTGGGTCGGCAAGAAAATCCTGATCGCGCCGGATCCCTGGCGCCTTGCCGAGGAGGATCGCGCGGGCGCGGCCGAGGCGTTCCGCAAGGAGCTCGCCGCCGCGACCGCCGCCGCGGGCTACCCCGAAAAGGCCGCTCCCGCCGCGATGAACAAGCCGCTCGTCGTCGCAATTCTCTTCTGGCTCGTGCTGCTGGTGACGATGGTTTACGGCCCGATCGCGGCGCTTCTGGTCGAGCTCTTTCCCAGCCGCATCCGCTATACCGCGATGTCGCTGCCCTATCATATCGGCAATGGCTGGTTCGGCGGCTTTCTGCCGACGACCGCCTTCGCGATGGTCGCGGCGACGGGCAATGTCTATTACGGCCTCTGGTATCCGGTCATCGTCGCGGCATCGACCGTCGTCGTCGGCCTGTTGTTCCTTCCCGAAACCTTCCGCCGACCGATTCACCAATAGGGTGGATTGACGGGACGGGCATCGGAGCTAGGGTCCGCATGCTCGGAGGGGGGCATATGCAGACGATCGACGAGGATGATTTCGAACCGTTGCCGCCGCGGCGTCCGCTGTTCCGTCGCAAGCGCGTCCTGATCCCGCTCGGCCTGCTGCTCGCGATCGTCGTCGCCTTCCTCGTTCTGCGTACCCCCGACACCGACCGCGATGCGATGATCGCCAAATATGGCGGGCCGGGCGCCGCCTTCGCTGCGGGGCCGGCGGGACAGCGCGTCCACTACCGCGATCAGGGCAAGCGCGACGGGCCGGTGCTGCTGCTGCTCCACGGCTCGAACGCCAGCCTTCAGACGTGGGAGCCGCTGGTGAAGCGGCTTGGAGGCACCTACCGCATCGTGACGCTCGACCTGCCGGGGCATGGGCTCACCGGCGCCACCCCCGACACCGATTACAGCGCCGACGGCATGATGGCGGCGGTCGACGTCGTGATGGCGAAGCTGGCGCTGGACCATTTCAGCGTCGGCGGCAATTCGATGGGCGGCTGGGTCGCATGGCGCTATGCGCTGGCGCGGCCCGAGCGGATCGACGCGCTACTGCTGATCGACGCCGCAGGAATGCCGCTGCGCAAGGGCGAAAAGGCGCCGCCGTCGAACGTCGGCTTCCGCGTCCTCCAATATCCCATCGGCCGCTGGCTCGCGACACAGATCACGCCGCGTTCGCTCGTCGAGGAATCGCTGCGCGGATCGATCGAGAAGCAGGACATCGTCGATGACGCGATGATCGATCGCTATTGGGAGTTGCTCCGCTTCCCCGGCAACCGCGAGGCGACGGTGCTGCGTGCGCGGATGGACCGCCAGCCCGCGATGGCGAGCCAGGTGAGCGCGATCACCGCGCCGACATTGATCCTGTTCGGCAAGAAGGACCGGCTGATCAACCCGACCGCCGCAGAGACCTTCCACGAACGCATCGCGGGGTCGGAGGTCGTGCTGCTGGACGGCATCGGTCATCTGCCGATGGAGGAAGCGCCCGACGAAACCGCCGCGGCGATCGACGATTTCCTCAAGCGGCGGCTTGTGCCGCGTCCGGCCGATCCAGAAACTCGCTGATCCGCGTCGCGATCTTCGCGGCGTGGGTGAAGGGGAAGAGGTGCGATCCCGGCACCACTTCCAGCACCGCACCGTCGATCAGGTCGGCGATCGCCTGCCCATGGCCCGCGGGGACGACGCCGTCGCGTTCGCCCATCAGGATGAGGACGGGCGTGTTCTTGAGGTGCGGCAGCATCGCCGCGCTCGTCCAGCCCGCCATCGCCATGGTCTGATAGGTGAGGCCCAGCGGGGTCGCGGTCGGCAGCTTCAGCCCGCTTGCGAGCATATCGTCGTCGAGCAGCGCCGCCCAGCCGATGCCGGGCGCGCCGACCGACGGCGTCGTCGCCATCAGGACCATCCGCCGGATACGGCCCGGAAACTGCACCGCGATTTGCTGGGCCAGCGCGCCGCCCCAACTGAATCCCGCAAGGTCGATCTGTGCTTGATCGAACCGGTCGGCGATCTCCATCACGATCGCCGCCATCGTCGGCGCGCTATAGGGCAGGATCGCGTCGGGCGACCCACCGACCCCCGGCATGTCGAGCGTCCACACCTCGCGGCCGTGAATCTGCGCGAGCAGCGGTGCGGCGGCGGCGATGTCGGCGCCGATGCCGTTGAGGAACAGCAGCGGCGTTCCGGACGCACCCGCCCGCCAGCGCGCGACGCGCAGCGTAAGGCCATAGACATGTTGGGTGCTGATTTCGGGACGCCCGCCGATCCTGCTCATGCGATCGGCCTTGGCACAAACTGGTGACGGACGAAAGTCCGCCGCCTCAATCGGCCACCTTCGCCGCCTCGGCCGCCTTTTCGTAGCGCAGGCAGTCGAAGATCTTCCCGCCGGCAAGGAAGACCGAGCCGGTGCAGGCGAGCAGCAGCAGCTTGCCGCCGACCCCCGGATAATGGTCGATATACGCCATGCCGCGTGCCATGGCGCCGACGGCAAGGGCATAAATGATCAGGCACGCTTCGAAGCGGGTCTTGATGACGAACAGGCGACCGATTTTTTTCAGCATCACCATCTCCCGAAGCAAGGGATGTGCCAGTGGCGCAAATCCTTGAGTCGGCGCGCCGGGCTTATGGTAAACTGTAAATTAACCCGACAGAGGAGGGAAGGGGCGGTTCGGATTGGAATGGGAAGCTGTCCTGCGTTCGTTCGTCATCGTGTCGAGGATTCCAAAGTTCAGGAAAGTTCAGCCCATTGCGACCTCGCCTTTGGACTGGAGGATTGCCGAGTGCATCCCGCACACCTTGCGGCGGTCGCATCCGCAAGCTGAGCCGCGACCGCTTTTATCCACCAGATGAAAGAGCCGGAATCAACGCTGGCATAGCCGGATAATGTAGGAAAGGGCCTATTTGCGGGTGATGGCGGCTTTGGGGTGGATTCCAGACATTCGTCACCCCGGACTTGATCCGGGGTCCACGACTTCAACGCCGCGCTGGATCCCGGATCAAGTCCGGGATGACGAAGAGGGGATGTCTAAATTGGGGTGGGGAGCGGTCGCCCCAAGCTCGTCATGCTGAACTTGTTTCAGCATCCATGACCGGGCCTTGCATCCGGCGCCGCGTCCAAGGAAACGGCAGACCATGGACCCTGAAACAAGTTCAGGGTGACGATGAAAGATAGGTCAGCTTCCGGTCGATACCTGCCCTCAGATCAATTCCTCCAGCCCCAGCGCCTCCAGCAACGCCGAACGCGCGCGCTGGACGTCACGGACCAGCGCCGTCGAGGCGAGGTTGCCGGGCGCGATTGCTTCGGGCCAATGCGCGGCGACGACGTCGGCGATCCGGTCGAGCTTCGCGGGGTCGGCCAGGAAGCGCGGGTCGACGGTCGACGGGTCGGCGACAACGCGCAGGCGCAGGCAGGCGGGGCCGCCGCCGTTCGCCATCGACTGGCGGACATCGACCGGCAGCAGGCGGCGGATCGGTCCGTTGCCCGCGACATGCGCCTCCAGCCAGGTCCAGACCGCGGGCGTCTCGCGCGCTTCGGTGGGGAGGACGAGCCCCATGCCGCCATCGGGCAGGCTGACGAGCTGGGCGTTGAACAGATAGGATTTGATCGCCTCGGGCAGGCTGACCGCGCCCGCGGGCACCTCGACGATCTCGACATCGGGGAAGGCGGCGCGGATTTGCGCGTGCGCGCCTTCGCGATCCTCGAAGGCGGTTTCGTGCGTGAACAGCACATGCTCGTTCGCGACCGCGACGACGTCGTTGTGGAAGGCGCCGCCCTGGATCGCGGTGTCCGACTGGCGGATGAACAGCGTGCGCGCCGGATCGAGCTTGTGCTTGCGCGCGATCGCCTTCGACGCGTCGATATGCTGGCGCGCGGGGAAGCGGCCGCCGCTCAACCCGTAAACGAAGATTTCGACGCCGGCCGATCCGTGCCCCGAACAGAGCCGCATATGGTTCGCCGCGCCCTCGTCGCCGAACGGCGCGGGAACCGGACCATGCACCGCGAACGCCGGATTGGCGAAGGCGATGCGCAGCTGCGCCAGCGTCCCCGGCCATTCATGGCTGCGGTGCGGCATGGTGACGAGGTTGGCGACGGTGAGGTGGCATTTGCCGTCGCCGCTATCGGGCGCGGGCGAGACGGTCGCGGCGTTCGCGGCCCACATCGACGAGGCTGACCACGCCTGCGCGCGCAGGTGCGGCTCGGCGGTATCGAGCGAGGTGCACAGCATTTCGAGCCACGGCGCGTCGGGCCGGTCGAGCGGCATGAAGAAGCCTTGGCGAAGCCCGAGCGCGATATTGTGGCGCATCTTCTCGATGCCCTGCAACGCCGCCGCACGCGGCTGCGACACATCGCCCGCGTTTGACGCCGATGCGATATTGCCGCGGCTGAGCCCCGCATAATTGTGCGTCGGGCCGATGATGCCGTCGAAATTGATTTCGGTGAGCATGGCTTACCTCCCGATCCAGCTGATCGGATCGCCGGCCCCGACCCCCAGCACCTCTGCCGCATGGGGATCGATCGTCCCACCCGCGCCGACCGTGCCGAAACAGCAGCGGAAATCGCGCAGCTGACCGGTCGCGATCAGCGCGTCCTCGCCGCCCTCGGCAATGCCGCTCACTTCGACATGCTTCGCATCGCGGATGCTCGCGACCTGATCGGTGCGCGCGGTCATCGTCGGGCCGCCGTCGAAAATGTCGACATAATTTTCGAAGGCGAAGCCCTCATTCTCCAGCATCCGCATCGCCGCACGTCCGGTCGGGTGCGGGACGCCGATCACCGCGCGCGCGGTTTCGGGCAGCATCGCGATATAGACGGGGTGTTTGGGCATCAGGTCGGCGATGAACTGGTTGCCATGGACCGCGTTGAACTGGTCCGCCTCCTGGAAACTCATCCCGAAGAATTTGCCCGCGACCCCGTCCCAGAAGGGCGATCCGCCCGCTTCGTCGATCACCCCGCGCAGCTCGGCGAGGATGCGGTCGCCGAAGCGCGCGCGGTGCCGTGCGATGAACAGATAGCGCGAGCGGGCGAGCAGCAGCCCGAGCCCGCCGGCGCGCGCCGCGGGGTGGAGGAACAGTCCGCCGACCTCGCTCGACCCGTTGAGGTCGTTGCTCAGCATCAGTACCTGCGCGTGGAAGGTGCGGCCGAGCTGTTCGCTATGCTTGCTGTCGGTGCCGATGCGATACGAATAAAAGGGCCAGCGCTGGCCAACCTGCCCGAAAATCTGGCAGGTGCCGCGCACCTCGCCGCTGTCCAGATCCTCGAGCACCATCAGGTACAGCTCGTCGGCCGGATATTCCTTTTCCGACGCGAATCCGGCCTCGGCGCGCTCCAGCTTCGCACGCAGCGCCTTCTTGTCGGGGGGGAGGTTGGTGAAGCCGCCTCCGGTCAGCTTCGCCATCTCGTAAATGCTCTGCAGGTCGCCCGGCTTGGCCGCCCGGATCACATAATTCACACCGTCCCCCGTTCCGCTATTCTCATCATGGTCAGCGCCGACAGCTGCGCGCGTTCGGCGAGGCTGTCGACGATCAGAAATTCGTCCGAGCTATGGATCGCGCCGCCGCGCGGGCCCATCGTGTCGACCACCGGCACGCCGCACGCAGCGATATTGTTGCCGTCGCAGACGCCGCCGGTCGCCTTCCAGCGGATCGGTGGCAGGCCGAGCGCCGCGCCGCAATCGCGCACCAGCTCGAACAAGCGCGTCGCGGCCGCGTCGAGCGGCTTAGGCGGGCGATTGAAATTGCCGTGGATATGGCAATGCACGTCATGCTCGCGGGAGACTGCGGCGACCGCGTCGCGGAGCGCGGCTTCAGCCGCCGCCATCGCCTCGGGAGTCGAAGGGCGCAGGTTGACGCGCAGGATCGCAGAATCGGGCACGACATTGTTCGGGCCGCCGCCGTCGATCTTCGCGGGATTGACCTTGAGGTCGGGCGATTTCAGCGCGTTCAGCCGCAGCGCCAGATCGGCGGCGGCGATCAGCGCGTTGCGTCCGTCCTCGGGGTTGCGCCCGGCATGCGCCGACTGGCCATGCACGATCACCGAGAAATTGCCGCTGCCGGGCCGCGCGCCGGCAAGGCCCCCGTCGGGCAATGCAGGCTCGTAGGTCAGCGCGGCGGTCTTGCCCTTCGCAAGCTCGGCGATCAGCGCGGCCGAGGCGTGGCTGCCCGTCTCCTCGTCGCTGTTGATCATCACGTCATAGCCGATACGTGGCGCGAACGGCGAGGTTTCGAGCGCCTTAAGCGCCGCAAGGATCACCGAAATGCCCGCCTTCATGTCGGCGGTGCCGGGGCCGTTGAGCACGCCGGGCTCGAGCCATCGAAGCGTCTGGAACGGATGATCGGCGGGAAATACCGTGTCCATGTGGCCGGTCAGCAGCAGTTGCACCGGCGCGTCGGGCCGGACGCGCAGATGCAGATGGTCGCCGCGCTGCGTGGTCTTGATATTGCCCGCGGCATCGACGCTTTCGACCGGGTCGGGTGCGACGAGGCGGACGTCGCCGGGTAGCGCCGCAAAAGCATCGGCAAGCTGGCCCGCCACGGTCCTGAGTCCCGCAAGGTTGCCGGTGCCGCTGTTCACGGCTGCCCATTGCTCGACCTGCGCGAGCATCGGCGCATCGGCGGCCCGCTCGATCGTCGCGTTTTCGGTGGCGGTGAGGCTGGTCATCGCATGGCTATAGCCAGCCGAACCGGGCTTTGCGACCCCTTGTCATTGCCGGTCAAAGGGCACGCGCGAACCAGATGATGTGCCGCGGCCCCTTGCCGTTGCTGCGCGCCCGCACGACGACTTCCTCGACCGCGAAGCCCGATTCTTTCAGGCGGCGTGAAAATTTGGCGTCGGGCGCGGCAGACCAGATCGCCAACAGTCCGCGGGGCCGCAGCGCGGCCTTCGCGCGCGCAAGTCCGCCCATCGAATAGATGCGGTCGTTGCTCTCGCGCGTCAGACCGTCGGGGCCGTTGTCGACGTCGAGCAATATCGCGTCGAACGATTGCGCCGCGCCGCCGATCACGCCCGACACATCGGTGATGCGCAGCTCGACGCGTGGGTCGTCGAGCGCCCCGGCGGTCAGCTCGGCCATCGGCCCACGCGCCCAGTCGATAATCTCTGGCACCAGTTCGGCGACGGTGACGCGCGCGTCCGGGCCGAGCCGCGCCAGGGCCGCGCGCAGCGTAAAGCCCATGCCATAGCCGCCGATGAGCAGGTGCGGGGCCCCACCCTTTTCGGCGTCGCCGCGCAGCCGGTCGCAGCTCATTTCGGCAAGTGCTTCCTCGGAGCCGCTCATCCGGGTGCTCATCAGGTCGTTGCCATCGAGCGCGATCGTGAAATCCTTACCGCGCCGATAGAGATGGAGCGCGTCGCCGCCGGGGACGGGCGCTGTGCCGAGATGTTCGCGCGGTATCATGCCGGGGGCTATAGCGGTCGGCGCGGGTATTGGCACCCCATTGCCAAGCTGCCGCATTCGCGGCATAGGGCGGCGGCCCTTTCCTCCCCGGATTCCATTGCGCGATCGCGCTGACCAAAGGGTGCTTGAATGACTGATTTTCTCGACCGAAATGGCCTCTCTGTCGATTCGCGTCTGGTCGATTTCATCGAGACGAAGGCGCTGCCCGGCACCGGGCTCGATAGCGCCAAGTTCTGGCGCGATTTCGCGGATCTGCTCGGCCGGTTCGCGCCCGAGAATGCTGCGCTGCTCGCAAAGCGCGAGGATCTGCAGGCGAAGATCGACGCCTGGCACCGCGCGCGGGAAGGGCAGACGCACGACGCCGCCGCCTATCAGGCATTCCTGCGCGAGATCGGTTATCTCGTCCCCGAACCCGCGCCGTTCAAGGTCGGGACCGCCGACGTCGATCCCGAGATCGCGACGATGGCGGGGCCGCAGCTCGTCGTGCCCGCGCTCAACGCCCGCTTCGCCTTGAACGCCGCCAATGCGCGCTGGGGCAGCCTCTACGACGCCTTTTATGGCACCGACGCGCTCGACGCGGCGCCGGCGAAGCCGGGCGGGTATGACGCGACGCGCGGCGCGGCTGTGATCGCGCGCGCCAAGGCGTTTCTCGACGAGACCGTGCCGCTCGCATCGGGAAGCTGGGCCGAGTGGCAGGGCGGCCAGCTCACGCTGGCCGATCCGTCGCAATGGGTGGGCAGCAAGCCCGGCGGGATATTGCTTTGCCACAACGGCCTGCACATCGAGCTGGTGATCGATGAAGGCAGCGCGATCGGCAGGACCGACCCGGCGGGCATTGCCGATGTCATCCTCGAAGCCGCGCTGACGACGATCATCGACCTCGAAGACAGCGTTGCCGCAGTCGATGGTGAGGACAAAGTGCTCGGCTATACCAACTGGCTCGGCCTCATGCGCGGCGATCTCACCGAAAGCTTCGCCAAGGGTGGCAGCACCGTCACCCGCGCGATGGAGCCCGACCGCAGCTGGACCGCGCCCGATGGTACGGCGTTCACACTGCCGGGCCGCAGCGTGATGTTCGTGCGTAACGTCGGCCATCTGATGACGACGCCGATGATCCGCCTGCCGAACGGCGCCGAAGCGCCCGAGGGGCTGTGTGACGCGGTGATCACGAGCCTCTGCGCGCTCCACGATCTGCACAACCTCGGCAGCCGCAAGAACAGCCGCGCGGGCAGCATCTATATCGTCAAGCCCAAGCAGCACGGGCCCGAGGAATGCGGCTTTACGAACCGCCTGTTCGATGCGGTCGAGGATATGCTCGGCCTCGATGGCCACACGATCAAGGTCGGCGTGATGGACGAGGAACGTCGCACGAGCGCGAATCTCGCCGCGTGCATCGAGGCGGTGCGCGACCGCATCGTCTTCATCAACACCGGCTTCCTCGACCGCACCGGCGACGAAATCCACACCTCGATGCGTGCGGGACCGATGATCCCGAAGGGTGAGATGAAGGCGAGCGACTGGATCGCGTCCTACGAGGACCGCAACGTCCGCATCGGCCTTGCCTGCGGGCTTTCGGGCAAAGCGCAGATCGGCAAGGGCATGTGGGCGATGCCCGACCTCATGAAAGCGATGCTCGACGCGAAGATCGGTCACCCCAAATCGGGGGCGAACACTGCGTGGGTGCCGTCGCCGACCGCCGCGACGCTGCACGCGCTTCACTATCATATGGTCGATGTGTTCGCCCGCCAGCGCGAGATCGCGGGCGAGGCGGTGCCGTCGCTCGATCGGCTGCTGAACATTCCCGTCGCCACCGGGCGCAACTGGAGCGAGGCCGAGATCGCGCGCGAGCTCGACAATAATTGCCAGGGCATATTGGGCTATGTCGTGCGCTGGATCGATCAGGGTGTCGGCTGCTCGAAGGTGCCCGATATCGACGATATCGGCCTGATGGAGGACCGCGCAACGCTCCGTATTTCCAGCCAGGCGCTCGCCAACTGGCTGCTCCACGGTGTCTGCAGCGAAGCGCAGATCGATGCCGCGCTGGCGCGCATGGCGGCCAAGGTCGATGCACAGAATGCGGGCGATCCGCTGTACGAAAAGCTGACGCCCGACGGTATTGCGTACCGCGCCGCGCGCGCGCTGATCTTCGAGGGCGTGGCGCAGCCGTCGGGCTATACCGAGCCGTTGCTTCACAAATATCGGCAAGAGAAGAAGGCGGCCTGATCGAAAGCCGGTTGCCCGCCCGATCGGCGGCATGTAGAACATAGGTGGAACAAAAGGGAGTCCGCCATGTCCGCTGCCGTCGATGATGCCTATCGCCACTATGCCAAGGTCGGCAGGTTTGCGGGTCTGCGCGAAGCCGGCGGCGCGGCTCTCAAACTCTACCATCTGACCGCACCCGATGCGCCCGTTCCCGACGGCGTCGCGCGCCTGTGCGACGACTGGTTCGGCGGTAAGGCAGATGCGGCGGTCGAACCCGGCGATTGCGGCTTCGTGCTGCTCCATCGCTGCGGCGCCGATTTCTATTTCCTGCTCGTCTCGGTCTGGCGCGGGTCGAACGAGTTGTGGGAGGCGGTGTGGTATCGCCATGGCGACATGTCCGCCTTTGCGCCGTTCGATCCTGCCTATCCCGACGCGGCGGGGACGGTGCGGCCGACCTTTTGCGTCTGGGAGTTCGGAATCGTTGCGCACGAGGCGCTGGCCTGGGGCCGCTATCTCGCGTCGCCGCGCGACGCCGCCGCGCTCGCCGCATGGCGCGCCGACATATTTTCCGGAACCGTGTAGCGGCTGGCGCTGGAAAAGGCCGGGTCCTCGCCTATCTTGGCGGCGGAGAATGATATGCAGATCGCGGTCCTGACCTTCGACGGCTTCAACGAACTCGACTCCTTCGTCGCGGCCGCCATCCTCAATCGCCTGCGCCCGCGCGGCTGGGCGGCGCATATCACCGCGCCGAGTGCCGAGGTGACGTCGATGAACGGCGTGACCGTGGCGCGGCAGAAGCCGATCGCGTTCGCCGCCGAGGCCGACGCGGTGATCATCGGCAGCGGAACTCGTACCCGCGACTATGCCGCCGACCCCGAATTTCTCGACGCCATCCGCCTCGACCCCGCGCGCCAGCTGGTCGGGGCGCAATGTTCGGGAACGCTGTTGCTGGCGAAGCTCGGCCTGATCGGCGATCTGCCCGCCTGCACCGACCTGACCACCAAGCCCTGGGTGATCGAGGCCGGGGTCGAGGTGATCGACGCACCGTTCGTCGCGCACGGCAATGTCGCGACCGCGGGCGGCTGCCTTGCCTCGCAATATCTCGCGGCGTGGATGATCGCGCGGCTGGCTGGCGTCGAGGCGGTCGAGGAGGCGCTTCACTATGTCGCGCCGGTCGGCCAAAAGCGTCTCTATGTCGAACAGGCGATGGCGGCGGTGCGGCCGTTCCTGTCCGAAACGGTTGCGACGGCCGCCGCCTGAGCGCGATATAGGCTTGCCTTTCGGGCGCGGAGCCCGGACACAGACGCCTGCTCAGCAGGGGGGGGGGAAGGGCTTGTGGCCGCACCGTTCAATTTCGGGCAACTCAAATTCCTGAAGGCGCTGACCGAGGCGCTGTTCCATGGCGCCGAGATGAAAATCACGCCCGATCAGGTCGTCGCCAACATCAGCAGCCTGTTCGGCAAGGTCGGCGGGACCAAGCTCGACGAGATCCGCCTCTCGCTCACCGGGACCGAGATCGTGCTGGGGCCGATGTTCGCCGAGGTCGGCGTCGCAACGCGCGTCGAGCGGATCCGGAACCGCCTGCAGAACAGCCAGATCGACCTTTTCCAGGACATGGCGCGGCTGCGCGGTATCGTTTACGCCTGCTATTATGGTCACTGGATGCCGGGCGATCAGGATGCCAACCTGAATAACCCCGTCCACAAGCAGATCGGCTTCACCCTGCCGAAGCATCGCGTTCGCGGACCCGGCGAGCTGGAAATCAAGCGCGTCGAAGGCCGCGAGATCGACGATGCCTTTATATTGGATGCGGCGACGCTCGGCGATGAATATGACGTGATCGTCGTCGGTTCGGGCGCGGGCGGGTCGGTCGCCGCCTACAATGTCGCGGCGCGGGGCTATAAGGTGCTGATTGTCGAAGCGGGGCCCTTCTACCCCTCGCCGCGGATCGATCACCACGAACTCGACATGGTCGCGAACCTGTTCAAGCATGGCGCGCTCCAGACCTCGACCGATCGCGATTTCGTGGTGTTTCAGGGGCGCTGCGTCGGTGGGTCGTCGACGGTCAACAACGGTATCTGCCTGCGCGTCAATGAACCCGGGCGCACGCATCCCGACGCGGTCGATGTCCTCGACAAATGGGCCAGCATCGGCGCGCCGGTCGACAAGGCGGCGTTTCATGCGAGCTACGACGCGATCAGGGGGCGCCTCGGCATCGACACGGCCGAGCCGCGCAGCGGACGGCACAACGGGCCGCACCTGACGAACGGCTGGCACGCCTATGCCGCGACCTCGTCGGACCCCAGGGAAAAGCGCGCGGTCGCCGACTGGTTCGCGAAGAATTTCGGGCCGCCGAACACGCCCAATGCCTGCGCCTATTGCGGTTATTGCAACGCGGGCTGTCCCTATGGGCGGCGGATGGGGATGGCGCAGACCTATCTGCCCGATGCGTGCCGCGACCATGGCGCGCGCATCCTGCCGGGGACGAAGGCCGAGCGCATCGTCTGGCAGACGAGCATCGACGGACGCCGCGAGGCCGAGGCGGTGAAGCTGGTGCTGCCGGGCGGGTCCGAACGGCTCGTCCGCGCGCGCGTCGGGGTGGTCGTCGCCGCGGGGACGATCGCGTCGTCGAAATTCCTCGATCGCAGCGACATCAGCGGCACCGGTTATCAGGTGTCGCTCAACATCGCGTCGCCCGTCGTCGCGCTGATGCCGCCGGGCGTCGGCGGCAATGCGTGGGACGAGGACCAGATGACGAGCTATGTCGACTGCGGCGACTTCCTGCTCGAAAGCCATTTCCAGCCGCCGATGGCGATGGCGTCGCTGATGCCCGGCTGGTTCGGTGATCATGCGGCGCGGATGAAGAATTTCGGTCGCGTCCATTCGGCGGGCATCCTCTTTCCCGCCGACCGGCGCGGGCGGGTGACGGACGGCAAGCTCAAGTTCAAGCTGGATAAGGACGAAGACCTGCCGCTGCTCCGCCGCGCGATGGCGACGCTGACCAAGGTGCATTTCGCCGCGGGGGCGCTCGAATGCTATCCGGCGCTCACCAAAGGCCAGGTGGTGACACCCGACATGGATATCGACGATTTCTTCGAGGATGCGATCCGCGAAGCCGACGATGCGACGCTGTCGAGCAGCCACCCGCATGGGGGCAATGCGATCAACGAAGACCCGCAATATGGCGTCGTCGATCCCGAATGCCGCGTCCACGGGACGACCAATGTGCTGGTGACCGACGCCAGCGTCTTCCCGACCTGCATCCGCGTCAACGCGCAATGGACCACGATGGCGATGGCGCATTATGCGACCGCGCGGAGCGATCCCTTTCGGTAGGCGACCTAACACTATCCGTTCGTGTCGAGCGACGTCGAGACACCGTGAGGCCATGCGCCAACGATAGGCATCTCGACTTCGCTCGATGCGAGCGGGTAAGGGGAGCGCCCTATGACCTTCACCGTCGCCGCCTTCTATCGTTTCGCGCCGTTCGACGATCCCGCCGCGCTGCGCCAGCCGCTGCTCGACCTTTGCGCCGCGCGGGGGGTAAAGGGCACGCTGCTGCTCGCGCGCGAGGGCGTCAACGGCACGATCGCGGGCAGCGAAGCCGGCATCGCGGCGGTGATCGCCCATATCCGCGCGCTGCCCGGTTGCGCCGAACTCGACGTCAAATATTCGGCCGCCGCGGCGATGCCCTTCCAGCGGCTGAAGGTGCGGCTGAAGAAGGAAATCGTGACGATGAAAGTGCCCGGGGTCGACCCGGCGCGCGACGCCGGAACCTATATCGACCCTGCCGACTGGAACGCGGTCGTCGACGATCCGGGCACCGTGGTGATCGACACGCGCAATGCGTTCGAGGTCGGCTATGGCAGCTTCGACGGCGCGATCGATCCGGGGACCAAAAGCTTCGGCGATTTCCCCGACTGGTGGCGCGCCAACGCCGAGCGTTTCGCGGGCAAGCGCATCGCGATGTTCTGCACCGGCGGCATCCGCTGCGAGAAATCGACCGCTTTCCTGCGCAGCGAAGGCGTCGAGGACGTCGCGCACCTGAAGGGCGGAATTCTCGCCTATCTCGAGCAAGTGCCCGAAGCCGACAGCCGCTGGCACGGCAGTTGCTTCGTCTTCGACGAGCGCGTCAGCGTCGGCCACGGGCTGGTCGAGGTCGGCGAGAAGGAATAGCGCGGACCTTATGTCCTGGCCGCTTTGGCTGGACTCCAGGCCTTCGTCATCCCGGACTTGATCCGGGATCCACAGCAGCGCTCAAGTCATGGACCCCGGATCAAGTCCGGGGCGACGAAATATTGAATGTCCGCAACCGGCCGTCACCCCACCGTCAGCGTATAGGTCACGCGGTAGTCGCTGGCGTCGCCGTCCAGCGTCCGGGTGAAGGTGCCGGGCGTCGAACCCAGGTCGACGGTGCCGATATTGTCGCTGCCGCCGATGTCGTCGAATTCGCGGAGCTGAAAGCTCACCGGCTGTTCGAAGGTGAAATTCCGGTCGACGACCCAGCTCTCGCCCTTCTTGATCGAGAAAATCTCGCGCGACCCCTCGGGGAAACGCTCGCCGGTGTTGAAGCGCAGGAACAACTGGTCGGGCAGGCCGAGCCCGAGCCGCCCGGTCAGCTTCACCGCCTCGACGCGGATGTTCGAGAGCGTGTATTTCTTCGTCGCCGGAAGCGCCGCCGTCACCAGGGATTTTGCGGCGACCGGCGTGGCCCTGGGATTTTTCGCGAGGCGCGCGACGCTCTCGCCGGCCTGCGCCGCATATTTGCCCGACGGAAATTCGGCAAGATAGGCCTTAAACGCGCTGGCGCTGTTCTCGGCGACCGCGCCCTTCCACATCAGCTCTTCGAGCGCGGCGCGATTTCCTGTGGAAGCCTGACCCGCGCGCGGGACCAGATAGAAGGGCGTGCCGGTAATGCTGGCGCTGACGAACGGCCGCTGCCGGCCGCCGGTTGCGGCCAGCACATCGTCGCGGATCGCGCCGCCAAGCAATTGCACCGGCAGGTCGGGCTGCGGCAGGCGCTTCGCGAGCGAAGTCGCGAAGGGCGAGTTGCCGGCGGTGCCGTCGGCGGCGAGCTGGCCCGGCGCGGCGGCAAAGATCACGAGCACATCGTCGGCCTCGACGCCGGCGAGCCCCGTCTGCACCGCGCGCGTCCCCGATTTCCATGTGCGCCCGAAGGGGTTGTTGCGGCACGAATCGAGGATGACGATGCGGATCCGCGCGCCCGACACCGCTTCCATCATCCGGTCGAGGTTGATCGCCTCATAGGGCAGGTCGAGGTCGGATTTGAGCTGCGCGTCGGTCGGGATCAGCCAGTTCTTTCCCTGCGCCTCGATCCCGTGCCCGGCATAATAGACCATGGCGATCTCGGCCCCTTCGGCCTTGGTGCGAAAGTCGCGCATGACTTTCTGGAAATCGTTGACCGAAAGATTGGCCGCGACGGTCACATCGTCGAACCCCGCCTGCTTCGCCGACGCCGCGACCAGCTTGATGTCGTTCGGCGGGTTCGCGAGGCGGCTGGTGTTCGCATAATCGCCGTTGCCGATGACCAGCGCGACCTTTCGCGCCTCGGCGCCGGTCGGCGCGACCAGAAAGGCGGCGGAGAGAATGAAGAGCCACAAACGGATCATCGCGCTATCCTCCCGTCACGACGCGACGCGCGCGGCGCCATATTCGACCCAGCCAAAGGGGCGGGGCGTCTTGGGCATATAGGCCGCGCCCTGTCGGTCCACCGAAAAGCCGGCCTGTTCATACGCCTGCGATATCGGGCGGGTCAGGTGGCAATTGCCGCCGATGCGTTTCCACACCGGCTCGATCCGCCGCTGCCATTTGGCGACGCCGGCGTCGGGGGCGCCGCCATGCTCCAAGAACAGCGCTGTTCCGCCAGGTTTCAGCACGCGGCGGATTTCGCCGAGCACCGCCGCCTGATCGGCGACCGAGCAGAGGGTGAAGGTCGTCACCACCGTGTCGAAGCGCCCGCTCTCGAACGGCATCGCCTCGCCGATCCCGCCCTGGATGTCGGCTATCATCCCGCGCGCCGCCGCCGCCGCGCGGCTCATCGCGAGCAGTTCGGGCGAGGGATCGAGCCCGGTGAAGCTCGTCACCCGCGCGGGCTCGTAAAATTCCATGTTGATCCCGCCGCCGCAGCCGAGCTCGAGCACATCGCCCTGCGCGTGCGGCACGACCTTGCTCCGCGCCTTCATGATCTGCCCCTGCGAGCAGGCGCATTTGATCAGCCGCGGCACCCCATGACGTTCCCACCAGCTATTCATGGTCCTTCTCCTGGGCGATCCGGCCGGCGACGATGGCGAGCACATTATTCTGGATGTCGCCCAAAATCATCTCCCCCCACATCGCCGCATAGGCGTTGAGCGGCGTCGCGGCGCGATAGCGCGTCCACAACCGGATTTTCGTCCCGCCGTCTTGCATGGGAATCAGGTCATAACCCCCACTTTCGATCCAGAGATGGCGGCCGTGCGGGTCGATATGTTCGTCGGTGCGCAGGCGGATCGACGCGTCGGGAAATGAAAAACGCCATTGCAGCGCGCGATCGGGTTGCCAGCGCGTCACGATTTCCTGGAACCGCACCCCGCCCTCCCATTCTGCGTCGCGGACGGCACCTTCGCCCCGGCCGGTCAGCTTGGCGCCGGTTGGGCGGGGCAGGCCAAGAAGGCTCTGACTGAACGTCCAGACACCTTCAGCCGCGCCGATGTCGGGAATTGCAAGCAATTGCGGCCAGACCGCTTCCGGCGGCGCAGCGACGCTGATTTCACGAACGACCTGATAGCGAGCGGTCGGCGGCGCGACATGCTGATCGACGACCAAGGAAAGCAGCGGCAACAGCAAGAGCGCATTCGCACGAAAGATGCTGGAATCCACGCCATTGCTCTGTTTGCGATACTGATAGACCGGCCAGACGCCCAGCATTCCGAATAGAAGCCAAAGCGGCAACAGCATCAGGATGCAGACGATTCCTTCGCGAAATGCAACGGCGCCGATGACGGCGACGCCCACGCTCAACCAGACGGGCACGAGGGCGAAGGTGGAGCGCGGCCAGTTGCGTCCCATGCTGCCCACCCATGCGACGAAGGCCGACAGTGCGGCGGGCAGGATGACGAGAACCGTGTAGCCGATGGCCCCGGCGGTGCCCGCGGCGGCGGCGGTGTAGGAGCCAACGGCGACCGCGAAGGCAATCGCCAAGGCGGTTATCAGCACCCAGCGGTCGGGCCGCCTGCCCGCTCCCTCTCGCTGCTCGGATGAAATGTCCTTTTCCATGCTCCCCCTTGGCGCGGAAACTGACCCTTGCTAGCGCGGTTGGCAACACCCATCTGTGCGATCCCGCACAGGATTCGCCTCCGGACCCGAAAGACGATCATGCCCGCCACGCACCACACCAAAATGCTCATTCTCGGCTCCGGCCCTGCCGGCTTGTCGGCCGCCATTTACGCGGCGCGCGCGGGGATGAAGCCGATCGTCGTGCAGGGGCTGCAGCCCGGCGGTCAGCTGACGATCACCACCGACGTCGAGAACTATCCGGGCTTTGCCGAAGTGATCCAGGGCCCATGGCTGATGGAGCAGATGACCGCGCAGGCGACGCATGTCGGGACAGCCATGATCTGGGACACGATCGTCGACGTCGACCTGTCGCAGCGCCCGTTCAGGCTGACCGGCGACGGCGGCGATATCTATCTCGCGGAAACGCTCGTGATCGCGACCGGCGCGCAGGCTAAATGGCTGGGCGTCGAGGGTGAGCAGGAACTGGGCGGCAAGGGCGTCTCGGCCTGCGCGACGTGCGACGGCTTCTTCTATCGCGGCAAGAAGGTCGTCGTCATCGGCGGCGGCAACACCGCGGTCGAGGAAGCCCTTTATCTCACCAACCACAGCAACGATGTGACCCTGATCCACCGCCGCGACCACCTTCGCGCCGAGAAGATCCTGCAGGATCGCCTGTTCGCCAACCCGAAGATCAAGGTGCTGTGGAACAAGCGCGTCGACCGCTTTGTTTCGGGCGAGGGGGTGTCGGGTCTGGTCGGCGTCGACCTGATCGACACCGTCACCGGCGCGGCGAGCCACGAGCCGACCGACGGCGGCTTCGTCGCGATCGGCCACAGCCCGTCGACCGAGCTGTTCAAGGGCAAGCTGCCGCTCGACGACGACGGCTATCTGCAGGTGACGCCCGGCACGTCGTTGACCTCGATCCCCGGGGTCTTCGCTGCGGGCGACGTCACCGACAAGGTCTATCGTCAGGCGGTGACCGCCGCGGGCATGGGCTGCATGGCGGCGCTCGACGCCGAACGGTTTTTGGCCGAGGCCGAATATCACGCGATGGTGGATGCGTAGGCCGCGCGGCGGGTAACGACCGCAGGTGGACATTGACGGAATGGCTCTCTCCCCCGAAGGGGAGAGGGCTTTTGGTCCGCTCCCCAACCCGATGCTGCCGTCAGGCCAGCGCTTTCAATATCCGAGCAAAGAGCCAGTCGGCATCCTTGCCGGCAAAGCTGTGTGACGGGCTGGCGAGCTTTTCGACTCCGACGGTTGACGGGTTCGCCTCGATGGAGGCGAGTGACGGCGCCAGCGCGTCCATAAAGGCTTGCGCGGTGCGGTCGCCGGTAGCGAGCAGGATCGTTGCGGGGCAGGGCAGCTTGGCGATGTTGCTGGCGAGCCGGTCGGCGAGGCTGTCGGGTGCGGGCGGCTGCGGCGCCTGTTTCAGGGCGGAGAGGCCGCGAAACAATTTCCCTATGTCGATCTCGCCCTTCAGCAGGCGCAGCAGGCTTTTCGGATCTTTCAGCCGCGCCAGATAGCGCGCGCGGATCGCCGAAGCGGGCGGCAGCGCGGGTTCGCCGGCGTCCTCCTCGCCGTCTTCATAGGTCCACGGATTGGCAAGGATCAGGGCGTCCAGCGCCAGCGGCTGGTGCAGCAAGAGCGCGCTCGCCGCATCGCAATTGCCGAACGCGACAATGCGCGTCACATGGGGTGCGGCCTCGCGAAACGCCGCGATCGCGGCGGCGATGTCGGGCGCGCTGCTTGCATAGCCGCCGTTGTTCCCCTCGCTGTCGCCGATTCCGCGCCGGTCGAAGCGGAACACCGGATGCCCTACCGCCGCGATCCGCTGCGCCAGCATCGCCATGCCGCGATGCGCGCCGCTCCGTACCTCATTACCGCCCGAGACGATCAGCAGGCCGGTCGTGCCCGGCGCCTTGTCGATGGTCGCGGCGAGCGCTGCCCCTTCGCAGGCGAAACTCAGCTGATGCCGCATGTCTTGCTCCACGCGGCGACGTCGGCGGCGATCGCAGCCGCCATCGCCGCATCTTCGCCGGGCTCGGCGCGCAGCCACAGCGGCGTTCCCGCGACGCCGTCGGGGCCAAGGCCGATCGCGCGCAGCGGCGTGACCGGCTGCGCTTCGGCGGCGCCGAGCTGGGCGACCATCGCGGGCGACAGCGCATTGCCCGCGAGCAGCAGCGGCGCGTCCCTTGCCGCCGCCTGCAAGCTTTCCAGCGACGATTCGATCCCCGCCTCGCGATCCGCAGTCACGCGCGCGCGCAGCATCGTGCGCAGCAGCGACGCGCCGCCGACGGGGGCAAGCCGCCACCAGGCGACGGCCTCCGCGCGATGATCGATCAGCGCGCCGCCGCGAATCGAGGCGATCGCGACCGGTCCGTCGATTCCGGCCGCGACCTCCGCCAGCGCATCCCGCCAGCGTTCGAGATCGACGTCTTCCAGCGCGACCAGGCTTTCATTCTGGCCGGGGAGATCGGGCAGCACCGCCGCATATCCCTCCGCTGCCAGCGCGCGCATCGCGAGCGCTAGCGTCCGTCGCAGGCGGTTCGCCTCGTCAAACAGCGGCGGCACGAACAGGATGGTGGCACGGCTCGCGCCGGACGGAGCGATGCGGAACAGATGCTCTGCCATGCCCCCCGCGCCTGCCTCAACCGTTCACTTTGCACCGCGAAAAGGCGAGGAGATTGCCGTAGGTTTCGAAAATCTCGCCATCGATCTCGTCGTCGTCGATGATGATGCCGAGGCGGTCCTCCATCTCGGTCAGCACGGTCGCGACCGCCATCGAATCGAATTCGGGCAGCTCGCCGAACAGGCCGCTGGCGTCGGTCAGCGCCGCCGCCCGCTCTTCGCCGAGGCCGAGCACATCGGCGAGCAGCGCGCGAAGCGTGGCGTCGACGCCGGACGGTTCGAAGGTCGGTTCGGTCACGTATCTTTCCCCAGCATGGAACGCACAAAGGCTTTCGATGCCGGCCCCCATGCCGCGATGCGCGCCGGATTGAAAGCCTCGATCCGCCAAAGGGGCTCGTGCCGGTTCATCCAGTCGCGCTTGTAGGCGTCGTTTCCGGTGCCGAAATCGACGCGCTTCACGCCGTCGACCTCGATCACATGGCGGAAGAGCGCGGCCGAGAGCAGGGTGCCGGGCGACGCCTTCTGGCTGTCCTCGACATGCGCGAGCTTGTGGATGAAGGCGGTGCCGTCCTCGACCGTCCAGAACTGGGCGGCGACCGGCGCGCCGTCGATGCGGGCCAATCCCATCCGGAAGGTGCCGCGCGCGCTTTCGGCCTCGGCAAAGGCGCGCAGCAGCGCGGGATGGCCTTCTTCCGGTTTCCAGCTCGCGGCGTAAATCTCTTCATAGGCGGCCCAGCTTTCCGGATCGAAGCAGGTCAGCAACGCGATATCGACGATGCCCTTCTTCGCCTTGCGCTGGACGGTGCTGCGCAGCGCGCCGGGGCGGCTCGCCCACCAGCTGTCATGGTCCATATCGGAGAGGTCGAGCCAGTGGCGGTCACCCGCGGGGCGGGCGTCCACCCACCATCCGGCGGCGCGCAGCGCCGACTGGGTGGCGGTGCGATCACCGTCGCGAACGGGGTAGAGCGAAAGGCGCGCCGCCCGGTTGCGGATGTCGCGCAGAAGCGCGGTCAGAGCTACGCCCCGATCGCCGTCACCCTCGTAAAGCGGCCGGATCGCGAAGCTGTACCAGTTGGTCAGGCCCGCGAAATGACCCGATTTCTCGGCGCGCAGAGGAAGCCAGGCGGTGACGCCGCCGGCCGTCGCCTTTGCATCGTGCCGGCCCCCAGCGGCAAAGCCATGCGCCTCCAGCAGCGCGAACCATTCGGCACGGTCGAACGGCGATGCGCCATCCGCCGCGCGCGCTGCGGCGGGCAACGTCTTATCATTAGCGCGATCTTCACCGTTCCCTTGCATGCTGCGGCCCTCTATCAACTCTCTCCTAACAGCCGATGACCAAAGCCGAAAACCCACAGTCGTATCCGGTCGACCATCTCGCGCTTCGCGGCGCGGCGGATGCGCCTGCGCTGCTGACCGGCGACCGCGTGCTGAGCTTCGGCGAACTCGACGCGGGGGTCGGACGGCTCGCTTCCTGGCTGTTGGCCGAGGCCGGCGGTCCGGGCGAGCGCGTCGCGAGCTGGGGCGCGAAGTCGCGCGCGACCTGCCTGTTGCCGCTGGCGGCCGCACGCGCCGAGCTGATCCATGTGCCGGTCAACCCGCTGCTCAAGGGCGCGCAGGTCGCGCATATCCTGGCTGACAGCGGCGCGAAACTGCTCGTCACCAACCGATCGCGCGCCGACATGCTCGGCGACGGACTGCCCGATGATTGCGCGGTTCAGGATCTGAAGCTTGCCGAGGACGTCATCGATTCGGGCGGGGAGGGCCTGCCGCCGTCGATCGCCGAACCCGACGATCTGGCCGCGATCCTCTACACCAGCGGATCGACCGGACTGCCGAAGGGCGTGATGCTGAGCCATGCGAATCTGTGGCTGGGGGCCGAGAGCGTCGCGACCTATCTGAAGATCGTGCCCGGCGACCGCGTGCTGGCGGTGCTGCCGCTGAGTTTCGACTATGGTCAGAACCAGCTGTTTTCGAGCTGGTATGCGGGGGCTTCGGTGGCGCCGCTCGACTATCTGACCCCGCGCGATGTCGTGAAGGCGGTGGCGCGCCATGGCGTGACGACGCTGGCGGGGGTGCCGCCGCTCTGGGTGCAACTCGTCGAGAGCGACTGGCCTGCCGAGATCGCAGCGCTGCTCCGACGCCTGACCAACAGCGGCGGCGCGCTGACGCCCTCGCTGATCGACGCGATGCGCGCGACCTTTCCGAAGGCCGACATCTATCCGATGTACGGGCTGACCGAAGCCTTTCGTTCGACCTTCCTCGACCCCGCGCTCGTCGCGGCGCATCCGACCTCGATGGGCCGGGCGATTCCGCACGCTGAAATTCTGGTCTGCCGTCCCGACGGCAGCGTCGCGGCGGATGACGAGCCGGGCGAGCTTGTCCACGCCGGACCGCTGGTGGCGAAGGGCTATTGGCAGGACGAGGCGCGGACTGCCGAACGCTTCCGGCCGGCGCCTGCCGCGTCGCGATACGGCGGAACGGCGGTATGGTCCGGCGATACGGTACGGCGCGACAGCGATGGGTTGCTCACTTTCATCGGGCGCGACGATGCGATGATCAAGACCGCGGGCAATCGCGTCAGCCCGACCGAGGTCGAGGATGTCGCGGTGGCATCGGGCCTGATTTTCGAAGCCGTCGCGTTCGGCGTTCCCGATCCGCGGCTCGGCGCCGCGATCGTCCTGATCGTGCGCGGCAAAGACGGGCGCGAGAACGCGGCCGCGCTCTCGGCCTACCTCCGCCAGAACCTCCCCAATTTCATGCAGCCGCAGACGATCGAGTGGCGCGATGCGTTGCCGCGGAACCCCAACGGCAAGCTCGACCGCGTCGCGATCGCCGCCGACTGGGCGAAGGCGGTGGCGGCATGAAGCCCCACGGTCCGATCCCGCCCGGCTTTGCGGCCGACGCCGGGGGGATGCTGCTGATCGGTGGCGACCGCGCCGAGGCGCTCGCCGACGTCGCGGGCGACACCCCGCTCTTCGTCTATGACAGCGCGATGCTCGCCGCACGCGTCGCCGAATGGCGCGCCGCGATGCCGCCATCGGTCCAGCTTCACTATGCGATGAAGGCGAATCCCTATGCGCCGCTGCTCGCCTTCATGGCGCGGCTGGTCGATGGTTTCGACGTTGCGTCGGGGGGCGAACTCAAGGCCGCGCTCGCGAGCGGAATGGCGGCCGAGCACATCAGCTTCGCGGGGCCGGGAAAGCGCGACCGCGAACTCGAAGCCGCGATCGAGGCGGGCGCAACGCTCAACCTCGAATCCGCGGGCGAAGCCGAACGGGCGCTGTCGATCGCCGCGCGACTGGGCGTTGCGCCGCGGCTCGCGGTGCGCGTCAATCCCGACTTCGACCTCAAGGGATCGGGGATGAAGATGGGGGGCGGCGCCAAGCCCTTCGGGGTCGACGCCGACACCGTTCCCGCGCTCGTCCGCCACCTCATCGACGCCGGCGCCGACTGGCGGGGCTTTCATATTTTTACAGGATCGCAGGCACTTGATGCCAGTGCCATCGCCGAGACGCAGGCGCAGACCGTGGCGCTTGCCGGACGGCTGGCGGACGCGATCGGTGTCGCTCCGCCGCTTGTCAATCTCGGCGGCGGGATGGGCGTTCCCTATTTCCCCGGCGATGTGGCGGTCGACGTCGCGGCGGTCGGTGCCGCGCTCGGCGACACGCTTGCGACGCGCGACGCGGCGCTCGCGAACAGCCGGTTCGCGATGGAACTCGGGCGCTGGCTGGTGGCGGAGGCGGGCGTCTATCTGACGCGCGTGATCGACCGCAAGGCCAGCCATGGCGAGACCTTTCTCGTCACCGACGGCGGCCTCCACCACCAGCTCGCCGCGAGCGGCAATTTCGGCACCGTCATCCGCCGCAACTATCCGATAGGGGTAGCGAATCGCTTCGGCGCCGATCCCGAGGAGACCGTCTCGGTGGTCGGTTGCCTCTGCACCCCGCTCGACCGTCTGGGCGATCAGGTCGCGCTTCCGCGCGCGCAAGTCGGTGATCTGATTGTACTTTTCCTCGCCGGCGCTTATGGTGCGACGGCAAGTCCGGCGGGCTTTCTCGGTCAGGGACCGGCACGCGAAATGCTCGTATAGGGCCGTTTCTGTGCCGATACGGCACAGACTGTGGCAAACGCGGCTCGAACTTAGCGCAAGACTAACGGTATATTCACCCTTTCGAGCAATAGCGGAAGCTGACGCAATGGGTTTCTTTGCAGCCGTTTAGGGGCGGCAGAGGGCGCTCGGCCGCTCGAAAGGTGATTTGAATATGACGTCCTTCCCCTCGCTTTATGTCGCACGCCTTGCGCTGGTCGCGGGTATCGCCGCGACCGCCCTCGCGGGATGCATGGGCAGCACGGGGTCGGCGCCGCAGCTTCCCAGCGCCAATTTCGTCGCGAACCAGGAAGGGCCCGGCGAGGAATATATCATCGGGCCGCTCGACGAGCTGCAGATCTTCGTGTGGCGCAATCCCGAACTCGGCGGCAAGGTGCAGGTCCGCCCCGACGGCCGCATCACCACCCCGCTGATCACCGACATGCCCGCGGTCGGCAAGACGCCGACGATGCTGCAGCAGGATATCAAGCTGCAGCTCAGCCAATATATCACCGATCCGATCGTCAGCGTGATCGTCACCAGCTTCAACAGCACCTTCTCGCAGCAGGTGCGCGTCGTCGGCGCGACCGAGAAGCCGGCGTCGATCCCGTTCCGCGCCAACATGACCGTGCTCGACGCGATGATCGCGGTCGGCGGCCTCGGCGAATATGCGGCGGGCAACAAGGCGCGCCTCGTCCGCTATGACAAGGGTACCGGCAAGCAGGAGGAGTTCGGGCTCCGCCTCAACGACCTCATCAAGCGCGGCGACATCAAGGCGAACGTCCGCTTGCAACCGGGCGATGTGATCATCATCCCCGAAAGCATGTTCTGATCTTTGCCCCCACCGACATGATTGCCAAGGACTGACAGCGAGCGATGAACGGCCTATACGACGAAATCCGGGTGGCGGTGCACAGCGTCTGGACGCGCCGCTGGCTCGTGCTCGCGGTCGCCTGGGGCATCTGCATCCTCGGCTGGCTTGCGGTCGCGTCGATCCCCAACCGCTATGACAGCCGCGCGCGGCTGCTCGTCGAGGTCAACCAGATCCTGCCCGACGATGGCACCGGCGGCTCGTTCGGGGGCGGGCAGCAGATCGACCAGATCCGCGAGACGCTGACCAGCGCGCGCAACCTCGAAAAGGTTGCGGCGACGACCGGGCTGATCGGCGCCGATGCCGGCGAGCGCGACAAGGCGGGCGCGGTCGCGATGCTGCAGCAGAATATCAAGGTCGTGCCGCAGCAGCAGAATATCTTCGAGCTGACCTCTTCGGTCGGGATCGGCAGCCTGTCCGACGCCGACAATGCGAAGCTCGCGAGCGGAATACTCGACAGCCTGATCACCGTATTCCGCGACGATCAGTTGCGCGGTGGCCGCGTCAACACGCGCGAGGGCCTGAAATTCCTCGATTCGCAGATCGCCGACCGCGAAAAGGGCCTGCGCGAGATCGAGGCGCGTCGCGCCGCGTTCGAGGCGCAGAATATCGGCCTGATCCCGGGCGGCACCGGCTCGCCCGCGCAGCGCGTCGAGGCGGCGCGCGCCGAACTCGGCCAGATCGACAGCCAGCTCGTCTCGGCGCAGGCGCAGCTTGCAGCTGCGAACGGCCAGCTCGCATCGACCCCGCAGTCGGTCCCCGGCGCCGGCGGCGGCGTGGGCGGCAGCGTCGCGCGCCAGCAGCTTGCCGGGGCGCAGAACGAACTTTCCTCGATGCGCGCGCGCGGGCTCACCGATGCGCATCCCGACGTCATCGCGCTGAAGAGCCAGATCGCGTCGCTGAAGGCCATCGCCGACCGCGAAGGCAGCGGCGGTGGCGGCGGCGGGATGCAGAATCCCGCCTATGCCTCGCTCGCCGCGATGCGCGCCGAGCGCCAGGCGACGGTCAGCGCGCTGACCGCGCGCAAGTCGCAGCTGATGGGCGACATCGCGCGCATCACCTCGCAGCAGATCCAGAACCCCGGCGTCGCCGCCGAATATGACCGGATCAACGGCGAATATACCGCGACCAAGGCGCAATATGACAAGCTGCTCGCCCAGCGCGAGCAGGTGCGGCTGCGCGGCGATGCGCAGACCGAAACCGACGCGATCAAGATCGAACTGCTCGATCCGCCGTCGAAGCCGACCAGCCCCGCGGCGCCGAACCGGCCGCTGTTCCTGACGCTGGTGCTGCTGGCGGGGATCGGTGGCGGTATCGGCGCGGCCTTCGGCCTCGCGCAGGTCCGCCCGAGCTATGCCACCGCCGCGAAGCTCGAGCGCGCGAGCGGGCTGCCGGTGATCGGGTCGATTACCGAGGTGGTGACGCCCGACCGCCATGTCGAACGCCGGAAAAAGCTGGTGTGGCTCGCCAGCGGAGCGGGGGCGCTCGTCGGCCTCTACGCGCTGCTGCTGATCGCCGAATTCGTCCAGCGCGGCATGGTCGCGTGAGCGGGGAAGAGGACATGAACGACCAACGCCCCGTCAAGCGCCAGCCCTCGCTGCTCGAACGCGCCGCCGACATGTTCGGCCTCGATCCCGCGAAGAATGCGTCGACGATCGACGTGTCGAAGCTGCCGCCCGAGCCCGAGAAGCGCGCGCGCAAGGCGAAGGCCGAACCCGTCGCCGAAATATTGCCGCCGGACGTCGCGCCCGAACCCGCAATCGACGTGACGCCCGCTGTCGAGCCGGCGTCCGCCAAGCCCTCGCCGCGCAAACATGTCGCGAAGGCGGCGCCCGCGATCGAGCCCGCGCGCCACGGCCGCATCGACCGCGACCGGCTTGCCGCGCGCGGCATGGTCGTGCCCGGCGCCCCGGTGACCGGCATCGCCGAGGAATATCGCATCGTGAAGCGCGAGATCATCCGCAATTTCGCGGGGACCGCGAACCGCCCGGTCGTGCCGCGCGGCCACCGTGTGCTGATTGCCTCGGCGAACCCCGGCGAGGGCAAGACCTTCACCGCGGTCAACCTCGCGCTCAGCCTCGCGGTCGAGGCCGACCACGACGTGCTGCTGATCGACGCCGATATCGCGAAGCCGAGTGTGCTCGACGCGCTTGGCCTCGAAAATGGTCCGGGGCTGATGGACGCGCTCGCCGATCCGCATCTGCCGCTCGCCGACTGCCTGATCCAGACCGACATTCCGGGGCTGAAGGTCATGCCCGCGGGTACGCAGCATATGCACGATACCGAACTGCTCGCCTCGGCGCGGACCGAAGCGCTGCTCGCGCAGCTCGAACAGGGAGCGCCGGGCCGGATCGTCATCCTCGATTCGCCGCCGGTCCTAGCAGCGTCACCCGCGGCGGTGCTCGCCGGGCATGTCGGCCAGCTCATCATGGTCGTGCGCGCCGACCAGACGATGGAAAGCGCGCTGCGCGACGCGATCGGCCTGATGGGGGCGTGCCCGCACATCCAGCTCCTGCTCAACGGCGTGAAATTCTCGCCGGGCGGCCGCCGCTTCGGCACCTATTACGGCCAGGGAGGCGGTGCGTGATGTCTCCCCGTTTCACCCTGCGCACCGGGGCGGCGCTTGCCGCGCTGCTGCTCGCGGGAACCGCGACGAGCGCCGAGGCGCAATTCTCCGGCGATCCCGGCGCCGCGTCCGGCGATCCGGGCGCGAGCAGCGCGCCTTCGGCGTCCGAAACCGGCCGCAAGGCGAAGCGCGGCGAACGCAAGAAGCGCCAGCGGCAGGTCGACTTCAGCCCCTATCTCGAAGTCGATCAGGTGCTGACCGCCGACCTGAAGGGCGGCGACGGCGATGTCCTGACCTACACGACCGTCGCGGTCGGGGTCGACGCGGCGATCGTGACGCGCCGCGCCGAACTCGCGGGGACGATCCGCTACGAACATCGCTTCGGCGAAAGCGGCGGGCTCAGCGACGCCGATATCTTGAGCGGCCTCGTCCGCGGCCGGCTCGAAGCCGCGCAGGGGCTGAATCTGGAGGCCGGGGCGCTCGCGACGCGCGCTCGCGCCGACGGGCAGGGCGCCGACGGCGGCTTCTTCATCGGGGGCGGGACCAATGTCGCCGACCTCTATTCCTTCTACGCCGGGCCGACCTTCGCGCGGCGCATCGGCAATCTCGACGTCGGCGCCGGCTATCGCTTCGGCTACACCAAGGTCGAGGTCGACAATCCCGCGGTGCTCGCGCCCGGCGTCCAGCCGCGCGATGTCTTCGACCATTCGACCAACCATGTGGCGTGGGGCAGCATCGGCCAGCGGCCGGGCGACCTGCCGTTCGGCTGGCAGCTTTCGGGCGGCTGGGAACGCGAGGATGCGAGCCAGCTCGACCAGCGTTTCGACGGCAAATATGCGCGCGCCGACATCACGGTGCCGATCTCGCCGACCGTCGCGCTGCTCGGCGGCGTCGGTTACGAGGATGTCGAGATCGGCCAGCGCGACCCGGTGGTCGATGCGAACGGCGTGCCGGTGCTCGACGCGAACGGCCGCTATGTCACCGACACATCGAGCCCGCGCCAGCTGTCGTTCGACGTCGACGGGCTGATCTGGGATGCGGGCGTGATGTGGCAGCCGAGCCGCCGCACCTCGCTGACCGCGCGCGTCGGCCGCCGCTATGGCGATACGGTCTATACCGGCGGCTTCGCCTATCGCCCCGACCATGCGACCCTGGTCCAGGTCGGCGTCTATGACGGGCTGTCGAGCTTCGGCCGCGGGCTTTCGACGGGCCTTGCGGCGCTGCCGACGCAGTTCGACCCGACGCGCAACCCGGTGAGCGGCGAGGTCAACACCTGCGTCTTCGGCGAACAGACCGGCGGCTGCCTCAACAACCAGCTCGGCAATGCCGGCACCTTCCAGTATCGCAACCGCGGCGTGCAGGCGATCCTGAGTTCGAGCTACGGCCGCTGGAGCTATGGCGTCGGGGTCGGTTACGACCGCCGCCGCCTGCTCGTTCCGGCGGCGTCACCGCTCGCCTATCTCGATGGGACGAAGGACGAGAGCTATTATCTCTTCCTGACCGCGGGGCGCCAGCTCGATGTCGATTCGGATCTCAGCATTGCGGGCTATCTGAACTATTACGACAATGGCGCGCCGGGTGCGGGCGATGTCCAGTCGGCGGGAATTTCGGCAGCCTATTCGCGGCGCATCTGGCGTTCGCTGACGGGCAGCGCGGCGGCGGCGCTGAGCGCGTTCGACCAGGATGGCTTCAACAGCCGCCTGATCGGTTCGGCGCTGGTCGGCCTGCGGTACAATTTCTGATCGGGGAATTTCGATGTACGATCAATATTATGGTTTCACCGGTCGGCCCTTCCAGCTGACGCCCGATCCGGCTTTCTATTTCGAGAGCGGCACGCACCGCAAGGCGATGTCCTATCTCGGCTACGGCCTCGCGCAGGGCGAGGGGTTCATCGTCATCACCGGCGACGTCGGCGCCGGCAAGACGACGCTCGTCGGCCATTTGATGAACACGATCGATCCCAACCGCCTGACCGCGGTCAAGCTGGTGTCGACGCAGGTCGAGGGCGACGATCTGCTCCGCCTCGTCGCCGAACAGTTCGGCATCGAGTGGGAAGAGCAGAGCAAGGCGGAGCTTCTCCGCTCGATCGAGCAATATCTGCGCGAACAGGCGCGCGCCGGCCGCCGCACCTTGCTGATCGTCGACGAGGGGCAGAATCTTGCGATCTCGGCGCTCGAAGAGCTGCGCATGCTCTCGAACTTCCAGCTCGGCGACCATTCGCTGCTGCAGATCTTCCTGCTCGGCCAGCCCGAATTCCGCCAGACCCTGTTCCATACGCCCGCGCTCGAGCAGCTTCGCCAGCGGGTGATCGCGACGCACCACCTCGACCCGATGGAGCCCGAGGAGGTCGAACCCTATATCCTCCACCGCCTCAAGAAGGTCGGCTGGAGGGGCAATCCGAGCTTCGCGCCCGAGGCGTTCGAACTGATCTACGACTATAGCGACGGCGTGCCGCGCAAATTGAACGTGCTGGTGAGCCGCCTGCTGCTGTTCGGCGCGGTCGAGGAACTGCACCGCATTTCGGCGCAGCATGTCCGCAACGTGATCGGCGAGATCGAGGCCGACCGCGGGATCGACGAAGCAAGCCTCGCCCCGCTGCCGGTGGAGGAGGTTGTCGCGCACGCGGCCGCTGCCGCCGAGCCGCCGCAGGCGTGGTCCGACGCCGCGAACGACGGCCGCCCGCCCTTTGCCGCGCCCGCCGATTTCGCCGCCGCGCGGACGCTCGTCGCCGATCAGGCCGGGACGCCCGCCGCGGCCGACGACGTGACCGAGCTTGTTTCCGAACCCGTCGCTCAGGCCCCGGCCGCGCATGATGCGCAGATCGCTGCGTTGCAAAGCCAGATCGCCAGCCTCGAGGCGCGGCTCGTGGAGCAGGATGCGGCGCTGCGCCGCGTGCTCGACCTGCTCATCGAATGGGTCGAGCGCGATCCCGAAAATTCGCCCAACCCCACGAAGTCCGAAGTCTGGGCGGCGTGACGTTCCGTGCGTCATTCGCTAAGGGACTGATGAAGGTGAGGGACAATGCAGAACGGCCTGTCGGTCGATGTCGAGGACTGGTTCCAGGTCGGCGCCTTTGAGCGCACGATCGACCGTGCCGACTGGCCGACGCTCGAATGCCGGGTCGAGGCGAATTGCGATGCGGTGCTGCAGATTTTCGCCGAGGCGGGCGCGAAGGGCACTTTCTTCACGCTCGGCTGGGTCGCCGAACGCTATCCGGCGCTGATCCGGCGCATCGTCGCGGCGGGGCATGAACTTGCCAGCCACGGCTATGATCACAAGCGCGTCTTCTCGATGACGGCCGACGATTTCGCCGCCGACCTCACAAAGACGCGGGCGATCCTCGAAGATCTCGGCGGGGTCGCGATCCGCGGCTATCGCGCGCCGAGCTTCTCGGTCGATACGCGCACGCCGTGGGCGCATGCCGTGCTCGCCGAACAGGGCTATGCCTATTCGTCGAGCGTCGCACCCGTCGTCCACGACCATTATGGCTGGCCGCAGAGCCCGCGCCACGCCTGGCGCCCGCTCCCCGACAGCGAGCTTGTCGAATGGCCGGTGACGACCGCGCGCTTTGCCGGGCGCACGCTGGCGGCGGGTGGCGGCGGCTTCATGCGCCTGCTCCCCTATGGCTTCACGCGCTGGGCGATCGAGCGGATGAACGCCGAGGGGCATCCCGCGATCCTCTATTTCCACCCGTGGGAGATCGATCCCGGCCAGCCGCGCGTCGCCGATGCGCCGGTCAAGTCGAAGATCCGGCACTATACGGGTCTTTCCGGGATGGCCGGCAAGCTCAAGAAACTGCTCGCCGATTTCGAATGGACCCGCGCCGACGCGCTACTCCTCGCGCAGCAGGAGCGCGCGCAGCCGTGGCGCGCCGCCGCGTGAACGCGCCGATTCAGCCCCCGGTGCCGCTGACCGATGCCGACGCGTGGGACGCCTATGTCGCCGCGCATCCAGAGGCGACGCCCTTCCACAGCCGCGCGTGGTGCGAGGCGATCACGCGCGCGACCGGACACGTCTGCCACCTTCTGACCGCGCGCGGCGCCGACGGCGCGCTCACCGGAATCGTGCCGCTCCATCATGTCCGCTCGCCGCTCTTCGGGCAGGCGCTCGTCGGCAGCGGCTTTGCGGTCGACGGCGGTATATTGGCGGACAACGACGCGGTCGCCGCAACGCTCGCGCAGGGCGCGGCCGACATGGCGAAATCGCTCGGCGTTCCCTCGGTGGAGCTGCGCGGCGGGGCGCTTCCCGACGCTGACGGGTGGCACCGCGAGGAGGGTGTCTATGCCGGCTTCGTCCGCAACCTCGCCGCCGATGACGACGCCGAACTGCTCGCCGTTCCGCGCAAGCAGCGCGCCGAGGTGCGCAAGGCGCTCGAAAGCGAGCTGACGGTCACGACCGGCACCGATGCAGCCGAACGGCGCGACCATTATCGCATCTATGCGACGAGCGTCCGCAACCTTGGCACGCCGGTGTTCCCGAAGGCGCTGTTCGACGCGGTGCTCGACGCGTTCGGTGCGGACGCCGACATCCTGACGGTGCGTGCCAATGGCGCGCCGGTCGCGAGCGTGCTCAGCCTCTATTGGCGCGGTACGGTGATGCCCTATTGGGGGGGCGGCACCGCCGACGCGCGCAGGCTGCGCGCCAACGAGCTCATGTATTTCGCGCTGATGCGCCATGCGCGGGCGAAGGGTTGCACGCGCTTCGATTTCGGCCGCTCGAAACTCGGCACCGGGCCCTTCGCGTACAAGAAGAATTGGGGCTTCGAGCCCGAGCCGCTCGTCTATGCGCGCTGGCTCGCGCCCGGCGAGCGCCCGCGCGACACCAACCCGAACAGCGCCAAATACAGGCTACAGGTCGACCTCTGGAAGAAACTGCCGCTATGGGCGGCGAACCGCATCGGGCCGCTGATCGCGCGCGGGCTCGGGTAATGGCCGAGATCCTGTTTCTGGTCCACCGCGCGCCCTGGCCCCCCGACCGCGGCGACCGCATCCGCAGCTGGCATATGTTCGAGGCGCTGGCGAAGCTCGCGCCCGTCCATGTCGCTGCGCTCGCCGACACGGCCGAGGATGCCGCCGTCGCCGAGGCGAAACTCGCGCCGCTTTGCAGGAGCCTGTGCATCGAGGTGCGCGGTGTTTCGCGCCCCGTCGCGCTCGCGTCCGCGGTCCTGCGCGGCGAACCGGTGTCGAACCGCCTGTTTCGCAGCGCCGCGCTTGCCGAGCATGTCGGCGCGCTGCTCGCGATCGGCAAGGTGAGCCATATCGTCGCCTTTTCGGGGCAGATGGCGCAATATCTGCCCGCCGGGTTCGCGGGGCCGGTCGTCATGGATTTCGTCGACGTCGATTCGGCGAAGTTCGCCACTTATGCCGAGCAGGACAAACGCCAGCCGCTCCACTGGGTCCACGCGCGCGAGGCGCGGAGGCTCGGCGCCTTCGAAGACAAGGTCGCGCGCGCGGTCGATGCGAGCCTTTTCGTCAGCGAAGCCGAGGCGGCGCTGTTCCGCGCGCGCAGCGGGCTCGGCGCCGACACGGTGCATGCCGTCGGGAACGGCATCGACACCGGCCATTTCGATCCCGCGCTGTCGTTTGACCGCGTGGGCGAGGGCGACGGCCCGCTCGCGGTCTTCACCGGCCAGATGGACTATCGGCCGAACATCGACGCGGTGCGCTGGTTCGCGTCGGATATCCTGCCGCACATCCGCCAGCATCACGCGCAAGCGCGCTTCGCGATCGTCGGCCGCGCGCCGGCCGAAGAGGTGCGCGCGCTCGAAACGCTGCCCGGCGTGATCGTCACCGGCGAGGTGCCCGACGTCCGGCCGTGGCTCGCCGCCGCCGATGCGGTGGTCGCGCCGCTCCTCCTCGCGCGCGGGGTGCAGAACAAGCTGCTCGAGGCGATGGCGATGGCGCGGCCCGTGGTCGCGAGCGCGGCCGCCGCGACCGGGATCGACGCTGCGCCGGGCGAGCATCTGCTCGTCGCCGACGGTGCCGGTGCGATGGCCGACGCCGTCGTTCGCCTGTTCGACGACCCCGCCGCCGCCGCCGCGATGGGAAGGGCGGCGCGGGCGCAGATGATCGCGCGCTATGGCTGGGATGCGCAGCTCGCGCCGCTCGCGCGCCTGCTCGGGCTCGCGGCATGACGGCGCACACCATCGCCCGCCCGCGGGACTGGACGCGCTGGCAGCGGCACCTTGCCGCACTCGCGGGCGTGGCGGCGGCGATGCTCGCGGTCTTCCACCGCGACGCCGCCGATATGGCCGGCATCTGGTGGCACAGTTCGACCTTCACCCACTGCCTGCTGATGGTGCCGATGATCGGCTGGCTGGTGTCGCAGCGCACCGCGCTGCTGCGCCCGCTGACGCCCGCTTTCTGGTGGCCCGCGCTGGTCTGGATCGCGGGCGCGGGGCTGGTGTGGCTCGTCGGCGAGGCGGCGGGGGTCGGGCTGTTCCGGCAACTCGGCCTCGTGCTGATGCTGCAGGGCGCCGTGGCCGCGACATTGGGTGAGAAGCTGGTGCGCGGGCTGCTGTTTCCGCTCGCTTACGCACTGCTCCTCGTGCCGTTCGGCGAGGAGCTGGTGCCGCTGCTCCAGACGCTCACCGCGAAAATCTCGCTTGCGCTGCTGCATCTGTCGGGCCTTTCGGCCGAGATCGAGGGCGTGTTCATCACCACCCGCGCAGGCTTTTTCGAGGTGGCCGAGGCCTGTTCGGGGGTCAATTTCCTGATCGCGATGCTCGCCTATTCGGTGTTCGCCGCGCACCTCTGTTTCAAAAGCTGGACGCGGCGTATCATCTTCGTCGGCCTCGCGCTGGCCACGACGATCCTAGCCAACGCGCTGCGCGCTTATGGCACGATGGTCGCGGCCGAAATCTGGGGGATCGAGGCGGCGGGCGGGATCGATCATGTCTTTTATGGCTGGATCTTCTTCGGCCTGGTCATTTTGGTCGTGATGCTTGTTGCCCGCCGCTGGTTCGACCGGCCCGCGAACGATGTCGCGGTCGATGTGAGCGGGCTCGAAGGCGTGCTTCGCCGCGCCGGCAATGCTGCGGCTGTGCTGTGCGGGGCGATTGCCATTCCGTTGCTCTTCGTCGGCTGGGCGACGCTCGTCGGCGGGCGCACGGCAGAGTTGCCCGCAACGATTGCGGTCGCGACCCCGGCCGGATGGACCGCAGCCGCGCCCGAGCCTGTCGTCTGGGAGCCTCGCTTCGACGGCGCCGACCGGCGGGTCGTCGGCCATTTCGCCGATCGACAAGGCAACCGCGTCACGGTCGCGATCGGCGGCTATGAACGGCAGGGCGAAGGGCGCGAAGTCGTCGCCTTCGGGCAGGGCGCGATCGATCCCGACGGCAAATGGGCATGGAGCGCCGCGCTCCCCGCGGTCGACGGCGGCAAGACCGAACGCCTGCTCCACCCCGGCCCGCTGCTGCGCGATGCCTCTAGCTGGTATGTCGTGGGCGGCACTGCGACGGGCAGCGCGCGGACCGCAAAACTGGCCGGGCTGAAGGCGCGCCTGTTCGGCGGTGACCCCCGCGCGCTGTCGCTGATCGTCTCGGCCGAAGCGGCGCACGGCGGCCGCGATGCGATCGCCGCTTTCGTTTCCGCGTCGGGTGGAGCGCAGGCAATGGCTGACCGCGCGCTCGAAACGCGTTAAGACCGCTTTCTATATGTGCGGGATCGCAGGCATTTATCATACTGAGACGGCCAAGCCGGTCGATCCCTCGCGCCTGCGCGCGATGCTCCACCCGATGGCGCACCGCGGCCCCGACGGCAGCGGCACCTGGACCGCGCCCGGCGTCGGTTTCGGCCATCTGCGCCTGTCGATCATCGATATCGAAGGCAGCCCGCAGCCGATGGCGAGCGACGACGAGATCGTCACCATCACCTACAACGGCGAAATCTATAATTTCCGCGAGCTGCGCGCCGAGCTGGAGGATCGCGGCCACCGCTTCCGCACCAGCGGCGATACCGAGGTGATCCTCGCGGCCTGGCGGCAATGGGGCGTCGAATGCCTGTCGCGCCTGAACGGCATGTTCGCCTTCGCGATCCACGACCATGCGCGCGGCTGCCTGTTCCTCGCGCGCGACCGGCTGGGGGTGAAGCCGCTCCATCATGTCCGGCTGTCCGACGGTTCGCTTGCCTTTGCGTCGGAACTGAAGGGGTTGCTGCGCCATCCGTTGCTGCGGCAAGAGCCCAATCTTGCGGCGGTCGAGGACTTCCTCGCGCTGGGCTATGTCCCCGATGACAATTGCATCGTCGCGGGGGTCGAGAAATTGCCCGCGGGGCATTTTCTCCTCCTCGAACGCGGCAAGCCCTTTCCGGAGCCGCAGCGCTGGTGGGCGCCCGATTTCTCGAGGCGCGTCCGCGTCGGGGAAGCCGAGGCCGCCGAGCATCTCGTCCACCTGATGCGCGCCGCGGTCACCGACCGCATGGTGTCCGACGTGCCATTGGGCGCCTTTCTGTCGGGCGGCGTCGACAGCAGCGCGGTCGTCGCGCTGATGGCGGAGGCGAGCGCGCAGGCGGTCAAGACCTGCACGATCGGCTTCGACCAGGCGGCGCTCGACGAGACCGCTTATGCGCAAGCGATCGCCGAACGCTTCGCGACCGACCATCGGACGCGCACCGTCGCCGCGGCCGATTTCGCGCTCGTCGACAAGATCGCCGACATGTTCGACGAACCCTTCGCCGACGCCAGCGCGCTGCCGACCTACCGCGTCTGCGAACTCGCGCGCGAGCAGGTCACCGTCGCGCTCTCGGGCGACGGCGCCGACGAGGCGTTCGCGGGATACCGCCGCCTCGTCTTCCAGCATCAGGAGGAGCGGCTGCGCGGCCTCATCCCCGGCGTGTTGCGGCGCGGCCTACTCGGCCCGCTGTCGCGCGTCTGGCCGCAGATGGACTGGGCACCGCGCCCGCTGCGCGCGCGCGCGACGCTCGCCGGCCTGTCGAAGGGCGGGATCGAGGCTTATGCCGAGGCGGTCGGCGTGACCGGTCCCGCGCAGCGCGCGCGGCTCTACAACGACGCCGCGATCCATGCGCTCGGCGACCATATCGCCGAAGCGCGCTATTGGAAGGCGATGAGCGAGGCGCCCGCGCGCGAGGCGCTCGACCGCGCGCAATATGCCGACCTGATGATCTGGCTGCCGGGCGACATCCTCACCAAGACCGACCGGATGAGCATGGCGGTCAGCCTCGAGGCGCGCGAACCCCTGCTCGACTATCGTCTGATCGAATTCGCCGCGAGCCTGCCCGCGTCGATGCGGGTCAAGGGCGGGACGGGCAAGGCGATCCTCAAGCAGGCGATGGAACGCTATCTGCCGCACGACATCCTCTACCGGCCGAAGATGGGCTTCGTGACGCCAGTCACGCAATGGTTCCGCGGACCGCTCGCGGCGCAGGCAAAGGCGCTCGCGACCTCGGCGACGCTTGCGCGGTCGGGCTGGTTCGACATGGCCGAGATCGAGCGTGTCGTCGCCGCGCACCAGTCGGGCCGCCGCGATCATGGCCGGCTGATCTGGCAATTCTTCATGCTCGAAAAGTCGCTGGCGAAGCTGTTCGGTATCTGAACGCGCTGGCGTCTCGGTTGAGCGTTCCTCCCATCGTCACCCCGGACTTGATCCGGGGTCCATTCGAGCTCGTGCCTCAAACATGGATCCCGGATCGAGCCTGTCCTGAGCTTGTCGAAGGGTCCGGGATGACGAAGTTACAGACTTCGCGCTTGGACGAATTGCCACCTCCTCTTAACGCTTCGATGCTAGGATAACCGGCGATGACGGTCCATCCAGCCTTTCCGGTCAGTGCCACCGCAGCCGGGGATTCGGCGGCGCTCGCGGTGCGCATCGTCGACCCGCTGGCGCTGTCCGACGACCTCGCGGCAGCGTGGGACGGGTTGGCGGACGAGGCGAGCGAGCCCAATCCTTTCGTCGAGCGCTGGTGCCTGCAACCCGCGCTCCACCTGCTCGATCCCGCGCGCGAGGCGCGGCTGGTGATGGTGATGGGCGGCCGCGACGGTCCCCTGATCGGCGTGATGCCGCTCGCCTCGGCGGTCAAATACGGACCCTTGCCGCTGCGCCACGTCACCGGCTGGGCGCACCCCAATCACTTCCACGGGGCGCCGCTGGTGCGCGCGGGGATGGAGCATCTGTTCTGGTCGATCCTGCTTGGCTGGTGCGATGCGGCGAGCTGGGCGCACACGCTGATCCATGTGCCGCGTCTGACCGAGGACGGACCGCTGCACCGCGCGCTCGCCGACGTATCGCGCGATCGCGGCGCGGCGGCGGAGATCGTCCACCGCGAGGAGCGCGCGCTGCTCGAGAGCGACCTTTCGCCCGAAGCTTACTGGGACGTCGCGGTGCGCGCGAAAAAGCGCAAGGAGCTGCGCCGGCAGGCCAGCCGCCTTGGGGACGAGGGGCGCGTCTCCTTCCGCCGCTGGACCGGCGAAGAGCCGATCGAACAATGGATCGGCGCCTTTCTCGATCTGGAGGCGCGTGGATGGAAAGGCCGCGCGGGCTCGGCGCTCGCCAGCCACGGCGACACCGAGGCGTGGTTCCGCGCGATCGTCACCGCGGCCGCGGCGGCGGGCAAGCTCGACATGCGCGCGCTGGTGCTGAACGACCGGCCGCTCGCGATGCTCGTCAACTTCCTCGCCGTCCCCGGCGCCTTCTCCTTCAAGACCGCGTTCGACGAGGATTATTCCCGCTTCTCGCCCGGCGTCCTGCTCCAGCAGGCGAACCTCGACCTGCTGGGCGATCCGCGCATCGCATGGGTCGACAGCTGCGCGGCGCCCGATCACCCGATGATCGACAGCGTCTGGCGCGAACGGCGGCATCTCGTCTGGGTCAACGCGCCGCTGGGCGGCAGCGGCGACCGGCTGCGCTTCCACGCGCTCGCGAAGGCCGAACGACTATGGCGGCGTTGGAAACGCCCCGCTGCGAAGGTAGAAGACCAGCCATGACCGGCCAGCCCATCATCGACCAGCCCGCCAGCGACCGGCGCGTTTTTCCGGCGGAAACACTCGCGCGGATGGAGGCGCTCTATCCGGCGCAGGCGGGCTTGCTGCACCACCGCCTGCCCGAGCATCGCCTGCTGTCGCTCGACGCGCTTGCGGCGCTCGGCGAGAATC
This sequence comes from Sphingopyxis sp. Geo48, assembly GCF_949769155.1. Taxonomy (NCBI): domain Bacteria; kingdom Pseudomonadati; phylum Pseudomonadota; class Alphaproteobacteria; order Sphingomonadales; family Sphingopyxidaceae; genus Sphingopyxis; species Sphingopyxis sp. Geo48. Next base: position 24,971 of record NZ_CATKPA010000006.1, on the reverse strand, counting down.
TGCCCGCGGGCCAGGTCGAATATAATCCGGGCGATGTGCCGATCGGGATCGCGCCCGAGGATGTGCCGTCGAACGGCCTGTCGATCGGTGAGACAATCCGTACCATCGACACCAACCGAAGCTGGGCGGTACTCAAGAATATCGAGACGGTGCCCGACTATCGTGCGCTGCTGATGGACCTGCTCGGCGAACTGGCGCCGGTGGTCGAGCCGCGCACCGGCGCGATGCTGACGCCGCAGGGCTTCGTCTTCATCTCGTCGCCGGGATCGATCACGCCGTTCCACTTCGACCCCGAGCATAATATCCTGCTCCAGCTGCGCGGGGCCAAGGTGATGCACGTCTGGCCCTCGGGCGACGAACGCTTCGCGCATCGCACCCAGCACGAGCGCTATCACACCGGCGGGCATCGCAACCTGCCGTGGCAGGATGAGTATCTCGGCGCCGCGCAGCAGGTGCCGCTCGGCCCCGGCGACGCGGTGCTGATGCCGGTGATGGCGCCGCATTTCGTCGCCAATGGCGACGCGCCCTCGATCTCGCTGTCGATCACCTGGCGCAGCGAATGGAGCTACCGCGAGTCCGAGGCGCACGCCGCCAACGCCGCGCTCCGCCGCATCGGCCTCGACCCGAAGATGCCGCCGCGCTGGCCGAGTTATGCGCGGGCCAAGACCGTCGGCTGGCGCGTCGCGCGAAAGCTGCGCATTGTGAACTAATTCCCGATTGCTCCCAAATCGCAGCGGCTTATTGTTCGGCCGCAGGGAATGGGGGAATGATGAGGGCATTGGGGTTCATGCTGCTTGCGCTGGCGGCAGCGATCATCCGTCCGGCGACGGCCGCCGCGCAGACGACGGCGGCGACACCTCCGGCACGGATCTCTACCGAGGAACTGGCGCGGCTTCCGGAAATATCGAACGCGGCCTTGTCGCCCGATGGCAAGTCGATCGCCTTTCTCGGCCGGATCAAGGGTCGGCAGGCAATCCTGTATCGCGCCGTCGACCAGGAGGCGATGTCGCGCGTCGACCTGCCCGAAAAGGTCGATTTTCGCTGGCTGCGGTGGGCGGGCAACGACAAGCTTCTGATCAGTATCGAACGCAGCTCGCGCTTCATGAATGTCGATGTGCGCCAGACGGTGTTGTTGCTCCACGACTTCGCCACGAAGACCAACAAGGCGCTCGGACGGGTCGGGCGTTCGCTGGAGGGTGACGACGTGCTCTTCATCGATCCCGACGGCCATTATCTGCTTCTGTCCATGCAGTCGGACATGTTCGATTATCCGTCGGTCTTTCGCGTGTCCCTTCCCGACGGGGCGATGACCGAACTCATCCGGCGGCGTGCGCCGATCTGGGAATGGTATGCCGACGATACCGGTATCGTCCGCGCCGGCGTCGGTTTCGAGGCCGGCAAGCTCAAATTCTACTACCGGCGCTCGGACGGCGAGAAATTCGATCTGATCGCGGCGGTGAAGCCGAGCGACGAGAACGCCTATTTCCAGATCGCAAAGATCGTCACGGGATCGGACGAAGGCTATGCGCTCAGCGACAAAAATGGCCGGCAGGCACTGTATCGCTTCAATTATCGCACGCGCGAACTCGGCGAGCTGGTCTATGGCAACGACCGTTACGACATCGACGATTATTGGCTGAACCTTGGTGGAACCGCGCTCGAGGGCGTGTCCTACACCGACGATCGCGATCGGGTCGAATGGTTCGATCCGGCGAACAAGAAGCTGCAGGGGCAGCTCGATCGGGCCATTCCCGGCCGCGAGGCGTGGGTTGCGTCGCGCAGTCGCGACGGCAAGCAGATGCTGGTCCTCGCGACAGCCCCCGACGAACCGGGCCTATATTATTTCCTCGACCGCGCCGCCGGTCAGATGTCGCCGATCGCCGCGATGCAGCGGGCGCTCGACCCGGAACGGCTCGCGGTGACCAGGGCGGTGCATTACGCTGCGCGCGACGGAACCGACATCCCCGCTTATCTGACGCTGCCGAAGGGGCGCGAGGCGAAGAATCTGCCCTTGATCGTCTATCCGCACGGCGGCCCCTATGGCGTGCGCGACAAGCTCGAATATGATCCGCAGGTCCAGTTTTTCGCGAACCGCGGCTATGCGGTGCTCCAGCCCAATTTCCGCGGATCGGGCGGTTATGGCACTGCGTTCGGCGATGCCGGCATCGGCCAGATCGGGCGCAAGATGCAGGACGATCTCGACGACGGGATGGACTGGCTGGTCAAGGAGGGCATCGTCGACAAGGGTCGGGTGTGCATCGTCGGGGCCTCCTATGGCGGCTATGCCGCAATGTGGGGCGCGATCCGCAATCCCGAACGCTATCGCTGCGCGGCGAGCCTGGCGGGGGTTGCCGATTTGAAGGCCATGCTCAAATATAACCGGCGCTATCTCGACAAGGAGGCGGGCAAGCGCTGGCGCGCCCGCGTCACCGGCGAACCCGAATTCGATCTCGCTTCGGTTTCGCCGACGCAGCAGGCCGCGCGCCTGCAGCGGCCGTTGCTGATCGCGCATGGCGAGGATGATGGCACGGTCCCGATCGGCCAGTCGCAGAATCTGATCGCGGCGCTGAAGGCCGCGGGGAACGGCAATTTCGAATATGTCGCCTATAAGGAAGAGGGCCACGGATTCTCGAATCCGGTGAACCTGAAAGACTGGTTCGACCGCCTCGATGCCTTCCTCGCGAAGCACAATCCGGCCGGATGACAGATTGCTTTCAATTGCCGTCATTTGGCGTTATGGGCCCGCATCCTGATATTTCGAGCCCATAGAGGATAGATGGCGAAAGAAGAACTTCTGGAAATGCGCGGCCAGGTGGTCGAACTGCTGCCCAACGCGATGTTTCGCGTCAAACTCGAAAATGACCACGAGATTCTCGGCCACACGGCCGGCAAGATGCGCAAGAATCGCATCCGCGTTCTGGTGGGCGACGAAGTGCTCGTCGAACTCACCCCCTATGACCTGACCAAGGGTCGGATCACCTATCGCTTCAAGTGAGCGGCGCGGCGACCTCTCCCGCGCTGGTACTGGCATCGACCTCACCGCGCCGGCGCGAACTGCTGGCGCGGATCGGCCTGACGCCGGCGCGCATCGCGGCCCCTGAAATCGACGAGACCCCGCTGAAGGGCGAGCTCCCGCGCACCTATGTCGCGCGGCTCGCCGAAGCGAAGGCGCTCGCGGTCGAACGCGCGGCGGGCGAAGTGGTGCTCGCGGGGGATACGACCGTCGCGGTCGGCCGCCGCATCCTCGAAAAGCCCGCCGACGAGGCCGATCTGCGGCGGATGCTGGGGCTGTTGTCGGGGCGGCGTCACCATGTCTGGTCGGGCGTGTGCGTCGTGGGCGCCGACGGCAAGCCGCGCGTCCGGGTTGCCGACACGATCGTCGCCTTCAAGGCGCTGAGCGCGGCCGAGATCGACTGGTATGTCGACAGCGGCGAGGGGATGGGCAAGGCGGGCGGCTATGCCATCCAGGGCAAGGCCGAGGTCTTCGTGCGTTTCCTGTCGGGCAGCCATTCGAACGTCGTCGGCTTGCCGTTGTTCGAGACGCGGTCGCTGTTGGCCGCCGCCGGGGTGCCGCTTGGCTGAGTGGCTGTACGAGGACGGCATCGGCGAGCGCCGCGCCGCGCTCGTCGAGGACGGAGAGATTATCGAAGCGCGGATCGAGCGCGACGGCGAAGGCCCGCGCGTCGGGGCGGTCGTTCAGGCGCGGCTGGTCGAGGCGGGGAGGGGCGCGCGCGTCACGCTCGACCTGCCGGGCGAACCGCAGGCGACACTGGCGTCGGTCCCGCCCGGAACCTCGATCGGCGCGCGCCTCAACGTCGAGATCGTTCGGATGGCGCTCAGCGAACGCGGGCGCGACAAGCCGGCGCGGGCGCGTATCACCGATGCGGCGCCAACCGACGGGCCCGACTTGCGCGCCCGGATCGCGGCGAGCGGATGGCCCGTTACCGAAGTGTCGCAAACCGGTCCCGACCGGCTGGAGGAGGCGGGCTGGTCCGAACTGATCGACCGGGTCCGCACCGGCCACGTCCCTTTTCCGGGCGGCGCGCTGTGGGTCGATGCGACCCCCGCAATGCTGTTGATCGACATCGACGGCGAGAGCGATGCATTTGTGCTGGCGAAGGCGGGGGGCGCCGCGGCGCTGCGCCTCGTCCGCTGCTGCGATGTCGGCGGATCGATCGGCATCGATTTCCCGTCGCTCGCCGGCCGCGCCGAGCGGCAGGCGATCGACGCGCTGGTCGACGAACTATTGCCGCAGCCTTTCGAGCGTACCGCGATCAACGGCTTCGGCTTTTTGCAGATCATCCGCCGCCGCGAACGGCCGTCGCTGATCGAGCAGGTGCGATTCGATCCCGTCGCGACCGACGCCGCGCTGCTGCTGCGCCAGGCCGAACGCGCGCGGGGCGTCGGCGCGCTGCAACTCGCCGCGCGCCCCGCCGTTGCCGACCATATCGCCGCGCACCCGCGATGGATCGCCGAGCTGCAACGCCGCACCGGTCGCCCGATCGAGCTGGCGCGCGACGTTCAGGTGAAAGGAGTCGGCCATGCCCAGTGAAACCCCCGCAAAATCCGGCAAATGCCCGCTCTGCGGCAAGCCGCGCGTCCAGCAATATCGCCCCTTCTGCAGCCGCGGCTGCCGCGACCGCGATCTCAACCAATGGTTCAACGAGGGCTATCGCGTTCCCGCGCACGAGGGGCCCGACGGCAATACCGACGACGGGAAATTCGGCGGCGACTGAGGCGCGATTTTAGCCAAGAAAGTCACTGGACAGGACGAAACACCCTGCCTATAGCCGCCGCTCGCCTGCACGGCCGACCGGCCGAAGCGGTGCTGCCCGGGTAGCTCAGTTGGTAGAGCATGCGACTGAAAATCGCAGTGTCGGCGGTTCGACCCCGTCCCCGGGCACCATATCTCCAGACCGATTTCAGGCCACCGGCGCGGCGGCGATTCAGACGATCGACAGCGCGAACAGCAGCGATGCGGCAAAGCTCGTCAGCGACGCCAGCAGTACCGGCACCGCCGCGCGCCAGCCCATCTCGAGCAGCAGCTCCAGCCGCGTCCGCATCGCGGTCGCCGTCACCGCGAGCAGCAGCAGCGCCTTCGACCCGGTGAGCGCGGCGGCGCGCATCGCCTCGGGGATCGGCGCCACGCTGTTCAGCGTCACCATCGCAAAGAAGGCCGTGATGAACCAGGGCAGGGCAAGGCGCCGCCAGATGCGCGTGTCGCCACCGCCCTCGGGCTTCAGCAGCAGCCCGACGAGCGCGACGACCGGCGCGAGCAGCGCCACGCGCGCGAGCTTGACGATCGTCGCGCTCGCTCCCGCCGCGTCGGAAAAGGCATAGCCGCCGCCGATCGCCTGCGCGACATCGTGGATCGACGCGCCGATCAGGAAGCCCGCCTGCTTGTCGGTGAGGCCGAATTCGCCCGCGAGCAACGGATAGATCGTCATCGCAAGCGCGCTCGCCAGCGAAACGCCGACCAGGGTCACCGCGAACTGCGCCTGCGACAGCCGGTTCTTCCCGATCACGCCATAGAGCGCGAGCGCCGCGCTCGCGCCGCAGATCGCGGTCGCGCCGCCCGCCAGCAATCCGGCGTAGGGCGTCTGCCCCGACAGCCGCGCGCCCAGGAACCCGGCGCCCATCGTCAGCGTCATGATCACGATCAGCGCCGCGAACGGCACCGGCCCCAGCACCGCGATCTGGCCGAAGGTGACCTGCAGCCCCAGCACGACGATGCCGATGCGCAGGAAGGTGCGCGACGCGAAATCGAGCCCGCGGTGCGTCACCGCGTTCGCCGAGACGAAGTTGAGCGACAGCCCGACAAGCAGCCCGAGCAGGATGATCGGAAAACCATAATGGTCGGACAGCCACGCCGCCGCCGCCGATCCCGCCGCGCAGGCGGCGAGGCCCGGAAACAGGCTGCCTTTCGGCGCGGTTCCCGCCTTGACCTGCGCCAGGTGCAACTCGCCGAACAGGTCGCCGCCGCTCGGCAGGTCGTTCCAGTGCGCGTGCCGCATCGAGGTGCCGACGTTTCTGTCTAACGTTGTCATAGGATCGCGCCATATCGCGAGGCGAGGGAAGGGCGCAAGGCTTCTCTTGCGGTGCGCGGCGCGACGCGCCAAAGCAGACAGCGATGGTCAATCGGCGGGACGGGGAGATGCGCGGCCGTGACAGGGACTTGCCAGCCGGGGACGGAGCGTTTGCGCGGATGACCCGGGCGACGATCAAGGATGTCTCGCGCGTCGCGGGGGTGTCGATCAAGACGGTGTCGCGCGTCCTCAACAAGGAACGCTATGTCAGCGACGACATGCGGCAAAAGGTCGAGGAGGCGGTCGCACGGCTCAACTACCATCCCAGCCTCGCCGCGCGCACGCTCGCGGGGCGGCGTTCGTTCCAGATCGGGCTCATCCACGACAACCCCAGCCCCTATTATATCTTCAACATGCAGGCCGGGGTCGGGCAACGGTGCCGCGAGGCCGATTTTCGCATGATCGTCCAGCCGTGCGACATCAACTCGCCCGGCCTCGTCGACGATATAGGCGCGCTGATCGATCAGGCGCAGCTCGACGGTATCATCATGACCCCGCCGGTCACCGACGTCGGCACCGCGCTCGCCGAGCTATTCCGGCGCAAGATCCCCGTCGTCCGCGTCCAGCCGGGCACCGACCTCACTGCGACCTCGGCGGTTTACATCGACAATGTGCAGGCGGCCGACGACATGACCGCCTATCTCATCTCGCTCGGCCATCGGCGCATCGGGCTCGTCACCGGGCACGCCAACTATTTCGCCAGCGGCCAGCGGCTGACCGGCTACCGGCAGGCGCTCCAGCGCGCGGGCATCGGCTTCGACGCGTCGCTCGTCTTTCCCGGCCAGTTCGATTTCCAGTCGGGCGCCGCGGCGGCCGAGGCGCTGCTCGCGCTCGACGAGCCGCCGACCGCGATCTTCGCGAGCAGCGACGACATGGCGGCGGGCGTCCTCGCGGCGGCGCACCGCATCGGCATATCGGTGCCCGGCCAGCTGTCGGTCGCGGGCTTCGACGACACCGACCTCGCGCAGGTCGTCTGGCCCGCGCTGACGACGATCCGCCAGCCGATCCGCGACCTCGGCTACGCCGCCGCCGACCTGCTGCTCGAATTCGGCGAGACGATCGAGCGTCGGCAATTGCCGCACGAACTGATCGTCCGCGGATCGACCGCGCCGCCGCGGCCAATGGATCCCGGATCAAGTCGGGGATGACGAAGGCCTGAAAACGACCGGTTGTGGACATAAGATCCTCCCCATCGACTTGCGATGGGGAGGGGGACCGCCGCGAAGCGGTGGTGGAGGGGCGGCGGGCGTTAGCGAGCGCTGCGCGCTCGGCCCCTCCGTCAGCCCTTCGGGCTGCCACCTCCCCATCGCAAGTCGATGGGGAGGACCATATCGTCCACTCCCCACCCCATTCCCGCCACCATCGAAAAAAACCGGCTATCAATCCGGCTATGACAACGTTATCTCATCGGCCAAACAGATTCGGGGAGAGACGATCTTGGCGCAAATCGCCGACAAACGCCGCTGGCTCGTGGTGGGGCTCGTCTTCGTCGCGATCGTCCTCAACTATGTCGACCGCCAGATCCTCGCGCTGCTCAAGCCGACCTTGCAGGCCGAGTTCGACTGGACCGACCGCGATTACAGCCACATGGCCTCGGCGTTCCAGTTCGCCGCAGCGCTCGCTTTCCTTGGTACCGGCTGGTTCATCGACAAGGTCGGCCTGCGCCGCGGCTTCGCGATCGGGGTCGGCGTGTGGAGCCTCGCGGGCATGGCGCACGCCTTCGCTTCGACCGTCGCGGGCTTCGTCACCTCGCGCGCCGTGCTCGGCGCCGCCGAATCGATCGGCACCCCCGCCGCGGTGAAGACCGCCGCCACCTATTTCAACGCGAAGGAGCGCAGCTTCGTCCTCGGGCTCGGCGGCATCGCCCCCAATGTCGGTGCGATCCTCACGCCTTTGCTCATCCCCCTGATGGCGATGATGTGGGGCTGGCAGGCGACCTTCCTGATCGCGGGCGGGCTCGGGCTCGTCTGGGTCGTCGTCTGGCTGATGGTGCGCATCCCCGAACAGCCGAACGCCGCGCGCGACGCCGCCGCGCCGAAGATCGCGTGGGCCAGCCTGCTCCGCGACCGCCGCCAATGGGCGGTGATCCTTGGGAAAGCGCTCACCGACCAGGTCTGGTGGTTCCTGCTCTTCTTCATGCCCGACCTGTTCCACCGCGTCTTCGGCCTGACGCAGGGCACGCTGGGCTTGCCCGTCGCCTTCGTCTATTTCATGGCGGCATTGGGCGGCATCACCGGCGGCTATCTGCCGTCGTACCTGATGGGCCGCCGCGGCTGGAGCGTGAACGCCGCGCGCAAGACGACGATGCTCATCTACGCACTGCTCATCCTGCCGGTGCCCTTGCTCGTCGGCGTCGACAGCGCGTGGGTCGCCGCGATGATCCTTGGCCTCGCGCTCTTCGCGCATCAGGGCTTCTCGACCAATCTCTTCGGGCTCACCACCGACGTCTTCCCGGCGCGAATCGTCGGCTCGGCGATCGGCATCGGCGCTTTTGCGGGCAACCTCTCGGGCATGGCGATGATCGAGTTCGCGGGCTGGTCGCTCGACACGGGCAGGGGGTATCTGCCGATGATGCTCGTTTGCGCTGTCACCTATCTTGTCGCGCTCGCTGCCATCCACCTGATCCTGCCGCGCATCGTCGCGGTCGACGAGGAGGATGGCGAGGTGCAGGTGCTGGCGCATTGATCGGAATGCTGGCGCATATTTTATGTTCCCCGGCGAAAGCCGGGGCCAATCTCCTGCCGCTGAATGGACCCCGGCTTTCGTCGGGGAACACGAAGGGCGAAATTTAACGAACCGCAAAACCGCATACGAAACCCGCTTCCCTCGACCTGACTTATGGAGTATATGACAGCGATGTCAGACTATCTTCCCGCTCCCGCCGACGTGACCCTCGCCGGTCATGAAGTCTCCCCCATTGCCTGGGGCATGTGGCGCTTCGCCGGCGTCGATATTTCGACTGCCCGCGCGCGCATCGACGCCGCGTTCGAGGCGGGCGTCACTTTGTTCGACACCGCCGACATCTACGGCTGCGACACCCCCGGCGGTTTCGGTTCGGCCGAGGCGCTGCTCGGCGAAGTCTTCGCCGAAGCCCCCGACCTGCGTGAAAAAATGGTGCTCGCGACCAAGGGCGGCATCATCCTCGGCGTCCCCTACGACAGCAGCGCAACTTATCTGACCTCCGCCATCGACATCTCGCTGAAACGCCTGCGCACCGACCATGTCGAGCTGTGGCAGATCCACCGCCCGGACCTGCTCAGCCACCCGCAGGAAATCGCGCGGACCCTCGAGGAAGCGCATCGCGCGGGCAAGATCGGCGCGATCGGCGTGTCGAACTTCACGCCGTCGCAAACCGCGGCGCTCGCCAAATTCTTGCCCGTTCCGGTGGTCAGCCATCAGAGCGAATTTTCGCCGCTTCACCTGAACCCGCTCTTCGACGGCATCTTCGATCAGTCGATGGCCGAGGGCATGAGCTTCCTCGCCTGGTCGCCGCTCGGCGGCGGCCGGCTCGGCGATCCGGCCGACGAGCGCACGCGCGCAGTCGCCGGACTGCTCGATGCGAAGGCCGCCGAGTACGGTGTCTCGCGCGCCGCCGCGACCTACAGCTGGGTGATGGCGCATCCCGCGCGCCCGATCCCGATCGTCGGCACGCAAAATCCGGACCGGATCAGGGAAATTCCGCAGGCCTTCGCCCCGCGCTGGACGCGTGCCGAATGGTACGCGGTGCTGCAAACATCGATGGGGGAGAATCTGCCATGACCGACCGCAGTTGCGAAGTCAGCTGGTTTTCGGCGCTCTGCGACGACGACTATGAATTCCTTGGCGTTCCCGACCCGATGCTCAAATCGAGCTGGGAGCATTGCCGTGATATCGTGATGCAGGCCGATACCCAGGGCTTCGACAATATCCTGCTTCCCTCGGGTTATGCGCTCGGCATCGACACCACCGCTTTCGCTGCGGCGATCGCGACGATGGTGAAGCGCATCCGCCTCTTGATGGCGGTTCGCATCGGCGAAAGCTGGCCGCCGCAGCTCGCCCGCCAGATCGCGACGATCGACCAGATCCTCGGCGGCCGGCTGACCGTCAACATCATCTCGTCGGACATGCCGGGCGAGACGATGGACTCCGGACCGCGCTACCGCCGCACGGTCGAGGCGATGCACATATTGAAGACGCTGCTCAATGGCGAAGCGCTCGACCATGACGGCGAGTTCTGGAAGCTGCAGCTCGATCCGCCACGCGTCGGCACCGTGTCGGGCAAGGCGCCGCCGCTCTACTTCGGCGGCCTCTCGCCTGCCGCGCGCGACGCCGCCGCGAAGGGCTGCGACGTCTTCCTGATGTGGCCCGACCGCGAGGAGGTGGTGAAGGACATCATCGCCGACATGAGCGCGCGCGCCGCCGCCTACGGCCGCACCCTCAAATTCGGCTACCGCGCCCACATGATCGTGCGCGACACCGAAAGCGAAGCGCGCGCCGCCGCCGACCGCCTGCTCTCGAAACTCGACGCCGCGAAGGGCGCCGAGATCAAGGCCAAGTCGCTCGATTCGCAGTCGTTCGGCGTCAACGCGCAGGTCGCCTTGCGCGAAGCCGCCTCCGACGACGGCTATGTCGAGGACAATCTCTGGACCGGCGTCGGCCGCGCCCGCTCGGGCTGCGGCGCCGCGATCGTCGGCGACCCCGACCAGGTGCTCGCGAAACTGAACCGCTATCAGGACATGGGCATCGAGGCGTTTATCCTCTCGGGCTATCCGCACGCGGCCGAAGCCGACCTCTTCGCGCGCCATGTGCTGCCGAAGATGAAGCACGGGCCGCTGGAGGTCTGATCTGGCCGAATTGAAAGCTGCGTGCCCCCGCGAAGGCGGGGGCCCATCTCCGGTCGGCGCAAGATGGATCCGGCGCAAGATGGATCCCCGCCTTCGCGGGGACACGGATAAGTGGTGATGCGCGGCAACCAAACCCCGCCACCCCGGACTTGATCCGGGGTCCACGAGAGCTAGCACCGCGATCGAAGTCATGGATCCCGGATCAAGTCCGGGATGACGAGGGCGGGAGGGGGATGCCCCGCCCCCACGTTTGAGACGTAGGAGAGAAGGGGACGGGGCGAGCACGCTTAAGCAGGGCGCGACTTACTCTTTGATGAACAAGAGATTTTACCCAGCCCAAACCTGCGCATAGAGCATCGCCATTTCCTCGCGATCCGGCACACGCGGGTTGTTCGCGGGCGATCCCGACGCCGCCGCCTGCGCGCACATCGTCGGGACCAGCGCGTCCCAGCGCGCCGCGTCGATGCCCCATGCCGCGGGCCCCGGCACCTCGAGTTCGCGGTTGAGCGCCGCCAGTTCGTCGAGCAGCCGCGCCACCGCCGCCTGATCGCCCTCGGCCCCGTCAGCCACCCCCATCGCCCGCGCGCAATCCGCGTAGCGTCCGAGCGCCGCCGGTGCCGACCACGCCGTCACCGCAGGCAGCAGCATCGCGTTCGACAGCCCGTGCGGGACATGGAAATGCGCGCCGATCGGCCGGCTCATCCCGTGCACCAGCGCGACCGAGCTGTTCGAAAAGGCGATCCCCGCCTGCGTCGCGCCCAGCATCATCGCCTCGCGCGCCGCGGCGTCCATCGGGTCGCTGCACACGCGCCGCAAATTCGGCGCAATCGCGCGCATCGCGAGCAGCGCCATGCCGTCGCTGAACGGGTTGGCGCGCTTCGACACATAGGCCTCGATCGCGTGTGTCAGCGAATCGATGCCGGTGTCGGCGGTCAGCCTTTTGGGCTTCGTAAACGTCAGCTCATAATCGACGAGCGCCGCGACGGGCAGATAGGCGAGCCCCGGGCACAGCATCTTCTCGTCGGTCGCCTCGTCGGTGATGATCGTGAAGCGCGTCGCCTCCGACCCCGTGCCAGCGGTCGTCGGGATCGCGATGACCGGCAGCCCGGGCGCGTCCTGAACATGCGGCGCCTTGTAATCCGCCATCGCCCCGCCGAACCGGCCAAGCAGCGCGATCGCCTTCGCACTGTCGAGCGGGCTGCCGCCGCCGAAACCCACGACGCAGTCATGCTCGCCGTCCAGCAGATACGCCACCCCCGCATCGACCGACGCCACTGTCGGGTCGGGTACCGTCTCGGCGAACACCCGCGCTGAAATCCCCGCCGCCGTCAGCCCGTCGACCAGCTCGGCGACACGCCCGCTGCTCACCAGCCAGCCGTCCGTCACAATCAGCGGTCGCGACAGCCCCAGCATCGCCAACACGTCGGGAAGCTCCTTCGACGCGCCGCCGCCGATACGAAAAATGCGGGGCAGGGCAATACTCGCGATGCTCAACTCACCATCTCCTCGCGGATCGAACTCCGCGCCAGCCAGAACAGTCCCGACGCCACCGCGCCGAACATGATGAAGATCATCAACGACCAGCGCACGCCCTCGGCCGACCCTAGCCCCATCGGTCCGCTGATGAAATCGCTGACCGCACCGACGCCCAGCGGTCCCAATCCCAACCCGATCAGGTTGATGATGAACAGCAGCACCGCCGACGCCGTAGCGCGGGTCTGCGGCTGCACCAGCCCCTGCACCGCGGCATAGCCCGGCCCGTACCACATCGTGTTCAGCACCGGCGGAAAGGCGAACATGATCAGCGCGAACACCGCTGAATCGGCAAGCAGGCCCGCGATATAAAAGGGAATGCCCAGCAAGGTCGAAACCGCGGGAATCGCGACATAGAAACGCAAGTCGCGCGCGCCATATTTATCGGCGAGATAGCCGCCCATCCACGTCCCGACCGCCCCGGTCAGCCCGAGCACGATCCCCAGCGCAACGCCGAGAAAGCCCGTCAGCCCGAGCCCGAAATCTTCGGCGATCACGGTTAGTTCGGCCGCATGGTTGCGGAAGAAGAAGGGCGCCAGAAACGCCGCGGCGCCATAGCCGATGAACGCCTTGATCGCGGCAGCAAAGGCGATCAGCCAGAAGGTCCGCTTGCCCTTGATCTCCGCCATCGCAGTCTTGAAGTCGGGCCGCGCGGCCTTCAGCGCAGCCAGGTCGACATTCATCTGCCGCCGCGGCTCGCGCAGCGTCGTCCACGCGATCAGCGCCATCAACAGCCCCGGCAGTCCCGCAAACAGAAACGCCGTTCGCCAGCCATAGGCATCGGCGATCAGCCCGCCGAGCGCGAGCCCCAGCAATCCGCCGAGCGGTGTCCCGAGTGCGTAGAAGGCGAGCGCCGACGCGCGCTTCTCACGCGGCGTGTAATCGGTGATCAGCGAATGGGCGGGCGGCGTGCACCCCGCTTCGCCGATTCCCACCCCGACGCGGCACGCGACGAGTTGCACGAAATTCTGCGCATAGCCGCACGCCAGCGTGAACAGGCTCCACAGCCCCGCCGCCACCGCGATGATCCGCGGCCGGTGCCCCGTCTCGGCATAGCGCGCGATCGGGATGCCGAGTACGGTATAGAACAGCGCGAAGGCGAGGCCGGTCATCACCCCCAGCTGCCAGTCGGCGAGGCCGAGGTCGTGCTTGATCGGTTCGGCGAGGATCGCGACGATCTGCCGGTCGAGGAAATTGAGGATATAGATGACGAGCAGCACGCTCAGCGCGTAGCGGCGATATGCTTTCGACGCCGGCGCGATGGCCGGCGGGGCGGGGACTTCGGCGGTCATCTCATCCTCTCACTCTTCTTCTTTTCTTCGTCACCCCGGACTTGATCCGGGGTCGATCTGCCCTCGTCACGTCCCAATGGATGCCGGATCAAGTCCGGCATGACGCGGTTAGGCAACACGCAATTGACTCCCGCCCCCGTCACGATATGACAGCGTTGTCTGAAAAGGAAGTCCATGCCCGAATTGCTCGTCCTCCAGTCGGTCTGGGGCCTCGACAAATGCCCCGGTTTCGACATCGACAACCGCCTCGACGACGCGCTCGAGCAAGTCGTCGCCGCGGGCTTCGACGGTGTCGGCGTCAACCTCGCCCGCACCGCGCGCACCGACGGGGTCGCGAGCGCGATGAACCCGCTCGGCCTGGCATGGGAGGGGCAGGTGCTCGTCCATGACGCCGACCAGCTCCGCCACTGGATCGGCGAGGCGCAGCGGCTCGGCGCGCATCATCTCAACGTCCAGATCGCCGGTCCGACCGCCGACTTCCGCGCCGCGCTGCGCCTGATCGACAGCCTGATCGCAGCGGCGAAGGATGCGCCGCTCCCCGTCTGGTTCGAAACCCACCGCGGCCGCCTCACCAACGATCTGCTCTTCACGTTGCGCCTGCTCGAGGAACGCCCCGGACTGCCGCTCACCGCCGACCTCTCGCACTATCCGGTCGCGGGCGAGATGGAGCTGCCGCTTCGCCCCGACCAGCTCGCCGCGATCGAAACCATCCTGCAGGGCAGTCATAATTTTCACGGCCGCGTCTCGACGACGCATCAGGTTCAGGTCGCGATCGACGCGCCGCAGCACCAAGGCTGGCTCGACCAGCATATCGCCTGGTGGCGCCGCGGCTTCGAGCTGTGGCTCGAACAGGCGCGCGCGGGCGACGCGCTGACCTTCATGTGCGAACTCGGCCCGCCGCCCTATGCGATCACCGCGCCCGATGGCAGCGAACTGACGAACCGCTGGGACGAGGCGCAGCGCATGCGCGACATCGTGCGCGGTCTGTGGCGCGAGGTGTCGGGTAACTAACTCCGCGCCCCCGCGAAGGCAGGGGCCCATCGCCGGCCCTTTCGTTGCCAAGCAGCCGGCGGCGGATAACAGATGGGTTCGATGATGGACCCCTGCCTTCGCAGGGGCACAGGGAAGGGCGTTTCTCACACCGCCACCGCCTCCCGCCAGCGCGCAAACGCCGCATCACCCTCGTCGCGCGACACCCTCGGCAGAAACTCCGCATCGTAACGCGCCAGCCGCTTCAGCTCGCTTTCCCCGAACAACCCGGCGCCCATCCCCGCCGCCAGCGCCGCGCCATAGGCGCTGGCCTCGCGCACCGCATGGCGCCGCACCGGCCGCTGCAACGCATCGGCCTGCAACTGCATCAGCGTATCGCTCGCCGACAGCCCGCCCGCGACGGGCAGGGCTTCGGGGACCGGCAGCGCCGCGGTGATGACCTCGGCAATCTCCCGAAAGCGGAAGGCGATGCCCTGCAACGCTGCGCGCGCCACTTGCGCTGGCCCGTCGGCAAAGCTCAGCCCCGCGATGAGCCCGCGCGCCTCGAACTTGCCGTGCGGCGCGCCCATGCCCGCGAGCGACGGCCGCACCACAACCTTTCCGGCGTCGGCCACCGAAGCCGCCGCCGCTTCGAGCGCCGCGGGCGAGGCAAACAGCCCAAGCCCCCCGCACAGCCACTCGATCATCGACCCGGTCGTGATCACCATCCCCTCGACACAGAAGCGCGGCTTCCCGCCCGCGAACGCCAGCGCCTCGGCGGGCATGCTGCTGTGGATCGTCTGGGGCACCTCGCCGGTCCCCGCCATCAGCACCCCCGACGTGCCATAGGTCGCCTTCCAGTCGCCGCGCTCCAATGCGCCATGCGCGACCATCGCGGCCTCCTGATCGGCGATCAGCGCGGTGATGGGCACCCGTGCCCCAAGCACTGCGGCGTCGCTCTCCGCAATAGCGCCCCAGCTTTCGACCTGCGCCGGAAACATCGTCGCGGGCAGCCGCTGGTACCTCAGTAACGCTGCATCCCATCCCGCGCCGTTCGCATAATCATAATAGCCCGTCAGCCATCCCGCCGAGGCGTCGGTGACATGCGTACCGCTGAGCTTGTAGATCAGCCAGCTGTCGAGCGTCCCCCATTGCAGCCCGGCGGGATTGCGCCCCGACAGCGCGATCGCCGCGGGCAGCTTTGCCGACGGCACCTGCGGCCAGCCGGCAAACCCCGCCGCGCGGAGCCTTTTATATTCGTCCATCCCGCGCAAATCGCTCCACACCAGCATCGGCGCGACGGGCTCGCCGGTGGCGCGATCCCACAGCACGACGCTCGCGCGCTGCGTCGTCACCCCGATCGCCGCGACGTCGGCAATGCTGCGCCCCGCCGCCGCGAGCGCGCCGTCGATCGCCGCGCGGCAGATGGTCCAGACCTCGGCGGCATCCTGTTCGACAAGACCGGGCGCGGGAAAGCGGCTGGCGATCGGCCTTTTGTCCACCCCCAGCACTGCGCCTGCCGGATCGACCAGCATCGCGCGCGCGCCGGTGGTCCCCGCGTCGAGCGCAAGGAGGAGGCCTCCCTCCATGCCCATCCGTTACGTGATCCCCGGCGAAAGCCGGGGCCCATGGCACTCGTACGCAACGCTGGCACAGCCAAGCTGGACCCCGGCTTTCGCCGGGGTACACAGGCTGTTTCGCTCAGCGCGATGGTCAGGCATCGGGTATCAGATTGCCCGGGTTCATGATCCCGTCCGGATCGAGACAAGTCTTCACCCGCCGCAGCAACGCAACGCCGCTTTCGCCCAGGTCATGGTGCAGATACGGCTTCCGCAGCCGCCCTGCGCCATGATGGTGCGCGACCCCGCCGCCATGTTTCGCGGTCGCTTCCATGATCGCGCGCCAGCCGGCGAAATAGGCGGGTTCCATCTTCGCGCTGTCCTCGAAGGTCGCGGCGAAGCTGAAATAGAGGTTGATGCCCGACCGGTAAACGTGGCTGCTGTGCGCCGACGCGTTGATCACGCCGGGAATCTCGTTCAGCGCCGCAATGCTGTCGTCATAGATCGCGCCTATCTCGCTCCAGCGCCCCGAAATCTCGACCGTGTCGGCGACATAGCCGCGCTCGAACATGTCGCGCCAGCTCGGCACATGGTTGCGCTTTTCGATCCATTGTTTCGCCGCCATCGGATCGCCCGCATCGAGCCCCGCCGAGCCGCAAATCTCGTGCATCGCCGCCAGTTCGGCATCGACGCGCGCTTTCGGTCCTTCATGGACCATCAGCAGCATCGCCTTGCCGTCCCATTCATAATCGCGAAACAGCCGCCGTACCTCGCGCCCGTCATACTGGCGCATCACCGGCGGGCGCCAGTCGGCGCGGACGATCTGGCGCTGCGCCTCGAACCCCGCGCGCATGTCGTTCGCATAGAAGATGCTGTAATCGCGGTGCGATGCCTTGGCGCGGAGCGAGAAGGTCACCCCGGTGATCACCCCCATGGTTCCTTCGGCGCCCATCAGCAGATGGCGCAGGTCGGGTCCGGCGGCGGCGCGCACCGCCTTGCCCAGCGTCACCAGCTCGCCGTTCGGTAGCACCGCCTCGATCGAATGGATGATGTCCTCGATATTGCCGTAGGCGGTCGAGAATTGCCCCGACGCGCGCGTCGCGACCCAGCCGCCGACGCTGCTGATCGCGATCGACTGCGGCCAGTGGCCGATCGTCAGCCCGTGCGCCGCGACCGCCTCCTCGGCCTCCATGCCGTTGAGCCCGGCATCGAAGCTCGCGAGCAGGTCGCCCTCGTCGATATAGCGAACCTTGCTCATCGAACTCATGTCGAGCAGGATGGCATCCGGCGTCGGCTCGATCCCGCCACAGACTCCACTGCCAAGCCCATAGGGTATCAGCGGCACGCGCTTCTCCGCAGCCAGTCGCACGACCTTCTGCACGTCCATCACCGACTGCGGCCGCACGACGCACCCCGGCGCGGGCACGGCCGCGCCGCGCCAGTCGCGCAGATGCTTGACCGCCCACTGGTCGTAGCGGCGGGCATTCAGCGCAGCGGCATCGGTCGCGACGCGGTCGGCGCCGATCGCGGCGGCAAGGGCTTCGGCAATCGAACTCACGCTATTTCTCCCTCAAAGCCCTTTGCATCCTTCCACTCCGTCGCCCCGAGCGAAGACGAGGGGCTCGTTCGGGGAAGCGGGTTGTTGGATGTCATCTCTCTGTTGCCGCGAGCAGCCTGCGGCTTTCCTCGTTGATCTGTCGGCAATGTGCGATCTCGGCCGCCGTCATGGCGTCGTCCCAGCCGAGTAACGCGCCCATCGCCTCGGCGGCGGGCGCCAATGTGGCCAGCCCCGCATCCTCGTCGAACCACGCCCGCGCGCTCCGCCGCACCCAATAATCTTCAAGGCTGGCAGCGCCCTCGTGCGTGACCGCGCGTGCGGCTTCGGCGGCGACATCACAGCCCGCGATCACGATCTCGTTTGCCTCGTCGCCATACAGCCCCGCCAGCCGCTCGGCCGCCAGCGGATCGAGTCCGGCAAGTCGCAACTCGCGAAAGCCGCCCGGCAGCGGCACCTCGGCGGTTGCACAGGGCAGGGCGCTCTTGCCCAACCGCTCGACCGCCAGATCGACGACGCGTTCGGCCATCGCGCGATAGGCGCTGAGCTTGCCCCCCGCGATCGAAACCAGCCCCGCGGGCGAGGTCCAGATTTCGTCCTTGCGCGACACCTCGTTCGCTTTCTTCCCCGGCTGCGCGATTAGCGGCCGCACCCCCGACCAGAGCGAGACGATCTCGGCGTCGCGGATCGGATCGATGGCCAGCGCCGCTTCTGTGGCGCGCAGCAGATAGTCGATGTCGTCGCGCGTCGGCGCGGGCCAGTAATCGGCCCCCTCGTGGAACACATCGGTCGTCCCGATATAGGTGAACGCCCCGCGCGGCACGACGAAGATGCTGCGCTTGTCGGGCGCGCGAATGATCAGCGTCGAATGGACCGGGAGCCGCGCGCGCGACAGCACCAGATGGATCCCGCGGCTCAGCGACAGCCGGGTATCGCCTTCGCCCGTCTCGAGCCCGCGCACCGTGTCGACCCATGCGCCCGCCGCGTTCACCACCAGCTTCGCCTTGATCCGGGCGCCCAGCCCGTCGCCAAGCGTCGAGGTCGCGACGAGTCCCCCCTCGATCAGTTCCGATGCCGCCGCATGATTGACCACCACCGCGCCTGCACCCTGCGCGCTGCGGATGTTCGCGAGCACCAGCCGCGCATCGTCGGTCAGGAATTCGGGATAGATCACCGCGCCGCTCAGCCTGTCGGTGCGCAGCAACGGCTCGCGCCGTTGCAACGCCTTGAGCCCGATCACCTCATGCTTCTCGGCCTCGGGCACCCCGCCCAGTTTCTCGAAGGTCCAGAGGCCCGTCCGCAGCTTCGCGGTCATTGCCATGTTCGTCGTCGGGATCAGAAAGGGGGTCAGCCGCGTCAGGTGCGGCGCGATCCGCCGCAGCACTTGCCGCTCCGACGCCGCTTCCTTGACCAGCGCGATATCGCCCTGGCCAAGATAGCGTAGCCCGCCGTGGATCATCTTCGACGACCGGCTGCTCGTCCCGCTCGCATAGTCGCGCGCCTCGACCAGCGCGACCGACAGACCGCGCATCGCCGCATCGCGTGCGATCCCGGCGCCGGTGATCCCGCCTCCAATTACCGCCAGATCGAACGCCCGCGCTTCCAGCTCGGCAAAGACCTGTCGCCGCTGCCGCGTGTCGACCGCTGTTCCGCTCACGCCGCGACGATTCCGTCGAACAATGCGCTATCCGCCGATCCGGCCCGATAGAATACCGGCGGCTGCCCGAACGGCGCCGCGACGGTGACGTCCGCGCCGCCGCCATATGTCCGGCCCGACCAGACATGCACCCACGCGGCCCCCGCGGGCAGATAGGTCGTCCACTCGCGCTTCCCCGCCGCAATCACCGGCGCGACCAACAGGTCGGGGCCCAGCAGATAGGATGTCTGGATCGCATAGGTCTCCGCATCGTGCTCGAAATGCAGGAACAGCGGCCGCTGCACCGGCAATCCCGTCTCCGAAGCCTGCTGCGACAGCCGCCGCAGATAGGGCGCCAGATGCGCATATATCCGCGTCATCTTCGCAAAATGCGCGAGCAGGTCGGGGTCGTCGTCATATTGCACATTCTGCCGCGGCCGGTTGCCCTCGTGCGTGCGCATCATCGACGTGAACGCCGCCATCTCGGCCCAGCGCATCGCGAGCTCGGCATCGCGCACCGTGTCGAACAGGCTCGTATAACCGCCGCAATCGCTGTGATGATGGGCGTTCCCCAGCATCCCCGCCGACAGCGCGGCGCAGATCACGGTGCCGATCCCGTCGTGGCGCGAAAAATCGACCGCCTGGTCGCCCGCCCACAGCATCGGGCAATGGCCCTGCACGCCGGCGGCGCCCGATCGCATGAACACCATCATCTCGCCTGTCTGCCCGCGCCCGGCGATCCCCCTGGCATTGACCTTGCCCCACAGCGCCGGCCAGCGATTGTGCGCGGTCATCCCGCTCTCGCCATTCGCCAGTCGCACATCGACCGGCAGATACTCGCCGAAGTCGGCCATCCAGCCCGACAGCCCGAAATCGATCATCTTCTCGCCGATGATCGTATCGGCGAACCAGGCCGCCGCGGCCGGGTTGGTGAAGTCGACATGCCCGCAGTCGAACTCGCCGAAATCGATGATATAGGGCTCGTCGCTGTCGGGCCGCATCACCATGAAACCCTGCGCCGCCGCCTCGGCATAGAGCGGCCCGTCGACCGCCAGATAAGGGTTCACGTAGCCCAGGAAGCGGATTCCGCGTTCGCGCAATTCCGCAATCCGCGCCGGCAGGTCGGGGTAACGCTCGGCGTTCCACTGCCAGTCCCAGAACAGCCGGTTGCCGAAGCTGGTGATGCGAAGGCCCACCCAATCCTCGCACCACAGCCCGGACACCGCGACCCCGGCCTCCTCATAGGCCTTCAGGCGCGCGAAACTGTTGTCGCCGTCCTTCAGCCCGATCACCGCGCCCTTCAGCAGCCATTCGGGCAGCGGCGGCTGGCGCCCGAAGCGCGCCGACAGCGCCGACACCAGCTCGGTGAACCGCGGCCGCGCCCACAGCTCGATCTTCGCGGGAATCTCCCACACCTCGACCTCGTGGTGATCGTCATGGCGGAAATCGAACGCGGAGTAGGCAAAGCTGTCGACATGCAGCGCATAACGCCGCGAACTCACATAGGTCGGCTGCGGATAATTGGTGTGGGCATAGCTGCCGCCGCCGCCCTTGCGGTGCGCCTCGACCTGCCGGAACAGCGCCGACGAGGGATCGCGGCCCACGCCCGGCTCGCTCGACCAGAGCGGGAAATGCCGCCCGCGCAGGTCGAAATAGGAGAATTGCTCGCCGCCCCCCCATACATGCTCGCCCGCCTCGGCGGGGATGCGCAGCCACAGCCGGTTGAGCGCCGGGTCGAGCGCGGTCAGCGCGATCTCGGCATCCTCGTCATCGCTCGATACAGTTGCTTCGAGCAGCCACGGCTTCCCCGCCGCCTCGGCGAAACGCAGCACATCGCCATCGCCCTCGACATGCGCCAGCGCGATCCGCTCGATCACCTCCTGGCTCACGTCGAAATGCCCGAGCTTCGCATGGACATGCGGCACCCCGCGCCCGACCGCGAAACAGGGCGTGCCTTCGCTGTGCGTCAGGATCGCCCGCCCGCCGAGACGGATCGCAAAACCGGTGTCGAGCGCTTCGAGCGCCATGGAGCAGGATCCTTTCAAAGCCTTATACGATCCTCCCCATCGACTTGCGATGGGGAGGTGGCAGTCGCGTAGCGACTGACGGAGGGGCCGTAACGTCGCCGCCCCTCCACCACCGCCTGCGGCGGCGGTCCCCCTCCCCATCGCAAGTCGATGGGGAGGATGTTTTCAGCCTCAGAAATTCACGCGGCCCGTCACCCCGAAATAACGCTCGGCGTCGCGCGGGGTGATCTGGCGCATGAAGCTGGTGCCGTTCGGGATGCGCTGGATCACGAACTGCTTGTCGGTGATATTCTTGACGATGAACGACAGGCTGTACTTGTCGTCCGACGTGCTCACGCGGATGCCGCCGTCCCAGATCGCATAGGCGCTCTGAAAGGCGTTGGGGTTCTGGTTGATGTCAAAATTGGTCTTGCTCTGATAGACGAGCGAGCTGTTCAGATCGACATTGAACCCGTCGAGGTTCAGCGGCAGGCGCCAGTCCATCGTCACCGTGCCCTTGTATTTGGGGGCAAAGGGCAGCGGCTTGCCGTTGATCGCGTCGGCGCAGGTCACCGCCGCGCCGGTCGGACAGATGAACTTGTTGATGTGCGCGTCGGTATAGTTGACCCCGCCCGACAGCGAGAAATCGTCGGTGATCGCGGCGTTGAAATCCAGCTCGACGCCGCGCGTCGACACCGTGCCCGCATTGGTCAGGCGCGTGACGACCTGCCCGGCGACGATGTCGAGGAAATTCGCCTGATAATTGTCATATTTGGCATAGAAGGCGGCAAGGTTCAACGTCAGGCGGCGGTCGAAAAGCCGCGTCTTCAGGCCCGCTTCATAGGCGTTCGACTTTTCGGGGTCGATGCGGCCGGTGTCGCGCGCCTGCATGTTGAAAAAGACGTTGAGCGCCGGTCCCTTGTAACCGCGCGTGTACATGCCATAGGCCATGACATCGTCGGTCACGTCATATTGCAGCCCGGCATTGCCCGACCAGCCGTGATCCTTGATCGATCCCGATGCGGTGAACGCCGGATTGACCCCGGGGAAGGCGGTCAGCGAGGTCGAGCGGCGCGCGAAGTCATAGGACACCTTGTCCTCGGTATAGCGCAGGCCCAAAATGCCGCGGAACGCATCGGTGAAATTGAGCGTGCCCTGGCCGAACGCCGAATAGCTGGTCAGCTTGGTCGTGAAATCGGCATTGCCCTCGTTGGTGGTATAGGTCGACGACCCCTGCGCGCACGGCGTCAGCCCGCCGACGGTCGGCAGCGTCGATGCGGTGCACGCCGTGACCGTGCGGTTGAAGAAGTCGACTTCCTTCGTGTGGTAATAATAGAGCCCCGCAACATATTCGAAGAATTGCGGGTTCGACGACGCGATGCGCAGCTCCTGCGTGAACTGGTCGAATTTCAGGTCGCCGCGGTCGTGCGAGCGCACGTCGCCCGATGCGGTGCCGGTGTTGACATATTTCGGCGCGTCCGACCGGAAATCGCCGTCGCGCTGCTGGAAATTATACCAGTGGCGATAGGCGGTGATCGAGGTCAGCGTCGCGCCGCCAAGGTCGAGGTCGAACTGCCCCGACACACCGCTGTTCTTGTCCTTGGTATAGGGGTCGAGGTCGTTGTCGATGTCCTTGTTCTTGCCGTCGAGCACCAGCGGCGCGAGGCTGGGGATGAACACCGCATTGTTGAATGCCGAAGGGAAAACGGTGCCGATGCTGTCGGCATAGCCATTGTCGCTGTTCTTCGAATAATCGGCGATCAGCGTGATCTTGAGCGCGTCGGTCGGCTCGGCGATCAGCTTGCCGCGCACGCCCCAGTGCTCGTACCCGTTGACCTTGTGGCCGTTGAACACGTTGCGGCCGTTGCCGTCGTACTGCGACCAGAAACCGGTGAGCGACGCCTTGACGCTGTCCGAAAGCGCGCCGCCGACGCTGCCGCGGATGCGATATTCATTGCCCTCGTACCAGGCGGCGTCGACATAGCCGCCCAGCGTGTCGCCGGGTTCGCGCGTGACGATGTTGATCACGCCCGCGCTGGCATTCTTGCCGAACAGGCTGCCCTGCGGGCCGCGCAGCACCTCGATGCGCTCGACGTCCAGAAAGTCCGACGTCTGCTGGCCGGTGCGCGCATAGACGACGCCGTCGATCACCGTCGACACCGACGGTTCGACCCCCGACGAAAAGCTGATCGTGCCGACGCCGCGGATCGACAGCGCCGAATCCTTGTTGGTGTTGCCCTTGCGGAAGGTCAGGGTGGGGACGCGCTGGAACAGCTGCTCGGCCGAATTGACGTTCGCGCGCTCCAGCATGTCGCCCGAAACGACCGAGATGGCGACCGGCACGTCCTGCAGATTCTGTTCGCGCTTCTGCGCGGTGACGATGATGTCGTTGCTGGCGAACGGGGCATCGGCTTCGGCCGGAATGGTCTGGGCGTGGGCCGGGGCGGCGGCCAGCGCCAGTCCCAGTGCCGATGTGACCGCAAGATACGCTTTGGCGTTCGACGAAATCATCCTCAAATCCTCCCTTGGATGCGCTGCTGAATCAATTTCTCAATCGATTTGATTGATAATCATGGGCGACCCATGCGCGCAAATATGTTTGTGGTCCAATAGGGAAATGTCGCGATGCCATGTGCAAATGCTACGATCTGCGCGACGGGGCGGCGCGCGACGCGATCGCGTTCTGCTCCCCACCCGGCATAAGGCATCGACGTCTCCCCATGTCATCGCGGATCGTCCGTCCGCTTCGACTTGCAAGCCGCGGTCGGGGCATTGCCCACGGCCGCGAATCGACTGACCGGCGCCTGCGCCCGTCAGCCTGCACAGGGATGCGCGCCAATATCATTGCAGTCCAATCGAGAAATATCGGTATAGTATGTCCAAATGCTATGACCTGAACAATGGCGCTCGGCCGGTCCGGGGTGGGGAGCGGACCTTGCCGATCCTCCCCGGCACGGGGAGGGGGACCATGCGAAGCATGGTGGAGGGGCACGTGCAGTCTCTGGCGCGGCCTATGACCTCCCGTACCCCTCGACCACCCTGCGGCCTCGCGGGACGCAACGCGCCCCGCGCGTTCCTTCGACCCGCTCGCTCCCCCTCTCCCGGGGAGGGGCCGCTTGGGGTGGTTTCCAGACATTCGTCACCCCGGACTTGTTCCGGGGTCCACGACTTCAACGCCGCGCTGGATCCCGGATCAAGTCCGGGATGACGAAGAGGGAGTTTATCCTCCCCATGGCTGCGCCACAGGGAGGAGCGAAAGGCAGCTTCCGGTCGTTTGCAGCCATAGCGTTCGGAACAGCTGTTATTGGCTGAAATGGGGTGGATTCCAGCCTTTCAATTCTCGTCATGCTGAACTTGTTTCAGCATCCATGGACTGAGCGTTCGTCCGGCGCGGCGCTTAAGGAAATGGCGGACCATGGATCCTGAAACAAGTTCAGGATGACGACGCTAGAAATGTCAGCTTCCGGTCGTTTACAGCCATTCCGTCCAGATTGGCGATGAACGGCGACTCT
>NZ_CATKPA010000005.1:0-185743 GCF_949769155.1 Sphingopyxis sp. Geo48 | reverse complement strand
GGGTCCCTTTTGAACGCCGTTTGACATACGTGAACATGTTTTGGCGTTTCTGTACAATCCCTGACGCTTTCGACGATCTATCTACGCGGTGCGACCCAGAAGAGCTCCTCCTCGACCGAGGGCGAATTCTTCAAAAACTGGCGCCCGTCCGGAATCGACCGGGCGGGCGCCAATTTGTTGTGACTTGCACGCTGCATTCGCACAGCATGCGCTCGGATGTGCGCACGTACAGACAGATAGGCCGCATACGTCCCTTCCGGCGCGAGAAGCTGCGCGCACCGCGGGCCAGCACCTTTGAGACGCTTCGCGACAGGAAGTAGAATCTCGGACCATGTCGGACGATCTCAGCTTCTGGTCATTGTCCAGGCCCGCCGCCAACTGGATGACATGACCAAAATAA
This sequence comes from Sphingopyxis sp. Geo48, assembly GCF_949769155.1. Lineage (NCBI taxonomy): Bacteria > Pseudomonadati > Pseudomonadota > Alphaproteobacteria > Sphingomonadales > Sphingopyxidaceae > Sphingopyxis > Sphingopyxis sp. Geo48. The sequence goes on along the minus strand of NZ_CATKPA010000005.1, from coordinate 185,343 downwards.
CCGAAACGCCCGCCCCGAGTGCAGACACGCTTTCGCCTGCATCCACCCTGTTCCGCGATCTCCAAAGCCTGAAACTGTCGATTGAAAAAGTCGAAGCCGAGGTGAACGCATTTATCTCACTCCAGAAGCGCACAACCGGTGTCGCATTTCGGGAAACGCTCAATCAAGCAATCGAATCCAATATGGATTTCGCGTCCTCGTCATTCCTCCCCGGCGCACCACAGCTTCATGAGGTCGCTGCGTCCGACCGTGAGGACTTGCACGCATTAGCTCGACGCCGGTGCATATGTCGTGGCTCAGCTTGCCTTCGGCATTTTCGGCGCGTGGGCCGGGCATCTGATGTTCGACCTTCCGATCTTACAGTTTTCGACAAAGGCGAGAACCGGATTGGGGCAGTGGACCCCCGAGTTCGTTGCGACCTTCGGCCTCGTACTGACGATCCTCGGTACCGCGAGATACAAGCCACAGGCCGTGGCGGCGTCGGTCGGGCTCTATATCACCGCTGCTTACTGGTTCACGTCATTGACGAGCTTTGCAAATCCGGCGATCACCGTGGTGCGCGGCCTGTCGAACACATTTGCGGGTATCGCGCCGCATGACGTTCCAATGTTTGTTGTTGCGCAATTCGCCGGGGCGATCGCGGCAACCGCAATCGCAAGCACCCTGTTCGGCGAGCCTTTTGGGCCATCGGCTATTTCTCCATACGCGCCCGAAAGCTGACTGGCGCAGCCGGCCAGCCGCGTTTGAGCACTCACTGTCGCGCCATTTCCATTTTTGCGTCAGTGCCGATGTCAAGCAATCGTGCAATCTCGTCGGACGTTCGCTGCACGGCAAGCTTTAGCGCCTCGTCGATGTGGACATAGTCTTGAGTTACATTCTGCGAGGCATGACCCAGCATTGCCCGGATCGTAAGCTCGGAGAATCCCAAATCTCCGGCAACGCTTCCGAAGGTATGGCGAAGCGTATGCGGTGTAACTCCCGTGATACCCGCCAAGCCGGAAACCCGTTTCAGGCAGTCGCTAACAGCCGTGAATGGGCCATCGCCCGCTGCGGACGGAAAGAAGTGGGAATTGCCGACTATCTCCACCTGAGCTTCCAGAATGCGGATGGCGGCCGGTCCGATCGCTCTTACTTGCGCTCCGCCCTTGGTATCCGGAAAGACAACGTATCCGCGATCGGCATGGAGCCAGGCTCGCTGCATTGCTTGCGCTTCTTGCCGCCGATAGCCGGTGAGCAATAGTCCTCGCAACACACCGAGGGCGATCGGGTTCTCCCCATTGGCTTCAGCGTAGGCGATCGCCTTTCCCATCATCATGATCTCGGCCACGCTCAAACGACGAGTCCTTTTCTTTCCCGCGAGCTTCTTTGCTCCCAGCGTCGGATGGACCTCGAGCAGGCCTTTGTGCTTCGCATGACCAATGATTGCCTGGAGCGTTCCGACGCAGCGACCCGCGACGCCGGGACCGCCGGTCGCCCTGCCACCGCGGCCTCCGGTGCGCGGCTTGGCAGTCTTTCCGTTCTTCACGTCGGTCTGCATCTGTTCGACATCGGCAATTTTCAGATGCTTCACGACACGTTTTCCGAGCAGCGGGACGATGTGCGTCTTTATGCGACTCTCGTCCATGTCGAGCGATGATGACTTTATCGGAAGGCTTTTTCGTCCGAGGATGTTCCCGGCCCGTGCTTCAGTGAGATACCAATCGCACATCTCGGCCACCGTCATGCCGTTGCGCGACTGCCGGACCTTGTCCGCTGGATCTCCGCCGACGATGACCTCCGCCAACTTCAGCCGCGCGAGATCACGCGCTTGCTCGACGGTGAGCACGCCAAAGCGGCCCAGGTTCATGCGCCGCTGAATGCCCTCGGCATTGCGGTATTGAACGATGAAGGTCTTCAGGCCCGATGGGAGAACGCGAAGTCCGAATCCCTTAATCTCGGTGTCCCAATAGATGAGTTGTTTCGCGGCGGGCGATACCACCGCGTCGATCGTACGCTTTGTCAGCTTGCTCGTCGGCATGTTGCCACTCCTCTTGCTGACAAAATCTCAGATCACGCAATTGTCAGCAAATTGTCAGCGCTGAACGGTACTCCAGCGGCTAGTCGAGGATAGGGCGTCGTAGAGATAATCTCAAGAAAATAAGCAATTATGGGGCAGTGGCGTAGAAAAGGAAGAAATCGAAAAGTGTCACGATCAAGTTGCCAAGGTTGGGGTCGAGGGTTCGAATCCCTTCGCCCGCTCCAGTTTTCCGAAATCGACGAACGATCGCCGGCCTTACGGCGCGCGCAGCAGCGCCACCGTTCCGTGGCCGCCGTCGGCGCAGACGCTGACGATCGCCCATGATCCGGACGGCAGCGCCGACAGTTCCTTGACCGCCTGGCTGAGGTCGCGCGCGCCGGTCGCGGCGAAGGGGTGGCCGATCGCGACCGAGCCGCCGTTCGGGTTGACGCGGTCCCACGGGAAGGGGCCGAAGTCGAAATCGACGCCCGCGCGATCCTTCGTCCAGCCGGGCTTTTCGAGCGCGGCGACGTTGGCGAGCACCTGTGCCGCGAAGGCTTCGTGGATTTCCCACAGCGCGACGTCCTCGTAACGCAACCCGTGCCGCGCCAGCAGCCGCGGGATCGCGAAGCTCGGCGCCATCAGCAGCCCGTCGACATGATGATCGACCGCGGCGATCTCCTGATCGACCAGCTCGGCGAAGGGCGTTCCGGCGGGCAGGCGCGACAGCCCCGCCTCGGTCGCGACCCACAGCGCCGCGGCGCCGTCGGTGATCGGCGAACTGTTGCCAGCGGTCAAAGATCCCTTCCCCGATTTGTCGAAGGCGGGCGGCAGCGCGGCAAGTTTTTCGGCCGAGGTGTCGGCGCGCGTATTGGCGTCGCGCGCGAGTTCGGGGAGCGGAAGGACGAGATCGTCGAAGAAGCCGCGCTCCCATCCGGCGACCGCGCGCTGGTGGCTCTTCAGCGCCCAATCGTCCTGCGCCGCGCGCGTGATGCCCCACTCCTGCGCGGTTTCCTCCATATGGTCGCCCATCGTGCGGCCGGTGATGCGGTTCGCCCAGCCCTTGACGGGCAAGGTCAGATCGTCGGCGGTCAGCGCCTGCAAGGCGGCGATCGCGGCGGGCGGGTCGGTGCGGAACAGCTTGGTGATCCGCTTCGATACGTCGAGCTTGAGGCCGATGGGCGGATTGCTCATCACCTCGGCGCCGCCGACAAGCGCAAGGTCGGCGCTGCCGCCGAGCATTCCGGCGGCGGCGAAGGCCGCGACCATGCTCGTCGAGCAGGCGAGGACGGCGGAGAAGGCGGGGACGGTCGGGTCGAGCTTCGCGTCGAGCCACACTTCGCGGCCGATATTGCTCCACCCGAGGCTGGGGATCACCGTACCCCACACGAACAGGTCGGGACGCGCGATATCGGCCATCGCCCTGGCGAGCGGGACCGACAGGCTGATCGCGTCATGGTCGGCGAGCGCGCCGCCGCCGCGTCCGAACGGGGTGCGAAGGCCGGAGGCGACGAAGATTTTCTGGGCGTAGCGCTGCATGGTGACAAACTCCCGATGCGGATCGCGGGGCGGCGGAAGTGCCGCGCGCATCGCTTATATTGGGAAACCAATGTCGCCGGACAAGGCGCGGTCCGGGCGGATTGCCTATGCCCGCAGAAACAAAATCTGTGTCCCCGTGACGGCGGGGACACAGGGCAATATCAGCTCCGGTTCCACCGCCCGCCGAGCGCGCGGAACAGATCGACCTGCGCGTCGGCGATCCGCGCGTCGGCAAGCGCCAGCGAGGCTTCGGCTTCGGCAAAGGTGCGTTCGGCATCGAGCGCGACGAGCCCGTCGATCGCCCCCTCGCGCTGCTGCGCGCGGGTGATTTTCACTGCGGTCTCGGCCTGGTCGCGCGCCGCCTGCAACGCGGTGCGCCGGTCGAGCTGGTGCGCATAGGAGGAGAGCGCGGTTTCGGTCTCCTCGAGCGCGCGGAGCACGGTGCCGTCGAAAGTCGCGAGCGAGGCCTGCGTATCGGCCTCGGCCCCAGCGATGCGCGCGCGCGCGCCTTCCTGATTGAGGAAGTTCCAGTTGATCAGCGGGCCGAGCAGCCAGCGCAGCGGCCCGCCGCCGAACAGGTCGCCCAGCCCCGAGCTGGTCTGGCCGACCGACGCGCCGAGCGTGACCTTCGGATAAAGGTCCGATGTCGCGACCCCGATGCGCGCGGTCGAGGCGGCGAGGCGGCGCTCGGCCGCCGCCACGTCGGGGCGGCGCCCCAGCAGCGCGGCGCCGTCGCCGACCGGGATCGGCTGGTCGAGGCGCAGCGTCGACGTCCGCGCCGCCGCGATCTGCGGCAGTTCGGCGGGCGCACGGCCGGTCAGCGTCGCGAGACGGAATAGCGCGGCGTCGCGCTCGGCGGCAATCGCCGGGATGTCGGCGCGGCGCTGGTCGCGAAGCGCGGCGATGCGCGCCGTGTCGAGCTTCGTCGTCAGTCCGACCTCGGCGCGGCGCGCGGTCAGCGCGACCGACTTGTCGAGCAAGGCGACGATCCGCTCGGCGACGCCGAGCCGTTCGGCCGCCGAGGCGGCGTCGGCATAGGCGCGCGCGGTTTCGGCTGCGACGGTGACGCGCACCGCGTCGGCATCGGCCTCGGCGGCAGCGACATCGCCGCGTGCAGCCTCGATCCCGCGCGACACGCGGCCGAACAGGTCGACCTCATAGCCGACGGTCAGCCCGGCATCGACCTGCCAGCCGGTGCGGTCCGCGCCCGCGGGCGCCTGACCCTCGCTGACGCGGCCATAGGTCGCACCCGCGCTGAGGTTGGTCGAGGGCAGGCGGTCGCCGCGGGCTTCGCGCAAGGACGCGCGCGCCTTGGCTATCCGCGCCACCGCGACGCGGACGTCGGTGTTCGCCGCGAGCGCGTCGGCGACCAGGCCGTCGAGGACGGGATCCTTATAGAGCCGCCACCATTCGGCATCGGCGGGGGCGGTGCTCGTCACGCCCTCGCGCGTCGAGAGGAAGGGGCCGGACGACGCCGCAGGGGGAGTGGGGCGGGCGTAGTCCGGCCCGACCGCGCAGGCCGAAAGCATCAGCGCGGATACGGTGGTGAGCAACATACGCATGATATGTCTCCTTATTCGGCCGGCTGCAGCGCGGGATCGGCGGCGCCGCCGCGGCCACGCAAGGCTGCGATACGGTCGCCGAGCGCGCGGCAGACGACATAGAAGGTGGGGGTGAAGAGCAGGCCGAACGCCGTCACGCCGATCATTCCGAAGAAGACCGCGGTGCCGAGCGCCTGGCGCAGCTCCGCGCCCGCGCCGCTCGCGATCAGCAGCGGCACCGCGCCGAGGATGAAAGCGAAGCTGGTCATCAGGATCGGGCGCAGGCGGTCGCGCGCGGCGCGCACCGCGGCTTCGACCGGCGACAGCCCGTCCTGTTCCTCGGCTTGGCGTGCGAATTCGACGATCAGGATCGCATTCTTCGCCGCGAGCGCGATGAGGACGACGAGCCCGATCTGCGTCAGGACATTATTGTCCATCCCGCGCAGATTGACGCCGACCATTGCCGCGAACAGACACATCGGCACGATCAGGATGATCGACAGCGGAAGCGTCAGGCTTTCGTACTGTGCCGCGAGGACGAGGAAGACGAACACCACCGCCAGCGCGAAGACGAGCGCCGCCGTGCTGCCCGCCGCCTTCTGCTGATAGGCGATGCCCGTCCATTCGGTGCCGTAGCCCGCGGGCAGATTGTCGGCCGCGAGCTTCTCCATCGTCGTCAGCGACGCGCCCGACGAATATCCCGGCGCGGTGTCGCCATCGACCTCGACCGCGGGGTAGAGGTTGTAGCGGACGACGCGGTACGGACCGGTCTTGTCCTTGAAGGTCGCGACCGACCCGATCGGCACCATTTCGCCGGTGTTCGAGCGGGTCTGTAGGTTGGCGATGTCGGCAACCGACTGGCGGAACGGCGCATCGGCCTGTGCGGTCACGCGATAGGTGCGGCCGAGCAGGTTGAAGTCGTTGACGAACGCCGACCCCAGATAGACCTGCAGCGTCTCGAACACGCGTTCAGGAGGCACACCGAGCAGGTTCGCCTTGGCGCGGTCGATATCGGCATAGACGCGCGGGCTGCCGGTGTCGAAGAAGGTGAAGACCTGCGCCAGACCCGGTGTCTGGTTTGCCTTGCCGATCAGCTTGCCCGATTCCTCGGCCAGCTTCTGATAGCCGTGGCCGCCGCGGTCCTGCACCATCATCCGGTAGCCGCCGGCCGAGCCGATACCCTGGATGAGCGGCGGCGGGATCACGATCACGCGCGCTTCGGTGATGTCGGCGACGTCGGCGCGCGCTTCGTTCATGATCTCGTCGAAGCTGACGCCGAGCTTCCCCCGTTCCTCGAAGCTCTTGAGCGGGAAATAGGCCGCGGCGGCGTTCGGGGCGAGCGTCTGCGATGGCCCGTCGAAGCCCGCGAGCATCACCGAACCCAGGATGCCCTTGTTCGGCAGGATGCGCTCGGCGACCTTGCGCAGCGCCGCGTCGGTGCGTTCGACCGAGGCACCGGGGGGCAGCTGGACGACCGCGAGGAAATAGCCCTGATCCTGCGCCGGGATGAAGCCCGTCGGCGTCGCCCAGAACAGGCCCGCCGTGGCGGCGATGAGGCCGCCATAGGTGATCATCATCCGCTTCGGCCGCCGGACGAGGCGATCGGTCAGCGCCGCATAGGCCGTGCTCATCTTTTCGAACGCCTCGTTGAAGGCATCGCCGGCGCGGCCCACCAGTTCGCGGATGCGCGAGGGCTTGGCGGGCGCGGCGTGCGGCTTCAGCAGGATCGCGGCGAGCGCGGGCGACAGCGTGAGCGAGACGATCAGTGAGATGATCGTCGCGGTCGAGATCGTCACCGCGAACTGCTGGTAGAAGGCGCCCGACAGCCCGGTCAGGAACAGCGTGGGGACGAACACCGCGCAGAGCACGAGGACGATCGCGACGAGCGCGCCCGACACCTCGTCCATCGAGGTTTGCGCGGCCTTCAGCGATGACAGCCCGCGTTCGAGGTTGCGTTCGACATTCTCGACCACGACGATCGCGTCGTCGACGACGATGCCGATCGCGAGCACGAGCCCGAAGAGCGAGAGGTTGTTGAGGCTGTAGCCGAACGCCGCGAGCACGGTGAACGTACCGACGAGCGAGATCGGAATCGCGACGATCGGGATCACCGCGGCGCGCCATTTCTGGAGGAACACGAGGATCACGATGACGACGAGCACCATCGCTTCGAGCAGCGTGTCCTTCACCGCGTCGATCGACTGCTCGATGAACTTGGTGGGGTTGTAGATGACGCGATATTCGAGGCCCTTGGGGAAAGTCTTCGACGCGGCCTCCATCTCGGTCTCGATCGCCTTGGCGGCTTCGAGCGCGTTCGATCCCGGGCGCTGGAACGCCGCGAGGATCACCGTCGGGTCGCCCGACAGATAGGTGTTGCTGTTATAGTCCGACGCGCCGAGCTCGACGCGCGCGACGTCGGCGACGCGCACCTGCCGCCCCTCGGCGTCGGTGCGGATCACGACGTCGGCGAACTGCTGCGGGTCCACGAGGCGGCCCTGCGTCTCGACGTTGAGCTGATAGGCGTTGCCGCTCGCATAAGGCGGCTGGCCGAGCGAGCCCGCCGCGACCTGCACATTTTGCGCGCGCAGCGCCGCGACGATCTCGCCCGCGGTCAGGTTGAGCGCCGCGGCGCGCGTCGGGTCGATCCACACGCGCATCGCATAGTCGCGCGCGCCGAACAGGCGGACGTCACCGACCCCGTCGATGCGGCTCAGCCGGTCCTTGAGCTGGGTCAGCGCATAGTTGGACAGGTACGAGCGATCGAGCGACTTGTCGGGCGAGACGAGGTTCACGACCATCAGGAAGTCGGGCGAGGTCTTGCGCGTCACGACGCCGAGACGCTGCACCTCTTCGGGCAGGCGCGGTACCGCGATCGCGACGCGGTTCTGGACCAGCACCTGCGCGGCGTCGAGGTCGGTGCCGATCTTGAAGGTCACGGTGATCGTCACCGTCCCGTCGCCGGTCGACTGGCTCGACTGGTAGAGCATGTTGTCGACGCCGTTGATTTCCTGCTCGATCGGCGTCGCCACCGTCTCGGCGACGGTCTCGGCCGACGCGCCGGGATAATTGGCGGTGACCGTGACCGTCGGCGGGACGATGTCGGGATATTGCGAGACGGGCAGCGACCAATAGGCGATCGCGCCGACGAGGGTGATGATCACCGCGATGACCGCGGCAAAGATCGGGCGCATGATGAAAAAGCGCGAAAGACGCATGACGGGCTCCCCGGACTGGAGGATCGAATTCCAATTATCCCCTCCCGCTTGCGGGAGGGGCAGCGAGCCCCGGACTTGATCCGGGGCGCAGCGGGGAGGGCATCGGACGGACAGGCCCTCCCCAAACCCCTCCATGAAGGGAGGGGCCTTCAGGCTCAGCGCGCGAAGGTCGCTTCGCCGACCAGCGCGGTGCTCGGCGGCGCGGCGGTCGCGGCAACCGGCGCGATCTTGCCGACGCGCGTCTGGACCTTGGTCCCGGGTTGCGCGAGCTGCGTCCCGACGATCACGACGCGGTCGGTCGGCGTGACGCCGCCGCGCACGACGCGCAGGCCGTCGACGACGGGGCCGAGCTTGACCTCGCGTGCCGCGACCTGACCGTCCTTGCCGACCACCAGCAGCGTCTTGCGCGCCTGATCGGTCTGGATCGCCGCGTCGGGGACGAGCAGCGCGCGTTCTTTGGCGCCGCTCGACAGGCGCATGTTGCCGAACATGCCGGGCGACAGGAACAGGTCGGGATTGGCGATCACGGCGCGGCCGCGGATCGTGCCCGAACGCGGGTCGATGCCATTGTCGGTGAAGTCGAGCTTGCCGGTGCGGCTGTAAGTCGCCTCGTCCTGCAGCTTGACCTGCACCTCTGTCCCGGTGGCGCCCTCTTCCTGCGCGCGCTTCGCTTTCAGGAACAGGCCTTCGGAGCCGTTGAAGCTGAAATAGATCGGGTCGAGCGCGTTGATTGTCGTCAGCAGGCTGCCAGCACTGCCTTCGCCCGCGGCGACGAGGTTGCCCGCATCGACGCGGCGGTCCGAGATGCGGCCGTTGATCGGTGCGCGGACCTGCGTGAACTCCATGTCGAGCGCGCGCGAGCGGACCCGCGCTTCGGCGGCCGCGAGGCTCGCCGAGGCGGCGCGCACCCGGGCGTTCAGCTGGTCGAGATCGCTCTGCGACACCGCCTCATCGGCGACCAGCCGGTTGGCGCGGGCGAGATTGGTCTGCGCCAGCGCCAAGTCGCTGCGCGCGCTCGCCGCTTCGGCGCGCGCTTCGGCGAGCGCGGCGGCGAAGGGGCGCGGATCGATCGTGAAGAGCAGCTGGCCCTTGCGGACGATCTGGCCGTCGGTGAAGTGGACGCCGGTGAGCTGGCCCGAGACGCGCGGGCGTACCTCGACCGAATTCACCGCCTCGAAGCGGCCGACATAATCGTCCCACTCGTTGATGTCGCGCACCAGCGGCGCGGCGACGGTGACGACCGGAACCGGCGGCGCGGCATTCGCCGGCGCCTCGCGATGGGTCAGACCCCAGCCGGCGGCGACAAGCAGGATAGCGGGCAGGCCATATTTCAGGCCGCGGCTGCGCCAGCGATGCCTGGCGGCGTCATTCGGGGCGGGGACGAGGGCGGCTTCTGCCGTCTCCTCGCCCTTGATGGGGGAGAGCATGTTCATGGGATTACTTTCGGAAAAGGCGGGCGACGTGCACTTCGGCGACGCGCTTGCCGAGCAGTTCATAATGATCGGCGTTGAAACCCGCGGCGAAGAAGGCCTGGATTTCACGCTTCGGTACCGAATAGCTGTGGTGCCAGGTCAGCACCGCCATGCGGCGCAGCGCCTCGAGCTTCGGGTCGGCGAGGCGGCGGTTGAAGCTCTCGCCGAAGATATGGCCCAGGAATTTCTGGAAGCGCCCGGGTTCGCGCAGGCTCGAAGGCCGGTCGTGACGCGCGAGCATCACGACCGACCACTCGAGCGCCGAAAAGCCGGCGGGAATATCGGCTTTCGGCGCCGCGGGGGACAGCGCGGGGGCGGAAGGGGTGGGGTTTGCGGCGGCGATGGCGGCGGCGAACCCGTCGTTCAGTGCAAGATAGGCCATGGGTCGATCCTCCTGGAGATGAAGGTTTTATCGGGGGTGCCGGGCGCAAGGGGGCGCGAACCCCGGGAACACTTGCGCCCGGCGAGGGGAGATTCTGGACAAGGGAAGCCGCGTGCCGCCCTGCGGGCGTCAGCGCGAAATTCCGGAAAAAATTAGGGTTGGGCTAGCGGACTAGTCCCGTGTGCAGTCGCAGTGGCTCATCGGCGTTTCCCTTCGCGTCTGGCGGCGGGGCAGGAGCGCCCTGACCATCTGTACTAAGCGGTATATAAACCCGCCGTTCATCTTGTCAAGGAGTTTTGTACCGATCGGTATCGAAAAATTTCGGGCCGGCGATGTTTTTCTTTCGCCGGCCGACCGGCCTTATTTGCTCGGCCACAGCGCCAGGCTGGTGTCGACCAGCCGCTCGAGCTCGGCGCGCGTCGCCCCGGCCCCCGCCTGCACCGTGATCCCCTGCAGGATCGCATAGAGAAAGCTCGTCAGCCCCTCGGCGTCGATGTGCGCGGGCAGGTCGCCTTCGCGCTTCGCCTGTTCGAACCGCTCGACCAGCGCCCGCTGCGACGAAGCCCGGCGGCGGATCACATCGGCCTTGATCGACTCGGCCTCGGGGCTGCACGCGAGCGAACTCATCAGGCCCATGCAGCCGTGCGGCTCGCCTTCGGCGGCGTGCACGTCGACCCCGCCGCGCAGATAATATTCCGCGACCTTGCGCGCCGTCGGCTGCTGGAGCGCGGCGCGCGTATATTCGAGCTTTTCCGCCTCATAGAGGTCCAGCGCCTTGTGAAACAAGGCTTCCTTGTTCCCGAAGGCGGCATAGAGGCTGGGCTTGGTGATGCCCATCGCCTCGGTAAGGTCGGTCATCGACGCGCCGTCATAGCCCTTCGCCCAGAAGACGTGCAAGGCTTCTGCCAACGCCTTGTCGACGCAGAACTCACGCGGACGTCCCTTGACGGGGGGGGCAATTGTACTTTCCATAACGGGCGGTATATAATGACGGACGCGAGAATGTCTAGGGGCTGACCCCGGGGGAGCGGTCCGCGCTCCTTTCGATGACGTTCAGGGCTTGGCTGCCATCTTCGCTTTCTTCGCGCCAGGCTTGGGGGTTTTCGGCTTGTAGCGGCAGAGATCCTCGACAGGGCAGCGCCAGCATTCGGGGGTGCGCGCCTTGCAGATGTAGCGGCCGTGGAGGATCAGCCAGTGGTGCGCGCCGACCCGGAACGGCTCCGGCGTGTCCTTGTCGAGTTTCCTTTCGACCGCAAGCACCGTCTTGCCGGGCGCAAGGCCCGTGCGGTTGCCGACGCGGAAGATATGCGTGTCGACCGCGAAGGTCTCGGCTCCGAAGGCGCAGTTCATCACGACATTGGCGGTCTTGCGCCCGACGCCGGGCAGTTCGACGAGCGTGTCGCGGTCGGCGGGCACCTCCCCGCCAAAATCACGGACGAGAATTTCGCTGAGCGCGATGACATTCTTCGCCTTGGCGTTGAACAGCCCGATCGTCTTGATGTGCTGCTTGAGCCCCTCCTCGCCGAGGGCGAGCATCTGCTCGGGAGTCTTCACCTCCTCGAACAGCCGCCGCGTCGCCTTGTTCACCCCGACATCGGTCGCCTGCGCCGAAAGCACCACCGCGACGAGCAGCTGGTAGATATTGCCGAATTCCAGCTCGGTCTCCGGGCTGGGGTTCAGCTCGGCGAGGCGGCGGTAGAATTCGAAGATATCGGCCTTTTTGATGGCCCCGCGCTCCCGCCCCAACTACCCCGAATGGGCTATTTGACTCGCCCATAGCGAAGATACAAGGTCCGTCCACTCCGAAGGCGAGTCGTCAGATCGATTGCTCGGGTGAGTTCGTCGTCGGGGTACGCCGGACAAGGGGGTCCGGGGATCCTCACCCGGCCTGGAGGGCAGATCAATGACCGGAAAATGGAAAGCGGCCGTGCTGGCCGCGCTGCTGTCGTGCGCCGCGACGGCGCCTGTCGCAGCGCAGGATTTCCCGCTCGTCTCGGGCGATTTTACCGAGGTCTCGATGATCAAGATCGCCGACGGCGGCGAGATGGACTATGCCAATTATCTGGCGGACAAATGGAGGAAATCGCAGGAATTCGCCAAGTCGAAGGGCTGGATCACCGGCTACGCCGTCTATTCCAATTTCAATTCGCGGCCGGGCGAAGCCGATCTGTTGCTGGCCGTATCCTTTCCGAGCCTGCCCGATGCGGCCGAAGAGGAAAAGCGCGACGCGGCGTACCGCGCCTATATGCAGCGCAGCGATGCGCAACTCGTCGCCGAATCGGGAGATCGCGCGAAATATCGCACGGTGCTGGGCAGCTACCTGATCCGCGAGCTCAAGTTCAGGAAATGATCGCGCGGACGGCGGGCCGGGTCGCCCGCCGCCCCCGTGGCGCCCCGCCGCCTTCTTAGCGACGCTTCATTTGTCCGCGGGCGGATGCGCCGCCTTCCACTCCATCGCCGCGCGCACGCGCCGTTCGACCGAAGGGTGCGAATAGAAGACGAACTCCTCGACCGCGTTCGGGCGCGGGCTGCGATATTCGGCGGTCTTGACCAACGCGCTGGCGAGCGCGTCGGGCAGGTTCACAGTCTGCAGCGAATAGGCGTCGGCCGCGCTTTCGTCGGTGCGCGACAGCGTGTTCAGCACCGGCTGCGCGAGGAAGGCGAAGAGCGAGAGGAGGAACATCAGCACCGGAAAACCGCGCGGATCGCCGATCCCCGCATCGCTGCCGAACGCACGCGCGACGCGCGGAAAGAGCCGGTCGGCGAGGAAGAAGAGCAGCACCGCGAGCAACGAAAAGACGATCACGATGATCCACACGTGACCGAGGACATAATGGCCGATTTCGTGCCCCGTCACCGCCTTCACCTCGTCGAGCGAGGCGCCCTTCAGCGCCACGTCCGAAATCGCGATGCGGGCCGAATGGCCGAGCCCCGAGACATTGGCGGTGAAATTGTTCGACTGGCGCGAGCCGTCGAACATGTAGATGCGGTCGGGGTCGATCCCCGCCTCCTTCGCCTGGACGACCAGCGCATCGCGCACCGGCCCCGCGGGCACCGGCTTGTAATCGTTGAACAGCGGTTCGATCACGACCGGTGCGAGCAGCAGGATCAGCGAAATCGCGGCGGCGGCGAGCCCGCCAGACCAGATCCACCAGCGCTTCCCCGCGCGCCGGATCAGCGCATAGATGCCGAGGAAGAAGAGCGCGCCGAGCAGAACCCCGATGACCAAGCTGATGGCGCCCTGCCCCAGATAATCGCCGAGCGGCTGGCTGGTGCGGCCATAGGCGGTTTCGCGCCACCAGCCGGTGTAGAGATCCCACGGCAGCGTGACGATCGCCGAAAGCAGCAGGAAGGCGGCGCAGACAAGGAAGGTGCGGAGCGCAAAACCGCGCTTGCCTAGCTTTGCGTCGATCCGGTCGAGGATGCGCAAGCGCACAAAAAGATATGTGACCAGCCCCGCGACGACAACGCCCCAGAAACTCAGCCATTCGCTGCCATGGGTATAATCGGCGGCCTTGGCGAGCGCCTCGGGACCGAGCGCGTCGATATAGGCCTTGGTCGCGGCGGCGGGATCGAAACTCATGGCGGTCCTCCAGCTGTGTTGTTTCTATAGAACACAGGGAGAGGCAGCGCGCAAGCGGGGTTCAGAGACCCAGCACCTGCGGCATCGTGTAGCGGCCGGGCTTCTGGTGGACTAGCCACAGCGCCGCGCGAACCGCGCCGCGCGCGAAGATCATCCGGTTCTCGGCGCGGTGCGCAAGGGTGATCATCTCCTCCGGCCCCGCGAAGATCACGTCATGGTCGCCCGCGACGGTCCCGCCGCGCAAGGACGCGAAGCCGATCTTGCCGTGCCCGCGCGCGCCGGTGAGGCCGTCGCGGCCGCGTTCGGAGCAGGTCGCGAGACTGATCCCGCGCCCCTCGGCAGCGGCCTGGCCGAGGAGCAGCGCGGTGCCGCTCGGCGCATCGACCTTCTTGCGGTGGTGCATTTCGACGATCTCGATATCCCAGTCGGCATCGAGCCGCGCTGCCGCCTCGCGCACCAGATGCGCGAGCAGGGTGACGCCGAGCGAGGTGTTGCCGGTCTGGAGCACCGCAATGTCGTGCGCGGCGTCGTCGATCAGGTAATGGTGGCGCTCCTCGAGCCCGGTCGTGCCGATCACGATCGGTTTCTTCGCGGCGACGCAGGCATCGAGCGTCGCTTCCAGCGCGGCGGGTGAGGAGAAATCGACAAGCACGTCGCTGTCGGAGGCGAGGCGGACGATGTTGCCGCCCTTGTCAACGCCGCAGCCGCGCTGTCCGGCCTCCGAGATCGCGGCGGCGAGCGCGACGCCCATCCGCCCTTCGCTGCCGATAATGCCGATGCTGGTCATGGTACGCCCCCTCGATTTCACTCCCCCTTAGCCGCTCGCATCGAGCGAAGTCGAGACGCCCCGAAGGTCGGCGCGATGTCGACGGGTATCTCGACTTCGCCCGACCCGAACGGTTAGAGAGACAGCATGTCTCCGATCCAGAATATCGTTATCCTGACCGGCGCCGGCGTTTCGGCCGAAAGCGGCATCGACACCTTCCGCGACGCGGGCGGGCTGTGGGAACAGCATCGCGTCGAGGATGTCGCGACGCCCGAGGCATTCGAACGCGACCCCGATCTCGTTTTCCGCTTCTATGACATGCGGCGCAAAGCGATCCAGACGAAGCAGCCGAACGCCGCGCACCGGGCGCTCGCGCGGCTCGACGCAAAGTGGCCCGGCGAGTTGACGATCGTCACGCAGAATGTCGACGATTTGCACGAGCGTGCCGGGGCGAGACGGCTCATCCATATGCACGGCGAGCATCTGACCGCCTGGTGCACCGGCTGCGACGCGCATGTGCCGTGGACCGGCCCGTTGATCGACCGGCCTGCCTGCCCGGCGTGCGGCGTGCGCGGCCACCTGCGCCCCGACATCGTGTGGTTCGGCGAGATGCCGTACCGGATGGACGAGATTTACCACGCCATCAATCGCGCCGACCTGTTCGTGTCGATCGGCACCTCGGGCGCGGTCTATCCCGCGGCGGGGTTCGTGCGCGAGGCGCGCGCGATGGGGGCGCTGACGCTCGAGCTCAATATGGAGCCGAGCCAGGGCAGCCATTGGTTCGACGAGGCGCGCCACGGCCCGGCGACCGAGCTGGTGCCGCAGTGGGTCGAGCAGGTGCTGGAGGGGTGAACCCACTCAGATCGATACGGCACGGGCCGGTTTCGACCGAAGGTTGCCGTTTGGTTCCTCCCCGTGGCGAAGCCATGGGGAGGTGGCAGCGCGAAGCGCTGACGAAGGGGCAAATGGCGCGAGGTCGCGGCCCCTCCACCATCGCCTGCGGCGACGGTCCCCCTCCCCATGGCTACGCCACAGGGCGGATATTCCTTTCTTCGTCATCCCGGACTTGATCCGGGATCCATGACTTCGGCGCTGCAATGAATCCCGGATCAAGTCCGCGATGACGAAGGTCTGGAAACCACCCCAAAGCCGCCACCGCCTTCAAATAGGCCTTTCCTACATTATCCCGCGGTGCCAGCCTTCCTCCGGCTGTTCCATCTGGCGGATAAAAGCGGTCCCGGTTCGGCTTGCAGGCGCGGCGGGCGCGATGCGTCCGGCAACCCCCATCTCCAGAACCGAGGATGCCATAGGCTGAACTTTCCTGAACTTTGAAAAATCCAGCTCGCGATCACCAACGAAAGCGTGGCCGCTTCCCGGCCTCGGCAGACAGCGCCGGACTCACCGCCGCGCGGCGAAAAAGTCCTTCAGCAGCGTTGCCGCCTCGCCCGCGCCGATCCCGTCGTAAATCTCGGGCCTATGGTGGATCGTCGGCTGGGCGAAGGTACGCGGGCCGTGGGCGACCGCCCCGCCCTTCGGGTCGTCGGCGCCATAATAGAGGCGCGCGATTCGCGCGTGCGCGATCGCCCCGGCGCACATCGCGCACGGCTCGAGCGTGACATAGAGATCGCAACCGTCGAGCCGCTCGTTGCCGATTTTCGCCGCCGCGGCGCGTATCGCGACGATCTCGGCGTGCGCGGTCGGATCGTGCGATTCGCGGGGGCGGTTATGGCCCTCGGCGATGATGCGGCCATCCTTGACGATCACCGCGCCGACGGGCACTTCGCCCCAGTCTGCGGCAATCTGCGCCAGGTCGAGCGCGCGGCGCATCGGTTGGGGAAGGGGAAATCGAGCCATTCGTCCCCGCTAATCGCTTGACGAATCTCCGGCAAGCCGATAAGCGCGCGCCTTTCCCGGCCCATCCGGTCCTTTCGGAGCCTTTCGGCCCGCCCCGGACGCCGCCCATTGATTCGAGGAAGAAGACGATGTCGCGCATTTGCGAACTGACCGGCAAGGGCCGCCAGATTGGCCACAATGTCAGCCACGCCAACAACAAGACCAAGCGCACCTTCCTGCCCAACCTGCAGAATGTGACGCTGCTGTCGGACGCGCTCGGCAAGGGTGTGAAGCTGCGCGTGTCGACCCACGGCCTGCGCTCGGTCGAGCACAATGGCGGTCTCGACAACTGGCTGCTGAAGGCCGGTGACGAGCAGCTTTCGGCGAACGCCCGCAAGCTGAAGAAGGAAGTCACGAAGAAGCTGGCCGAAAAGGCCGCCTGACCTTCCGGGTTTTTCGAATTGCAGGAGGCCGCCGGTTTACCGCGCGGCCTTTTTGCTGTCCGGCGCGCGAACCGGCAGGCCGACGAGTTCGAACTGGACGAGCAGGCTTCGCTGCCAGCGATTGAAATTGTTGTCCGATACGAGCCAGAGAAAGATGCGGGCGCCATCGGTCGTTACCGCCGCGCCTTCGTAATTGTCCGCGAGCGCCCCCGGCACGCGCCCGATCGTCCGTGATCGCAGGACGGCACCGGGGCGGATGTCGGCGGGATCGACGATCGCGACGGTCGTCGTGAACACCGGATCGAAACCCACCCGCCGATGCACGAGCAGAATGCGCCCGTCGGGGAGCGTCGTCGCGTCGCTGACCGCACCCTTGCCTTCCGCGTCGTAATAGAAACGCTGCGCGCGCGTCCCCGGGACCGAAGGATCGCCCTCGAACAGCAGCGCCTCGCACCCGCGCGGGTCGTCGTCGGCATTTTCGGAGAAGATGACGATCCGCCCGTCGGGCAAGCGTGCCATCGCCTCCGGCCCGCTATTCTTGGGCCAGTGCGGCCGCGGAAGCGCCGCGCGCGATTCGATCCGGCCAAGCGTCGGATCGAGGCGCCAGACCTCGTTCACAAATTCGAGCGCGACCCGGCTTTGGTCCGTCGCCGGGTCGAAGAGCAGCGCCTCGACGTCGCTTTTCGACTTCTTCCCGACATTGCCGCCGGGCACCGGGATCTTGCCGATCCGCGCGTCCGCGACGCGGTCGCCGGGCAGCACCGCGAAGCGCGCCCAATAGCCATTGTCGGCGATGAGCTGGAACCGGTCCGGCCCCGTCACGGCAAGCGATGAAAAGCCGCCGAACATCGCGTTGGAGCTGCTGAGCCGCCAGCCGCGAACAAACCGCAACGCGCCGGCCCGGCCCGCCGGATGGCCGAGTGCGTGGACCGCGATGTCTTGCGGCGCGGTGTCGACGACGGGCCGCACCTGCCGCGTGCCAAGGACAGGGCCGATGGCGACGAATATCAGGGCGGCAAGGAACAGGCGGCGCATCGGCGCGGCGATAGGGCCGAACGACGGAAAAGCGCAAGGGGAAGGCAATGAAAGCTGAACCTTAGCCAACAGCGGCGTTCAGGCTTCGCTCAAAGCGAATCGGGCAGAACAGCGTCATCGACCCACCCACTGCCCGACACGGGCTGACACAAGATGAAGGAGAATGACGATGAAAAAGATGGTGACCCTCTCCCTCGCCGCCCTGATGTCGACCGCGACGCTGGGCATGGCGGCACCGGCGGCAGCGCAGCCGGGCTATTACAATGGCGGCTACGACGCCTATTCGGCGAGCTATGATCGCGACCATCGTCGCTATGATCGCTACGACCGCCGCGGCGACCGCTATGACCGCCGCGATTATCGTAACGATCGCCGCTATTATCAGGGCAGCCGCCGTAACTATCGCCAGTGCGACAATGGCACCGGCGGAACCGTGATCGGTGCGATCGCGGGCGGCCTCGCCGGCCACGAGATCGCAGGCCGCGGCGACAAGACCGTCGGCACGATCATCGGCGGGGCCGTAGGCGCGATCGCCGGCCGCGCGATCGACAAGGGTAATGACGGCTGCCGCTAAGCAGACCCGAACCCCAATAAAGTCTCTTCCCTCCCTTTGCCCCGTCCGGCTGCCGCCGGGCGGGGTTTTGCTGCGTGCAGGGGGCGGGGTTGCCAACGGGGCTGGCGCCGCCTAGTTTGACGTCAAGTGCACGTTCGCGGCTTCGCGCGGACGCGTGATTGAGACAGGTCAACATAGCCATGCGGCAAATGGCAGCGCCATCAGGGCGATCGCCGCGGCCCGGTCCGCCGGCGAAGCGAATTCAAAAAGGGGATTCTCCGTCCCGTCCGGTGCCGGTTGTCCGGCCCCGCAGCTATGCCGCCATCGATCTCGGGACCAACAATTGCCGGCTGCTGATCGCGCGTCCGCAGGACGGCGAACTTGTCGTGATCGACGCTTTTTCGCGGATCGTGCGCTTGGGCGAAGGGTTGCACGCGACCGGACGGATCAGCGACGCGGCGATGGACCGCACCGTCGCCGCGCTCGCGATCTGCGCCGACAAGCTCCGCCGCCGCCACGTCACCCTGTCGCGTGCGGTCGCGACCGAAGCGTGCCGACGCGCCTCGAACGGCGCCGAACTCGCCGCCCGCGTCAAGCGGGAGACGGGGATTGCGCTGGACATCATCTCCGCTGCCGAGGAAGCGCGACTCGCCGTGCTCGGGTGCCACAATCTCATGGAGCCGGGCGACGGACCCGCGCTGATCTTCGACATCGGCGGCGGCTCGACCGAATTGATGCACGTCGACGTGTCCGACCAGGACGTCAAGATTCACGACTGGATCAGCGTGCCCTGGGGCGTCGTCTCGCTGACCGAGCATGCGGCGCCGGGCGAAGACAGCCTGCCCGCGCGGCAGGCGAGCTATGCGCGGATGCGCGAAGTCACGCAGAGCGCCTTCGCCGCCTTCGCCGACCGCGCGACACGCTTCACCGGCCAGCCGCTCCGTCTGCTCGGCACCAGCGGCACGGTGACGACGCTGGCCAGCGTGTTCCTCAACCTGCCGCGCTACGACCGCCGCGCGGTCGACGGGCTCGCGGTCCCCGCCGATGCGATGCGCGACATCAGCCGCCGCCTCGCCGAAGCGAGCCTCGACGACCGCGCCGACATCGCGTGCATCGGGCGCGAGCGCGCCGATCTGGTCGTCGCGGGCTGCGCGATCCTCGAAAGCATCATCGACCTGTGGCCCGCCGCGCGTGTCGGGGTCGCCGACCGCGGTATCCGCGAGGGCATCCTGCGCACGCTGGCGATGCAGGGCCGCGACGTGCCCGTGACCCGGCGCGAGCATCGCAAATGAGCAAGGGCGCGGGGGGAGGCGGCCGCTCGGGCGGCCGTGGCGGCTTGCACGAGCGGGTGAAGACCGCACGGCGGCGCACCGCGTCGTCGACGCGCTGGCTGCAGCGGCAACTCAACGACCCCTATGTCCGGCGTGCGCAGGCCGAAGGCTATCGTTCGCGCGCCGCGTACAAGCTGATCGAACTCGACGAGAAATTCGGCTTGCTCAAGAAAGCGCGCGCAGTCGTCGATCTGGGGATCACCCCCGGCGGCTGGTCGCAGGTCGTGCGTAAGGCGAACCCGCGCGCGCGCGTCGCCGGAATCGACCTGCTTCCGTGCGAGCCGATCGAAGGTGTCGAGATCCTCGAGATGGATTTCATGGACGACGCCGCGCCTGATGCGCTGATCGAGGCGCTGGGCAGCGCGCCCGACCTGGTCATTTCGGACATGGCGGCGAACACCGTCGGCCATCCGCAGACCGACCATTTGCGGACCATCGCGCTCGCAGAGACCGCCGCCGACTTTGCGGTCCGGAATCTCCAGCCGGGCGGCGCCTTCGTTGCCAAGGTCTTCGCCGGCGGCGCCGACCGCGAGCTGCTGACCGTCCTCAAACGCAACTTCGCGACGGTGAAGCACGCGAAGCCGCCCGCGAGCCGCAAGGGATCGCCCGAACTCTACGTCATCGCGCAGGGGTTCAAGGGACGAAGCACGGATACCGGAGAGGATGGTTGAGGTTCATCGGCGATATAGGTCACAACAGATAATATTGGGTCGTACTGGGGAGACATGCGAATGAACGGGTCAAGGCGGTCGGTCGCGGGCACGGTGCTCGCGGCGCTGATGCTCTCGGCGTGCGGCGGGGGTGGAGGCGGCAGCGGAAGCAGCGGCCCGGTCACTGTGACGCCGACGCCGAGCCCGACTCCCGCCCCCACCGCAAGTTGCGGCCTGCCCGCGCGGCAGGCGTTCGCCAAGGCGGTGATCGACGAATGGTATCTGTTCCCCGGCGATGTCGCGAGCAGCGCGAATCCAGTGGGCTATTCCGACGTCCAATCCTATATCGACGCTCTGGTCGCGCCGGCGCGCGCGCTCGGCAAGGACCGCTATTTCACCTACATCACCTCAATCGCCGAGGAGAATGCCTTCTACAACAGCGGGTCGAGCGCGGGTTTCGGGGTACGGCTCAGCTACGATGCATCGCTCCAGCGCGTCACGATCCTCGAGGCCTATGAGGGCGCGCCCGCCTTTGCCGCCGGTATCGACCGCGGCACGCAGATCGTCGGGATCGGAACGGCGACGTCGAATATCCGGACGATCGCCGCGATCGTCGCGAGCGAAGGCACCGCGGGCATCACCAACGCGCTGGGGCCGAGCGATCCCGGTGTCACCCGCGTACTGCGGATCGTCGACGCGGGCGGGGGCACGCGCGAGGTGTCGGTCACCAAGGCCGACTATGACATCGACCCGGTGTCCGACCGCTATGGCGCCAAGGTGATCAGCGAAAACGGCCGCAACTACGGCTATATCAACCTGCGCACCTTCATCCGCTCGGCCGACCCCCAGCTCGAAAGCGCGTTCCTGAATTTCCGCAACCAGGGGATCACCGATGTGGTGATCGATTTCCGCTATAATGGCGGCGGGCTGGTCAGCACGGCGGAGCTGATGGGCGACCTGCTCGGACGGAATCGCACGGCGTCGGAGCTGTTTTCGCAGACGCTTTTCCGTCCGTCGAAATCGGCCGAGAACGACCGGCATTTCTTCGAAGCCAGGCCGCAATCGATCGCGCCGACGCGTATCGCCTTTATCGGCACCGGCTCGACCGCCTCGGCATCGGAACTCGTGATCAACGGGATGCTGCCTTATCTCGGCACCGACATGACGCTCGTCGGCAGCAACACTTATGGCAAGCCGGTCGGCCAGATCGCGCTCGACAAGGCCGAATGCGACGATCGCATCCGCGTCATCGCCTTCGCGACAGGCAATGCGACGGGGCAGAGCGATTATTATGGCGGGCTCGCGCCCAAGATATCGAACAGCTGCGCGGCGGCGGACGACCCGTCCTTCCCGCTCGGTGATCCGCGCGAAGCCTCGGTGCGCGCCGCGATCGACTTTCTCGCGGGCAACGCCTGCACCGCGCGTATCGCCGAGGCGTCGGCGGGCGCGCTCGCGCGCGGCGGGAGGGCACTGGCGGCCGAGCCTGAAATGCTGATCGCGCAAACCCCGCGTGCGGCCCAGCGCGAGTTGCCGGGGCTTTTCTGACCGAAAAGGCGCGGCGTCTTTCAGTTTCGCGTTGCCGCGCTCGCGTCGCGGACCGCCTTGAATTCGCTACCCGCTTTCCAGCCGGGCCATTTACCCGAGCGCGCAAGTTCGTCGCCGATCCCGTAGAAAACCGAAATATCCTCGATCGCACCGTCGAGGTTCCAACCGGCGTCCCATGCGTCGCAGGCTTGGTGATAGCATTTGCCGGTATAGTCATCGACCCACTTCTGGCCCGCGTCCTTCCCGCCGCTTACCAGGTCAGAGGTGCCCGCGATGCCCATCATCAACAGGACGGGGACGCCGCGTTTCGCCATGCTGAAATGGTCGGCGCGGTAGAAGAGGCCGCGTTCGGGGAGGCTCTCGACGCTCACCGTTCGGCCCTGCTTCGCGGCGAGGCGCGCGAGATCGTCCTCCAGCGTGCCCTGGCCCTTGCCGACGAGGATGACGTCCTTCGCACGGCCTGCGGTCTGAAGGATGTCGAGGCCCAGATTGGCGACGGTCGTCTCGGGCGGATACAGCGGGCTCTGCGCATAGGCTTCCGAACCCAGCAGGCCGCGCTCCTCGGCGGTCCAGAAGGCGAAGAGGATGGTGCGGTCGGGCGGCGGCGCGGCCTTGAAATTGCGCGCGATCTCGAACAGCCCCGCCACGCCGAGCGCGTCGTCGTTGGCCCCCGCGCGATAGATCCGGCCCTGCTCGTCGGGCTTGCCCTCGCCATAGGCATCCCAGTGCGCGCCATACATCACGACTTCGTTCGGCCGCTTCGTGCCGGGGATTTTCGCCAGGACGTTCTGGCTTTGCACGACTTCATGCTTCACCGGCACCTCGGCATCGAAGCGGGTACCGAGATCGACGGGCCTGAAATTCTTGCGCCGCGCGGCGGTGCGGAGCTTCGCGAGATCCTGTCCGGCGTCGGCAAAGAGCTTCGTCGCAGTCTCGCCCGAAATCCAGCCTTGTAAGGCGAGGCTCGTCCGCTGCTCGGGCGGGACGACGAGGCCATAGTTTTCGCCGCCGCCGCTTTTGACGACGTTCCAGCCATAGCCGACGCCGTCGCTGTCGTGGACGATCAGAGCGGCGATCGCGCCGCGCCGCGCCGCTTCCTCGAATTTGTAGGTCCAGCGGCCGTAATAGGTCATCGTCCGTCCGCCGAACTTGCCCGCGCTGTCCTCGCCCTTCGCGGCGACGAAGTCGGGGTCGTTGATCAGGAAGACCGCGACCTTGCCCTTGAGGTCGGCGCCCTTGAAATCGTCCCAGCCGCGTTCGGGCGCGGTGACGCCATAGCCGACAAACACCAACGGCGCATTTGCGACGGCCGCAACGTCGGCCGGCTGGAGTGTCGAGACATAGATATCGGTGCCCTGCACGAGCGGGGTTGTCGCGCCCCCGCGCGCGAAGGCGAGTTTCGAAGGCTCGCCGAGCGCGGTGTGGAGGAGGGGGACAGGCTGCGTCCAGCCGCCGTTGGTCCCTGCAGGTTCAAGCCCGAGCGCCTGCAATCGGCCGATCAGATAGCCGATCGTGCGTTCCTCGCCAACCGTCCCGGGCGCGCGGCCCTGAAACTGGTCGGAGGCGAGGGTGCGGACGGTTTCGGTCAGATTCGAGGCTCTGATCTCCTGCGCGCCAGCGGGGGAGGCAACGAGGAGAGCGGCGAGGCAGATGGCAGGGAGTCGGGTCATCCAGGGCTTTCGGTCGATATGTGTGCCCGCAAAGGCGAGGTTCCATCTCCCTCCGGATCATAATGGCGCCGGCCGGAGATGGCCCGCCTTCGCGGGCGAACACGAACATTTATGGATTGTGCAGCCTAGCCAGCGCGGCCGCATTTGTGAACCGCCGTGCTGGCACAGGAGCGCGACTCTGGCGCCATGGGCGCTGCGCACGCGATCAGGGCGCAGTCGACGCCAGCAGATTGTCGCGCAGATTGGCGATCGCCTTTTGCACCCTGACGAAATCGTCGCCGAGTCCTGTTGCCTCGATCAGCTTGTCGCCGATACATTCATTCTGCAGGTCGCGGCCCTTCGCTGTCAGGCGGATGCGGACCTGCCGCTCGTCGGCGGGATCGCGGCGGCGTTCGACGAAGCCCGTCTGTTCGAGCTTCTTGAGGATCGGGGTCAGCGTGTTCGATTCGAGGAACAGCTTTTCGCCAAGGCTCCCGACCGTCTGATCGTCCTGCTCCCACAATGCGACAAGTGCCACATACTGTGTGTAGGTGAGCCCGAGCGGTTCGAGCACCGGCCGGTAGGCGCGCCCGAAGGCGAGGTTCGCCGAATAGACCGCGAAACAGAGATAGTCGCTGAGCGGAGGGGATTTGGGGGTCGCGGGCGTGGTCATCATGGTCCTCTCCAAGGCTGTTCGGTCGGACACGATAAGATCGCAAGACCCGCTTGCCAACCGGGCGGCGCTGGGGGAGGGGACGGCGCCGCCCGGCAAGCCGGGGTCAGACGAGGGCGGGTTCCGCCAGCGTCAGTTCGATGTCGATGTTGCCGGCAACCGCCTTCGAATAGGGGCAGATCGCGTGCGCGGCCTCGATCAGTTCCTGCGCGACGGCGCTGTCGATGCCCGGAACCTGCACGTCGAGGCGGGCGCGAAGGACGAAGCCGCCGTCCTTGTGAAGCAGGTCGATCGTCGTGTCGATCTCCGGCGTCACCGGCAGTGCGACCTTCTTCTGCTGGGCGGCGAGGCCGAGCGCGCCGAGGAAGCAGGCCGACCAGGCGGCGGCGAAGAGATTTTCGGCGGCAGGGTGCGGCTCGGGAAGCTGGATGTCGAGCACGCCGTTGGTGCTGCGCGCATAGCCTTCGGCGCCGCCTTTGACGTGGGTGGTGCCGGTGAAGAGAGTCTTGTCAGCCATTTTAGAACACCTTTCTGGATTTAGATCGTATCCGGTTATATCGGATGCGATCTAAATATGCGAGTCGCGCCGTCTAGTCAATGGGGCGCGATTGAATCGTGTGCGATTGAATTTATGATACTGTCCAAGCCATTGAATTCGGACAGAAGAAATTCAGGGACGGCGGCGGAGAAGCAGCCAGGTTGCCGCCGAAGAGGCCACTGCCGCCATCGCCGCGACAAAGGTTCCGGCCTCGGTATGCGCGAAGGGGAGCCCGCCGGTGTTCATCCCGAAGAAGCCGGTGACGAGCGTCGCGGGGAGCAGCAGCGCGCTGATCACCGAGAGGAAGTAGAGATTCTGGTTGGTCTTTTGCGCGGCCTGCAGGTCGAGTTCGTCGCGTAGCTGGCGGAGCTGCGCCTGCGTGCTCGCGACGTCGGTGTCGAGCGCGTGGAGGCGTTGGACGTGGCGCTCGGCGACGGGGGCGAACAGCGGCGGAAGGTCGGGGTCGCGTTCGAGCCGGACGAGCGTCGCGCGCATCCCTGCGACGAGGCGGTGAAGCCGCGCGCCGCGGCGGCGCACCGCGATGAGGTCGCGTGTCGCGGGGCTCATCCGTTCGTTGAGAAACTCGTCCTCGGCGGTCTGGATGTCGGCCGACAGCGCATGGACATGCTCGCTGAGCCCGTCGACCATTGTCCCGATCGCGAGGCCGAGCGCGTCGGCGCCGTCGCAGACGTCGAAGCCCGCGGCGATGCGCTGGCGCATGATGTCGGCCGAATGGATCGGATGGTAGCGGCCGGTGAGCATCACATCGGGGGTGATGACGATGTGCAGCGCACCGATCTGCGACGTCTGCGCGACGTCAAACTCACGCTCGAAGTCCTGAAGGACGAGGCCGACGACACCGTCCTCGACGATCACCTGCTGGTGCGTTTCGCGCGCGAGCATCAATTCGTGGATCGGCTCGGGGAGCTTGATCGAGCGGTCGAGCCAGCGCTGGGTGCGATCGTCGGCAAGATTGAGGTGGAGCCAGCGAAAGCTAGCGTCGGCGCAGGCCTCGCATTCGTCGATCAGCGCGGTGCCTTCGCCGGTGCGCGCGCAGGCCCAGATCAGCCCGGGCTGCATCACGATGGCCCCGAAGTCCGGAGCGGCCGGCGTGTCTCCGCGCGTTGCCGTGGCCCTGATCCTTTAGAAGATGGCAGACAAAAGCATGTATAGCACGCCCGAGAGCAGGATCGAAACCGGAAGCAAGAGCACCCACGCCATTACGACGTTGCGGATCGTCGCCATTTGCAGTCCCGAACGGTTCGGGGTGTCGGCGGCGGTTGCGTTCATGCGCTTGCCTCGCTCCGGAATCGGATGCCGGATCGGGCTATGCCCTCGTGATGACAGGCTTGTGACGCGGACCCTAGTCGTCCGTCGGCGGCGGCGACCAGCCTTTCTTGTACTTCTCGAACCAGGCGAGGATCGCCGATGCTTTCGCGGCCGACTGCGACGGGCGCGCGGCGATCCCGCCGTGGCTGGCGCCGGGCACCTTGATCAGCGCGGTCGGCACACCGCGCAGGCGGAGCGCGGTATAATATTGCTCTGACTCGCTGACCGGGGTGCGATAATCCTCGGCGCCGACGATGATCAAGGTCGGGGTCTTCACATTTCCGACGAGCGACAGCGGCGAAAGCGACCAGTAGAGGTCGGGCTTTTCCCACGGCTCGGCGCCCAGCCAATAGGGGCCGAAGAAGCCGGGGCCGTCGGCGGTGAGCGCCTGCGACGTCCAGTTGATCACCGGCTTTTGCGCGACCGCCGCCTTGAAACGGTCGGTCTTGCCGACGATCCAGCTGGTCAGCACGCCGCCGCCCGAACCGCCGGTGACGAAGAGTGCTTGCGGGTCGGCGATGCCGAGTTCGATCGCGCGATCGACGATGCTGATGAGGTCGAAATAATCATTGCCCGGGTAGGCCTTGTCGATCTCGTTCGCGAAGGCCGCGCCGTAGCTGGTCGAACCGCGCGGGTTGGCCGAGAGGACGGCATAGCCAGCGGCGGCGTAAAGCTGGTTGTCGGTCGAGAAATGACCGCCATAGGCCGCGAACGGCCCACCGTGGATTTCGAGGATCAGCGGCACGCGCTGTCCCTCGCGATAGCCGGGTGGGAGGGTCAGCCAGCCCTCGATCGTCTTGCCATCGTGGCTGGAGGCGGCGGTGATCTTGCGCACCGCGCCGAGCGATTTCACCTCGCGCAAGCTGCGGTTGAGGTCGGTCAGAATGCGCGCGCTGCCCCCGCGCGCGAGTTGTACCTCGGCGGGGCGCTGCGCGGTGCCGCCGGTGAAGGCGATCGCGCCGCCATCCGACACGCTGAAACTGCCGCCGGTATAGGGCCGGTCGAGCCCACCGCCCGAAAGGCCGGTCGCAGCGGTGCGTGCCGAGCCGTCGAGGCCGATGCGCGCGACCTTGGTTTCGCCATGACCGTCATATTGCGCGTAAACCGATTTGCTGTCGGCGGCCCACTGGATCGCATCGACGCTGTAATCCCAGTTTGCGGTCAGGCTGCGCTTGCCCGATCCGTCGCGGTTCATGACGTAGATCCGGGTGTTCTCATAGGCGCGCAGCTTGTCGTCGAAGCCGAGGTAGGCGATTTTCGAGCCGTCCGGCGAAACGAGCGGATTCGCATCGGGACCGTTGCGGTCGGTGAGCGCGGTGACCGCGCCGCTCGCGACGTCGAGCGCGTGGATTTCGCTCTCGACGGGGTCGCGCTCCCAATCGGGCTTGCGGTTCGCGCTGAAATAGAGGGTGCGGCCCTCGCGCGACCAGCTCAAGGGGCCGGTGTCGTGATAGGGGCCGAAGGTCAGCTGGCGCGGCGAACCGCCGGTCGCGGGAACGACGAATATCTTCTCGAAACCGGGCTCGAGGAATCCCTCGCCGTCGGCCTTGAAGGCAAGGAGGTCGTGGACCTCGAGCGGTTCGGCCCATTTGGCGCCCTCGGGCTTGTTCTTCGGCGCGCTGCCGAAGCTCGGCTCATCGTCCTTGACCAGCATCGTATAGGCGATCGAGCGGCCGTCGGGCGACCAGGCGAGCGCGGAGGGCGGGGTCGGCAGGCCGGTGAGACGAACGACTTCGCCGCCGCTCATCCAGCGCACCCAGAGTTGCGCCGAGCCGCCCGCGGTCGAGACATAGGCGAGACGTCCGCCGTCGGGCGACCAGCGCGGCGCGAAGGTTGCGCCTTCATTGGCGCCCAGCGGGATTTCCTCGCCGGTGGTCGTATCGATCAGCCAGATCGAGCCGACCGCGCGGTCGGTCATGATGTCATTCTGCCGCCGCACATAGGCGATGCGGCGGCCGTCAGGGCTGATCTGCGGATCGGACGCGATGGCGAGGTCGAAGAGGTCGGCACCGGTAAAGCGGCGCTCGGGCCCCAGCCGCGCGCTGCCCATTGCCGAGGCCGGGGCGGAAGCGGATTCGGTTTCTGCGGTCGCTTGCCCGGCGAAGGCGGGCTGGGCGGCGAGAATGAGAAGGCTGGCGCCGAAGCAGACGGGCTTGCGCATCGATATTTTCTCCTCTTTTGTCCTCTTCCTTGCGCCTTTGTGCCTTCGCGCGAAACACGAAAGATCCGTCGCATGGCGCCATCGCTCGCCGGGGCTTGCCTACAGCATATATTTCATCCGGATGGACTGGCGCGTGTCGCCCGTCACCACGAAGCTCGCCGACTTGAAGCTCGGGGCCCCCATGCCGATCGCCGGGTTGCGCGAGAAGCCGAAGCCTTCCTTCGGCAGGAACAGCGCCATATCCATCCTGTTGTTGGCATTTTCGTCATGCACCACCGCGATCGCATAGGTGCCGTCGGCGGGCGCGTGGATCACAAAATTGCCGGCGTCGACCGCCTTGACCGCCATC
Source organism: Sphingopyxis sp. Geo48 (assembly GCF_949769155.1). Taxonomy (NCBI): domain Bacteria; kingdom Pseudomonadati; phylum Pseudomonadota; class Alphaproteobacteria; order Sphingomonadales; family Sphingopyxidaceae; genus Sphingopyxis; species Sphingopyxis sp. Geo48. The sequence continues at coordinate 156,760 of NZ_CATKPA010000005.1, read as the reverse complement.
CGCACCGAGGCCTTGTCCTTGCTGCAATCGGGGAAAGCCTTGGGGTTCGTGGTCAGGCAGACGAGAATCTGGCCCTTGTCGTTGCGCAGGCCGGTGACGCTGACGTCAACCGTCGGCGGCGCGCTCGCGGCGGTCAGCAGCAGCGGCAAAAGAACCGAGCCCGATATCCGTGCCGCACGCCTTGTCCCAGAAACGGAAATAGAGCCCATAATTCCCCCGATAGGCGGCGTGATGCGCCTCGTGATTCGTCGCGGTTATCAGCCAGCGCCCCGCGGGTCCATGCACCAGCGCGCGCGGGAACATCTCCCATCCCATATGATTGCCGACACCCATCACGGTCATGATCGTCAGCACCAGCCCCAGCACCGCGACATGGATCGGGATCAGGAACACCAAAGCCGGGATGACCACGGCGCCGGTGATCGCCTCAACCGGGTGAAAGCTCATCGCCGCCCACGCGGTCGGCGGGCGGCTCTGATGGTGCACCGCATGCGCGATGCGGAACCAGCGGGGCCGGTGCATCAGCCTGTGCGTCCAGTAAAACCATGTGTCGTGGAGCATCAGATAGGCGAGCAGGCTGACCGGCAAATACCAGAGCGGAAGAGCGTGAACGTCGGTGTAGATGCGCGTCCAGCCGTGCACCTGCCATCCCCAGGCGACGACGCCCGCCGGAATGCCGTAGATCGCGGCGCTCGCAAGGCTCCAGCCGATCTCGCGCCTCATCTGGTGTTCCAGCCCGCGATAGAGGCCCGGATGCCTGATCCGCGTCGCCAGCGCGAAGCCGCCGCTGCTGATCAGATAGCGCACCCCGACAATCAGCGTCATCGCGAGCGCGGAGAAAAGGATCGCCGCCATGCACGAAGCGATAGCCGCCCGCGCGCGCTGCGGCTAGGGCGGACGCATGGCCGCGTCGAACACCGACTCTTGTGACATAGCGATCGTCGGCGGCGGGCTCGCGGGCGGGCTCGCGGCGCTCGCGCTCGCGGCAAAGCGGCCGGGCCTCGACGTCCGGCTGGTCGAGCCCGGCCCGATCGGCGGCAATCATATCTGGTCCTTCTTCGACAGCGACATTGCGAAGCGCGACCGCTGGCTCGTCGCACCGCTCGTCCGGTATCATTGGGATCGGTACGACGTCGCTTTCCCCGCGCACGCCCGGACGCTGCGCATGGGGTATAAGAGCATTACCGGCGAAGCGTTGGCCGAGGCGGTCGCGGTGGCGCTGCCCGAGGGCCGCATCATCGCCGACAAGGCCAAGCATGTCGCGCCCGACCATCTGCTGCTCGCGCGCGGCGGGCGGCTTTCGGCGAAGCATGTCATCGACGCGCGCGGCGCGGGCAAGCTTTCGGGCATTGATTGCGGCTGGCAGAAATTCGTCGGCCAGGCGCTGACCGTCGAGGGCGGGCATGGCATCGACCGCCCGCTCGTGATGGATGCTACCGTCGACCAGCTGGACGGCTACCGCTTCGTCTATCTGCTCCCGTTCGATGCCGAGACGATCTTCGTCGAGGACACCTATTATAGCGACAGCCCCGATCTCGACGTTGCGGCGGTCCGTGACCGGATCGCCGACTATGCGGCGCGGCGCCAATGGAATGTGACCGCGACCACGCGCGAGGAAACCGGCGTGCTCCCGGTGGTCGTCGCGGGCGATTTCGACCGCCTCTGGCCCGAATCGGACCGCACCGCGCGGATCGGCGTGCGCGCCGGGGTGTTTCATGCCCTCACGGGATATTCGCTGCCCGATGCCGTGCGAACTGCCGCGGCGCTGCCCGATCTGATCGGCAGTGCCGATCTGCCGATCCTATTGCGCGATCGCGCCGCAGCATCCTGGCGCCGCCAGCGCTTCTATCGCATGCTCGGCGCGATGCTCTTCCGCGCCGCCGAACCCGCCGAACGCTACCGCATCTTCGAGCGCTTCTATCGCCTGTCACCGGGCCTGATCGCGCGCTTCTATGCCGGACGGCCGAACGCCGCCGACAAGCTCAGGATATTGTCGGGCAAACCGCCCGTACCCGTCGGCCGCGCGATTGCGGCGCTTTCGAGATTGGACTGGAAATGACCCGCCGCGCGATCGTCATCGGCGCCGGATTCGGCGGGCTCGCGCTCGCGATCCGGCTGCAATCGGCCGGGGTCGAAACGACGATCGTCGAGGCGCGCGACAAGCCTGGCGGGCGCGCGTACCACTGGAAACACGACGGGTTCACTTTCGACGCGGGGCCGACGGTGATCACCGACCCGCCGTGCCTGCAGGAGCTGTGGGCGCTCAGTGGACAGGACATGGCGGCCGACGTCGATCTCGTCCCCGTCACGCCCTTTTACCGCCTCAACTGGCCCGACGGCACCAACTTCGACTATTCGAACGACGAGGCCGCGCTCCGCTCCGAAATCGCGAAGCTCAACCCCGCCGATATCGCGGGTTACGACCGCTTCCTCGACTATTCGAAAGGCGTGTACGAACAGGGCTATGTGAAGCTCGGCGCGGTCGCCTTCCTCGACTTCGCGTCGATGATCAAAGCTGCGCCCGCGCTGATGAAATACCAGGCGTGGCGCAGCGTTTATTCAATCGTTTCCTCCTATGTTCGCGACGAGCGGCTGCGGCAGGCGCTGTCGTTCCACACCCTGCTCGTCGGGGGCAATCCGATGACGACGAGCAGCATCTATGCGCTCATCCACACGATCGAAAAGGATGGCGGGGTCTGGTTCGCGCGCGGCGGTACCAATGCGCTCGTTGGCGGAATGGTCGCTCTATTTCAGAGGCTTGGCGGAGAATTGCGCCTCGCCGATCCGGTCACGTCGATCCACGCCGTGGGGGATCGAGCAACCGCGGTGACAACACAAAGCGGTTGGCGCGCCGCCGCCGACATGATCGCGTGCAACAGCGACCTGATGCACAGTTACAAGGATCTGCTCGACCATCCGCGTGGGCGGAAGGTCGCAAAGAGCCTCGCCCGCAAGCGCTGGTCGCCCTCGCTCTTCGTCGTCCATTTCGGCGTGAAGGGCGACTATCCGGACATCGCGCACCACAGCATCCTCTTCGGTCCGCGCTACAAAGGCCTGCTGAGCGACATATACGGTGGCAAGGTGCCTGAGGATTTCTCGCTCTACCTCCACCATCCCAGCATCACCGATCCGGCGATGGCGCCACCCGGCCATTCGGCCTTCTACGCGCTCGCGCCCGTCGCGCATCTCGGCAAGACGCAGCCCGACTGGGACGGCGATTTCGGCGCGCGCTTCGCCGACGCGATCCTCGACGAGGTCGAGCGCCGCGTCGCCCCCGGCCTCCGCGCCAACCTCGTCACCCGTTTCCATTGCGCTCCCACCGATTTCGGCCGCGACCTGTCGGCGCATCTGGGCAGCGCCTTCAGCCTCGAGCCTGTGCTGTGGCAGAGCGCGTGGTTCCGCGCCCACAATCGCGACGACAAGCTTGCAAATCTCTATTTTGTTGGTGCCGGCACCCATCCGGGCGCGGGAATCCCTGGGGTGGTGGGGAGCGCGAAGGCGACGGCGGCGCTGATGCTCGAATAACAAACATCGGTTCGCCCTGAGCCACTCGACTGCCTTGCAGGCGCTCGGGAGAGCCTTGTCGAAGGGCCGTTCTTCCTTCAAAGGCAGCGGAAGAAAAGGGCGGGACGTCGACAAGCTCAGCCCGAATGGAATTTGTGAAAGCCACGAAGCGATGAAACGCCTTGCCGTCTATTGCGGGTCCGCGACCCCCGAAGATCCAATCTATATCGAAACCGCGCGCCACGTCGGCCGCACGCTCGCGGAGCGCGGGATCGGCGTCGTCTATGGCGGCGGCCGCCTCGGGCTGATGGGCGCGGTCGCCGACAGCGCCTTGGAAGCCGGTGGCGAGGTCATCGGGATCATCCCCGAGGCACTCGTCGGTGCCGAGGTCGCGCATCGCGGCTGCACCGAGCTCCACGTCGTCAGTGGCATGCACGAGCGCAAGAAGATGTTCACCGACCTTTCGGACGGTTTTCTGACCATTCCCGGCGGCGTCGGCACGATGGACGAATTGTGGGAAGCGATCAGCTGGGCGCAGCTCGGCTATCACAGCAAGCCGGTGGGGGTGCTGAACGCGGCGGGCTTCTACAACGAGCTGATCGCGTTCAACCGCAAGATGGTCGAGGTCGGCTTCATCCGCCCCGCGCATGCCGGGATCATGATCGTCGACGCGGGCCTCGACGAGCTGCTCGACAAGATGGCGTCTTACGTTCCGCACCAGACGATCTTCGCGATGAAGGCCGAAAATCTGTAATGATCGACGGGGGGGCCTATGACGCACATGCCCTCCACGGTTTCGCGCACGACAGCATCGCGCGCGGATCGAAAAGCTTCGCGCTCGCCAGCCAGCTCTTCGACCGGATCACCCGCGAGCGCGTCTGGCTGCTTTACGCCTGGTGCCGCGCCGCCGACGACCTGACCGACGGGCAGGATCATGGCGGGACGATGCGGCCGGGACAAGATCCCGCCGCTGCGGTCGCCCATATCCGCGCGCAGACCGACAAGGCGTTCGCGGGCGAACCGACGGGCGAGCCCGCGTTCGACGCACTCGGGCTGCTGCTGACCGAAATCGCTATTCCACGCTCCGTGATCGATGACATCGTCGCGGGCTTCGAGCTTGACGCGAAGGATTGGCGTCCGCGCAGCGAGGCCGACCTGCTGCGCTACAGCTATCATGTCGCGGGCGCCGTCGGCGTCGCGATGGCGCTGGTGATGGGGATCGACCCCAAGGATACAACCACGCTCGACCGCGCCTCGGACCTCGGCATCGCCTTCCAGCTCGCAAACATTGCGCGCGACGTCGCCGAGGATGCTGCCGCCGATCGCTGCTACCTGCCCGTCGACTGGATGGTCGAACTCGACATTCCACCCGGCCAGCATATGCACCCCGCCTATCGTTCGCGGCTTGCGGTCATGGCGAAATGGCTCGCCGAAATGGCCGGGGAATATGAGGCGTCGGCGCGCTGGGGCGCGCGCAAGCTGCCTCCGCGCAGCCGCTGGGCGGTGCTCGCCGCCGCCGGCATCTATGGCGACATCGCGCGCGAGGTGCGGGCGCGCGGCGATCATGCGTGGGACCACCGCGCGGGGACTTCGCGTCTCGCCAAGCTCGGGTGGGTTGCGCGCGCCGGCTGGTCGGTGCTTCGCCGTCCGCCGGAGCGGCGGATCAGCCGCGACGGTCTGTGGACGCGCGCGCGGAGCGATGAGGCGCCCGCATGAGCTGGATCGAATGGCTGGCCGCCGCGCTGGTCCTCATCAATGTCGCGCTCGTCGCGCTTCGCAGCGTGTGGAACTACCCTTTCGCGCTCGTCGCGGTCAGCCTCTACGCCTTCGTCTTCTTCGAAGCGAAATTGTACAGCGACATGCTGCTGCAGGGCTTTTTCCTCGTCCTCAACCTCTATGGCCTCATCGCCTGGGTCCGGGCGCGCGAGGACAGTGGCATCCCGGTCGGCTGGCTGAGCGAGCGCGCGCGCTGGATCTGGGGCAGCGTCACTTTCGCCGCCTGGATCGTCTGGAGCGCCGCGATGCACCGCTTCACCGACGCCGCGGCGCCATGGATCGACGGCGGCATCGCGATGATGAGCATCACCGCGCAATGGCTGCTCGCGCGGCGGCGAGTCGAAAGCTGGTGGCTGTGGATTGCCGTCGACCTGATCGCGGTGCCGCTGTTCGCGTGGCGCGGCCTCTATGCGACGAGCGCGGTCTATGTCGTCCTGCTCGGCCTGTCGATCGATGGGCTGATCCAGTGGCGCCGCGCGGCGTTGACCGGCGCGATCCCCGAATGACACGCCATATCTGCCTTCACGGCGCAGAGAGCACGGGCAAGTCGACGCTCGCGCCGCGACTTGCCTTTCGCCTCGGCGCGCTCGTCGTTCCCGAATATGGCCGCACCTATGCCGAAGAGCACGGCACCGAGTTTGACGAGATCGACCTGCTCGCAATCTTCGACGGCCATGTCGCGGCGACGCGGGCGGCGCTTGCGCAAAATCCCGAGTGGCTGGTATCGGACACCGACCCGCTGATGACGCAGGCTTGGGCGGTCATGCTGCTCGGTCGGCGCTTGCCCGAGATCGACCTCTGGGACGAGCCCGCCGACCTCTATCTCGTCCCGGCGATGGATCTGCCGTGGGAGGAGGATGGAACGCGCCTGTTCGGCAGCGACCTCGCACGGCGCCAGTTCATGGACGTCGCGATCGGCGAGCTCGAGCGGCGGAACCTGCGCTGGGCGTGGGTCGATGGCGACGGCAACGAACGGCTCGAGAATGCGGTGGCGGCGATGCGCGCGGCGGGGCTTTTGTAGACGCAAACCGGTCGGTTGGCATCATCTCTGCGCAAATCCTCTTCCATCCGGCCTTGCGGTCGCTACACAGCCGCCATGGCCAACATCCTGATCCTCGCCGCGCTCGCCGAAGAGGGCGATGCGCTGTTCGCCGATGCGGGAACGAAGCGCGATGGCGCCTTCGCCCCGCGCCGCCTCACCGTGAACGGCCACGACCTGACCATCGTCATCTCGGGCCTCGGCAAGGTCAATGCCGCGCTCGCCGCCGGGATGATCAGCGGCGATGCCGATCTGTTGGTGATGAGTGGCACTTGCGGGTCGCTGGGTGCGGCCCCCGGCGCGTATTGGCTCGCCGAGGCGGTGCAGCATGATTATGGCGCGAACGAGCCCGGCCGGTTCCGCCGTTACCGCGCGGGCGAGTGGCCGATCGGCGAAGCGGGCGAATCGCATTTCGCGGCGATGCCCGACCCGGGGCTCGGCCTGCCGCACGCACGGATCGCGAGCGGCGACAGCTTCGTCGCTTGTCCCGACGCTGCGGCGGACCTCAAATCGCTTGGCGCGACATTGGTCGATATGGAGGTCGGTGCGGTTGCCCAGGTGGCGGCGCGGCTCGGCAAACCGTGGGCGGCGATCAAGGCGGTGACCGACGAAGCCAACGGCGACAGCGCGGGCGATTTCCATGCGAATCTGGTGCGTGCGGCGCGCGTCGCGGCGCGCGAGACGGAGCGACTGGTCGCGATGATCTGACCGTTTCGTGCCGGCGCAGCCTATGCTAGCCTCGCCGCCTGACTCGGCCATGGGAGAGGTCGTCATGCGGTATCGGTCTTCGTTTGGCCTGTTCGCGGCCTGCGCATTGGCGGCCTGCGCATTGTTTGCCGCGCCGCCAGCCGTCGCGGCGGACGGAGACGTCGGCGGGGGAGGTTCGACCCCCGACCAGATTGCGGCCGCTTATGACCCGACCGCCGACTATCAGGCGGGTGCCGACGCCTATGCGACGGGCAATTTCGCCGCAGCCGCGAAGGCGTTTCGCAAGATCGTCGCGGCGGTGCCGAAGAATCCGCAGGCCAATTATCTGCTCGGCGCCAGCCTGATGGCGCAAGGCGATTTCGCGCGCGCGGTCAAGCCGTTCGAGACGGCGCTGCGCTATGACGAAAAGATGATCGACGCGCGGCGCGACCTCGGCATTGCGCAGGCGACGCTGGGCAAGACGGAAAAGGCGACCGAACAGCTCGCGGCGCTGAAAGCCCTGCAGGAGGCGTGTGGCGGCATTTGCGCCAATTCGGCAAAGATCACTGACGGGATCGCGCGGATCGAGGCGGCGATCGCCGCTGGTCCGCAGGCGCAAGGCTGGGTCGAACCCGAGATCCGGCTGGCGTAGCGGGGCCGCGCGGCACGCTGGCCCAGGCGCGGCGCCTTCAGGCAGCGCATCGGCAATTTTGTTGCGATGCAGCAGCGCTTCTGTTAGGGGCGCGGCGTTTCGCGGCGCTCTGCGCGCTGCCCCCTCCCATCAAGGCCCTCTCCGCATGTCTTTGCGCAATATCGCCATTATTGCCCACGTCGATCATGGCAAGACCACCCTCGTCGACCAGCTCTTCCGCCAGTCGGGCACCTTCCGCGACAACCAGCGTGTTGAGGAAAGAGCCATGGATTCCAATGACTTGGAGAAAGAGCGCGGGATCACGATTCTCGCGAAGTGCACCTCGGTCGAGTGGGGCGAAGGCGCCGATGCGACGCGCATCAACATCGTCGACACGCCGGGCCACGCCGACTTCGGCGGCGAGGTCGAGCGTATCCTCTCCATGGTCGACGGGGTCATCCTGCTCGTCGACGCGGCCGAAGGCCCGATGCCGCAGACCAAGTTCGTGACCGGCAAGGCGCTCGCGCTCGGCCTGAAGCCGATCGTCGTCGTCAACAAGATCGACCGCAGCGACGCGCGCGCCGCCGAAGTGCTCGACGAAGTGTTCGAACTGTTCCTGACCCTCGAAGCCAATGACGAACAGCTCGACTTCCCGATCCTCTACGCCTCGGGCCGCGGCGGCTATGCCTCGCCCGACCCCGAAGCGCGCGAGGGCACGCTCGAGCCGCTGTTCCAGACGATCGTCAGCCATGTGCCGACGCCGGGCCTCGACGAGGACGCGCCCTTCACCTTCCTCGCGACGCTGCTCGACCGCGACAATTTCATCGGCCGCATCCTGACCGGCCGTGTCCAGTCGGGCACGGTCAAGGTCAACCAGCCGATCCACGCGCTCGACATGGACGGCAAGGTCATCGAGACCGGCCGCGCGTCGAAGCTGCTGGCGTTCCGCGGGCTCGACCGCGTTCCCGTCGACGAAGCGCGCGCGGGCGACATCGTCGCGATCGCGGGCCTGACCAACGCGACCGTCGCGAACACGATCGCCGACACCAGCGTCAGCGAGCCGATCGCCGCGCAGCCGATCGACCCGCCGACGCTGTCGATGCGCTTTGCCGTCAACGACAGCCCGATGGCGGGCCGCGAAGGCAGCAAGGTGACGAGCCGCATGATCCGCGATCGCCTGTTCCGCGAAGCCGAGACGAACGTCGCGATCCGCATCACCGAAAGCGCCGACAAGGACAGCTTCGAAGTCGCCGGGCGCGGCGAGCTCCAGCTTGGCGTGCTCATCGAGACGATGCGCCGCGAAGGCTTCGAACTCGGCATCAGCCGCCCGAAGGTGCTGTACGGCACCGACGAGAGCGGCGCGCGCACCGAACCTTATGAAACCGTCGTCATCGACGTCGACGACGAACATTCGGGCACGGTCGTCGAGAAGATGCAGATCCGCAAGGCCGACCTTACCGACATGCGCCCGTCGGGCGGCGGCAAGACGCGCATCACCTTCAGCGGCCCGTCGCGCGGCCTGATCGGCTATCACGGCGAATTCCTGTCCGACACGCGCGGCACCGGCATCATGAACCGGCTGTTCGAGAAATACGGGCCCTACAAGGGCGTGATCGAGGGGCGCAAGAACGGCGTCCTCATCTCGAACGGCAATGGCGAAGCCGTCGCCTACGCGCTCGGCCCGCTCGAAGAGCGCGGCATCCTGTTCGTCTCGCCCGGCGAGGCGCTCTATGAGGGCATGATCATCGGCGAGAATGCCAAGCCCGAGGATCTGGAAGTCAACCCGATGAAGTCGAAGCAGCTCACGAACTTCCGTTCGACGGGCAAGGACGACGCGATCCGCCTGACCCCGCCGCGCCGCATGACGCTGGAACAGGCGATCGCCTATATCGACGACGACGAGATGGTCGAAGTGACCCCGAAGAACATCCGCATCCGCAAGGCGATCCTCGACCCACACGAGCGGAAGAAGGCGAGCCGCAAGAAGGAAGCGGCTTAAGATACGGACCGGCGGCCCAAAAATGCCGCCGGTTTTTCGTTGGGGCGTCTCTTTCGGTTTTCGTCATGCTGAACTCGTTTCAGCATCCATGGCTCGCGCTCTCGTTCGGCGCCGCGTTACCGGCTGGGGCAGGCCATGGACCCTGAAACAAGTTCAGGGTGACGAGGAGTGGAGCGAACGGGATATGAAGAGATCGACGCCGTGAGCCGCCTGATCCTGTTCAACAAACCCTATGGCGTCCTGTCGCAATTCACCGACAAGGGCATGACCGCGCCCGCGGATGGCCCGCGCGCGACGCTGTCCGACTATATCGACGTGCCCGGCGTCTATCCCGCCGGGCGGCTCGACCGCGATAGCGAGGGGCTGCTGATCCTGACCGACGACGGCGCGCTGCAGGCGCGGATTTCGTCGCCGAAGCACAAGACGCCCAAAACCTATCTCGCGCAGGTCGAGGGCGAGCCCGACGACGCCGCGCTGGCGGCGCTGCGCCGCGGGGTCACGCTGAACGACGGCCCGACCCGCCCCGCGACCGTCCGCCGCATCGAGGCGCCCCAGCTTTGGGACCGCGACCCGCCGGTGCGATACCGCAAGAGCGTGCCCGATGCGTGGCTCGAACTCACGATCACCGAAGGCCGCAACCGCCAGGTCCGCCGGATGACCGCTGCAGTGGGGTTCCCGACGCTGCGGCTGGTGAGGTGGCGCATAGGAGCGTGGGAGATCGGGGACTTGGGGTTGGGGGAGTGGCGTAGCATCGCGTGATCGCGGCGCCGACCGGGGACGCGCTGCCCCCGACCGACGCCGCCCTGTTCCCGAGACTAGCGGCCGGCGAAGCTTGCCTTGATTTCGCGGCCGATCGTCACGGCATTTTCGTCGATCACGAAATGGCCGGCGTCGAGCCAGACGAGGCGCGCATCGGGCAGGTCGCGCTTATAGGCTTCGGCGCCTGGCGCGATGAAGATCGGATCATTCTTGCCCCACAGAATCAGCGTCTTCGGCCGATACTGACGGAACAGCGCGTGCCATTTGTCGTAAGACGCGACGTTCGAGCGATAATCCTCGAACAGGTCGAGCTGGATCGCGTCGTTGCCGGGACGGTCGAGCAGCGCCTGATCGATCGTCCAATTGTCGGGATTGATCGCGTCCGGGTTTTTTGCGCCATAGCTGTACTGGAACCGGGTCGTGTCGAGCGTGAGGAGGGTGCGCGCGTTGGCTTCCGACGCAGCGTTGCGCTGTTGACCGATGGGTAGCAGTGCCTGCTTTACCGGATCGCCGACGCCGTCGAGATAGGCGTTGGCGTTCTGGATCACGAAGCCTTTCACCTGCGTCGGCCGCTGCGCGAAGAGCCGGAAGCCGACCGGGCCTCCATAGTCCTGCATATAGAGGACGTAGGATTTGAGCCCGAGCTGATCGATCAGGCCCGCGACATGCGCGGCGAGATTGTCGAAATTATAGTCGAATTCGGACGCGGGCGGCGCGTCGGACTGGCCGAAGCCGACATAGTCCGGCGCGATGACATGGAATTTGTCGGCCAGCTGCGGGATCAGGTCGCGATACATCTGGCTGCTACTCGGAAAGCCGTGGAGCAGCACGATCGTCGGCGCCGCCGGGTCGCCGGCTTCGCGATAGAAGATCTTGCGGCCGTTTACGGTCGCGAAATGGTAGCTGGTGGAGTGGATCGCCGATGCGGCGGCGGGCGCCGACGCGGCGGGCGCGGCCTCGGCCGAAAGCGGGGCCGCAGCAAGCAGGGCGATCGCGACGGCGCGGATCAGATATTGGGTCATGACGGGTTCCTGTTGGCAGGGTGAGGGGTGGGCGCCGCTAGGGGACGGAGAAGCGGCGCCCGTTTCCGCGCGGTTCAGGCGGGGGTTCGCGCCTGGACGACGGGGAAGTCGATCTCGGTTCGGAAGGCTTCGTTGACGTAGTTGGTGAAGCTGTTGAGCGCGACGTGCAGAACGATCTCGAGCGCCTGTGCATCGGTATATCCTGCCTCTCGAAGCGCAGCGACATCGGCCTCGGCGACATGGCCGCGATTGTGGACAAGCGCGGCGGCGAAGCGGACGGCGGCATCGGCGACCGGGTCGTTCGACGCGCCGCTGCGGTTCGCGGTCATCTCGGCATCGTCGAGCTTGGCGACATTGCGCCCGAGATAGGTGTGGGCGGAGAGGCAATAGCCGCAGCCGTTTATCTCGGCGACGGCCAGCGCGATCCGCTCGCGCGTCGCGGCGGGCAGGCTGCCCTTGCCGAGCGCGCCCATCAGGCCGACATAGCCTTCGAGCGTTTGCGGGCTCGTCGCGACCAGCCGGAACAGGTTGGGGACGCTGCCGATCTGGGCCTTTACGGCCTGAAGCATGGCTTGCGATGCGGCGGGCGCCGCCTCGATCGTCGCGGGAGTGGGGATCAGGGACATGGGTTCGACCTTTCGTCTGGGGGCCGGGGTTGGCCTGCCGCTGATATAGATCCTCCATATTTCCGAGAGTATTGGTCGATTGCGAAAACTATCCTTCCATATTATGGAAGGAAGATGGATCGGTTCGAGGCCATGCGGACGCTTGTCGCCGCGATCGACGGCGGCAGTCTTTCCGCTGCGTCGCGCGCCCTCGGCATTCCGCTGGCGACCGTGAGCCGCAGGGTATCGGATCTGGAAGCAAGGCTGGGTACCCGGCTGGTTGTCCGGACCAGCCGCCGACTCATCCCGACCGAGGAAGGCGCCCCCTTCATTGCCACGGCGCGGCGCATTCTCGAGGATTTGGGCGAAGCGGAACGCGCCGCCTCGGGCGAATATCGAGCGCCCCGCGGCGAATTGCTGGTCACCGCGCCGATCATGTTCGGCAAGCTGCACGTCGCGCCGATCGTTCATGATTTTCTGGCCATCTATCCCGATGTGACGGTGCGACTGGTGCTTTCGGATGCGGTGGTCGATCTGGTCGAAAATCATGTCGACGTGGCGGTGCGGATCGGCAACCTTCCCGACAGCAGCCTGATCGCGCGCCGGGTTGGTCAAGTGCGGTGGGTCGTTTGTGCCAGCCCCGACTATCTCGCGCGCCACGCTGCGCCCGAAAAACCCTCCGATTTGTCCGGTCATGCGTGCATCGCTTTCGAGGGGCTGCAGACCTATCGCCAATGGCCGTTCGGTATCGGAGGCAACGCAGCGTCGATAGCCATCCGGCCGCGTTTTTCGATTAACACTGCCGACGGCGTCATCGACGGCGCGATCAAAGGTCTCGGCGTGGCACGGATCATGTCGTATCAGGCGTCGGTCGGGGTCAGCGAAGGTCGGCTGGTTCCCATCCTTGAGTCCGACAGCCCGGCGCCGATCCCGGTCCATCTGGTTCATTCCGCCCAAGCGCTGCAGCCCCTGAAGTTGCGCGCCTTCATGGATTTCATGATCCCGCGGATCGAGCGCGTTTTGACGCGCATCGACCAGGTCTTTGACCGGCGTCGCGCGGAAGGCCGCGTCGGGTAGGGCGAAGGCGCCCCTGGCGCCGGGGAAGGGGCGCAGCAAGCTGTCGGGCGGCAATGCGGGACTGATCGTCGTCGGGGTCGCGGCGCTGGTCGGCATCGGCCTGCTCGTCGCGCTGGGTGACACCAAGGGTGATTGCACCGGGGGCGAGTGCAACAACAATTAGCGGCCGACTGACGGGCGGACCAGATTGCCACAATGGCGGCGATTGTGACGCCATCATTTACGGTCCCTTCATCGCCTTCGCGATAGGCAGGCGGCGAGGGACCGCTCATTCTGGATCGGTCATGCCCAATATCCGCGAAATCGAACGGCTGCGCGCCGAACATGCGGCGATCGAGACGCTGTCGCGCTTCCTGCTGGCGCTGGTCGCGGCGCCGCATCCGCCGCGCCCGACCGAACTCGCCGCGGTGCGCGGGATGCTGCGCGACACGCTGGTTCGACATCTGAAATGCGAGGATTGGGCGCTCTATCCGCGCATGCAGTCGAGCGGCGACGCCGAGGTGATGCGGATCGCGAGGATCTTCGTCGATGAGATGGGGCATATCGCGGGCGATTTCGCCGCCTATGACGCGCGCTGGACGCCCGAGGCGGTCGAGGCCGACTGGGACGCGTTCCGCGGCGAGACCATCGGTATCCTCGATGCGCTGGGAATGCGGATCGAGCGCGAGGAGCAGCAGCTTTATCCGCTGGCCGAACGCCTTCCCATCGGCGGAGAGCGGCAGGTGCCGCCGCCGCGCGCTGCCGCCTGAGGTCGGTTTTCTCGCCTTTTCACAGACGGTTCATCGACATGTCATCGCCGTGTCACGCCTTCGCCGCAGTGCAGCAATCTGACCGATCTAGAGCCCCCGCGACCCCGGCGCCATTCCGGTGCCGGACAAGGGGATATCCGAATGACGACCTATTTTTCGCGCGGCTTGCGGGCCGGAGTGGCGGCGATCGCGGTGCTGGCCGCGACGCCCGCGCTGGCGGACGAGGCTGTGGACGGGGCGGCGGGCGACGCCGCGGCCGATGACGCGGCCGGCTATGGCGACGACATCGTCGTGCTCGGGCAGGGCGAGGCGCGGCAGGTGCAGGAAATCGGCGCCGCCGACATCGCGCTGGAAGTGTCGGGAATCAGCCCGCTGAAGGCGATCGACAAGCTGCCCGGCGTGAATTTCCAGTCGGCCGATCCCCTGGGGGCCTATGAATGGTCGTCGCGCATCTCGATCCGCGGTTTCTCGCAGAACCAGCTCGGCTTCACGCTGGACGGCATTCCGCTGGGCGACATGAGCTATGGCAACCATAACGGCCTGCACATCAGCCGTGCGATCATCAGCGAGAATGTCGGCCGCGTCGAAGTGGCGCAGGGCGCGGGTTCGCTCGCCGCGGCATCGTCGAGCAATCTTGGCGGGACGATCGAATTCTTCTCGCGCGAGCCCGCCGAACAGCTCGGCATCGACGTCGCCGGCACCTGGGGCAGCGACGAGAACAAGCGCGTCTTCGCGCGGCTCGACAGCGGCGAGATCGTCCCCGGCGGGCCGCGCCTGTCGCTGAGCTATGCCTGGCAGGATGCCGACAAGTGGAAGGGCGACGGCGCGCAGCGGCAGGACCAGGTCAATGCGCGCATCGTCCAGCCGGTCGGCGACGGGCAGGTCTTCGCTTTCGTCAACTACTCGAACCGCCGCGAGAACGACTATCAGGACCTCAGCGCCGAGATGATCGGCCGTCTCGGCTACAAGTGGGACAATTTCGCGAAGAACTGGGACTATGCGGTGCTGATCGCCAGCATCTACCAGAACCAGAATGCCCGCGCCGCCTATAATGCCGGGATCGCGAACGGAACGATCCCCGCAGGCACGCCGTTCGTCGCGCCCTATGCCGGGGTCGGCGAGACCTTTCCGCTGCTGATCAAGACGGTCGACGACGCCTATTATGACGCGTCGGGGCTGCGCAAGGACTGGCTGGCGGGCGTCGGGCTCGACGTCCCCTTCAACGACTATTGGTCGATGAAGCTGCAGGGCTATTATCACGGTAACGACGGCCGCGGTCTCTGGTACACGCCCTATGTCGTGACCCCCGGCGGCGCGCCGATCACGATCCGCACCACCGAATATGAGATCGAACGCTATGGCATCGTCGCGTCGAGTAGCGTCACGCTGGGCGCCAACACCGTCGAAATCGGCATGTGGTACGAGGATAACGACTTCAACCAGGCGCGGCGCTTCTATGGCCTCGCCGACACGCGCGGCGCCCCGAGCCGTGGCAGCCTGACCTTTCCGAAAGACCCGCTCGCGACGCAGTGGGAGTTCGATTTCAACACCCAGACGCTGCAATATCACGTGCAGGACACGCTCGATCTGGGCGCGCTGCGTCTCAACGCAGGGTGGAAGGGGCTGCGCGTCACCAACAAAGCGACCCCGATCGTCAGCGGCGGTCTCGCCTCGGGGCGGACCGAGGCGAAGGACTGGTTCCTGCCGCAGGCGGGCCTGCTCTATCGCCTGAACGACGATAACGAGCTGTTCGCGAGCTATACCCAGAATATGCGCGCGTTCGAATCGTCGGCCACCGGCGGTCCCTTCGCGACGACGCAGGCGGGCTTCGATGCGCTCGACCTCAAGCCCGAAACCTCGACCACCTATGAACTGGGGTTCCGCACCAGGTCGCGCGTCTTCCAGGGCGTGATCGCGGGCTATTATGTCGACTTCAAGGACCGGATCATCGCCTTCGCCAACGGGTCGGGCATCCAGGGCAATCCGGCAATCCTCAGCAACGTCGGCGACGTCCGCTCGTGGGGCATCGAGGCGGCGGGGACGTTCAATGTCACCCCCGAACTCTCGCTCTTCGCCTCCTACGCGTACAACGACTCCGAATATCGGGACGACGTCGTGAATGCGGCGGGCACCGTCATCGTCGCGACCGCGGGCAAGACGGTGGTCAATTCGCCCAAGCATCTCGCGAAGGGCGAGATCACCTGGGACAACGACCATCTGTTCGCGCGCATCGGCGCCAACTACACGTCGAAGCGCTATTACTCCTACCTCAACGACGCGGCGGTCGGCGGCTTCGTGATCGTCGATGCCAGCATCGGCTATCGCCTGAACGAGAAGATCTCGATCCAGGCGAATGCGACGAACCTGTTCGACAAGGCCTATGTCTCGACGATCGGGACGAACGGTTTTGCGAACAGCGGCGACAGCCAGACCCTGCTGGCTGGGGCGCCGCAGCAGTTCTTCGTGACGCTGAAGGCGGGGTTCTGACGCCGCTCCGATCGACGCCTTGTGATTGACTGGGATGGCGCGGTCCAGCTAGGGCCGCGCCATTCTCTTTTTTCGGAAGTTGCATCATGACCGACACGCCCCCCGACCATCTGTCGACCAACCCGCGCTCGCCCCATTTCGACATGGAGGTGCTGCAGCGCGGCATCGGCATCCGCTTCAAGGGCAAGGAGCGCACCGACGTCGAGGAATATTCGATCTCGGAAGGCTGGATCCGCGTCGCCGCGGGCAAGTCGAAGGACCGGTTCGGCCAGCCGATGACGATCAAGCTGTCGGGCGAGGTCGAGGCGTGGTTCGAGGATGCGGGCGCCGACAAGCCGGACGACGGCGCGGCGTCGGAAGACTAACTACCCATCGTCATTGCGAGCGCAGCGAAGCAATCCAGAGTAGCGTCAGGCCGCCCTGGATTGCTTCGCTGCGCTCGCAATGACGTGTCTGGAATAATTTCCGCTCAGCGGAGCGAGGCGACGACGAGGTCGAGGCCGTTGCCGGGCTTCCAGTCGTTCGCGGCCCATCTGGGCTCGCCGCCGCCGAAACGGTGGTCGGGCTTCGCGTCGCCATCGGCATAGATGAAGCCCTGCACCGGATTGGCGCGCAGCCCAAGGTCGCCGATCGGGGCGTACCAGACGCGCACCGCGCTCCAGTCGCCGGCGGCGCTGACGTCGACGACGCGAACGTTGCGCTCGATCTGGCCGCGACGGCCGCCGATCGGCGACCAGTTGGCATGGTCGATCAGGATTTCGCGATCGCTGACAACCTTCTTGACGACGGCGACATGGCCGAGCGGCATACCGCTGGTGCCGGCGAAGGCCATCACCGCGCCCTTGCGCGGTTCCCGCCCGCGCTCATAGGCGCCGGCGGCCTGTGCCCACCAGGTCTTGGCATTGCCGCGAATTTCGACACCCGACTCGGCGCGGGCGAAGGGGACGCACTGCAGATAGTCGCGGGCCATAGCGGGGACGCTGGACAGCAGCGTAGCGCACAGGGCGAAAGCACCCAGAAAGCGGCGATGGAACATGGAAGGCGACCCCCGTTTGGCTTGTCTTCAAGCGTTGGAGCGTCTTTGCCGCAGCCGCGAAAAGTCACCAACCATCTAGCGGTGAATCGCGCCGTCGATGCGGTGAGCGGGGGAACCTTTTGTTAAGCCGCTCGATTCGTCGCGCGAGGCATTCCGGTCGTCGCCGTCAGGCCGCGGCGGTGGACGCTGCGTCGGGGCGACGGAACAGCGTCAGCACGTCGGAGGCGGGCATCGGGCGTCCGTAATAATAGCCCTGGATGTTGCTGCAGCCGAGCGTGCGGAGCGTATCGACCTCGACCTCGGTCTCGGCGCCCTCGGCGGTCGTCGACATGCCGAGGCTGTCGGCGAGCGCGACGACGGCGCGGATGATCGCGATCGACTCGATGCTGCCCTTGGCGGCGCCGACGACGAAGCTGCGGTCGACCTTGATCGTCGAAAATTGCGTCTTGCGAAGATATCCGAGCGACGAATAGCCGGTACCGAAGTCGTCGAGGCTGAGGCGGATGCCGAGCCCGATGAGCTGGTCGAGCAGTTGGGCGGCGCCGCCGCCATCGCGCAGGAACACGCTTTCGGTGACCTCGATCTCGAGCCGCTGCGGGGGGAGCCCGCTCTGCGCGAGCGCCGAGACGACGACCGAGGCGAAGGCCGGATCGGTGAGCTGTTCGGCCGACACGTTGATCGCGACCTTCAGGTTCTGCGGCCATTTCATCGCTTCGTGGCACGCGGTGCGCAGCACCCATTCGCCGATCGGCGCGATCAGGCGGCTGTCCTCGGCAAGCGGGATGAAGCGCCCGGGCGAGACGTTGCCGAGCTTCTGGTTGTGCCAGCGGATCAGCGCCTCGAAGCCGTTCAATGTCCCGTCCTCGGCGGTGACGACGGGCTGGTAGTAGAGTTCGAATTCGCCGCGATCGAGCGCGCCGCGCAGTTCCTGCTCCATCACGCGCCGTTCCTCGGCCTGCGCGTGGAGCGATGCGACATAGGCGGCGACGACATTGCCGCCCTTGTCCTTCGACTTGTAGAGCGCAAGGTCGGCGTTGCGGGTGAGCGTTTCGACCGTCGCGCCGTCCTGCGGACCGATCGCATAGCCGACGCTGGCGCCGACGAAGAGCTGGTGGTTTTCGACCACATAGGGACGGCTGATCGTCTGGATGATCCGTTCGGCAAGCTCCTCCGCCGCGGTCGCCGAGGCGACATTGTGGAGCACGACCGCAAACTCGTCGCCGCCGAGGCGGCCGCAGGTCATGCCGCGCTCCATGATCCCCTTGAGCCGTGCCGACACCTGCGCCAGCAGCTTGTCGCCGGTCGGGTGGCCGAGCGTATCGTTGACGGCCTTGAAGCGGTCGAGGTCGATCATCAGCATTGCGCAGCGCGACTTGGTGTCGATCGCCTGCGAGAGAGCGCGGGCGAGATCCTCATGGAGGCTGAGGCGGTTGGGCAGGCCGGTGAGATTGTCGAAGCGCGCCATGCGCGCGATCTGTTCGGCGCTGGCATGTTGTTCGGTAACGTCCGACCCGACGCCGCGGAAGCCCAGGAACTTGCCCGTTTCGTCGAGGCGCGGCGAGGCCGACAGCTCCCACCAGCGCGGCTTGCCGCCTATGGTGACGGGAACTATCAGGTTCGAGAAGCTTTCGCGCCGCTTCATCCGCTCGGCCATGTCGTGCAGCGTCTTCGAGAAATTGCCCGACTCCCAGGCATCGCCCGACAGCGCCTGGAGCAAAGGCACGCCCTCGAGCGCCTCGGCGGTGCCGCCGAGCGCATAGGCGAGGCGCGGCGAGACGTGGATGAGGCGGCGGTTGTTGTCGGTCTGCCACAGCCAGTCGGCCGAGGTTTCCTCGAACTCGCGGAGCAACAGGCTGACCGTCTCGGTCTTTTCGTGCAGCGTTTCCTCGGCGCGCCGGAACCGGACATGCTGCTGGCCGAAACGGATGCAGAAGGTCGAGAGCATCAGCGCGGCGAGGCTGGCGACCGCGGCCATCGGCGGCGATCCGGCGGCGACCATCGCGCCTGCCGCCGACACGCTGACGGGCACGATGAACTGCAGGCAGGCGCGCGGCATACTGTGCGCGATGATCGCCAGTGTCAGCATCATCAGCAGCACGATCATCCATAGCGACAGCACATGGTCGAGCGGCGGCGCGGTGCCGCGCAGCCAGAAGGGGACCGACCACAGCGCCGCGGCATAGAGGGCGTGGCGGTTGCACAGCCGGTATTCGGTGATTCCCGACAATTTGGGGTCACCGAGCGGAAGCTTTACGAAGAGATTGAACGACCAGAGGCAGAAGGCGAGCGCACAGGCGAGCCAGCCGCTGACGATCGGCCAGGGCATCGACGGCGCCATGGTGAAGGCGGCGACGAACGCCATGGCCGCACCCGCCCACAGGCGCAGCGGACCCTTGCCGCGGAGCGGCGCGAGCTGGAGCTGTCGGAGGTCCCCCAGATCCTCGTCGCGCGGCCCCAGCCCCAAAAGGGTCCGCACAGAAACATCCTTGGCAACAATCTGGTCGGTCAGCAGGCTTTTCACGGGGCCTGCTTAGCGCCCGCGGGTTACCCGAAGGTAACTATGCACTTCTTGGTGCTGGATTTTTCGTCCCGCAGCGGGACAGCGGGGAGTGGCTCGTTGGCCGCTCGTCACCCCGGATCACGTCCGGGATGAAGAAAAAGGGAAATGCCCGAAAGCCTCGCCCGCGCGCCTCAGGCCGCCAGCGCGAAGGGCTGGATTTCGCCGGCCAGATATTGCGCGCGCGCCTTCGAGCGGCTGAGCTTGCCCGAGCTGGTGCGCGGCAGGGTGCGCGGCGGGATCAGTTCGACGAGGCAATTCATGCCGGTGATCGCACGGACGCGGTCGCGAATCGTCTCGCGCAGCGCGAGCCGTTCGGCCTCGTCGCTGGTGCGGCATTGGACGAGCACCGCGGGGGTCTCCTCGCCGCCCGGCGCGGTGATCGCGAAGGCGGCAATGTCGCCCGACTTGAAGCCGGGGAGCTGCTCGACCGCCCACTCGATATCCTGCGGCCAGTGATTTTTGCCGTTGATGATGATCATGTCCTTGGCGCGGCCGACGATATAGATGTAACCGCCTGACAGATAACCCATATCTCCGGTGTCGAGCCAACCGTCCTTCATGCAGGCCGCGGTCGATTCGGGGTCGCGGAAATAGCCGGTCATCAGCGACGGGCCGGTGCACCACACCTTGCCGACGGTCTGGTCGGACAGGATGTTGCCATCCTCGTCGCGGACTTCGATCGTCATGTCCTTGACCGCCTTGCCGCAATTGACGATCGCGCGGAAACGCGTCGGCCGGCCGGCGTCGCCTGCGGCGCCCGACAGCTCGGTTTCCTCGACCAGTTCGACGACGATACCCTCGCCCGGGGGCATGATGCTGACCGCGAGCGTCGCCTCGGCAAGGCCGTAGCTCGGCAGGAAGGCGCTCGCCTTGAAGCCCGCGTCGGCGAAGGCGTCGACGAATTTCTGCATCACGTCGGGGCGGATCATGTCGGCGCCATTGCCCGCGACGCGCCAGCGCGACAGGTCGAAACGGTCCGCTACGTGGCTCTGGCTCGAGATGCGGCGTGCGCAGATGTCGTAGCCGAAGGTCGGCGAATAGCTGAGCGTCGTGCCCTCGTTGCGGCTGATCAGGTCGAGCCAGGCGAGCGGACGGCGGGCGAAATCCTCGGTCTTGAGATAGTCGACCGACACCTGGTTGGCGACGGGCGAGAGGAGGCAGCCGACGAGGCCCATGTCATGATACCAGGGAAGCCACGAGACGCAGCGGTCGCTATCCTGCAGCTCCATGCCGTGCGAATGCGCCGACAAATTGTTGAGCAATGCGCCGTGGGTCACCGCGACGCCATGCGGGAAGCGCGTCGAGCCGCTGCTGTACTGGAGATAGCAGGTCTCGTCGCTCTTCTGTTCGGGGAGCGCAGCGATCGGCGCGGCACGCGTTTCGAACTCGCTCCAGTCGATCGGTTCGACCCCGCGCTCGTTCGCCGCGTCGGTCGCCATCGCGGCGATTTCGGGCGGGAAAAACAGCATCTTGGGGTCCGAGCTCGTCAGCTGGACGACGAGCTGGCCGACATAGGAATCGCGCCCGCCGAAGCTGGTCGGCAGCGGCAGCGGCACCGGCCAGGCGCCGGCGTAGATCGTGCCGAAGAAGAGCGCCGCGAATTCGGGGCCGGTTTCGGCGATCAGCGCGATGCGGTCCTCGGGCTGCACCCCCGCGGCGATCAGGCGGTAGGCGGTGCTGAGCGCGTCGGCCTTGAGCTCGGCGTAGGAATAGGCGCGGGTCAGGCGCCCGCGCGGATCGTGGAAATTGAGGCCGCGCGTGCCGCTGGCGGCATAGTCGAGCGCTTCGCCGACGGTGGCGAAGTCCGAAAAGCGGCGCGGCTGGGCGCAGAAGGTCGGCGTCGGCACGAGCGCGTCCGCCGCGGGGGCAGGTGTGTCGGTCATAAAGGATGCTGAGTCCCGGGAAACAGGGCGCGCGGCAACAATCATGTCATCTTTCGGTGCCATCGTTTGTTTGCGCGACCTCTGACAGTTGGAACGAATTGGCCCTTTCGCGGGCCGTTGGGCCCGATATGCGGGTTCTGATCGTTCTCAATCGGGCCCGACTGTGGCACAAACATGGCATATGGCCAATCGTCGCAATCCATCCGACCGGCGCAGGGCGCGACTTGACGCCGCGCGGCTCGACGAACTGGCGCTCGCCTATGTGGCGCGTTTCGCGACGAGTCGGGCCAAACTGCTGCGCTATCTGTCGAGAAAGGTTCGCGAATCGGACTGGATCGACGAGGGTGAGGCCATGGCGGCGTGCGAGGCGGTGGCCGACCGGATGGAACGGCTGCGCTTTCTCGACGACAAACACTATGCCGCGATGCGCGCCGGCGCGATGACGCGGCGCGGGCTGGGGGTGCGGCGGGTGAAGGCGCAGCTCTTCGTCGACGGCATTTCGGCCGACGACAGCGGCGAGGCGATTTCGGAGGCCGAGGAGAGGGCGCTGGCGTCCGCGGTCGGTTTCGCGAAGCGGCGGCGCCTCGGGCCGTTCGCGTTGCGTGCGGCCGACGATCCGAAGGAGCGCGAGCGGCAGATTGCCGCCTTTGCGCGCGCGGGGCACAGTCTGGCGCTCGCGCGGCGCGTCCTCGCCGTCGCGCCGGGCGACGAGGCGGCGCTGGCGGCGCTGGACGGCGAAGCGGCGCTCGATTAGGCCTCCGGCGAGCGAGAAAGAGGATTTGCCGATGCGTGCCCTGATCACCGCCCTTGCCCTGTCGCTTGCCGTGCCGCTGACGGCGTGCGGCCGCGATGGCCGCGAAGCAACCGACGAGGCGACGATCCCGCTGACGATCGCGATGGCGGGCCAGACGCACAATTTCCGCGTCGAGGTCGCGCGCACGCCGGAAGAGCAGGAAAAGGGGCTGATGTTCCGGACCAGCCTGCCCGCCGACGGCGGAATGCTGTTTCCCTTTCCGAAGCCGAAGATCGCGAGCTTCTGGATGCAGAACACCGTGATCCCGCTCGACATGATCTTCGTCCGCGCCGACGGCAGCATCGACCGGATCGCCGAGAATACCATCCCCGAATCGCTCGAGCCCGTGGTCAGCGGCGGCGAGGTCGCGGCGGTGCTCGAACTCGCGGGAGGGACGTCGGCGAAGCTCGGGCTCGACGAGACGGCGAAGGTGACGTGGAAAGACGAGAAATAGGGTTGCGGCGCGCGGTTTGCGGCTTGCTTAGCGCGGGGGCTTGCCTGTAAACGCCACGCCATGAGCATCCTTGGCAAGATTTTCACCTGGTGGGACGGCGCGACCTTCGGCACGCTGCTGGATAGCTGGAAAAATGGCGAGAAGGTGGGCGAGGACAGCCTCGGCAACACCTATTATCGCGCTCGCAAGGGCAACCGTCGCTGGGTCATTTACAAGGGATCGAACGACGCGAGCCGCGTGCCGCCCGAATGGCACGGCTGGCTGCACGGCACGCTCGACGAATTGCCCGGCGATGCGCTGCCCGCGCCGCGCGCCTGGGAGAAGGAACCGAGCGCCAACCTGACCGGCAGCCTTGGCGCCTATCGCCCCGCGGGCGCGCTCGAACGCGGCGGCCACCGCGCCGCGGCGACCGGCGATTACGAGGCGTGGCGTCCCGGCGCCGACTGAGTTCGCGTGACGCCCACCGCAACCCGGATCACGCTGCTGGCGCTTGTCGCAGCGACCACGCTCACCGCCTGCGATCGCGGCGGGGGCGGCAAGCGGCCGGGCGAGACGAGCGCGCAGCTCGCCAAGTCGGACCATGTTCCGAAGGAAGTCGGCGGCATCGCGGGAGCGACCCCGATGGAGCAGCGCGTCGCGGTGCTCGGCCTGCTCAACAAGCGCAACGGGCTGGTCCGCGAGATCGAGATGAAGCCCGGAGAAAGCGCGCGCATTGGCCGTGCGATCGTCCGCCTGCGCGCGTGCGAGATGACCGCGCCGTGGGAAGATCCGCCCGAGACCGGCGCGTTCGTCCAGCTGACCGTTCAGGATCAGCGCGACGACAAATGGTATCGCGTCTTTTCGGGCTGGCTGTTTCGCGAACGGCCCGAACGCAATGTCATCCAGCACCCGATCTATGACGTCTTCGTCAAGAGCTGCGCGATGACATATCCGGGCGGCGAACCGGTGGCTCGTCCCGCGCCCAAATCGGCCTCGGCGGCGCCCAAGGCGTCGAGCGCGCCCCAGTCGCCCGCGACGAACGGCGGCGAGGGCACGCCCGCGGCGCCTGCGCCCGCCCCCGCTGCCGCGGCGCCCAAGGCTGCGCCGTCGCCCGCCCCGTCCGACAGGACCGAATAGAGCCGTCCCAGATAATCGGCCTGGCTGATCTCGATCGCGCCGAGGCTGGCGAGATGCGGGGTGATGAACTGGCAATCGAGCAGCCGCCACCCGCCCGCGATCAGCCGCGCTACGAGATGGGCGAGCGCGACCTTCGACGCGTCGCGGGTTCGGCTGACCATCGATTCGCCGAAAAAGGCGCGGCCGAGCGAGACGCCGTAAAGACCGCCGGCCAGCGCGCCGTCCAGCCAGACTTCGACGCTGTGCGCGTGGCCGAGGCGGAACAGCCGTTCGTAGCTCGCCTTGATCACCGGGTTGATCCACGTCGTCGGCCGGTCGGCGGCGGGCTCGGCGCAGAGCGCCATCATGTCGGCGAACGCGGTGTCGGTGGTGACGCGAAAGCGGTCGGAGACGATGACCTTCTTGAGGCTGCGCGACAAATGGAAGCCGTCCAGGGGCAGAATCGCGCGCAGCCGCGGCTCGACCCAATGGACCGACGGGTCATCCGCCCCGTCGGCCATCGGGAACAGCCCCTGCGCATAGGCGCTGAGCAGCAGCGCGGGGTCGATCGTTTCCTGATGCCGCGTCAGGAGGCGGGCTTCACAAATTTCAGCGTCATGCGGTCCGATTCGCCGATCGCGAGATATGTGTCGCGGTTCGCGTCGCCCTCGGTCAGCGTCGGCGGCAGCGTCCACACGCCCTTCGGATAATCCTTCGTGTCCTTCGGGTTGGCGTTGATCTCGCTCTTGCCGGCAAGCTTGAAGCCCGCCGCTTCGGCGAAGCCGATGATCGAGCTTTCCTTCATATAACCCGATTTCTCTTCCTTCGCGCTGTCGTCGCTTTCGTTCAGGCGGTGGTCGACGATGCCGAGCGTGCCGCCGGGTTTGAGCATCGCGAAAATCTGCTTGAAGGCTTCGGCGGTGTTGTCCTTGCCGTCGAAGCGCCAATTGTGGACATTGCGGAAGGTCAGCACGACATCGGCGCTGCCGTCGGGCACCTTCGGCCCGGCGCCGGTCGCGGGAAATTCGGCGAGCTTCACTGCGCCATAAGTGGCGGCGTCGGCGGCCTGCTTCGCCTTGACGCGGGTCAGCCCGCGGTCCCACGGCGCGGCGGCATAGAGCGTGCCGCCGCCTGTTTTCGCCAGCGGAGCGAGGATTTCGGTGTACCAGCCGGCGCCTGGCCACAGCTCGACGACGGTGTCGCCGGGCTTCACGCCGAAGAAAGCGAGGGTTTCGGCGGGGTGGCGATATTTGTCGCGGGCGACGTTGGCGGGGGTGCGGGTCGGCGCGGCGACGGCGGCGGCGAGGGCATCGCCCGGCTTCGTGGCGGAATCCTTCGCGACCGCATCGTGCGAAGGGGCGCTGCAGGCGGCGGCTACGGCGGTCAGCAGCGCGGCTATTGCAACGGGACGGAAATGACGCATATCGGCACCTCGTTCTTGGGGGGGAAGGAGCCCCTGTTTGCGAAGGGATGCGCGTCAATGCAAGGGTCGATGCTGACGGTGAGCGCGATGGGCGCTGTGGTCGCGGTGGTCGCCGAGATCGCCGACTATCGCCGCCGTCACCGCCGCGACGTCGATGCGGTCGGTTTCATGCCGTGGCGGGGGATCGCGCTGGTGGGAGTAGCGGTCGCATTGCTCGCCGCCGCGTTCGCGTTTCATCCGCAGCCATGACGTTCAGCCCCGGTTTGGCGGCCGTGCGCGAAGGCCGTGCTGTGAAGCCATCCAACCCCATCCGCGAGGCCTGGATCCGTCGCAGACTGATCCTGGGACTGTTGACCGCATTCGCAGCGGGTTCCTGCCTGGCGCAGGAAAAGGCGGCCGATGGCGGATTAAAGACGTCCGACTTTCCCGACCTGAAAGCCGCCCTTGAAGCCTGGGCGAAGGTCGGCGGTACGCTCGTCGTCGATCGGGACTATGATTTCGCAGTCCCGGTGACTGTCATCGTCCTGCCAAACCTCTCGTATTTGCTGAAAACCGACGGCGCGCGAACGCTGCGATATGTCGGACCGCCCTATCATTGGGCCCTGTCGATCTATTCGGAAGGAAAGACACCGGTACGGATAGAGGGCAGGCTGACCATCGATGGCACCAACCGGGTGTGCATTCCCTTTTACGCGAAATTCGACAAGGTCGACGGCGAGCTGCGCCGCGACTTCGTCGTCGATGGCCTGACCTGTCGCAACGCGCGCATGGCGCCTGTCATCAGCCCGATCGACGGTGCGCGCGTGAATCTCTACGGGGCCTGCGGAATGTTGTTTGCCGGCGGGTTCGACCATCTGTCCCTGCGGCATGTGGCGGTCGAAAATGTCACCCGTGCGCCCGGCGCCGGAACGCCGTTCCTTCAGGGCTGCGTGGGAATCGGCGTGACGGCGAAACTCGGCGGGACGACGAGTGCCCGTCATGTCGCGATAGAGGATTTCACGGTGGTCCGCGTCGATAGCGAGGATGCGCCGCGTTCCGACCGACGGGTGGATATGGACGGCGTCCTGGTTTTTCAGTCCGAAGAAAGGGGCGGGACGCGCCCTTTGATCCAGCGCGGTGTCATCCGCGAGGCGGCCGGCCGCGCGGTCAAGGTTTTCGCGCCGGGCGGGGGCGGGACGACGCGCCAGCTCCAGATCTACCGGTCCGTGCCTTCGACCGTCTCCGGCGCGGTCGAGATCGATCACCAGCATGGCGACGGACTGATTGCCGATATCGATATCAGCTATTCGGGTCGCGCCCACATCACCCCTACGACCGTCATCGGCATGGGCAGCACCGGCGCGCGCGCGCGTGGTTTTCCCTATGCCGCCGGGGAGGTCAGGGACATAAGAATCCGGGATCGCACCGGCACCCCGAAATTGGTGCTGGTCAGCGTTTATTCGAGCGCGACCGACCCGAGCCCCCGCGCATTCGCGCTGACGAGAATTTCTGACGACGGGACGGTGCGCAACCTGCTCATGACCGGGGCTCTGGGAAACTATGGCCCGGTAAAAGTGACGCTGGACGAAATCGACGTCAACCTGACGGTGTCGGTGGTCGTGTCGGACGATCCGACGCAATTGCTGAGCGTTCGGGCGCGCCGGTCGATATTCAGCCGCGGGCGACCGGTGCGCATCAAGGCGCGCCACGACGGCGCGAAGGTGTTCATCGGCAGGGAGATTCGCGCGGATGTGGACGCGACCGTCAAAGGTCTCGACATGCTCGCGCGCTGATCGGAGCGGGTTGGGGCAGGCCCTAGAGGCAAGCCTCGAGATAGGGCTGGTCGAAGCCGTACTGGCGCGCCTTTTCCAGCGTATAGGGGCGCAGGCCCATCGCGCGATATTCGCCGACGATCTTGCCGTCCTTGTCCTCGTCGAGATACTCGAACTTGAACAGTTCCTGGGTGACGATGACGTCGCCCTCCATGCCGATCACCTCGGTCACGTTGGTGACGCGGCGCGAACCGTCGCGCAGGCGCTTGATCTGGATGATCATGTCGACCGAGTCGGCGATCTGTTTCGAGATTGCTTCCTTCGGGATCTTGATGTCGCCCATCAGAACCATGTTCTCCATACGGCCGAGGCATTCGCGCGGGCTGTTGGAGTGAAGCGTACACATCGAGCCGTCGTGGCCGGTGTTCATTGCGGCGAGAAGGTCGAAACATTCGGCGCCGCGGACCTCACCCATGATGATGCGGTCGGGACGCATACGCAGCGCGTTCTTGACGAGATCGCCCATATGAATCGCGCCGTTGCCCTCGAGGTTCGCGGGACGCGTTTCGAGCGGCAGCCAGTGCGGCTGCTGCAGGCGAAGTTCGGCGGCGTCCTCGATCGTCAGCACGCGCTCGCCGGGGTCGATCATCTTCGACAGCGCGTTGAGCATCGTCGTCTTGCCCGAGCCCGTGCCGCCCGAGATGACGATGTTGAAGCGGCTGGCGCCGGCGATCTTGAGCGCGGTGCACATCTTCTGGCTCATCGCGCCCCATTGGCAGAGCATGTCGAGGGTGATCGGCTTGGCCGAGAATTTACGAATCGAGATCGCGGTGCCGCGAAGCGAGAGCGGCGGGACGATCACGTTGACGCGGCTGCCGTCCTTGAGGCGGGCGTCGGCGAGCGGCGTGGTCTGGTCGACACGGCGGCCGACCATGTTGCAGATGCGCTGGGCGATCTGGAAGAGATGCTGTTCGTCGCGGAACTGGATCGGCGCAATGACCAGCTGCCCCTTGCGCTCGACATAGGTCTGGTACGGACCGTTGACCATGATGTCGCTGATTTCGGGATCGGCGAGCAATTCCTCGAGCGGGCCGAAGCCGAGCAGCTCGTCGACGAGCACCTTTTCGAGCGCGAACTGCTCGCGGCGGTTCAGCGTGATGCGCAGTTCGGTAAGCACTTCGAGGATGATCGGGCGGAATTCCTCGGTCAGCTCGTCCTTGCTCAGCGTCGCGGCGGCTTCCGGGTCGACGCGTTCGAGCAGACGCGGCAGCACCTGTTCCTTGATCTTGTGGACGCTGGCCTCGAAGCCCTGCGCCTTTTCGGGCTCGGCCATTTCGGCGGTCGAGCGCTGGTTCAGCCGCTCCATCGCCTCTTCTTCGGGCGACAGGTTCAACGAGAGCGGTGGCGCTTCGGCGGACGGCGTGTCGAGGGCAGGGAATTGCGACCCCCCGCCGAAGCCGGGGCCAGTCTGCATCGGCTTGGCCACGCCGAAGGCGGGGCGGCCAGCGGTACCGGGTCGGCGTCCGAATGCGCTCATCACATCATCCTGTTTTAAACCAACAAGCTGGGAAATTTGCCGATTTTCATGGCCAAGTTCCCATTCGATACGGTGAATAAATCGGAAACTTTGACATTCTCCTAATGCGAAGGAGGTTGTGGCATCGCGCATGTAAAAAGGGCCCGCATCCGGTGGATGCGAGCCCTTTTGATGCGCCGTGGACGGCGAAAATCAGCCGGCGATATGCTCGGCGAGGACGGTGAGGCCGGCCTCGTTGACTTCGGCGAAGCCGCCTTCGACCTCGATCGTCTCGGGGGCGGCGCCATTGGTCGCATAGACGGTCAGCGGGCCGTTGCGCAGCGTCGCCATGAACGGCGCGTGGCCTTCGAGCACCGAGAAGTCGCCCTCGCTGCCGGGTACGGTGACCATATAGACATCGCTCGACCGCTCGAGGCGGGCGGGGGTGACGAGTTCGAACTTCAGAGCCATTCTCAAATCTCCCCCCTCCCGCTTGCGGGAGGGGTCGGGGGAGGGACCGTTTCGTTTATAGCGGAGGGCAGTCCCCTGACAGGCCCTCCCCTAACCCCTCCCGCAAGCGGGAAGGGGAATTTGATTACGCAGCGTCGGCGGCCAGCTTGGCGGCCTTGGCGACCGCTTCCTCGATGCCGCCGACCATGTAGAAGGCCGCTTCGGGGAGGTGGTCGTACTCACCGTCGACGACGGCCTTGAACGACTTCACCGTGTCTTCGATCGCGACGAACTTGCCGGGGATGCCGGTAAAGACTTCGGCGACGTGGAACGGCTGCGACAGGAAGCGCTGGATCTTGCGCGCGCGGGCAACGACGAGCTTATCTTCTTCCGAAAGCTCGTCCATGCCGAGGATCGCGATGATGTCCTGCAGCGACTTGTACTTCTGCAGCGTTTCCTGAACGCGGCGGGCGGTCTCGTAATGCTCCTGGCCGACCGTGGCGGCGGTCAGCACGCGCGAGGTCGAGTCGAGCGGATCGACGGCGGGGTAAATGCCGAGTTCCGAGATCGCGCGGCTCAGCGTCGTCGTCGCATCGAGGTGGGCGAACGAGGTTGCGGGAGCAGGGTCGGTCAAGTCGTCCGCGGGAACGTAAATGGCCTGTACCGAGGTGATCGACCCCTTGGTGGTCGAGGTGATGCGTTCCTGCAGCGCCCCCATGTCGGTCGACAGGGTCGGCTGGTAGCCCACGGCCGAGGGAATACGGCCGAGCAGCGCCGACACTTCCGAACCCGCCTGCGTGAAGCGGAAGATGTTGTCGACGAAGAACAGAACGTCCTGGCCTTCCTGGTCGCGGAAATATTCGGCCATGGTGAGGCCCGACAGCGCGACGCGGGCGCGGGCGCCCGGGGGTTCGTTCATCTGGCCGAACACCAGCGCCACCTTCGACCCTTCGGGGGTCGGGTTGCCGTCGGCGTCCTTGGCGATAACGCCGGCATCGAGGAATTCGTGATAGAGATCGTTGCCTTCGCGGGTGCGTTCACCGACGCCCGCGAACACCGACACGCCGCCATGGCCCTTGGCGATGTTGTTGATCAGTTCCTGAATCAGAACGGTCTTGCCGACGCCGGCGCCGCCGAACAGGCCGATCTTGCCGCCCTTCGCATAGGGCGCGATCAGGTCGATGACCTTGATGCCGGTGACGAGGATCGCGGCTTCGGTCGACTGGTCGACGAATTCGGGAGCCTTGGCATGGATCGGCGCCGACATGTCGCTGTTCACCGGGCCGCGTTCGTCGATCGGGTCGCCGATGACGTTGAGGATGCGGCCGAGCGTCTGCGGGCCGACGGGGACCGAGATCTGCGCGCCGGTGTCGCGAACCGGCTGGCCGCGGGTCAGGCCGTCGGTCGCGTCCATCGCGATGGTGCGGACGGTGTTCTCGCCGAGGTGCTGCGCGACTTCGAGGACGAGGCGGTTGCCGTTGTTCTCGGTCTCCAGCGCGTTCAGAATGGCGGGCAGCTCACCCGTGAACTGGACGTCGACAACGGCGCCGATGACCTGCGCGACGCGGCCGGTGGCGGTCGCGTTCGACTTCGCCTTGGGGGCAGCGGTCTTGGTGGCGGCCGGCTTCTTCGGCGCGGCGGCCTTCTTGGCGGGAGCCTTCTTCTCGGCGGGTGCGGTGGCCATGGTCTTCTTCCTTGCTTGGATAGCTTACAGCGCTTCCGCGCCAGCGATGATTTCGATGAGTTCGGTGGTGATCGCCGCCTGACGCGTGCGGTTGTAAACGATGGTCAGCTTGTTGATCAGGTCGCCCGCGTTGCGCGTCGCATTGTCCATCGCGGTCATCGACGCGCCCTGTTCGGACGCGGCGTTTTCAAGGAGGCCCTTGAAGATCTGGATCGTGACGTTGCGCGGCAAGAGGTCGGCGAGAATCGCCTCTTCGTCGGGTTCGTACTCGACCGCCGCGCCGCTCGACATCGGGGCTTCGGCCGGGGCGGGAACGGGGATCAGCTGCTGGCCGGTCGCGATCTGGAGAAGCGCCGAGCGGAACTTCGAATAGAAGAGGTGCGCGACGTCGAAGGCGCCGGCCTCGAACAGCTCCATGACCTTCGCCGAGATTTCGTGCGCCTGCTCGAAGCCGATGTCGCGGATGCCGGTGGTTTCGTAATTCTCGATGATCTGGCCGGGGAAGAGGCGGTTGATCACCGGGCGGCCCTTGCGACCGACCAGGAAGAACTGGACCTTCTTGCCCTGTGCCTGCAGCTCGAGCGCCTTGTCGCGCGCGGCCTTGACGATGTTCGAGTTGAACGCGCCGGCAAGGCCGCGGTCGCTGTTGAGCACGACGAGCAGGTGCGTGTCGCTCTTGCCGGTGCCCGACAGAAGCTTCGGCGCCGAATCCGACGCGCCGACCTTCGACGCGAGGCTGGCGACGACGCCTTCGAGCCGCTCGGCGTAGGGACGCGCGGCTTCGGCCGCGGCCTGCGCCTTGCGCAGCTTGGCGGCGGCGACCATCTTCTTGGCCTTGGTGATCTTCTGGGTCGACTTGACCGAGACGATCCGCCCTTTGAGTTCCTTCAGACTGGCCATCAAGCCTCTCTCTGTGTGTCCCCGCGAAGGCGGGGACCCATGAACCCCCGCCTTCGCGGGGGTACACGTTATGGGTTACGCGAAAATCTTGGCGAAGGCGTCGAGCGCCGCGACCAGGCTCTTCTTGGTGTCGTCGCCCAGATCCTTGGTGTCGCGGATCGCTTTCAGCACATCGGCATGGTCGCTGCGCAGATAGGCGAGCATCGCCGCTTCGTAGCGCGACACGTCGGTCGTCGCGACATTGTCGAGATAGCCGTTGGTGCCGGCGAAGATCGACGCGGTCTGTTCCTCGAACGGCATCGGCTGGAACTGCGGCTGCTTGAGGAGCTGCGTCAGGCGCGCGCCGCGGTTGAGCAGCTTCTGCGTCGAGGCGTCGAGGTCCGAACCGAACTGCGCGAACGCTTCCATTTCGCGATATTGCGCCAGTTCGAGCTTGATCGAGCCCGACACCTTCTTCATCGCCTTGGTCTGCGCGGCCGAACCGACGCGGCTCACCGACAGGCCGACGTTGATCGCCGGGCGGATACCCGCGTTGAACAGGTTGGTTTCGAGGAAGATCTGGCCGTCGGTGATCGAAATCACGTTGGTCGGAATATACGCCGAAACGTCGCCCGCCTGCGTCTCGATGATCGGCAGCGCGGTGAGCGAGCCCGAGCCATTGTCGCTGTTCATCTTTGCTGCGCGCTCGAGCAGGCGGCTGTGGAGATAGAAAACGTCGCCGGGATAGGCTTCGCGGCCCGGCGGGCGGCGCAGCAGCAGCGACATCTGGCGATAGGCGACGGCCTGCTTCGACAGATCGTCATAGACGATCACGGCGTGCATGCCGTTGTCGCGGAAGAATTCGCCCATGGTGCAACCGGTGTAGGGTGCGAGGAACTGCAGCGGCGCGGGCTCCGACGCGGTCGCGGCGACGACGATCGAATATTCCATCGCGCCATTTTCTTCGAGCTGGCGGACGATCTGCGCGACGGTCGAACGCTTCTGGCCGACGGCGACGTAGATGCAATAGAGCTTCTTCGATTCGTCGGTGCCCTTGTTCGCTTCCTTCTGGTTGATGAAGGTGTCGATCGCGACCGCGGTCTTGCCGGTCTGACGGTCGCCGATGATCAGCTCGCGCTGGCCGCGGCCGACGGGGACGAGCGCGTCGAGCGCCTTGAGGCCGGTCTGGACGGGTTCGTGGACCGAGGTGCGCGGGATGATGCCCGGCGCCTTCACCTCGACGCGCATGCGCTTGTCGGCCTTGATCGGGCCCTTGCCGTCGATCGGGTTGCCGAGGCCATCGACGACGCGGCCGAGCAGGCCCTTGCCGACGGGGACGTCGACGATCGTGCCGGTGCGCTTGACGGTGTCGCCTTCCTTGATCTCGCTGTCCGAGCCGAAGATCACGATACCGACATTGTCGGCCTCGAGGTTGAGCGCCATGCCCTTCACGCCGTTGGCGAATTCGACCATCTCGCCGGCCTGCACATTGTCGAGGCCGTGGACGCGGGCGATGCCGTCGCCGACCGACAGCACCGAGCCGATCTCGCTGACCGTGGCGTCGGTGCCGAAATTGGCGATCTGGTCCTTGATGACCTTGCTGATTTCAGCGGCGCGGATTTCCATTGTTGAGCCTTTCATCGGGCAAATTTGGCGTGCGGGCTTCTCAGCCCTTCATCGCCTGGGCGAAACTGTTGAGACGGGTACGGATGCTGCCGTCGATCAGCTGG
Organism: Sphingopyxis sp. Geo48; assembly: GCF_949769155.1. NCBI lineage: Bacteria > Pseudomonadati > Pseudomonadota > Alphaproteobacteria > Sphingomonadales > Sphingopyxidaceae > Sphingopyxis > Sphingopyxis sp. Geo48. The sequence continues at coordinate 123,171 of NZ_CATKPA010000005.1, read as the reverse complement.
CTGCCCAGCTGGACGACGAGGCCGCCGAGGATGGCGGGGTCGACGGTGGTCGCGATCTGGACGTCGCGGCCGACACGGGTCTTGAGGTTCGCGGCGAGCGCCTGCAGCTGCTCGGCGCTCAGCGGATGCGCGCTGGTGACCTTGGCGGTCACTTCGCCGCGGTGCGCGGCGACGATCGCGTTGAAGGCGCCGATCATCCCGCCGAGGTCTGCAAGCCGGCGGTTCTCGGCGAGGACGCCGAGGAAATTGCCGGTCAGCGAATCGAGGCCGAGCGACTGGGCGACCGCGGCGATCGCCTTCGCGGCGTCGGCGCGGCTGATCACCGGGCTCGAAACGAGCGCCTTGAGGTCGGCCGATTCGGCCAGCGCGTTGCCGAGAACCGAGAGGCTCTTCTGGACGCTGTCGATCGCGTTCGATTCGCGCGCCAGATCGAACAGCGCGCTGGCATAGCGGCCCGCGAGGCCCGCCGTGATGTTGCCCTGAATGCCGCCGGAATTCTCCACGCGCGAAAGTCCTTTTCTACGATCCCTTGGGGGATGGCTGCGCGGATTTTCCCGGCGTCCGAAGACACCCCCGCTGCACAGTCGCGGCGCGCGTAGCAACGATTTTGCTGCAATGCAAGGCGGGGGGTGGGGAGTCTGTCCGCTATCTCTCGTCCGTTTGCCTCGCGCTTGTCGAAGGGCCGTCCTTCCTTCAAAGGTTGAAAGAAAGAAGAACGGTGCTTGACCTACGGTCGCCTGGCGGCCCGACAAGCGCAGCACGAACGGAAGAGAGGTGCAGCCCATGGGTGAAATGATTCGCATGACAATGGATGATGGCGCCGAGATCGCCGTCTATCATGTGCAGCCGGAGGGCGACCGCCGGGGCGGGCTGGTGCTGATCCAGGAAATTTTCGGGGTTACCGACCATATCCGCGAGCTCTGCGACGAATATGCCGCCGACGGCTATGAGGTGCTGTCACCCGCGCTGTTCGACCGCGAGCATCCGGGGTTCGAGAGCGACTATTCGGGGCCGCAGTTCGAGCGCGCGGTCGAGCTCGCTCGCAAGCTCCATCCGTTCGAGCAGAGCCTCAAGGATGCGCAGACGTGCATCGATGCATTGAAGGGAAGGGGACCGGTATTCATCACCGGCTATTGTTACGGAGGGTCGGTCGCCTGGCGGATGGCGCAGATCAGCCCCGACCTCTCGGCCTCATCCTCCTATTACGGCAGCCTCGTCCCGACGATGTTCAAGGACGAGGCCCCGGCCTGCGCCACCATCGCCCATTTCGGCCGCTTCGACGGCGGTATTCCGATGGAGGGGGTCGAGGCGCTGATCGCGAAAGACCACCCGACCGCGCAGATCTTCGTCTACGAGGCCGGGCATGGTTTCAACAGCGACCGGCGCAAGGATTATCACGAACCGAGCGCAACCCAAGCGCGCGAGCGGACGCTGATGCTGTTCAAGGCGTGCGGGGGCTAAGGCGATGGCGCCCGCAACCGATCGGAGCCGGCCCCGGGCGCGGTGAGCAATTCAAAGCGCGGCGGTCAGATCGGCCAGATGCCGCCGCAGCGCCGGGAACTGGTCGTCCTTCGTGATCCCCAGCCGCACGATCGTCACGCGCTGCGAGGGCGAGACGATGATATATTGCCCCTGATGGCCGATGCAGGCGAACAGGTCGTTGGGGCCGCGGTCGGGCCATAGCGCCTCGTCGGCGCCCGCGGGCCGTCGCCGGTTCAGCCAGATGTGCCCGCCATAGCCCGCGTCCCCGGGCGAGGGCGACAGCATGAAACGCATCCAGGTTTCGGGCAGCAGCCGCTGGCCGCCCGCGACGCCATGGTTGCGCAAAAACTCGCCGAACTTCGCATAGTCGCGCGCGGTCGCGTGCATGATCGAACCGCCGATCATCGTGCCCTTGGCGTCGAACTCGGGCGTCAGGCTGGTCATGCCGAGCGGTTCGGCGAGCCGTCCCGCGATGAACTCGCGCATCGCCTCGCGCCGCGCCTCGGGATTTTGCGACGGGGTCAGCGTGTCGGTCAATATGTCGGACAGGATGACGCTGGTCGCCGAACTGTAATTGAAAAGCTCGCCCGGCCGCGCTGCCGCGGGCTTGGCCTCGGCAAAGGCGGCCATGTCTCCGGCGCCGGCGCCGAAGAGCATTTCGACCGTGTCGCCCTTCCACACCGGATTGCCATTTTCGACATGCTCGAGTCCCGAGGCCATGTGGAGCAGGTGGCGCAGGCTGATCGTCCCGCGCGGGTCGCCGCTGCGTTCCCACCCGCTGACCGGCGCGGGCGCGTCGAGCGACAATTGCCCGTCGGCGACAAGAAATCCGGTAAGGACGGCGGTGATGCTCTTTGCCATCGACCAGCTGATCAGCTTTGAATCGGGGCCGAAGCCCTCGCCATATCGTTCGTAGACCGGCTGGCCGTCGCGCAGCACATAGAGCGCGCGCGTCTCGCCCACGTCGTCGGCGTCGTCGAACAGCGCGTCGGCCTTTGCCTTGATCGCGGGGTCGAGCGCCGGGAGCGCGGGCGACGCATCGACCGGCGTGATCTCGTCGAGCGACACGCCAAGCCGGGGGGCGGGTGCGCCGGGTGCGATACCTCCCTGCCCGGCGGCCTGTCCCAGCGACCAGCCGCCGAGAAGGAGCAGCGCCGCACTTGCCAGCATGGCTTTTTTCGTGATCATGGCGCCGGTGACTAACACCAACCCGCCCGAGACGGCAACGCCCGACCGCCAGCCGTCGGCGCCGCCCCCCGAAGTTCCCCCGCACCTGCGCGGCCGCAAGCGTCGCGACGGCAAGAGCGGCGGGAGCCTGCCATGGGCAATCGGCTTTGGCGTCCTGCTGGCGATTTTCCTCGTCTGGAAATTCCCCGCGTTCAAGGCGCAGGCCGAGCTGGGATCGGCCTATGCCGCGCGCGTCGGCTGTTCGTGCCGCTATGTGCAGGGGCGCAATCTCGAAAGCTGCCAGACCGATTTCGAACCCGGCATGGAAATGGTCTCGCTGAGCGACGACCCGGCGACGAAGACCGTGACCGGCAGCGTGCCCCTGCTCGCCTCGCGGAGTGCCCGCTTCGCGGGTGCAAGCGGCTGCCTGATCAATCCGTCGGACTAGCGCCCGACGCGCGCGGCGATCAGGGCGACCGCTGCAGGCAGTCCGAAGACGAACAGCCAGACGACGGCTTCCTCGCCCCAGCCATAGCCCGCGCCGAGCACGCCATAGAGAAGGTTGGCGATCGACACGAGCAGCCACAGCGCGAGGAAAGCACGCGTCGCCCGGGACTTGTCGCGGACGAGCAGGCGCAGCCCGATCAGCAGCCCGAGCGCCGCGATCAGCATGATGGCGGTATGCGACATCGTCTATTCTCCCTGCCCATGATCTCTTCGCCTGGCGCGCTCGAACCGGCCGAGCCACGGCGCCCAGCGCCGCCAGCCGCCATGATAGCTGCCCCATTCCCAGATCGCGGTGAAGACGAGCACCGCGAAGGTCGCGATCCCCAGCGTGACCGGCTGCCAATGACCGAACCACGCCGCGGCGCCGACGCCGAAGAGCGCCGCGGCGCCGATCATGTGCGAGAAGGGCGGCAGCGGTCGGCCCGATGTGGCATGCTTGAACCCCATATTGCCGATAAGGAACAGCAGCGGCCCGCCGATCGACACGGCGAGCATCGGAAATTCGATATGTCCGTTCGGGTGCGCGAGCAGCATTTCATCGGCGACCGCCGACACGACCAGCCCCGCGACGATCGGAATATGCCAATAGGTATAAGCGTACCGCGCCAGCAGCCCGGCCGCTTCGGCCGTTTCCATGGCCTGACTGCCGCGCCGCGCGCCGGTGTCGAAATAGAGCCACCACAGCGCCGCGGACCCGAGGAAACAGGTCGCGAAGGCAAGCCAGTGCAGCGGGCTTTGCGGTGTCGTGGCAAAGGTCGCGCCGGTGATCAGCACCCCTTCGCCGAGCGCGATAATGATGAACAGTGCGCAGCGCTCCGCCATATGCGCGCCCGAGATGTCCCAGCTTCCGGCGTCCGACCGGCCGAGCCCGGGAACGCGGAAGAAGGTCGCCGGGCCGGCATAGTCGATCGCGAGCGCCGCCGCCCACAGCAGCATCCGCTGCCCGGGGTCGGCGAGCGCGCCGCCGATCCAGAAGGGCAATGAGAAGAACGACCAGATGATGATGCGGGTGAAGTTGCGCGCCCGCGCGGGGTAAACCCCGTGACTCGCCCAGATCATGTAGAGCGAACGGCCGATCTGCATCGAACAATAGGCTGCGGCGAACAGCCAGCCGGACTTGCCGAAAGCCTGGGGAATCGAACTCGACAGCGCAAGGCCCGCCAGCATCAGCGCGAAGAGCATCAGCCGTACATTGGCGCGCTCCGGGTCGAGCCAGTTCGCGACCCATGTGGTGAAGATCCACACCCACCACACCGCGAACAGCAGCATCAGCGTTTGCAAGGCGCCGAGCCAGCCTAGATGTTCGAGCAGGCCGTGCGACAATTGGGTGATCGCGAAGACGAACACCAGATCGAAGAAAAGTTCGATATTGGTCACCGGCGCATGACCATGGGCGTCGCGGATGCGGAACAGATTTGCCCTAATCGTCACAACTTACCCTCCCGCTCGCAAACGCGCGCCACTCCCCCGGTGACATAGCAAGCTTGCGGCGAAAGACAGCACAGAGATGGGCATGGCTCGAAAAGCCGGTGGCGAAGGCGATCTCGGCGATCGAGAGCGGCCGGTTGGCGAGAAACCAGCAGGCACGCCGCAATCGCTGATGCAGCACATATTGCGCGGGGGTCCGGCCGGTGGCGCGCGCAAAATTGCTGATCAGGCTGTTGACCGACATGCCGGTCTCTGCCGCCATATCCTCGACCGTGATCTGGATTTCGAGCTGCGTCTGGATCGACGCCATCAGCCCGTCGATGCGGCGCAGAAGCGCCTGCGGCAAGGGCAGTGCGATGTTTCGCGCCAGTGCCTCCGCCAGTACCGCGACCAGCGTGTCGGCGGCTTTGGTGTCACCGGCCAGCAGTTTGCGGACGAGGACCGTCATTTGCGGATCCCGATGCGCGGCGATCGCCCGCGCCCCGCCGGGGACCGCAAGCCGCGCGGCCGGAATCTCGATGTGGATCGACCGCGCCGTTCCACCCTTGGCCGTGGCCTTGAACCGTCGGCCGGCCGGCACGAACCATATCTCGTCGGGCAACGGATCCCCCAGCGCGGTGCGATGACCGTCGAGCCAGGTTTCGAGCCAGTGATAGCTGCCAGCGTCGTGAAGGATCAGCATATGGACGTCGCGCTCGACCGTCCAGCTGGCCGGGCCATCGATCGTGTCGGTGATCGAGGCGACCTTGAGTCCTCCCACATCCATGGCGCGAATATGGCAAAGGTGGGAGAATCTGAAAGCCTGCAATAGAGGCGAAACTTATGGTTAACTCGCGCCCGGCTTTTTCGGTCGCCTGATTTGACGAATTGCGGACCACCCGCAGAACCGACCCCTCCCGGCAGGCGGCGGCACCCCTGCCGCCTGCCAACTTTTTTCCAGGTATTCAAGGGTTTGGTGCCGGTGGCGGGTCACCCGTTGACCAGAAAATCGTCCATCGCCGCGTTGACCGCATCGGGGGCTTCCCACGGCACGAAATGGCCGCAGCCCGGAACCTTCACGATCGACACATCCGGGACCAGTTCCTCCATCCCGTCGAGGTTGCACGCGGGCAGCGCAACGTCGTCGAGCGCCCAGACCACCAGGGTCGGGATCGTAAGTTTCGGGAAGGGCGCCGCGGGCGGTTCGGCATAGGGCTCGTCCATCGCGGGCACGGCCATCGGCGAACCGCGATACCAGTTGATCATCGCGCGGCAGGCGTCGCGGTCCTCCCAATCCTTGAGCAGCCGCGCGATCTCGTCGGGCGGCTGGATGCCGCCGCTCGGCACCCGGTCTGCGAAGGCGTGCGCCAGGATACCGGCGATGCCATGCTCCTCGATGATCGCGTCGCTCGCAGGGTCGCGGAAGGTTCGGATATACTGGCTGGCCGCGCGCTGTTCGGGGTTGGCGAGCAGCAGGCGCTGGAAGATCGCGGGATGCGGCGCGTTGGCGATCACCGCGCGCGTCACGCGTCCAGCCCATCCCGGATGCAGCCCGCCCGGCTGTCCGCCGAGCGCGACCCCCCAGGCGATCGCCCCGCCCCAGTCGTGCCCGACGATCGTGAAAGTCCCGACGCCCAGCGCGTCCGCCAGCGCGAAGACGTCGGCGATCAGCTTGTCGGGCGTGTAGGATTCGGCGTCCTGCGGCTTCGACGACCCGCGATAGCCGCGCTGGTCGGGCGCGATGCAGCGAAAGCGGTTCGCGAAATGCGGCAGCTGAAAGCGCCACGTGCGGTGCGATTCGGGGAAGCCATGGAGAAAGACCAGCGCCGGCGCATCGCGTGGCCCGACATCGACGACGTCGAGTTCGACGCCCGTCGAAAGCCTCACCCGCTGCTGCTCGAAATCACCGATCATGCATCGCTCCTTTGGTTTCGTTTCGAAACCAGATGTGGCGGCGATCGGCGCGGCTGGCAAGCGGCAACGGGTGATGGCGCTGGTGGGGCGGCGGCTGGTGTCGGTCGTCAGCTGCCCTGTAATTCCCCACCCAGCGCACCATATTTCGCCTCGAACCCGGCCTTGTCGCCGCGGGCGAGATAGCCGGCCTGGTCGACGATCGCATCGCGCGCGATGCGCCCCTGGAAGGCGCCGAGCTGTGGGTCGATGACCGCGACGTCGGCGTCGGTCCAGTCGGCGATCTGCTGAAAGCGGGTTACGCCGAGGCCGTTCAGCAGCGCGACCATCTTGGGGCCGACGCCCTTCAGCAGTTGCAGATTGTCGGCCTTGGCCGCCGGTGCGGGGGCCGGTTCCGGCGCAGGCTGCGGCTCGCGCGTGGGTTCGGGAGCGGGCTCGGGTTCGGGAGCGAGCGGCGTCTCGGCGACGGGCTCGGGTACCGGTGGAGGAGGCGGAGGAGGGGCGGCGACGGGCGCGGGCGCCGGTTCCTTCGGTTTGAAGCGCGCCGGCTCGGCGGCGATAATCTCGGGCTTCACCGCTTCGAGCGGTTTCTTCGGTTCGTCGGACGGCGCGATCGGGGTCTCGATCTCTTCGGCCTTGTTGCGCCCAAAGAGCCACCACAGCAGCACGACCGCGACGACCAGTCCGACGACTGCGATGATCCAATTTTCCTGAAGCCACGCCATGACGATCTCCCTGTAATGTGGTCAGCCTATGCGGACGCGTCAGCGCCGTCCAGCGCGGCCTATTCCGACTCGCGCGCGACTTCGCGCCAGCCGATATCGCGGCGGCAGAAGCCGCCCGGGAAATCGAGTTTGTCGACCGCGGCATAGGCGCGCGCCTGCGCCTCGGTGACGCTCTTGCCAGTCGCGGTGACGTTGAGGACGCGGCCGCCGGCGGCGACGAGCGTCCGGTCCTCGCGCGCGGTGCCGGCGTGGAAGACGCGCACGCCGCCCGCTTCGGCGTCGGCGATGCGGCGGATCGCGCCGCCCTTGTCGGGGGTGCCCGGATAGCCGTTCGCCGCCATGACGACGGCGAGGGCATAGTCGTGCGAGAAGGTCGGGGTGTGGGCGGTCGCGAGTGTCCCGGTCGCGGCGGCGTGAAGCAAGGCGGCGAAGTCGCCCTTGAAGCGCATCATCAGCACCTGGCATTCGGGGTCGCCGAAGCGGCAATTATATTCGATGAGCTTCGGACCTTCGCCGGTCAGCATCAGCCCCGCGAAGAGCACGCCGACGTACGGCGTACCCTCGGCAGCGAGCCTCGCCACCGTCGGGCGGACGATGCGGTCCATGACCTGCGATTCGAGCTCGGCGGTGAGCACCGGCGCGGGGCTGTACGCGCCCATGCCGCCGGTGTTCGGGCCAACATCGCCGTCGCCGACGCGCTTGTGGTCCTGCGCGCTGCCGAAGGCGATCACGTCCTTGCCGTCGGAGAGCGCGAAGAAGCTCGCTTCCTCGCCGATCATATACTCCTCGATCACCACCTCGGCGCCGGCGCTGCCGAAGGCGCCGTCGAACATCTCCTCGATCGCGGCTTCGGCATCTTCGCGCGTTTCGGCGATGATCACGCCCTTGCCCGCGGCGAGGCCGTCGGCCTTGATCACGACGGGGATCGCGAAGCCTTCGAGCGCCGCGAGCGCTTCCTCGGCCGATGTGCAGCGGACATAGCCCGCGGTCGGGATGCCGGCGCGCGCGCACAGATCCTTGGTAAAGCCCTTCGATCCTTCGAGGCGCGCGGCGGCGGCACCGGGGCCGAAAGCGGGAATGCCGATCTCGCGGAGGCGATCGGCAAGCCCCGCGACGAGCGGCGCTTCGGGCCCGACGACGACGAAGTCGATCGCATGCGCCTTCACGAAGGCGATCAGCCCATCGAGGTCATCGGCGGCAATCGGCACGCATTCGGCGTGGAGTTCGATTCCGGGGTTGCCGGGCGCGGCATAGAGCTTGGCGCAACTCGGCGATTGTGCCAGTTGCCACGCTAACGCATGTTCGCGGCCCCCAGAGCCCACCAGCAGGATATTCATGTCAGTCCCTTTTCCCGATCCGGCGTCCGACGATGGCACCGAAGCGCGGCTGTTAGCCGAGGCTTCGCCGGGGGACAATGCGCCCGATATGACCGTCAGCCAATTGTCGGCAGCGATCAAGCGGACAGTCGAGGATGGTTTTTCCCGTGTCCGCGTCCGCGGCGAACTGTCGGGCGCGAAACGCGCCGCATCGGGGCACTTCTACGCGGCGCTGAAGGACGAAAATGCGCTGATCGACATGGTGATGTGGAAGGGGCAGGCGGCGCGCCTTGCTTTTCGCCCCGAAGACGGGATCGAGGTGATCGCGACCGGCAAGCTCACCACTTACCCGGGGCGCTCGAAATATCAGCTCGTCGTCGACACGCTGGAAATTGCGGGCGAGGGCGCGCTGATGCTGCTCTTCGAGAAATTGAAGGCGCGGCTCGGCGGTGAGGGGCTGTTCGACCGCGAGCGCAAGCAGCTGCTCCCCTATCTGCCAGAGGTGATCGGGGTCGTGACCTCGCCGACCGGCGCGGTGATCCGCGACATTCTCCACCGCCTCGCCGATCGCTGCCCGACGCGCGTGATCGTGTGGCCGGTACTGGTGCAGGGCGAGGGCGCGGCCGCGCAGGTCGCGAATGCGGTGCGCGGGTTCGACGCACTTGCCCCCGGCGGGCCGGTGCCGCGCCCCGACCTCGTGATCGTCGCGCGCGGCGGCGGGTCGATCGAGGATCTGTGGGCGTTCAACGAAGAGGTCGTCGTGCGCGCGATCGCCGATTGCCGCATCGCGACGATCAGTGCCGTGGGGCACGAGACCGACGTGACGCTCGCCGACTATGTCGCCGACGTCCGCGCGCCGACGCCGACCGCGGCCGCCGAAATGGCGGTGCCTGTCCGCGCCGAACTGCAGGCGCAGCTTGCGACTTGGAACGGGCGGATCATCGGCGCGGCGAACCGCCAGCACGCGCTGCGCGGCGAACGGCTCGCGGCGCTGGCGCGGCATTTGCCGAAGCGCGAGGCGCTTTATGCGCCGCAGCGTCAGCGGCTCGACGACAATGGCGACCGGCTCGACCGCGCGCAGCGGCACCGGCTCGCGGTGACCGGCGAGCGGCTCGCGACGCGCGCGGGGGCGCTGCGGCCCGCACTGCTGACGCGGACATGGGACCGCGAGCGCGCGAAGCTCGAAGGGCTCGGACGGCTGCTGACCTCGCTCGATCCGCGCGCGCTCCTGTCGCGCGGCTATGCCATGGTGCGCGATACCGGGGGTGCGATCGTGACCACCGCGACCAAGGCGCGCGATGCGGGCCATCTGCGCCTGATCTTCGCCGATGGCGAAGTGCCGGTCGCGGCAATCGATGGCGATGCGCCGCCACCGCCGAAGCCTGCGCGAAAACCCGCGCCTCCGCACGGAGCGTCGCCGGGGCGGGGGCAGGGCGAGCTGTTCTGATCGGGCGCGGGGGTGGCCGAACGCCGCATCGATGCTATATCGACGGTGATACGAGAAGATTTACGGAATGGACCCATGTTGATCGCCAGCAGCAACCGCCTCGCCCGCCTGCACTATGGACCGAACGGGTTTCGCGTCCTGTCGCCCGGCGACCATGTGCTCTGCGCGGTGAGCGGCGTACCGATCGCGCTCGACGAACTGCGTTACTGGTCGGTCGCGCGGCAGGAGGCCTATGCGACCGCCGCCCTTTCGGTCCAGGCCGCGCTCGACCATAAGGCATGAGGCCGTCGAGATTTGGACCGTGGCCGATGGTCGCGGTGCCGCTGCTTGTCATTGCCGCAGGCTGTGTTCCTTCATCCGAGGCGCCCGCAAGGCCCGCGCCGTCGCCCGTCACGAGCGCTCCGGTCGCAGCCGCGCCGCCGCCGCCCGCCGAACCGGTTCGCGCCGATTTCACGCTGCGGGGCGTTCCCGAACAGGGGGCGGTCATCGTCGGGCGGGCGCCGAGCGCGACGCAGGCGTTGACGCTGGACGGCGCGCCGGTGCCGCTGGCGCCTGACGGCGGCTTCCTGATCGCCTTCGACCGCGACGCTGGGCCCTCGGCGCGCCTCGTCGCGAGGCTGGCGAGTGGCAGCACGGTTGAACGCACGCTGGGCATCGCGCCGGGAAGCTGGCGGATCGAGACGATCAACGCGCCCTATCGCGGCAGCGCGTCGAGCGATGCCGAATTCGAACGCCGCCGCCCCGCCGAACTGGCGCAGATCGCCGCCGCGCGCGCGACGCCGGTGAGTTCCGATGGCTGGCGGCAGGCGTTCCGCTGGCCGGTGACCGGGCGCATGTCGGGCTTTTTCGGGTCGCAGCGCGTATATCAGGGCAAGCCCGGCGCCTATCACAGCGGCACCGACGTCGCGGTGCCCGCGGGTACGCCCTTCGTCGCGCCCGCCGACGGCGTGGTGACGCTCGCCGCGTCCTCGCCCTTCACGCTCGAGGGCAATCTGCTGATCGTCGATCATGGCATGGGCCTGTCGAGCGCCTTTCTTCACTGCCAGCGGCTCGACGTGAAGGTCGGCGACCATGTGGTGCAGGGGCAACAGCTCGGCACGGTCGGGCAGACCGGACGCGCGACGGGGCCGCATATGCACTGGGGCCTGAAATGGCGAGATGCGCGGCTCGACCCTGGCAAGCTGGCTGGCCCGATGCGGCCCTGACCGCCGTTCGCGAGGGTTCGTTGTAATTTTATTGCGCTTCTTGGCGCAGCTTTATTCGATCTTTCCGCACTGCCGGGTGCCATGTTGCAAATTCGTCACAATGGCCGGCGAAACGGCCACGCGCGCCGGGAATTCCCTTTACTCCAGATGAACGAAAGATCATCCCGCTCCGATCAGGGTGCGTTCGTCATGCGTTTTTGACGCCGATTTTTCGCATTCGGGTATCGTAACCAACTCAGTAGCAAGGGACTGCAACTGTGAAGAAAACCCATTTTTCCGCACTGCGGCTGGGCGCTGCCCCGCTCGTTCTCGGCGTCGGCCTGCTGGCCGCTGCGCCGGCGATGGCGCAGGACGCGCAGGGAAGCGAAGACAGCGCAACCTCGGGTGACGAAATCATCGTCACCGGTACGCGTATTCCCCAGGCCAATCTCGAATCGGCCGCTCCCATCACCGTCGTCAGCAGCGAAGACATCAAGTTGCAGGGCACGACCCGCGTCGAAGACCTGCTGAACTCGCTGCCGTCGGTGTTCGCGAGCCAGAACTCGACGACCGCCAACGGTTCGGACGGCACCGCGTCGGTCGACCTTCGCGGCCTCGGCACCACCCGTACCCTCAGCCTCGTCAACGGCCGCCGCCTGCTTCCGGGCGACCCGAGCCCGTCGAGCGGTTCGGCCGCCGACATCAACATCATCCCGGCCGCGCTGCTGAAGAACGTCCAGGTCCTGACCGGCGGCGCCTCGGCGACCTACGGTGCGGACGCTGTTGCCGGCGTCGTCAACTTCGTGATGGACACCGACTTCACGGGCTTCCGCGTCGACGCGCAGTACAGCCTGTTCCAGCACAACAACCGCAACAAGTTCCTGCCCCCGCTGCTCGATCGCCGCGGCTTCGGCTATCCGCGCGGCAGCACCGCCGATGGCGGCACGATCGACGTCACCGCGACCTTCGGTGCGGCGTTCGACGACGGCCGCGGCCACATCGTCGCCTATGCCGGCTATCGCAAGGCGAACGAAATCACGCAGGCCAAGCGCGACTACAGCTCGTGCGTGCTGCAGAACAGCGGCGGCGGTGCCCCGCAGTGCGGCGGCTCGCTGACCAACTCGGCGGGTACGGCGATCCTGTTCGACCCGACGCTCAACACGGCGTCGTCGACGGTGTACAGCTTCCTGCCGGGCGGCGGGTTCGAAAACACCACGTCGCGGTACAACTTCGCGCCGACGAACCACTATCAGCGCCCCGACGAACGCTATACCGCGGGCCTGTTCGCGAACTATGAGATCAACGAGTCGATCAAGCCGTATCTCGAGTTCATGTTCATGGACGACCGCACGGTCGCCCAGATCGCCCCGTCGGGCAACTTCGGCAACACGCTGACGATCAACTGCGACAACGCGCTGATGTCGGCCGCCCAGCGCGCCATCATCTGCGCCAATCCCAACCTGATCAACGGTTATATCGGCAACTTCCCGACCGCGGTTGCGGCGCCGTACAACCCGACCCCGGGTGCGGCTCCGCTGGTGTTCACCGACACGCTCGGCAACACCTACAACCAGGCGTTCCTGCAGGTGCTTCGCCGCAACGTCGAAGGCGGTCCGCGCCAGAACGACCTGCAGCACACCAACTATCGTGCGGTGATCGGGACGAAGGGCGACCTCGGCAAGGCCTGGTCGTACGACACCTATTACCAATATGGCCGTTCGAACTACACGCAGGTCTATTCGAACGAATTCTCGGTTGCCCGTCTCGGCCGCGCGCTGAACGTGATCGACGATCCGCGCACCGCGGCGTTCGACCCCGTCTGCCGCTCGGTCATCGACGGCAGCGATCCGAACTGCGTCCCCTACAACATCTTCAACGGTGCAGGCGGGGCAAGCGCGGCTTCGGTCAACTATCTGTCGGCGACCGGCTTCCAGAAGGGCTATACGTCCGAACAAGTCGCCAACGCGTCGCTGACCGGCCAGCTTGGCGAATATGGCATCACCTCGCCGTGGGCGACCGATGGCGTCGGCGTCAACCTGGGCTTCGAGTGGCGCAAGGAATCGCTCGACCTGCAGACCGACAATGCTTTCCAGACCGGCGATCTCACCGGCCAGGGCGGCGCGACGCTGCCGCTGTCGGGCAGCTTCCGGGTCTATGAATTCTTTGCCGAGACCCAGATGCCGATCATCCAGGACAGCTTCATCTATGAGCTGACCTTCAGCGGCGGTTATCGCAAGTCGTGGTACAAGACGAGCGCCGACCGCAAGTATGACACCGACACGTACAAGCTGCAGCTCGAATTCGCGCCGATCCGCGACATTCGTCTCCGCGGCCAGTACAACCGTGCGGTGCGTGCGCCGAACATCCAGGAGCTGTTCGCCACCCCGACCGTCGGCCTTGCCGGTTCGAGCGATCCGTGCGCCGGTACGCCGGTCACCGCGACCGACTATGGCTGTATCGCGCAGGGTCTCGCGGTGGGTCAGGGCACCACGCCGAACCCGGCCGGCCAGTATAACGGCCTGCTTGGCGGCAACCCCGACCTGACGCCGGAAAAGGCGACGACGAAGACCTTCGGCGTCGTCCTGCAGCCGAGCTTCCTGCCGCGCTTCTCGCTGACCGTCGACTATTTCGACATCAAGCTGAAGGATGCGATCCAGCCGCCGGCACAGGATGCGATCCTGAAGGATTGTACGCTGAACGCCACCGCGACGTTCACGCCCTTCTCGTGCAGCCTGATCAACCGCGACGCGGCGGGTTCGCTGTGGCTGACCCCGGGCGGCTATGTCGACAACACGCCGTCGAACCTCGGTAAGGTCCGCACCAAGGGCATCGAAATCAACAGCGCGTACAGCCATGAAATTGGCGATTTCGGCACGCTGTCGATGAGCTTCATCGGTACCTATCTCGACAAGTATCGCGTCGATAACGGCATCACCGAAGCCTATGACTGCGCCGGCCTCTATGGTCCGGTGTGCTCGGGCGGCGGCACGACCGCCGGCGGTTCGATGCTGCCGAAGTGGCGCCACAAGCTGCGCACGACGCTGCAGACCGCAGGCGGCATCGGCGTTTCGCTCCAGTGGCGCTTCATCGGCAAGGTCAAGGCCGAAACGTTGGACGACAGCCAGTCGCTGGCCGGCGATTTCAACTTCGATCCGGGTCTGCACATCAAGTCGTACAGCTACTTCGACCTCGCGGGCACCTTCGCGATCGGCGACAGCTATACGTTCCGTCTTGGTGTGAACAACATCTTCGACAAGCAGCCGCCGTTCGTCACCTCGGGTAGCGCTATCCGTGACGGTTCGAACCTTTGCCCGACCGGGCCTTGTAACGGCAACACCTACCCGGGCACCTACGATGCCCTCGGTCGGTATCTCTACGCGGGCGTGACGCTGGACTTTTAAGGTCCGGAATTCGTCCTAAGATAGGGGGCGGCGGGTCGCAGGACCGGCCGCCCCTTTTTTTGATTCGAACCGGTGGACCAAGACGAGATGCTCGATTCCAGAACTGCCGACGCGCTGCGACAAGCCGTGGGCGCCGCCCGTTCCGGCGACGTCGCGCGCGCGAAACTGCTTGCCGAGGACGCCTTGTCCGAAGGCGGCGACAAGGCCGCGCTCAACGCCTTTCTCGGCATGTTGCAAGCGCGCTCGGGCGACCTCGCCGCGGCGGCGCGCCATTTGCAGGCGGCGCACGAAGCCCGCCCGACCGACACGACGATCGCATGCAACCTGATCGCGGTGCTGATCGAGAAGGGCGACCTTGCCGCGGCGCTGGCGGTCGCGACGGCCGACCTTGCCAAGACCGATCCGACCTTGCGCATCGCGCGCTATCGCGGCTTCGTCGCGCAATCGCTCGAGGATTTTCCGACCGCGGTCGAGGCCTATGAGCATGTCGTCGCGGGCGAGCCCGGCGATTTCGAAAGCTGGAACAATCTCGGCAATGCGCGGTCGGCGATCGGCGACCTTGAGGGCAGCGTGACCGCGCTCGAAAAGGCGATGGCGCTCAACCCGCACGCCCCGCCGACGCGCCTGAATCTCGCCGTCGCGCTGCGCTCGGTCGGCCGCGTAGAAGAGGCCGAAGCGCTGCTGCGCCGGACGTCGGAGGAATTTCCCGACGACGCGCGCGCGCTGCACGAGCTGTATGTGCAGTACAAGAAGGAGGGGAAGCAGGACGAGGCGATGGCGGCGCTCGAAGCCGCAATTGTCCGCGATCCCGAGAATGCCAATCTCCAGCTCAAGTTTGGCGTCGAATGCGGATTGATCAATCGCGTCGACGAGGCCGAACAGGCGTTTCGCAAGGTGCTCGATCTCGACCCGACGGTGGTCGATGCCTATGTCGGGCTGACCGTCCAGTTCGAGCACAGCAACCGCGAGGAGGAGTTCGCGCCGCTGATTGCGCGCGCCGAGGCGCATGGCATCGACGAAGGCACGCTCGCCTTCATGCGCGCGTTTGAATTTCGCCGTGCGAAGCGTTTCGACGAGGCGCTGGCCAGTCTCGCGCTGGTGCCGCCCGACCTTCAGCGCGAGCGCACGACGCATTTGCGCGGACAGCTTCTCGACCGGCTGGGCCGCGTCGACGAAGCCTTTGAGGCGTTCAGCGAGACGAACCGCCTGCATCAGGAATCGCAGACCAATCCGCTCGAGCGCTCGGCCGAGCTTCGCGCGCAGGTGCGCGACGACCTGGCTTTCATGACCCACGAATGGGCGGCAAGCTGGCCCGCTGTCGAGGGCGGGGACGAACGGCCCGATCCGGTCTTCCTGCTCGGCTTCCCGCGCTCGGGGACCACCCTGCTCGACACCATCCTGATGGGACATCCGGACACCGTGGTGCTCGAGGAACAGCCGCCGCTGAACCTCACCGAAAAACATGTCGGCGGGACGGCCGCGATCCCGGGGCTCGACGCGGCTGCTGTGGCCGACGCACGGCGTTTCTATTGGGACGAGATCGCCAAAGTCGCACCCGAGCCGATCGCGCCGGGCAAGATGCTGATCGACAAGTCGCCGCTGTTCCTGACCAAGGCGGTGCTGATCCAGCGCCTGTTCCCGAACGCGCGCTTCATCCTCGCGCTCAGGCATCCGTGTGACGTGCTGCTGAGCTGCTTCATGAGCAATTTCCGGCTCAACAACGCGATGTCGAACTTTCTGCGGCTGGAGGATGCGGCCGAATTCTACGACCTCACCTTTTCGCACTGGGAGCGCGCGAACGCGCTGTTCCCGCTCAAGGTCCACACGATCGTCTATGAGCGGCTGGTCGAGGATGTCGGCGCCGAAGTGCGGCCGCTGTTCGACTTCCTCGGGCTCGAATGGCGCGACGAGGTGCTCGACCACCAGGCGACCGCGAAGAAGCGCGGGCTGATCACCACCGCAAGCTATGCGCAGGTCGTCGAGCCGATCTACAAGCGCGCCGCCGGGCGATGGGAGGGCTATCGCAAGCATCTGGAGCCGATCTTCCCGATCCTCGAGCCGTGGGTCCGAAAATTCGGATACAGCCTGTGAGCGCCGACCGCGCCGCGCTGGTCGCCGAAGCCGATCGCGCGCTCGCGGCACAGGATTTCGCGCGCGCCGCCGCGCTGCTCGAACAATCGCTCGCGATGGGCGAGGATTTTCCGGTGTTGCTCCGGCTCGCAGGGACGCACCGCGCGGCCGGACGTCCGCGCGTCGCGCTCGATGCGGTGCATCGCGCGCTGACGCTCGCGCCGCTCGACTTCACCGCGCTGATGATGCGTGCGAGCCTGCTCGACCGGATCGGCGATCCCGGCGCGGGCGAGGCGTGGGGGCATGCGATCGCGCAGAAGCCCGCGGATGCCTTGCCGCCGCAGCTCGCTGCCGTGCTGGCCGAGGGCGAGCGCAAACATGCGGCGTGGCTCGACACCAAGGAGGCGCATTGGGCGGCGCGGACGACGGAGGCCGAAAGCCGTGCCGATGCCGAAGAGCGTGCGCGGATCGCGCGCTTTCGCAGCAATGCGCTGCGCCGGACGCGCGTCTATCACAGCGAACCGACGCATTTCCATTTTCCGGGGCTTGCCGAGCGCGAATTTCATCCGCGCAGCCTTTTCCCCTGGCTCGCCGAGATCGAGGCCGCGACCGACACGATCGCGGCGGAACTGGCCGCGGTGATGGCGGCCGAGCGCGCCGAGCTCGTCCCCTATGTCCAATATGCGGCGCACCAGCCGCTCGCGCAGTGGCGGGCGCTCAACCACAATCCCGACTGGACGGCGATCCACCTGTGGCGGAACGGCCGCCGGATCGAGGCGAACGCGCGCCACTGCCCGCGGACGATGGAACTGCTGGGGCTGGTCGACCAGCCCGAGATCGCGGGGGCGTCGCCCAACGCGCTGTTTTCGCTGCTCGCGCCGGGCACCGCGATCCCGCCGCACGTCGGCTACAACAACACGCGCCTTGTCTGCCACCTGCCGCTCGTCGTACCGGATGGCTGCTGGTTCCGCGTCGGCGCCGAGACGCGCGACTGGGAGCGCGGGCAGGCGTTCGTCTTCGACGACACGATCGAGCATGAGGCGATGAACCCGAGCGAGCAGTTGCGCGTCGTTTTCATCTTCGACCTCTGGCACCCCGATCTCCGCCCTGCGGAGCGCGCGGCGGTCGCGGCGATGATCGGCAGTGCGCCCGACGCCGTGCCGGAGAGCCTGTGAGCTTTGCCGCGCGGCTCGCCGCGGCGCGGCGCGGGCAGGCCGACGCCGATGACATCGCCGATCTTGCACGGCTGGCGCTCGACGAGGGCGAGGAGGAACAGGCGTTGCCGCTCGTCCTCGCTGCCGCGTCGCGGGCCGATACCGCGCGGCTGTGGCAATGGGCGGGGCTGTTGCAGCGCGGGCTCGACGCGCACGCCGATGCGATCGACAGTTTCGCGAAGGCGGCGCGACTGGCGCCGGACGATGCGAGCATTGCGCACGGCCGCGCGCGGGTTGCCTTCGAAGCCGGGCTCGACGCTGTGGCACTGTTCGAGGCGGCCGAGCGGCTGGGGCCGCCGAACGGCGATGTCCTGATCGGCCTTGCCGCGGCGCGCTGGGCGGCGGGTCAGGGCGAGGCGGCCGAGGCGGCGCTCGACGCGATCGTGGCGCAGGTGCCGCTGTGGCTGCAAGGCCATATGCAGCTCGCGCAGCTGCGCGCGCTGATGGGGCGGCGCGAGGCGGCGACCGCATCTTTCGAGCGCGCGCTGGCGCAGGAGCCGGGCGCGGCGGCGCTGTGGCGCGGCCTGCTCGACCTACACCTCCAGCGCGAGGATCATATCGCGCAAGTCGAGGTCGTCGCGCGCGCCGTGGCGGCGGGCGTCGCCGAAGCCGATGTTGCCGACCACGCCGCGATCGCCGCCGCCGAGCTGGGGCAGGCCGATCGCGCCGACCGGCTGTTCGAGGCGCTACCGGACGAAGCGATGCGGATCGGGACGCGGATATGGCAGGTGCGTCACCTGCTGCGCAGCGGGCGGTTCACGCAAGCCGGGCCGATCGTCGACGCCGAGATCGAGGCAGGCGGTGCGCGGCGCGCGGCAGTCTGGCCCTATGCGCTGCTGCTCTGGCGGCTGACCGACGATCCGAGATACGCGTGGCTTGGGGGCGATCCAGGCTTCGTGCGGACCTTCGACTTTCGCGACCGGCTGCCGCCGCTGGACGCGCTGGCGGCGCACCTGCGGACGCTGCACGTCGCGCGGAGCGAATATCTTGACCAGTCGGTGCGCGGTGGGACGCAGACCGACGGTCCGCTGTTCAGCCGGATCGATCCCGTGACGCAGGCGCTCCGCGCCGCGGTGGTCGGGGCGGTCAACGCCTACCTAGCCGCCTTGCCCGCAGCCGATCCTGCGCATCCTCTGCTTGGGGTCCGGCGCGACCGGCGGCGGCGCTTTGCCGGAAGCTGGTCGGTGCGGCTGCGCGGCGCGGGATATCACGAAAACCATGTCCATCCGCAGGGGTGGATCAGTTCGGCGCTCTATGTCGCCTTGCCCGAAAAACGCCCCGGCGATGCGCCCGAGGCGGGCTGGCTGACGCTGGGCGAGCCGCAGGCGGCGCTGGGGCTCGACCTGCCACCGACCCGGATGGTCGAGCCCGTCGCGGGGCGGCTGGTGCTGTTTCCCTCATGGATGTGGCACGGGACCAGGCCGTTCGTCGAAGGGGAACGGCTCACTGTCGCCTTCGATGTGGCGCCGCCGCGCTGAAACGGTACGGAAAATGGCACAGGCACCCGTCGCAAATGGCTTGGCCGGACGGCAATCCGCGCATAAGCTGCGCGGCGGAACGATGAAAAAGGTTCAGCCCATGTCCCACGTTCGATCATTGTCGCTCGGTGCCGCGCTGCTCGGTGCTGCGCTCGCGATCCCCGCCGCGGCCGGTGCCGCCGAATCGTCGACGACCGCCAGCAAGGGCAAGAAGGCGCTCGACCCCAATGAGGTCGTTTGTCGCAAGCAAGAGGTGCTGGGCAGCCGCCTGAAGTCGGTCCGCGTCTGCCGGACGCGCGCGGAATGG
This sequence comes from Sphingopyxis sp. Geo48, assembly GCF_949769155.1. Taxonomy (NCBI): domain Bacteria; kingdom Pseudomonadati; phylum Pseudomonadota; class Alphaproteobacteria; order Sphingomonadales; family Sphingopyxidaceae; genus Sphingopyxis; species Sphingopyxis sp. Geo48. Next base: position 103,555 of record NZ_CATKPA010000005.1, on the reverse strand, counting down.
GCCGATGCCCGCAACGAGACGCGCGGCGAAATCGAGCGCGTGCAGGTTCAGCGCGGCGCCATCGGCCAGTAAAAAAGGGCGCCCCTCCTCCCGGAGGGACGCCCTCTACCTTATGCCGGTGTCAGTTTCAGCGCGCCGTCACCCTCGTCGACCCTGATCGTCGAGCCGTCCCGGACGTCACCTTTCAGGATCAGGTCGGCGAGCGGGTCTTGCAGATATTTCTGCACCGCGCGTTTCAGCGGCCGTGCGCCATAGACGGGATCATAGCCGACCCGCCCGAGCCACGCGCGCGCGGCGTCGGTGAGCTCGAGCGTGACTTTGCGGTCGTCGAGCAGCTTCTGGACGCGCGCAACCTGGATATCGACGATCCCGCCCATATGCTGCTGCGCGAGGCGGTGGAACAGCACGATCTCGTCGAGCCGGTTCAGGAACTCGGGCCGGAAATGCGCGCGCACCACCTCCATCACCGCGGGTTCGGCCTGCTCGACCGGCGCATCGTCGGGCAGCGCCGCGATCGCCTGACTGCCGAGGTTCGACGTCAGAATGATCAGCGTGTTGGTGAAATCGACCGTGCGTCCCTGTCCGTCGGTCAGGCGCCCGTCGTCGAGCACCTGGAGCAGGATGTTGAACACGTCGCCATGCGCCTTTTCGACCTCGTCGAAGAGCACGACCTGATAGGGGCGGCGGCGGACGGCTTCGGTGAGCACTCCGCCTTCCTCATAGCCGACATAGCCGGGAGGGGCGCCGATCAGCCGCGACACGGCGTGCTTTTCCATGAATTCGGACATGTCGATGCGGACCATCGCATTGTCGTCGTCGAACAGGAAGCGCGCGAGCGCCTTGGTGAGCTCGGTCTTGCCGACGCCCGTCGGGCCGAGGAAGAGGAACGAGCCCAGCGGCCGGTTCGGATCCTGCAGCCCGGCGCGCGCGCGGCGCACCGCCGTCGAGACGGCGCGCACCGCCTCGTCCTGGCCGATGACGCGCTTGCCCAGCGTCTCCTCCATGCCCAGCAGCTTTTCGCGCTCGCCCTCCATCATCCGGTCGACCGGGATGCCGGTCCAGCGGCTGACGACGGCGGCAATGTCGTCGGCGGTGACTTCCTCGCGCAGCATCGCGTTGCCGACGACGGCCTGTGCCTCCTCGAGCTGTTTTTCGAGGCTCGGGATGGTGCCGTATGACAGCTCGCCTGCCTTCGCGAGGTCGCCGGCGCGCTGCGCCTGATCGAGCGCCGAGCGGGCGGCGTCGAGCTGCTCCTTGATCTTCGCCTCGGCGTGGATCTTGTCCTTTTCGGCCTGCCATTTCTGCGTGAGCGCCGCCGACTGTTCTTCGAGGTTCGCGAGTTCGGCGCGCAGCTTGTCGAGTCGGTCCTTCGACGCCGCATCGCTTTCCTTCGACAGCGCCGCTTCCTCGATCTTCATCTGGATGATGCGGCGATCGAGATTTTCGATCTCCTCGGGCTTCGATTCGACCTCCATGCGGATGCGGCTCGCGGCCTCGTCCATCAGGTCGATCGCCTTGTCGGGCAGGAAGCGGTCGGAGATATAGCGGTTCGACAGCGTCGCGGCGGCGACGATCGCGCCGTCGGTGATCCGTACGCCGTGGTGCAGCTCGTATTTTTCCTTGAGTCCGCGCAGGATCGAGATCGAATCCTCGACCGTCGGCTCGCCGACGAACACCGGCTGGAAACGCCGCTGCAACGCGGGATCCTTTTCGACATATTTGCGATATTCGTCGAGGGTCGTCGCGCCGATGCAGTGGAGCTCGCCGCGCGCGAGCGCGGGCTTGAGCAGGTTCGACGCGTCCATCGCGCCGTCCGACTTGCCCGCGCCGACCAGCGTGTGCATCTCGTCGATGAACAGGATAATCTCGCCCTCGGCCGACTTCACTTCGTCGAGCACGCCCTTGAGGCGCTCCTCGAACTCGCCGCGATATTTGGCGCCCGCGATCAGCGCGCCCATGTCGAGCGCGAGCAGACGGCGGTCCTTGAGGCTGTCGGGGACGTCGCCGTTGGCGATCCGCAGCGCAAGGCCTTCGGCGATCGCGGTCTTGCCGACGCCGGGTTCACCGATGAGGACGGGATTGTTCTTGGTCCGGCGCGCAAGGATCTGGACGGTGCGGCGGATTTCCTCGTCGCGGCCGATCACGGGGTCGAGCTTGCCGTCGCGCGCGACTTCGGTGAGGTCGCGCGCATATTTCTTGAGCGCCTCGAAACTGTCCTCGGCGCCCGCGCTGTCGGCGGTGCGGCCGCGGCGCAGTTCGTTGATGACGTTGTTGAGCGCGTCGGCCGTCACGCCGGCATCGGCGAACGCCTTGCCGACCGGGCTGGACGGAGCGAGCGCCATCGCCAGAAGCAACCGCTCGACGGTGACATAGCCGTCGCCGGCCTTGGCCGCGAGCTGTTCGGCCTGGTCGAGCAGGCGCACCGCGTCATTGTCGAGCCCCGGCGTCGCTTGCGCGCCCGAGCCCGAAACGGCGGGCACCTTGGCAAGCAGCGCGTCGATACCCTGCACCGCGCGCGGCACATCGCCGCCGGCGCGCTGGATCAGGCCGGCGGCCATGCCTTCGTTATCTTCGAGCAGCGCCTTGGCGATATGCTCGGGACTGATCCGCTGGTGGTTCATGCGGATCGCAATCGTCTGCGCCGCCTGCAAAAAGCCCTTGGCGCGATCGGTGAATTTTTCGAGGTTCATGTGGATTAAGCCCCTTTCTCGCCACCAAGATAGTGTTGCCATTTTGCAACACAAGGCCATGGCTTTTCGCGCCGTGAAATTTAGGCCATGAGGTCGGCATCATCGATATCGAATGGAGCAGAAAAGCGGATGCGCAAGTTTTTCGTCGGCGTCCTGATCCTGTTCGTGGCGATCCTCGCCGGTCTTGCGCTTTGGGAGCCGCTGACGGCACAGGCGCCGACGGCGACCGAGTTCCGGCCGGCCGACGTACAGATTGCGCGCGACAGATATGGCGTGCCGCACATCTTCGGAAAGACCGACGCCGACGTCGCCTATGGCGTCGCTTACGCCCACGCCGAGGATGATTTTTCGACGCTGCAGGAAGTGCTGGCGATGACGCGCGGGCGCGCCGGCGCGATGCTTGGCGAGGATGGCGCGAAGGTCGATTATGCCGCGGCGCTGCTCGATGTGCGGGCGACGACCGCGCGCGACTGGCCGCGGCTGCCGAAGGATGTGCAGGCGCTGTTCACCGCTTATGCGGCGGGGCTCAACCATTATGCCGACAAGCATCCCGATGAGGTGCGGCTGTCGGGGCTGTTCCCGGTGACCGGCGAAGACGTCGTCGCGGGCTTCGTGCTGCGATCGCCCTTCTTCTTCGGGCTCGATTCGGTGCTCGGCGGACTGACCGGCGACAAGCCGATGGGCCGCGAGGGCGGGCCGTCGCTCGATGCGAAGGGCAAGCTGGTGCCGCGCGAGCTGACTCCGGTCGGCCGCGATCCCGAAGCGAACGGCTCGAACGGCATCGCGGTGGCGCCGTCGCGCGCGACCGACGGCGCAACGCGGCTCGTCTCCAACTCGCACCAGCCGTGGACCGGCGGGGTCGCTTGGTACGAACTGGTCGTCCACAGTCAGGAGGGCTGGGATTTCGCGGGCGCGAACTTCCCCGGCTCGCCCTATCCCTTCCTCGGGCACAATAAATATCTCGGCTGGACCAACACCGTGAACCGGCCCGACCTGATCGATATCTACAAGCTGGCGCTCGACGAAAGCGGCGAGAAATATCGCTTCGACGGCAAATGGCTGCCGCTCGAGGAAGAGCGCATATGGCTGCGCGTCAGATATGGACCGCTGGTGATCCCGGTGCCGCGGACGATCTATCGCTCGGTGCAGGGGCCCGTGATCAAGAACGACAAGGGTGCCTTCGCGATCCGCTATGCCGGCATGGATCAGTCGGCGATGGTCACCCAATATTACCGGTTGAACAAGGCGAAGAATTTCGCCGAATGGCGCGCGGCGATGGCGGGGCAGGGCGTACCCGCGACCAATTTCATCTACGCCGATGCGAAGGGCAATATCGGGCTTTTCTACAACGCGATGTTCCCCGATCGGCCCGCCGGTTACAATTGGCGCGGTATCCTGCCGGGCGACACCTCGGCAGACGTCTGGACCAAGACGTTGCCGTTCGACCGCGTCCCCGCGCTGGTCAATCCGCGCTCGGGCTATGTGATGAACGCGAACAACACGCCGTGGGTCGCGGCGGGGCCGGGCGACGAGCTCGATGCCGCCGCCTTCTCGCCGCTGCTCGGGGTTGAGGACGACATGACCAACCGCGCGACGCGGCTGATCACCCTGTTCGAGCAATCGGGCGAGATCGACGAGGCGCGGCTGAAGGCGATCAAGTATGACACCGCCTATGCGAAGACCGGCTACGCCAAGGCGTGGATGGACCGGTTGCTTGCGCTCGATACCAAGGGTGATCGGGCGCTGGCCGAGGCGCAGGGCCTGCTCCGCCAGTGGGACTGGAACCTCGACGGCAAGGGCAAGGGCGATGCGCTCGCGCTGATGGTGCTGCGCCCCGCCAACGGCAGCCATTATCAGCGCAAGCCCGACCCCGATCCGCGTCAGGTTCTGACCGAAACGGTGAATCACCTGCAGGAGCATTTTGCCGGACTCGATCCCAAGCTCGGCACCGTGCTCCGGCTACGGCATGGCGAGGGCGCGCATCGCATCGACCTGCCGCTCGACGGCGGCAACGATACGGTGCGCGCCTCGACCTTGTGGGATGTCGAACCCGACGGGCGGCTGAAGGTGCGCCACGGCGACAGCTTCATCATGTTCGTGACGTGGGACGCGGCGGGCAAGGTGCGGTCGGAATCGGTCCAGCCCTTCGGCGCGGCGACGACGCGGCCCGATAGCCCGCACTATAACGACCAGGCAAAGCTGTTCGTCCAGCACAAGCTCAAGCCGGTGCTGTTCGATCCGGCGGCGCTGAAAGCCAGCGGAGCGCGCTTCTATCGGCCTTGAAAGCCGCGAAGCGCCGTCCTAAACCGCTGATACAGTGCCGTCCGGCACCCCGATCGCGCGTTCGCGCGGCCTTGCTTCAAGAGGAAGTTCATGCCCCGTTTTCCCCGTGCCGCCCTCGTCCTCGCCCTGTCGACCTCGCTCGTCGCCGCGGGCCCCGCGCTCGCGAAGGCAAAGGAGGCGAAACCCGCGCCCGTCGCCGACCTCGTGAAGGCGGTCGACATTCCGTATCAGAGCTTCACGCTCGACAATGGCCTGCGCGTCATCGTCCACGAGGATCGCAAGGCGCCCGTCGTCGCGGTGTCGGTCTGGTACCGCGTCGGGTCGAAGCACGAGCCCGCGGGCAAGACGGGCTTCGCGCATCTGTTCGAGCATCTGATGTTCAACGGTTCGGAAAATGCACCGGGCGATTTCTTCGAACCGCTGCAGCAGGTCGGCGCGACCGACAGCAACGGCACGACCAGCTTCGACCGCACCAATTATTTCGAGACGGTGCCGACCGGCGCGCTCGACCGCGCGCTGTTCCTCGAAAGCGACCGCATGGGGCATCTGCTCGGCGCAGTGACGCAGGAGAAGCTCGATAACCAGCGCGGCGTCGTCCAGAACGAGAAAAGGCAGGGCGACAACAACCCCTATGGCCTGCTGCGCTACGAGATTTTCGAGAATCTCTTTCCCAAGGGGCATCCCTATCACCACAGCACGATCGGCTCGATGGCCGACCTCAATTCGGCGAGCCTTGCCGATGTGAAGAAATGGTTCACCGACAATTACGGCCCGAACAATGCGGTGCTGGTGCTCGCGGGCGACGTCGATGTCGCCACGGCAAAGGCCAAAGTGCAGGAATGGTTCGGCGACATCGCGCGCGGACCCGAGGTGAAGGCGCCGCCGGCATCGGTGCCGACCCTGCCCGCGCCGCTCGCGAAGGAGGTCAAGGATCTGGTGCCCACCACGCGCATCTATCGCATGTGGGCGATCCCGGGGCTGAACGATGCCGAGGCGGTGCCGCTACAGATGGCCGCGGCTGTACTCGGCGGGCTTTCCTCGTCGCGGCTCGACAATGCGATGGTACGCAAGGATCCGGTCGCGGTCAGCGTCGGCGCGGGCGCGCAAACCTTCGAGGATGCCGGCATCTTGATCGTCCAGGCCGATGTGAAGCCCGGCGTCGATCCGAAGGTGGTCGGCGACAAGCTCGACGCCGAGATCGCGAAATTCCTCGCAACCGGGCCGACCGCCGACGAACTGCAGCGCGCCGCCGCGAGCTATCTCGGCGGGACGATCGCGGGGCTCGAATCGGTCGGCGGTTTCGGTGGCAAGGCGGTGACGCTGGCCGAAGGCGCGCTCTATTCGAACGATCCTGCCTATTACAAGGTCGAGCTCGACCGGCTGGCGAAGGCGACCCCCGAGCAGACCGCCGCGGTCGCGCGCAAATGGATGTCGCGCCCGGCCTTCTCGCTTACCTATACGCCCGGTGAGCGCACCGAGGGCGGCGAAAACCGCGGCGGCGCGGTCACGGCAGGCAAGGTCAGCGCGGTTGCGCCCGACCGCTACTGGAACCCCGATCTCGGCGATGTGGGTCCGGCGACTTCGTTCGCCGACCGCTCGCAGCTTCCGGCGGTCGCCGACCTCAAAGCGCTCGACTTCCCGGCAATCGAGCGCGCGAAGCTCAAGAACGGGATCGAAGTCGTCTTCGCGCGCCGCGCGACCGTGCCGACGGTCAATGTCGCGGTCAGTTTCGACGCCGGTTATGCCGCCGATCCGCGGGGTGCGCTCGGCACTCAGTCGCTGATGCTCAGCCTGATGGACGAGGGGACGACGACCCGCGATTCGATCGCCTTCGCCGAAGCGAAGGAGCGCCTCGGCGCCCAGATCGACGGATCGGCGACCGCCGACGAGACGGTGTTCAGCCTGTTCGCGCTGAAGCCCAATCTCAGCGCCTCGCTTGGCCTGCTTGCCGACTATATCCGCAATCCGGCGTTCGACGCGCGGGAACTCGACCGCGTCCGTGCGCAGCAGCTCAATCGCCTCAAGGCCGAACTCAACAACCCCAACGCGATCGCGAGCCGCGTGCTGATGCCGGTGCTGTACGGCGCTGATCATCCCTATGGCATTCCGCCGTCGGGGCTCGGGACGACGGCGGCGGTGACCGCGGCGACGCGCGACCAGCTCGCGGCCTTCCATTCGGCATGGATCCGGCCCGACAATGCGCGCATTTTCGTCGTCGGCGACACCACGCTGAAAGAGGTGACGAAGCAGCTCGATGCCGCTTTCGGCAACTGGAAGGCGCCCGCATCGGCCAAGGGTGCCAAGCATTTCGAAACCCCGGTGCCGACACCGAAGCCGCGCATCCTGCTCTTCGACCGGCCGAAGTCACCGCAGTCGGTGATCATGGCGGGCAAGGTACTGACCGTGAAGGGCAGCGACGAGATCGAACCGCTGCGCGCCGCGAACGATATCTTCGGCGGCAATTTCCTGTCGCGCTTCAACATGAACCTGCGCGAGACCAAGGGCTGGTCCTATGGCGTGCGCTCGCGGATCTCGAACGACAGCGACCGGTTGACCTGGGTCGCGATCGCGCCGGTGCAGGCCGACCGCACCGGCGATTCGATCAGGGAGTTCCAGAGCGACATCCAAGCCTATCTCGGCAACAAGGGTACGACCAAGGAAGAGTTGGAGCGCACCGTCAACGGCAGCGTCCGCGAACTGCCCGGCAGCTTCGAAACCTCGGGCGACGTGCTCGGCGGGATTCGCCAGATCGTGAAGTTCCAGCGGCCCGACGATTATTACGAGAAGCTGCCCGCGACCTATGAGGCAATGACGACCGCGGAAATCGACGCCGCGGCGCGCAAGGCGCTCAGCACCGGCGATCTCGTCTATGTCGTCGTCGGCGACGCCGCGGTGGTCAAACCGCAGCTTGACGGGCTGGGCCTGCCGGTGGAAATAGCGACACCCGCTAACTAACATCAGTTTCAGTAGGAGAGAGTCTATGTCCGGTGTCGATGGCAGCTATGAGTGCGTAACCAAGTCGCCGATGGGCGACCAGAAGTCGGTTTTCACCGTCAAGAGCGACGGCGACAGTTTTACCGGTCAGAACGCCGGCGCGATGGGTTCGCTCGATGTCGAGAATGGCAAGGTCGACGGCAACAAGCTGACCTGGACCATGAACATGAAGGTGCCGATGCCGATGACGCTCGAATGCGAAGCGACGATCGACGGCGACGCGCTGACCGGCACGATCAAGGCGGGCGCCTTCGGTTCGATGGCGATGACCGGCACGCGCCAGGCCTGATTTTCGGGTCGCACGGAGACGGAAAGGGCCGTCCCGGATGGGGCGGCCCTTTTGCTTTGCATAGCTTTTCCTCGGTCGGGGGCTATCCAAAGCGGCGGCTTGGGCGCATAGGCCTCCCGCAATGCACAAAATGACCGAATCCCCCCAGCGGTCCCGCATGCCCGGTGACCGCGAAATGGTGTTCATGATGGCGATGGTCATGGCGCTGAATGCGCTCGCCATCGATTCGATGCTGCCCGCGCTGCCCGCGATCGGCGAGGGGCTGGGCGTCCTGACGCCGAACGACCGGCAATATGTCATCTCGACCTATCTCTTTGGCATCGGCGCGGGGTCGCTCGTTTATGGCCCGCTGTCGGACCGCTTCGGGCGCAAGGGCGTGCTCGTCCCGGCGCTGTTCGCCTATGTCGCCTTCTCGATCGGCTGCGGGCTCGCGACGAGCTTCCCGATGCTGCTTGCGCTGCGCTTCGGCCATGGCCTCATCAGCGCCGCGCTCGGCGTCATCGTCGTCGCGGTCATCCGCGACCTCTTCTCGGGCGATGCGATGGCGAAGCGGCTGTCGATGATCTTCCTCGTCTTCATGATCGTCCCCGCGATCGCCCCGACGATGGGCGCAGGTGTTGCCGCCGTCGCCGGGTGGCGATCGATCTTCATCGTCCTCGCGGTGATGGGTGTGGTGATGATCCTGTGGCTGCGCCGCCTGCCCGAGACGCTGCATCCCGACGACGTGCGCCCGCTCGATCTCAAGACGATGATTGCGGGCTGGGCGACCGTCACGCGGCACCGCCGCGCTGCGGGCTATATGATCGCCTCGGGGATGATGCAGGGCGCGCTCTACGGCTATCTCAACAGCAGCGAGCAGATCATCGCCGATATCTTCGATGCGCGCAGCTGGTTCCCGCTGGTGTTTGCGTGCGTCGCGCTCGGCATTGCGACCGCCAATTTCTCGAACGCCGCGATCGTCGAGCGCTTCGGCGCGCGGCGCGTGTCGCAGAGCGCGACCTTCGCCTTCATGGTGACCTCGATCGTTCAGATCGGCGTCGCGCTGAGCGGCGCCGAGACGCTCTGGATGTTCACCGTGCTGATGATGGTCAACGTCGGGCTGATCGGCTTCATCGGGAGCAATTTCGGATCGATCGCGATGGAGGACTTCGGCCATATGGCCGGGGTCGCGTCGTCGTATCAGAGCTTCGCCAAGACCTTGCTCGCGGCGACCGTCGGGGCGCTGATCGGGCAGCAATATGACGGCACGACGCTGCCACTTGCCTATGCCTTCCTGATCTCGGGCGTCGTGGGTCTGATATTGGTGTTCTGGGCCGAGCGCGGCAAGCTGTTCACCCGGCCGGGAACGGCGCCGAAGACGCCCTACTGAAGGCGCAAAAGAAAGGGGGCCGAAGCCCCCTTTCCCTTATCCGTTGAACGACGGGGCCGGCGGCACCGGCGGCGGCGGCGCGTCGGGATCCTCTTCATGCACCTCGACATGGCCGAGCCCGACGTGGCTGCGCGAGCGGCTGTAGCCGAAATAGACCAGCAGACCGATGGCAGCCCAGATCAGGAAGAGGATGATGCTCTTGTGATCGAGGCTGGCGAACAGATAGATGCAGCCGCCGATCGCGATCGGCGCGGTGATCCACACCAAGGGGGTGCGGAACGGCCGGTGGCGGTTGGGTTCGGTCTTGCGGATCACCATCACCGCGATCGACACCGCCGCGAAGGCGAAGAGCGTCCCCGAGTTCGAGATGTTCGCGAGCTGGCCGACCGGGAAGAAGGCGGCGAAGAGCGCGACCGCGATGCCGGTGATGATCGTGATCACGTGCGGCGTATTGAACTTCGGGTGGATCTTCGAGAAGGCGGCGGGGAGCAGGCCGTCGCGGCTCATCACGAAGAAGATGCGGGTCTGGCCGAACATCATCATCAGGATGACCGACGGCAGCGCGAGGCCGGCGGCGAGACCGAGCAGGTTGCCGATCTGCGGCCAGCCGATTTCGCGGAGCGTGAACGCCAGCGCTTCCTTCGAGCAGACGACATCCTTGAAACCCTCGGCGGCGCGCGTTGCGCATTGTGCGGCGAGTTCGCGGCTGCCGGGATCGAGCACTGCGCCCGCTGCGCCGGTCACCGGCTGCGAGCTGAGACCCGGAGCGCCGATCACGCCAGCGGCGACGAGCAGATAGAATATGGTGCAGATCGCAAGGCTGCCGATCAGGCCGATCGGCATGTTGCGCTGCGGATTCTTGGTTTCCTCGGCAGCGGTCGAGACCGCGTCGAAGCCGACATAGGCGAAGAAGATCGACGCCGCGGCCATCGAGATGCCGATGAAGCCGGTCGGTGCAAACGGCGAGAATTGCTCGCTGTTCATGACCGGCACGGCGAGGATGATGAAGACGGTGAGCGCGGTGACCTTGATCGCGACGAGGATCGCGTTGACGGTCGCGCTTTCCTTGGTGCCGATGACGAGCAGCCACGTCACGAGCCCGGCGATGAACATCGCGGGCAGGTTGATCGCGCCCCCGTCGAAGGGGCCGGCAACGAGGGTGTCGGGTATGTCTATGCTGAGAAGATTCTCGAGCAGGCCAACGACATATCCGGACCAGCCAACCGAGACCGCGCCTGCGGCGACCGCATATTCGAGGATCAAGGCCCAGCCGACCATCCACGCGATCAGTTCGCCCATCACGGCGTAGCTGTAGGTGTAGGCCGAGCCCGAAACGGGCACCATGGCCGCCATCTCGGCGTAACAGAGCGCGGCAAAGGCGCAGACGAGGCCGGCGATGATGAAGCTGACCATCATGCCCGGGCCCGCTTTCTGGGCGGCCTCGGCGGTCAGCACGAAGATGCCGGTGCCGATGACGGCGCCAATGCCGAGCATGGTGAGCTGGAAGGCACCGAGCGATCGGTGCAGCGACTTTTTCTCGGCGGTGGCCAAGATGGCGTCGAGCGATTTGACGCGACCAAATATCATCCAAAATTCCCCTTTGGGGCCCGGGTGCGGGCCTTCTCCTGGCGGGGCAGACTAAAGGCTCTGCGCGTCAGCGCAACTTAATTTCAGGCGTGTGACAGGGGCTTTGTCGCAGTTCAGCGCACCGTGAAGCGGACGCGGTCGATCGGCTTGCCGCCGGGATCGACGAGGGTCAGCATGTGACTGCCGGGGCGCGGGAGAATCTGCTGGCCCGCGTCGGCATCGCCGAGCACCTGCTTATCGAGAATCAGACGGTAGCCCGGAACGTCGCCGCTGACGATCACCGCGAGGCGCTGGCGATCCAGCGGGATGTCAGGATCGAGCGCATAGACGCTGCCGCTGACCGGGCTGGTGATGCGCGGACGGCGCGCGGCCTGCGGTGCGGCCGCCAGTTCGCTCTGCGCGGTGCCGGTCAGGAAATACTCGCGGCGCGGCGGCTCGCGGGTGCCGGGGAGGCTGATCTGGCGCACCTCGACGCCCGCAGGCATTGCGGGGGCCTTGCCGGGGCTGCTCGCGTGGAGCGCGAGCATCACGTCGCGCCAGACGGGCGCGGCGCCCGAAGTGCCCGAAACGGCGCGCATCGAATCGCCCTCGAGATTGCCGACCCAGACCGCGACGGTGTAGCGGTCGGTGAAGCCGATGCACCAATTGTCGCGCATGCCCTTCGAGGTGCCGGTCTTGGCCGCCGCCCAGAAGGGCAGGCGGAGCGCGCTATCGGCGCCGAAAGCGTCGGCGCGCGCGGAGGCGTCGGCAAGGATATCACCGACGATGAAGGCGGCGGGGGCGCTGACGATCCGGCGGGATTCTTGGGGCTTTTCGCCTTCACGGAAGCGCACCGGCGACCAGCGACCCTGATTGGCGAGGGTACGGAACGCATTGGCCTGCTCGACCAAGCTGACCTCGGCCGAACCGAGCGCGAGGCTGAAGCCGTAATATTCGCCGTCCTCGACGAGGCTGTGGTAGCCCAGCGCCCAGAGGCGGTCGCGAAATTCCTGGACGTCGTCGATGACGAGCGCGCGCACCGCGGGGACGTTGAGCGAGCTGGCGAGCGCGTGGCGGACGCTGACCGGCCCCTTGAAGCTGTGGTCGTAGTTTTTGGGGACGTAGAGGCCGGAGGCGGTGTCGAGCTGGACCGGGCTGTCGTCGAGGATCGAGGCGGCGGTGAGCCAGCCATGTTCGATCACCTGTGCATAGAGATGCGGCTTCAAGGTCGAGCCCGCCTGCCGCGGCGCGTTGGCGCCGTCGACCGCGGCCGCGGTCGATTTGAGGCCGACGCCGCCGACATAGGCGAGGACGTCGCCCGTCGCATTGTCGAGCACGACGACGGCGCCGTCGCGGACGCGATCGGAGCCGAGGCCCGCGAGCTGGCGGCGCAGCGCGACGATCGCCGCGGTCTGGATGCGGCGGTCGATGGTGGTCGTGACGCGCTTGCCGGGTTTGTCGAGCAGCCGCGCGGCGAGGTGCGGTGCCAGGCCGGGGTCGAAGCGCGTCGCGCGCTCGCCCGAGGCGAGCGTCGCGGCGGCGGCGTCGATCGCGCCGCAGTCGGCCGCCTTCGCTATGCGGCATGCGCGCTTGCCCAACGCCTCCGCCCTGGCAGCGGGATTGGGGAGCAGGCCGGCGAAGAGTGCGGCGTCGGTGCGGTTCATCTCGGCGGGGGTCTTGCCGAACAGGCTTTGCGCGCCCGCGCCGATACCCTGCGCCTCGCCGCGCAGCGGCAGTAGGTTGAAATAGGCCTCGAGCATCTGCTCGTGCGTCCAGTTTGACGCGAGGTCCTGCGCCGCGCGCATCTGGCGGATCTTGGCGAGCCAGCCGCGCTGGCCCGGTCGCGCGAGTTCGGGCGCGAGGAAGGCGGCGAGCTGCATCGGCAGGGTCGAGGCGCCGCGCGAACGCCCCCCGGTCCAGCGCGTCCGGATCGCGCTCGCCATGGCGAGCCAGTCGACCCCGCCGTGCGACCAGAAGCGATGATCCTCGGCCGCGACGACCATGTCGCGGACATCGGGGCTGATGTCCTTCAGCGGCACCCACGCGAGGCGGCGGCGCTCGAAATCGACGCGCTCGCTGTCGAGGAGCCGGCCGTCTCGGTCGTAGAGCCAGGCTTCGCTCGGCTTCCAGTCGGCGCGGACCGTTTCGTAGGCGGGCATGGTTGGAGGGCGGGTGAGGAGATGCGCGGCGGTGGCGAGGATGAGGGTGGCGAGCGCGAGCCAGCCCAGCGCATCCTGCCAGCGCCACTTGCGGGCTTGCTTCATCATCTAATTCAGCACGCGCTCCCGCGAAGGCGGGAGCCCATCTCCGGCCGGTTCAAAATCGAGCCGTCCGGAGATGGGCCCCTGCCTTCGCAGGGGCGCAAGTTCAAGCGCGTTTTCCATCACTCCGCCGATGCCGCGACCGTCACCGGCGCGTTCGGCCACTGGCCGCGGATCGCGGGGGAGTACATCGCCTCGACGCGCGTCGGAGGCAGGGTGAATTTGCCCGAGCCGCCCAAGCGCACGACATATTCGACCGCGTGGGTGCCCGCGGGCATCCAGCCGTAATAGCCGCGCCAGCTGTCCTTGCCGCGTTCGACGTAGCTTGGCTGCCAGTTCGACCCGCCCGCCTGCGCACCGAGCATCTCCGACTGGCCGCCGAGGTTGCCGACGATCGTCGCGCCCGGCGGGACCGGGTCGTTGATCACGACCCACGTCCGGCCGGCGGCGGCGATGACCTCGATCCGGACCTTGATTACGTCGCCGCGCGTCAGACGATCCTTGTTCGCCGCCTTGACGACACTGACCGAGCGCTTGATGCGATAGCCCGCGTTGAGCGGCTCTTTCAGGGGCACGGCTGCCTTGACGCTGACCGTCGCCCAAGGCGCACCGGTGCCTTCATGCTTGAGGCTCATCGTCGCGGCGGCGAGCGCAACGCGAAGCGGCGAGGGTGTTTCGGCGGGCAGCGGCCAGCTTTGCGAAGCGGTTTCGCCCGCAAGGCTGATGTTCGTGACGCCTGTGATCGCGCTCGCCGGATACAGCTCGGCGAAGCGGCGGACGGTGACCGCGCCCCAAGCGTTCGCCGGGGTCGTGTCCCAATGGCCCTTGCGCTGACGCTGCGCGACGCCGACCATCAGCTTGCCCGCGTCATCCTCCCAGCCCTTGCGGCCGAGCACGGCTTCGAGCGCCTTGATCGCCATCTCGTCGCCGCTCGTCATCATCCACCAAGGTGCGCGGGCGTCATCGACAAGGTCGAGGCGCGTGCCTTCATAGACGAGCCGCTTGCGCAGCTCGGCTTCGGCTGCGGTACGAAGCGCCGCGGCGTTGCGGACGCCCGGGGTGCGCTCGATCGCGACGAGCCAGTCGGCGAGCGTGCCGGTCGCCATGTCGATCGGCTTGGTGTCGATCGACGCGACGAGCGCGGGGCTCGACGCATTGTTGCGCGCGAGCGCGGCGAGCGCGGCGATGCGGATCGGGCGGAGATCGTAGGGGCCGTAGCCCTTGCGGGTCAGGCGCCCTTCGACGACCGCCTGCAGCGCCTTCACCATCTTCGCTTTCGACGACTCGGGGACCGCGAAGCCGTTCGCGGCGGTCACCGCCATCACATAGGCGGTAAGCTCGATCGAGCCCTCCATCCGCTCGTTCGGCCAGTAGCGCAGCAGGCCGTCCTTATCGAGATAGGTCGGCATCGCGCCCGCGAGCGCCTGCCAGCGGCCGAGATCGCCGAGCGCGATCGCGCGCGAGGTCGACTGTTCGAAGCAGTTGTACGGGTAGATCGCCATATAGTCGCGGACGCCCGAAAGCGGCGGCGCGAGCGTGCCGGCGAGCGCGACGTCGACATAGCCGCCGGGCAGCGCGCCCGCGGGGATCGCGATCGGCAGCGTCGTGTTCGGGCCGACGCGGAACAGGCTGGCGGCCCAGGTCTCGACCGGGATCGCGGGCTCGACGACCTGATCGAAGACGAGGCGGTCGCGCGCCTTGCCGTCCTTCGACACCGCATCGACAGTCCACTGGATCGGCGCGGTCGCCTCGGGTGCGGTCACCTGCCAGCTGACCGGCACCGCGCCGCCTGCGGGGATCGTCACGGTGAGCGGCGGCGCGGTGAGGGTCGCAGGCGACAGCGTCGGGGTCGCGGTGACCGTCATCGCTTTGTCGGTGCCGTTGCGGAGCGTGAAGCGCGCGTCGAAGACGTCGCCGGTGCGGACGAGTTCGGGCAGGCCCGCATAGACGCCGAGATCCTGCACGGTGCGGATACTGGCCTCGCCGGTCCCGAAATATTGCGAGCCGTCGGTCGCGATCGCGACGAGGCGGAAGCCCGAAAGATTGTCGCTGAGCGGGACGTCGACGTTCGCGCGGCCCTTGCCGTCGAGCGGGACATGCCCCTGCCACAGCAGCACGGGGCGGAAGTCCTCGCGGGTCAGCCCCGACAGATCGCCACCGCCGCCGCCACCGGGTTCGAGCGCCTTGCGACCATAATGGCGCTTGCCGACGACCTGCATCTGCGCGGTCGAGGTGAGGACGTCGAGCGTGCGCTCGCCCATCATCGCGTCGATCAGCTTCCAGCTTTCGTTCGGCGCGAGCTGGAGCAGCGCCTCGTCGACCGCGACGAAGGCGACGTCGGCGCCGCTTGCGGGCTTGCCCGACGGGTTCTTCACCTCGATCCCGACCTTCGCGGTCTCGCGGATCGCATATTTCGCCTTGTCGGCCTTGACCTTGACGCCGAGCTGATGGCCCTCCCAGCCGACCTTGATCTTCGCGATGCCGAGGCGATAGCTCGGCTTGGCGAGGTCGACGAGCGCCGTCGGCGGCGCGCCCTCGCTATTCTCGATCTTGAAGCCGACCGCGCGCTTCATCTGGCGGAACCAGCTTTCGTTGCCGGTGACGCGGCCGCGTACCGCCATGACCGAGACATAGACGTCGGGCGCATAGGTCGCCGGCAGTTTGACCTGCACCACGGGGTTCGTCCCCTTCAGCGGCACGACGAAGCTCGAGAGTACGCCCTCGCGCTCGACGGTGACGAGTGCGGTCGCTTCGCGGAACGGCATGCGGACCTGGAAGCGCGCGGTATCGCCTGCGGCATAGCGCGGCTTTTCGGCGATCACGTCCATTCGGTCGCCATTGTCGCCGCCGAACCACCAGTCGTCGTCGCCCGCGAGCCAGACCGAGCGCACCGCGCGCGCCTCGTTGCCGTCGGCGTCGACCGTGGTCGCGACGACGGTGACTTCGCCCGAGACGCCGGGCGCCATCGCGCAGCTCGCGCGGCCGAGCTTGTCGGTCGTCGCGCTGCATGTCGCGTCGAGCCTGGTCGTGCGCATCTGGTTGTCATAGGCGTAGAAGCCACCGATCAGGCGGCGCCGTGCGGTGATGATCTCGCGATTGTAGAGCGCGACCTGGACGCGCTGGCCCGCGATCGGGCGGCCATCCAAATCGAGCGCGACGAAGTTGAGGCGCAGGTCGTTGTCGCGCATCAGCCAGCCGTCGGTCTTGACGCCGAGGCGCACCGCCGAGGGGAAGAGCATGATGCGGCGGCTCGACGTCAGCGTCTCGCCGTTGGCATCCTCATAGTCCATCTCGACCGCCATCTGCGTCGGCTGGGTGATCGGCTGATCGACGGTGATATTGGTCGCGGCGCTTCCGTTCGCGTCGAGCCGCAGCGGAACCGAGCGCGCGAGCGGAAGGTCGGCCTCGGGTTCTTCGCCGCTGTCGTCGAGCTGGATCACGCCTTCCCTGACCGGCTGGCCGTCGAAATCCCAGTCCCGATAATCCTCGGGCGCGTTCCAGCTGGCGCGGAAATTGGTGCGGATCTCGACCGGAATATTCGGTGCCGGGCCACCCGAGAGATAGCCGACGAAAAAGGAGAGCGGCACCGTCGTCGGGCGCACCGGGGGCGTCTTTGGCCCGGTCACGGTCGCCTTCATCGTCGGCAGGCGATATTCGTCGACCTTGACCGTCTGGCCCGACCAGATCGTCTTGTCCTCGCCCTTCTTGTCCTTGGTCACGAAAACGAGTTCATAGTCGCCCATCGGGGCGGACGCGGGGACGTTCCATGTCGTCTCGCCGGCGCCGTTCGCGTCGATGCTGAACGGCATTTCGAATTCGGTATCCGAACCGCGATGGACGAGGCGGAGCTTGCCCGCGAGCGGCCCCGGCGTCGAGAACCCGGTCCCGACGGGACGGCGCAGGATATGCTTCATGTGGACCGTCTCGCCCGCCTTGACGAGCGCGCGGTCGAAGAGCGTGTGGAGGATATCGCCGCGTTCGGACCATCCATAGGGAAGGTCGAAATCATAGGGACGGATGCCATTGCCCCAGTCGGTGAGCGTGAAGCTGAAATCGTCGCCGCTGCGGGCGCTGACCATCAGCGCGTGGCCCTCGCTGTTCGCGGGATCGGGGTCGTCCTCGCAGCTCGCATAGGTTTCGGGCTGCGGCAGGGTCGACGCGAAGGCAAGGCGGCCCGACTTGTCGGCGGTGCCGCGCGCGAGCAGGCGGCCGGTGCAGCTGTCGATGACGCGGATCTCGGCGCCCGCGACGGGCAGGCCGGTGTCGAGCGCCGTCACCCAGGCGAGCGAGCTTTCGCGGCCCCATTTGAAATGCACCGCCATGTTGGTGACGAGCGCTGCGGTCGCGACATAACGCGTCGCCTTGCGGCCGAGCAGCACCGCGCCGAGTTCGGGGCTCGCGATCTCGACGACATGGAATCCCTTTTCGGTCAGCGGAATGCCGACGACCTCGAATTCCTTGCCGCCGGCGGCAGGCGAAAGCTGCATGTCGCGGCGTTCGCCGCCTGCGGGCGCGTCCTCGAACACCGATTTGGTGCCGGTGTAGTTGACCGTGACGTCCTCGCCTTTCGCGTTCTTTTCCTCGCGATAGTCGGTGTCGTCGGCATCGGCGACGCGCTTCAGCCAGCGCGCGATCGCAGCATCGTCGTCGCCGACCTTCAGCGTCGTCGCGGGCATTTTCAGGTTCGACTGGACCATCGACGCCTCGACCCCGCGCACGGTGACGGGCAGGATGCCGCCCTCGGACGCCTCGAGGATGCCGAATTCGGCGGCGAATTTGACCAGCGGCGGGGCGCGGTCGATGTGGAATTTCAGCGGGAAGTTCGACTGGTTCTGCAAGCGCCGGCCGCTCTGGTCGGTGATGTCGGCGGGCAGGACGAGTGTCGCGTCGACATTCTGCGACAGCGGGCCCGAGAAATGGACGCGCTCGAGATATTTGTCATTCTTGTCGTCGTCGTCGAATTTGGCAGCATAGCTCTTGCCATCGGCGGTCCTGAGCGTCGCGGCGAGCGCGGTTTCGCGCGGCACCGGCGCGGCGAAGATGACATTGACGTCCTTCAGCGGGTTGCAGCCTGCCTGTGGATTGACGCGGCTGCACGACATTTTCGCGGTGAAGGCAGGGCGCACGTCATGGTCGAACCGCTGGTCGCGGCCCGCGGTGCGGCCGGGCACGCCGGCCTGTGAAATACGCGCGTCCCATACGAGCGCCATCTCGCGGCCCGGTGGCAGCGGACGGCGGCATTTGACCGGAACGACACGCTCGAGCAGCGCATCGCGGTCGCTGCCCGCGGCGGGCAGGCGCAGCGGCAGGCCGGCGTCATAGGCGAAGGACTGCGCCGACCAGTCGCTGCCAAGGCCTTCGAGGATCTTCACCGCGGTGTCGCGCGGCAGCACGTCGACGGGAATCTTCTCGCCGATGCCGTCGACCGCGCAATAGGCGAAACGGCCGACCGAGGCGCGGTCGGCGGCGACGTTGGTCGCGACGAGGAAAATCTGGTCCTCCTCGATCCCGTCATAGGTGCCGCCTGCCAGCACCGCGCGCGCCGAGGGGCCTCCGGTGTCGATCTCGAACCGGCTGTTTCCGACGACACCGACACCGCGCGCGGTCGTCAGGTCGCTGCGGAGCTCGACGTGGCAGCTGACGCCGCCGGGGAGCGATTTTTCGAATTCGAGCACCCAGGTGCGCGTGTCGACCCAACGGCTCGTTGCATCGACCTTGCAGTCATGGGTCGCGGGCGCCCTGGCACGCGGATCGCCGAGCGGGACCATGTCCTCGGAGAAGCGCAGCGTGAAGCGGCTGATCGTGCCGTCGCCGGTGCCCGACGAGCCGGGGGTCGCGAGCGTGACCTGCGGGACGGTGTCGCCGCCCGCGGCGACGAGCGCGAGGCCGAGGGGAACGATCAGCGCCAGCTTGATCCTGCCGGCATAGCGCTTCGCCAGCGCCCGCCACCCGTGCCGCATGCCTTGTCTCCCCGGTCTGACCCGAAATGCTATCCTGCTGGAAACGGGTGCATGAGTCCACCCGTCGCCGCGCAGCGCGCACGGTTAATCGCAAAGCGGGAAAGCGCTGTGACGGCCGTCATAGACAGACTCGAAAATGGGTCCTGACCCTAACTTCATTCGTCATCCCGGACTTGATCCGGGATCCATCCGGCCGACGTTGCTGGGATCCCGGATCAAGTCCGGGATGACGAGGTTGGACGGTTGCCCCCTTACCTTGCGAGCATCGGCCCCAGCTTCTGCCCCGCGAAGATATGGACATGGAGGTGCGGCACCTCCTGATGACTGTCGAAGCCGACGTTGGCGAGCAGCCGATAACCCGGGGCGACGATGCCCTGATCGCGCGCGACCTTGCCGACGGCGCGGACGAAGCCGGCGATTTCGGCGTCGCTGCCGTGCTCCGAAAAATCGTCCCAGCTGACGTAAGGGCCCTTGGGGATCACGAGGATATGCAGCGGGGCCTGCGGATTGATGTCGTGGAAGGCGAGTGCGAACTCGTCCTCATAGACGGTCTTCGACGGCAGTTCGCCGCGCAGAATGCGCGCGAAGATATTGCCGTCGTCATAGGGAAGCGTCGCGTCGATCGGCATGGAAGGCTCCTATTGGGGGCGGCTGGCTTTTTCGGCGTGGCCCGAGGTGCCGTGGCGTCGACCGAGTTCGGCAGCGACGGCGTCCCAGCCAAGGCCGCGGTCGGCGAGCAGGATGGTGAGGTGGAAGATAAGGTCGGCCGCTTCCCCGGTCAGCGCCGCATCGTCCTCGGTGAGCGCGGCGATGATGGTTTCGGTCGCTTCCTCGCCGAGCTTCTGCGCGATCTTGCCGCGGCCCTTCGCGGCGAGGCTCGCGACATAGGATGCGCCCGCGTCGCCGGCGGCGAGCCGGTCGTTCACCACCGCTTCGAGCTGCGTCAATGTCTCGCCGATCGCCATAGGAGCCGCCCTTTCGTTCGTCGCCGTGCCTAGCGGCGGGAAAGGCGCTGGACAAGCCGCGATGCCTCTGGTGAAGCGCGGACATGGCCGAGGTCAAATTGCATCCCGACTGGCTCGCAGCGATCGGCGGCGAGTTCGAGCAGCCCTATATGGCGGCGCTGAAGGCGTTTCTCGCGGGCGAGCGCGACAAGGGAAAGGCGATCTATCCGCGTCCGCGCGACTGGTTCGCCGCGCTTGATGCGACGCCGCCGCAGGATGTGCGCGTCGTGATATTGGGGCAGGACCCGTATCACGGGCCCGGGCAGGCGCATGGGCTGTGTTTCTCGGTCCAGCCGGGGGTGCGAACGCCGCCGAGCCTCGTCAACATCTACAAGGAAATGAAGGCCGATCTCGGCATCGCGCCCGCGTCGCACGGATACCTCAAGCATTGGGCCGAGCAGGGCGTGCTGCTGCTCAACAATTGCCTGACGGTCGAAGCCGGAATGGCGGCGTCGCACCAAGGCAAGGGGTGGGAGAAATTCACCGACGCCGCAGTTGCCGCGGTCGCGGCCGATCCGGCGCCGAAAGTGTTCATCCTGTGGGGCAGCCATGCGCAGCGCAAGGCGGCGAATGTGCCGGGGCTGGGCGCGGGAAGTCCGCACCTGATCCTGCGCGCGCCGCACCCGTCGCCGCTGTCGGCGCATAACGGCTTTTTCGGGTCGAAGCCCTTCAGCCAGGCGAACGCGTTCCTCGAGGCGCACGGGCGCGGGTCGATCGACTGGCGCCTGCCCGACAATCCAGAGGCGCCCGCCGCATGAGCCTGTTGGCCGACCCGGTAACGCTCGCGGTGCTCGTCGCGGCGGTGATCCTCGTCGGCATGGCGAAGGGCGGGCTGGCCGGAGTCGGCGCACTTGCAACCCCGCTCGCGGCGCTCGTCCTGCCGCCCGCGACCGCCGCGGCGGTGCTGCTGCCGATCCTGATCGTGCAGGACGTAATCAGCGTCTGGGCTTTTCGTCACACATGGGACGGCTGGATCATCGGCTGGATGCTGCCCGGCGCCGCCGTCGGTGTCGCGGCGGGCTGGTTCTATGCCGAGCGGGTCAACGAGGCGCAGTTGATGATGGCGCTGGGCGCGATCACGCTGGCGTTCGGCGTCTATCGCCTGTGGGTCGAGCGCGGCGGACGCGTCGTCGCGGCGTCGACCTCGCCCGGCTGGGTCGGGACGATCTTCGGCGGGATCATGGGGTTGACGAGCCAGATCGCGCATGCGGGCGGACCGCCTTTCCAGATGTGGGTGACGCCGCGCAAGCTGCCGCACCTGACCTTCATCGGGACGAGCGCGATCCTGTTTGCGATCGTCAACTGGATGAAAGTGCCCGCCTATCTCGCGCTCGGCGCCTTTCCGCACGAGGTGATCGTCGCGGCGCTGCTGCTGATGCCGCTCGCGATCGTCTCGACCTTGCTGACGGTGCGCTGGATGAAGCGGATGAATCCCGAACGTTTCTATGTCCTCATCTATCTCTTGATGGTCTTCCTCGGCGCAAAGCTGCTCTGGGACGGGCTGCACGGATGATTGCCGGAATAGGGCGACGCGGGCGTGCAAAGCGCCTAGGCTGTCCGGCGACGGGTGTTCATGCTCGCCGCCGCAAAGGTAATGACCATGGCCAAAGGCCAGAAGAAATCGAGCCGGGAAGCCCGCAAACCCAAGGCCGAAAAGCCAAAGAAGCCGAACGCGAGCAATCCGTCGACCAAGCCGGGCGTCGTCGCCGGGCTCGACAATATGAAGAAATAACCGCGCATGCCGCGGTGGAAAGCATGAGGCCGTCATGGTGAAGGCCGTGTGGAACGGTGCGGTGATCGCCGACAGCGACGACATCGTCGTCGTCGAGGGCAATCCCTATTTCCCGCGCGCCGCGGTCGATGCGGCGCTGTTGTCGGACAGCGCGACGACGAGCTTTTGCCCGTGGAAGGGCGTCGCGCATTATCATCATGTTACGGTCGACGGGCGGGTGAACGAAGACGCGGCCTGGTATTATCCGGAACCCAAGGAAGCGGCGGCGGCGATCGCGGGCCGCATCGCCTTCTGGAAGGGCGTCGAGGTCGGCTGACTTCGTCCATAGATGCCCGTGACCATCCAGATCCTCGTCGATGCCGATGCCTGTCCGGTAAAGGACGAGATCTACAAGGTCGCGTGGCGGCACGAGGTTGCGGTGAAAGTCGTCAGCAACAGCCGGCTGCGCGTGCCAGATCATCCATTGATCGAGCGCATCGTGGTCTCCGACGGCTTCGACGCCGCCGACGACTGGATTGCCGAGGCTGCCAGTGCGACGAGCGTCGTGATCACTGCGGACATATTGCTGGCCGATCGCGCGCTGAAGGCCGGGGCGACGGTGCTCGCGCCGACCGGCAAGCCTTTCACCGCCGCATCGATCGGTCCGGCGATCGCGACGCGCGCGATCATGGCCGACCTGCGCGCCGGCATGGGCGAAGGACTCGGCGGGCCGCCGCCCTTCTCCAAGGCCGACCGGTCGCAATTCCTGCAGGCGCTCGACACGGCTTTGGTGCGGCTGAAGCGAGCAGGATAAGTTTCTTCGCTTTCTTTTCAGTCTCTTGTCATTTTTCTTCGCGCGAGTGACCGCGATCACCGCGAGATGTGACGTCATGCGGCAAAAGCTTTTCATCGAAACATCAACCGCCCCCCGGCGGACAGATCGAGAGGAAGAGACGATGACCAGCAAGATGATCGCCCCCGTGATGGCCCTGACGATCGCGCTGTCGGCGACCCCCGCGATGGCGCAGTCGGCGCAGCCCGCGCAGGGGAGCATGACGATCAGCAGCGGCCCGATCCAGATCCTGATCGGCCTTCTTCTTCCCGCGGTGCAGAAGGTCCGCGAGGCGGCGCGCTAATAAGCCTCCCGTTCCGTGCTGGCCCGTACGCCGGCACGGGGCCAGCCCTCCCGCCACGCAGGACCCCGGCGGGAGGGCACAATTTCCCGGCACGGGGTTGCGGCGGTTTATCCGAAGGGGGACCGGGCGGAACCGCCGGCGCCGCCCGACCTCCCGAAAGGTGACGGTCGGGCGGCTTCGTTCAGTTGCCGGCGCTGCGATGACGGAAGAAGGCCAGCAGCAACACGACGGTGACGATGCCGACCATCGCGCCTGCGGAGGTCGTGACCAGCCGGATCGATTCGGCCGGGTCGTTCGAATTCCAGGCACCGCTTTGCGTCTGCCCGATCATCCACCAGGCGCCGCCGATGATGATCGCGTCGAGCAGGACCAGCCCCATGAGCGCGCGAACCGATTTCTTCATGACCGCCTCCCCTGTCCGACCCGGCCGCGATCCTATCACATTGTCACAGAATGCCGAAATATTTGGCGCTGCGACGGCAGGGTGTCTTTCGTTTGACCAGCCGCCATCCGCAGCGCATCCTCGGCGCCATGTCACGGCTCTACACGAACTTCGCCGAATTCTGGCCCTTTTACCTGCGCGAGCATAGCAAGCCGCGGACGCGGGCGCTCCACTATGTCGGGACCAGCCTTGTCGTGCTGATCGCGGCGGCGGCGCTGCTGACGGCGCGGTGGGGCTGGCTCGTCGCTTTGCCGGTCGCGGGCTATTTCTTCGCGTGGGTCGCGCATTTCGGGGTCGAGAAGAACCGGCCGGCGACCTTCACCTATCCGCTGTGGAGCCTCGCCGCCGATTTCCGGATGTGGGGGCTCTGGTTGACCGGCCGGCTCGGCCCCGAGCTCGATCGCGCGGGGGTAGAACGCAAAACTCGATCAGACTGACCGAAAGCCATCGCTGGCCGTTATTGCGAATCATTCTTAAATTCTTGATGTTCGCAGTTACTGGAGACGGACGATGCCGACCGACCTGATCAAGACCTTCACCTATTTGTCGATCCATCTGACCATCGGGTTCAGCGTCGCCTATGTGATGACGGGCTCGGCGACGCTCGCCGGCGGGATCGCTATCATCGAGCCCTGTATCAATGCCGTCGCATTCTTCTTCCATGAAAAGGCGTGGAAGCGACTGGGGTCAGGGCGTAAGCTGCTTTCGGCCTGATCGCTCCCCGATCATCATCGAGTCCTACCGACCCAACCGAAGGAGACCAACATGACCGTCAACCGCGCATCCGCCCGCTACGAAGGCTTCGGCAAGGAAGGCAAGGGATCGATCACGACCAAATCGGGGGTGCTGAATGCACAGCCCTATGGCTTCGGGACGCGCTTCGAAGGTCAGCCCGGGACGAATCCCGAGGAACTGATCGCAGCGGCGCATGCCGCCTGCTTTACCATGGCGCTGTCCTTCGGGCTGGCGCGGGCGGGCTATTCGGGCGACACGCTCGAAACCGGCGCGGCGGTGACGCTCGAGCAGCAGGATGGGGGTTTCACCATTACCAAGTCGGCGCTGACGCTGACGGGCAAGGTGCCGGGGATTTCGGCCGAGGAGTTCGCCGCGATCGCCGCGGAGGCCGAGAAGAATTGCCCGGTGTCGAAGCTGCTCAACTGCGAGATCACGCTCGAACATAGTCTGGAAGGCTAAGCCGCGCGGCGAAGCGGCGACGGCAGTTCGTCGGCCATGAAGTCGAACGCGCCCTGCGCCGGAGCAAGCAGCCGCCAGCTTTGGAGGACGCGGTAGCGGCCGTGTCCGACGTGACTTTCGATCAGGGCAAGATCGCGCGGGATCCAGTTCCACATGACCGGCACCGGATCGAAGGGATGCCTGCCATGCCCCAGCGTCACATGCGGGCGGAGGCCCGAATGGCGATACAGGGGTTCGATCCCATGCGGCGCGAGAAGCGCAACGATCGCCTCATAGAGTTGGCGAATGGCGGCGACGCTCCCGGCGGTGACGAGTTCGGCGCCCGCGCCCTTGCTGACGATCCGGCCGAACGGGATGCAGGCTGCGCCGGGCAATCCCGCTGCGAACGCCTTCGCGACCCGTTGCCGCAGAAACGGGTGCGGGGCGGACGCCTCGTCGATCGTGCAAAGCGTCACGTGGTAATTCTGCGGCTTCAGCCCCGCGAACAGATCGCCCGAAACGGGCGGCAATTGGCGTGCCAGCCAGCCGGCGCGGTCGGCCGGAACCTGAAAGCCCAGAAAATAGCGGAACATCGGCGTCATCGGTCTTCCTCCGAATCGGATAATGTTCCTATTATGTTCTCAATCGGCGCGCGAGTCGAATCATCCCGAGGAACCGCGCGCTACTGGCAGTTACCGTCGCGTTTTTCTTCCTTGCCGGTCGACAGGAACCAGCGCGATTTCGCGGCGTCGGCTTCCTCGTCATAATAGCAGACGTCGGTCGCGCCGGTGCGCGGGTCGACCAGCACCGCCCATTGGTGGGCGCCGCAATTATGCGCCTCGCACGCCCACGACATGACCTTGTCGCCGCGCATCTCGATCGGGCCCGCGGGCCCTTCGAGCGTCGTGATTGCTTTCAGCGCGGCCTTGTCCCTGACGCTCGCGGCGATGCCCGCCTTGACGAGCGCATGGTCGTTCCATGCGACGCCGTCGACCTTGTCGAACGGATATTTGCCCACATAAGAGGCGAGCTTCGACCCGGCCGTCGGTGGCAGCGGCGAGGGCGCTTCGGCCGGCTTTGCAGCGGCGGCGGGTGCGGGGGTTGCTCCCTCCGCGGCCGGAGCTGTCGTCGTGGCGGCGCCGGCGGGGGTCTCCCCGGCCTTTTCGCCGCAGGCGCCCAGCATCAGCGCCACGGCGGGCAGGCATATCGTCGAACGGCGGATGGTCATGGCTTTCTCCCTGAAACACGAATTTCCGAGAGCGGACACGGCGGTACGCTAATCGCAGCCTAGCATCGTTGCGCCCGCCATGTCATCGTCGGCTCGGACGCTATCGGGCCGAGGCGATGACGGAAAAGGTGGCATTGCTGTCGGGCGAGCAGATGTGAGGAGAGATGTGGGTGTCTGACGAAGATCCCTCGGCGCTGATCGATGCCAAGATCGCGTCGCTCGGCGACTGGCGCAGTGCGACGCTGGCGAAGCTCCGCGCGCTGATCCGCGAGGTCGATCCCGACGTCGTCGAAACGGTCAAGTGGCGCAAGCCGACCAATCCCGGCGGGGTGCCGACATGGGAGCATGCGGGGGTGCTGTGCACCGGCGAAACCTACAAGGACAAGGTCAAGCTGACCTTCGCCAAGGGGGCGGCGATCGACGATCCGGCGCGCCTGTTCAATTCGAGCCTCGACGGCAATGTCCGCCGCGCGATCGATCTGTTCGAAGGCGACGGGGTCGATGCAGCGGCGTTCAGGGCGCTTGTTCGCGGAGCGGTCGAAGCGAATCTTGCGAAGCCTGCACGCACCAAGGCGTAAGTAGGGATCAGCGCGAAGCATCGCCCTGCGCCACCGCGGGGAGATCGGCATCGAACGCCCCTTCGGCCGGCTATTGCGCCGGTCGGCAATCCTTGAGCCAGAGGACATGCTTATACTCGTCGAAATCTTCGACTGTACCCGTCAGCTTGATCGCCTTGTCGGGCTTGAGCTGGAGCGAATAGGCGGCCTGACCCGGTGCCATATAGCAGACGATGTCGGTCTTGAACGGCGCCTGGTTGGGCAGGCGGATCGCCTGATCCCAGGGGTCTGGAACTTTGTAGCCGATGCGAAAGGCATTGCCGTCCTTGGTGACATAGGCGACGGTGCCGTCGACGGTGAATTGCTTGCCCTTGTACCGCGTCAGCACGCCCGCGGCGTTGCGCTCGGTGTCCTTCGACACTTGCTGCGACAGGCCGAGCGCGCTGATCTTGACCGGGGCGGCGGCGACGGTCGTCGCGGTCGCGCCCTTCTTCGCGGCGGCTGCACCCGCCTTGCCGCCCTTGATCGCGTTCAGCATGCCGCACATTTCGGCCATCGCAAGCTCGGTCTTCGTCGACTGGCCGGCGCGCAGCTTGGCCTCCATCACGACCGTGCCGACACCGCCGGTCTGCGTGGCGGTGATCTGGATCGGAAAGGCGCGCGCGCCGCCGGTCATCGGCTGTTCGATAAGCATCGACCCGAACTCGGCCTCATCGGCCATGATGTCATAGCC
This sequence comes from Sphingopyxis sp. Geo48, assembly GCF_949769155.1. Lineage (NCBI taxonomy): Bacteria > Pseudomonadati > Pseudomonadota > Alphaproteobacteria > Sphingomonadales > Sphingopyxidaceae > Sphingopyxis > Sphingopyxis sp. Geo48. Next base: position 76,159 of record NZ_CATKPA010000005.1, on the reverse strand, counting down.
CTTGCCCGCAGCGATCCCGCGCATCTGGCCGATCGCGACCGCGGGCGGCAGGTCGGCGACGGTTACCGCGGCCGTGAATCGGAGCCCGGTGATTGCATTGCCCTTTTTCACAAAGGCTTCCTCGCAGGTCGCGGCCTTCGCGGGCGTGGCGGTGAACAGCAGGGCAACGGGGGCGAACGCAGCGGCAAAGCGTAGGGCGGTCATGGGGTCTCCTGACGATTATGTTGTAGGGCATATTGTGCCCCAGCCGATGCGCGATGGCAATGAGTAAGCCCCTCATATAATGACGGATTAGGTGATTTTAGGACTTGTCCTCTTTGTCTTGATCTCAACTTTGGTTGAGCTTTCATAAGCGTCGGCAGATGATTCGTTTCGAGGAGCCTTTGCCGATGTTGCACCACAGCCAGCCGCCGCTTTCGGCCGACGATCGCCCCGAAGACGGTGCGGGACGGCCATCCTTCCTGTCGCGCTATCTGGCACGCATCGGGCTCGCCAGCCGGCCTGCGCCGACGCTGGAGGGGCTCGCACTGCTGCAGGCGGCGCACCAGGCCGCGATTCCGTTCGAATCCTTCGACGCGCTCACCGGCGCGGGGGTCGATATTGCCCCGGAAGCGATCGAGGCGAAGCTGGTCGACCGTGGGCGCGGCGGCTATTGCTTCGAGCAGAATGCGCTGTTCCTTCGCGTCCTCTCCGAACTGGGTTTCGACGCCGAGGGGCTGATCGGGCGCGTGCGCTGGATGCTGCCCGACGACGCTCCGGCGACGCCGCGCACCCACATGACCATCCGCGTCCGGCTCGGCGGACGGCCCTGGCTGGTCGACGTCGGTTTCGGCGCGACGGTACCGCCGCAGCCGCTCGCAATGGACCAGCCCGGCGCGGCGCAGCCGACACGGCACGAAACCTATCGCCTCACGCCGCGCGGAGGCGGCCACCGCGTCGAGGCCGCAGTCGCGGGCGAGTGGCGCGTGCTGTACGACCTCGAAGATGCGCCGGCGCCCGCGATCGATTACGAGGTCGGCAACTGGTACACATCGCAGCATCCCGCCTCGCACTTCCGCCACCAGCTTATCGCGGCTCGGACGACGGACGAGGCCCGGTACGGCCTGCGCGACAACCGGCTGACGATCCGCCGTGCGGACGGTGGCATCGATCAACGCTACCTGTCGGCCGATGCGATCGAGGCGGCGCTGCGCGAGATCTTTCTGCTGACCCCCGAACCCGGCTGGCGCCGGGTTATCGAGCGCGCGGCGACGGCGGAGGTCGTAGCCTAGCTGCAGCCCGTTCCTTCCTTGCGCGCCGCCCAGCCGATCGCGCCGTTCACCATCTGCAGGTGCGTCGGGTCGCGCCATGCCTCGGCGCGGTGGCCGAGCGCCGAGTAGAAGATGCGCGCGCGGCCCTCGCAGCGCCACCAGATCAGCGCATGACCATCACCCATCCGCAGCTTCTGCTCGAGCCGCAGCGTGCCCTCGTCGAGCCATGCCACGACATGCGCGTCGGCGGCGGGCGGGGCGTCCCAGCTGTAATATTCGTCGGTCCAGCGCCAGCGTTCGGGCAGGTGCCAGGTCGCGGGATGGCCGCGCCCCTTGACGCTCAGCCACGCCGTCTGGAACTGGTCGGCGCCGCTTGGGTGGCCGATGAAATTGCCGTTGCCGCGCATCCGTACGAACCAGTCGGGGTGGCTGCCGTCGCCTGCGCTGTGGAGGCCGACGAAACCGCCGCCGCGCGCGATGAACGCCCGAAAGGCGGCGCGCTGCTCGGGGGTATAGATGTCGCCGCTGGCGTTGGCGAAGACGATAACGTCGAACTTCGCAAGGCTCTCGGGATTGAACACCGCGGCGTTCTCGGTCGCGAAGCTGCTCCAGCCGCGCGCCTTCACCAGTTTTTCGATCGCGGGCACCGCCTGGGCGATGCTGTCGTGGCGATAGCCGTTGGTCTTGCTGACGATCAGCACCGCGGGGTGTTTCAGTTCGGGCAGGGTCGGCGCGACGGTGTCGAAGGTCGGCGCCGGGCGGCGGGGGTCGGGTACCGCCGCGGGCGGGGCGGGCGTCGATCCGGCCTGCAGCGTCAGCAGCAGCATCGCGGCAAGTTTGGCGATAGGCATCTCCGTCTCCTGTCCGTTGCGGTCGCCTTGCTAATGATACCGGTGGCCTGGCGCAACGCCCTCGCTCTGGGCTAGTAGCCGCCCCTTTGGTCGTCGCGACGCTAAAAAGCCGTACCGAAGGAAATCGAGAAGCGCTTCGAGCGGTCGCCGTCCTGCCGCACGACCGGTTCGGCGAAATTGATGCGAAACTTGCCGCCCGGCGTGTTGAGCGACACGCCGATGCCGACCGCGACGCGCGGTTTCGCCGAATTGCCGATCAGCACCTCGCCGGGCGCGAGGTCGGACTTGCGCGCGCCGAACACCGATCCCGCGTCGACGAACAGGCTGGGGGTGATTCCGAAGCGGTTCGTCCCCGCGCCCGGCCGGACCGACACCTCGAAACGCGCGACATAATAGGCGCGGCCGCCGATCGCGGTGGTTTCGCCCGGCGCCGCGGCGGTCGGCACGACCTTGGGCCCGAGACCGCGCAGATCGAATCCGCGCATCGCGTTGCCGCCGATGTAGAAGCGGTCGAACAGCGGCACCTCGCGCCCGCCCAGCGAGGTCAGGAACCCGCCCTCGACCCCGAGCGAGAGGACGAGATCGCTGCCCAAACCCGCGTAGGCGGTGCCGCCAATGCGCCATTTGGCATAGCGCGATGTGCCGCCCGGACCGGCGAAATCCTGTACGATGCGGACCTGGAAACCGCGCGTCGGGTCGACCGCGCTGTTGCGCCGGTCGAGGCTGAGCGCGAGGCTGAGGATCGAGCTGCGCGAGCGGCCGAGCGCGTTGCAGAAAGCGCCGCCGAGCAGCGCCGGATCGCAGACGGTATCCTTGTCCTTGATGCGGAAATTCTCTTTCGCGAATCGATAGTTGGCGGTCGCGCGAAAGCCGCCCTTGATCGCCTTGCCGATCAATATATTGGCGCCGCGCGCATCCTGCCGGAATTCGGAGGATTGCTTGTCGCTGCCGAAACCGATCGCCGACGAGCGCGACCAGAACAGGGTCGGCGCGAAGGCGAAGCGGCTGCCCATGAAATTGGCATCGGAATAACCGACCTCGGCCTGTGTCTGGATGTCCGAATAGCGGAACAGCGCGGTGATGTCGCGGCCGGGGCCGCTGATATTGGTGCGCGACAGCTTGATCGATCCGACCGGCCCCTCGATCGACGAATAGCCGCCCGACAGCGCCAGCCCGCCACGCGGTAGCGGTTCGGGGCTCAGCAGGTCGACTTCCTTGGCCTGTGCCTCGCCTTCTACCGTGCTGCCCTCGGGGCCGATTTCGGGCGGCGGCGCGTCGGCGGCAGGGGCGCTTTGACCGAGTTCGGACGCCTCGGGCCGCGGCGCTGCGGCGGCGAGCGTCACGCCCCCCTCGCCATGCCCCGCCGGCAGATCGAGAAGCGGCGCATGCATCGGGGAGACGCCGCCCGCGCTGTCGGGGGTCAGCGAGCTTGGGCCATGGCCGCCGTCGGGCCCGCAGGCTGTTTCAGGGCAGGCTTCGCCGCCGGGCCGCTCCAGGTCGGGTGGCGCGGCGAGCGCCTGTCGCTGTGCCCCCTGATCTCCGAGCCAGGACACGGCGGATATATCGGCGTCAAAAGCCGGAAATCCCGCGTCCATGGCGTGCGCTTCCTGTTCGGCTGCAAAGGGGGCATCGGCCGGTGGCACCGCGCCCGGAGGCACGCTGTCCGCCGCCGCCGGAGCGGCAAGGACGATGTCGGCGGGAAGAGGGAGAGCAGCGGGGAGAAAAGCCGTGGCAGGGAGTTCGGGGGAAGTGGCGGCCGGGGCCGGAGGCAGCGGCAGATCGCGTGCTACCAAGGCCGGGGCGGCGTGACGCGAGGCGTCGACCAAGGATTCGGGCGCCGGTGCTATCGCGGCCGGGGCATCCGCCGACGGGCTGGCCGGGGCCGAAGTACGCCAGCGATGCGGCGGCTGCAGGTCGCCGACCGGTTCGAAAAGGAAGGCGCCGACGCGCGTCGGTGTCGCCGATAGCGCAATCGCGTCCAGCCCACCGATATCGGGCGGATCGACAGAAGGCCGATCGATCGCCGGCGACGGACGCGGAAGGTCGGGCGTGAACCGCGGCGGCGGGTCCAGCGGTGCGGAATCGCCGATCCCGATCGCGGCCGCGACTCCCAGTGCAGTCCCCTGCACGGCGTAGCCGACGCCCCGGAACAGTATTCCGTAACCGCACAACTGTTTTTCCCCCCTCTCGCGGCCGGCTAGTCACCGGCCGCTGCCGCCGCCCCGGTCATGATTCCCGGAACGATCGGTTGAAGCTGTCGATCATCGGCTGGAAGAGATATTGCAGCAGCGAACTGGACCCGAGATCGATGAAGACTTCGGCAGGCATCCCCGACATGAGCCGCACGTCGGGATAGCGTTTAAGCTGCTCGGGAGAGATTTCGACGATCACCTTGTAATATAGCTGGTGCGCGTCCTGGTCGTAGATCGCATCGGGGCTCACCTCGCGCACCGTGCCGATCAGGTTCGGGATAACCCGCGCCTTATAGGGGGTCAGCCGGACCTCGGCCTTCAGCCCCGAATGAACCATGTCGATGTCGGTCGGGCGCAGCCGCGCCGAGACGACGATTTTTTCCGACGATGGAACGATGTCGAGGATCGGTTGCCCCGATCCCAGCACGCCGCCTGGCGTGATCAGCCGCAGGTTCGCCACCCGTCCGTCGATCGGGGCGAGGATCTGCTTGCGGCTGCGGACGTCGGTGCTGACCTTGAGCTGCTCTCGCGCCTCGGCGATCTTGAGCTGAACCTCGCGCTGCTGCTGCGCCGCGTCGAGTACCATCTGCCCGCGCAGCGACGTCATCTGCGCCTGCGTTTCGCCGATAGCATCGCGCAGCCGGTCCATATTGTTGGTCAGTTTGCCGCGTTCGCCGGCAACCGCCGATTTCTGGCGTTGCAGCGCGAGCAGGCGCGATTTGCGCTCCAGCCCTTCGTCGACGAGCATGTTCACGCCCATTTCCTCTTCTTCGAGCAATTTGGCCTGGTCGCCAAGCGCCACGATCTGCGCGCCCGAACTGCGAATGTCGGCGTTCGCCTGGCTGATCCGCTGCGACAGGATGGCCGACTGCTCGGCCAGCCCGCGGCGGCGCGAAATGAATTCGGCGTTCGACGCCGCAATGATTTCCTTGACCTCGGGATCGCTTGCGGCCGCGAGCAGTTCGGCCGGGTAACTGATCCGGTCGAGCCGCAGCCGTTCGGCGGTAAGCCGCGCGTCCTGCGCGAGGAGGCCGTAGTAGCCCGAACGCAGCGCGGCGTCGGACGCGTCGTTCTGCGTCGCGTCGAGCAGCACCAGCGGCTGGCCGGCGCGGACCTGCTGCCCCTCGACGACCAGGAATTTGCTGACGATGCCGCCTTCCAGATGCTGCACGGTGCGGCGCCCGCCGCCCGCCGCTTCGAGGAAGCCCGAGGCGATGGCGGCGCTGTTGAGCGGTGCCGCCCAGCTCCAGATGCCGAAGGCGGCGACGAACAGCCCGATCGCGATCATCGCAAGGCGCATCGACCGCCCGACCTTCGGCGCGCTGAAATCCGCCGCCGGTGCAGGGAGGGCGAGCGGTCCGGCCTCGCTGCCGGCCTCGAGACGTACCGGAATGTTCACGCCCCCATCCCCTTTTCGTTTGCCATCGCCGGCGGCGCCTTCGGACCGCCCGGTGCGCCGCCCGGCTGGATCACCCGCCGCTTCCCGGCCATTTCCTCGACGACGGTGCGCGCGTCGCCGAATTTCGCGGCCTGCCCGTCGATCATCAGCAGGATCTTGTCGGCAAGCTCGAGCAGGTTCGATCGGTGCGAGACGATGATCGTCGTCACGTTCATCGCCTTCAGTTTCTTGATCGTGCCGAGCAGCGCCGCGTCGCCGCGCGCGTCGAGGCTGGCGTTGGGTTCGTCGAGCACGACGAGCGGCGGCATGCCGAACAGCGCGCGGGCCAGGCCGACGCGCTGGCGCTGGCCGCCCGAAAGCTGGTAGCCGCCGTCGGTCAGCACGCAGTCATAGCCGCCATCGAGTTGCAGGATCATGTCGTGGCAATCGGCGAGCTTCGCTGCCGCGATCACGTCGGCGTCACTCGCGCCGGGACGGAAGCGGCCGATGTTCTGGCGGATGCTTCCAGGCAGCAGCTCGACGTCCTGCGGGAGGTAGCCGACGTTCGGACCGAAGTCGCTGCGCATCCAGTCGAACGTGTCGGCCCCGTCGAGGCGGACATGCCCCGCGCTCGGCTTGAGGACCCCGACGAGCAGCCGCGACAGCGTCGTCTTGCCCGACGCCGACGGACCGACGATCGCCAGCGCGGTGCCCGCATCGATCGCGAAGCTGACATTCTTGAGGATCGCGCCCTTCATCCCCGGCGCGGCATAGCTCAGCCGTTCGACCGCCATCGCCCCGGTCGGCTTGGGAAGCGACATTTGCGAGGGGCGCGGGCGCGGCAGGTCGCAAAAGCGCGACAGGCGGCGCAGGCTTTCGCGCGCGAGCACGAACTGCTTCCAATAGCTCATCGCGGCTTCGATCGGCGCGAGCAGGCGTGCGATGAGGATCGAGCCGGCGATCATCGCGCCGCCGGTGATCTGCTGGTCGAGGACGAGCAGCGCGCCGGTGGCGAGCAGCGCGATCTGCACGAAATTGCGGATGAACTTCATCCAGGCGAGGATCTTGCTCGACTGGAATTGGGTGCGATCGACCGAATTGGTCTCTTCATGATAGCGGTGCGCCCAGTGGGCGACGGTGTCGTCGGCCATCCCCATGGCGTCGATCGCTTCGCTGTTGCGGACGAGCGATTCGGCATATTGCATGTTGCGCGCGCCAAGCGCCTGCGCCTCGCTGATCGCGTTTCGGGTCATGCGCTCGTTGTACCAGGTCAGCCCGAACAGCGTGATCGCGCCCACCGCCGAGATCAGGCCGAAAAGCGGGTGCAGCAAAAAGACGATGAACAGGTAGAGCGGCACCCACAGCATATCGACGACGCTGAAGACCGTCGGGGTCGAGATGAAATTCTTGACCTGCGCCAGTTCGCGGAGCGCCTCGAGCCGCGTGTTCGGCGCGATCAGCCGCTGTTCGAGCGAGCGGACGAGGAGCGATGGGCCGAGCCGCTGCGCGAGCCAGGTTCCGACCCTGTTCGCGACCTGCTGGCGGATGCCGTCGAGCATCGAACCGAGCCCGATCACCATCGTCACCGCGAGGACGAGGAAGAACAGGGTATCCTTGCTCTGGCTCGACAGCACGCGATCGAAAATCTGCATCATGAACAACGACATGGCGAGCGCCGCCAGGTTGGTGATCATCGAGAAGAAGATGAGCTTGCCGGCGATCGCGCGCTGCGGAAGCAGGCTGTCGGTCAACAGGTTGCCGGAGCGTTCGCGGCCGAACGCGGCGGTCAGGGCATTGAAGGCCACGTCAGAAGTCCCGGAGCGCCGGGCCGTCGCCCGCGTGAAGAGGCAGGACGAGCCCCGAGATCAGACCCGCAAGCTCCATCTGGCGATGCACGCCCAGCTTGGCGCGGACGCGCTTCAAGTAGGTGCGCGCGGTCTCTTCCGACAGCCCGCACCCTTCGGCGGCGTTGCCGAGGCTGCTCGATTTCAGGAACTGGCCGAGGAAACGCTGTTCGGACGGGAGCAGCCCCAGCGCCTCGAGCAGCGACGTCGGTGCGTCGACCTTTCCCGGGCCCATGAGGATCAGCATCGCGCAGCGCGCGGTGACGTCGCCCGACCGCGATTTCGCCGAAACGACATAGGCGAGGCGCCAGTCGCCGTTGCTGCAATCGAGCCGGAACACATCCTCGACCGGCTGCGACGCGGTCGCAGCGCGGCGGATGCTTTCGCGCAATTCCTTCGCCTGCTGCGGGTTCGCGGCGACGATCGCGCCGTCGGCGGCCCGGATCAGCCATTTGCGCTGGCCGAGAAGCGCGGTCGCGGCGCTGTTGATGAACAGCGGGCGTCCGTCGGCCGAGAGCAGCGCCATCGCCAGCGAGACGCGGTCGAACATCCCTTCGAGCATCGCCGACCGCTGCGACTGGCGTGCGAGCTGCGCAGCATGCGTCGCCGAATCGGCGAGCAATGGCGCGACCATCTGCAGCGAGGCGATGTCGCGGTCGCTGAAGCGGGCCGATCCGCCCTGCCGGAAAAACAGCGCGTGGATACAGGTGCCGCCGCGCTTCATCTGGAGCGCGACGCCGCAGTCGTAGAGCCCCGTCGCCGGGTCGCCGTGCGCACCGAGTTCGGCGCCGAAGCCGGTTCCCGCGATCTGGAAATGGTGGACGGGCTGCTCGCCGATGCGCGACCAGAGGTCGTCCATCATAGCGAGGAGCCGCTGCGTCGCATCGGCGTCGTCGCGGACATGGTCGAAGCCGAGCAGATAGGCGTGCCGCTGTGCGCCGCTACCCGAAAGCGTGACCGTCAGGATCGCCGAACTGATGTCGAACTGGCCGAGGAAGTCGTGCCAGACCTTGCGCGTGTTCGCCATCGCGTCGACGCCATGCCGGAGCCCCGAAATCGTCTCTCCATGGTCGGGTTCGAACGGGAGATCGCAGGAATGGAAAGCGTCGCCGCCTGCATCGGCATAGAGAGTCGAAAGTTCGGCATCCGAAGACATTATGGCCCCCCATGAGACATTGGACCCGGAGCGGGGGTTGAAAATCCCGCAACAGGACATGCACGCGCGACCATATTGTCCGGCACGCCGGCCCCGTACGGATGGGACCGCGCGCCTTGCCGGTATGCCTTGGGCATCTTACTCAGCGGCTGTCGGTGGACGGACACCCGCCGACAGCGCTCCTGCCGTGACGGCTGCAGGAAGCGGGGTTTGTCTATTTCGATTCGGCGGATCGAGTCTATTACCCACTCGGACATATCCGTATGGGTAGTTTCCCGCCCTTCCGCCGCAGCCTATCCTCACGCCATCGAGATAGCCGGGGTCGCCGCTCGCATCGACGATGTCTCAGGAGGGGGCAAATGCAGGGACCATCGACCAAAAGCGCGCGCCTGCTATGCGCGTCCTGCGCACTCGCGATCGCGGCGATTCCCGCGCTTTTGCAGGCCCAGGCCCCGGCACCGGGACGCGCGCCGTCGAGCACGATGGCCTCGCTCGCCAAGACTGTCATCGAAACCAATCCCGACATCGAAGCGCAGCGTCAGCAGGTGCGAATCACCAAGGCGCGACTCGCCACCGCCGAGGCGGGCTACTTCCCGACGGTCGAGGCGAACGGAACCGTCCAGCGGCGCGAGATCGACGTCAAGAATGGCGGCCGCGGCGATTCGAAATATACGTCGGCCAACGGAGCGATCGAGGCGCGCCTGCGCTTCTACGACGGCAATCGCACCTATAATTCGGTGCAGATCGCGACCGCCGAGATGGCGGCGGCCGAAGCTGGGCTCGATGCGACCATTTCGGACACGCTGCTCGACCTGCTCACCTCCGCCGCCGACGTCCATCTCCAGCGCAAGGTGCTCGAATATTCGCAGCAGCAAAGCGACGCGATCGGCGAGCAGCTGCGCGCGACGTCGCGCAAGCTGGAATTCGGAGAGGCGACGCGTACCGATGAAGAGCTGGCGAAGGCCCGGCTCGCAACGGCGCAGGCCGGCGTCCTCGCCGCGACCGAGGAGCTCAACGTGAACGGCTATGAGTTCCGGACCGTGAGCGGGCAGTCGGCGACGACGCTTCCGGCGCTTCCGGCGCTCGCGCCCGTGCCCGACTCGCTTGCCTTGGCCCAGAAGATCGCGCTCGAGAACGCGCCGCGACTGCGCGCCGCGCGACTTAATGCGGAGGCCGGAAAGGCCGGCGTCCAGTTCGCGGCGGGAGCGCTGTTTCCGCAGGTCGACGCGGTCGGCGGCTATGAGTATCTGGCCGGCGGGGTCGCGAACCTGTTCACCGGCAAGCTGCCCGACGATCGCTCCTCGCTCTATGGCGGACTCGAGGTTCGGGTGCCGATCTTCGTGCCGCGCGACCATGCCGAAATCGGCCGCGCACGCGCTGTCCGCGACCAGCGCCTGTCGCAGACCGACATCGCGACCCGTGCGGCCGCGGAGGAAGTGGCGAGCTATTGGACGCGGTGGCAGTCGGCGAAGAGCACGATCGTCACCGCAACCGCCGCGGTCGCCGCGATCGAACAAGCGGCCGAGGGCCTCAAGAAGGAGGCGCTCGGCGGCAACCGGACGCTCACCGACGTGCTCGATGCGCAGAACGAGTTGCTGACCGCGCGGGTGACGCTCGAACGCGCCAACCGGAACGAATTCGTCGCGCGCGCAGGGTTGCTGGCGGCGATCGGCCGGCTCGACGGCGATGCGATCCTCGAGGGGCGGTGCTGCACGGCTGGCGCGGCGGGCACCGTGTCGCGGCCGGGCGCATCGGCGCTGGGGCGTCCGGCTGCGGGCGAAAGCATCGCCAGCGGGGACGCGTCCGCCAAGGCCTCCGCCACTCCTGTGCGGCCTGGACAGTCGACGCTTGGCAGTGCGCCCGTCGCGTCGGCGCCCGCTGTTCCATCTTCTGGCGGCGAGGCGGCGACGCCGGCCGCGTCGCTTGGCGGCAGGCCGTCGGCATCCGCACTCGGACGCCGCGTCAAATAGTACCGGATCGCGTCGAAACAGCGCGGCGGGCCGCCCTTCGGGACGGCGCGGAGCGTGCTGTGCCCGTGACACTTCAGCCACAAGAACTGCCCCAAAATGAAGCAGTTCGGAAAATCTTCGGCCATGTCCCCAAGCAGGAATATGCCCCCCTCCGCCCCCGCCATATCCAAGCTTCATGGCTCGGCTTTGGATCGGGCCATGGGGGTGTGATTTCGCCCGAGTCGGTGAGACCGCATCTTTGCGACCCAACAATGAAGAGGATAGCGAAATGCCAACTGTGACTCCTTCGAACGCACCGACTGCGGCCAAGAATCCGACCGCCCGCGGTCAGGTTCTGGGCACCAATGCGGTCGACTTCATCGATCTGAACGCGATCGTCTCGACCGCCACGCTGCCGTACAACGCACGTGGCAACGGCGGCAACGACACCGTCTACGGCAACAACCTCGACAACGACCTTTATGGCGACGCCGGCAATGACGCTGTCATCGGCCGTTATGGCAACGACCGTATCGACGGCGGTACCGGCAACGACACGCTGATCGGTGACCAGGCCGATTTCGTCGTCATCGGCCCCGGAAACGTCCAATATGTCGGCATCGACAATGGTGTGGCCGACGGCAATGACACGCTGCTCGGCGGCGCGGGTGACGACACCGGCTACGGCGGTGGCGGCAACGACTACATCCGTGGCGATGCCGGCAACGACACGCTCTATGGTCAGTCGGGCGATGACCGCGTCGAAGGCAATGCCGGCAACGACTATATCGACGGCGGCAGCGGCCAGGACAACCTCTATGGCGGCACCGAAACCGACGTGGTCCTCGGTGGGACGGGCGACGACTATATTGAAGGCGGCACCAACAGCAACGGTGTCGACCAGCTGTACGGTGGCGACGGCAACGACGTCATTTTCGGCGACAATGGTGTCAACCGCAAGGCCGACCCCGACTATGCCTACAACCAGAGTGGCTACAATCCGGGTAACGGCCACGCCGATTACATCGAGGGCGGTGATGGCGATGACCAGGTCTTTGGCCAGGGCGGCGGCGACACCATCCTCGGCGGCACGGGCGACGACCTGCTCTGGGGCGATGACGGCAACGACGTTGTTCTCGGCGGCACCGGCTTCGACCAGCTCGACGGCGGTGAAGGCGACGACGTCTTGCTCGGTGAAGACGGCGACGATGAAATCGACGGCGATGCCGGGGCCGACTACATCCGTGGTGGCGCGGGTCTCGACTTCGTCCAGGGCGGCGCCGACGACGACGACATCGGCGGCGGTGCCGAGGATGACACGCTGAACGGCAACGACGGCAACGACCTGGTCCATGGTGACGGCGGCAACGACGTGATCTGGGGCGAAGGTGGCGACGACGACCTGTATGGCGACGACGGCGACGACGTGATCCGCGGCAACGGGGATCCCTTCTTCGATCCGCTCGATCCGTCGAACACCGATGCCGACTTCATCTCGGGCGGCAACGGCGACGACATCATCAACGGTGACGAAGGCGACGACGTCATCGAAGGTAATGACGACAACGACACCCTGTCGGGCGACGACGGCAACGACGTCATCTCGGGTGGCTCGGGCTTCGACAACATCACCGGCGGCAACGGCAACGACGTTGTTTCGGGTGGCGACGACGACGACCTGATCCAGGGCAACAACGGTGCCGACAATCTGTCGGGCGATGACGGCAACGACCTGATCTATGGTGGTGCCGGAAACGATGTCGTCAGCGGCAACGACGGGGATGACCAGCTCGCTGGCGATGCCGGCAACGACACCATGTACGGTGGTGACGGTGACGACATCATGTATGGTGACACGCTGTACGAAAACCTGGGCAACCCGGGTGGCGGCAACGACACCATGTTCGGTGGCGAAGGCAACGACTATATGTCGGGCGGCTTCGGCAACGACAACATGAACGGCGATGAAGGCGACGACACCATTCGCGGCGACACCGGCAACGACACCATCAATGGTGGCGTGGGCGATGACAACCTCGAAGGTGAATCGGGCAACGACACCATCACCGGTGGCGAAGGCGACGATCATATGTCGGGCGGCGCAGGCAAGGACCTGTTCAAGTTCGACTCGACCGACAGCTCGCCGGGCTTCGGCTTCGACGTGATCGGGGCGCCGTTCAACCTTGGTGACGGCCGCGACTTCAACCTCGCGAACCGTGACACGCTGGTGTTCGACGTCGATGCGGGCTTCGACCCGGCGAACGACATGGGCGTCTTCACCACCGACTGGGACGGCCAGGGTGATGGCCTCGACGTGCTCGTCTTCACGGCGGCCGGCGTGGTCGTTCTCGAGGATTTCTGGGAAGGCGCTTCGGCTCCGATCCAGGCCCTCGCGGCGCTCGGTGCCTATGACTCGGTTGCCGCGATCAACGCGTACAGCCAGGGCAATGCGTCCTATGACATGATCACGTTCGTCTGAGGACAAGGCTTCGTACGGGGAGCCCGTTTCCTCGACGGACCTCTGCAGACTGGAGGGCAGGCCGCGGCCTGCCCTCCTTTTTATGCGCGGCGCCGGCCCCTCTTGCGCGGCGTCGGCGCCATCTTTTTTTCATCGAATTTCCTGATGTCCCCATCTGGGAATGGCGGGAAACGTGGGTTTCCGCCATTCCGGTTGCAGGGTGGCGGACAGAATCATCCACAAGATGCTCGCTTTGGCCAAGCGAGTTTGCAGAGCAAACGTCAACGGCATTTCTGCCGGCAAATCGAGGGAATTCCGTACTATTCTCTGGCTTCTGGCAGGTTCCCGAGTTCAGTCGGTCCCTCGGCCGGCTAGCCGTGTCCGCCGCCCAGACCCCCCGGGCGGCGGCCGGCGTCGGGCCTCCGTGCCGTCCGCAGGCGGGGTTCGGCACCCTGCCGCAACGCAGATGTCATACCGATGATCGCGACCATTCTCTCCTTTCCTTTCGCCATGGCTTTGTTCGCGGTGTCGGCGTCCGGCGACCAGCCGGCCTTCGCCTTTCCCGTCGACTGCCGCATCGGCGAATCCTGCCTGATCCAGAAGCTGGTCGATCATGATCCGGGGCCGGGGCGGAGCGACTATCGCTGCGGGACGCTGACGACCGATGGGCACGACGGGATCGATATCCGGCTTCGGACGATGGCCGACATGCGGGCGGGCTATGCGGTGCTTGCGGCGCGCGACGGGCTGGTGCTCCGCACCCGCGACGGGGAGTCCGACATCAGCGTGACCGAACGTACCGCGCCCGCCGACAAACAGGCGGGCAATGGCTTGGTGATCGACCATGGCAACGGATGGGAAACGCAGTACAGCCATTTGCAGCGCGGCAGCGTCGCCGTCCGCCCGGGGCAGCGCGTCGCGGCGGGCGAACGCATCGGCCTGATCGGGCTGTCGGGGAACAGCGAGTTTCCGCACCTGCATTTCGCGATCCGGCATCGCGGGCAGCCGATCGACCCCTTCACCGGCGGGGCCGCGGACGCATCCTGCGCCGCTGCCGGCGCGTCATCGGGCCTCTGGACCCCCGCTGCCGCGCTGCAGCTCGGTTACCGGCCGACGGCCGTGATCGCCGCAGGCCTTGCCTCCGCCGTGCCCGCAAAGGCCGTCACCGGCCGGGATCCGTCCCCGCGGCTCGCGGGCCGCGACGCGCCGCTGATCCTGTGGGTCGACGCGATGGGTGCGAAGTCGGGCGACCGCCAGACGTTCGCCATCGCGGGCCCCGACCGCGGGATCGTGCACAGCCAGGAAAGCGTCGTGGCCGGGGGCGGCCTCAGTTGGTTCGCCTATAGCGGCAAGCGCGCACCGCCCGGCGGCTGGCCGGCAGGGCAGTATAGCGGGCGCTATATCCTGCGGCGCGGGCCGGATATCGTCGCGGAGTTCGACGTTGAAGGCGTGATCGAATAAAGTGGAGGCGTACTTGAAAATTCAAGTATCTTCTTCATTGAATTGGAGAATAAACCATATCCATTTCGCCAATTTGATTTAGATTGTCCAAGAAATTTTGGTTTGAAGACGACGTGTCCCGATTTTGACTTTTCCTGATTCTCATATCTGTGAAATTTAAGGAAGTTTTAACCCTTAAGTTATTCGATCTATCCGAAAGTATAGGGCCGCATACCGGAAATTGCCATTGCAGAATCAGTGACCTGGGTCTGTATTTCCCGGGTCAGTGATGACGCACGGGCATCGGTCGCCAAAGAGAACCTAGCAGATCACAAAAGCGAACATTGCGCATTCGGACGGCCATCTGGCGCGAACGCGATGCCGCTCGCCTTAGTCCGGTGTGACCTCCGTACAGGTCTTCGCCGGACGTCGGGGCGGGGGATGAAGTGCAGGGGGGCCGAAAGGCGATGGAGCGACAGGCAATTCAGCGACCCGAGGAGGTGGCTGGTACCGCAAGAGCCGTTCCGGCGGGCGCGATGCGTATTGTGCCCGCCAATGACGTTGTCCAGCTCCCACCCGGAACGCGGCTCGACGCCATCAGGCTTTCGGGCAACGACCTTGTGATCACCCTGCCCGACGGGCAGGTTCTGCTGATCGTCGACGGCGCGCTGCATATCCCGCAGTTCCGGATCGGACCGATCAATATTCCCGCGCCGACGATCGCGGCGCTGATCGCGACGCAGGAGCCCGAGCCCGCGGCGGGAACGCTGCAAAGCTCGGGCGGAAATTTCGCCCAGACGCCTGGTGACATCGGCGACCCCTTCGCGATCGGCAACCTGCTGCCGCCCACCGACTTCGGCCTGCCCGATCGACAGGCGCGCGAAATCATTCCCGACGCGATCGACAACAAGCCCGATATCGTCATCATTACCCCCGATCAGCCGGCCGGTGCCGCCGACGCGACCGCGACGGTGTCGGAGGCTGCGCTGCCTGCGCGCGGCACCGAACCGCCGGGATCGGACGAGGCGTCGGGGCAGGAAACTATCACCGGCACGATCCAGATCACCGCCCTCGACCAGCCGAGCAGTGTATCGGTCAACGGTACGGTGATCACCGCGGTAGGCCAGACCGTCGCCACGACCTACGGCCAGATCACCATCACCAGCATCACGCCCGATGCGATCGGCTACAGCTACGTGCTGACCGACAATGCGACCGTTCCCGACGCGCGTGATGTCGTGACGGTGACGGTGACCGATGCCGACGGCGACGTCGACACGGCAACGCTGACGCTGACGATCGCCGACGATGCGGCGATCGCGCGTCCCGACGTCGACGATACCGAAGCCGGCACCCGCAATCCGGCCGCCGGTAATGTCATCACCGGCGAGGGCACGACCAGCGGCGTGGCCGGCGCCGACACGCTGGGCGCCGACGGGGGGCTCGTCACCGGTATCCGGACCGAGGCGGCGACGGACTTCCTGGCGCCCGGGGCACCGATCGAGGGCCAATATGGCCGACTGTTGATCACCACCGACGGCCGCTATGTCTATGTCCGAAATCCGGGGACGCCGGGTGGCGTCTCCGACACATTCGTCTATCGCCTGACCGACGGCGACGGCGACACATCGACCGCGACGTTGACGATCAACATCGCCGACAGCACGCCGACGCTGGCGGTTCCGGGCGCGGGGGGTGAAGGCACCTTCGTTAACGAGGCGGGGCTACCCGAGCGGCCCGGCGAGCCGGCCGGATCGAGCACCGGCGACGATTCCTATTTCAGCTTCGGCACGATCCAGTTCGGGGCGGCCGACGGGCCGGCGGCGATCACGATCAACGGGATTGCAGTGATCGAAGAGGGACAGGCGATCGCGCTGCCTACGGGCACCTTCTACATTGTCGCGATCAACCCCGATTCGATCGAATATGCCTTCGCGCTCGAGGACAATGTGATCGGCGATCCGGCGTCGCAGACGATTACGGTCGGAATCACCGACATCGATGGCGATGCGGTCTCGGCCAGTTTCGAAATCGACATCATCGACGATGCGCCGATCGCGATCGCCGATTTCGACACGATCGTCAGCGGCAGCGACACGGCGACGGGCAATGTGATCACCGACGTCGAAAATGACGGCGGCCGGGACACCGTCGGCGCCGATGGCGCGCTGGTGTCGTTCGTGACCGGCACCGGCGATCCGGTGCCCGCGGGAACGCCCGTGGCGGGCCTCTATGGTATCCTGACGCTCAATGCCGATGGCAGCTACAGCTATGCCCGCGATCCCGAGGCGCCGGGCGGCGTCGCCGATGTCTTCACCTATCGTCTGACCGATGGCGATGGCGACAGCACGACCGCAACGCTGACGATCAACATCGCCGACAGCGGGGTCCGGGTTCGGGTGCCGAGCGGCTCGGACGACGGCCTGACGGTTGCCGAGGCGGGGCTGCCCGGCGGATCGGCCCCCGAAAGCGGCGGTGCCGCGACCAGCGGTTCGATCGCGATCTCGGCCCCCGACGGGCTCGGGACGATCCGGATCAACGGGATCGAGGTCACGGCAGTCGGGCAGGCGATCGAGGGCAGTTTCGGGACGCTCACCATCACGAGCCTGAGCCCGACGGCGATCGGCTATACCTATGCGCTGACCACGGCGAGCTATGGCGACGATGCGACCGACAGCTTCGGCATCACCGTCAGCGACAGCGACGGCGACAGCGCGAATGCGTCGCTCGAAATCGCGATCGTCGACGATGTCCCGACCGCGATCGACGATGTCGATGCGGTCGATGCGGGCAGCGAACAGGGTGCCGACGGCAATGTGCTCACGGGCTTCGGCGGCGACGATGCGAATACCACCGATGGCGCCGCCGACGTGCAGGGCGCCGATGGTGCGACCGTCACGGCGGTATCGTTCGGCGGCGAGACCGGCGCGGTCGACGGCCAGACCCTTGGCGCCTATGGCACGCTCGAGATCGCGTCCGACGGCAGCTACCTTTATGTCGTCGATCCCGAAAACGCCGATGTCGCGGGGCTGGGCGGAAACGAAGAACTTACCGAAACCTTCGACTATGTCATCACCGACAGCGATGGCGACGAAGCGACCGCGACGCTGACGATCACGATCCGCGGCCGCGACGACGGGATCAGCTTCACCGGCCTGAATGCCGATGGCGGCGAAGTCACCGTGTCGGAGGCCAATCTCGCCGACGGGTCTGACCCGAACGGCGATGCCCTGGTCCGCACCGGCAGCTTCAGCTTCGACGCGCCCGACGGCATCGCGGGGCTGACCGTCGGCGGCGAGCCGCTCTTCGACGGCGACATCATCGTCGGCACGTCGATCGGCACTGCGCTCGGTATCCTGACGATCACCGATTTCGAACCCGTCTATGACAATGCCGGCGACATCATCGGCGGGACGATCGGCTACAGTTACGAACTGGTCGACAACAGCCTGCTGCACAGCGGCGCCAACGGGGCATCGCTGACCGATAGCTTCGCGGTGGCGATCACCGACAGCGACGGAACGACGTCGACGGCCAGCCTCGACGTTCGCGTGCTCGACGACAATCCGGTCGCGCGGTCGGCGCCGTCGATCACGGTCGCCGAGGATGCGCCGCCGATTTCGGGCAATCTGCTCGCGAACGACACGCGGGGCGCTGACGGCGCGGTGGTGACCGGAGTGACGATCGGCGGCGTGGCGGTGACAGTCGCGGCGAGCGGAACGACGAGCTATACCAACGCGAACGGCACCTATACGTTCAAGGCCGATGGCGCGTGGACTTTCGATCCCGTTACCCGGACGAGCCAGTTCCCCATCGCGGCCGATTTCACTTACACGATCACCGATGGCGATGGCGACCAGTCCTCGGCGCTGCAGCAGATCCGCCTTGCGGACGGGGCAGAGCCGACAGCCGGTGCCCCGATCAGCCTTACCGTCGACGACCAGCATCTGGCGACCGGATCGACACCGTCGATCTTCCAGCCGGTGACCGCAAGCGGTCAGATCGCGTTCACGCCGGGCTCCGATGCGATTGCGTCGATCGGCTTCGGTGATCCCTCGGGCCTCGACGGCGGGCTGATCTGGACGCTCGAGTCGGATACGCAGATCATCGGCCGCGATGCGGACGACAATGTCGTCGTCATCCTCGACCTCAGCGTCGCGGGGAATGTCGCGACCGTCACGATGACGCTCGAGTCCAACTACGGCATGCACCCCGACACGCTCGCCGACGACCTTGCCGAACTGGGCTCGGTCGAGGTGATTGCGACCGACGCCGACGGCGACAAGGTGGCGGGCACGGTCGATCTTTCGGTGTCCGACGATGTTCCCTCGATCATGGCGGTGACCTCTTCCACCGGCGCGCTGATGGTCGACGAGACCAATCTTGCGGCCGACGCGACCGCCAATTTCGCGATTTTCTTCCACGTCGTTACCGGCGCCGACGCCGCGGGAAGCAAGGTCAGCTATGCCTTCGAGGTCACGACCGCTTCGGGGCTGGTCGATGTCGCGACGGGGTCGAAGATCATCCTGCAGGCGAACGGCAATGTCGTCGAAGGGCGCTTGCAGGACTCGCTCTCGACCGTCGCCTTCCGGCTGACGATCGACGCCAACGGGCAGGCGACGCTCGACCAGATGCGCGCGATCAAACATGGCGATGCGACCAATCCCGACGATATCGCAACGCTGTCGTCGACGCTGATCCGCCTCGTCGCCACCGTCACCGACGGCGATGGCGACCAGGCGTCGGCGATCGCATTCGTCGGCAACACGCTGGCGTTTCGCGATGATGGCCCGTCGATCGACGCGACGAATGTCGACACGAACAGCATCCTGCTCACCACGCAGGATGCCGACACGCGCGGCGCGGCCTTCGACACCGCGACCGCAGACCTGTCATCGGCTTTCTCGGCAGCGTCGGTGCAATTCGGCGCCGACGGCCCCGCCGGGGCGGGTCAGGTCACATGGAGTTATGCGCTTGCGCTGGGCACGGCGGCTGCGACCACCGCCCTGACCAGCAATGGCGTGCCGGTCACGCTTGCCCTTGTATCCGGACAGATTGTGGGCAGCGCGGGCGGCACGCCGGTCTTTTCCGTGTCGGTGAATGCGGCGACGGGCATCGTCACACTCACCCAGTTCGCCGAAATCGACCATCCGTTGCCGGGGTCTCCGGCCGACTATGCGGCGCAGCTCGTCGAGCTGGGCGCAAATCTGATCGAGCTGCGCGGCACCGCGACGATCACCGACCGCGATGGCGACAGCGTATCGGACACGGTCGCCGTCGACCTTGGCGGCAACATCCGCTTTGCAGACGATGGTCCGACCGTCTCTGCAGGCGGCAGCGCGCCGGTGCTGGAGCTCGACGAGAGCAATCTCGCCGTGGATACGACGGCCGACTTGTCGAGCCTGTTCGCACCGACGACCGATTTCGGCGCCGACGGCCCCGGCACCACCGCCTATGAGCTGGGGGTGACCGCCGGACCGAGCGGGCTGATCGATTCGCTGACCGGCGAGCCGGTGATCCTCTCGATCGTCGGCGGCGTCGTCTATGGCCGCACCGCGTCGCACGAGGTGTTCCGCATTTCGGTCGGCCCCGGCGGCCTCGTCACCTTCGACCAGTCGCGCGCGGTACTTCATACGCCCGACAGTGGCCCCGACCAGGCGCTGTTCCTCGCGGGCAGCAACCGGATCACGCTGACCGCGATCGTCACCGATGGCGACGGCGACACGGCGCGGACGACCGCGGACATCACCGGCCAGTTCGCGATCCGCGACGACGCCCCGCTTGCCGTCCATGACGAGGACAATGTCGCGCGCGACGGCCAGAATTTCGCTGACGGCAATGTATTGACCGGGATCGGTGGCACCGACGAGAATGGCATGGACGGGTCGGCCGACACTGCGGGCGCCGATGGCGGGCTGCATGTCACGGGGGTCGCCTTCGGCGCGACGACGGGATCGATCGGCGCGGCGCTGGCGGGCGACTATGGTGCGATCACCATCGCTGCCGACGGCGGCTATCATTACGATCTCGACCCGGCCGACCCGGCGGTCATCGCGCTCGGCGCGAACGAGACGCTGACCGAAACCTTCCACTACACCGTGCAGGACGCCGACGGCGACAGCTCGACCGCGACAATCACGATCACGATCACCGGCGCCAACGACTTTCCCGTCGCGCGCGCCGACACCAACTGGGTGCTCGACGGACCGAGCGGGTCGGATCCGAGCGCCACCGGCAATGTGCTGCAGGATATCGCGCATCCCGGCGCGCCCTTCGGCCTCTTCGCCGACGTCGCCGACAATGACCCCGACCTCGAGCCGATCACCGTCACCTCGGCAGGCACCTATGTCGGCCTTTATGGCACGCTGGTGATCGCCGCCGACGGCAGCTACACCTACACGCTCGACGAGGACAAGGCGGCGGTCAACGCGCTCGACGCGGGCCAGACGCTGGTCGATACCTTCACCTATATGATCAGCGACGGCGCGCTTTCGGTCGCCTCGACGCTGTCGGTCACCGTGTTCGGGACCAACGATGCGCCGACGATCGGCACTGCGATCGCGCGCGTGTCGGAAGAAGGGTTGGCTGGCGGGGTGCCCGATGCGCTGCCTGATGCGACGCTTGATACCACGAACAGCACAACAGCCAGCGGGACGCTCGCGATCGGCGACGCCGATGCGGGCGAGACGCTGACCGCGACGCTGGGCGATCCCGGCGCGGTGCTGACCGCGGGCGGGGTGCCGGTGACCTGGACGGGCGTCGGCACCGGAACGCTGATCGGTTCGGCCGGCGGGGCGGAAATCATCCGCGTCACGCTGGCGCCGAACGGCGCCTATACGGTGACGCTGTCGAACGCGGTCGACCATCCGACCGTTGCGCTGGAGGATCTCAAGAATTTCTCGGTTCCGGTGTCGGTGTCCGACGGCACCACGACGACGACCAACGCGGCGGCGATCCAGGTCGTGATCGAGGATGATGCGCCGAACGCGGTCGGCGAGGCCGGATCGACTTCGCAGCCGACGCAGGATGTGAACACGCTCTTCATCCTCGATTTCAGCGACAGCATCGACAATGGCGAGCTGAACACGATGATCAGCGCGGTGCAGGGCGCGCTCAGCCAGCTCGACAACGCGGCATCGGGCGTGATGACGATCCGCTTCGTGATCTTCTCGTCGGGCTCCTTCGCCTCGCCCTCCTTCGCGAGCGCTGCCGATGCGAACGCCTATCTCGACTCGCTCAACCCGGCGGCGGGCGGCGAACGTCCGTCGAACGAGGAAATCGGGCTCAACACCAACTATACCGGCGCGATCCAGACCGCGCTCGCCAATTTCACGGCGATCTCGGGCGCCAGCAACCAGGTCTTCTTCCTGAGCGACGGCAACCCGAACCAGGGGGTGCAGTTCGGCGGCATCCCGCCGCAGGTCATCAATTCGCTCGCCGCATCGACCGCGTCGGCGTGGAACAGCTTCGTCGACAATAATCACATCAATGTCACCGCGATCGGGATCGACAACAACCCGCTCCAGCCGCTCAACATCCAGCGGCTGCGCGACGTCGACCTCAATGACGCGCCGAACAACCAGCCGATCCTCGTCGACGATTTCCAGGACCTGGTCGGCACCTTGCTGTCGGTCATCGTGCCGTCGGCGGTGGTGGGCGATCTCGATACCAACGATGCGTTCGGCGCCGACGGCGGCCGCCTGCTGTCGATCACGGTCGGGACGACCACCTACAGCTGGGACGGCGCATCGAGCATATCGGTGTCGACCGGCGGGTCGATCGCCGGCACCAGCCTCAATGCCGTGGCTACGCCGATGGGCGGCACGCTGACGCTCAACTTTGCGACCGGCCAATATACCTACCAGCCGCCGACGCCGATCACCGTCACCGCGACCGAGGTCTTTTCCTATGTGCTGACCGACCGCGATGGCGACACCGCGACGGCGAACCTGTCGATCACGATCAACGCGCTGGCGCCGCCGGTCGCGCTTGACCTCGATGGCGACGGGATCGAGTTCGTGTCGTCCGACGCGGCGGTCCGCTTCGACTATGACGGTGACGGGGTGGCGGAGACGACTGCATGGGTCGGCCGCGACGATGCGCTGCTCGCGATCGACAAGAATGGGGACGGCAAGGTCAACAACGGGTCGGAACTGGTTTTCGGTGGCAAGGGATTGTCCGACCTGCAGGGACTCGCTGCCGCCTATGACAGCAACGGCGATGGCAGGCTCGACGCGGCAGACAAGGATTTCGCGAAGTTCGGCGTCTGGCAGGACGCCAATGGCAATGGCGTGACCGATCCCGGCGAGTATCGCTCGCTGATCGATGCCGGGATCATCAGCATAGCGCTGGTCTCCGACAATCGTGGCTACACGGCTGCGGACGGCCAGGTCGTCGTGCGCGGGGAGGCGACCTATACCCGCGCCGACGGCAGCTCCGGCAAGCTCGCCGACGCCGCCTTTGCGACGAATTTCGTCGCCGACCAGCAGCGGAGCGCGGCGGGGCTGTCGACCGCGATGCTCGTCGCCGGACTCGCTGCGGCGACCCCGCTCGCCGCCGAAGAGCCTGCATCTGCTCCGGCGGAACAATCGGTCGCGGCGACCCTCGCGGTCGAGGCGACGACGAGCGCCGCTTCGCAACAGCAGGACGTCGAACCGGCGAGCAGGGCCGACCTCTCCTCGCATCTGGCATCGGATGAATCGGGCAGCGACCGCCACCATAACGACGCCCCGACGCGGCAAGCGATCGACCGTGGCGGCGAAGACAATGACGCGACCGGCCATGCCGCCGATCCGGCGCCCGAGCGCAGCTATGCGAGCCTGCTCGAAGAGACGCACATCGATCGCGCCGAGGCTGCGGCGCCCAAGCCCGATGCGGCGCCGTCAGTCGATCAGGTCCTGGTGCTGACGCCGGCGCAGATCGTTCCCGCCGACGGGGCCGCGCACGACGTCAAGGCGATCGTCGCCGGAGCGCTCGAAGGGCCGCAGGTCGATCTCGATGCGCTGCTCGGCGCGGCGCCGGCGTCGAACGAGGCGCTGCCGCAGGTGCCCGTGCTCGCGAGTGCAACCGACGGGTTGCTCGGCGATGGTGGGGCGATGGGTGCCGGGCACGGCTTCATGGCGGGTCTCGCCGAACAGCATATCGCCGCGCAACTCGAACAGGCGGCGGCGGTTCACGCGTGACCGCACGAAAGACGGAACAAAAGACAAGGGGCGCAACGGGGGAAGCAACGCAGGCCGACTGGCCGGGACCGCTATCCGCCGACGACGACCGAGGGAAAAGCAGGGGAAGTAAGATGCCGAAGATCCGTACAGCAGCCTTGTTGCTCACCGCCGTCGCCGTCGTCGCGATATCGGGAACGGCGCGCGCGCAGCGTGTCGAGCTCAAGACTGCGGTCGAAACGGCGATGCAGACGAACCCCGAAATCAACCAGGCGGTGGAAAACCGTACCGCAATCGAATTCGAGCGCGAACAGGCGCAGGGCCTGTTCCTGCCGCGGGTTTCGGTCGAGGGATCGGCGGGAATCCGCCGGCTCGAAAACAGCACGCGGCGCAATCTCGGGATCGCCGATGACAAGCTCTATCCGGTCGAAGGCAGCCTGCGCATCGAACAGATGCTGTTCGACGGAGGGGTGCGGAGCAAGGAAGTGAAGCGCCAGGCGTCGCGGACCGACGGCGCCGCCTTTCGCGTCGAGGAACGCTCGCAGTTCATCGCGCTGCAGGTAACGCGCCAATATCTCGACTATCTGCTCCAGCAGCGGATTGTCGCGGCCTCGCAGGACAATATCGATTTCCATAGCAAGCTGGTGGCCGATCTGCGCGAGGGTGTGGCGAAAGGTTCGCTCAGCATCGCTGACCAGCAGCAGGCCGAAGAGCGGCAGCAGGCGGCACAGGCACGGCTGACCGAATCCAATCTCGACCTCGTCAACACGGGGGCGTCGTTTCGGACGCTGACCGGTCTCGAACTTGTCGACGGCGCTTCGCTGCCGCCGTCGCTCGCCGGAAATATCCCCGCATCGCTCGAAGAAGCGCTCGGCCGCGCGCGCGAGCGCAATCCCCGCGTGCGCGAGGCGCAGGCCGATCTCGACGCGGCGCACGCGATGGTCGGCAAGGCGAAGGCCGAGCAGATGCCGACGCTCGCGCTCGAGGGCAATGCGCGCATCGGCGACGATATCGACGGCTTCCGCGGCGAGACCAACGATCTGCAAGCGGGCGTCGTCATGCGCTGGGACGTCTTCAACGGCGGCATCAAAAAGTCGAAGGTGCAGGAAATGTACCGCCGCGAGCGCGAGGCGCGCTTCCGTGTCGACCAGATGGTGCGCGAAGCCGAAGAGGATGTGCGCATCGCCTGGAATACGTGGGACGCGCAAGGCCGGCTGGTCAAGGAACTCGAAGAGCAGAGCCGCGTGTCGGACGAACTGCTGCGCTCGTACCGCGCCCAGTTCAACGTGGGCCGCCGCTCGTTGCTCGACGTGCTCGACGCGCAGAACACCCGCTACAATGTCCAGGTTCGCGCCGAGACGGCCAAATTCGCGCAATTTTACGCCGAGTTCAAATTGCTGGCGGCGCTCAACGACCTGCTCGCGGCGATGGAGGTCGCGCCGCCGAAGGCCGCGATCGCCGATGCGCGCGAGCGTTTCAAGGTCAAGCCCGCACCGCAGACCGATCCGGCCTCGATGCGGGAACCGCGGTGAATTTTCCGGGTCATATGCGTGGTGCCCGCCGACTTCGCGACGTTTCGCTGATGACGGGGTTCGATAGCTGGCGGGCCGCGCCTGCCGATGGCGACGAACTGCTCGATACGGTCGCGGGCATCGCCGCGATGTTCGAGCGCCCCTTCGCCGAGGGGCGCGTCAAGAAGGGGCTGGCGCTAGACGAGGACGGGTTCGTCCCGCTCGACCAGATCGACCATGCGCTGGATGCCGTCGGGCTGCGCTGCCATCTCGTGCGCCGGCCGCTGGCGGGCTGGAACACGCAGGACGTGCCCGCGATCCTGCTCGTCGATGGCGAACGGCCGCTGATCCTCACCGACCTCGATGGCGACGCCTGTTCGGTGCGCCTGCCGGGTGCGAGCGCCGACGTCCGCGTCGACCGCGCGCTGCTCGAGGCCGCCTATTCGGGGCAGGGCGTGATCGTGCGCCACGATCCGTCGAGCGAGGCGGCGCGCGAGCGGCCGTGGGACGAGGCGGCAAAGCATCACTGGTTCTGGAGCGAGGTGTGGAAAGAGCGCGGGCAATATGCCTATGTCATGCTCGCGTCGTTCCTGATCAGCCTGCTCGCCTTCGCGATGCCGCTGTTCACGATGAACGTTTATGACCGGATCATCCCGAACAAGGCGGCGTCGAGCCTGTGGGTGCTCGCGCTCGGCGCGATGTTCGCGATCGCGGTCGAATATGGACTGCGGCTCGCGCGAACCGGGCTGATCGACGAGGTCGGACGCGGGATCGACGCGCGCTTGTCGCAGCGCCTGCTCGACAAGGTATTGAACCTGCCGCTCGCGACGCAGCGCGGCAGCACCGGCGCACTGGCGCGGCGGGTGACCGAGTATGAACAGGTGCGCGACTTCTTCGCCTCGACCACCGTCGTGCTGGTCACCGACATCTTTTTCCTCTTCGTCTTCGTCGGCCTGATCGCGGTGCTCGGCGGCTGGCTGGCGGTGATCCCCATCGTTTCGATGGCGATCATGCTCGTCATGGGCTGGCTGCTCCAGCGGCGGATGAGCCTCGCGGTCGCCGACGCGCAGGTCGACACCAGCCTGCTCCAGACGACGCTGATCGAATCGATCGGCAGCCTCGAAACCGTGAAGGCGTGCCGCGCCGAAGGGCGGATGCTCGGCAAGTGGCGGCGGCTCTCGGCATCGAACGCCTATACGCAGGAGGAGATGCGCAAGCTGACCGCGACCGCGGTCAATCTCGCTACGCTCTGCCAGCAGGGAACGAGCATCGCGCTGATCATCGGTGGCTTTTACCTGTTCAACGCCGGTATCATCTCGATGGGCGCGATCATCGCGATCGTCATGCTCGCCAGCCGCTCGCTCGCCCCAGTCGGGCAGCTCGCCTTCCTGATGACGCGCGGGCGGCAGGCGTTCGTCACGCTGAACAGCCTGCAATTGTTGATGGACCAGGAGGACGAGCGCGAGAAGGGCAGCCGCTCGATCACGCCGGAGATCCGCAGTGGGCGCTTGCAGCTCGACCATGCGGGGTTCCGCTATCCCGATACCGAGCGCGAGGCGCTGGCCGACATCAGCCTGACGATCGAGCCCGGCGAGCGCATCGGGCTGATCGGCCGCGTCGCATCGGGCAAATCGACGCTCGGCCGCCTGCTTTGCGGCCTCTATGATCCGACCGCGGGCAGCTATCGCATCGACGGCCTCGAAAGCCGGCAATATGATCCGCACGACCTCCGCGAAACGCTTCGCTTCGTCGGGCAGGACGCCGAGCTGTTCAGCGGCACGGTGCGCGAGAATCTGCTCGTCGGCGCGAACGAAGCGAACGACGCCGCGATCATCGAAGCGGTGAAGCGGTCGGGCGCCGATGCCTTTATCGGCCGCGACGCGACGGGGTTCGATTTCCACATCGGCGAACGCGGATCGCGCCTGTCGGGCGGGCAGCGCAGCTTCCTGGTGCTGGCGCGTGCGCTTGTGACCCCGGCGCATCTGCTCTTCCTCGACGAGCCGACGGGCGCGATGGACAGCCAGACCGAGCAATTGTTCGTCCACCGTTTGCGGACCGCGATCCCCGCCGACCAGACGCTGATCCTCGCGACGCACCGGATGGCGGTGCTGAACCTCGTCGACCGGCTGATCGTGATGGACAATGGCCGGATCGTCGCCGACGGCCCGCGCGACGAGATCCTCGCGCAGCGGACGCTTTCATGAGCGCCGCGGTCGCCCCTCGCCGCTACGGCACCGTTGCGCCCGACGACAATCGTCGCACCGCGCTGTGGGTGCTTAGCATCGTCGTGATCGTGTCGCTGCTGACCTCGAACATGCTGTGGGCGAAACTCGGCGAAATCATCGGCGCCAGCGATACGGATTATCACGAGCGCGATGCGGCGCCGCCGCCGAAGCTCGATCGCGAGATGGTCGAACTGATCAAGCTGACCGAAGACCCCGCGCAGATGATCGTCGAGGCGCCCGAGACCGCGATCACGCGCAACGAGGCGATCCCCTTCGCCCACGGCCCGGTCGTGAAGGCGCGGCCGTTCGAGCCGATGGCCGCCGACCAGATTGCGCGGCTGACCGCGCTCAAATGCCTGACGCAGGCAGTCTATTTCGAGGCCGGCTTCGAACCGGTCAAGGGGCGGCGCGCGGTCGCGCAGGTCGTGCTCAATCGCATGATGCATCCTGCCTTTCCGAAATCGGTGTGCGGCGTCGTCTATCAGGGGGTGAACCGGCCGGTGTGCCAGTTCAGCTTCACCTGCGACGGCTCGCTGAAGCGGCGCCCCAATGCCGAGGCGTGGAAGGAAGCCGAGGAAGTCGCGCTCGCCGCCCTCAATGGTTATGTCGAACCGTCGGTCGGCTATGCGACCCATTATCACGCCAATTATGTGTCGCCCTATTGGGCGCCCAAGCTGGTCAAGCTCGCGCAGATCGGTGCGCATATCTTTTATCGCTGGCCGGGCCGCTGGGGCACGCCGGGCGCCTTTTCGGGCCGCTACAGCGGGATGGAAGCCATACCGGCGATCCTGCCGCGCGCTTCGCTCGCGAAGGGTGCGGACGGCGCAAGCGGCGACGGGCGGACGCTCGCGGCGGCGGGCGACCCAGCCGCCGCGCTGCAGGACCGCCGCGCTGAAAACGACAATGGCGGCCGTCTCGACACTGCGAAGGGCTGGGAGCTTGCGATCCCGGCGCCCGAGGAAGCGAGCCGCGCGTCGCGGATGATCGCCGCGCAGCAGGGCGGCGACTTTGATATCGGATTGAAGGAGAGCGGTTCGTGATCAGAGCGCGCCCCTATGTGGGCACCCGCCGGGTGATCCTGGCGTCGGGCGTCGGCCTTTTCGTCTTCGTAAGCTGGGCGAGCTTTGCCAACGTCGACGAGGTTACGCGCGGGCAGGGCCGCGTGATCCCGTCGAGCAAGGCGCAGGTCGTGCAGTCCTCCGAGCCCGCGACGATCCTCGACATCGTCGTCCGGCCGGGGCAGCCGGTGCGCCGGGGGCAGTTGCTCGTCCGGCTCGACGATACCGAATCCTCGTCGCAGCTCGGCCAGATCGAGGCCGAGAACCGGGCGCTCGCCGCGCGCGCTGCGCGGCTCGGGCGCGAGGGGAGCGGCAGCGGCGCGGGCGCCGAATGCGGGCCGGGGCAGAGCGGGTCCGAATGCAGCCAGGAGGCCGACCTGCAATCGGTGCGTGCCGCTGCGCTGAAGAGCCGGCAGGCCGCGCTTGCCGCCGCGGTCGAGCAGCGCCGCCGTGACTATGACGAGGCGCAGGCGACGATCGCGTCGCTGAAATCGAGCCTCGGTCTCGCGCAGAATCAGGTCGAGCTGCTCGAACCGCTCGCGGCGAAATCGATCGTTCCGCAGACCGAATTGCTCAACGCGCGGCGCGAGGCGACCGAGATTCGCGGCAAGCTTGCTGCCGCCGAACAGGCGGCCTCGCGCGCCTCGTCGGCGATCAGCGAGGCGCGCGCGCAGATGTCGGAGGCGGGGCTGCAGTTCCGGCAGGAGGCGCTCAACGAACGCAACCAGCTGGTGGCGAAGATGGCGGTGAATTCGGAATCGCTGCGCGGCGCCGCGGGGCGCCGCGACCGCAGCGAAATCCGCTCGCCGGTGAACGGGATCGTCAACGATGTACAGGTGACGACAGTCGGCGGCTTCGTTCAGGCCGGGCAGAAGATCATGCAGGTCGTGCCCATCGGCGACAAATTGCTTGTCGAGGCGCGTGTCGCGCCGCGCGACATCGCGTTCATCAAGGTCGGCGACCGCGCGAATGTGAAAGTCACGGCCTATGATTTCGCGATCTATGGCGCGCTGTCCGGGCGCGTCGTGCAGGTGTCGGCCGACAGCATCTATGACGAGGTCGCGAAAGAGGCCTATTTCACCGTCGTTGTCGAAACCGACGTCGCTTACCTCAAGAGCGGGCAGCGCAAGCTGCCGATCAGCCCCGGCATGATCTGCGACGTCGAGGTGATCACGGGCAAGAAGAGCGTGCTCAGTTACTTGTTCAAGCCCTTCCTGCGCGCTCGCTCGGAAGCCTTTACCGAACGCTGATCGCGCCCGTCCGGACCAAAAAAGCGGGCCCCGGATTTGATCCGGAGCCCGCTTTTTTGATGCTTGTCGCAGCGAACGAGAGCGTGCGCGGCTCTCGTTCAGATCGTCGCGGCGATCAGGCCGCCCGTCCCGTGACCGGTGACAGCCTGGGGAGAGCCCGCGCCGGCCGTACCTCCCGCAAATTGAGCTGCACCGGTTCACCTAAACCGTTTTTGACTCCCCACGTCGCGGCCTGGGTGCGGTTCTCGACCCCCAGCTTGCGGAGGATCGCCTTCACATGCACCTTCACCGTGGCTTCGCAGATCCCGAATTGCCGCGCGATGACCTTGTTCGCCATGCCCGCCATGATGCTTTCGAGAATCTCGATCTCGCGGTCGGACAGGCCAACCGACGCCGCGCTGACCTTCCAGTCGCCCGCAATCGCGGTCGGAATCCAACTCGTCAGATTGTTGACCAGCTGCGACGGGAAAACCTTTTCGCCAAGCGCCACCAGCCGGATCGATTCGGTGAGCGGCGCGCAGGAAATTTCCTTGATGATGACGCCATCGGCGCCGATCTGGAACGCTTCGACCACGTCCTCGAAGGCATAGTGGTCCATGAGCAGCGCCAACCGTGTCCTGCTTCGCTTCGCGGCGAGCTTGCGGCACGCGTCGAGCCCGAAACCGGCGTTTCCGCTGTCGATCACGATCACATGATGATCGTCGTCGCGTTCGATATTTCCCTGTGGGTCGAGAAGCGCCGAGATATCCGACACCGAAGCCTCGATCCGAAAATTGTCACTCGAAAGTATGTTTCGCAAACCCTCCCTTGCGATTTCGTTTTTCGCCACCAGCGAAATTTGAACCACCTCCAACATCACCCGCCTCCCTGAAAGTTCAGTCAAGGCAACCCATTTTGTTTTTCAACGTCACTCGAACCGCATGTCCCCGCCGATCATCAAACCCGGATCGCTTGTTTTGTTAAATCGCGTTAACTTTTTCGATTCGTGATCGATTTACTGCAAATATGGTTATACAATTTGCTTAGGGATTCCATCGGGATTCAGCCCTCTACCCCCAAAGAGGTAGCGTCCGTTCCCGCCCCCCTTGTCCCCTGTCGGCCCTTCCGAAGAGTGGGCGTTGTTTAACACATGAAATGCAGAATGTTAAACGATGCCTGAGTGCGGGAGCGAGCAATTCGGTGCTACCCCTATGGATAGCTCAGCCGGCGCCCGCGTGCGAGCTAAGTGTCCCAAAATATGATCGGTTCGGTCACAATTCTTAATCATTTAGGCCATGGCCCGAGTCGCAAGCAGACTCGGCGCGCGGCGAGTCGCGTTGCGCGCGACGCAACCGAACTGGCACGATATCGCTGCCCGTATCGATGGTAATGTTAAGGTGGTCGCGTGCCTTGCTATCGCGTTTCGAACAGTCGCCGTCGGCCGACCATGTCGCGCACCGTCCGCGCGGCCGTCAGGCTGGCCAGGACGAAGCCGGTCGCGGTGTCGCGCGTTGCGGCGGTCTTTTCGGGCCGTCGGCCAAGGCTTGTCATCGTCCAATTCCCTATCCGCGCCGGGACGGCATCCGCATTTCCCGGAACGGCGAGCTGTGCTGGCGCGGGCTGGCTGTCGGCATAGCCGTGAATCCAGCGCCGCGCGCCGCTGAACGACAGCATAGGCCGCAACTCGCCGGCTTGCGGGCCGCTATAGAGACGGTCGGTCATATTATCGAGCGCCAGCCAGCCGTCCTTCGCCCGGACGAGCAGCACCGCATGGTCGGCGCCCAGCGCGAGGTCGCGCAGCAGAACGAGCTTCATATGGTCGTCGTCGATCCCGGCGGCGCGCAGCATCTGCATTTTAAGGATCGCGAAATCCTCGCAATCGCCGCGGCCGCGCGCGAGCGTTTCCCCGGCGGTCGCCCAGAAATCACGCTGGCCGTAATTGCGCTCGTCCTCGACATAGGCGAGCGTCCGATTGACCCCCTGGTTGACGCGCTGGAGCAAATCGCGCTCGTCGATCCCGGCGGTCACTCCGGCCTTGCGCAGTTCGGCGCGCATCAGCGGCCCCGGCGCCGCCCGCCGGACGCGGTCCCAGCGGGCGTCGAAGCGCGTATGAGCGACCGGGAGCGCCACCGTGCCGAGTTCGGACTCCGGATCGCTCGCAACGGGTTCGAAGAAATCGGGGCGCGAGATGCGGCCGGGTACGGCCGGGCGGCGGGAGCAAGTGGCTGGACTTGCCGGTGCCATCGCCTGCGTGGCATCGGCGGACGGAGTGCGCCCCGTGGCGGCGGGCTCCAGCACGCCGCCCTCCTGGCGCAGGCGCATCCGGTCGAGCGCGCTCAATTGCCGGTAGGGCGTACCGGTCGGCGAAGCGATCGATGCCGGGATGGCGGTATTGGCGACGGAGTGGCACGTGTCGCTATTGAACCAGCCCGGTTTTCCGTTGCCGGTTTTCGCGACGTCGGCGTCGATCGCGGCATGCGCCGCGGTCGCCACGAGCATCGCCGCCGCCGCGATTGCGGTGCGGGCCATGGGCGAGCAGGATGAGAGAAGCCGGCTCATCATGCTTCGGCAGATGCCTGAACAAGGTAAGAATAAGCTTAATGGCCCCTGCGATCACGTCTCGCGAAGGCGGCGCGGCAGCCGCCCACCGGCGCGATGGAATTCGTAGTCAATGCCGCTTCATGCCTGCAGGCGCCGGGGACCTTTCGCTGCCCCGGTCCCTCGCCTTTCGCCTCCTTTTGGCTGAAAACCAGGGCGCGAGACGCCGCGGAACCTTTCTGTGAGGATGGGCGCCGAGAAGAGGAACTGCCCGCATATGAATTGACAAAGAGAACGTTATCATCTAGGTGAACGTTCACATTATTCGAATGCCGTCACCAGAACGGCGCATTTGGGAGGGTTACGGGATGCAGGCTTCGCACAAGCATTGGCTCGCCAAATTTTTGGTCGGCACGTCGGCGCTGTCGCTGATGGGCGCGGCCCAGGCGGCTATGGCGCAGGAAGCTCCGGCGGACAGCAGCGATAGCGTGGGCGACGAGATCGTCGTTACAGGTATTCGCGCCAGCCTCGAGGCGTCGGCCGATATCAAGCGCAATGCGCAGGGCGTCGTCGACGCGATCTCGGCGGAAGACATCGGCAAATTTCCCGACACCAACCTCGCGGAATCGCTTCAGCGCATTACGGGCGTCTCGATCGACCGGTCGAACGGCGAAGGCTCGCTCGTCACCGTTCGCGGCTTCGGACCCGAATTCAACCTCGTGACGCTCAACGGGCGCCAGATGCCGACCGCCTTCATCGGCGACGGCGGCAGCGCGCCCTCGTCGCGTTCGTTCGACTTCGCCAACCTCGCTTCGGAATCGATCTCGGGGGTCGAGGTTTACAAGAGCGGCCGCGCGACGATCGAGTCGGGCGGCATTGGCTCGTCGATCAACATCCGCACCCCGCGCCCGCTCGACAAGCCAGGCATGCACGGCAGCCTGTCGGCGAAGGCGGTGGTCGATTCCTCGCGCAACAGTGGTGATTCGGTGACGCCCGAAGTGTCGGGCATCTTCAGCACGACCTTTGCCGATGACACCATCGGCTTCGCGATCAGCGGTTCCTACCAGAAGCGCAAGTCGAGCACGAACACCGCGAACGTCGGCTGGCGCGACGGCTATCTTGGCAGCGAGAATAATTGGGGTTCGCTCGCGCAGCCGGGCGACCCGCGCTTCCCGAACATCACCAATCGTCCCGACGCGACCGATGTCTATCAGGTGCCGCAGAACGCGTCCTACGACCTCAACGACATCGATCGCGAGCGCATCAACGGCCAGGCCGTGCTGCAATTCCGCCCGACCGACGGGCTGACCGCGACGATCGACTATACCTATTCGCGCAACACCGTTCAGACCCGCAACAGCAACGTCGGCGTCTGGTTCAACCATGAAGATACGTCGAGCGCGTGGACCGACGGTCCGGTCGCGGGCCCGATCTTCTATACCGAACGCTTCGGTCCCCCGGGACCGGGCTGCGCCGCGCCGTCGCCGCCGCCGCCGAACCAGTGCGCGATCGGCAAGGATCTGTCGTACAGCGGCGCGCTCACCGAAACGCGCGCCGAGAACAAGTCGCTCGGCTTCAACGTCGAGTGGGAGGGCTCCGATGGCGTGAGCTTCGAGCTCGACGCGCATCATTCGACCGCGACGGTAAAGCCCGTCAACGACTATGGGTCGAGCATCTCGGTCGGCAACGCGGTGTTCGGCGTCGCCAACCAGACGATCAATTTCGAGAATGACTTGCCGGTCATCTCGTACAACATGCATCCGGGCATCGACCCGCTGAATGCCGCGCTGATCACGCCGACGGGCAACGCCTTCCGCAACGCCTATTTCAGGGACGAGATCAACCAGGTCCAGCTGCGCGGCCGGTACGATCATGACAGCGGTCTGCTCGATGCCATCGACTTCGGCGTGTCCTATGTCGAGAACAAGGTGCGTTCGGCGTTCGGTACGATCCAGAACGACACCTGGGGCGGTGCGGGTCCGGCGTCGGATATTCCCGACGACATCTTCGAGCTCGAAACCATTCCCGACAAATTCCCGGGGCTGGCGCAGCCGGGGATGATCCAGAGCTTCTACAAGTTCGATTTCGGCCGGATGGTCGACCTGATCGAGGGGCTGTACGGCACGTGCAGCAGCCCGCAGACAGGGGCGCAGGGCGTGCCCGGCACCTGCCTTGCGAAGTTCAACACCGATCGCCGCATCACCGAAAAGACGCTCGCACCCTATCTGCAGGCCTCGGCGGTGTTCGACCTGTTCGGCAATCCGGGTCATTTCGTTGCCGGCATCCGCTACGAGACCACCGACATTTCGTCGGCGGCGCTTGTTCCGGTCCCGGTCGATACCCGCTGGGTCGGCGACAATGAGTTCAACGTCGTCTATTCGGGCGATAGCCAGTTCACGCGCTTCAAGGGCTCGTATGACAATTGGCTGCCGGCGTTCGACCTCGACGTCTCGCCGATGGAGAATGTGAAGCTGCGCGCATCGTACAGCCACACGATCACGCGTCCCGACTATGCCAGCATGCAGGGCGGCCGCACCATCGATACGCTGTTCCGCGTCGGCGGCGGCACCGGCGCACAGGGCAACCCGGGCCTGATCCCGTACAAGTCGAAGAATATCGACCTGTCGGCGGAATGGTATTACGCGCCGGCAAGCTACCTGTCGGTCGGCTATTTCCATAAGGATGTCAGCAACTTCATCTCGTCGACGCGGATCGACACCAATGCGTTCGGACTGACGACTCCGGTCGGCGGCCCGCGCTGGAACGCGGCGATCGCCGCGCTCGGTGCCAGTGCGACGGTGGCGCAGATCCGCCAATATATCATCACCAACTTCCCGAGTACGGTGACCGGAAACATCATCAACAGCGCCCCTGGCGATCCGTTGCTGAATTTCGAGATCACGACGCCGATCAACAGCGACCAGACCGCCTCGCTGAACGGATGGGAATTCGCGCTCCAGCACAGCTTCTGGGACACCGGCTTCGGCGTCATCCTGAACTACACGATCGTCAATGGCGATGCGACCTACGACAATACGCAGCCATCGTCGGTCCCGCAGTTCGCGCTGACCGGGCTCAGCGACAGCGCGAACGCCGTGCTCTTCTACGACAAGGGGCCGCTCCAGGGCCGTGTGGCGTGGAACTGGCGCGACGAATATCTTTCGGGCACCGGTCCCAACCCTTTCTATGTCGAGGATTATTGGCAGATCGACGCCAGCGCGAGCTATGAGTTCATCCCGGGCCTTACGGGTTTCGTCGAGGCGATCAACCTGACGGGCGAAGGACGGCGGGGGCATCTCCGCAGCAAGAACAACGTGAGCTTCGTGTCGCCGGGCTATGCCCGCTACGCTGCCGGGGTCCGGTTCACCTTCTAGGCGCGGCGTCCCCCGTCCGCCCGTTGGCGAGAGAGCCGCGCCTCCCATGGGGTGCGGCTCTTTTGCGTGACGGATCGTTGCGAGTGGCTTAGGAACGTTCCCAATGACGCAAAAGGTCGAGAGGGTTGTGATCGTGGGCGGCGGCACCGCCGGGTGGCTGGCGGCGTCGCTGATCGCGACATCACGCCGCGCGAAGGCGGCGCCGCTGTGGGTGACCGTGGTCGAGGCGCCCGATGTGCCGATCGTCGGGGTCGGCGAGGGCACCTGGCCGACGATGCGCACGACGCTCCAGACGATCGGGCTCGACGAGGCCGAATTTCTGGCCGCGTGCGACGGTGCGTTCAAACAGGCGTCGCGCTTCGACGGCTGGGTCGACGGGTCGGCGGGCGACAGCTATCTCCATCCTTTCACCACACCGCCGCCGCTGCCGATGGGCGAGCTGCTCGCGGCTTGGCAGGCGACCGCGCCCGACCAGCCCTTCGCGGCGGCGATGAGCGCGCAGGCCGCGGTCTGCGACCTCCACCTCGCGCCGCGCCAGCGCGCGATGCCCGGCTATCAGGGCGCGACGAATTACGCCTATCATTTCGCGACCGAGAAATTCGGCGCGCTGCTCGGCGCTCACGCGAAGCGGAACCCGCTGATTACGCATATCCTCGACCATGTGACGGGCGTCCGGCATGCCGAAAATGGCGATATCGCTGCGCTGACGACACGCAGCGGCCGCGAGGTCGAAGGCGACCTCTTCATCGATTGCAGCGGCTTCAAGGGGCTGCTGATCGACGGCGCGCTGGGCGTCGAGTGGGTCGACCGCAGCGACCATGCGTTCAACGACCGCGCGATCGCCTCGCAGGTGCCGGTGCCCCCGGGCAGCCCGATCGCCTCGCAGACGATCGCGACCGCGCACGAAGCGGGATGGATCTGGGACATCGGCCTGCCGTCGCGGCGCGGCATCGGCTGCGTCTATTCGAGCCGCTTCATGGACGCCGAGCGGGCCGAGGCGATCCTTCGCAACTATATAGCCCGCGAATTGCCGGGCGCCGTGCCCGACAGCAATGTGTTCGGGGTGCCGTTCCGGCATATCGGTTTCAAGACCGGTCACCGCGAGCGCTTCTGGGAACGCAACTGCCTGTCGGTCGGGCTCGCTGCGGGCTTCGTCGAACCGCTCGAGGCCTCGGCGATTGTATTGATCGAGCTGTCGCTGCGCGCGCTCATCGACAATTTCCCGGCCGACCGCGCGGCGATGGATATCCACGCCGGGCGCTTCAACAAGCTGTTCCGCTATCGCTGGGATCGCATCATCGAGTTTCTGAAGCTCCACTATGTGCTGAGCCGCCGCGAGGAGCCCTATTGGCGCGCACACCGCGACCCCGACCATATCCCGCCGCACCTCGCCGATCTCTTGACGCTGTGGCGCGACCAGCCGCCGTCATCGTCGGATTTCCCCTACATCGACGAGATTTTCTCGGCGCAGAGCCATCAATATATCCTTTACGGTATGGGCTTTCCGCCGCCCGCGGGCTGGCCCGCCAGCGACGGCGCGGTGGCGGCGCTCGCCGAGATGCGCCAGCGCGCTCGCACGCTCGCGGCCGGCCTGCCGACCAACCGCGCCTATCTCGACGCACTCGCCGGCGAGCGCCCTGCCGCAGCAGAAGCTGGCGCCGAATAGAAAGACCCGCATGACCAACCACGCTATTCTCGACCAGACTGTCCACCAGGATCTGCGCGTGCGTGTCGATGCGGGGGCCGACCTTGGCGACGGAGTGATGGCGACGCTGACCGTGCCGTCCGAGTTCCGAAACATCCAGGGCCATTTCCCGATCCTGTTCCGCCGCGAGGCCGGACAGGACCAGTTTTTCGCGGTCGCGCTGCTCGGCTTCGAATCGGGCGAGAATCTGTTCCTCGACGGCGCGCGCTGGGATGCCGGATACCGGCCGCTGTCGCTCGCGATCCAGCCCTTCCTCGTCGGCCGCCCCGCGAGCGGCGATGGCCCCGCGCAGGTGCATGTCGACCTTGCGCACCCGCGTATCGCGTCGGGCGACGAAGGGGTGCGGCTGTTCGACGCGGCGGGGCTGGCGACCCCGTATCTCGAGGAGATCGCGGGCAAGCTCGGCGACCTCGATCTCGGCTACCGTCAGAGCGCCGCCTTCTTCGATGCGCTGGCCGAGCATGACCTGCTCGAACCTTTCACGCTCGAGGTGACGCTCGACGACGGATCGGTCAATTCGCTCGTCGGTTTTCACATCATCGACGAGGCGAAGCTCCGCGCGCTCGACGCGGCGGCGCTCGGCAAGCTGCACGGTGACGGCCACCTGATGCCGATCTTCATGGCGCTCGCCTCGCTCTCGCA
This sequence comes from Sphingopyxis sp. Geo48, assembly GCF_949769155.1. NCBI lineage: Bacteria > Pseudomonadati > Pseudomonadota > Alphaproteobacteria > Sphingomonadales > Sphingopyxidaceae > Sphingopyxis > Sphingopyxis sp. Geo48. The sequence continues at coordinate 38,198 of NZ_CATKPA010000005.1, read as the reverse complement.
GCTTCGTCCGCTCGTCGACCGCAAGAACCGCAGGCGGCGCCATGGCTGACCGCGACGGCCCGATCTACGACCGCCTGGCCCGCGTACCCGAGCGCGAGTGGAGCGGCGCCGGGCTCGATTCGCTGCTCGACGATGCGCGCGAGCCCTTCGTGCTGCGCGGGCTCGTAGCCGGCTGGCCGCTCGTCGCCGCGGCGAAACGCTCGGCGCGCGATGTGCGCCGCTATCTGGTCGATCATGCGCGCGACCGTCCGTTCATGGTGTCGATCGGGCCGCCCGGACACGACGGGCGGCTGTTCTACGATCACGATATGGCGATGAATTTCCGGTCCGGGACGGGCAAGCTCACCGACATCTTCGCCGGAATCGACAAGGGCGAACAGCTTGGCGACATTCGCACCGTCTATCTCGCGTCGATCGACATCCCGACGCATTTCGACGGACTCGACGAGGCCAATCCGGTCGATCTCGGCGCGCGCGATCCGCTGAAGAGCATCTGGATCGGGACGCGCACGCGGATCGCCGCGCACAATGATTTCCCCGACAATCTTGCCTGCTGCGCGGCAGGACGGCGGCGCTTCACGCTGTTTCCGCCCGACCAGTTCCGCAACCTCTATCTCGGGCCGATCGACCACACTCCTGCGGGTCGCGTCGTCAGCATGGTCGATTTCGATGCCCCCGATCTCGCCGCGTATCCGCGCTTTGTCGAGGCGATGGCGCATGCGCTGACCGTCGAGCTCGAACCGGGCGACGCGATCTTCATCCCCTCGATGTGGTGGCACCACGTCGAGGGGCTCGCCGACTTCAACATCCTCGTCAATTACTGGTGGCGGCGCACCCCGGCCTGGCTCGGCCAGCCGCAGGAAGCGCTCAATCACGCGATCCTCGCGATCCGTGATCTGCCGCCTGAGGACAAGGCGATCTGGCGCGACCTGTTCGACCATTATGTCTTCGAAAATGATGGCGGCGTGACCGACCATATTCCCGAATCCGCGCGTAGCATCCTCGCCCCGCTCACCCCCGAGACGGCGGGGCGGCTGCGCGCTTTCTTGCTAAGGACACTCAGCCGATGAACGATACCAAGCCACTCCGCCGCGTCGTGATCGCCGGCGGGGGAACATCGGGCTGGATGATGGCGGCGGCCATCGCACGGACGCTAGGGCATACGGTCGACCTGACGCTGGTCGAGTCCGAACAGATCGGCACGATCGGCGTCGGCGAATCCACCATCCCGCCACTCGTCAATTTCAACCGTATCCTCGGCATAGCCGAGCCCGAATTCATGCGCGCGGCGCAGGCGACCTTCAAGCTCGGCATCCTGTTCGACAACTGGAAATATGACGGGCACAGCTATTTCCACAGCTTCGGGCTCAGCGGGAAGGACCATTGGTCGGCGGGTTTCCAGCATTTCTGGCTCGCCGCGCGCGCGAAGGGCTATCCGCACAGCTACGACGATTATTGTCTCGAGCTTGTCGCCGGGCTGCAGGGCAAGTTCGCGCACCTGCCCGAAGACCGGATGAACTACGCCTATCATGTCGATGCGACGCTCTATGGCCGCTACCTGCGCAAGCTCGCCGAGGCCGACGGTGCGAAGCGCGTCGAGGGCAGGATCGAAAGGGTCGAACTCGACGGCGAGACCGGCAACATCGCCGCGCTGCTGCTCGACGGCGACCGCCGGATCGAAGGCGACATGTTCGTCGACTGCACGGGCTTCCGCGGCCTGCTGATCGACGGCGCGTTGCACGCGGGGTTCGAGGACTGGTCGCACTGGCTGCCCAACGACAGCGCGATCGCGGTCCAGTCGGATCATCTCGGCCCGCCGATGCCCTATACGCAGGCCATCGCGCACGACGCCGGTTGGCAATGGCGCATTCCGCTGCAGCACCGGATGGGCGCGGGGATCGTCTATTCGAGCGGATATCTCTCCCGCGACGAGGCGTTGAACCGGCTGATGTCGAGCGTCGGCACGCCGCGGATCGAACCGTTCGACATCAAGTTCAAGGGCGGGGTCCGCCGCAAGCAATGGTATCGCAACTGCGTCGCGGTCGGGCTGGCCGGCGGCTTCGTCGAGCCGCTCGAGGCGACGACGGTCCACCTGATCCAGCGCGCGGTGCTGCGCTTTATCCGCCTGATGCCGAACGGGCGCGTCAGCGAGCGCGACGCGATCGAGTTCAACGAGCAGCAGCGGCAGGATATCGAGCAGATCCGCGACTTCGTGATCCTGCATTACAAGGCGACCGAGCGCCGCGACAGCCCGTTCTGGCGCCATGTTGCGAACATGCCGGTTCCCGACAGCCTGCAACAGAAAATCGAGCTTTTCCGCGAAACCGGCCGCACCTTCCGCAAGAATGAGGAATTGTTCGCCGAGAACAGCTGGGTGCAGGTGATGATGGGGCAGGGGGTCGAGCCGCAGAGCTGGCACCCGATCGCCGAGAAGTTCGGCGACGACGAGCTTGAGAAATTCATGGCGGGCCTGCGAGAAAATGTCGCGCGCACCGCCGCGACGCTGCCCGATCATCACGCCTATGTCGCACGCTATTGCGGCGCCGCGGAGCCGCAGGCGGCGTGATCGGGCTCCGCGCCCTGAAAAAGATGGAAATCGAGCGGGTTCGCGTCTGGCAATGCGCCGATGGGAACGCTAGCAGTCCGCAGTGGAGCGAAACGGAGGGGCAGCGGGGCTGATGGGGCGGCGGCGGCAATCGGTGACGATCAAGCATGTGGCGGCCGACGCGGGCGTGTCGCTGCAGACGGTGAGCCGCGTCATCAACAACGAACCCAATGTTCGCGCCGAGATGAAGGAGCGGGTGCAGGCGTCGATCGACAAGCTGGGCTATGTTCCTTCGATCGCTGCACAGCGGATGAGCGGATCGCGCTCGTACCTGATCCTTGCGATCAACGACCGCGAACGCACGATCGCCGACTGGAAGGCGCGGCAGGGCACCGACTGGGTCGACCAGATGCTGTTCGGCGGGATGCTGAAATGCGCCGAATATGGCTATCGCATGATCTTCGAGCTGGTCGATACGCATAGCGATCATGTCGAACGCGAGCTCCGCGCGACGATCGCCGCGCTGCAGCCCGATGGCGTGATCCTGACCCCGCCACACTCGGACAATCCGCTGATCGTGAACCTGCTTCATCACCAGCGGATACCCTTTGCGCGGATCGGCTCGCACGGCGGCGCGGCGGGGATCGCGCTGACGATGGACGACGAGGGGTCGGCGGCGCGTGCGACGCGGCACCTGATCGATCTCGGGCACCGGCGCATCGGCTTCATCTCGGGCTCGGTCGAATATGACCTCAGCCACTGGCGCATCGACGGCTGGAGGGCCGAGATGGCGGCAGCAGGGCTGCCCGTCGACGGCCTGCTCGCCGAGGGCGATTTCAGCTATGCCTCGGGCGAAGCGGGCGCGCGCGCGTTGCTCGCCGGACCGAACCCGCCGAGCGCGATCATCGCGAGCAACGATCAAATGTCGCTCGCGACGCTGGAGGTCGCGCGCGAACTCGGGCTCGACGTGCCGCGCGACTTGTCGATCGTCAGCTTCGACAACACGCCGATCGTCCATTTCAGCCAGCCGCCGCTGACCGCAGTCGACCAGCCGGTGGCGGAGACGGTCGCGCGTGCGGTCGAACTGATCATCGCGGCGCAGCGCGGCGAGAAGCTGCCCGATGGCCCGACCGTGGTCAGCGGCAGCCTGGTCGAGCGCGGATCGACCGCTCCGCATGGCGGCTGAAGCCGCGGCGCCGCGGCGTCAGTCGACCCGCTTTCTGCTGCTTTACGCACTCGCGTCGGCGGGCGGCGCGATCGCCTATGTTCCCTTCCTGACCCTGCTGCTGCCCGCGCGCATGGCCGAGCTCGCAGGCGCCGCCGATGTCGAATGGCTCGGCTATTCGACCTTCCTCGGCGCGGTCGCGGCGAGCGTCGGCGGCATCGTCTTCGGCTGGCTCAGCGACCGTACGGGCGGGCGGCGCGGCTGGATCGCGGGGGGATTGCTGCTCGCCATCCTGCTGCTGCTGGCGGTGCCGCTGGCGAAAGATGTCACGGCGCTGGTCGCGATCATCGTCGCGTGGCAATTGGCGCTCAACATGATGCTCGGACCGCTTGCGGCGTGGGGCGGCGACCTCGTGCCCGACGAGCAGAAGGGCCTGCTCGGCGGGCTGCTCGCCCTCTCGCCCGCACTCGGCGCCTGGTCGGGAGCGCTGGTGACGCTACCGGGGGTCGTGTCGCTCGAACAGCGGCTCGTGGTCATCGCCGCGCTGATGGCGCTCGCGATCCTGCCCGCGCTGCTCGCCGGGCGTCCGCAGCCCTTTCCCCAACTGATTCAGCGCCAAGCGAAGGGCGAAGCGGCGAAGCAGCCGGCGCAGCCTGCCGTGCGCATGTGGCTCGCCCGCCTGCTCGTCCAGATCGCCGAGGCGGCGCTCTTCGCCTATCTCTATTTCTGGTTCCGCTCGATCGATCCCGCGATGGGCGACCATGAAAAGGCCGGTATCTTCAGCATCGCGCTGACGGTCGCGGTGCCCGTTGCCCTCCTCGCCGGTCGCTGGGCCGACCGCAACGACCGCCCGTTTACCCCGCTCATCCTTGCCGCCGCCCTGTCATCGGTCGGCCTCGTCGGTATGGCGCTGGCGGGCGATGCGGCATCGGCAAAGGCCGCCTATCTGGGCTTCGGAATCGCGACCACAGTCTTCCTGTCGCTTCATTCGGGGCAGATGCTTCGCGTCCTGCCGCGTCCCGAACGGCGCGGACGCGATCTTGGCCTCTTCAACCTCACCAATACCATCCCGTCGCTGATCATGCCCTGGCTGACGATCTCGCTCGTCCCCAGCTTCGGTTTCAGTACGCTTTTCCTGTTGCTTGCGGGGCTCGCAGGGTGCGCAGTGCTACTGCTCGCAACGTTGCCGCGACGCGCCTGATCGCAATTCCGCCGTGGCCCCTTGATTTCGCGAGGGGGCTGTGCGACAGATCGATTGATAACGTTCACATAAAAATGGGATGGGAGTGAAGATGCGTCGACAGGCGATAGCGATGGCGACCGCGCTGCTGCTGACGGGAACCGCCGGCATGGCGATGGCAGAAGCTCCGGGCGAGGCGGCGTCGGCTGCGGTCCACCCCGATCTCTGGCCCGCCGCCAAGAGCCCCACTGCGATCACCGACCCGGCGACCGAGGCGCGGATCGATGCGACGCTGGCGAAAATGACGATCGAGCAGAAGGTCGGGCAGATCGTCCAGGCCGACATTAGCACGATCACGCCAAAGGACCTTGAAACCTATCCGCTCGGATCGATCCTTGCGGGCGGCAACAGCGGCCCGAACGGCAACGAACGGTCGAGCGCCGCCGATTGGGCAAGGCTGGTCGGCGAATTTCGCGCCGTGTCGCAGCGCCCGCAGGCGAACGGCGTTGCGATTCCGATCATCTTCGGCGTCGACGCGGTCCACGGCCATAACAATATTCCGGGCGCGACGCTGTTCCCGCACAATATCGGGCTCGGCGCGGCGCACGACCCCGAGCTTATCCAACGTATCGGCGCGGTCACCGCGGCCGAGATTTCGGGCAGCGGGATCGAATGGACCTTTGCCCCGACGCTCGCAGTCCCGCAGGATCTACGCTGGGGCCGCAGCTATGAAGGCTATTCGTCCGACCCGGCGCTCGTCGCCGCCTATGCGAAGGCGATGGTGACCGGGCTGCAGGGGCCGCTCGTCCCGGGCCGCTCGGTTGACGCGAGCCATGTCGCCGCGACCGCGAAGCACTTCCTCGCCGACGGCGGCACTTTCGAGGGCAGGGACCAGGGCGATGCCAAGATCGGCGAGGCCGAGCTGGTCGCCAAGCACGCACAGGGCTATCCCGCCGCGATCGACGCCGGCGCGCTGACTGTGATGGCCAGTTTCTCGAGCTGGAACGGCATCAAGAATCACGGCAACAAGGGGCTGCTCACCGACGCGCTCAAGGGCAGGATGGGCTTCGAGGGCTTCGTCGTCGGCGACTGGAACGGCCACGGCCAGGTCGCGGGCTGCACCGTCACCGACTGTCCGCAGTCGATCAACGCCGGGCTCGACATGTTTATGGCGCCAGACAGTTGGAAGGGCCTATACGAAACGACGGTCCGCCAGGCAAAGGACGGGACGATTCCCGCCGCGCGCCTCGACGACGCGGTGCGCCGTATCCTGCGCGTCAAATACAAGCTCGGCCTGTTCGACGTCGAGCATGTCGATCGCGGCAATTTCGCCGCCGTCGGCGCGCCCGAGCATCTTGCGATCGCGCGCGAGGCGGTCGCGAAATCGCTCGTGCTGCTCAAGAACAACGGAAGCGTTCTGCCGATCAAGGCCGGTGCGCGCGTGCTCGTCACCGGTCCTGGCGCGAACAGCATGGCGATCCAGTCGGGCGGCTGGACGATCAGCTGGCAGGGCACCGATGTGACCCACGCCGACTTCCCGAACGGTCAGACGATCTGGGAGGGAATGGACAAGGCGGTGCGCGAGGCGGGCGGCATCGCGACGTTGTCCGAAGACGGCTTCTACAAGGAAAAGCCCGACGTCGCGGTCGTGGTGTTCGGCGAGCATCCCTATGCCGAGTTTCAGGGCGACGTCCCGACGCTCGACTACCAGCCCGCCGAGGCGAAAGATCTGGCGACGCTCAAGAAATTGAAAGCGGCGGGCATCCCGGTCGTCGCGGTCTTCCTGTCGGGCCGCCCGATGTTCACCAATCCCGAGATCAACGCCGTCGATGCCTTCGTCGCCGCGTGGCTGCCGGGATCGCAGGGCGCCGGCGTCGCCGACGTGCTGGTCGCGGGCAAGGACGGCAAGACCGCGCGCGGCTTCACCGGAAAGCTGCCCTTCGCCTGGCCGTCGGACGCGCGCTCGCCGATCGAGAAGGCGCAGTTCCCGGTCGGCTACGGCCTCGCCTACGGCGACAAGGTGAAGGTTCCGCAGCTTTCCGAAAAGCTCGGCCTCGACCTCGCTGGCATATTGAACGTCGAGAATTTCTTCTCGGGCGGCCGCGCCCGCGCGCCGTGGTTGCTCTCGGTTACCGATGCAGGCGGATCGCGTCAGGTCGAATCGGGCCCGGTCGACAGCAGCTATGGCCTCCTCAAGACGCGTTCGGTCGATGTCGCGGCGCAGGAGGATGGCAAGAGCTTCGCGTGGAGCGGGCCGGCGGCGTTCCATCTGACCGGCCCCGGTGCCGATATGTCGCGCCAGCTGAACAACAGCTTCGCGCTGCGCATCGACTGGCGGATCGATGCGGTCGGCAGCGGGCTGACGCAGGTCGAACTCGGCGGCAAGGCGTTCGACGTCAGCGGCTGGGTCAAGGCCGCGCCGACCGGGCAGGTTTCGACGATCAAGATTCCGCTGCGCTGCTTCGCCGACGCGGGTGCCGACCTCACCAAGGTCGGCTACGCGACGACGGTGCACGGCGACAAGGGACTTGCGCTGACCTTGCTGTCGGCGCGGATCGAGGCGGTCGGCGAGAATCTCGCTTGCCCGCCGACCGTGAAATAGCCAAACCCGCACACGGGTTGGCGGAGCAGCTTCTCCGGGGAGAGATATCGTGGCCGTCACGCCAGATCTGACCAATAGTGATTCCATTGCCCGAGAGGGCGCCGGGGAGCATGTCGATGCCCCCGAACTGCGCCTGTTCGTCATGGGGCTGTTCTTCATCTTCGGCGGCATCACATCGCTCAACGACGTGATCATTCCGAAGCTGAAGGAACTGTTCACGCTGAACTATACGCAGGCGATGCTCGTGCAGTTCTGCTTCTTCACCGCCTATCTTCTGATCGGGATTCCCGGCGCGAAGCTGGTCAAGAAGATCGGCTATATGCGCGGCGCGGTCGCAGGGCTGTTGACGATGATGGTCGGCTGCCTGCTCTTCATCCCGGCGTCGCGGACCGCGACCTATGGCCTCTTCCTGCTCGCGCTCTTCGTCCTCGCGAGCGGCGTGGTCGTCGTCCAGGTCGTCGCCAATCCGCTGATCTCGCTGCTCGGCAAGCCCGAGACCGCGCACAGCCGCCTGACCTTCGCGCAGGCGTTCAATTCGCTTGGCACGACGATCTTTCCGATCGCGGGGTCGGCGCTGATTCTCGGCAGCCTGGCAAAAGTGAGCGCCGACCAGCTGTCGGGCGCCGAACTCGATGCCTATCGGACCGCCGAGAGCCAGGCGATCGTCCACGGTTATCTCGGTATCGCGGTCGCGCTGGCGGTGGTGGCGGGAGCGGTATGGCTGTTCCGCAACCGTCTGCAAGGCGAGAAGCATGAGGCGAGCGCAGGGCTGACGGGATTCGACCTCCTCAAACGTCCGCGCTTCGGTTTCGGGGCGCTCTGCATCTTCCTTTATGTCGGCGCGGAAGTGTCGATCGGCTCGCTGATCGTCAGCTACCTCATGCAACCGGGCGTGATGGGGTTGCAGGAACAGGCCGCCGGCAAGCTTATCGGCCTTTATTGGGGCGGCGCGATGATCGGCCGCTTCATCGGCTCGGCGGTGATGCGCGTCATCAGCCCCGGCAAGCTGCTCGCGTGCGTCGCGGTCGGTGCGATCACCCTGATCCTGATCTCGATCGGCACAACGGGCAGCGTGTCGGGTTACAGCCTACTCGCCATCGGCCTGATGAACTCGATCATGTTCCCGACGATCTTCAGCCTCGCGTCGGAAAAGCTCGGGCCGCGCGCGGCCGACGGATCGGGGATCATCAATGTCGCGATCTTCGGCGGCGCGGTCGTTCCGCTCGCGACCGGTGCGCTTGCCGACCTCACGGGGCACCTCGGCTTCGCGCTGTTGCTGCCCGCCGCCTGCTACGCGATCATCGCTGCCTTCGGCGTGTATGCCCGGCGGCCGGCGCCGGACCTCGCGGATCGCACCGCCTGACCCAAAAAGGGGGACCCGCCCACCCGCGAGGGGGGCGGGTTTCGGCTTCGCGGCAATCCGTCTGTTCGACCGGGCCGCAGCGGGGCGCAGGATTCATCGCCTTTCCGCGCCGCGCTTTGCTATCAGGGCCGGCGCGCACGAAGGAGACACGCCATGGCCCAAGGCACCGCCCGTATCGGCAAGGACAAATACCGCACCCAGATCAGCGTCGGCGGCCGCGACATCGTCGCCGACGAGCCGCCCGCGCTCGGCGGGCAGGGCGCGGGATTCGCGCCCTATGACCTGCTGCTCGCCAGCCTTGGCGCCTGCACCGCGATAACGCTGCGCATGTATGCCGACCGCAAGGGCTGGCCGATGGAGTCGCTCGAAGTCGCGCTGCGGCTGCACGGGATCGAGGAGAAAAGGATCGACCGCACGCTGACGATCGCCGGTCTCGACGACGAGCAGCGGGCGCGGATGGCCGATATTGCCGAGCGCACGCCGGTGACGCTGACGCTCAAGAACGGCCTGCCGATCGATACGCGTCTCGCCTGACAGACCATAGCGCGCAGGGCCGCCCCCAAGGCATCGTTTACGCGGCCTTTACCACTCTTGTTGCATGACATCCGGCGATGTTTGCGACTGGGGACATGTGATGGACAGCTTGCGCGGACTGCTTTCGGGCAGCCACGACCAGGACGATGGCGCGATCGACGCGCCGCCGGTGGTCGGGGTCGACGAACGGCGGATGCAGGTCAGGGCCTATAATTACTGGGCTTCGCTGCTGGCCGACCGCGCCTATCCGTCGGTCGAGGATGTCGACCTCGAGGGCGCCGATTTCGGGCCGCACGCGGTGCTGCTCGACTTCACCACCGGCATCGAGAATCCGGGCATTTCCTTCCTTGGCGAAAAACTGCGCGAGGAATCGGAGATCGGCGAGGACGTCCATTATATCAACCAGATCCCCGGCCGCTCGCTGCTCTCGCGGCTGACCGACCATTATCTCCAGATCATCGCCAACCGCGCGCCGATCGGCTTCGAGGCCGAGTTCGTTAACGACCGCGGCGTGACCATCATGTATCGCGGCATACTGCTGCCCTTCTCGTCCGACGACGACACGATCGACTTCATCATGGGCGTGATCAACTGGAAGGAGGGCGTTCCCGCCGAGCAGGAAGCCGAACTGCAGCTTTCGGTCGAGCAGGCGCTGCGCACCGCCGCGCCGCTGACCGCGCCGGTTCCGGTGTGGGCCGATGGTCCCGATTCCGAGCATATCGACGAAGGCGCGGCGCCGGGCTTCGCGGCGCTTGGCGACGAGGACGAGATGTTGCTGACCGAGACCGCCGACGAAGACGTCCCCATCTCCGCCGATCCCGGCACCGACGCCGAACTCGCCGACTGGCTGGCGCTCGCGCGCGAGACCGCCGAGCGCGCGATCGCCGCCGACAGCCGCAGCCGCTCCGCGCTCTATCAGGCGGTGGGCAAGGCGTGGGACTTCGCGCTCGCGGCCGAGGCCCAGCCCGAAGCCTTTGCAGAGATGCTGGAGGACGCCGGGCTGCAGGCGCAGGACCGCGCGCCGATGACCCCTGTCGTCAAGCTCGTGTTCGGGGCGAATTACGACAAGACTCGGCTTGCCGAATATGCCTGTGTGCTTGGGCACGCGAAGGAAGAGGGCGTCGCCCGCGGCGAACTCGCTGCCTATCTCGACCGCTATCCGGGCGGCCTCAAGGGACTGGTCAAGGACGCGCGCGCGCGTCGCAAACCCGAAGGTGACGCCTCCGACAAGGGCGAGGATGCGGTGGAGGCACTCCGCCGCGCGCATCCCGCGCTGATCCTCGAACATGATGCGGGCGAGGCCGAGTTCGTCGTGCTGATCGCGCGCGCGATGCCGGGCGGACATATCGGTATCGTCGCCAAGGCGGCCGACGATCCGGCGCTGATCGCCAGGCTCGCCAAAAAGGCGATCGCGATCACGTCGTAAAATTGCGGGACGGGACCGGGGTGGAGGTGCGGAATGCGCAATCTTCATCGCCGGGAGGATCGCCGCCGGGCCGTCTTCGCAAGTCCGCGTAATAGATAATCTGAAAATTGAAATTATTTTACGCGGGCGCTCGACAGGGTCTTGAGCCGCGCGCGCCACAGGCGCATAGGAGGGCCCTGCAAACGGGCTGGCCGAATCCCCCGCAGAGGCCCGCCCTTCTTGGTTCGGGATGCTGCCCCCTATGACTTCCACCTTGTCCGACGCCGCCGAAGCCGAAGCCTCGCCGGCCCAGCAAGTTCCTTCAAAATTCGCCAAGGCCTTCGCGGCTGCGCTCCACGGCAGCGCCCTGCCCGGCGAGGGCGACGATCTCGATACCAAGGCGCTCGCCGCAGCCGGCGAATTTGCGGGGCGCGCGGCGCTCGGACGGAGCGAAGGCAAGCCCTCGCTGCTGCTCGAACCCGTCATCGCCGATGGCACCGACCGGCGCATGCGCCTCGTCGTCGTCAACGACGACATGCCGTTTCTCGTCGACTCGACCTCGCAGATCGTCGGCGCGCAGGGGCTTGCGATCCATCGCATCCTGCATCCCGTCGTCTCGGTCGAGCGTGACGCGAAGGGCAAGCTGACAGCGGTCGGCACGGGGAGCGACCGCGAATCGGTCATCTATATGGAACTCGAACGCGGCGATGCGCGCGCGCGCCGCCGCTTGCTCGATGCGCTCGAAGCCGCGCTCGCCGACGTGCGTGCCGCGGTGACCGACTGGAAAGCGATGCGCGCCGCGATGCTCGCCGACGCGGCGATGCGTGCCGACGGGGAAGCCGCCGAACTGCTGCGCTGGTTCGAAGGTGGCGCGATGACGCAACTCGGCCACGAATGGCGTACCCGCGATGGTGCGGTTCAGGACGCGCTCGGCATTTCGACGTCGCGTGCCGAGCAGCTGTTGTCGCAGACCGCGCTCGACGCCGCTTTCGACTATTTCGACAAGGGTCATTCCTCGCCGCTGCTGATCAAGTCGAACCGCTTGTCGTCGGTACATCGCCGCGTGTTGCTCGACCTCGTCATCGTGCCGGAATTCAAGGGCAAGAAGGTCGAGCGCCTGTCGATCCATGCGGGCCTGTGGACCAGCGCCGCGCTGTCGACGCCGCCCGCGAAGGTGCCGATGCTGCGCGCGCAGCTCGACGCGCTGATGGCGAAATTCGGCTTCGACCCGGCGGGACACGCGGGCAAGGCGCTCGCGCACGCGCTGACCGCGTTGCCGCACGACCTGCTGATCGCCTTCGATAGCGCCGCCCTCGAGGATCTGGTGCTCACCTCGATGTCGATCACCGACCGCCCGCGGCCAAAGATTGTCGCGGTGCGCAGTGCGCTCGGCCGTCACCTGTTCGTTTTCGTCTGGTTGCCGCGCGACGAGGTATCGACCGGCCGCCGCAAGGATGTCGAGGCGATGCTGGTGCGCGCGGCGAAGGCCGGCGTGATCAACTGGACGATGGTGCTGGAAGACGGGGGCGCGGCGCTGATGCGCTTCACGCTCGACCTGCGCGGCGAGGGCGTCGTTCCCGATACCGACGCGCTGAATGCCCAGCTCGAACAGATGGTGCGCGGCTGGCTGCCCGAGGTCGAGGCTGCGCTGGCGCGCCATGGCGACGCCGGCCGCGCGGCGGCGCTTGCCGCGCGCTTCGCGCCGCTGTTCCCCGCGAATTATCGCAACAGCTACAGCCCCGAGGAGGCGGCGCTCGATATCCTCCAGCTTCGCGATCTCGACGCGGACCGTCCGCGCGGGGTCCAGATCGTCCGTCAGACTCTCGACGGCGACGACGAGCTGCGGCTGAAGGTGTACAGCGCCGCTGGACCGCTCGCGCTTTCGGATGTCGTCCCCGCGCTCGAACATTTCGGCTTCGAAGTGCTCGAGGAAATCCCGACCGAGGTCGCGCGCGCGCATGGCGAAGGCGATGATGGCCGGTCGGCCTTCATCCACGATTTCTCGCTGCGCCTGCCTCCGTCGGTCGACGAACTCGGGCTGCTTCCCTTTGCCGAGGTCATCGAAACTGCGATTGCCGCGGTGCTCGACGGCAAGGCGGAGAATGACGCGTTCAACCAGCTCGTCCTCGTCAGCCAGACCGATCCGCAGGCGATCGTGTGGCTTCGCGCCTGGTTCCGCTACCTGCGTCAGGGCGGCGCGAGCTATGGCATGGACACCGTCGTTGCGGCGCTCCGTCATGCGCCGGCGCTCACGTCTGCGCTGATCGACCGCTTCCGGGCGCTCCACGATCCGAAGGCGAAGGACGGCGCGCGCGCCGAGGCGCTCGAAGCCGATATCGTTGCGGGTTTCGCCGACATCCAGTCTATCGACGACGACCGCATCCTGCGCCTGTTCCATGCCGTGATCAGCGCGACGCTGCGGACCAACGCTTTCGCGCCCGCCGCGGCCGAGGCGCTGGCGTTCAAGATCGACAGCGCCCTTGTTCCCGGCCTGCCCAAGCCGCTACCGTGGCGCGAAATCTGGGTGTACAGCCCGCGTGTCGAGGGCATCCATCTGCGCGCCGGCCCGGTCGCGCGCGGCGGGCTGCGCTGGTCCGATCGCCGCGACGACTTCCGCACCGAAATTCTCGGACTGATGAAAGCACAGCGCGTGAAGAACGCCGTGATCGTGCCGACCGGCGCGAAGGGCGGCTTCTATCCGAAGGCATTGCCGAGCGCGGCCGAGGACCGCGATGCGTGGTTCGCCGAAGGCACCGAATGTTATCGCATCTTCATCCGCTCGCTCCTGTCGATTACCGACAACCTCGTCGGCGGCAAGGTCGTGCATCCGAAGGGCGTCGTCGTCCGCGACGGCGAGGATCCCTATTTCGTCGTGGCCGCCGACAAGGGCACCGCGACCTTCTCCGACGTTGCCAACGCGCTCGCGATGGAGCGTGACTTCTGGCTCGGCGACGCTTTCGCGAGCGGCGGCTCGAAGGGCTATGACCACAAGGCGATGGGGATCACCGCGAAGGGTGCGTGGGTTTCGGTCCAGCGCCACTTTGCCGAATTGGGCGTCGACGTGCAGACCGACAGCATCCGCGTCGTCGGCTGCGGCGACATGTCGGGCGACGTGTTCGGCAACGGCATGCTGCTGTCGAAGGCGATCCAACTCGTTGCGGCGTTCGACCACCGCCACATCTTCCTCGATCCCAATCCCGATCCGGCGAAAAGCTGGAAGGAACGCGAACGCATGTTCAATCTCCCGCGGTCGAGCTGGGAAGATTATGACAAAAAGCTGATCTCGAAGGGCGGCGGTGTCTTCCCGCGCAGCCAGAAGAGCATCCCGCTGACCCCCGAGGTGCAGGCCGCGCTCGGCCTGTCGGTGAGCGAAATCGACCCCGGTTCCTTGATCTCGGCGATCCTGAAGGCGCCCGCCGACCTCCTCTGGTTCGGCGGCATCGGCACCTATGTGAAGGCCGCAAGTCAAAATAATGCCGAGGTCGGCGACCCCGCGAACGACGCGCTGCGCGTCGATGCCGAGGATCTGCGGGTCCGCGCGGTGGGCGAGGGCGCGAACCTCGGTGTCACGCAGGCTGCACGCATCGCCTTCTCGGCGAGGGGCGGGCGGATCAACACCGACTTCATCGACAACAGCGCGGGCGTCGACTGCTCGGATAACGAGGTCAACATCAAGATCGCGCTCAACCGCGAGATGGCCGAAGGGCGTCTGCCGCAGGAGGCGCGCGACGCGCTGCTCGTGCGGATGACCGACGATGTGTCGGCGCTGGTGCTCGAGGACAACCGCTTGCAGGCGCTCGCGCTGTCGATCGCCGAAAAGGGCGGCGCGGCGGCGGTCCCCTCGCTCGTGCGGATCATGGAGAATTTCGAGGCGACGGGCCGGCTCGACCGCAAGGTCGAAGGGCTCGCCGCGAACGACGAACTGCTCCGCCGCTCGGCCGAAGGACGCGGCTTCACGCGCCCCGAACTTGCGGTGCTGCTCTCGACCGCGAAGCTCGCGCTGCAGGATGCGATCGAGGACAGCGAATTGCCGAACGATCCCGCACTCGGAAGCGATCTGGCGGCAGCCTTCCCGGCCGAAATGCAGCGGGATTTTCCGCAGGCGATCGCCGATCACCAGCTGCGCCGCGAGATCATCGCGACCAAGCTCGCGAACCGGATGATCAACCGCATGGGGATTGCCCATCCCTTCGAGCTCGTCGAAGAGGAAGGCTGTTCGCTCGGCGACGTCGCGGCGGCGTTCGTCGCGGTCCAACGGCTGCTCGGGATGGACGAAATCTGGTCGGCGCTCGACAGTGCGAAGATCGACGAAAGCATCCGCCTCTCGCTCTTCAGCCAGGCGGCGTCGGCGATGACCTCGCAGATGGCCGACCTGCTGCGCGTGACATCGACGCTCGCACAGCCGGGACCGGTCGTTGCGAGGCTCGAACCCGGCGTCGAGCGCCTGATGAGCGGCGTCGACAGCCTGCTCAGTCCATCGGTGCGGCGCCAGTGGGACATGCTGGCGCAGCAATTGCTCGACGCGGGCGCGCCGGAGACATTGACCTCGGCGGTCGTGCGGCTGTTCAAGACCGACGGCGCCATCGGGATCGTCGATCTCGCGGCACGGCGCGGCGACGACGAGGTGGCCGTGACGCACGCCTTCACGCACCTCGGCGAAGCGCTTGGTCTCGACTGGGCGCAGACGCTCGCGGCGCATATGAGCCCCGCCGATCCGTGGGAACGCCTGCTCGTCAACAGCCTCGCGCGCGATTTCCAGCAGATGCGCCTGACCTTCCTTGCCGGGTTGCCGAAGGGCGACCTCGACGCGGCGGTGATCAAATGGCTCGCCGACAACAGCCAGCGCGTCGCGCAATTCCGGGCCACCGTCGATCGCGCGCGGATGATCCCGAATCCGAACGGCGCGATGCTGTCGCACATCGCGGGACAGGCGCGCGGGCTGCTGGGGCGGTAATGCCGTTTCAGCCGCGCGTCGCAATCCTCGTCCCGACGCCTGACTATTACGAGAAGTGGCAGCCCGCCTTTGCACGCAAGGCGGCTGCTCTCACCGCTGTCGGCCTGATCGTCGAACAGCGCGTGTGGACCGATCCGGGCGACCTGTCGGGATACGACCTGATCCTGCCGCTCTTCGCGTGGGGCTATCAGCGCGATGTGGCGGTCTGGTACGCGCTGCTCGACCGATTGGAATCCGAAGCCCTGCCGGTGGTCAATCCGGTACCGGTGCTGCGCTGGAACAGCGACAAGGCCTATCTCGCCGAACTGGGCGCGAAAGGCGTCGCGGTGGTGCCGACGATCGAGGTCGCCGCGCTCGGCGAGGCAGTTCTCGCCGCCGCGCGCGCCGAGCTCGATGCCGAAGAGGTCGTGATCAAGCCCGCGATCTCGGGCGGCGCCGACGGCACGCACCGCATCGCGGCGGGCGCGGCCGTTCCCGCCGACGCGCTCGGACAGCGCCGGCTCGTCCAGCCCCTGATGCCCGGCATCCTGACCGAGGGCGAATATTCGCTCTTCTTCTTCGACGGCAAGTTCAGCCACGCGATCGTCAAGCGCCCCGCCTCGGGCGACTTTCGCGTGCAGGAACAGTTCGGCGGGCGCGAGAGCGACTGGCATGCGAGCGCGGAGGCGCAGGCGCTCGCCGCCGCTGCGCTCGCCGCCGCACCCGCGCCGCCCGTCTATGCGCGCGTCGACATGGTCGGCGATGCGACGGGCAAGCTCCACATCATGGAGTTGGAACTGATCGAGCCGTCACTGTTCCTCCACCACGCGCCCGACAGCGGGGCGGCGTTCGGTCATGCAGTGGCGAGGGCAGTAGTCCTTTAGCAGCGAGGTCAGGGGCCGGTATAGCTTCCGCCCGCAACACTGCCGCTGCGTAGATCGACTTCGAACACAGACCAATCGTCTTCGATCGGTGAATAAGCCTCGCCGCGCAAAACAAGTTCGTCGCGTTGAATATTCCGCATTCCATTCCATGAAATACGCCGGGTGGTCCAGATTGGCTTTTCGGCATCAAAGGCATGGAACCAGAGGTCGTTAGAGACAATCATCGCAGCGATTTCGGGCTCGAACCATATGGATGTCACGTCGCCGAACTCGCAGCGGAGCGTCTGGCTCGTTGCATCGACGACATATCCGGCTCCGCTTGCCACGACGACAATAGCCCGAGCACCCAATTCGGTGTGCAGCGATGACACCCCTTGTCGCCATCCATCAGCGAAATTGCCGATCCATTGCCGGTTGCCCGTGTCAAACTCGACCACCGTTCCTTCGCGAAAGGCATCACGCGCAGGGAAGGAAATGGCGGGCTCACCGTAAGGCGGGAGACCGGGCAGGGCGCGGGCAAGAATCATTCGGCTGTCTTTCCGAATTGTGTGCGCCACAGCCATTGCCGGATCGCCGACGTCAGGTTCGGCGGGTCCTCCGCCTCCATTCGTTCGACGTCAATCCGCGCGACCAACGCGTTCACCGGCAATGACCGGCGCGTAGCCGCTTCCTCCAGAGCCTCCCAGAATATCGGCTCGAGGCTGATCGAGGTCGGGTGACCGGCGATGGTGATCGAGCGTTTGACGGGCGGATGCAATCCCGCCCGCTCAATACATATGCTGGCCGCCGTTGATCGACATCGTCGATCCGGTGACGAAGCCCGCATCCTCGCTGCACAGGAAGGCAACGCCGCGGGCGATTTCCTCGGCGTGGCCGAGGCGGCCGACGGGGATCTTCGCGACGATCTTTTCGAGCACGGGCGCGGGCACTGCGGCGACCATGTCGGTGTCGATATAGCCGGGGGCGATCGCGTTCACCGTCACGCCCTTCTTCGCGCCTTCCTGCGCAAGCGCCTTGGTGAAGCCGTGGATGCCCGATTTCGCGGCGGCGTAATTGACCTGGCCGTACTGGCCGGCCTGCCCGTTGATCGATCCGATGTTGACGATGCGGCCCCAGCCGCGCTCGACCATGCCGGGGAAGGTCGCCTTCGCCATGTTGAAGCAGCCGCCGAGGTTGACGCGCATCACATCGTCCCAGTCGCAATATTGCATCCGCGCAAGGGTGCCGTCGCGGGTGATGCCGGCGTTGTTGACGACGATGTCGATCGGGCCGACTTCCTCTGCGATCTGCGCGCAGCTGTCGAGGCACGCCTGATGGTCGCCGACGTCCCATTTATAGGCGGGGATGCCGGTGCGCGCGGTGAACTCGCGCGCCTTTTCGTCGTTGCCGCAGTAATTGGCGACGACGGTGGCGCCCATATCCTTCAGCGCGAGGCTGATCGCCTCCCCGATGCCGCGGCTCCCGCCTGTGACGACTGCGATACGTGCCATGTTCCCGGTCTCCCAAATGTTCTCGGTCCCATGCTTAAGGTGCGCGCGCGCACCCCGCAAGATGACCGTAACGTCAATCAGGCGACAATTCGGGCAGACGGTCCAATCAGTTGCAGGCGATCGCGCGGAGCTTTGTGAAATCGCCGCTCGCGAGGTCGGCCTTGCGCATCGCGAGGACGAGATGGCCGCCATCGCGATGCGCGAGTCCGAGCAGCGCGCTCGCCGGGAGTTCGAGTATCACGACGTCGAATTCGTCATTGAAGCCGGGGGCATGACGCGACGGAAAGCCGCCGATCAATGCGGTTTCGTCCGCCGCCATGGCCTGCCAAACCGGTTCGAAAAAGGCACGCGCAGGAGCCGACAGCCGGTCGGGGTTCGCCGACCAGGCGTGCTTGGCGTGATCGAACAGCACCAGCCGGAAGTCGTCGACCCACAGGTCGCTGTCGGGGCGGCGACGGGTGAGCGGAAGCGTCAGCGTCTCGACCTGGTCCTCGCCGCTTTCGGGGTTCGAGGTTGCGGTGACGCCGGTCCAGCGGATCGCATGCAGCGCCGCCATGACTGCGGTCGCGTCGGACGGCGCGAAGCTCGCGCCGGGGGTGGCGCTTTCGTGGATGATCGCAATGATCTCGGCCAGCTTGGCCTGCGCCTCGCGATTGCTCGCCGCGGCGTCGGCGATCGCTTCCACCAGCTCGTCGTTCGCATCCGGGGGAGCTGCGCCATCGGTCGGTGCTGCCATGACATGGCTTTCGAGAATGTCGGCCATTGCCAGCATGGTCGGCCAGTCGAAAGGATGGAAAGCCGGATCGCCGATATCATAGTCGGCGGCGAACAGCGCATCAATCGCGGCTCGGCCGGTGCCAGCCGTCGCCACGGACGCCTCGGCGGTGACCGCGTCGACGGGCCATTCGGGAAAGGCGCGTACGGCGAGTGGCGCAAGCGTTGCCGATGCGAGGCCCCACGGGCGGAAATAGGCCGGGCCGGGCGGATGCGGCGGATCGTGCGGCACGCCGTCTTCGACGAGGTGCAGTGCCATGGCCGCTCCGGTATCAGGATTGGCGAAGAAGGCGAGCGACCCCGAACGCGGGCCGAGCCCGTCCCACAAATCGGACGGGAGGTCGGTGCAGGCAATCTGGGCGAGGAAATCGCCGTCGCGTCCGTCGACCTTTGGCCAGCCGGCACCGGCAGGCAGATACGGCCGCCCGCCGAGCCAATGCTTGCGCAAGATGGCGTCGCGCGGCGGAAACTGCGGAACCAGCCGCACGGTCGGGCCGGTTGGAACGGCGGCAAGAGGTGCGGGTGGCTCATGCGTTGGTTCAGCGAATTCGGTCCCGTGTGCCTGCGCCTCAACTTCGGTTGCGAGAGCCTGAAGAATCCGCTCGTCGATGACAGGGGCCGTGGCTTCGGTTACGGGTTCGGTCACCGGCTCGAGCGCGGCTGCGGGTTCGATGGCGGCCAAGGGCTCCTCAGCGGCCTCGAAAGGCGGAGCTTCTTCGCGCACCTGGGCGGCGACGGGCTCCGCTTCGACCGCTTCGACCGGCTCTTCGAGTGGCTCGTAGACCGGCCGCTTGCTGATGCGTGCGAGCCGCGAGGGCGCGATTTCGACCGGTTCGAATTCAATCTCGGGTTTGCGCGACAGGCGCGGCAGGCTCGCCTCGAACGACAGGCTCGGCAATTTGGGCATCCGTGGTGCGGCGGTCACGGGGCGCGGATTGCGCTTCCGGTAGACCGCATAGACGACGAACAGAAAGGCGAGCGTAAAGCCCGCGAGGATCAGTGCCGCCTGAGTCAGATCGCTCATGATGTTCCTTCCAACGCGCGATCCCGGCCCCGCGCGGATCGACCCTAGCGAGCGGACCTAAACAGGAGGTAAGCGTCGGAAAATTCAGCGCCAGCCGGCCAGCTCGCGGCGAACCAGCGTTTCGAGCATTGCCATGCCAGGCGCACTGTCGTTGAGGCAGGGCAGATAGGCGAAATTCTGGCCGCCGGCCGCGACGAACTGCTCGCGGCCGCGGATCGCGATTTCCTCCAGCGTTTCGAGGCAGTCGGCGGCAAAACCGGGCGCGAATATCGCGACGCTACGTCCTTCGCGGCCCAGCCGTTCGAGCGTCACGTCTGTTGCGGGCTCCAGCCATTTGGCGCGGCCGAAGCGCGACTGGAACGCGACTTCGACCGGGCGGCCGATCGCTTCCGACAGCAAGCGTGCGGTTTTTCGGCATTGGCAATGATAGGGGTCGCCAAGCCGGAGCGTGCGCTCGGGCATCCCATGGAAACTCGCGATGATTGTGTCCGGCACGAAGTCGAGCGCCTCCAGCCCCTGCTCCAGCGACGTTTGGAGGGCCTCGATATAGGCCGCCGCGTCGGGATAAGGCGGCAGGAAGCGGAGGGTCGGCTGCCAGCGAAGCGTTGCAAGATGAGCATTGGCGGCGTCGACCACCGTCGCGGTGGTTGCAGCGCAATATTGAGGATAGAGCGGCGCCACGAGGATACGGCGGCACCCTTCGGCCATCAGCGCGTCGATCGCGGGGGCGATCGCGGGCTGGCCGTATCGCATCGCATGGGCGACGCTGATATCGTCCCCCAGCGCGGCTTGCAGCGACGCGCTTTGGCGCCGCGTGATCGCGGCGAGCGGCGAGCCCTGATCGGTCCAGACCTGGGCATAGGCATGGGCGGATTTCTTGGGGCGAACGGCCAGAATGACGCCGCGCAGGATCGGTTGCCAGAGCAGGGCCGGAATTTCGACCACGCGCCGGTCGGAAAGGAACTGGGCGAGGTAACGGCGGACCGCCGGTGCCGTCGGGGCGTCGGGCGTGCCGAGATTGACCAGCAGCACGCCGACGCGCGCGTCGGGAACCGCCGGATGATCGTCGGGGCGTCTCGTCATGCGGGGTTCGCCGAGAGTGGAAGCCGGCGGATGCGGCGACCGGTCGCGGCGGCGATGGCGTTGGCGATCGCGGGTGCGACGACGGGAACGCCGATCTCGCCAAGCCCGCCCGGGTCGCGGTCGCTGTCGACGAATTCGATGATGATCTCGGGCGATTGCGACAGGCGCGGCAAGCCGAGTTGGCCGAGCTTGCGCGCGGTGGCGATCCCGCCCGCATAGTCGGTCGTCGCGCCGGTCGCGGCGGCAAGACCGAAGATCAGCCCGCCCTCGACCTGTTGCCGCGCGACCGCGGGGTTCACGAGGCGGCCGGCGTCGACCACGGCGACGAGCTGCTGCACCTGCAATCCGTTTTCGCTCGGCCGCGCGGTTGCCATCAGCGCGATGTGACTACCGCGCATCGAATGGCAGGCCAGGCCCTGCGCGGTGCCCGCGACGCCGCCTTCCCAGCCGCCGAGGCTGGTCGCGGTGAGCAGGCAGCGCGCGAGCAGCGGCGATTCGCCGAGCATCGCGACGCGATAGGAGAGCGCATCGGACCCGGAGCGCGCCGCCATCTCGTCGATGAAACACTCGGTGAAGAAGGCCGTGTAGCTGTCGGCGTTGCCGCGCCAGCGGCCGGTCGGCAGGCCGATGTCGGCGGGGCAATGATCGACCGCGAAATGGCGGATGTCATAGGTGCTGAGTGCACCCTCGACCGAGACCGCGTCGGGCGTACCGGCCGCTTCGCGCTGCGCAACGTCGGCAGGCGTGCCGTCGAACAGCCGCGCGCGAAACTCGTGGTTCGTCGCTGGCACCGCGATGCGCGCGACGAGTGCGTCGATCCCGCCCGCCGCGTCGAGCGTCGCAGTCATCTTTGCGCGAGCGGGCGCGCGCGGGATATCTCGCATAATCTCCTCGGCGCGCGACCACGCGAGCTGCACCGGTCGTTCGATCTGGAGCGCGATGATCGCCGCCTGCACCGCGACGCTATGATCCAGGCAGGCGTCAAACGATCCGCCCGCCATCATCGGGAACAGCGTGACCTCGGATGGGGCAAGCCCGGTCGCGCGGGCGATTGCGTCGCGGCACTGCGCTGGCGCCTGCGTCGCGACCCAGACGCGCACATGCCCGCGATCGGGCGCGGCGGTCGCGGTGCGCGTCTCGATCGGAGCATGGAGCGCGGGCGCGACGGCATAATGCGCCGAAATCTTCCTGCGCGCCTCCATCGCCGCGCCGACGTCGCCCTGCTGGCGGATGCGGTAGCCGTCCTCCTTTAGTGCGGCCTTCAGCGCCTTGTCGACGCGCGTCGTCGAAACCGGCGGGCCATTCGTTTCGAACACCGGGGCAAAGCGGTCGAGCGCGCGGTTTGCCGCCCACCAGTTGCGCGCGACGGTCGCCAGCCAGCGCTCATGCTCGACGATATGCAGCAGG
The DNA here is from genome assembly GCF_949769155.1 of Sphingopyxis sp. Geo48. Lineage (NCBI taxonomy): Bacteria > Pseudomonadati > Pseudomonadota > Alphaproteobacteria > Sphingomonadales > Sphingopyxidaceae > Sphingopyxis > Sphingopyxis sp. Geo48. Next base: position 15,809 of record NZ_CATKPA010000005.1, on the reverse strand, counting down.
CCGGGCGATTTCATCCCCGCCTTGCGGTCGATGCTCTTGAGGCGAGTCGCGCCGAGCGGGCCCTGCCGGATCGCCGCGAACACCATGTCGGGCAAGCGGATGTCGCCGGCATAGTTCGCCGAACCGTCGACCTTGGCCGGCAGGTCGAGCCGCGTCAGTTCCTTGCCATAGAGCGGATCGGCGACGGGCGCGCGATAGACGGGTTCAGGGGGCGGATCGAGCGCGGCGGCGCCGGCCGCGACCTCTGCGAAGCGGAGTTTCTTCTTGCCGTGGATGACGAAGCCATCCTGCGTGTCGCATTCCTGCCAGTCGGCGTCCCAGCGCCGCGCCGCCTCCATCATCAGCAGCGCGCGCGCCTGCGCCGCGGCGGCGCGGCACGGCCCCTCGAACATGCGAACCGAGGACGAGTTGGCGGTCAGCATCACGGCATGGCGCACCGCCCATTCGCGGCGTGCCCAGCTTCGTACATCGGCGACGAAATCGGGAACGAGGCTGCGCGGCATGAAGGTGCCGCTGTCCTCGTCGACGAGCAGCGTGTTGGCGTAAAGCGGGCTGATCGGCGCGCTCTCGACCGCGATCGTGCGCCAGTCGGCCCCGAGTTCGTCGGCCATGATCTGCGGCAGCAGCGTCGTGACGCCCTGGCCCATCTCGCATTGCGGGACGATCGCGCCGATATGGCCGTCGTCGCCGATCTTCAGGAAGGCGTTGAAGACATGCTCGCCCTCGGCGGCGGTGAGGTTGGTATCGTAGCTGCGCGGCCAGACCGACCAGGCAAGCGCAAGTCCGCCTGCGGCGGTGGCGCCGACCAGAAAGGAACGACGGCTGACGTGCGGCAGGCGCGACCTGTTTTGCCCCACTTTGTCCCTGATGCCGGTCATGCCCGCTGCTGATAGTCAGCCCCGGGAATCGGCGCAAAGAAAATCAGCGCAAGAGCCCGAGGCGAGGAATTTCGATCTTGGGGCAGCGGTCCATCACGACGGCGAGCCCCGCGTCGTTCGCACGCCGCGCCGCTTCCCGATCGATCACCCCGATCTGCAACCACACCGCCTTCGCGCCGTGGACGATCGCTTCGTCGACGGCCGCGCCGGCGTCCGCGCTGTTGCGGAAGATGTCGACGATCTCGGCGGGCGGTTCGACATCGGCGAGCGTTGCGACGACCGGCGCGCCGTGGATCGTCTTGCCGGCATGGCCGGGGTTGACCGCGATCACATCGTGGCCTTGGCGGATGAGGAAGGCGAGCACTTCGTTCGACGCGCGCGCGGGGTTGGGTGAGGCGCCGACGACCGCAATGCGGCGCGGCTGACTCAGCAACTCGCGGATTTCGCCTTCGTCGTTGATCGCCATCATTTGCCCTTTCGTGCCGCGAGCCAGTCGGCGACCTTCGCCGCTATCGCGTGGAACGGCTCGCCCTGCGGATCGGTTCCGGCCGCCGGCGGCACCCCGCCGTCGCTTGCGAGACGGATGCCCATCGACAGCGGGATGCGGCCGAGGAAGTCGAGCCCCATCACCTTCGCCGCCGCCTCGGCGCCGCCGCTGCCGAACGGGTCGCTCACCTCGCCGCAATGCGGACAGGTATAGCCCGCCATATTCTCGACGAGCCCGATCAGCGGCACATCGGCCTGCTCGAAAAAGCCGATCGCGCGCGTCGCGTCCATCAACGCCAGATCCTGCGGGGTCGAGACGATCACCGCGCCCGCGGGCTTGTGCTTCTGGATCATCGTGAGCTGCACGTCGCCGGTGCCGGGAGGCAGGTCGACGATCAGCGTGTCGATATCGCCCCAGCTCGCGTCGATCAGCTGTTCGAGCGCGCGCCCCGCCATCGGGCCGCGCCACGCGATCGCCTGCCCCGGCGCCGCGATCTGCCCGGTCGAGAGCATGGGCACGCCATAAGCGTTGGGGACGGGCGCGAGCTTCGATCCGCGTGCTTCGGGCTTCACGCCTTCGCTGTCCATCAGGCGCGGCTGCGAGGGGCCATAAATGTCGGCATCGACCAGCCCGACTTTCACGCCGCGCCGCTGCAGCGCGACCGCGAGATTGGCGGCGAGGGTCGATTTGCCGACACCGCCCTTGCCGCTGCCGACCGCGACGATCGTCAGCCCCTTGCGCTCGGCAGTCATCGCGACGCGCACCGACGTGACGCCCGACTTCGTCATCAGGCCGGCGCGCAGCTTGTCCTCGAGCGGCTTGCGCTCGTCCTCGCCAAGTCCGGTCACGTCGAGGACGATCGCGAGCGTGCCGTTTTCGTCGAGGAAGCGGAGGCCCGAAGTGCGGCCGCCGCTGAGGTCGGTCGCGATGCTGGCGAGGGGAGCAGTGTCGGTCATGTCCGCGCGAGATAGGCATGGCGCGGGGGATTGCCAGCCATTTTCACTTGCCCCCCTGTTATTCGCGCTGGTCATCCCTATAAAAGCAGGCATGACGAACGAAAATGAAGGCAGCATGGGAGGCCGCAGCCCGAGGGGTGTGCGGCAATTTTTCCACCAGATCAGCCTGATGGCGAACAGCCCCTGGGGTAGCGGCCCCAAGGGCGACAAGGGTGGAAAAGACGGCGACGGCGACCGCACGGGGCCGCGCAATCCGTGGGTGACCCCCGATCCCGCCGATCCCGCGCGCGGGCGCAAGCCGCGCGGCCCCTCGGCGCTCGACGAGTTGCTGCGCAAGGGGCGCGGCAGTTTTGGCGGCGGCGGTTCGGGCGGTTCCGGCGGCGGCTTCAACCTCGGCGATTCGGCGGGCCTGTGGAAATGGGGCGTCGGCGCACTGGTTGTCGCCTGGCTCCTCTTTTCCTCCTTCCACATCGTCCCGCCCGAGAAGGAAGGCGTCGTCACGCGCCTTGGCAGCTATTCGCGGACCGTCGGTCCCGGCGTCAAATTCACTTGGCCGGCGCCGATCGAGCGTATCCGCCTGGAGGACGTCCGTGCGATTCGCACGATGCAGGTCGGATCGCCGAACGCGACCGACGAGAATTTCGTGCTCACCCGCGACCAGAGCATCGTCGACCTCGCCTATGAGGTCCGCTGGTCGATCCGCGATCCGGAGCTTTACATCTTCCAGCTCGCCGACCCCGACGGGACGATCCGCGAGGTCGCCGAAAGCGCGATGCGCGCGACCGTCGCCAATTTCGACCTCGTCCAGGCGATCGGCCCCGGGCGCGTCGAGATCGAACGGCAGGTGCAGCTGCGGATGCAGGACCTGCTCGATCAGTATCGCGCCGGCGTGACGATCCAGGGCATCGCGATCCGTCAGGCCGACCCGCCGAGCCAAGTCGATGAGGCGTTCAAGGAAGTGACCGCGGCGCGCCAGAAGCGCGAATCGGACATCAACCTCGCGCGCGCCTATCAACAGCAAGTGCTCGAACGCGCGCGCGGCGACACTGCGGCGTTCGACAAGATTTATGAACAGTACAAGCTTGCGCCGGACGTGACCCGCAAGCGCCTTTACTATGAAACGATGGAGGGCGTGCTGTCGAATACCGACAAGACGATCGTCGAGGCGCGAGGGGTGACCCCCTATCTGCCGCTGAATGAAGTCCAGCGGCGCGTCGCCCCGGCTCCCGAAGCGACGACCAAGGGAGGCCAGTGATGTTCGAAGGTCTCACCCGTCATCCCATGCGCTGGCTCGTCGGCGCGCTCGCGCTGCTCGTGATCCTGTCGCAGACCGTCTCGATCGTGCGCGAGGACCAGCAGGCGCTGATCCTGCGTTTCGGCGAAATCGAGCGCACCGTGAACCGCTACAGGCCGAAGGAAGAATTCGGGCGCTCGGGCGCCGGCCTTGCGCTGCGCATCCCCTTCTTCGAGAGCATCCAGTATATCGACAAGCGCATCCTCGGGATCAACATGGAGCGCCAGCAGGTGCTCTCGACCGACCAGCAGCGCTTGCAGGTCGACGCCTTCGCGCGCTTCCGCATCACCAATCCGGTGCGGATGTACACCGCGATCCGCACCGAGGAGCGGCTGCAGCAGCAGCTCGCGACCATCCTCGGGTCTTCGCTGCGCAACGAGCTCGGCAAGCGGACCTTTGCGACCTTGCTGTCGCCCGAACGCGGGGCAGTCATGGACAATATCCAGGTCGCGCTGAACCGCGAGGCGAACAAATATGGCGCCGAAATCATCGACGTCCGTATCAAGCGCGCCGACCTGCCCGAGGGCGCAACGCTCGAGGCGGCGTACAACCGGATGCGGACCGCGCGCGAGCAGGAAGCGATCACGATCCGCGCCGAGGGGCAGAAGGAAGCGCAGATCATCCGCGGTACCGCCGACGGCGAGGCCGCGCGCATCTATGCCGCGAGCTTCGGCAAGGATCCGGAATTCTATGACTTCTATCGCGCGATGCAGAGCTACCGGCAGACCTTCCTCGGTGAAACCAACCAGGGCGGGACGTCGGTGATCCTGTCGCCCGATAACGAGTATCTGCGCCACTTCCGCGGCGGCTGATCCCGAAAATTGGGGCATGAACGGAACCTGCAGGCTCCGTTCATGTTCAAACACCGTTCAGCCTGCGGTGCGCAGATAGCGCCGTGCCGGGGTTGGAATTATTCGCAAGAGAAAAGGAATTGCGATCGTGCGTTATGTTTATGGCATCACTTCGGCCCTGCTGGTGGGCGGTACCGCGCTGGCGCTGGTCACCCAGTCGCCCGTGATCGCGCAGGTTGCGCAGAACGAGCGCAGCGAGATTGCCAAGGCTGTTCCCCGCGCCGGCGCTCCCGAAAGCTTCGCCGACCTCGTCGAACAGCTCCAGCCTGCGGTGGTCAATATCTCGACCAAGCAGGAAGTCACGCTCGGGGTCCGGCTCGATCCCTTCGCCGGGACGCGCGAGCCGGTGACGCAGGAGCAGCAGGGCGGCGGCTCGGGCTTCCTGATCTCCGACGACGGCTATATCGTCACCAACAACCATGTCGTCACCGGCGGCCCGCGCGGCGAGGCGGTGAACCAGGTCACGGTCACGCTGACCAACGGCAAGGAATATAAGGCGACGATCGTCGGGCGCGATGTGCAGTCGGACCTTGCGCTGCTCAAGATCAGCGCGACGGGCTTGCCCTTCGTGAAATTCGCCGATTCGAGCCGCGCGCGTGTCGGCGACTGGGTCGTCGCGATCGGTAACCCGCTTGGGCTCGGCTCGACGGTGACCGCGGGGATCATCTCGGCGGTGCAGCGCAACCTTGGCCAGGGCGGCGCCTATGACCGCTTCATCCAGACCGATACCGCGATCAACCGCGGCAACTCGGGCGGCCCGCTGTTCGACCTGCATGGCAATGTCGTCGGTATCAACAACATGCTGATCTCGCCCGTCGGCGCGAACATCGGCGTCAATTTCGCGATCCCGGCCGAAGCGGCGATCCCGGTGATCAACGCGCTGAAGGCGGGCGAGAAGATCCAGCGCGGCTATCTCGGCATCAGCATCGCGCCGGTCGACGAGGATCTGGCGGCGGCGCTCGGCCTGCCCAAGGATCGCGGCGAATTCGTCCAGCGCGTCGAGGACGATGGCGCGGCGGCGAAGGCCGGCCTCAAGCGCGGCGACGTGGTGACCAAGGTCGACGGCAAGGAGGTTACGCCCTCGCAGACGCTGTCGTACATCGTCGCCAACACCAAGCCCGGCTCGCGCATCCCGCTCGAGGTCGTGCGCGACGGCAAGACGGTGACGCTCTACGCCGTCGTCGCGACGCGCCCGCCCGAGGACCAGCTGGCGGGCGCGAATTTCGACCCCGAGGACGATCAGGCGGTGCCCGAGGATCCGAAGGGAACCGCCGACACTGCGGTCCAGAACGAGCTTGGCCTGTCGGTTCAGACGCTCACCGCCGACATCGCGCGCGCGGTCGGGGTCGAAGCCGGCACCAAGGGTCTGGTGATCGGTGCCGCGTCGGCGAACAGCGATGCCGGTCGCAAGGGGCTGCGCCGCGGCGACGTGATCGTCACCGCCAACCGCGTACCTGTGACCACCAGCGAAGCGCTCGCCAAGGTGGTCGCGGACGCGAAGAAGGCGGGCCGCGACGCGGTGCTGATCGAAGTCCTCCGCCGCGGCGGGCCGTCGCAGTTCGTCGCGATCCGCCTCAAGCCCTGAGGCCTCGTCAGACATCGGAACAGGGGCGCCGCGATCTTCGGGTCCGGCGCCCTTTTTCTTGCGCGCGACACCGTATGTTCTTATTATGTTCCATCGATACGAGTCGGGAGATGGAACGATGATCGGATATGTGACGCTGGGAACGAACGACCTTGCCCGCGCGGCGGTCTTTTACGACGCGATCGCGGGCGAACTGGGTGTGCCGCGGATGATGGAATATGACGGCTTCATCGCGTGGGGCAAGGAAGGCGGCGGGGCCGGAATCGGCCTGACGAAGCCCTTCGACGGCAATGCCGCAAGCGTCGGCAATGGCGTGATGGTGGCGCTCGAGGCGAAGGATGAGGCGCAGGTGCAGCGGCTCTACGACATCGCGCTCGCCAACGGCGGCACCTGCGAAGGTCCTCCCGGACCGCGCGGAGAGGGCTTTTACGCGGGCTATTTCCGCGACCCCGACGGGAACAAGCTCAACGCCTTCATCATGGGGTGATCGCCGCATCGGGATGGAATGCTGCCGTGCCTGCGCTGGTCATCGCGGCCCTGGATTCCAAAGTTCAGGAAAGTTTAGCCCATTGCATCGCCCGTTCGTGACCGGGAGGATTGCCGAACGCATCTCGTGCGCCGCCGCGGCCTGACGCCAAGCCCGCCCGCAACCGCGTTTGTCCACCAGAGGAAGGAGCCGAAGAAAGGCTGGCATAGCCGGATAATGTAGGAAAGGCCTATTTGAAGGCGATGGCGGCTTTGCGGTGGAGCGCTGGCATCGCCTTCGTCGTCCCGGACCCTTCGACAGGCTCGGGACAGGCTTGACCCGGGATCGCGTCCTTCAACGCTGCGTGAATCGCCTTCGGGTCAGGCGCGGGGTGACGACGGGTCCGGGATGACGATCGACGAAGTGCCGGGTTCCGGCTGATGCCTACCGGTCACCGGCGTGCGCATCGCGAAGCTCGCGCTTCAAAACTTTGCCGATCGCGCTGCGCGGCAGTTCGTCGACGACGGTAATGCCGCTCAGCCGCTGCGTCTTGCCGACCTTCGCGTTGCAGTCGGCGCGCACGCTTTCCGCATCGGCGCCGGGCTTCAGCACGACGAAGGCCACCGGCGTCTCGCCCCATTCCTCGCTTGGCATGCCGACAACCGCCGCTTCGACGACGCGTTCGTCGGCGAGCAATATGCCTTCGAGATCGCTCGGGAAAATATTGAAGCCGCCCGAAATGATCATGTCCTTGGCACGGTCCATCAGCGTCAGGAATCCGTCCTCGTCGATCCGCCCGATGTCGCCATGGCGGTAGAAGAGATTCCCGTCGGCATCGTACCAGTGCATCGCCTTGGTCGCGTCGGGGCGGTTGTTATATCCAGTCATCATCGCGGGGCTGCGGCCGACGACCTCGCCGACCGAGCCTTGCGGCAGCTCGTTGCCGTCCTCGTCGATCACCTTGGCGACATGACCCGGCGCGGGCTTGCCGACGGTGTGGAGCTTGTCGGGGAATTGATGCGCTTCGAGGATGAAGGCCGCGCCGCCCTCGGTCATGCCATAGATTTCGACGAGTCCGCCCGGCCAGCGTTTGAGGACCTCGGCCTTGAGCGCCGCCAGGAAGGGCGCCGACGTGCAATATTTCACGACGAAGCTCGACAGATCGAAGCGGTCGAAATCCTCCAGCGCCATGATGCGGCGATATTGCACCGGCACCAGCATCGTGTTCGTCGCGCGCTCGCGGTCGGCAAGCTCCAGAAAACCCCGCGCGTCGAATTTCTTCATCAGCACCACCTGCCCGCCCGATCCGACGGTCGGCAGGAAACTCGCCATTGTCGTGTTCGAATAGAGCGGCGTCGACAGGATCGTCACCGCTTGCGCGCCATAGGCGGGCTTGCCGCGCTGGATATGCTGCCAGCGCATCGCATGGCTGTGGACGATGCCCTTGGGCGTACCGGTCGTCCCCGACGAATAGATGATGTTGAAGCCGTCGAGCGGATCGATCGCGACCGGTTCGGGCTTCGCGCCGTCGGGCGCCATCCAGGCCTCCAGCGGCGCGCCGACGGTGCTGCCGTCCATCGCGATCCGGTCGGTCGCCGTGACATGCTGGCCTTCGAGGCTCGCCGACGCGGCAGCATCGAGGAACAGGTGGCGCGCCCCGGTGTCGGCGATCATTGCCGCCATCTGCTCGCCCGTCGCGCTGTTGGTGATCAGCCCCGCGACGCCGCCGGCGCGCAGCGTCGCGAGGATGACCGCCATCTGCTCGACGCTGTTGAGGCCCGCGATCGCGGTGCGATCGCCCTTGGCGAAGCCGTCGGCCTGCAGCCGCGCCGCGATGCGGTCCATCATTGCGTCCAGTTCGGACCAGCTCAGCCGCCGCGCTGGATCGGCTGCGGCTATGGCATTCGGGCGCTCGGTCGCATGTGCGCGGACGAGGTCGGGCAGGGTGGCGAAGTCGCTATCGAGCATCTCGTGACTGGTCATGGCGACGGAGTTAGCACAGCAGGGACGGCGCGCAACGTCGGCGGGGGCGGGCATGCGCGCGAAATCGAGGCGGCACGGGGGCGCGGATGGGGCGAGACGGCGGGACGGGGGAAGAGGGGCGGCGGCCGCTGGTCTCCGTCTATCATCCGTCGCGCGCCGCCGCGCTCTGCGATGCCGTAACGGCGGCGGGTTATTGCGCCGCTTCGCTTCCCGCGCCGACCGGCGGGCTACGGCCCTGGCTTGACACTTGTTTCGACCTGCTCGCGATCAATCCCTTTTTGAGCTGGCAGGAGCCCGCCGAATTCGTCCGGCTTGCGCGGACGATCGCGGGACGCCGTCCGCTGCTCGTCTTTTCGGATCGCGATTCGCTCGCTGATCGGATGGCTGCGCTGCACGCTGGCGCCGACGATGCGGTCGGATGGACCGACAATCTGCCCGAACTGCTTGCGCGCGCGACCAGCCTGCTCCGGCGCAGCCGCGTCGCGGCGGGGCAGCTTGGCGAAGGCGAACTGCGCATCGACCTGATCGACCGGCGCGTCGAACGCGCTGGACGGCTGATTCGCATGCCGCTGCGCGAATTCGACCTTCTTGCCAATCTGGCGCGGGTCCCCGACCGGCCGCTGTCGCGTGCGGCGCTTCTGAAAGCGGTCTGGCGGATCGATTTCGACCCCGGAACGAACCGGGTCGAGGTCCATATGTCGCGACTCAGGGCGAAGGTCGATCGCGGGTTCGACTGGCCGATGTTGCAGACGGTGAAGGGGCTCGGCTACGCGCTGAAATCGCGCCCCGACGGGGCGATTTGACCGATCGTCGGCGGGGATTTGACGCTTTTTGACGACCACGGCCCCGTCCGTCCCAGCTTGCTTGACCGAAAGTTTCAGTTTGCTACGGGTCTTCGACATAAACAAAGCAATAAGCCCTTTGGAGAGAGCGCCCGATGCACCCCTCGACCTATGCCGCGACCCATCCCGACAAGCCGGCGATCATCGTCGCCGAAACGGGGGAGACGGTAAGCTATGCTGAACTCGACGCCGCCTCGAACCGCGCCGCGCAGCTGTTTCGCGCGCACGGGCTGGGGCACGAGGACGTCGTCGCCCTCATGCTCGAGAACACCCCGCATTACTACGGGCTGACTTGGGGCGCGCAGCGCGCCGGGCTGCGCTACGTCTGCATCTCGTCGCGGCTGACCCAAGACGAGACCGATTATATCCTCGAAAATTCGGGCGCGAAGATGCTCGTCGTTTCGGCGAGCCTCGCGGCGGCGGCGCAGCAGTTGACGACGCAGATCACCCGCTATTCGATGGGCGGCGACATTGCGGGCTGGGCGAAGATCGAGGACGAACTGGAAAAAATGCCGGCGGAGCGCATCGCCGACGAGCGCGCCGGGGTCGATATGCTCTATTCGTCGGGCACCACCGGGCGGCCGAAGGGCGTGCGCGTCCCGCTGCCGGAGGATCCGGCGATCGACGCCGCGAACAGCCTCGTCATGCTCGCCTCAGCCGCCTTCGGGATCAATGCCGACAGCGTCTATCTGTCGCCCGCGCCGCTCTATCACGCCGCGCCGCTGCGCTGGTCGATGACCATCCACCGCCTCGGCGGCACCGTCGTCCTGATGAAGAAGTTCGATCCCGAGGGCGCGCTCGCGGCGATCCAGCATTACCGCTGCAACTGCGCGCAGTTCGTGCCGACCCACTTCGTCCGGATGCTGAAGCTGCCGGCAGCGGTTCGCGCGCAATATGACGTGACCTCGATGAAGGGCGCGATCCACGCCGCCGCGCCGTGCCCGGTGCCGGTCAAGCAGGCGATGATCGACTGGTGGGGGCCGGTGCTGCTCGAATATTATGCGGGCTCGGAGGGCAATGGCATGACCTTCGCGACCAGCCAGGACTGGCTCGCGCACAAGGGCACCGTCGGCCGCCCGATCATGGGCACGCTCCATATCGTCGGCGAGGATAACGAGACCGAGCTGCCGGTGGGCGAAGAAGGCGCGGTCTTTTTCGAAAGCGAAAATATCTTTGAATATCATGATGATCCGGAGAAGACTGCATCGAGCCGCAATTCGAAAGGCTGGTCGACGCTGGGCGATGTGGGCAAAGTTGATGAAGATGGGTTCCTCTACCTCACCGACCGCAAGAGCTTCATGATCATCTCGGGCGGCGTGAACATCTATCCGCAGGAAATCGAAAACCACCTCGTCACCCACCCGAAGGTCGCCGACGTCGCGGTCGTCGGCGGACCGCACGAGGAAATGGGCGAGGAAGTGATCGCGGTGATCCAGCCCGCCGACATGGCCGACGCGACCGACGCTTTCCGCGACGAACTCACCGCCTACGCGCGCGAGAAATTGTCGGGCGTGAAGGTGCCGCGGCGGATCGACTTCCTCGAAGCCCTGCCGCGCCACGACACGGGCAAGCTCTACAAACGGCTGCTACGCGACCAATATTGGGAGAAGGCGAAGGCAGGAGCCTGAACGATGAGCGCGCGCGTCGAGTTCTTCTTCGATCTGTCGAGCCCGTGGACCTGCCTTGCGTTCCACAACCTGCCCGGCGTGCTGGAGCGGGTCGGCGCGGCGGCGGTCTATCGCCCGATCCTTGTCGGGGGCGTGTTCAACGCCGTGAATCCCGCCGTCTATGCGGCGCGCGAGCAGAGCGATAACCGGCGTTTGCAGCACAGCTGGAAGGTACTGAAGGATTGGGCGCAGCTCGCCGGCGTGCCGATGAACTTCCCCTCGCAATATCACCCGGCGAAGAGCGTGCAGGCGATGCGCTTCGCGACCGCGCTCGAAGCGGATCAGGCCGCCCTCGTGCGTTTCGCGCGCGCCGCCTTCGCCAGCTATTTCGACCGTCAGGAGAATCTTGACGATCCCGACGTTCTGGAAGCCGTCGCGACGGCCGAGGGACTCGATGGCGCAGCGATCCGCGCCGCCGCGAGCTCCGACGAGGTGAAGGCGCGGCTCCGCGCCAACACCGAACAGGTCGTCGCGCGTGGCGGCTACGGATCGCCGACGATCTTCGTCGACGGCACCGACATGTATTTCGGCAACGACCAACTGCCGCTCGTCGAAGCGGCCCTGAAACGTCAGATGCAGAGGACTCCCCGATGAAGGACCGTATCTCGATCACCATGCTGGAGGACGGCATCGCCGACGTCCGGCTGATCCGCGCCGACAAGATGAACGCGCTCGACCCCGCGATGTGGTCGGCGCTCGCCGAGGCGGTCGACGACCTGAAGGCCCGGCAAGGGCTGCGTGTCGTTGTCCTGTCGGGCGAGGGGCGTGCCTTCTGCGCCGGGCTCGACCTTTCCAGCCTCAGCAACGATCGCGACCCCGGTGCGAGCAGCGCGGGCGGCACCTTGTCCGACCGCACGCGCGGCATTGCCAACAACGCCCAATATGCCGCGTGGGGCTGGCGCGAAATCCCGGTGCCGGTGATCGCCGCAGTGCATGGCGTCGCCTTCGGTGCGGGCAGCCAGATCATGGCGGCGGCCGACATCCGCATCGTCCATCCCGACACGCGCATCGCGATCATGGAAATGCGCTGGGGCCTTGTCCCCGACGTTGCGGGCATGGCGCTGTGGCGGACGCAGGTCGCCGACGATGTGCTGCGCGAGATGATCTACACCAACCGCGAATTCACCGGGTCGGAAGCCAAGATTCTCGGCTTCGCGACGCATGTGTCGGACGAGCCGCTCGCCAAGGCAATGGAGCTGGCGCAGGTGATCGCGAACAAGAACCCCCACGCGATCCGCGGCGCGAAGCGGCTCTGCAACATGCTCGCCGACGCGAGCGACGCCGAGATCCTGCAGGCCGAGAGCGACGAGCAGGTAAAGGTCATCCGCACCCCCAACCAGATGGAGGCGGTAATGGCGCATATGCAGAAGCGGAAGCCGGATTTCGCTGACTAGAGCAGGCTCAGAAACCGCGCGGCATTGTGCCAGTCGGCCTCGCGCCGCGCGCGCGCCTTTTGCGCCTCGCTGTCGGCGCCCCAGCGGCGTTCCTGATACAGTTCGTCGAGGCTGACGGCCTCCCATAGCTCTGCGGCGGTATAGGCATTTTCGATCAGCGCGAGGCCCGCGACGAGCGAGCCGCCGATCGTCACCAGCAGCATGAGCGGCGCGAGCCGGAACGGATCGTGTGACAGCACGGCGTCGCGCAGCGCCGCGATGGTCGTCTCCGGCTGATCGATCGGCAGCACACCCTGCGCCAAGGCGAATTCGATGCCGTACCGCTGCTCGGCCCAGGCGAGCAGGGGGTTCCAAGCGGCAATCTGTTCGGATTGCAGCGCCGGGTCGCGGTCCTCGCGGTAGCAGAAAAGCTCGCTTGTCGCATAGGCCGCGATCGGCTCGGCGAACGCAGCGGGATCGGCGCCGGCAATGTCGATCGCCGCATTGGCGATTCCCGTCAGCGGCATGCGCGCGGGATCGATGTTCTCTCCGACCGCATTCCATTCGCCCGCGATCGCTTCGGCGAGCGCCGGGCTTTCGACGAACAGCGGCGCGCGCTTGGGCGTACGGACGGGGCGCCCGTCGAGCGCGATGCCCCAGCCGCCGTCTTCGCGGACGGCCTCGGCCTGCTTCCAGAAGCGCTTCACGGAGTTTTGGGCGACCGCCAGCGGCGCGCGAGAATCTTGGGCATGATCGCGAAATCGAACACTCCGACCAGCACCACCGCGACGCCGATCCAGCGGTCGGTCGGCTGCCCCGCAAGCTCGAAGGCGCCGCGGATCAGGATGAAGCCTGCGATGATGAAGATCGCGCCCATCAGCCGCATCGAGGCGATGGCGAAGAAGCGCTTCTTGGCCAAGGATTCGTCTGAAGGGTTCATGCCCCCTCCCTGCTTCTGCCGAGCTCGCGCATCAGATGTGCTACCGCTCGATTGCCTGTGGCTTCGATTCCGGCGGCGAGTCGTTCACGCTCGTCAGCAGGTTTGTTTTGAGACAGCTTCAGCGTCGTTCGCCACGCGACGACGCGCATTTCGAATCCGACAATGGCGCCCGTCAGCTTGCCGAAATAATTCTGATCCATCTTGTCGCGGGTCCAAGGCGGATTCTCGCCGACGCGCGCCTCGTGGATCGCGGATAATGCGTCTATTTGGGCCACCAGACCCGCGTCGTCGAGCTTCTGAGCGACGCCCTCCATCTCGATAGCCACATAGTTCCATGTAGGAACCGACTTCTCGATGTCGGTGTACCAGTTCGCGCTGACATAGGCGTCGGGTCCCTGGATGACGGCGAGCATTGGCGAGCCATCGAGATGCTTTGTCAGTGCGTTGCCGCGTGACAGGTGGAAACGGATCGTTGTGTTATCTTCGCTCAGCACGACCGGAGCGTGCGCGACGCGCGGGCCGTCGGGCGTGCCGGCAAAGATTGCGGCGAAGCCGATCTCGCGCACGAACATCGCGGCAAGGTCGTCATGATCCGGACGAAAAGCGGAATTGGGGTGCATCAGCGTGGCCTTTTGGAAGGAGGTTTGCGAGGGCTGGGCGGGCCGCCGCGTCCGGAAGGGCTGCTGGGCTTGTTTTTTGCTTTGGTTTTCGGTTTTCCAACCCGGTCGGTCGGCTTGCTTGTCGCTGTACGCCCGCGCCGTTCGCCGCGGCGCGCCTTGCGGATCTGTTTGCTATGCGCCTTGGCGGCTGCCTTGGCTGCAGCTTTGGGGGGCGGGCCCTTGGGGGCATCGTCGATGCCCGCCTCGCCGAGCAGCAAGTCGAAGCCAAGGGCATCGAGGCTGGCCGCGAAATGCTCGGGAACGTCGGCGCTGACGTCGATGCTACCCCCGTCGGGATGGTCGATGCGCAGGCGGCGGCTGTGGAGGTGCAGCTTCCGGCTGATCGTGCCGGTTAGAAACGCGCCCTTGCCGCCATATTTGCCGTCGCCGACGATCGGATGCCCGATCGCTGCCATATGGACGCGAAGCTGGTGCGTGCGGCCGGTAAGCGGCTGCAGCTCGACCCAGGCGGCGCTGTTCCCGGCGCGTTCGATGACGCGGTAGCGGGTCTTCGATGCCAGCCCCTTTTCATCGACGTGCATCTTCTCGCCGCCCGATCCGGGCTGTTTGGCAAGCGGCAGGTCGATCTCGCCCTGCGCGATGTCGGGAACGCCGACAACAATCGCCCAATAGGTCTTGCGGGCGCTGCGGTTCGAAAAGGCCTTGGCGAACCAGGCCGCCGCGCGCGGCGTGCGCGCGACGAGCAGCGCGCCCGATGTGTCCTTGTCGAGCCGGTGGACGAGCTTTGGCCGCACCGGTGCCTCGCCCTGCAGGGCGCCGAGCAGGCCATCGACATGCGCGTCGGTCTTGGTGCCGCCCTGCGTCGCAAGACCTGGCGGCTTGTCGAGGACCAGCGCGCTCTTGTCGCGGTGGATCACCATCGCCTCGGCGAGCGCGACCTCGGCGGGTGAAAGCGGCTTTTCCTTGCGCGGCTTCGGACCCGAGGGTGCTGCGGGCGGGACGGGCATCGCGATCCGCTGCCCGGCTTCGATGCGATCGGAAACGTCGGTCTTGCGGCCATCGATCGTGAGCTCTCCCGACCGCGCCCAGCGCGCGATGAGCGCGTGCGGAGTTCCCGGCCGGTGCCGCTTGAACCAGCGGTCGAGGCGGATGCCGCCATCCTCCTCGGCAACGGTGGCGCTGTCCTGAATGCCGCGGTCCTGCGTCATGCCGGAAGCTGCCGGATCAATAGCAGCCCGAGGCCGCAGGCGAGGATTCCGCCGACGACCGAGGCGAGCACATAGGCGGCCGCCTGCCCGGCTTGGCCGCGTTCGAACAGCAGCCAGAATTCCATGCTGAAGGAGGAAAAGGTCGTGAAGCCGCCAAGGATGCCGACGCCGACAAACAGCCGCGCCGCTTCGCCACCGCTGGCATCGCGTGCCAGCCAGCCGACCAGCAAGCCCATCAGAAAGCTACCGAAAATGTTGATGCTGAGCGTCCACCACGGGAAATTGGGACCGAGCCGCGCGAGCAGGATCTGGCCGACCAGGTGCCGCGCACCCGCGCCGATCGCACCGCCGACCATGACAGGGAAAAGTCCGTTCATCCGCTCGCCCTAGCCGGAAAAGCGCGCCGCGGAAAGCGGGGGTATTGCCGCGCGTCGGGTGTGGTCGCCGAGCCCCTCGTCGGTTCGTATGCGATGCGCCGGTCGGTGGGCCGTGACCAGACGTACCGCAAGCCCATGCAGGCGCCATCTTCGGCGTATCGGGCCGAGCGACGAGTGCATCGGCGGCGTTGACGGATGCCTCCGCCGCGCGAACGCAAGGATCAATTAGCCGTTGACGATAAGAACAAACCATGTCCAAAGTGGAGTGTCTTCCATCCGTCT
>NZ_CATKPA010000004.1:0-410928 GCF_949769155.1 Sphingopyxis sp. Geo48 | reverse complement strand
TCGGACTGGCAGCTTTTAGGCGGCGAACCTCGAGAAGCGGACGTTTGAAACCGATGCGGCGGTAATGACGGCTCACCTATCTAATTGAACGAGAAGCGGTCAGGCGATCAAAATAGACCAAACCATCGAAGGCTTGCCGAGGCCGGATCACATTCTCGGTATCGTAGTTCACGCTGATGGACTGTTCGCGGAAGAGCCAGGCGGGCGTGGTCGACCGGAAATCGATCATGAAATGCGGGACGCCGGTCGATGCAAGGACGGCATCGACCGTCCCCGGCTTGATCGCCCGTCCTCCACGACCGCCGGCGGAACTGGCCCCGACGATCAGCAGGTCGCGGCCGAAGGTCCGCCGCAAATGCACCCCCATAGCCGCGGGGGGACGGGAATAGATCGACCAGATCCCGCCCCGCGTCCGTGCGTTCATGATATGACCATTGTGCGCAAACAACAGCATCCGTCCCCCGGCCCCGGCGCGATCGAGCGCCCAGCGGGCATTTTCGGCCATGGCGGCGTCGCGCACGGCGTCGGCGCGATAGTCTCCGGGCCTCAACACGCCGTCGACCGAGGGCGCGCGTGACACGTCGAAGAGGGTCTGGAGTTGACGGGCCGCGACAATATCTTGCCGGGCCCAGGCATAGTCCGCCGGCGACGACGCCGCGATCAGGGCGGCGCGGTTGGCATCGAAAAAGCCGAGCATCGCCGCAATGGCGCGGCGCAGGCGCTCGCGCTCCCGATCATCGAGACCGAGATAAGCTGGGACCGAGAAATGATCGAGAAACGGTACGACCGCCTTGCGGACCGGCGCCGACTTGATTGGCGCCGCACGCGCCAGATAGGCGATCCCATTGTCGAGCGTGCTCCGCCCACGCGCCCACGCGCCGTCCGCGTCGCCACCGCTCATATCGATGCCGTAAAAGGCGACCTTGCGCTTGTGACGCGGGTCCAGATTATAGGCCCGGATCCATTCGATCAGCTCGATATTCTCGGGAAAGCGCCCGAAACCCCAGGTCAGCCCGGTACGCGCGAGATCGCGCACGTCGCCCGATCCACCCGCCGCATAATCGTGGAGGCGCCGCGATTCATGCAGGCCGGATTCGATCGCGATCGCTGTGAATCCGCGTTCTTCGACGAGGTAACGAAACAGGCAGTTGCGAAACGCCAGCGGTTCGTGCGCGCCGTGCACCGGTTCGCCGAGCGCGACCACGCGCGCGTCGCCGATCATGTTCGCCATGGCGCCGAAATCCGCGCGCGACGACATCGATGGGCAGGCGGGCAAAGCAATCGCATGGGTTTGCACCCAGCCGCGCATGGCATCGCCGGTCGGCGTGGCCGCAGCGCCGGATGCTGTCCCAAGCAGCGCAGAAAGGGCCAGCCCGATCCTGCCGAGCGTAATCATGGCAGGTCGATGCGATAGAGGGCTGCGCCGCTGAAGGAGAGACGCTGGGCCTTGCCGTCGGCGATCGTGTCGAAGCGGAGCCATTCGGGCGCGTAGGCGGGCTTTTCAAAACGGAAACGTCCGGTGCCATCCTCGACGAGCGGCGTCGCGAGCGCCGAATCCGCATAGGACATGACCAGCGCCGCACCGCGCGTATAAATGCGCACGCTCGGCCCCTCTTCGCCATGCGCGGCATAGCGCCCGACCAGCGCGCGATAGGCTGGCGGCGGCGCCGCGGGCAAGGCGAGGCCTTCGCGTACATAGGTCGCAGCGCCGTCCGAAACGTCGGACACAGCGCCCGACGCATCGCGGAAGAAGAGGAAAGTTCGTGGCCCCTTGGGGGTAAGATAGGCGCCCCACGCCTCGCGCCCGATCCGCGCGAGCGCCAGCGTTTCGCCACTCTCGTCGAGCAGCAAGCCGTCGGCTTCCCCGGCCCGGAACCGAAGCTTCTGGCCGTTCGCGCCGACGAAACTGCCGACGAAACTCGTGGGATCGCGCCATGACAGGTCGGGCTGCGGGGTCGGCGATGCCCCGAAAAGCCGCGCGACGATGCGCTCGCGGAGCGTCCGGTCGGCAGGGCCATTGCCGAGAATGACGACACCGAGCCCCTGCCCGAGGTGGACGGAAAAATAGGCCTGGAAACCCGCGATCGAACCGGTGTGGAAAAGCCTTTCGCCCTTGTCGGCGATGTCGAAGCCATAGCCATAGTCGTCGCGCACCGGCGTCATGATCCGCGCGAAGGAATGTTCGGAAAGCATCCGGCCTTTGGTTGTCTTGCCGCGCGCGAGCAGCATCCGTGCATAGGCCATCATATCGGGAGCGGTCGACACGATCGCGCCGTCGGCGGCGACATGGTCGAACCAAGGCGCCGCTGCCAACCGGCCGTCAGCGGTCCGCTCGTAGCTGTTGGCTATTCGGCCGCGCAGCCGTTCGTCGATCTGCGGCGCGGTCGCCGCCATGCCGAGCGGGTCGAGAATGCGGCGCTGGAGCACCAGCGGGAACGGCCGCCGGTCGATCGCCTCGGCGGCATAGCCGAGCAGTTGATAACCCGAATTCGAATACCAGAAATGCTCGCCGGGCGCGGAGCACGGCTCGAAATCCTGCAGCGCGGTCGCGAGGAAGCGCATCGACGCGACATAGGCCAGATAATTGGGCAGGCCAGAACTATGCGACAGCAACGCGTGGCCCGTGATCGGGGCATGGCGGCTCTTCGACCGGAACTCCGGCACATATCGCGCGATGGGCGCATCGGGATCGAACGTCCCTTCGTCGGCCATCTGCATCAGTGCGACGGCGGCAAAGGATTTCGAGATCGATCCGATCGCAAAGCGCGTATCCTGCGTCGCGGCGATGCGCCGATCGATGTCCGCATAGCCGTGCGAGGCGACCATCAGCGTGCGATCGCGATCGGTCACCGCAACGACAAGCGCCGTATCGCCCGCCGCGCCTTCGACCATCGCGCGAATATCGGCGAGCGCCGCGGCGCGCCTGGCCTCGCCCTCTCCTGCCGCGATCGCGGGATCGGTGAGACCGATGGCGACGACGAACAGGATCAGGAGGCGGATCATGCGAGACACGCCTCGACGAGCCGGTCGAATGCGGGACCCCGGCGCATCGGATCGGCGACCGGAACGCCCCATTCCATCGTCAGCGCGGCAATCGCCCGTTCGGCCTCGGCGGCCGACAGCCCGGCGGTATTGAGCGACACACCCGCGCAGCGGACGCCGGGGTTGGTGAGCCGCGCCTGCTGCACCGTCACCTCGATCGCGCGGCCGATCGACGGCAGCGGGAAATCCGGCAAGCCGACGATCCGGTCGCGACCGTGCGCGTGGCACAGCACCAGAACGTCGGGCTGCGAGCCATGGAGGAGCCCCAGCGAGACGCCGGCATAGGAGGGATGGAAGAGCGAGCCCTGCCCCTCGATCACATCCCAATGCGCCGGATCGGCAACAGGACTGAGCATCTCGGCCGCGCCCGCGACGAAATCACTGACCACCGCGTCGATGGGAATTCCGCGTCCGGCAATCATGATGCCGGTCTGGCCGGTCGCACGGAAATCGGCGGCGAGCCCGCGAGCGCGAAACGCCTCTGCGAGCGCCAGCGCGGTATATTTTTTTCCGAGCGCGCAGTCGGTACCGACGGTCAGCAGGCGGCGGCCGCTCCGTCGCCGGCCGCTCGCGATCGGGAGCCCCGATGGCGGTATGCGCACGTCGATCAGGCGGCGACCATGCGCCGCCGCCGCTTGCCGAAGCTGCGCGATGTCGCCGAGGCGATCGTGCGCGCCGCTGATGATGTCGAGCCCCGCTTCGAGAGCGTCGATCAAATCGGGGATCCAGCGCTCGCTGATCGCGCCGCCGATCGATGCCGCGGAAAGGACAAGCGCGCGCGCGCCCGCCGCATACGCCGCGCGCGGGGTCATCGCAGGCAGATCGAGCGTTGCCGCGGCACCCGGACATTTATGTTCGGCGACGCACAGATCCGGCGCCCAGTCGCGCAGGCCGAGCCCCGTCTTCAAAAAGGTCGTATCCGCCGCATCGCCCAAGAATAGCAGATAGGGCTTGGGCAAATCGAGCCCGGCGATTTCGGTCGGCGACGGCATCGGCGCACCGAGAAGAGCGGTCACGGCCGGACCTTCGAAAAGATGGGGCGCCCTGGGCTGACGGCGTCGGCGAGCTTGCCGCGATCGACCACCAATACGCCGTTCACCATCACATAGCGGAACCCGTCGGAATAGCGGGCGGCATCGCCATAGGTCGCGCGCGTGCCGACCGTTCGCGGGTCGAAAAGCACGATGTCGGCATCCATGCCGGGTTGCAGCCTGCCCTTGCGCTTCATCGCGGGAACGAAGGCTTCAAGCCGCTGCGCGGGCATCAAGGTGATCTTGCGCAGCGCCTCGGCCAGATCGATCGTCTTCGTTTCGCGGACATAATGACCGAGGACGCGCGCAAAGCTGCCCGCCGAGCGCGGATGACCGTTCGCTCCCTCGATCCGGCCGCCGTCGCTGGCGATCATCACCGACCGATCGCGCAGCAGCGCCGCGATCGTCGCCTCGCTGTTCATATGCATGATGACCCCGTCGTCGGCGGTCCCGGCGCGCAGCGCGTCGAATTCGGCCTGCGTCAGCCTTTTGCCCGTCGCGCGCGATTGCAGGTCGCCGACGGCGACGCCCCAACGCGCTTCCCAGCCCGGATCGAAGAAATGGCTGCGCACCGCATCGACCGATCCGCCCCAAGGGTAGGTTTCGGTGGTGATGTCGATACCGCGGCGGCGTGCATCGGCGATCAGCGCGGCCATGAAGGGCGCATCGCGCATTGCCATGCTGTTGATGTGCGCGACATGGATGCACGCGCCCGTAGCAGCGGCATTGGCGATGCTTTCCTGCACCGCCTCGAACGCACTGTCAGGCTCGACAAGGCTGCCATAGCGGATGTGCGTGAAGAGGCAGGTCGCGGTGCGCGCAGCAATCGCGGTGACATCAAGCATCTCGCGGCGCGAGATGCCGGGGGCATATTGCGTCCCGCTGCCGATCCCGATCGCCCCTTCGCCCAGACCCTGTTCGAGCAGCGCGGAAAGCCGCAAAGTCGCCGCGCCGGACAGCGGCCCGCCCGCCTCCTTCGCGCCGAATTTCTCCATCGGGTCGCGGAGTGCGGCGAGGCCCGCTGCACCCTCGCCCTTCTGGATGAAATAGCGCACCGCCGTGTGTCCGACGCTCGTGCCATAGTTGAGCAGCTCGCGCCCCTGCTTCGCCCGATACCATTCCGAAACCGGCCAGGTGCCGATTTCGAGCTCGAGCCGGGTGGTGACCCCATCCTTCGCCTGATAGCCCGCCGCCTCGCGCGTCGTCGCGTGCGAATGGATGTCGATGAAGCCCGGCGCGGCGACCAGCCCGCGGGCATCGATCGTCCGGCGTCCCTTGAGCGGCGCCTCGCTGACCGCGACGATCCGGTCGCCATCGACCGCGATGTTGCGGATGGCGTCGAGCCCGGTCTCGGGATCGATCGCGCGCGCGCCGGCATAGACGATGTCGTGGATCAGCGCCGTTTGCGACGCGCCCGCGGAAAGCTGCCCCGGTGCGGCCACGGCGGTCAGGAACAACAGCGCTCCCCACACCTGTCGTTTGATCGACAAACCCTGCTTCCCTTCGCTCACGTCCCGCACGAACGATCAGAAACCGGCGCGCAGCGACACCGTCACGCTCCGCGGCTCGCCGACGACATTTCCGTAGAACAGCGTCTGATAGTTGTTCACGAAATAATGTTTGTCGAAGATATTCTTGACGTTGAGCTGCACGCGGAAGCGATCGAAATCATAACCCGCCGACACGTCGGCCAGCACATAGGACGGCAAGTCGCGCGTCGCGCGGTCGATGTCGGTCTTCACCGAGTCGACGTAACGGACGCCCCCGCCGATGAAGGCGTTGCCGAATTCATAGCTTGTATGGAGGCTGGCGGTGCTCTTGGGCAGGAAGGTGACGGTCTTGCCGATCAGGGTCGGATCATCATCCTTGCGGATCGTCGGGTCGAGGATGGCGAGGCCCGCATTGACCTGCCACCCCTGCGCGATCTCGCCGACCGCTTGCAGTTCGAGCCCGCGATGGCGGACCTCGCCGACCGCAACATAACGATCGATCAGGTCGATCGTTTGGTCGTAGCGTGCCTGATTGGCCTGGCGGACGTCGAAGATCGCGCCGGTGAGGAGCAGGCGCCGGTCGGGCGACACATATTTGACCCCGATCTCATATTGTTCGCCCGATAACGGGGCCAGCACGTCACCAACCGCATCGATAAAGAGCTGCGGCTGGAAGGATTCGCTGTACGAGGCATAGAGGTTCAGCCCGCGTACCGGCTCCAGCGTCGCCGCGAGGCGAAGGCTCGTCTGGCTGTCGCCGCTGAAATCCTGCCAGGGGCCGGTGCCCGACTGCTTGCTGACGTCGGGCTTGGCCCACGAAATGCCGCCAAGCAGGGTCAGCGGCTCGGCGACCTTGATGCTGGCCTGGCTGGAAAGCGTGAAATAGCGCAGTCGGCGATTGAGACTGTAGTCGAATATCCCCGGATAGGTCCGGGTGTTGAACAGCGCCTCGATCGCATCGACGCCATCGAAGATGTTCGCGACATCGCCCTGCGGCATGTCCGGGATCGTCCCCGCCTGCTTGGTATCATAATGCTGGTAATTGGCGGCGACCGTGATGAAGCTGTCGGCAAGGCCGAGATCGTCGAGCTTGTAAACGCTCGACAGCCCGGCGCTAAACGCCTCGGTCACGCTCTTGGTGATATTGTTCACCGCGAGGAAAAAGTCGCCATTCGGCTCGAGGCCGAACCCGAACCCGCTCTCGCCCGTCGTGTTTGAACGCAGATAATTGGCCTTCAGGCTGAACGAGAGGGCGTCCGACGCCTCCCAGTCCAGCCCGCCGTTCACCCGCGCCACCGGCGTCACCAGTTCGAAATCGCCCGAACCGAGGAAGAAGGAGCGGCCGACCGGCGCCGGAGACCCGTCGGGAAAGGTCGGGATGCCGTCGAACGATGTGCGGCGGTAGCGCTCATATCCACCATGGAGATAGGCCTTCAGGTCAGGCGACAGGTCGGCATCGAGACCGGCGTATAATACCGTCTTCGCCGAATTGACCCGCTGCATGAAGCTATCGCCCTCCTCGTGGACGGCGATACCGATCGCGTGGACCGTACCGGCGGCGTTCAGCGCGCGAGCCAATTGCCCTTCAATCCGCCAGCGCCCCCACGAGCCGCCGAGCAATTCGACATGCGACCGCGTGCCTGCGTTCGCGCCTTTCGTCACCTGATTGATGATCCCGCCGGGGTTGGCGGCGCCATAGACGACCGACGTCGGCCCCTTGACGATTTCGAGCCGTTCGAGCGTAGCAAAATCGGGCTCATAATCGAGCGTGCCGACGTTCAGGCCATCGATCGCATTACCCGCCGCAAAACCGCGCAACTTGACGATCGATGACGTCCCGCCGGGATTGCCGTCGAACAGCGCACCGGGCGTATATTGCGCGACATCGCCTAGCGTTCTGGCATCGGTCGCGTCGAGAAAATCCTCGCTGACGAGGCTGATCGACTGCGGCACATCCTCGATCGCCACGGGGAGCCCCGTGGTGCCGCTCGTGTCTTCGCTGAGATAGCGATAGCCGCTGACAACGATCGCATCGCCCTCGCCCCCTTCGGCGGCCTCCTGCGCACTCACCGCCGATGATGCTGCAACCGCGGCCGCAAGGGCGCTGCCAGCAAGGAGCCGCCGGAAAGCGGCGCTGCCACGCCGATGACGGATTTCAAAAGTCTGTCGGTTCAACGTCATCGCGCACCTCCTCGATCGGTTCTGAATGACCGGCGCCCGGATCGCTTTCGCGTTCCCAAGGCCGGATTACGACAGAATTAAGTCCCATTGACATATTTCTGTCAATTGATAGTTTTGTTGTTATTTCTGACACGATTTAACGACTTCAGACGAGAGGGAAATATGACGGTCGACAACGAGCAACCGACTTCGGCAGAGCCGGTCGCGGATGCGCCCGCGATCCCCAATGTCCCGCTGCTCCAGCGATTGCAGGCCGATATGGAGAGCTATTCCGCCGCCGACCGCGCCATCGCGACCTACATCCTTCGCCACTACGCCACCCTTGCGTTCGAGACCGCGGTGACGCTCGCGGAAAAGGTGGGGGTGAGCGAGATCACGATCGGCCGCTTCACGCGCAAGATCGGCTATCGCAACTTCAAGGCGATGAAGAATGAGCTGAAGGACAGCAGCGAAGTGGGTTTCCCCTGGCTGGTCGGCGAACAGCTCCAGCATTTCGTCGAAGCGCCGGACCTTTCCGACGAAGCCGACGGCTCGATGCAACGCGAGGTCAAATCGCTGCTCGCGGTCTATCGCCTTGCCGAAACGCCGCAATGGGCGGCGGCGGTCGAACTGCTCGCAAAGTCGCGGACGGTTCAAATCGCGGGCTTCCAGACCGAGCGCGGCATCGCAATGCTGCTCGCCAACCATCTGCAATTCATGCGCGACGGGGTCCGCCTCGTCGATTTGACCGCGGGCAATTATGCCGACGTCTTCGCAACCGACGATGACGAGGATCGCTGCCTCGTCGTCATCGACATCCGCCGCTATTCGCGCCAATCCTATCTGATCGCCGAACAGGCGGCACAGCACGGCATCCCGCTGATCGTCCTCACCGACCTGTTCTGCGATTGGGCGCCGCGCTTCACCCCGCACGTCCTCGCCGTGCCAACGCAAACGGGGATGTTCTGGAGCTCGCCCGTCGCGCTCGTCTGTGCCGTGAACCTGATGGTGAACAGCGTGATCAGGCAAATCGGCACGAAGATCGAAACGCGCCTCGAAAAGCTGACCCGCCTGCATCAGACCTTCACCGGCTATGCCGGCCATCAACCCCCACGCCCGAAGATGTCGTCCTGACGCGCCTTCCGAAATGACAGTTTTTTGTCTTATAAAATCATAGACAGAAAAATCTCCCCCTATTAGCCAATCCGCATGATGGCGACAGTGCCTCTCGATTCTCCCGATCCGGACCGCGCGCTGGCGCGGCTGGGCCGGTGTGCCGCGCGCATGGAAGTCGAGATCGTTCGCCTCCCGCTCGCCGAGCCATTTTGCATCGCCGATCGCGTCTTCGAGGATGTCGAAACGGTCGTCGTGCAGCTTGAAGCCGATGGCTGCGTCGGACAGGCCGAGGCCGCTGGCGTGTTTTATCTGGGCGACATGCCGCTCGATATTGCCGCCGCTTTGACCGACGCCAGACCGATCGTCGCGCAAGGCATCGATCATGCGCAGGTCGCGCGACTCTTCCCGCCCGGCGGCGCGCGGAATGCACTCGACTGTGCGCTGTGGGATCTTCAGGCCCAGCGGATCGGCTTGCCGGTATGGCAATTGCTGGACATGCCGCCGCCAAAACCGCTCCTGACAACCTACACCATCGGCAATGCCGCGCCCGATGTCATGGCCGATGCGGCCCGACGCCACGCGCAGGTTCAGGCTATCAAGATCAAGCTGAACGGCGACGCCGAGGATGGCGATCGGATCGCAGCGGTGCGCACGGCGCGCCCAGACGTCTGGATCGGTGTCGATGCCAATCGCAGCCTGACCCCGGAAAAACTCGCGCGCCTGCTTCCGGCGCTGCTGTCCGCCCAGGTCCAGCTTGTCGAACAGCCTTTCGCGGTCGGCGCCGATTCGGCGCTTGCCGATGTCGAGCTCCCCATCGCGCTCGCCGCCGACGAGAGCGTCCAAACAAGCGACGACCTCGAAAGGCTCGCCCCGCTCTATCAGGTGATCAACATCAAGCTCGACAAATGCGGCGGCCTGACCGACGGGCTACGTCTCGCGCGGCGCGCGCGGGCGCTGGGTCTGGAGGTCATGGTCGGCAATATGCTCGGCAGCTCGCTGGCAATGGCGCCGGCCTTCCTGCTCGGCCAATATTGCTCGATCGTCGATCTCGACGGGCCGATCTTCCTCGCGGCGGATTGTACGCCCGGCGCGGCCTATCATGCCGGACGGATCGATTGCGCCGCGCACCCATGGGGCAGCGGGCAATGACGTTGACAGCCATTATTGCGGCGCCTAGGGGGCGCTCAGCATCAAGAGCCGGGGCGACGCCCGGCACCAACCTGCTCCCGAGCAAGGTGGTACTCCGCTATTCGCGGGGGATGTGGCCGGACCGGCAACAAACGGGACCTCAAGCCGCACGGGCGTCGAACCGCTTCTTCCATTCTGAAGAAAGGGTTTCGACATGACAGATCGGGCGCAGCAGTTCGCAAGCGACAATTATGCGGGGATTTGCCCGGAGGCGTGGGCCGCGATGGCCGCCGCGAACAGCGCATCGGCCCCGGCGTATGGCGACGACGAATGGACGCAGCGCGCCGCCGACGAGTTCCGGACGCTTTTCGACACGCGGTGCGAAGTCTTTTTCGCCTTCAACGGCACTGCCGCCAATTCGCTCGCGCTCGCCGCGCTCTGCCAATCCTATCACAGCGTCATCTGCTCGTCGTCGTCGCACGTCGAAACCGACGAGTGCGGCGCGCCCGAATTCTTCTCCAACGGGTCCAAGCTGCTTGTCGCCCAAACCGATAGTGGCAAGCTGACCCCCGAAGCGATCCGCGCGCTTGCGACCAGCCGGTCGGACATTCATTTTCCCAAACCGCGCGTCGTCACGATCACCCAGCCGACCGAGACGGGACAGGTTTACTCGATCGAGGAAATCCGGGCGATCGCAGCGACATGCCGTGACCTTGGCCTCAAGCTGCATATGGACGGCGCACGCTTCGCCCACGCCTGCGCCACGCTCGACTGCGCGCCCGCCGATCTGACATGGCGCGCCGGCGTCGACGCGCTGTGCTTCGGCGGCACCAAGAATGGCATGGCGGCTGGCGAGGCGATCGTCTTTTTCGACACCACCCTCGCGACCGACTTTGACTATCGCTGCAAACAGGCGGGCCAGCTCGCCTCGAAAATGCGTTTTCTGGCGGCGCCGTGGATCGGATTGTTCGAAAGCGGCGCCTGGCTTCGCAACGCCCGACATGCCAATCGTTGCGCCGCGCGGCTTGCCGCCGCGATCGTTGATATTTCGGGCGTTCGTCTCGCCTTCCCGGTCGAATCCAATTCCGTGTTCCTTCACGCGTCCGATGCGCTCCTCGAAGGGCTGACCGGACGCGGTTGGCGTTTCTACACCTTCATCGGCGGCAGCGCGCGCTTCATGTTCGCCTGGGATGCGATCGAACACCGGGTCGATGAGTTGGCGAATGACATCCGGTTCCTTGCTACCGACAAGGCCGCTTCGGCCGGTTAAGATCGGAAAACCGGAGAGATCGCCGCCGCGAGAGTATTTCGCGGAATGGCCGATTGCGGACCGACCGCTTTCCATTCCTGTCCCAACATAGCGGCCCCTGGTTCGTCGCACCCATTTTGGCATCCTTAACTGCTACCCTTCTGCCGGGGACAAAGGGGCTCTCAGTGATCTGAATCGGTACACTGTTATTGACGGATGATTGGGATGTGCTGCGACCACGCCCTCCAGCCATGCGCGCTCACGAATGAGATTCCTAGCGACTGGACATTTCGCGGGCGCGACTATATGTATGGCCTATTGTATGGCTATATGTAGGTATTTTACATGGCTCATGAACTCGACGCCCGCGAGAAATGGGCCTGGATATATAAATCGGGCCTCCACGGCCTCTGCCCGCGCTGCGGAAAGGGCAAAATGTTCAAGCGCTGGCTGAAGGTCGAGCATCAATGTCCCAACTGCGGTTTGGACTATGATTTTGCGACGCCCGACGATGGACCGGCGTTTTTTTCGTTATGCTTCATCGCTTTCCCGCTGATCTTTCTGGTGGTGTGGTTCGAGGTGGCGTTTAGCCCGCCGTGGTGGATGCACGCTCTTGTCTCGGTGCCGCTGATGATCATCCCTTGCGTACTCGCGCTGCATCCGATCAAGGGATGGCTGGTCGCATCGCAATATGTGAATAAGGCGCAGGAAGCGGGGACAGGCGCGCTATGGGACAAGCTCAATGCGCGCGCGAAGGAGGAGTAACCAAGCGTGATCAAGAAGGATTGGATACCCAATCTCGATCGCGCTGGCGGCCCCAAATATCTGGCGATCGCCGACGCGGTGTCCGCGGCGATCGAATCGGGCGAACTGCGCGCCGGTGACCGCTTGCCGCCGCAGCGCGATCTCGCCGCCCGTCTCGGCGTCGATCTCACGACCGTCACCAAGGCTTATGACCGGGCGCGAAGCCGCGGGCTGATCGTGGCACGCGGACGCGCCGGAAGCTTCGTCCTGCCGCAGGACATGATTGCTGCGGGGCCACCTCCGCGCGATACGGGCATGAACATGCCGCCCGAAGTCGAGGGCGGGTCGCTGCTCGCATCGTGGGAACGAACGACCAGTGCCCTGCTGAGCGCGCCCGGAGCGGGCGGCCGTCTCCATTACGCTCCCGCGGGCGGGTGCGAAGCCGACCGGATCGCAGGCACAAGGATTTTTGAACGAATCGGCTTGGCCAGCCATCCCGACGAGGTGGTCGTGACCGCGGGTTCGCAAAATGCCCTGCACGCCATTATCGGCGCGACACTGAAGCCCGGCGACACGGTTGCCTGCGGACCTTATGTCTACCCGGGCTTCCTCGCGCTCGCCCGAAAGGCCGGGCTGAAGCTCGCGCCCATGGCCCGCATCGAAGCGGCGGAACTCGAAGCCCTTTGCCGAAAAGGGAAGATTGCCGCACTTTACCTTGTGCCGACGAACGATAATCCCACCACGGCGACTCTGAAAGCCGACGAGCGCGCGGCGATCGCCGAGGTCGCGCGCCGGTACGGCGTTCAGATCATCGAGGATGATGCCTACGGCCTGCTTGACGAGGAGCCGCTGGCGCCTCTGTCCAGCCTTGTGCCGGAGCTCGGCTGGTACATCGCCACCAGTTCGAAGATCATCTCGCCTGCGCTGCGCGTCGCCCATGTCCGTGCACCGTCGCTGCGTCAGGCCATGGCCTTGGCCGCACAGGTGCACGACAACAATGTGATGGCCCCACCGCTAAACGCGGCGCTCCTGACCTGCTGGGTCGAGGATGGACGCTATGACCGGCTGGTCGCCGAAACGCGCGCCGAGGCCATGCGGCGCCAGGCGATCGCGGCAGAGATTCTGCCGCGCGCGAGCTACGCCGCCCACCCCTGCGGCTACCATCTTTGGGTCCCGCTTGGCACCGACGGCAACGCGGCACAGATCAGCAGCGCGCTCGCCGGTGCCGGCATGACCGCACTACCGGCCGACAGCTTTTCACCCGGCGAAACAAGGGCGCCAGCCTTACGCGTATCGCTTGGCGGAGCGATCGACGTATCGGGCGTGCGGCGCGGGCTGACGATGCTCTCCATATTTCTGTCGTCCGCCGGATCAATGCCGGGGGTAATCTGATCCGGATGCCGCATCAAATGGCCGCTTGCGGTCAGGCAGCTTTTAGCAGGAAATTGAGGGAAGTGGACGTTCGCGATGTGCCGGGTGGTTAAGCACCTCTCAGCAAGTTCTCTGAAGAGGTGTCGGTACGCAGCGTCGGAATGATCCGCAGGGGCTTCCTTGCTTCGTTTCTGATCGAGCTCCTGTGGCTTATTCGGGAGCCACAGCTTCACCCTGCTGTCTTTGCCCGGCGCGACCACAGCGTTAGAGGCCCCTCTTGTTTTCGGACCCGCGTCGCTGCCATTCGAGCGAGCGCCGGCTGGAATGGCCGTCGACAGCCCTAGAATGGGGATGGAATTAAGACGTTATCGTCAGGCCCATCCTCATCGTCCTCCTCGCCATTGTCAAACCAGCTCGATGTATCAACCGCTCTGGTAATGTCGGCCATATCGAAATCATGCGGGTGATCGACCGGCATACGGAAGCGTAGCGAAATCGGAAACTCTTCAGAGGTCTCAGCGCCGTCACCCCGCGCGCGGTCGCTGCCCGAGCCATAAATCAGCGTTACGCCGATCGACCCAGTAACCTCATATTCGATATAGGTCGCGTCGATCATCACGACTTCGCGTTCATCGATACCGACCCAGTCTACGGTGTGGTGGGTGGCAAGAATGTCGATGTCTTCGACGGTTTCCCGCGTGAAAGCATCTACCGCCTCAGACTGGAACCGATCGACGATGGCCGCGGTGATCTGTTGGCGGAACTCCCAATATTCTTCCAGCAGGGTGGACAGCGCGAGCAGCACATCCTCGATAATCGCGTCCTGCTCCTCGCCGTCTCGAACAATCGTCTCGTCCCGGCCGTGGACATGCTTATTCAGCAGCTGATAAGCAGCGATTACTTCATCAAGAAGCTCCTTCACCTCGATGCCAGTGAGCTCTGTGATTTCTTGCTCTGTGAAGCCCCCGTGAAGCGCATAGGCGAGGCGCTGCGCGCGAACGGGCTTGTCTTGGCCTTTCACGAGCTTGTACCAGCGGCACGCCTCGACTTGCGCCTGCGGCGCTAGCGCGTCCATCAGATGGTCGAGATAGATGCGAATCGATACGGCAAATAGGTTGAGCCGCAGTGGGTTCTCGCGCTGCGTCAGCAACTGCGCGACGCCATGCATAACGCTTCGCGTGAATTCGTTTGGCCCCAGGTTTACGATTCCCTCAGCCAGCTTGACTACATCGCGCCGGGGCTTCGAAGGCGCCCCCGAGTCTGCGGCGTCTTTACCATCGCCCATGTGATCGTCATCTCCAGATTTTGCTCACGGCGGCGGGGCTACGTCGTCCTGTAGCTGTCGGCAATCACGATCTTCCTTTGCTCCTGGGTTTGGCGGCCTTCCGCTTCTCTCTCCTATTAGACGCGGCGGGAGGTTTGGGCGGAGGCGGTGCACCGGCGCTATTCGGTACTTGCGCAATCCCGTCGATCTCCTGCGTCGCGAGGCGGCGCTCCAGGCGAACGCACATCTTTGTAATCTCAATCAGAACCGACGCATCTTTCGCCGTCACTGACGGTTCTTTGGTCGCGCCATGGCCGGCAAGAGGTTCGGTGTTTCGCCATCTGTACGTATCGAGAATATAGTCGAGCAACGGTTCCGGGAGTTCAGAACGCTTCCGATAACCTTCGAAGATCGCCCCAAGCGTGCCCTTCTCGACATCCGGGTTGTGGAATACGACCTTTGCCAATGTCTCGAACACCGTCGCGCTCGCATGGAGCACGCCCGCATAGTCCTTCTTCTCAAAGGTCCCCTCCATCCGCTCAATGAGCAGACGGATATTAGGATGATCGGCGTCTTCGCTCTCTTCCTCGATCGTGATATCGGACAGGAGCTTAACCGAGACGTTCTCGTCGAAGCCCTTGGCCTCGAAACGCACCGAGCTGTTATCCTCACTCAAGACCGTGTTGACGGCATCGACGTTAAGCATCCCCTGTTCGAGCATGTCGCCTAGGGTCTCGACGAGTTGCGGCGTATCCGGTCGGCGCATGATAAGTTCGGTCTCGGCAGCATGCCAAGCGAACTCCTCGCTCATATACATGCCCATGTCGTCCGGTTCGAGCCGATAGATCGGCAGCCCGAGCACGGTCCGTGCGGTGTTTACCATCTGATTGCGATTGATGATCTCGATGTTACCCCCGTCGCCGTCGCCATGCCGAATCTCGCATCTCTGGCGAACGAGACGGGTCAATTTCAGACGTGCCGCATTGGAGACCACCTCGGTTTCGAGTTTTTTGCGATCTGCTTTAGAAAGCCCCATGAAATACATTTTACTAGACCATCCCATCATTACTGATCGCGTATCCCAGATTGAGTACCTTAATGTAGGGCGCTAGCTCGTAATTTTGAGGGCGCATTCGCAAAAAGGGGCCGCCGCTTCGAGGCGACCGGTTTCGGGGTGGTGCCAGGTGAAACAGCGTACATCGCCGGTCGGTTCGCCATGAAGATAAGTTTTCCGAAATACTGGATCAATGAGGAATGTTCGCGGGCACCCAAGTTGATCCAAACAATCTGCAAATACTGAAATAAGTGATGTTGCCGCCGCGCGCCTCCATCCTATAAGCGCGGTGGGCTGCGGCGTGGCCATGGCCGGGAGGGGGAAATGAACGACAAAGGGGTCAAAGCGGCAGTGCTCGCCCATGCGAGATCCGCGGCGCGTTCACTCGCCAAGAGCGCGACAAGCGCACAGTCGCGCGCCGACGTTTGCCTCGATCTCCTGTCCGATACCGGATCGGACCCGCGCCTCGACGCGTTCCGCGAAATCCTGCACGCACTACCTGCCGACGAGCGGCACTACTGGATCGGCACCCTCTACACGTTGCTACTCCCGACGAAGGTCCGTCGGTCGCAGGCCACATACTTCACACCGCCGACCGTCGCCGACGCGGTCATCGATCTGGCGATCGGCGCCGGCTTCGATCTCGAGACCGACACTGTCCTCGACCCGGCGGCCGGCGGGGCCGCCTTCCTCTCGACACTTGCGGGCCGCATGGCAATCGCTGGCTTGAATGCTGACGAGGTCGCCTATCGGCTGAACGGGATCGAAATCGATACGGGCCTCGCCACACTGTCGAGTCGACTCATCGCGGAGCGGCTTGGATCGCCGCTTCCGCGTGATGTGATCCTCACGGGCGACGCCCTGCAAGTTACGATTCCCGCGTCCTATGGCCTAGTCATCGCAAACCCACCCTATGGTCGGATGGCCATCGACGAAGTACGCGGCGAGGCTTGGCGGAAGGTCGCGCACAGCGGTCATATCAACAAGTATGCGCTGTTCACCGAGCTGTGCCTTCGACACGCACGGCCCGGTGGCATAGTTGCCTTGGTAATCCCTTCAAGCTTCAGGGCGGGGCCGCTATACGATCGGATGCGGACGTTCATTCGCGCTCAGGCGGAGGTCCTCGCCGTCGGCTCAATCGCTGGTCGGGATGGTGTGTTCATCGACGTCGCGCAGGACATCAGCGTGCTCATCGTGAAAAAGGGCAAGGCACACGACCCCCGCGCCCCTGTTCGCTTCCCCATCGTCGGCCTTATGCCCTCGAGCAATCCTCTGGTTGAGCAAACCCTACCCGTCGAGCCCGGCGACGCTTGGCCGCTGCCCGCCATAGATCCAAGACTGGTCGGGGGATCGACGCTGGCCGACTACGGCGTGACGGCGCGCGCAGGGTACTTCGTATGGAACCGCGAGACGGGGCGCCTCGTCCCCGAGCTCGGTCGCGCGCAGCGCGGATATCCATTGATCTGGGCGAAGAACGTCCGGCCAGGGGAACTATGTCGGCCCGCCGGAAAGAAGGGTGCCGGAATCGACTTCGTGACCTTCCCCGACGATAGTACCGCGATCATCACCGGCGCGGCGGCGGTCATGCAGCGCACGACCAACGACAAGCAGCCGCGTCGGCTGGTCGCTGCGATGGTCGATCCGGCGATCTCTTCCAGATGGGGCGGATTCGTCAGCGAGAACCACACCATCGTTCTCACAGGGGACGATCCTGAGCAGCTTGAGTTGGCGGTCAAGCTGCTCAACACTGCTGCCGTCGACAACCGATATCGGCGCGTGTCGGGAACCGCCGCCGTCTCCGTCACGCTACTGAGGGAACTCGACCTTCCGGCACCGCCCCTGTTCGCGGCCGCGCTCGACGAGAGCGGAGATGCCGAAGTCGCTGCCTCCGTCGCTTATCGGCTCGTCCAAGAGGCGGTAGACGCCTGATGGCCAAGTTTCGCCATCATCAAAAGCCGCCCGGCAGCGAGCTTCACGATCACGCTGATCAGCGACGGGCCGCCATGGACAAGCGCCAAGAACTGCTGTCGAGAATGGCTCAATCCAACGCGGTCCGCCAAGCAGCTCCGCTGCCAGCGAAGGAGGTCGTGCCCGAACGTGTCGCCCGCGACATCGACGGCTATATGGAAGCGCTCGCCAGACAGCCATTCCATCAGCTCGGACAACCGGCCATCGCAGAAATCACGCCAGCCTACGCCCAGCTGGTCCGTTCTGCGGCGCAAGTGGCATCCGATGGGTCCACTCAGGTCGTAATGCCGTGGCCGCCGGTGCGGGTATCGTCGTCCGCGATAGCCGGCCTTCTAACAATAGCTGCGGTCGGTAGCGCCGACGCCGAGCAGGTCGAGGTCCAGGGCTCATGGGAGGCTGGCCGGCACCGCGCGGACCGCGTCCGCGCGATCGTGTTCCCCTATGCGAGAAGCACCCATGCGCAGGCCAGGCAGGTCCAGGTGGGCCGCCATACGCTTGGCGAAGTTAACTTCGAGCATGTCAAACGGTATCTCCAAGACAGCGGAGACGCCGCGAAGGATTTCCATCAGGTGATGGCGCGCGTTCGCAAACTCACTGGACGTGCGTCTGATGGACGCAACTATGCCGAATTCGAACATCCGATCCTCGACGAGATTGTTCCCCATGCGGCGCCAAGGGGCGACAGGTCGTCGAACAGCACGCTGCTCTGGAGGACGCGGTCGAAGACCGATATCGCGACCCAGCGACGTTCCGGCGACGCGGACCATCCAGCCAAGGCAGACTTCTTCCTCTACACCATGCGGGGGGAGAGCCGCATCGGTGTCGACCTCCGGGCGATAAAAGACAGCCCGGATCTCCTGATCCTCGATCTTACGCGAACCGCGCGAAACCGCTTGGGCTGGGACTGGGTAGGCAAGGCGATCGAGATGGTCAGTTGCCTCCGACAGGTCCACCCCACCACCGGTATCCTCGCGATCGCCGACGACCCGTGGACATACCGCACCGCTTGTTTCGACATCCTTGGCACCAAGCTCCCCGGCCGCAATGGGAAGGTGATTCCGTCATCCGGGCACGTCACCTACTCGGAAACCGCCGAGATCGTCAGGTCCGCAGCCACGGGCGCATCCACCTTCGAAGGTGGCGACAGCATCGACGTCGACGGGTTCTTCGGAGATGCAGGCCGCGGCATCGAGGCAGTCAGGCATTTGGCCAACAGCTTAGCTGAAAGAGGCGACCCCAATGGAGCGACGACTGCGCGAAGCCTCATTGCCACCGTTCGTCGAACCGCCTCGCTTCCTGGGTCTCTGGCCGAGCTTAGCAGGTTCCTCGAAACCGAGACATCAACTGCGGCCGCCGACGACCTCCTCTCGGTTTACCGGGTGAATGCGGATCTAGCCGACCTCTCGGACCCGAGAAGTCTAGCCAGCCAAGTCGATGCGCCGGATGGCGCGCTCGAAACGGCGCGTAATCTCATGCGCAGCTTCGATGGCGCGACACCGATGACCACTCTATTGGAGAGCGTGATACCTTCTGCGCTCAGATCCAGTTCGAAGTCCGTCTTCGTGTTCAGATCCGACCTTGTCGCCGAGTTCGCAGCCAACCGCCTCGGCGTCGCCAACCCAAAGCTGGGTCCTAGGATCGAATCCGAGTTCGTGCGCTTCGGCGGGGAGCGGGTACTCCGTGCGGTTTCCGAACTTCCGGCGGCAGCCAGGAACCAGTTCAAGCGGGTCGTGATCGTCGCTCCGACGCGAACGGCGATCCTGACAACGCTGAGCCAGCCATGGCTTCCCGGGCACGTGACGGTGCTGGCCGACGCAGATACGCTCGCCTTTGCCGCGAGAGACGCGGAACGTCTAGCCGACGAGATCGACTTGGCCCCGCTCGCAGCACGATTACGATCCTTTGCGGCCAAGTCGAGTAAGAGGGTCGAGGAGATCGGCCGTCACGTCGTGCGCTTTGAGATGCCAACCGACGACGTCGACTTCCCCAATGGGTCCGTCATTGACCTGAGTGGCGGCCGCGGGGAGCGCAACCTGGTTGAGATCGATCTGAAGAACGGGCAACGCATCATAGCCCGTCGCAACACCGAGATAGTGTTGCGGGACGATGGTGCCGCCACCACAACCTTCGTGGAGCGGGCGGCGTCGCAGGTGAAGGAGGGCGACGAGGTCTGCGTCATCGGCCACGGGTTCGTCGAGCGGGCGAGAACGCTGGTGAACATCCAACGGACGGCCGCGCAGGAGATCCGCGACTATCACGAACTGATTGCCGAGCGCTTCGCAGCGATACCGGAACTAAGCACTACATCGAAACTCAGAGCCCTAGTCGCAACAATGGGAGATACCACGGTGACGCCCGAGCGAGCTCGATATTGGATCGACCTCGATGACGAGATCGAAAAGCCGTTGCACGACGTCGTGCCGCACGCTCCACAGGACGAAGCCACCTTCATGCGCTTTACCGGAGCTCTCGGGATCGGCGAACGGATGGCCGCAAACTTCTGGCGGTGGGCAGTGGTAGCCCAACGATCTCACCGCGTCCGCTTCGGCAATGTCTTCCACGACGCGTTCAGGGGGATACTCACCGATCCCCATGCAGCAATGGCGAGCAACCGCGACCACACGGATCAGATCAGGATCCTTCGGTCGATGGCGGAGGAGCACGTCGCGATTGTCGACAAGGTTCGGGGCTACACGGCGTCGTGAAGGGAAAGACCAACGAGGAACTCGGCGCGATCGATGTCGAGCTGAAGGAGGCAGTGTGCGACTCTCTCGTCAATGCGCTGGTGGCAAGGGTCGCCGGCGCCGACGAGCGGGGACGCAACATTCGCGGAGGGTCGCCCCGCCGCGGCATCTTCGCAGGGCAGCTGCTGCCGCGCTTCGACGTCACGGGCCAGGATGACGAGACCACCGACATCCGCGTCGCGGCGGTCGGGGTGGATCTGATGGCCGCCGCCGGCGTGGCGGCGCCGATCCGCGTCGCGCCCCGGTTCTCCGTCTACCTGCGCGTCATCCCCAGCTGGATGGATCTGGCAGCGGGAGGCGGTGAGCTCGACTTCGATTTCAGACTGAGGACGAACATCCAGCAGCAGATCGACGATGCTATCCGCACGGAGCGCACGCCCGCTCTCCAGGCAGCCGGCGTCGATCGGCCCGACTGGAAAGGAATGGACGAGACGAAGCGCGCGAAGGTCCGTGCGACTAGGGCGCAAATCCTCGCCGAGGTTCGCAGGAAGGCCTACGCCGCGCATGGAATCAAGCTGCTGAGCGGCGACGCAGAACCAGACACAGACGCCAAGGGCGACGACGACCAAGCCGACACTAACCCGAACACGCCGGATGACATCAAGCCTCCCGTCCCACCGATCGCGAGGCTGGTGCGCGAAGGCCGTGAACTTCCACTGAACCTCGTCGATCCGGCCCCGATCCCCGGGAAGTGGACCAGGCTCGACCTCGACCTGCCGGTGCTGGAATTCGCACTGGGCGCAGCCGACGATGTGCTGGCGTCGACCGTCGAAGCCTACAATCGCTCAATGTGCGATGCCATCAGCTCCCAGCTGGAAGCATGGGTCGTAGGATCTGGCGCGAGCATGGCTTGGCGCGACGTGACCGTCCAGCCTGGCGACACGCTGACAGAA
Organism: Sphingopyxis sp. Geo48; assembly: GCF_949769155.1. Classification (NCBI taxonomy): domain Bacteria; kingdom Pseudomonadati; phylum Pseudomonadota; class Alphaproteobacteria; order Sphingomonadales; family Sphingopyxidaceae; genus Sphingopyxis; species Sphingopyxis sp. Geo48. The sequence continues at coordinate 389,674 of NZ_CATKPA010000004.1, read as the reverse complement.
GAAAAATGGAATCTGGCGATGGCGGGTCTCGCGGCCCGCCCGGTCGATCGGAACTGCATCCTCCCCGACCTGTCGCGCGTCGTCGTCAGGGTCGAACGGCAGGCAGACTTCCTGGATGTGAGCGCCCTCTCGATGCGGGTGATGCTCGACAACCAGTCGGCTGAGCTCACCGCTCCCGACGCCCGCGGCCGATGCAACACCGTGTTCGACGCGGGTCTCACCATCGAGCTTCCCAACGATGCGCACCGCCCGCTGCGGCTGGATCGCGTCGAACCGTCCTACCGGTTCCGCGAGCATCTCCACTATCCGGCGATCGGTCTGAACTGCGGCGTCGAGGCGTCCGATGGCGGCTCGACGCTCACCCTGCGCACCACCTGCGCCCCTCGCTTTGCGCAGCCCCGCATCGTCGCGCGCAACATCGACCTTCCGTATCAATTCGCGGTCCTGAAGGACCCTGATTTCGACGCCTCGCGTCTACTGGCGCTGCCCCGCGCCTACGTGAAGTGGATCGACGAACAGGAAATCAGGCTGAGGGACACGGTCACAGCTGGCCTTGAACCAGCAGACGCGGTGATAGAGGCCGCTCGCCTGCGTAAGGACATCGTCTCGCAACGCGCCGAAGCGCGATACATTGAGCGCGGCGTCGAACTGCTCATCGCCTCGAAGAAGGCCGCGGACGCGCTCGCCGCTGGAGGCGGAGACCGCCGCTCGCTCGAACTGAGGGCGGCGCCTTGGCGCGCATGGACGATGACCAACGAGGCGTTCGCGCTCCGCGACGCATTCGACGACAAGCGCGGCTGGCGCCTGTTCCAAATGGCCTTCGTCCTCGCCCATGTCCCGGTCTTCGCCTCGCGCATGGACGAATGGCGAGAGGCGCACGATCCCCTCCTCGACGAGGACGGGGTGAGCCTGCTCTACTTCCCAACGGGCGGCGGGAAGTCCGAAGCTTTCTACGGAACCCTGCTGTTCGCGATGTTCCTCGATCGTCTACGCGGCAAGGACCGCGGCATCACGGCGATGATCCGCTACCCTCTGCGGCTCCTCACGCTCCAGCAGGCGCAGCGTCTGCTGAAGCTGGTCGTTCGGGCCGAGATGGTCCGCAAGAAGCACTCGGTCGGCTCTTGGCCGTTCGAGATGGGCTTCTGGGTCGGCAGCCAGAACACGCCGAACCACTACAACGTTTTCAAGGCGGAAATCCCACTCTCGACCGACCACGACCATCCTGACGACCGCGATCTCGATGGCGAGACCGGCGACGACGAGCTGCGCGACCGCGCTCGCCGATACGTCGATGCGCGCGAAGCATACGACAAGATCCCCGAATGTCCGGTCTGCGGCAATCCGACCGGGCTCAGGCGCGATGAGACCGAGGGACACTACGGCCGGCGGGCCGTGATCCAGTGCTTCAACGACGCATGCGGCTGGAACCGCGCCCATGGTGGCCGGCATCCCCTGCCGTTTCTGCTGACCGACGACGCCGTCTACGCCCGTGCTCCGTCCATCGTTCTCGGCACGGTCGACAAGCTTGCGATGCTTGGTCAGAACACCAGCACGATCAGCAAGGTGGTGGGCATGTTCGGTCTTGCACGCCGCATCGACGCGCACGGCAATCTCGACAACCCGCGCAGCGAGGCGGATCTCAAGCGTGATCCAGCTACTGAGCGCTGTTCGAACGTGTTCCCCGCCTACGCCAATGGCAAGCGCATTTTCCACGACCCGTTCCCGTCGCTCATCATCCAGGACGAGGCGCACCTCCTTGAGGAGAGCCTTGGCACATTCAGCGGGCTGTTCGACACCCTGCTCGACACGACGCTCGAGGATATTGCCGACATGGCCGGAGACGGCCTAGCCGTCGCGCGGCGCTGGACCGGTGATGGCTGGGGTGCCCCGCGGATGCCCAAGATCATCGCCGCGACGGCGACGATCTCAGCTCCGGAGCGGCAGCTCGAAACCCTATATCAGCGCACCCCGCTCCGTTTCCCCTATCCTGGACCCGACCTCTATCATTCTTTCTTCGCCGAACCCGCCGAGGCGCCGGAGGATAACGCGGACCGTGTCGGGCTTGCAAAGTCGCTTCCGTTCGCACAGGCGCCCGAGGCCACCGCTCCCTGGATGCGGCTCTACGTCTCGCTGATGACAAACGACGCGACGCACACGGTGACGACGGTGGGTGTCCTCGCCGCGTTCCATGGCATCATCACGGCGCTTTGGGACGGTATTCTGGACGACACAAGGCGGAAGCAGACGATCGCGTTTCTCCGCGCAGCGATATCCCCCGGCCGTGAGGGCGACTGGCACCGTGCGGCGGTCGATCGCGCGGTTGAGCAGGGACGCGAGGCGGAGATCCTCGCGCTGATCGACCTGCACCGCATCGCTCTCGCCTACGTCACCAACAAGAAGGGCGGTGACCAGGTCATCGACGCCCTCAGCGCCGCAGTTGAGCAGGAGCATCGACGCATCGGACGCGCGCATGCTGCGTTCGACAGCCGCCTCATCTCCGGTGGCATCGACATGAAGGAAATCCAGGGCGTGATGGAGGCCGCGGACAGGTCGTTCGCCGGCACCGACTATCCTGACGTCGCCGAAACCGTCCGCAACATCGTCGCCACGTCGGCGATCAGTCATGGCGTCGACGTCGATCGGTTCAACAGCATGTTCTTCGCCGGGCTACCTTCCGACATCGCTGAATACATCCAGGCGTCGAGCCGCGTCGGTCGCACCCATGTCGGCTTCGTCATGCTGCTGCCCACGCCGCAGAACCGCCGCGACCGCTATGTGGTGGAGACGCACGACATCTTCCACCGTTTTCTGGAGCGCATGATTGCCCCTCCGGCGGTGGAGCGCTGGGCTGAGAACGCGATCAGGCGCACGATGGCCTCCTACGTCCAGGCATGGGCTATGCTGCGCGAGGCACGGGACTTCATCGTTAAGGACGACGCCCGCAAGTTCGAGGTCGCGCACATGGACCAAGTCAGCCGCCTGTCCGCGATGGAGCAGCGCGACCACCTTGGCTTTACCAAGGAACTTGTCGCCTTCATGCTGCGCGCGAGCGGATTCGCAGGAAAGGGCGCATCGAACCTTGGTTCGCCGCACTACGAGGAATTCTACCGCGGGCTCGTCGATAAGCAGGTCGAGAACTTCGCCCGCGATATATCTGGCCGCAACACGATCTCCAGCCTGCGTGACTACTGGACTGACATTCCGGTCTTCAAGCCTCCCATGACCTCGCTTCGCGACGTGGACGAGGCCGGCTATATCGTCGCGGCCATGCGCGATCCGCTCTCCAAGGGACGGACACCAGACGTCGACAGGCGCGATCTCGCGAAGGTTATGAAGGCGATCAGGACGCAGCGCGGGACCGCGTCCGAGTTGGATGCCGACGGGGGAAGCAATGGCTGACACGAACGGAAAGGACTGGCGGAACGCGCAAGTGCGCCGCCCATCGGCCTACGGCTCACAACGCAGCGATCCGGATCCGCTCGAACCGCCGACGATGTCCAGATCGCGCGTCCAGATCGCCGGGTCATATGCTCCTGGCGTGCTGATGACGTGGGAAGGTGGCAAGGGGATCTGCCGATCGGTCCCGCTGGCAAACGAAGCTAAGGATCTGAAGCCCACCACCATCGACCTGATCTTCGAGAATCTCGACGATGCCGTGACCAACTGGCGCGACCGTGTCGTCAAGGTCCTGCCTGACGCGTTGCCCGAGCTTGTTCTCGACACGCCCTTCCGCGATTCCAAGACCGGCGACGCGCGGGTGCTCCGCACAGACTTCCAGATGACCAGTCCCGACAGAGTCGGCTACGTCCCCTACCCGCTCCTCTACCGTTGCGGGATCTGCGGCTCGACCCGCGAATTCGACAGCATCGCCGACCAGGCGCGTCAGCCGCTTCCGAAGAAATGCAACGGTCATGAGGCGCGCTGGACACAGATTGACGTGGTCTACGCGCATTGGTCGGGCGACATCGAACCACTCAGCCCGTTCAATTACAATTTCGATCCCCAAACGCAGGACACGCGTCAGATCAAGATGTGCACCTGCGGCTCGACGAGCTTCAAGCTGAGGAATGCAGCACCAGTATTCTCCGAGTGGCGTTACGTCTGCGAGGGATGCGGTGAGACCCGGTCGCTCAAGAAGGCGAACCCCGACGTCTTGCGTCGCCTCCAGATCCAGCAAAACGATGGTGGCCGTGCGTTTCAGTGGATCGAGGTCAACATGCTCCCGGTCTCATATCGGGCGAACTCGACTTTCTACGTCCAGCGGACCAGCTTCATCGTGTTCGAGGACAGCGGCGTCGTCGAGCTGATGACACCGAAGCGACGCGATGCGCTGATTTCCCGACTGGCCCAGATCCACGACATCCCCTTCGCCGAACCCTCAGAGGACCAGATTCGCCAGAGTGTCGAGGCGGATCAGTCTCGGAAGGACGAGTGGGAAGAGTACGAGACGTACATCAGCATGGCCGACAAGGCGGATACATCGGGCCGTGGCGACGCGGCTCGTCGGCATCGCGACAACGCGATGACGCTCCGCGAGGGATGGTTCGCCGATGGCATCGTCGAACGCGGGCAGCTCGGCAGTCCTTCCGTCCTGAAGGCGATCGCCGTGCGAGAGGACTGGACACGCCGGTACGACCCGATCCGCCTCACGATCCAGCATGACGCATTCGTGCGCGAACACATCGAGCTGGCAATGACGCGTCATGGAGCGGTCGATGTCATGAACCCCGACATCGCGCTGACCGACGTCGTCAACGATCCGGCACGTAAAGAGAAGTATCAGGAGGCAACCGGATCGCTTCTGAGCCACCTCGGCGTCCAGCGGCTGGTTCTCATCCGGGGTCTGCCGATCTGCGAGTTCAGCTTCGGCTACACTCGCGTCTCCGCCACTCCGATCTATCAGAGAGAGCACAACGGTCAGCGTGTCGATATGCCAGTTCGGCTGAAGGCGTTCGACCAGCTGCCGATCCCCGACAACAAGCGTCCGATCTACGTCACACAGCAGCTGAACGAGGCCCTCTACTTCAAACTGGATGAAGCCCGTGTCGTTCGCTGGCTCAAGGCGAACCAGATCATCGATGTCCCGGAGGACCAAGTCGGGCGCGCCTATCTCGAGCGCTACGACGACTTCGGCCCGTTCTTGGAGGTGTTCAAGGATCGCGAGGGCACCGGCGGCTATCCGCGCACGCTGCCAGCCTACGTCTATCTCCTGTTGCACACTTTGTCCCATCAGATGATGCATTCCCTCGCCGACACCTCCGGCGTCGATCGGGACGGCGTTGGGGAGCATATCTTTCCTGCCGATCTGTCCTTCGTGATCTACCGCAAAGGTATGACGCCGGATCTCGGCAACATCTCCGCCATGTGGCGCAACTATGCCGACGCCTTCCTCAAGCGCGCGCTGGAACCCCGGACGCTCAGGTGTGGGTCAGGCACACTGTGCGATTCACGCGGCGGTGCCTGCCCCGCTTGCGTCATGGTGTCCGAAGTCAGCTGTATCGCTTCGAACTTGCTACTGTCACGGGCGGTGTTGAAGGGCGGAAAAGGTCCAGAATGGGAGCCGCGGATCGCGCCCGACCTCATCGGCTTCTTCGATCCCAAGCTGCCCTGATGTCAGGCGAAATCCTCGTATCACCCAAAGCCACGGCCCGGCTTGTGGTCACAATGCCACCTGAGCCGAGCCGCCTCGCGGATGCGCTCGCTGCCGACCTTGCAAGCGACTACGTCGCGTTGACGAGAACGACCGATGCGTTCCAGCACATTGCGGGCTTAGCGCGCGAGCGCTTCACGATAATGATCCCTTACGTCGATCGCATCGGCGCGGCCTGGGCCGCCGAATTGTTCGAGGCTACTGTCGCGACTGAGCGGCTGCTGGTGCTAAGGGATGCCAGCCAGCTTAACTCGTGCGGCGTCGAGGGCCGACGAGTGAAGGTAGCCGCAACGCGGATCATCGACTATGGCGGCGCAGATACATCCAGTGAAACCTTCCACGCGAAAATCGTATTGGCGGATGGGGTCGCGGCTTATGTGGGTTCGGCCAACCTCCTGCGCCGGTCGAAGTCAACGAACCTCGAGTGCGGGATGCTCATCGAAGGGCCGGCGGTCTCGGCGGTCAAGGTGTTGCTGGACGCAGTGATCACGAGCACGCGGTTTTGAGTTCTGAAGGGCCAAGACAGCATATCTCACTATGTGGCCCCAAAAGAAAGACATTCCCAACTGTCCGAAATTTCGATCGTTCTCGCGAGAGCCAATTAGTGTCCGCTATCGGGGCACGCGCCCAGTTTGACTGGAGGTCCGAAATCAGGCGCAAATCGGACGCCGCCGCCATCGCCTCCCCTGCTGTTCTCAAGCCACAGCCCAGACTTGGTTGATCACTTTCGCTGCCAGCGCAATTTTGTTCTCCGGCAGAAACCGCCCGTAATGCTGGGCGACCACATCTGCGGTATCTTGAATTGCATAGCCCGCCTGCTCGTACGATCCGGTTTCTTTGAGGATATGCGTGGCAAGAACATCGCGCACATTATGAGGCCCATGCGGCAACAATCCCTCAATCGCTCCACGCTTGGTATAGGGGTTGAAAATCCCATAGCGCTGAATGGTCAGCCGCCATGCTTCATAGAATGCAGACTGGCTGTATGCGGCTTCTCGGCTGGTGGATTTTACCGTCTTCACAAAGAAGTTGCCGGGATCCGGAGCACCGTTGAGCAGAACCGGGCGATGTATCCGGATATATCTATCAATAAAGCGATAGAGATCTCCAACGTCCGGCAGCAGCAGCCGATACGGCCGCTTCGCGAAGAAAGAGGAATTCGCGTTCTTGAAGGCCGCAGCGGGGATGAGCACCTCCCACCCCTTCTCCTTGGTGCTCCAGCGCAGTTCGTCGCACCTCTGCGCTTCAAGCTGGCGCTCCGACCTCGGAGTCCCGCCACGCGGACAAAGGAGCAGTTCCCGCATGTTTCGTTGTCGGATGCCCAAATGCAGCCCGAGCCGGATCAAGAGCAACGAACGCATGGCTTCGGCTGCCGGACGAGGATAGCGCCCCGCAGACGGCATCAACCGTACAATCTCCTCCGCGATCCGCCGATACTCGCCGATGGGGCTATCCGCCTCCAGCTCGACCATAATCGGTTCGAACGTATCGCGATGGACCTTTGCGACACGCTGAATCTCTTTCGCTCGGACCATGCCGTGAGAGTAGAAGGCCTCGCAAACCCCGTCCCAATCCGATTGCGCAGCTTGGATGTCCGCTTCCGACACCAACCCGGGGATCTGGCGCAGCCTATGCGCCAGATCCGGTCGCTGCCGGAGCCAGCCGGTGTCCGCGCGGGTCATCGCCAACCCAAGCTGCACCATGTTGACTTCCCAGATAGTAAAGAAGCCGCGCCGCCGCTCTCGCCATCTTACGTACCAGTCCCAGACGGCAGGAAAAACCAGCAGAGCGACGCTGAGCTTGGCGAGTGGCACGCCCAAACCAGCGACTGCCCCGTCGGGCGACGCGGCGAGCGCGCCGAATAGCAGTCCAAGATGATCGACTTTTTGAAGCGCGGTCTGCTCATTCCAGACGCCGTTGCGCTGATAACCGATCTCGGTAAGCGTCGCCGTCTTGAATTGAATGAGATGTGCGACTTCCTCCGCCAACGCTCGCGGGGCATCGCGCGATGTCGACACGAGTTCGAGTTCGATGTCATCCAGTTCGCCGAGGTCGAACTCTTCGGCAGGCTCAACCGGGACCTGCGGCCGAATGTTGTTCAGATCCGGGAAGCGAAGCGCATAACGTTGCCGCATGGCCATGGCCTGATAGCGACGATAGTCGGTGGCGCCGGAAATAATGACCTTCCGTACCCAGTCCAAAATCTCGCGGCGCTCGCGAAGGGGGCGCCTGTCAAAATCATTGGGCAGATGCCAGGCCATCCGGCGGCGTTCCGCCACACTCATCTCGCCGAGTTTGGTATGCCCGCTCCCCGCTCGCCCGGTATGCGGAAGCTTGGCGGCGAAGTAACCGGCCGGAAGGCGATAGCGCGTCTCGATGCGGCTCAGAATTTCCAGGCTTGTAACGGATCGCGGTACCTTTGTGCCAGCGACCCAATGCACGATGGTCTTCCGGTCGATACGGTCCTTTGGTCCAATAATCGCTTTATGCAGATGCCACGCGGTGTCGCCGTGCCGTTCCATATGCAGCGCCAGCGCCTCGTGGAATATGTCCCGATCGCCCCACATGGTCGAGTTCGGCTCGGGAAACTCCACGATAGCGCGCGGCTTGGGACCGCGTTTCTTATTTGGTTGGGCCGGGAGCACTGGTGCTTTGGAAATTCGCTTGCGACGGCTCTTGGGAATCATGAAATGGATGCGATCCTGTAATCAGTTACGGCGTGGGGTTGGGCTCCTTACAGGAACAAAATGATTTCGGAAGCTCAATGGGCCGAGTGCGGATGATCGATAGAAGGTGCTTCTATCGATCATAAAATACCGCTATCGTGATCGATAGAAGGGCTCGGTATCGATCATGCAGTGGAATTGGCAACAAGCAGACTGGCCGTCATTCCGTTATTCCCCTTCCCTCCTCCAGGATGTGGAGGCCAGTTTCCTAAAGGGAGCCGGCGTTGTCATCGGCGCACTACATCACGTCGATCAGGAAGCGCGGCAGGGTTTAACGCTGGACCTCATCTCTCAGGAAACGATCGAGAGCTCAGCGATCGAGGGTGAGATTCTGGATCGCGCAAGCGTGCAGTCGTCCCTCGCCCGCCACTTGGGCCTGACTGCTGAAAAACGGCGCGTCGGCAATGCCGAGGCGGGCGCCGCCGAGCTCATGGCGGACCTGTTTCAACGCTACGCAATGCCCTTGAACGACGAGCTTCTGTTCAACTGGCACGCAATGCTGATGAACGGCAGGCGCGATATCGTCGACGTCGGGCGTTATCGAACGCATGAGGATGCGATGCAGATCGTTTCGGGCCCTCTCCATGCGCCGCGCGTCCACTTCGAAGCACCGCCCTCATCTGAGGTCGCGGGGGAGATGAAAGCCTTCATTGCCTGGTTCAACGATAGCGCACCGGACGGGAGGAAGCCGCTCGGCCCCGTCTTGCGCGCTGGCATTGCTCATCTCTGGTTCGAAAGCATCCACCCCTTTGAGGACGGCAATGGACGTATCGGGAGAGCGATCGCGGAAAAGGCTCTCGCGCAAGCCCTGAACGCGCCCACACTGACCGCTCTGGCCAAAACCATCCATCGGCATCGCAAAGACTATTACGCCGCTCTTCATAGAGGGAGCCGCGATCTCGGGATCGACGACTGGTTGAACTGGTTCGGAGCGATCGTGCTGGAAGCGCAGGAACGCACCCTGCTCGAGGTTCGCTTTTTGATCGGAAAGACACGCCTGTTCGACAGCATCCAAGGGCAAATCAACGAACGACAGGAGAAAGCTATCCTACGCATATTCGCGGAAGGCCCTGATGGCTTCACAGGTGGATTGAGTGCTCGCAACTATCAAACGATCACCGGCGCCGCTCCTGCGACGGCTACGCGCGATCTAACAAAGCTGGTCGAGCTCGGAGCGCTTTACCGAACGGGTGAGCATCGCCATGCTCGCTATCACCTCAAGTTCTTGGCTGAGGTCATCTGAAGAACGATTTACCGCACAGGCATTTGGCCATATGTGGCCAATAAATCTGCGACATACGGACAATCTATCCCTATCATTTCAGGCCCTGACCGTGTGAGAAATAACGGGGCCGACGACCTAAAAACCTTTGGCCTGTTTGCCGTTTACGTGTGGGAGGCCCCAACGAAAACGGAAAGAATAAAAAGACACAAGATCAATATTTTAGAAGAACCAATGACTCTTAATCAGCGGGTCCTAGGTTCGAGCCCTAGTGCGTCCACCAAATTCCCTCTATATTTCTGTGTGTTAAATGGCCCTTGGGCCAACCGGATTTCCGCTCGCAGATCGCTAGGTAGCTCTCTAGGTAGCAGCGGATCCAGCGACGGTTGATCAAGGCATTGCGATGAAAAGCTGGATCCATCGTGTGCTCGAGCCTGTCTTGCTCGATCAACACCTGGGGTTCAGTGACCCGGATTGAGAATCGCGGCGTTTTTCCGCAGTGCTTCGACAACTGTATCGGTCACTGCCCGCACTCTCGGCATGTGGCGCATGTCGACATGCACACCTATCCAGATGTCTCGAACAAGGTCAGGTCTTTCGGGGTGCAGGCGAACTAGCCCGCCCTCCCCATCGGCACGATAGCGGGCGAGCGCCGCAACCCCGGCGCCTGCAAGAGTCGCGTGAACCTGCACTTCGCGGCTGTTGGAGCGAAAACCGATAAGCGCATTGGGAAAGGCATCCCGCAGCCATTTGGCCTCCGGCAAGTGCACCTGATCGTCGAGCACCGTTACGAGGCGGGCTTGCCCCTCCGCGATGCGCCGGGCCATATCCGGAGATGCGTACAGTCCCATGGCGAGCGCGCCGACGCGTCGGGCTGCCACCTCGTTCCCCTCGAAGCGTGACATGCGCAGAGCGATATCCGCCTCCCGCTTGGACAGGCTGAGCGAACGCGTGTCGGGAACCAGCTCAACAATGATGCCAGGGTGTTTCGCTTGCAGGTCGGCGAGCGCCGGAGTGACGATCCGCGCGGCCAGCGTATCGACCGTGGTCAGCCTGACCAGGCCTTCCAGCGCGATGTCCTTCCCGGTGATGGTGCGCTCTGCGGCGAGAACCTCTGCCTCGACCCGTTCTGCGTTACCAAGAATAGTCTCACCGAGCGGGGTCAGGGCGTAGCCGCCGGGCAGCCGCTGCAGCAGACGCGCGCCCGTGCGCTCTTCCATCGCCGTGAGCCGGCGCCCCGTCGTCGGCTGGGTTACGCCAAGCGAGCGCGCGGCAGCGGAGAGCGTACCGTGCCGGGCGATCGCGAGGAATGTGCGGAGATCGTCCCAATCCATGCACTTCCATACGAAAACGCATGGCCACTAGTCAAACTTTGCGAATGCCATGCACTCGTGCAACCGTGTACCTCAGGGTCAACGACACACAGGACGATTGACCATGACTCAAACAGCTTCGACTTCGCAGGCGATTGCCCTGCTCCGCGTGACCAGCGGCGCCCTCCTCCTCACCCACGGGCTGATCAAGCTCCTGGTGTTCACGCCCGCCGGAACGGCTGGTTTCTTCGAAAGCATCGGCTTTCCCGGCATTCTGGCTTATCCGGTCATGGCCGGCGAGATCGGGCTTGGTCTCGCATTGATCCTGGGCTTCATGACGCGCTGGGCGGCACTGGCAGCGCTGCCGATCATGATCGGGGCGATCGTGCCGCACGCAGGCAACGGCTTCACCTTCTCCAATACCGGTGGTGGTTGGGAGTTTCCGGTGTTCTGGACCATCGTGCTGGCGGCGCAGGCCATCATGGGCGACGGCGCCAATGCCATCGGCAACCCGCTGAAGCAGAAGGCGTAAGCGAAATGCTCCGCCCGCTGTTTCTTTCGCACGGTGCGCCGACGCTGCCCTTTGAGGATGTGGCCGCCCGCCACTTCCTCAAGGGCCTGGCGACGGCAATGCCGCGGCCGCGCGCAATCCTGGCGGTATCCGCCCACTGGGAAACGCGCGTCCCCACCGTCAACGCGGTCGAACGTAACCGGACGATCCACGACTTCGCGGGCTTTCCGGACGCGCTGTACCGGCTGACCTATCCCGCCCCGGGTGACCCGCAGCTTGCCGACCGGATCGTCGATCTTCTCGCCGAGGCCGGACTTCCCTCGGCGACGGATTCGGCAAGGGGGCTCGACCATGGGGCCTGGGTGCCGCTGATGCTTGCCTGGCCGGAGGCCGACATCCCGGTGGTTCAGCTATCGGTGCAAAGCCAGCTTGGTCCGGGGCATCACCTAGAGGTCGGCCGCGCGATCGCACCGCTCGCAAACGAAGGCGTGCTGATCATCGCCAGCGGCAGCTTCACGCACGACCTTTCGAGCTGGCGCGGCCAGGCAGGCATGGCAGAGCCCGAATGGGTTAGCACCTTCGCCGCCTGGTTCGATGCGGCGCTCAAGGAGGGACGCACCTGCGATCTCCTCGCCTATCGCCGCCTCGCCCCGCATGCGCAGCGCAACCATCCGACCGAGGAGCATCTCCTGCCGCTGTTCGTTGCCCTAGGTGCGGCGGGGGCGAGCGCCCCCGTGGAGCGCCTGCACACCAGCAACACCTACGGCGTCCTGCGCATGGATGCCTACGCCTTCGGCGCCTCAACTATGCCGATCAATCCAGAAGGAAATCAGTCATGAGCAAGGTTCTCGTCCTCTATTATTCGACTTACGGCCATATCGAGACGATGGCGCAGGCCATCGCGGAAGGTGCGCGCGAAGCGGGCGCCACGGTCGATATCAAGCGCGTACCCGAAACCGTACCTGAGGAGGTGGCTCGCGCCAGCCACTTCAAGCTCGAGCAGGCTGCCCCGGTCGCGACCGTGGGCGACCTCGAGAACTACGATGCCATTGTCATCGGCACTGGCACGCGGTTTGGGCGGATTTCTTCACAGATGGCGGCATTTCTGGATCAGGCCGGCGGGCTGTGGGCGCGCGGCGCGCTCAATGGCAAGGTCGGCGCCGCGTTCACCTCGACCGCCACCCAGCATGGTGGTCAGGAAACCACCCTGTTTTCGCTCATCACCAACATGCTGCACTTTGGAATGACCATCGTCGGGCTCGACTACGGGTTTGCGGGTCAGTCAGGCCATGACAAGGTCCGCGGTGGTGCGCCCTACGGCGCCACGACCATTGCCGGCGGCGATGGCAGCCGCCAGCCCGACGAGGATGAACTCGCCGGTGCCCGCTATCTCGGCGCGCGCGTCACCCGGACGGCGGGCAAGCTGTTCGGCTGATTTAGAACGCAGGGCGCTATCACGCGATTGCGCCCTGCAGCTGGCGCGCGGAGGGGGCACAAAGGATGCCGCGTTGGCGTTGATCTAAGCACTCGGACAAATCGTAGCTCAGAACGTAGCCGGCGACATGTTCAGGCGGCTTCCCTTTGCGCTACTGGCGGCTCGGTGCGTTGCGCTGTGCGGGCGTTCCGAGAAAAGCCTCGCTTGGGTCGCCGGCAATCGCGCGTTGCTTTTGCGCGGCCTCGGCCCACCATGTCAGCTGGTTTATCCCGCGTGCCAAATAATCGGCCCACGCCTGAGGGTCGGCATCGACTTTGTACCCTCCGCCCTCATCGAAGATTTCTTGCGCCTTGGGGACGTGAATCATGGCCGAAACTGGCAGGCAGCCAAGCTCGGACAGGAACGATCGCATTCCAATTGCGGCCCGCGTTCCGCCCCACTGGCCGGCTGAATAGGTGACGATGAGGCTGGGCTTCCAAGCAAACAGCGAGGAGCCGAAGTGATTGAGTAGGTTGGCGAGCGCGGGGCTCATCGAATGATTGTATTCAGGGCTGACCATCACGAAGGCATCGGCCGCGCTGATCTTTTGCGCCAGCTCATCCAGGTGCGCCGGAGCTTGGCCGGCCGCGTACGCAAAGTGGGGCTTGAAGGGGGTGCCGAGCGGCCAGTCGAGCGGGTCGATGAGTTCAGACAGGCCGCAGTGGGCAACGCGCCCATGCAGCGCTTTGGCCACGCGTTCCCCCAACCGGGCTGGCCGCGGCGGGGTGCTCTCGCGAACCGAACCGAGGATAGTAAGGAAACTGATTGCCATTCTTTAGCTGCCTCGGTTGCAGAAACGACAGGCGCGCCGGACTGAGCGGCGCGGCACCTCTCTTTCCTGTCGGTTTGATAATCAAGCCATGCCGAGCGCCTTGGCAACACCTGCGCCATAGGCAGGATCGCAATGGATGCAGTTGGCGATATGGCGCTGCTTGATGAAAGCGGGCGCATCGCCCATTGCGCGGGCGGTATTATCGAACAGCACCTGCTGCTGGGCGGGCGTCATCAGCTGGAACAGTGCGCGTGGCTGGCTGAAATAATCGTCGTCATCCTCGCGGTAGTTCCAGAAATCGGCGTCTCCCGTGATCTTGAGCGCCGGCTCGCGATATTGGGGCTGCTCCTGCCACTGGCCAAAGCTGTTGGGTTCGTAGTGCAAGGTGCCGCCGTAGTTGGCATCGACCCTGCCCTGGCCGTCGCGGTGGTTGCTGAACACCGGGCAGCGCGCGGCGTTGACCGGGATCTGCTGGTAGTTGACCCCAAGCCGGTAACGCTGGGCATCGGCATAGTTAAACAGCCGGGCCTGCAGCATCTTGTCGGGCGAGACCGAGATGCCGGGCACCAGGTTAGATGGCGCGAAGGCAGATTGCTCCACATCCAGGAAGAAGTTCTCCGGGTTGCGGTTCAGCTCGAACTCGCCGACCTCGATCAGCGGGTAATCCGCCTTCGGCCAGATCTTGGTGAGGTCGAAGGGGTGGTATGGCACCTTTTCGGCATCGGCTTCCGGCATGATCTGCACGGCCATCTTCCACTTCGGGAAGTTGCCGCCCTCGATGGCGTCGTAGAGATCGCGCTGGTGGCTTTCGCGGTCCTGGCCGACCAGTTCGCCCGCCTCGGCGTCGGTCAGGTTCTCGATGCCCTGCTGGGTGATGAAGTGGAACTTCACCCAGAAACGCTCGTTTGCGGCATTGATCAGGCTGTAGGTGTGGCTGCCGAAACCATGCATGTGGCGATAGCTCTTCGGGATGCCGCGATCGGACATGACGATGGTCACCTGGTGCAGCGCTTCGGGCAGCAATGTCCAGAAATCCCAGTTGTAAGTGGCGCTGCGCAGGTTGGTGCGGGGATCGCGCTTCACTGCCTTGTTGAGGTCGGGGAACTTGCGCGGATCGCGCAGGAAGAAAACGGGCGTATTGTTGCCCACCATGTCCCAGTTGCCCTCCTCGGTGTAGAATTTGAGGGCGAAGCCGCGAATGTCGCGCTCGGCATCGGCAGCCCCGCGCTCGCCGGCGACAGTGGTGAAGCGGGCGAACATCTCGGTCTTCTTGCCGACCTGCGAGAGGAACTTCGCGCGGGTATAGCGGGAAATGTCGTTGGTGACGGTGAATGTGCCGAATGCGCCTGAACCCTTGGCGTGCATGCGCCGTTCGGGAATGACCTCGCGTACGAAATTCGCCAGCTTCTCATTCAGCCAGACATCCTGCGCCAGCAAAGGCCCGCGTGGCCCGGCAGTCAGGCTGTTCTGGTTGTCAGGCACCGGCGCCCCGAAATCGGTCGTCAAATGCGTGACCGGGCACTTGCCCTGGCTGTTGTCATGCTCGCTCATGATGGTCCTCTCCCGCGTTCTCGCTGAGAATGGCTTGTCTCATGCTTTGGCGGGAGAGAACAGCGATCAGAGACAGTCTGCCAAAATCGTCATTGCGCTGAAACACGATCCGATTAGGATTGTGTCTGCGACCCGAAGCCAAGTTATATTGGCGCAACTCACGAGGCAGCCTGTCGGCTGCCTCTTTTTTTGTGCATCTGATACTTTGCTGCTGACGCGGACCTCCCCGTCAGCGGCTATTTTCGGGCGGCAGTGCGGGTCAGTTCTGTCACATCCCGACGATTGACCGCGCCGGCTCAAGTGTCGACCCGAGCTGCCTTTTTCCCGTGCCCGGCACCGGATCTTTCCGACCGAAAATACCATGCCTTGGTCAGCTCGGTAGCCACGATGTAGCCCAGGACAATCGCGGCAATCGCAATCAGCTGAGGTGCCGAGAGCGGCACGAAGCCAAAGACCGAAGTCAATGTTCCCAGGAAGGGAATGGCGAATGTCGCGGCAACCACGGCAATGGTCGACCACAGCAGCAATTGGCTAGGCTTGCTGCGGAACACAGGCCTGTGGGTCCGCAGGACGAGCACGACGGCCAGTTCCGTCAACAGCGAAATCATGAACCACGATGTCTGGAAAGACGCCTCGCTCGCCCGGAATACGAGCACGAGCAGGGCGAACGTCAGGATGTCAAACACCGAACTGACCAGCCCGAAGACCATCATGAACTTGCGGATTTCCGAAACATTCCAGCGCTGCGGCCGGGTGACCCGCTCGGGATCGACATTGTCGCTGGAAATCGCGACCGAGGGCACATCGGAGAGAAAATTGTTCAGCAGGATCTGCTTGGCGGCAAGCGGCAGGAACGGAAGAAGCGGGGTCACCAGCGCCATGCTGATCATGTTTCCGAAGTTGGCGCTGGTAGTGATCGCGATGTATTTGAGCGTATTGGCGAATGTCTCCCTGCCGTCCTCGACGCCCGAACGCAGCACATCGAGATCGCGGCTCAGCAGGATGATGTCGGCGCTCTCGCGGGCAACATCGACGGCTTCCTCAACGGAAATACCGACATCAGCCGCATGAAGTGCCGGCGCATCGTTGATGCCATCCCCCAGATAGCCGACGGAGTGGCCCGTGCGCTGCAACGCACGGACAATCCGCTCCTTCTGTTGCGGGTCGATCTCGACGAACAGGTCGGTCCGGGGCGCCAGGTGCCACAGCGCCTCGTCCTTGAGCCTGGCCAGTTCTTCTCCCGTCAGCATCGACCTTGCATCAAGACCGACAGCCTCCGCCAGATGCGCCGTGACATGGCGATTGTCGCCGCTGATCACCTTGATGCGGATACCGAGCCGGTTGAGGTTCTCGATCGTGCGCCGTGCATCGGCCTTGGGCGGATCGAGAAAGACCAGGAAGCCGCGAAAGACCATGTCGCACTCGTCTCCGCGGTCATAGTCCGGCTTTACCGCAACCCGCCGCGTGGCGAGCGCCAGGACCCGGAAGCCCTCAGCGCCCTTGGCCTCGAACACCGCGTCCAGGCGCGCCCGTGCCTCGGCATCCAGCGGAACCTGGGCGCCGTCGCGGTGGAAGAATGTGCAGTTAGCGAGGACGTTGGCAAAGGCTCCCTTGGTGATGAAGAGGTGCTGCGCGGGGCAGTCGTCCTCGGCCACGACGATGGTCAGCATACGGCGCATGAAGTCGTAGGGGATTTCGTCGATCTTGTTGAAGCCCTGCTTCGTCAGCCCGGCGCTTTCGCCGGCCGCGACAATCGCGGTATCGAGCGGGTTCTCGATCCCCGTCTCGAAGGCCGCGTTCAGAAACGCGAGTTGCCGAACCTCATCCGAAGGCTGACTGGCAGAGTCCAGCACCTCGCTCAGGATGAGCGTCCCCTCCGTCAGCGTCCCGGTCTTGTCGGTGCACAGGATGTCCATGCTGCCGAGGTTCTCGATCGCATCGAGCCGGCGCACGATGACGCCCCGCTTGCTCATCGCCCGGGCCCCTGCGGACAAGGTCACGCTGATGATCGCCGGCAGCAGTTCGGGCGACAGTCCCACCGCCAGCGCCACGGCGAACAGCAGCGACTCCATCACCGGGCGGTGGAGCAGCAGGTTCACCGTCAGCACGAAGAGCACGATGACGATCATGACCCGGATGAGCAGATAGCCGAATTGCCTGACGCCGCGGGCAAAGTCCGTTTCGGGCTGCCGTGCCTTCAGCCGCGCCGCAATGGCGCCGAACTCGGTCGCGCGGCCGGTCTTGACCGCGAGCACCTTCGCCGCACCACTGCGGACCGAGGCCCCAAGGAACACGGAATTGGTGCGTTTGGTTATCGGCGCGTCTGGGGCGACGATGCCGGGGCGTTTTTCGACCGGAAAGGACTCGCCGGTCATGCTCGCCTCGCTGACCAGAAAGTCTGCGGCCTCGATCACCAGGCCATCGGCGGGGATGAGGTTGCCGGCCGACAGTAGCACAACGTCCCCGGGGACAATCATTTTGACCGGCAGGTCCCGTTCGACACCGTCTCGCAGAACCCGGGCGGTCAGCGCCAGACGCTTCTTGAGTTCCTCTACCGCGGACGATGCCCGGTATTCCTGGAAGAAGCTGAGCAGCGAGCTGCCAAGGACAATCGCCAGTATGATGGCCGCATCCACCCATTGCTGGAGCACCAGCGAGATGACAGCGGCAAAGGCCAGGATGAGAACGAGTGGGCTTTCGAACTGGCGAAGCAGCAGGCGCAGAGCGCTCAGACGCGCGTTATCTTCGACGCTGTTGGGGCCGACGAGGCCGAATTGCGTTGCCGCCTGAACGGACGAGAGGCCGACCGGGCTGGTCTCAAGCGATGCCGTCAACGTGGACGGGTCTTGGCTCCAGTAGGGAATATCTTCACTTGCCCCGCCCATTCCCGTTTCCAATCGCCCCAGCTCTGATCCCGATCAGACTTTCAAACCCTCGTTACGCGCATCAAGCTGTCGGCGCACCAGCAGAAGCCTCAACACAGTCAGAACTGCAAACAGGGATGCGGCATTGAACTGCCGCCCGCATCGCGATGCCTGTCACCAGATTGGACATCCCGTATGCGGTGCCCCTGCGCTCAAATGGGGCGGCGACTGCAACCCTCATACGACAGTACCGAAAATCGCCCCGATGCCTGCCGTCAGCGCCATGGCGAGTGCGCCCCAGAAGGTCACACGCAGGGTGGCCCGGATCACATTGGCACCACCCGCCTGCGCCCCGATCCCTCCGAGCAAAGCGAGAAAGACAAGCGAGGCGATCGAGACGCCCGCAACCAGAAATGAACGCGGCATCAGCAGGACCATGACGAGAGGCATCGCGGCGCCAACGGAGAATGTGGCAGCCGAGGTCAGGGCTGCCTGGATCGGGCGGGCTGCGGTGACTGCCGATATGCCGAGTTCGTCTCGGGCATGAGCGCCAAGCGCGTCTCTCGCCATCAACTGGTCGGCAACCTGGCGCGCAAGGTCAGGCTCGACACCGCGCTCCGTGTAAAGACGAGTCAGTTCCTCCCGTTCGAATTCCGGCTGCCCGGCAAGCTCCGCCCGTTCGCGCGCGAGATCGGCCTGTTCGGTGTCCGATTGTGAGCTGACAGAAACATATTCGCCCGCCGCCATCGACATGGCCCCGGCGACGAGGCCGGCGACGCCTGCGATCAGAACCTCGGAGGTGGCGGCGGATGCCGCCGCCACGCCGACGATCAGGCTCGCGGTCGAGACGATCCCGTCATTGGCGCCGAGCACAGCCGCCCGCAACCAACCGATGCGCGCGACGAGATGGCTTTCCGGGTGTTGGCGAAGACGGGACACGGGCATGGCTCCTGATAATCGTTCTACACTACTCGCCAAAGCGAACTCGCATGGCAGCGCTGACGCTGCAGAAGGGCGACACAGATCATTTCGGGACGATGGCGGATAACGATCAGCAAGTCAAAAGCCGTTGCCGCAGGCGAACGCGCGGATGCTCAATGCGCGAGCGCCTTTTGCAGACCGAGCGCCACGCAGTGGGCATGGTTGTCTGCCACTGTCACGGTCAGGCCCGTGGCGTCAGCGACGGCCCGACTGACAAGACCGATGGCTGCACTTCCGCCAGTCAGGACAATGCCGCCATCGTGAATGTCGCGGCTCAGTTCAGGCGGTATCTGACCGAGCAAATTGACCACCATTGCGGCAATTCCCGCTACGTGTTTCTCCACCACCGGGTGCAAATCGCCAACGGGAATACCAATCGCTGCGGGAAGTCCGGTGGCCAGATTGCGTCCCTTGATCCGGATATCGACACCGGCGTCCACGCCCTCATGCAGCATTTTGACGAGGTCGCGCTTGGCCTGCTCTGCCGTGCTGGCGCCGATCAGGAACTTGTGTCGGAAATGAAGATAGTCGGAAATCGCAAGGTCCAGAGCATCGCCTCCGCCGCGAAGCGATGCGGCCGCGCATATCCCGCCAAGCGACAGTACGGCTGCTTCCGTGGTCCCTGCCCCGCATTCAACGATCATGGTGCCTCGCGGAAGCTCGATCGGAAGGTCAGCGCCCAGCGCAGCCACAAGGGGTTCGGCGAGCAACTGAACGGATCCGAGGCCAGCGTCGTTCGCCGCCGTGAACAGAGCACTGCGTTCGGCATTGGTTGCATCGGCGGGTACGCCGATTATTGCGCGGAACGAGCGCAGCCTCCTCTGGCCCACACTCGACCGCACGGCATAAGTCAGATAATCGCGTGCCGCAGCGATGTCGCTCAGGACCCCGCGGTTGAGGGGGCGGACCACCCTCATGGATCCCGAAGTTCGATCCAGCATGGACCTGACAGCGGAGCCTGCAGCCACCAGTTCTCCGCGATCCGCCTGCCCCGTGAAGCAGCACAGCGACGGCTCGTCGAACAAGACGCCGCCGCTGGACGATACGACGCGCGTGTTCGCGGTGCCGAAATCGATCGCGAAATCAGGCTTGCCCATGGCTTGAAACAGTCTCTTCATCTTGCCCGGGTAGCAGTTGCGGCCTGGGATGTCTCCCGAAGGCGGTTGGGCGGCATCTGCATGGCCAGCAGGCCCATTCCTGCCGCACCCGAAACACTGCGTCGATCCGCCCAATGGTGCGGCACGCCTCGACGCAAATTTCCGCGACGACCGCTACTGGATCGGCGGCGTATAGTCGCGGCGCTGGAGCGTTGTCATATATGCGGCAAGGTCATCGATTTGCTCGGGATCGATGGCAAAGTTCATCATCGCTGGGAAATTATGGGAATCGCGCAGCCAGGGTTTGAGTGTTGCGGCAGTGAGGCCCGGTGCGTTGACGACCACCTCGAACGGCGGCGCCTCGGGGTTCGGGGAACCGCGTCCTGTGGTTACAGCATGGCAGCCAGAGCAGTTAGCTTTTGCAAATGCGAGACCCCGTGACGATGGGCCCGATCCTGCGGGATCGGTATTTACCTTCGCAGTCGTGGGACTGGCTGAAACTCCCCGCGACATCCGTCCGGGACTGCAAGCACTCAGTGTGAGCACGACAAGGGCGAGAACAGGCAATTTTCGCATCATCGATGCCTATCGTGCCGGAGCGGGCACCCGTCAATGCTGCCATTGCCTGCTGTCGCGGGGTACGCCTCCCCGAATTCCCGGATCGAAAAAACGTCCGATAACAGTGCGGCATGGCGGAGAGGTGGGGCGGCGTCAGTATTTGAGCTGACGCTCATAGAGGTCGCGATAGTGCTGGATACGGGTCACGCGCAGACCCTGCATGCCGGAGCGGTCAACAGCCCGTTCCCAGGATGCCAGTTCCTCGAGGGTGATGCTATATAGCTCGCAAGCCTCGTCGAAAGTCAAAAGGCCGCCCTGCACCGCCGCAACTACTTCCGCCTTGCGCCGGGCAACCCAGCGCTGGGTTTCCGGCGGGGGAAGCGATTCCAGCGTCAGCGGTTCGCCCAAGGGCCCGATGACGCTGGCAGGTCGAATCTTCTGGTTCTCGAGCATATCCCGCACAGAGTAAGGGGCGGCCCTTAAGAACGCGTTGCCCTTGCCGTTACACCGGTGCACTGATCGCGGCACGCCAAGTCTGGCGGTTTGATCGTCTCATTCCAACACGCGCCGACGTCTGCGATTGCCGCGGGATCGCCTTAGTCTAAGCTGCCATTGGCGACTCCAGAATACCTGGGGCAACAAAAAACGGGAGGGAAGCATGGAAGAGGCACTGAACAGGCAACCGGGCAGCGTTGAACCTTTTCCCGAGACCCCTAAAAATACCTTGGTTTCCGATGAGTTGAACAGAATTCTGTCTCTGCTGCGCGACGCATGTCCAGCGGATGCCCATATCACCACCGGATAGTTGGCGGGTCGGGCGAACAAGCCCTGGCGCAGATGCGAGGGCAGTTCGTGAACGATCAGTTCGCCCTTCAGGAACCCATGGCTTTTGGCATGGGCGTCGCGCACGGCGTGGCGATGACGCTCGAAGGCCCGCCGGTTGGTGGTGGCCATGATCTCGAGGATCTCGGCGGTCAGCCGCTCCTCGTCCTCGCCGAGAACCTCCACGTCCGGGGAATAGCCAATGTAGGTTTGAGCCAAGAGCGCTCCTTCACACTGAGATTTCGTTGCCCAGGAACGATTTCGGGTTGAAATCGCCGTTGATTGCGGATATCAGTTGATATCTGGTTTCACTGAGAACGCGGAACCTCCGAAAAGGTTTCGCACGTCTCGCCCGTTGGTTGGAGAACGAACCCATGCCGCTTACGCGCAAGGACACGCAGCGCCAGACGCGGGACCGGCTGATCGCGGCCGCGCATTCCTCGATTATCGAGGAGGGGGTCGCTGCCATGTCGATTCGCAACATCTGCAGCGCCGCAGGGCATTCGCAGGGCGCCTTCTACTCGAACTTCGCCAGCAAGGATGATCTGCTGGTCGAGATCCTGCAAAGCCATATCCAGGACGAGGTCACACTGCTTCGCGACCTGGTCGCGCACTGCTCCGGCGACGATATCGAGGCGACGCTGCAGGTGCTGGCCGCGCGGCTCGCGAAGTTGGCCGACGAGGCACAATGGTCACTGCTCTCGATCGAATTGCAGCTCCATGCCCGGCGCGATCCGGCTTTCGCCGAGCGGCACCGGGAGGGCAAGGCGGCCTGCTATCGGATGTTCGGTGAGCTCGTCGCCGATCTGACGCAACGCTTCGCACTTCGTCCGGCCTTGCCGCCGATGCAGACCGGTATCGGTCTTTACGCGCTCTGGATGGGACTGGCGGTGCAGGGCGATGTCGAAGGCGCCATGCCGCGCGACGAGATGCTCGTCGGCTTCTTCCGCGCCATGGCAGGACTGGGTTCGTCGCATGAGGAGCAGGCGTATTCGTGAGCGGGATCGTGTCAGATCGTCGACGCATCGGCTGCGATGAGCACGGACACCCACTCGTCGGCGAGGTGGATGAGCATCGGCGCTTCCATATCCGCTTCCGCGCCCGGGACGCCGACATCGACGAACTCGGCCATGTCAACAATGCGGTCTGGGTGACCTGGATTCAGGATGCGTCGGTGGCGCATTGGCTGACGGCCGCGCGGCCGCAGGATCGCGACCGGTTCGTCGCGGTCGTGCTGCGCCATGAGGTCGACTATCGCGGCAATGTCCGGGCGGGAGACGAGGTCAGTGCGATCACCTGGGTCGTCCGAGCGCCGCGGGGTGCCCGCTATGCACGATGTGTCGAATTCCATGCCGAAGACGGCCGGACGATCGTCGCCTCGCTGACCCAATGGGCCCTGGTCGATCGGGAAACCGGCAAGCTGGCCCGCGTCCCGGTGGAGGTGGCGGCTCCGTTTCTAAGTGACGATACCGCGCAGAAGGAAATTGGATGAGCGATATCAGGAAAGTGGCGGTTCTCGGCACGGGAGTCCTCGGGAGCCAGATCGCCTTCCAGACGGCCTATAGCGGCTTCGATGTTGTCGCCTACGACATCAGCGAGGAAGCGCTCGAACAGGCGCGCGCACGGCTGGCGGCGCTCGTCGAAACCTACACGAACGAGGTGTCGGGCGCGGCTGGCGGCAAGGCGGCCGGGGCGCTCAAGCGGATCGCTCTGCTGAGCGATCTCGGCGCGGCCGTCGCGGACGCGGACCTCGTGATCGAGGCGGTTCCGGAGGTTCTTTCGATCAAGCAGGCGCTCTACGAGAAACTGGCGGGGCTCGCGCCGGACAGGACGATCTTCGCCACCAATAGCTCGACCCTGCTGCCGAGCGACCTGAAGGCTTACACCGGCCGACCGGACCGGTTTCTGGCGCTGCACTTCGCCAACAGCATCTGGAAGTTCAACACCGCCGAGGTGATGGGCACGGACGACACCGATCCGGCCGTGTTCGATGCCCTGATCGCCTTCGCCTCCGCCATCGGCATGGTGCCGATCCCGGTGCGCAAGGAGAAAGCGGGTTACGTCCTCAATTCGCTTTTGGTGCCGCTCCTGAACGCGGCCGCCGATCTGGCGGCCGGCGGCTATGCCGAGCCGGAAGATGTCGACAAGGTCTGGCGGATCGCCACCGGCGCGCCGATGGGGCCGTTCCAGATCTACGACATCATCGGATTGAACACCCCCTACAACATCCTCTCGCATGGCGACGAGCATGCTCAGTCGCTCGCCGCCTGGCTGAAGGAAAACTACATCGACAAGGGCAGGCTCGGCATCGCCTCGGGCGAAGGCTTCTACAGCTACAAGCCCTCCGCAGACTGATCCCAACAAGAAGAACAGGAGTTCGCCATGCACTATAGCAGCGGAAACTATGAAGCCTTCGTGCGTCCCCGCAAGCCCGAGGGCGCCGACAAGAAGACGGCCTGGTTTGTCGGTTCGGGGCTGGCGGGGCTTGCCGGCGCGGCCTTCCTGATCCGCGACGGCGGCGTTTCCGGCGACCGCATCACCATCCTTGAAGAGCTGGAAATCCCTGGTGGCGCGCTCGATGGTCTGGACGTGCCCGAAAAGGGCTTCGTCATTCGCGGCGGCCGCGAAATGGAAGAACATTTCGAGTGCCTGTGGGACCTTTATCGCTCGATCCCCTCGCTGGAGATCGAGGACGCCAGCGTGCTCGACGAGTTCTACCGGCTCAACAAGGACGATCCCAACTTTTCGCTCCAGCGCACGACGCAGAACCAGGGCCAGGACGTGCCCGACAAAGCGATGTTGACGCTAAACGACAAGGCCCAGAAGGACCTGCTCTCGGTCTTCCTCGCGACGCGCGAGGAGATGGAGAACAAGCGTATCAACGAGGTCTTCGGCGAAGACTTCCTCAAAAGCAATTTCTGGCTCTACTGGCGCACCATGTTCGCCTTCGAGGAATGGCATTCGGCGCTGGAGATGAAGCTCTACCTGCACCGCTTCATCCATCATATCGGCAGTCTCGCCGACTTCTCCTCGCTCAAGTTCAACCGCTATAACCAGTATGAATCGATGGTCCTGCCGCTGGTGAAGTGGCTGACCGATCACGGCGTCACGTTCCGCTACGGCGTCGAGGTCACCGATGTCGATTTCGACATCCAGCCCGGCCGCAAGCAAGCGACCCGCATTCACTGGAAAGAGCGCGGCGTCGAAGGCGGCGTCAATCTCGGGCCAGACGATCTCGTCTTCATCACGATCGGCTCGCTGACCGAGAATTCCGACAATGGCGACCACAGGACGCCGGCGAAGCTCAATGAAGGACCGGCGCCGGCCTGGGACCTGTGGCGCCGCATCGCCGCGAAGGATCCGGCCTTCGGCCGCCCCGACGTGTTCGGCGCCCATATCCCGGAGACGAAATGGGCCTCCGCCTCCATCACTGCCCTCGACGCCCGCATTCCGGCCTATGTCGAGAAGATCACCAAGCGGAACCCCTTTACCGGCAAGATCGTCTCCGCCGGTATCGTCACGGTGAAGGACTCGGCGTGGCTGCTGAGCTGGACGGTTCATCGCCAGCCGCATTTCAAGAAGCAGCCCAAAGATCAGATGATCGCCTGGTTCTACGCGCTCTTTGTCGATTGCCCCGGCGACTTCGTGAAGAAGCCGATGCAGGAATGCACCGGTGAGGAGATCACCCAGGAATGGCTCTATCACCTCGGCGTGCCGGTCGAGGACATTCCCGAACTCGCGGCATCCGGCGCCAGCACCGTTCCCACGATGATGCCCTATATTACCGCCTTCTTCATGCCGCGCCAGGCGGGTGACCGGCCGGACGTGGTGCCGGAGGGCGCGGTCAACTTCGCCTTCATCGGCCAGTTCGCGGAATCGAAGCAGCGGGACTGCATCTTCACCACGGAATATTCGGTGAGAACCCCGATGGAGGCCGTCTACACGCTGATGAATGTCGAGCGCGGCGTGCCGGAGGTCTTCAACTCGACCTATGATATTCGTACACTTCTTGCTGCGATCGGTCCGCTGCGGGACGGCAAGGGCATCGATCTTCCCGGACCGGCCTTCCTGCGCAAGCTGCTGATGAAGAAGCTCGAAGGCACAGAGATCGCCAAGCTGCTCGAAGAGTTCCATCTGATCGAGGAGTGAACAAAGGCCGGAAGGCACGCGCGGCGTGTGAAAGGTGATGAATGGCCGACGACGATCAGAAGAGCGAACGCGCCGCCGAGGTGACTGGGGCGCACGGCCATCATCACCATCATGAGCCGGACGGCGAAACGCCGTCCGGTCACGTCGACCATGATCCGGTCTGTGGCATGGTGGTCGATCCCGCCAGGACCGCTCACAAGGCTGAGTATGAAGGCGAGCGTTACGCCTTCTGCTCGGCCGGCTGTAAGGCGAAGTTCGACGCCGACCCCGTGCATTATGCAGCACGGGTAGCGCATGCCGAGCCGCACCATGAGGGTGCTGCTACCCATGGCGATCATTCCCACCCTAGAGTTCAGACTCAATCGACGACATCTATGCGACTTATGAGTGTCTCAGGACGTTGATAAGGCGTCCGAACGGGTCGCGGACATAGAAGCGTCTGACGCCCCAAGGCTCGTCCGTCGGACCATACTCGACTTTCAGCCCGGCTTTCTCGGCGCGCTGCTGGACTTCTTCGAGGTTGTCGACTTCGACAGAGAGATCAGGAACAGCCGTTCCAGAACCTCCTTCGCTGGCAATGCTGACCTGCGGCCTGCCATCTATCGCCGGCGCAGCAAACGTAATAATCCAGTCATGATCCATGACGGCTTCGAGGCCCAATATGTCACAATAGAATGACCGAGCAGCATCAGGATGGGGCGCAGCGATATTGGCGATAATTCGTTTGACGGCCATGGTTCTTTCCTCGGTTTAAGAAGCATAACGTTCTCAAAGCCAGAACGCGACGGCAGCCGCAAGGCTCACGGCTGAGAGGAAGTTTCGGGCGAGCTTATCATAGCGGGTAGCGATGCGACGGAAGTCCTTGAGGCGGCAAAACATAGCCTCTACCCGCCAGCGGTCCTTGTAGCGGCGTTCGTCATACTGGATCGGACGCTTGCGGTTACGGCGACCGGGGATCACGGGGATCGTTCTCTGCTCGCGCAAGGTCGTCCTGATGCGGTTTGCGTCGTAGCCACGGTCGGCGATCACGCGCTTCATGTCGATGGTTTCGCCGATCAGCAGGTCTGCGCCCTTCACGTCCGATGTGTTGCCTGGTGTCAGAATAAGGCGGAGCGGTCGCCCGAGAACATCGACAAGCGCGTGGATCTTAGTCGTCCGGCCGCCACGCGAGATGCCAATGGCATTGGCTCGCGCCCCCCTTTTGCGCCACTGGCGCTGCGGTGAGCCTTGATGTAGCTGCTGTCGATCTGGCCCGTCTCCGCAATCCAGCCCTCTTCGGTCAGTGCTGCCAGGATGCGGGTCCATATGCCTCGGCGGCTCCATCGGTTCCAGCGGTTGTAGACCGTCGTCGCCGGGCCGTATTCGGCAGGGCAGTCCGCCCACCGGCCACCGCGCTTAAGCATGTGGACGATGCCGGAGATCACCCGCCGGTCATCAACCCTCCGGGCTCCAGGCTGGTTCTTCGGCAGGTGCGGCTCAATCGCAGCCCACGCATCATTGGACAACCAAAACAACGAACGCGACATTCCCACGCCTCCTCTGCTGGAGGCCCTTGAATCAATACATCGACCAATTTTCAATATGCTGATTGGGTTTAGACCCTAGACAAAGTGGGGTCCAATCCTGTTTGGCAGGAGCGAGGCATCTGCCGGTTACTTTAGAAAATCCCTCATCTTAATCTATTCGGGGTGATCGGGCTCCAGCCAATTGAGCGGGACAAGCGCGTGGTCGCGCCATTGTTCGGCAAGTACCACGTTATCCAGTTCACCCCATACATCCTCGTCGGCATGGTCGAGGACGATAACCTGAAGGCGTCCGTTGGCGGCTGCCACCTGCTCCCCAAGCAACGCGAACACTTTCCGCACGGCTTCGACGTCTTGGTCGCGCCACGTCACTGGATCGGCCTTTCGATCGCCGGCTGTCCGGCGTGGAAAATAGACCTGACTAGGCTGATCGTAGATCAGCAATCCGGGAACGGGGTGATGGGGCAGCGACAGGAAAGGCGGGCGCGCGGCCAGTCGCTTTTGAGGTGCAGTGGACGCGACAGACGAACGATGAAACGATAGCCCGCCAAAGCCGCTACCACGCCTCCGCCGTGCGCGGGCTGTGGCTATTCAGGCAAAGTGATTTTCCCTTTGATCGAAATGTCCCTGCATTCCGCCTGATGTTTGACGAGAGAGCTAAGACATTCTCAGTCGCGCTCCCATCCCCGCTCCTTCATTTGGGCACTAGCAGTCGTGAAAGAGGTGAAGCGCGGTACTGGCCTCAGATTATTCCGCTCGGCGCCTCTCGCCCAAATCCTAGATGGCCAAGGCGACCATCAATTTCGCAAACGCTGGGTCGCGCCGACAGGCTTTCTCGACAATGAGTGCCTGGAGATCGACAACACCAGTGCGGAGCGCGTGATGCGCTGGGTGGCTCTGGCCCGTCAAACTGGCTATTAGCAGGCTCAAAGGCGGACGGGGATCGCACCGCTGCGGTCTACTCCGTCATCGAGAGCGCCAAACACAATACTCTCGAACCGCAGGCCTATATCGCCGATATCATCGCCAAGATCGCTGGCTACTGGCCGGCTGCCCGTTGGGATGAAGTCAGCGATTTCGAGGCCACGATTCTCCCGCTCAGCCGCAGCGGAAAAAATATTCGACAGCTGGCCGTGCTACCTAGGCTGCTACCTAGCGCGATGACGTAACGCCTCGACCCGAAACTTAGGCCACGCAAGTTATTGTTTTGATGTAGGAAATTGGTGGACGCACTAGGGCTCGAACCTAGGACCCGCTGATTAAGAGCGTGTCTTAAGATCTATCCATATCATCTTGAATCGCTTCATATTATTCCAAGTCTGTTGTGTCAACAAATCTTTGGTCGAAGCACTCTGAAGCAGGTTGCGCCACGCCCAAGCAAGCAAGTTCGGGCGCCCGATACCCCCTCGATACCCACGCGGAAGATCGTCAATTTTCTGGGTATCAGATGTAGGGGGATGCGTTTCATGCAGGTCGAAACGAGTTAACGCACATTGTGTATCGTCACGTCGTGCAATTGTCAGGTTCAACCTTGCTCAAACCACCAGCGGTCGATCACATTGCGAATATCTTCCAGCTGTTGGAGTAGATTGCTTTCCAAATTCAACTGGATCTCAGGCCCGGGCGCTAGCGTGTCGATGTCATCCAAATCATGCATCATGCTGTGTAAGCTTCCGCAATGGGCGCAGCCGTTGGAGATTTGCGGCCTCGAACTCCACCCACCAAAACGAGGTTTCACCTCCCCGATGTTGTGTGAAGCCAGAAGATCCTTGGGGAGCAGTTTGAGCAAGATTGCCCTTCCCTCCGGCCATTCGTCAAAATCGTAGATCGTAACGTCAGCATGGGGATGTCCGGGGAACGCTTGGTTGAGGTTCAGGCGGATGAAATTGACGATCTTCGTTTCACAACCGCACTTGTAGCAGAACTTTTCGGTGGTCCAGATCGTGGCCGGTATCGTTAGCCCGATTGCCGGAGCGAATTTCAGCCGTCCTCCGAGCGCACCGGCCACGAACTCGGTGAAGGGCATCGTCGAGTGCCTGGCGCAACTCGTCAATTAATGGCTGGTTGCGATCTTTCCGGCTTCGTCGTCGGATATCGGTTTACTGGCCGCGAACCTCTGCCTCGATCTCGTAGAGCTGACAGCTCCAGGCTCGATTGACGTGATACGGACCTTTCAATCCACCTCGTGGCGCAAGCCCTCGCTGATCGCGCTGACGGCGAACTTGGCGTCGGAGTAGACCGTGCCGTCTTATGCGAAGACCTGTGCCCGCAACCGAGCTCAGGTTGATGATGTGGCCGCTGCCCTGCTCGAGAAAACCGAGACCCTCCTACAACCTTCTCGTCCAGCACCTGAAGGACGAAGGGCTCGCCTGCGCCGTCCGCGCCGACCATCCGGCCATCGGCGATGCCATGACGCGCAAGCAGTTCGAGACGATGAAGCACGTCAACATCGTGCCGCCCGGACGGATGCGCGCCGGGCTGTTCCAGGCGCTGGCTCAGCAGCAGCTCAAGCGCGACGTCGCAATCTCCGTGACAAATTTCTTCGCGGCAGCCGAGATGGTAGCGGTGACCGATTACTGCGCCACCCTGCCCTCGCTGATCTGCAGGCAGCTGATGCACGACCCCCGGCTGAAAATCCTGCCCGCCCCGGTCGACCTCGGCAGCTTTCCCGTGGAAATGGCCTGGCACGTCCGTTACCGGCACGATCCCGCACACCGCTGGCTACGGGCGCTGATCGGCGAGATCATTACCGATTTCAAAGACATGACGGGCGTGAAAGCCACGCCATCGCCAGCGTGATGGTCGTCAGCGGCTCCTCAAGCATCCCTTCCGCACGGCATCTGAAAAACGAAATCTTGAAATATCAGTTGATATCTGTATGGTCGCCCGATGGCCGCTGATAGACCCCTCCGTCGCGAAGACTCGCAGGCCGCAACGCGCACAGCGCTGCTCGACGCGGCCGAAGCGCTGATCCTTGAAAGTTCGATGCCGGGTTTGTCTCTGCGCGCGGTCTGCACCCGTGCCGGCTACACCCAGGGTGCGTTTTATTCCAATTTCGCGTCGCGCGAGGATCTTCTGCTGGCGGTGATGGAGCGCAATCTGGAGGAGCGGGTCCGCACCTTCGGCGAAATGACGCTCGATTATCGCGCGATGACATTCGACCAGACCATGGCCCGGATCGGCGAGTGGCTGGCAACCGTTTCCGACCGCCGCGAATGGGCGCAGATGGCCATCGAGCTGCGGCTGGAGGCGGTGCGCAACCCGGCGCTTGCCCACGCGATAGCCGTTGCCGAGCAGCGAATCGACGTGCTGTTTGCCGAACGGATCGACGATCTGGTGGCGCATTTCGGACTGACCCCGCGGTTCCGCTCGACCGAAATCGTCGAGACGCTGCTGGTCCTGTGGCGCGGCCTGGCGCTGCGTGATAACGGCGACAGCGGGAGCCTTCCGGTGGCGGAGATCTTCATCACATGCATGCGCGCCATGTTGGGCCGGCCGGAATGAAGCGCACTCTGCCTCTGGCGCCGGCCCTGCTGCTGGCGATCGCCGCCAGCCCGGCGCTGGCGCAGGCCACGCTCGATTACCGCGCCGCAGAAATGGCGATGCAGGCGACTCCGGCCGGGGGCGCCGCGGCGGAGGCGGACGTGCGCGCGGCCGAACACCAGGCGAAGGCGGTCGAGCATCTCTATCGCCCCACGATCACCGCCTCGGCATCGGTCATAGCCTACGAGAAATCGCTGAGCCTTGACCTCACAGAGCCCAAGGAGCAGTTCCTGGGCGATGCCCAGAGCTATCTCGGCGGGCTGCCGGGGCAGTATCCGCCAGTCTATGCCGATATCGTCGCGCTGATCGCGGGGCGGATCGGCCAGGCCCTGCCCGGCTTGCTCGCGCCGATCCCCGATCAGTACGACTATACCCAGCGAGACGTGGTGGTGCGGCCGAATGTCACTGCGATCATGCCGCTGTACACCGGCGGCGCGCTGGAGGCGGTGAGCGACGCGGCCAAGGCGCAGGTCACACTGGCGCAAGGCGGGCGCGACGCGGCGCGCGGTGCCAGCAGCGTGCGCCTGGCCGAAACCTATTTCGGTGCCCAGCTCGCCCGCCAGCTCGAGGTATCGAGCCGGCAGACGCTGGCCTCCGCCGAACAGCACCTCGGCAACGTCCGCGCGATGGAGCGCGAAGGCGTGGTACCGCATTCACTGACGCTGGAAGCGATTGTCGCTCGCGATGCCGCCCAGCGGGCCAACGATCGGGCGCGGCGCGATGCCGACATGGCCGAACTGGCGCTCGCCGGAATCACCGGCACGGCCAACCCCGCGCCATCCACCCCGCTATTCGTCAACACGACGCCGCTGCCGCCGCTGAGCGCGTGGACGGCCGATGCCCCGCGAAACGGGCAGCTCGCCGTGGCCGAAGGGGCCGAACAGCTGGCCGCCGCCGGGGAGCGCGCCGCGCGGGCGACCATGCGGCCTTCGGTCTATGCCTTCGGATCGGTCAACGCCGTGCGCAAGCAGTCGCTGCCGGTCGATCCCGACTGGATCGTCGGCGCGACGGTGCGGATCCCCCTGTTCTCCGCGTTCAACCGCCGCGAGCTTGTAGCCGCAGCGGGGGCGCGCCGCGAGGCCGCCCGTCTGCGCGCGGCCGACGCCCGCACCCGCACCGAGGGCGAGATCGAGAAGACCTGGCTGATGGCCGACAACGCCCGGCGCGCTTTTACCTCGATTGCCAGCAGCGTTGCCGCGGCAGAGGAGAACCTGCGCGTCAAGCAGATCGGCTTCCGCGAAGGCGTCGGCACCGCGGCAGAAGTGACCGACGCTCAAACCGCGCTCGGCCTCGCCCGTGCCCAGCGCGCGACGGCGGCTTACGAATACGACCTCTCGCTTGCCGCGCTGCTCGCAGCCAGCGGACAAAGCGAACGCTTCGTCGATTACGCCGAAGCGCGCGACAGGCAGACCGTCGATGACCGATAAAACCGATCCCGCAACAGCCGAAGCGACCCCGGAACCGTACGGGGCAGCGACGGAAACAGGTCGCCGCGTGAACTGGCTGCTGTGGGCGCTGCCCGTGCTTGGGCTGCTGGCACTGGCCGGCATCTGGCATTCCTCGCGGCCCCAACCGGTGCCGCTCCAGGGCACGGTCGAGGCGACCGAGGTCAACGTCGCGACCAAGATGCTGGCCCGGGTGGAGGAGGTGGCGGTGGCCGAAGGGGCTGAGGTCGGCGCCGGCCAGCACCTGGCGACCCTCTCCAGCCCCGGGATCGATGCGCTGGTGAGCCAGAGCGAGGCCAACCTGGACAGCGCCCGCGCGCTGGACGCCATCGCCAACCAGGGTGCCCGGCCGGAAGACATCGCATCGCTTCAGGGCATCGCGGCATCCACCCGCGCCGCCGCCAAGCTCGCAGCCGTCACCGCCGGGCGCATGAACCGCCTCTACGCGCAAGGGGTCATCTCCGCCCAGCGGCGCGACGAGGCCGCCGCGGCCAACGTGGCCGCGCGCGCCAACGCGGCAGCGGCGGAGGCGCAGTATCGCAAGGCAATGGCCGGGACGCGGGGCGAAACCCGCGCCGTGTCGGACGCGCAGGCTGTTGCCGCCGAAGCGCGCAACCGCGCCGCGCGCCAGATCGCCGCCGACACGAAGGTCACCGCGCCAATCGCCGGAGCGATCAGCCGCCGTCTGGTCGAACCCGGCGAAGTGGTGGCGCCCGGGGTGCCGCTGTTCCAGATCGTCGACCTGGCCCATCCCCGCGTCACCCTCCGTATTTCCGAGAAAGACTATTCGGGCATGGCCCAGGGCCGGGTGCTGACCGGCACCGTCCCCGCGCTCGGCAACAAGGCGGTGCGCCTGCGCGTGACGGCGATTTCGGCGCAGGCCGGCTTCACCAGCGAAAAGGCCACCCGCCAGAATGCCGGGTTCGACGCGCGCAGTTTCGAGATCAAGCTGGAACCGGCCGAGCGGGTCGAAGGCTTGCGGCCGGGCATGAGCGTGCTGTTCGACTGGCCGCAGTGACCGCGCCATCGGCTTTCGCGCGGCTGGGCGGCGCGGCGCGGCGCGAAGCGGGCTTCATCGCCACCAGCCGCGTGATGCTGCTGGCGCTGGTGGTCGTGCCGTTCTGCGCCATCGCCATCGTCGCCGCCATGCTGTCGCAAGGGGCGTTGCAGGCACTCCCGGTCGCGGTGGTGGACAATGCCCGCACCAGCGAGAGCCAGGCGCTGGTCCGCTTGCTGTCGGGCCGCCCCGAGGTGCGGATCGCCGCCCAGCCGGTGAGTGACGCGGCGGCCGAAGCGGCGATGCGGCGCGGGCAGATCTGGGCCTTCGTCTCGATCCCCCACGGCTTCGGCCAACCCCGCGCGGCGGACGAGCCGATCCGCCTGTACTACAACGCCGCCTACCTCAGCGTGGGTTCTACCGTCGAGCGCAGCCTGGCGACCGCGCTGCGCGGATCGATCATCGCCGGGATCGAGGACAACGCGTGGCGCGCCGGGATGCTGTCGGACCGGGCGGCGATCCCGCAGGTGCAGATCTCGGTGCTGTTCAATCCGGAAGCGAGCTTCGAGTGGTACCTGCAGGCGCTTATTCAGCCGGCCATGCTGCACCTGCTGGCGGCTTGCGTCGGGGTTTACGCGATGGCGCGCGAGCTCGGCGGGCCCGATGGCCGCTCGCTCGACGCATGGCGCGCAGAGACGGGTGGCGGGGCGGCTGCGCTGGCGGGAAAGCTGGTGCCTTACCTGACGGTCCTGAGCTTCTGGGGAGCGGTTTGGATGGTCTGGCTGGTGGGCTTCAAGGGGTGGCGGATGGAAGGATCGCTGCTGGCGACCTTTGCCGCCCAGCTCGCCCTGATCGCCGCGTCGCTGGCGCTGTCGTTCGGCTTCGTTGCGGGCGCGCGGCGTGACGTCTTCGGCTATTCGCTGAGCGCGCTCTATGCCGGGTCGGCGCTGGCCTATTCGGGCGGCTCGCTGCCGATCGAGGGCGCGCCGACAGTGGCGCGGTTCTGGCATCAGGTGCTGCCGTTCACCCACTACCTGACCGCGCAAATGGACCAGTTCCTTGGCGCGCCCGCGCGCCAGGCCTGGGGCGCGGCGCTGCTGCTCACGGGCTACGCGGCGGCGGGCCTCGCGCTTGCGACATGGCTGGGCGGGAGGAAATCGCCGGCATGAGCCTGCGCGCCGCCTTCCTCGACACGCTGCGCCAGCTTGGCTGCAACACCGATGCGCTGATGCTGATAGTGGTCGCAGCGCTGTTCTACGGCTTCTACTATCCCGCGCCTTACAGCCAAGGCCATGCGCAGGACGTGCGGCTGGCAGTGGTGGACGAGGCGCGCACCCCGCTCAGCCGACAGCTCGTCGATCTGATCGAGGCCAGCCCGCTGGCCGAGGTCGCCGCCCGCCCCGCCAACCTAGCCGAGGCGCGCACCCTGCTGGTAGAGCGAAAGGTCGATGGCGTGCTGCTGCTGCCTGACCGAGCACTGGAAGACGCCCTGCGCGGCCAGGACAGTGGCATAGCGCTGTGGATCAACGGAACCTACCTCGTGCGAGCCAAAGCTTTGGGCCAGGCGATCCAGGGGGCCATCGTCAACACGCTCAACAACGAGGCGAAAGGACGGCTCGGGGTTAGTATCGAAATTACCGATCCCGTCGAGTCGCAACCGCTGTTCAACCCCAATCTGGAATACGGCGCCTATATCTTTCCCGCCGTTACACCGGTGATCCTCCAGCAGACCATGCTGTTTGGTACCGCCGTGCTATTCGCCGGGCGCAGGCGGCGCGGATGGAACGAACTGGGTGGCCAATGGCTGGCGCTGAGCCTCGTGTCGTTCGTGCTCACGCTGACCTATTTCGGCTGGTTCTTCGCTGCGCAGGATATCCCGCGCCAAGCCGGAATCGGCGCGCTACTGATCGTCGCGCTGTTCGCAGCAGGAGCCATCTCCTCCTTCTCGCTGTTCGCCTCCCGGCTGTTCCCCAACGCCCGCGCCGCGCTGCTGTTGCTTATACCCACCTCGCTACCGATCTTTTTCCTCTCGGGCGCGACCTGGCCGCGCGAGGCGATGCCGGGCTGGGTCTCGGCGCTGGGCGCGCTGCTCCCTTCAACCCACGCCAGCCGCGCCCTCCTCCTGACCGACCAGATGGGCGCGCCGTTATCGGAAGCCCTTCGGCCGCTCACAGCGCTGGTGATACTAACAATCTCTTTTTTGGTCGGGTCGGGCCTTGTTTCGCGGTTTATGACCAATCCGGAAGAATTGACGCCATAGTCGTCAGATCGCCGGGGGCAGGCTTGTTGCCGAGCGGTTCGCTGCCCGCCGCGGGCCGGGCGCTCACGAACGCGCCTGACTTGCTGCGATCGGCGCCATGGTTGCGCCACAGGGTGGCGGCCTAGGTTCCAAGCGCCACCTCATCCTCAATGACCAGCACCAGGTTAACGGTTAATTCAGTGCACGTAGGCGGAAATGTGTGCACACCAAAGAACGCTCGCGGTCTCGAAACCGGTCTTAATCAGCGGGTCCTAGGTTCGAGCCCTAGTGCGTCCACCACAAGCTCATTATATATGAGCAACTTAGGTAAGTCGAAGATCCTCGCGAGAACCGGCGCGGCTCCGCTAGGTAGCTCTCTAGGTAGCAGGGGAACCAGTTCATATCTGGCAGAAGAATCGTACGCATGGGCAAGCCCCCTTGCGAAACGTCCGGCGGAATGGACTGATTTGCGTTGCAGCTCGGAGTGAGGCCGGCCCGGTCGGGTCTTGTAGCTTTGCCCCGCCCTGTATCTGTGTAACCACGGTACTATGATGCGCGATACCGCCACCGCAGCGCCCGCTTGCCACCTGCCGATGCCATTTTGCGGCAGCCCAGTGATCCGTTGCCTCATTTCCCGGCGATACCGCGCATAGGTCGCTAGTCCTGCACCGAAGACGACTGCCGATGCGATCTTAAGCGGCATTGCGAGTCGCATGTTGCTTCTCCGTCAGGCCGAGGCGAACCTCCACGCGCGGGCTGCAGCCGATCATCCCCAATTCTCCGGAACCGGCAAGCTTCGTTTCTGGTACAAGCCTGAAATCCGGACGTTCGGCCAAAGCAGGATGTTCTCACGATGGCATCTCGCGCAAACGACCAGCTGTTGCTACGCGCACCCCTGACGTGTGGGGCGCTCTCCTCACTCGCCTAGAGCGGTTTCCATTCATTCCGGCTCATATCCGCAAGATTTGAAGTAATTGGCACATTCGGCAGGCTGGAAGATGTCGACGAGCCTGCCGATCAAGTCCCACAACCCGCTGACGGTTCGCTCACCTGCCTTGCGGAGCATGACCTTGAGCCGGGAGAAGGCCTTCTCGATTTGGTTGAAGTCCGGGCTGTATGCTGTCGCCCGTCGAGTTCGAACGGCAGCAGATTTTGAAAGCGGAAGGCGTCTAGAAAACTAGGGGCTACTCACCCGCCAGACGCATCTTCACTTCCGTCAGCCGCACTGAATCAAATCAAACAGCCATTGGCGAGGGGTTTTTGTAGTGCCCAGATACCGCCTGAGGCGTAGGATATTAGCTCTGCCCCCCCCGTTCGGGGGGTGTGCGGCGGTGAGCGGACAGCTCATTATGAAGGGGCGACCCGGCCTCTAAGGTGCTTCAGCGATGGAGCTTCTTGAAGGTAGCTCTGGCGGTGCGATTCCGTCGCACCGCCAGTTTTTTATTTATGAGTGGTTTATTTCGTTTCGGGAAGTCCTGTCTGATTATCTCTAAGGACCACCGCACATTCCTGATTGGGAGAACTTTAATGCGCATCCTACTGACCGCCGCCACCCTCGCGATGGCGCTCACGGCAACCCCCGCCCATGCCCGGTCGGGCTACGGCGCCTGCGTAGCGATCCAGCCGAGTAAGAACCGCCTTTTGTGGACCAATCCGGTTGCCGCCGAAGAGTCGTCGATGGCGGCGCTTGCCGCGAAATTCGCCGCGACGCTGCGCGACAAGAGCTATGCATCCGACCCCGAATTGTCCGAATATTGCAAATTCTTTGTGCAGCAGAAGGACGCGATGGAGTTCATCATGAGCATTCGTCAGAACCACAACGGCCCGGTAGGCCCAGGGGTGCCCTTCAGTGGCTAGCAGTCGATTTTTGCATGCGCTGCTGACAGTCGGCCTACTCGCCGTGTCGCAGGCCACGCAAGCGCAGTGGAGCGCCGCCAACGACGAGGCCAACCGCCAGCGCATGATGGCATCGATGCGGGCGCAAGACGCCGCCAATGATCGCGCTGCAGCCGACCGGGCCTTCCAGGCCGGGCTGGAGCAGCAGCGTTCGCTGGGCAGCGGCTCGTCCCCCT
The DNA here is from genome assembly GCF_949769155.1 of Sphingopyxis sp. Geo48. Classification (NCBI taxonomy): domain Bacteria; kingdom Pseudomonadati; phylum Pseudomonadota; class Alphaproteobacteria; order Sphingomonadales; family Sphingopyxidaceae; genus Sphingopyxis; species Sphingopyxis sp. Geo48. The sequence continues at coordinate 352,165 of NZ_CATKPA010000004.1, read as the reverse complement.
CGTCTTCCTCGTCCGGATCGGGTGGCATGGGCACGCCGTTGGACGGGCTGGCGGCTGCGCTTGGCCGCGGCAATCAGTCAAGCGGGGGACCGCAGTCCGTGGTCGATCGCCGCACGTACATCATCCATCAGCAGGAAACGTCCAAACAGGTGGTGGCTCGGCTGTTCGCCGAGGCAGAAGGCGGCAATCCCGAAAGTGCGTGGAACCTCGGCCGGCTCTATTACACCGGATATGCCGGCGTCCCACGGGACGATGCCCAGGCGCGCCGCTGGTTTGCCACCGCGGGCGAACGCGGCCATGCCGAGGCGCTGGCCAACCTAGGCTATTTTGCGCACGAGGGGATCGGAGGTCCGCAGGACCCGGCGCTGGCACTTGACGCCACGGCCCGGGCGGCGGCTGCAGGCAGCACTTACGGCGCAGGGCTGAACGGGATCTATCGGCTGAGCGGCCTGGCCGACGGGCAGCTCGATCCTGTTGCCGTGGCCAACCTGGAGCGAGCAGCCGATGCGGGCGAACTGTTTGCTCAGGCAGCTCTCGGTACCATTGTCTACGCACTGGGAGTGGGGACCGCGGAGAACTGGGAACGCGCGGCACACTACGCCCGCCTCGCCGCTGAACAGGGCCACGGTGCATCGATGACCGAACTGGCGCGGATGATGTTCGTCGGCCGGGGCGTGGCGCAGGACCAGCGGGGGGCCGTTGCCATGTTCCGTCGTGCGGCCGAAGCCGGCGATCCGGGAGGCATGTCCTTCCTTGGGCAACTGTACATGACCGGCCAAGGAGTGCCCAACGACGTAGCAGCGGGCCTCGAATTATTTCGCCGCGCGGCCGATCTGGGCCATCCCGGAGCGCAGGGCGTCTATGGCCTCTCCCTGATGCTGGGTCAGGGCGTGGCAAAGAACGTCCCCGAAGGTCTGCGTTACATCCGCTTGGGAGCCGCGCGGAACGATCCGCAAGCCTTGACCGTGCTGGGCAAGATGACCTTCGTCGGCGAAGGCGGCATTACCAGCGATGAGCGGCGAGGGATCGAGCTGCTCCAGGCGGCCGCGGCTCTGGGCGGCCAGGACGCCATCGAAACTTTAGCCATGGACGAGGTACAGCAGGCCATGCGCCGTCTGGGCATCGCGCAGACGGTGACGCCAACGTCCGGACCTAAAGTGCGCATGGGCAGCAAGCCCAAGAGGTGACGAACCGATTAGTTGACAATATGGCTGCGGGGGCATCACCCACCCCAAAAACAGACGCGTGTTTAAGGGGATGACGAATTCAATGGTCTTAGGCGTACCGGGAAGGGTTGTGTTCGCAGGCCTCTGGCTTGCCCTGACCCCGGTCGGCGTTCTTTCGCAAGAACCCCCACCCGGCCTCGTTTGGTATGTTCTGGACGAACTGAACCATACCGGCTTCGATATCGAGGACCCCACCAACCGTCCCATCCCGTTGTCGGAACCGGCTGCCGGGGTGCTCCTGCCAGTTGACGTCAGCCGGGACGGGGTCGTGGACTGGCTGATTCGCTGGCCGGAAGACCAACGGCTCTGCGGAACCGGAGGTTGTCGTCTTAGCCTGTACGTCAGCGACGACAATCGCTACTTGCGTGTGTTCGACCGACAGGCTTGGGATCCGGACATCCGAACAGTCGGCGACGAGATCCGACTGGAGGCTTCGTTTAACCACCTGAACTGCTTGCCCCCCCGGGAAGTTTGTCGCCTCGCCTGGGCCTGGGACCCGACAACCCGCAGCCTTTCCGAGCGCCCGAGTTCCGATGGCGAAGCTGTCGTAAGCGGCTTTGGCGAGGGGACCGTGGATCTCGGCGAGGTCGATGGAAGACCGAAGTTGCCGGATGATATTCCGGCGGCTGTCTTTGACAGGTATCTCGCCGGGCGTCGCGCCTGTGGCAACGCAAATGACGCCGATGCATTCACCGTCTCCTACCCAGCCGTCGCTTCGACACCGGATTTGAACGGCGACGGCCAGCGGGACTGGGTTATCGAGGCGCCCAGCTTCTGCGCGGAGCAGGCGGCTGCCGATTATGGCTATGAAGTCTGGATCTCCGACGAGACGGACGGTGCTTCCCGCGCTTTCGTCGCGGCGCCCGGTCGCTGGCCGGCATTTCAGGTAGACCGCACTCCTGCAGGGATGCTCGACGCTCGGCCCTGTCTTACTGGCGAGATCTGCGAAACCGTCCCCTTCGAATGGAACCGCGCCGCCCGCGTATTCAGGCCGGCCTCATCGGAGAGCTTGTCGTCCCGCCCTTGACGCCTGTGAAACATGATTACAGCCGCCCTCGGCGGTCCCGGAGCCGCAGCGTGGAGTGATTTATGATTCCGGCGGTAGTCCTTGCGACGACCCTCCTGATTTCCCCCGGGCTGCAGTCGGCGCCGCTTGACGAGCGGGTATACGTTCTCAGCCAGGATGACCGCTGGGGAGCTTATCTCTCGGCGCCAGACCAGACCGCGCCGAACGGCAGAACGGCTTGGTCATGGTCTGTCTGGTTGACGCTGGACAGTTCCCTGCTGATCGACGCCTTTCTCAATGAGTATGATTGCGATAGGTCGCAATTCCGGAGGCTTCGGCAGGAGCGCTTTCGGGAGGGCGACCTATTCGACACGCGGGACTCTGAAGCAGGGCTCCGGTCCCCACACTGGCTCGAGATGGAGGGCCTGGTAATGGAAGAGGTCTGTCGAGATACCTACCTCACCCTGTCCCAGGCGGAAAACTTTCCCGCTGCTGCGGATGAATTGACCTCCGGACGTACTTCATCATGAAGTGTTTGCTCGGAATACTGTCCGTCATTATCGGACTGGAAGGTTTTTGGTCAGCGCTCCGGAACAGGCACCTGCGCGATAAGTCGGGATGGATATACGCCCGAGCGGAAAGACAGCCCCTCTACTTCTGGGTGATGACAGGGGTGTTTGCCTTGATGGTCGTGACGGGCGGTTTTCTCCTGTACTTGGCCATAACGGAAATCTGGTGATTGTTTGGGAGGGTGCCGTCAGTCAAGTCGAGCAAATCGTCGCAGGTTGGATAACCTTCATGCGTAGGCAGCGGCATCAGCCAGGCCGATAGCGTGCTGTAACCCGCAGATAAAAACAGGCGCAGTGAATTCCAACTGTGCCGCCACACACCTCTGGCCCGTCTTCGGCATCGAGGATCAGGAAATCGGCCTTGGCGCGGTGGAGGTAGTAGCCCAGCGAAAGCCCCATCTGGCCGCCGCCGATAATGACAATGTCCTGGGTCTCCACGCCCTTAGAGGCCGTTTCGACAGGGGTTGAGCGGCCGAGGTTCATGTGATTCCGGGAGTTTGCAGACATCTCGGAGGCAGGCCCGACGTGATCGGCTACTGCCAGTCAAGCATAAGGTCCCTCGCGTTGCCAATAGGTCATGACCACCTTTTCGCCTTGAACAACGGGCAGTCCAGCATGAAGGCTGGCGGGATCTCGGCGGCCCGTTACGTCCACGTTGCGGAAAATCACCGCTGATCCGGGCTGAGGACACACGGCGAGCCCGCAAGACGGAAAAGCGGTGCCGCCGCCCACTTCCGGGCTTTGCAGATAGACCAGCACCGTATTCACCCGCTGCCCGCCACGCGCGGTGTGAACTGCGCCGCCCGCGCCACCAGGAAATGAATCGAAGTGCGCCCGGTATTCCTGCCCCTCACGATAGTGCAGGATCTGCAGACCCTCGCCATTGGCAACGGGCCAGTTGGTGAGCGCCGCCAGCCGGTGTTCGAGCCGGTCGATTAAGGCGGTTTCAGCGCGCTTCAACATAACACCTGAGCTGGTCCGTTCCGGATGGGGTAAATTCTCGCCGCTGACCTCATCCACAACCGTGGAGGGACGCAGACCCCGATCGTGGGCAAAAGCGAGCAACTCGGCACATTCGACCGATGACAACACGTTTTCGCAAAGAGCAACGGCAGGGCTGGCCAGGCGCAGGGTCACTTTGATCTCGCGTCCCTCGCACCAGATCATCCCCGTGTCCGGGACAACTGGCAGAGCCACGACCGGCGCCGTCAGGCTGGGAAAGACCTGCGCGATGCCAGAAGCAAGGGCTGCGCGTGCATCCGCCTCATTCCATCCGGCGGCAATCATCCGGACTTGCATGTCCGCCGGATCGCAGCCAGCGGAGAGGTTGCTGGTGATCCATTCCTGCCAGCTTGGCTCAGATCCTTGCATCTCCTCCCTTTCGATCGGACTGGTTCCTGCGCGCTAGGCGTATAGCCCCGCGCGCAGGAACAGCCGGTTCAAAACCCGAAATGGAGCGAGGCGCTCACCGAGAACGGATTGCCTCCGGCGTTGCCCACGGTCTTGTGAGCCGAGAGAGAGAGCACGCCATTGCGTCCGATCCGCTGGTCGATGTCCGCGCCCAGGCGGGCATGGTCGCGGTCCACCGCATAAATGCCGCCCGTGCCACCCATGCCCGTGCCGATGATCTGGAATGCCGGACCGCCGTCGAACCGGTCGAAGCGGTGGATATATTCCCCGCGCAGACGCAGCGTCGTTGGCTCGGCCAGGGTGAATCGACCGGTCAGGCCAAGGCGCCCTTCCGAAGCCTCGTCAACCGAGCGGCCGACAGTGACCGGGAAGCCGCCGCCAGTTTCAGTATAGCCATCAACCGTCACCTGGCTCCAGGAATAGCTGATCGTCGGGGTCAGTCCGAAGCTGTCGCTTCCCATCATGTCGAACCAGTCAAGCCGAGCGCGCAGGGCAATCCCGCGGGCATCGGTAGAGCCGGTGCTGGTGTCGGTGTTTGCACCATTGAGGTAGTTCCGACGCAGGTTGACGTTCCAGTCACCATAGATCGCCGTCGCGCTCAGCACGGCACCGCTCTGGCCGAGCCGCAGGTCGGCCTCGGCCACGCCGTGCCAGCCTTCCAATTTCTGCTTGCCGCCGAGCGTCAGGTCGGAATCCGACCGGTCATAGCCGATCCCCGCCCCCAGCCGCAGCGGGCCGGCATCGACGCAGGCGCCAGCTTCGGCCAACACGGAGTCGGTGTCGTTGCGGCCATCGCGGCGATAGTCCAGCACGGTCCACGCGCAGCCGCGGCCCGGCTGTACATAGTCGGTCAGGATGCGGTGATGTGCACCCCACATCATCAGCCCGAGGCTACCTTGCAGCGCGCGGTTGGGCGCCGCCTGCATCACTGTTGCGCTGAAGTCGTCCAGACCGATGACGCCCGTGCCCGGTGTCGGCGTCGGAGTGGGCGTCGGGGTCGGAGCGGGTGATCCGGCTGCGGCTCTCGCCAGATAGGCCTGGCTGGTGCCGTTGATGTTCCCCTGCCCAATCACCATCGTTCCGTCAGCGCTCACATCGACGGCACTGGTATAGGTATTCGCGCCATTGTTCGCGCCCGCAGCGGCGAGCCAATCGGCGATCGACTGGGCGCCAGCGGACGTCCAGCGGACTGCCGAGTCGGTGAAACCCGCAGAGGAAGTGCCGACGGTGACCGTGCCATCGGCGCTGACAGCGTTGGCGACCGATCTCGTCTCTCCGGGCAGGGACGCAAGCGCGACCATCCCGCCTGCCTGAGTCCATCGGAATGCGACGAAACCGGTAGGAGCGGTGGAGCTTCCGACGATGACCGAACCATCTGCGGAAATGTCGTTGCCCGAGGAACTGAACGATTCGCCGTAGCGGCCGATCGCACCCAGTGACACCATTTGGCCGGCTTGGGTCCACCGGAAGGCCGAAAACTGGCCGTCAAAGCCGCCTCCCGAAGCCTCTCCGGTGACGACCGATCCATCCGACGAGACCGCCCGCGCCAGCGAATAGGTGAATCCGCTCGACGTGATCGCCCTGGCACGACCGCCGTCGATCCAGATCGCCGCGCGAGTGCTTGCGCTGGCGCTGGAATCCGGAGAGCTGAAGCCCACCGCCACGCGCCCATCCGCCGAAACGCCGAGTGCCTGGACGTTGACCGCGCCGTCGAAGCCCGGCAGCCTGACCGAGGTACCCGTGCCATCGACATTGCGGAACAGGAAGGCGGCAGTGCTCTGGGAGGTGGCAGCATAGGATCCGACTGCGACTGTCCCGTCATTGGAAAGCCCGCTTATCGTCATCTGATTGGTTGAAAAACCGTCGGGCAGAGGAACTTTGTAGCGCCCCGAGCCCGTTATGATGAACCCGTCCGAAGTCCCGATGGCGCGTCCATCTCCGGAAATGCTGTTGTAACGGACATTGCCGCTTCCCGGACCACCCGGAAGCAGATTGTCGCCAGTGACCGAGGGAACGACGATCGCAAAGGGAGCCGGGACGGGGGTGTTGACAGTCACCGGTCCTGGCGTCGGCGACGGGGTGGGCGTCGGCGCCGGAGCGGGCGTCGGCGTGGGCGCTGGGGTCGGGGTAGGCGTTGGCGTTGGAGTCGGAGCGGGTGTTGGTGTCGGCGTGGGCGTCGCCCCGGCCACACGGGCGATATAGCCTTGCCGGTGTCCGTTGATGATGCCGTAGCCCGCGACGACATTGCCATCGTCGCTGACGCCAAGCGCCTCCTGGTACTGGTTCGTGCCATTGGCCACGCCATTGGCGGAGAGCCATGCCGCAACCGTTTGCGCATTTCCGCTGGTCCAGCGCACGGCATGGGATTCGTTGACAACGAAGGTGCCGATGGTCTGTCCGGGAACGATTGCCTCGCCTACGATCACGCTGCCGTCGGCATTCACGCCAGTGGCAACGGATGCGAGCTGGTTTGTCAGCTTTGGCAGGGCGACCATGCCGCCCGCCTCGGTCCACTTGATGGCAATCAGGTTGTCGTCTTTGTACAGATCGTTGCCCATGACGCCGCCCTGCTGCGACGAGCCGACGATCGTTCCGCCATCGGCTGAAATGTCGTTCGCGAGGCTGGTCGCGAGGGCGGCGGAGTGGCTGGCAAGAACGCCCAGTTCGACAAATCCGGTGGCACGGGTCCAGCGCAGGGCCTGGACATTGGGGCCCACCGGAGTGGCGCCCGAATATTGCTGGCCGCGCCCACCGATGGCGGCGATGACCGAGCCATCTCTCGAGATGCCAATGATCTCAGCATTGAAGGTCACGCCATTCTGCACGGGGCTGAACGTGCCGACTTGCAGCAGTTGCTCGGGGGCGGCGGTGCCGGTCCACAAGATCGGGATGTTGAAGCCCGATATACTTGCCAGACCACCGATCACATTGCCGTCACCGCTGACCGCAACCGCCCTGTAGTTTCCCGCGCCGGTGGGTTGGGCGAGGATTGTGGGGGTGCCGTCAAGCCGCTTTACGCCAACCATACCGCTGAAATTCGTGCGCGCGGTCGGCTTGGCCTCGCCGACGATCACCGAGGCATCGTCGGAAATCCCGGCGGCCGTGAAATGGAGGTAACCCGTGGGCGCCATCAGGCCGGTGGCACCAGCAGGGGTGAAGACCCAAGCCTCGCTTACCGGCAGATTGTTGACCAGCTTGTTGTGAAACCCGATGACGGTCGTTCCGTCTCCGGAGATATCCACGAATTCCACGGTATTGCTGTCGCCGTTCGATCCGTTTTCGGCGCCGTCCGGACTTCCCGGAATCTGCTCCGAGCCGGTGACCTGTCCGAAAGCGGGCGCAGGCAATCCCGCCAGCAGGGCAACAGAACCCAAGCTGCTGACAATAGCGGTTGTCGTCTTCAATACGGCGTTCGTCGCAAACGTGCCGGTCATCTCTGAAACTTTCCCCGTCGAGCGCCCGCGCGCAGTATCGCGAGCCCATCCGTGCCTAACTGGACTTTGAGAGAGGATGCACCCCCTGTTCCGGGGGGCTAACGCGGCGGACACAATTCACGGAAAAGAAAGAACACTTCCAATCCCCGGCACAGTCATTTGTCGGCTTTTCCGCCATAAGACAGGCCAAGTTGGGCCGCATGCCACGACGCTTCGGCCCGGCTCGAAATCCCCAGCTTGCGGTAGATCACCTTGATATAGCCCGAGACGGTATTCTCGCTGAGCATGAGCTGTGCGGCAACTTCGGCATTGCGCATGCCGCGTCCGATAAGGGTCAGCACTTCCAATTCGCGCGACGTCAGGTTTCCGGTTTCGCCTGCTGCCGGCCCGGTCCGCCGAAAATGCTCCATGATCCGCCGGGCAATGGAGGGAGAAAGCGCGGGGACCCCTTCCTTGATCTGCTGCAATTGGCGGATCATGCCTTCGCGCATCTGCTCCTTCAGCAGATAGCCCGAGGCGCCAGCCGAAAGCGCGCCGACGATAGAGCTGTCATCGGCCATCACGGTGGTGACGATGCAAATGGTGTCGGGAAAGGCCGCGCGCAGGCGGCGCAGCACGTCCAGTCCCGACCCGTCTGGCAGGCGCAGGTCGATGAGGGCGAGGTCGAACACTTGCCGGTCCATTGCGGCGAGCGCATCGCGCACGCTGGATGCGCCTGTCACCCCGCAGCCCGGAAAAGCCTCGACTGCGATCTCGCCCAGCCAGTGCAGCGTTTCCGATACATCTTCCAGGATCAGCACGGATTTCATGCAGGGGCACCTTCCAACGGAAAGCGCACTTCGATCATCGTTCCGCGCACTCCCATGGCCGCTCCGCGCGAAACCGTCATCGTGCCGTGAAGCGCGGTCGCGCGTGAGCGCATGTTGCGCAGACCGTTGCCCGCCGGCGCGGTGTCAGGATCGAAACCCTTTCCATCATCCGCAACCAACAGCACAAGACCTCCCGTCGTATCACCCAGGCGAATGCCGACCGTCGAGGCTTCGGCATGACGCAGCGCGTTGCCTACAGCCTCCCGCAGGATCGACCGCATGGCGGCCACCGATTGCGGTGGCAGTTCCGCTTCAGTGTCGACCTGCCAGATCAGTCCAATGTCAGCGGATGACAGCAGGTCGGCAATCTCCACCCTGAGGTCCGCCATCAGCTCGGCAAGGGTCAGTTGCTCGCCCGCGCTGTTGTTGATGATTTCCCGGAGGTCCGCGAGCGTGTCGCGGATCAGTTCATCCTTGCGCGCTGGATCGCGGCTGTGCAGCGCGCCGAGCAGTTGTACGCCGATATTGTCGTGCATGTCGCTGGTTATGCGCTGGCGCTCTTCGGCAACACCTTTTTCGTGGGCCAGGCGGCTGGCGATGGCGTGATCCAGCATCGCGCACAGTTCGCCCGCCCTTGCCTGCTCACGCGATGAAAACAGACGACGACCGTGCATGGCATGTACGAGACGAAGCGGCGGCAGCGCCCCGGTGGCGGGGATGGCAAGGGCTGCGCCGTCATCAATCACTGCGGGCTGTGCAATCGCTTCACCCGCCACGATCTTCAGCGGCTGGAATACCCGCTGAAGCAAGGCGCGCCAGCGGACCATGCGTTCCGCCTCGCCCTCTGCGAGCGCGATGGCGAGCATGTCCTGGAAACTTGCCTTGACCTCTCCGCCACGACGGAACAGCTTACGTGCAATCATATCGCGCAGGGGCAGGTAAAGGAACGCGACCAGCACCAGTGCCAGTCCGAAAGCCGGCGCGCGTTCCAGCGCGACCCACGAGATCAGAGCCGCGTCAACCGCGATCAGCAGTGCGGCGCCCGTCATGTAGAACAGGATGCGGAAGGCCCAGCGGTCGAGATCGAACAGGCGGTAGCGGGCGACCCCGATGGCCATGCCGATGTGGATCAGGAGGAAGAAGGCAAAGGCATAGCCCTGGGGCAAGCCCGGCGTCAGACCGACCAGGCTGGGCGCGATCACCGTGAATACGAAAGCGCCAGAGCCAATTGCGACCGACAGGCCGAACCACCGCACGACCGCACGGCCGCCGGGATCGCCTCGCGAGCGCCAGTATTGCAGCCCGGCCGCCAAAAGGATGCCGATCATTTCAAGCATCGTCGGCAATTGTGAACCAGCAGGAGGCCCATCGAACACCTGCAGGCTGTCGCCCAGCCACCATGCCCCGAACAGCGCGAACGGCGCCCACAACCATCGTCCCGGAACAAGTTTCCTGGGATAGCGCAGCAGCAGCGCGATCATGGCGGCGCCAAACAACAGGGCACCGCCGTGGTTCATCACCGAAAGGACGCGGAAAAGGCCGCCATCGATGGCGAGTTCACGGGTGCTGTAAACCGCGGCAGGAAATGCGAAAACCAGAATACCAAGGCTGGCCATGGCGAACAGGCGCGCGGGCAAATCGTCACGTCGCAGCGCCCAGACCCAGCCGCCGATCAGAAAACTCGACAGGCCGACAAGCATCTGCACCCAAAAGGCGACAGGAAGATCGCCGATTGGCCGCATTCTGGCGGGCGAAACCACCATCTGTCGCAGCGTATCGCCATCCAGTAGCTCTATTGAGATACTCTGACCGCGCATCATCCCCGCCAGCGCTGACTGGCGGGCGAAGAAGCGTCGCATGTCGGCATAGGTTGCCAGCGCGTCCGGCTCTTCGATCAGGTCGCCGGCCTCGATCGCAACTCTATTTCCGTCAGTTTCTCGAAGGGCCGAAACCTGCGCCGGGCCGGTCAGGGATCGATCAAGGCCCGGCGCAGGCGCCGCGTGGATGGCGCCGGTTTCATCGGCGGCGAACGTCACGCCCAGCCATGGACGGCTGATCGCCAACTGAATCAGGACAGCGCCGGCCATCAGTCCGGCCAGAACCAGCCCGATCATTACAGTTGCCAGCGACGGTCGCGCGCTCATGAAAGTTATTCGCCCCCCCGATATTACTGCCTCGGATTCCAGACTTAACGGCGGCGGGGATTCGCGCCACCCCCTGAACAGGGCATTCGCACGAGACGCTATCCCCTGAACCGGGGGGTGACGATTACAGCAATCGGTGCAAAGTATGCGCCGCCCTTGCAGAGGAGAATGACATGAAGCTCATCGGCGCATGCCTTGCCGCCGCCCTGCTGCTGACGCCAGGGATCGCAAGGGCTGATGAAGCCTCGGCGTGGAGCAAGTATGAGCGACGTGTCGACGGGATTCTGGACGCTCTTCATTCCGCATGGCGAACGGGCGAAACCTCCGATGGCACCCGCCAGCGGGTAAAAGCCTTGTGCCAAGGCGTGACCCGGGACAGCACTGGGGGCGAAGGCATAATGCTTCCGGGCTGGGCGCGCAGCCTGATCACGGCATGCAGCTATGTTGACGAGCTTGCCGGGATGAATGCCGACACGATCTGGTCGGCCAACGACCTCAGGGCCAACTGCAAGCAGATGAAGAAGGACGCCGGCGATATGCTACGAGCCAGACCGGTTGCTGTTGCACCGCAAGCGCACGAAAAGGCCTTGCATCTCGGCACCGACCTCATGTTCTTTTTCGAAGGCGGATGCAAACGGCGGCGGGACGCCCGCTCCGTCTATCACCTTTGATAACGGGCAAAGATACCGTGGCCTGCCGCCGTCACCGTCAATTGCGCCGCGTTGTTCGCATTGAAAAATTGGCGGGTGCACCAAATTCGGCGGACACTCGCGAACGCATGCGGACGCTAAGCTGCTCTTAATCAGCGGGTCCTAGGTTCGAGCCCTAAAAAAAGTGCGTCCACCATTTTTCCTTTGGAAATCGACGGCACCCTCATCGATCGAACCGTGAGCCCGGCTACGAAGTGGGCCAGCCATCCTATAGTGTCCGTCATTGGCCGTATAGCGGACCGGTAACTTTCGGAAGCAAGCTCGAAATAGCGGCTATAACTGCCGAGCCCTACCCGATGCCCGAATTGGCGGCATAGACCGTCCGCATTTAGGGCCATGGCTCATGCATCAGAGCCGGAAGTTCGAGGTTTGCAGCGAGCGCGAAGGGTGAGCAGAAAGCCGATCCACGAGCCGCAATAAAGGGACAAATCGACAGGATAGTCGAGCATGCCGGCGGAGCTGGCTGATGACGTGGGCACTGGACCGGAGCAAATGATCGCCGGCGCCGCTGACGGGTTCGGTGACTTCTTGAGTTTGCGACTGTCTGCGCGTGTGAAAGTTCCCACGCGCGCCATTGCAGTTCCATTCATGTCCCGATCTTCACCGCTACTCTGCGGCGCAGGGGGCCTGCCCAGCCCTTCTGCGGAGACGGCCCGAATCGGGCCCGTCCAATGCTGGCGGGAGGCTGCGGCATTTTTACCGGTTCTTGCGCCCCTCGATCAGTCCGTCAACGAGGCTGGGGTCGGCGAGGGTCGAGGTGTCGCCGAGCGATCCGAAATCATTTTCGGCGATCTTGCGCAGGATGCGGCGCATGATCTTGCCCGAGCGGGTCAGCGAAGCGGATTGGGCAAGCGCCATGTCCCTTGCACAGGACCGCTTCGGCGGCCTGGACATATTGGTCAACAACGCCGGCCTCTTCCTGATGAAATCGCTCGCGGATACCACCCTCGACGATTGGCGGCGCATCCATACCGTCAATGTCGAAGGGGTATTCCTCGGCTGTCGCTATGCGGCCCCTCTTCTCGCGGAACGGGCCAGCCTTTGGGCCGCCGGTGGTTCGATCATAAACCTGTCTTCGGTCGCCGGGCTGATCGGTTCGCCGAACACCAGCTGCTACAATGCGTCCAAGGGCGCCGTTCGCCTGTTCACCAAGGGGGTCGCCATTGAACTCGCCAGCCAAGGCATCCGCGTCAATTCGGTCCACCCCGGCGTCATTGACACGGTGATGGGCAGCGAACTGGTGGCGGGATTCTCCGATCGGCTCGGTGTCGTCGAGAGCGACGCCCGCGTCGCGGTAGGCGGACTGCACCCGCTCGGCCGCTTCGGACGCGATGCCGATGTCGCCGCCGCGGTTGCCTTTCTCGCTTCGGACGACGCCGCTTTCATGACCGGCTCGGAAATGGTCGTCGATGGCGGCATGACGGCCCAATAAGATTCGGCGGCCGGCTCCGCATTGCGGGACCGGCCGTCGACCATCATCATCAGCCAGTCGGTCTTCAGTCGCGATTGACGTCGACAACAGTTCGGCCGCGAATTTCCCCGGCCAGGATACGCGGCGCGCGCTCGATCACATCGGACAGCCCGATCTCCTCGACCATCGCCTCCAGCTTCGCTACGTCGAGATCGGTCGCGAGGCGCGCCCACGCCTCTTCGCGCGCCGCCATCGGCTGCATGACGCTGTCGACGCCCGACAAGGTGATGTCGCGCAGAATGAATGGAAACATCGTCGCGGGAAAGTCGATCCCATGCGCAAGCCCCGTGGCAGCGACCACGCCGCCATAACGAATGCCTGCGATGACATTGACCAGCGTATGACTGCCCGCCGTATCGATGGCGCCCGCCCAGCGCTGCCGCTGCATGGGTTCGCCGGGTGCCGCCAGTTCGGCCCGGTCGAGGATTTCCGCGGCGCCGAGCGATTTCAGATAATCCGCCTCGCTCATCCGGCCCGTTGCGGCGACGACCCGATAGCCGAGCTTGCTGAGCAGCGCGACCGCCACGCCGCCGACGCCGCCGCTCGCCCCGGTGACCAGAATATCGCCATCGTCGGGAAGAACCCCCAGCCTTTCCAGGCGGAGCACGCAAAGCATTGCCGTATATCCCGCTGTGCCGATGGCGGCGGCTTGGAACGGCGAAACATTGTCGGGCAGACGAACCAGCCAGTCGCCTTCCACCCGTACCCGCTGAGCAAGCCCGCCAAGATGGCGCTCGCCAAGACCGAACCCGTTGGCGACAACCCGGTCACCCTGCTGCCATCGCGGGTCCTCGCTATCAGCGACAACTCCCGCAAAATCGATGCCGGGGATCATCGGGAATTTGGTCACGAGCGACCGCTCGCCGGTGATCAACAGTCCGTCCTTATAGTTCATCGTCGAATATTCCACATCGACGACGACGTTGCCAACGGACAAAAGCCCGTCGTCGATCTCACGCAACGCGGCGACATGCTTATCATTTTCGCGCTCGATCAATATCGCTTTGGTCACGAACATTCCTTCTCGTAAGGGTGACGCCGGTCACCCCGGCCGTGGAATTCAAGGTTCGAACCCGATCGCACGCTCGTTCATCGCCATCTGAGCAACGAATGGAATGCCCTCCCCGGCCACACACTTATCCCTTTTCGCCATGGCAGCGATATTCGCGCCGGCGCCAGGCTACCAGTTTTGCCGCAGCCAAACGTCGGACGCGTCGGGGTGAGACCGGAAGAGTAAGAGAAGATCCCAACCGGCAGCTTTTGGGCCGCGTTCGGAAGGCCTGTTACGAGCAAGTTCCAGGCGCCTTGTCGCCGCAGATCCGTCCGACGCCCGCTTTCCGAGATCCGCTTAGGCCATCATCTGAACCGCGAACGCAGCGGCCGGCGACATACAATGAGGGGATGGGCCCCACAGCGTGACACCGACACCATTACGACCTATCTTGTGCCATGCTTAACATGGGCCAGTGCGACACCATGGGGCCGCAGCATATCACCCTGCACATCATCGGAATGTAGCCAACCAGCTCCAGCGGGCAGAGATATTCGCTTTGCCGTTTCACCGTGGTTGACGGCGATGATGAAGCGTTCGGCACCGCGCGCGCGCGTCATGAACTCGACACCGTCGACCGGCGTCATCAAGGGACGCGGCACGGCGGCCTCCGTGATCATCCAACGGGTAAAGCGGCCCTGCCCCTGCTGATCGAGAATGGCGCCAAGGTAGGCGATGCTGCCTCGTCCAACCTTTCGTCGCAGGAGGGCGGGCTGCCCCGAAAGCCAACCCTGATCGCTGCCGAAACGCCCCAGCACCTTAGTGTCGTCGGCGACGGGTTCGAGCACCTCGCCCCATATATGCGCAGTGGTGTCGCCAAATATCGCCGACATTGCAACTGGGCCGTCCAGCGGATAATAATAACCGACACGTCCGCCAAGCGAGGTCCCCAGCGGTCCGGGCTGGCGCATCGGCCACAGTGCGTTGTCGCCGTCCTTCATTCCCGATCGGGGACCGAGGACCAGATGGCCTCCCCGCTCGACATAAGCCTTCAGCCGTTCCGCGGTGTCGCCCGACAAGATATTGAGATTCGGCGCCACGACCAGGCGATAGCCTGCAAGATCCGCGTCGGGCGGAAGTACGTCCACTCGATAGCCATCGTCGGCGAACGGGCGATACCAGTCCGTGATCGTTGCGACGGGATCATAGTCGCGACTGTGCCGCTCCGCCTCGATCGCCCAACGGCTTTCCTGCGAGTAGAGCAGAGCGACCTCGGCTTTCTCGGGCTGCGTATCTTTCAACCACCGTGACATCGCCGCCATTTCGCGTGCCGTCCGCGCAATTTCATCGAAGACCGGCATCGGCTGCCCGTCGGGACCGACAAGCGTACCATGATATTGCTCCTGCCCGTTCAATGCGCTGCGCCACTGCCAGTAGAGGATCGCATCGGCGCCACGGCCGACCGCCTGCCACGCCAGTTCGCGCGTCTGGCCGGGGTCGAGCGATCGATTGAGCGCCCCCCAGTCAACGCGGCCGGGCTGGGTTTCCATGATCCAGAAATTGCGCTGCCTGTACCCACGAACGACGTCATGATGCAGGGCATTCGCGGTCCAGTCAGGACGGCCGTTCGGAACATAATCATCCCATGCGGCGAGATCGAGGCCGCGATGAACAAGATACTGGTCGAAATTATTGTTCCATGCGGTCGAGTTGGTGGTAACGAACTGCCGCCTGTCCGCGTGGGTGCGGATCGCGGCCGCCTGCTCGTCGACATATTCCGCCCAGAGGAAACTGGCGAACCGTTTGAAGTCGAGCAGCAGTGCCGGGTTCTGCGGTCCTTTCGACTTCAGCGGCACTTGATCGAAGCGCTGGTATCGCTGGCTCCAGTAATCGGTCGTCCAGCGCCGATTGAGTTCCTCGACCGTACCATAGCGCGCAGTGAGCCACCTCGCCCACCGTGCCTTCGCCTCGCGATCGAACGAAGGTACGCCAATCTCATTGTCGATCTGCCAACCCACCACGTCAGGGTTGCGCCCGTAACGCCGCGCCATCTCTCCCGCTATGCGCACCGTATAACGGCGATAGGTCGCGCTGGCGAAAGAGAACTGGCGGCGTTCGCCGTGCCCCTCGACGCTACCGTCCTCGTTGACCCGAAGCACGTCGGGATGCGCCTCGGTCAGCCAGACCGGCGGCGCGGCGGTCGGTGTGCCGAGCACGACGCGAATGCCATGGCGCCCGGCAAGCGCCACCGCGCGATCGATCCAGCCGAAATCGAATTCGCCATCGCGCGGTTCGAGCCGCGCCCAGGCGAACTCGCCGAGCCGCACGACCGAAACGCCCGCCCGCCGCATCAATGCGAGGTCCGCTTCCCATTGGCTTTCCGGCCATTGTTCGGGGTACCAGGAAACGCCGATCGAGAGCGGCGCGGCTTCGAAGGGTGCCAGCGTGGGGGCCGTCGTGGACAGTGTCTTCGCATGAAGAGGCTGCGTGGCCGGAAAGGTCAGAAGCACAATCATAACCAGCGCAAGAAATCCGCCCGCGCGCGGCGGAAATGGCTTCGACAATAGCCTCATATTGCCCGATTCCCTTCGCCTTCGATCGTAAAATGTGCTTCGAGTTCGGTTGCCGAACTGCCACCGACGTAAAGCGTGAAACTTCCCGGTTCGACTACCGGCCGGAGATCGTGGTCGAGCAACGCGAAATCGCGCGCGCCGAGCGTGAAACGGACCGGCTTTGTTTCGCCGGGCGCGAGCGCGACGCGAGCGAAACGCTTGAGCGCCTTCAATGGTCGCGTCGTGCTGGCGACATCGTCGCGCAGATAGAGCTGGACGACCTCCTCGACCGCATGCGCGCCCGCATTATGAACGGAAAAGCCTACCTGCAGCACGCCATCCGAAGCCAACCGCTCGCTCGACAACTCCAACCCCGCATAGCGCACCGGCGAATAGCCGAGACCATGTCCGAACGGATAAAGCGGAGTCCACGGCGCATCCACATATTTGGCGCTGTTCCGTTCGCTTTCGCTAGCCGGTCGCCCCGTGCTGCGTCGGTCATAATGGATGGGGATCTGACCCACGGCCCGCGGGAAGCTCATCGGTAGACGACCCGAGGGACTGACGTCGCCGAACAGGATGTCGGCGAGCGCGTGCCCCGCTTCGACGCCCGGATACCAGGCCCATAATATCGCGGGTGCGCGGTGTGCGAGGGTGTTGATGGTGAGCGGTCGGCCGGCGAAGATCACGACCGCGACAGGCTTTTCCAGCGCAAGGATCGTGTCGGCCATCGCCTGTTGGTCGGGCGCGAGGTCGAGCGCGACCCGGCTGCGCGCTTCGCCGCTCTCGTCCCAATGCTCGCCGATGCACAGGACGACGGCGTCGGCGCCGCGCGCGGCGTCCAGCGCCGCATCGCCGCCCGCAGCGCCGAAGATTTTCACCCTCGGGCCGAGCGCCGCCTTCACGCCTTCGAGCGGCGTGATCGCATCGCCGGCGACGCCCGTGGGGGCCCAGCTTCCGAGCATCGAGCGACGATCGTCGGCGAGCGGTCCGATGACCGCCACCGACCGCAGCGCTTTCGATAGAGGCAGGATATTGCCCTCGTTCTGCAACAGCACCATGCTCTTGCGCGCCAGATCGCGCGCGGCAGCACGATGCGCGGGGCGAAGCGTCTGGCGTTTGGCCCGCGCCGGGTTGCAGTTGCGATAGGGGTCGTCGAACAATCCCAGCACCGCCTTGGCCGACAGGATGCGGCGCACCGCCGCGTCGATACGTGCGACATCGACCTTCCCGCGCCGCGCCGCGCCCGGCAACGTATTGACATAGATGCCGCTCACCATGTCGACATCGATGCCCGCCTCCAGCGCGAGGATTCCGGCCGCCTCGTCGTTCGCTGCGACGCCGTGCGCCACGAGTTCGCGGACGCCCGTGTAATCGCTGACGATCAGGCCGTCGAAATGCCAGTCGCCGCGCAGTACGCCCGTCAGGAGATCGCGATTGGCGTGCATCGGTACGCCGTTGACCTCGTTGAACGCGACCATGACACTCGCGGCGCCGGCCGCGATCGCATCCCGGAAGGGAGGATAATAATATTCGGCGAGCCTTCGGTCGGATACATCGGCGACATCATAGTCGCGCCCGCCTTCGGCATCGCCATATGCGACGAAATGCTTGGCCGTCGCCAGCATCGCATCGGGGTCCGACAGACTCCGTCCCTGGAATCCCCGCACACGCGCCTCGGCAAAGCGGCAAGCGAGCTCGACATCCTCGCCCGCGCCTTCGACGACGCGGCCCCATCGCGGATCGCGCGCCATGTCGACCATGGGAGCATAGGTCCAGTGGAGGCCGTTGGCGGTCGCCTCGATCGCCGCGATCCGCGCCGCCGCTTCGGCCGCCGCCAGGTCGAAGCTCGCCGCTTCGCCGATCGGCACTGGAAAGATGGTGCGGAATCCGTGGATCACATCGTCGGCAAAGAGCAGCGGAATGCCGAGACGGGTTTCTTCGACCGCGATCCGCTGGAGGCGCCGGGTCGTTTCGGCGCCATAGACGCTCAGAAACGAGCCGACCCGGCCGGCACGGACATCGGCTTCGCTTCCAGCTGGCACGAAGGGGCCCGTGTCGTTCCGCTCGCCGCGCGCCTGAGCGAGCTGGCCAAGCTTTTCGTCGAGGGTCATGCGGGCCAGCAGCGCGTCCACGTCGGCCGCTGCGATGCGCGGTGCGGCGCGCGCACCGGCGCTCGACAGGATGGCTCCCGCGATCGCGCTCGCCTGCAGGAAATCGCGGCGGCTGACGCAGCCCTGCATATTACGCCCCCGAGCTATTTTACGGCATCTACGGCAGGACGCGTGCCGGTCTCGACCCAGCCTCGCAGCGCTTCCCAAGCCGCGGCCGACTGCTCGGGACTGAAGCCGCAATGTGTGTAGCCTTCGACTCCGCCGACCGGCAGCGGCGCCTTCGTGCCCGGCACCGTATATTGGACGAGCCGCTTTTCATTGCCCGCGGCCTTGACGATACGGCCCAGTGCTTCCGATTGTGCATAAGGGACGAGCGAGTCGATGCGATTGTGGATCGTCACCAACGGGACGCGAAAGCGCCCTGTTGCCTGATGCCAGTGGCGCGCATTGGCGACCGCGCGCGGGTCCGCGACAATGCGCTGGACCTTTGCGTTGAAGGCCGAGGCTTCCTCCGGCGTCATTTCGGGGCTCGCATAGACCTTGCCCATATTGCCATAGATATTGCCGCCGAGCGTCTGGTTGAGGTCATCCATGCCGAGCGTCGCGGTGACCAGCGGAAAGGCGATCGACGCCGGTTCAGGCTCGAACCCGCCGATCGAGGCCACCTGCTTCATGATGCGCGCCTCGCGCCCCGCCGGATTGGCCTGCGCTGCCTGCGCGAGCGCCAGCACGGGCATCGCGATCTGGCCGATCCGGCCCCAGCGAAACGCCTCGCTGGTTGCCGCCTCACCCGCAGGCGGGTCCATCGGCAAGGCCGAACGGGTCAGGTCCTGCTCACCGGGCAGCGCATAGGGCGTGCCTTCGGTGAGCAGATTATAGGCGGCGCGCATGTCGATGAGCTGGCCGAACAGGCTTTCCCATCCGTCGGTGACCCCGCAGGACGACAGTGCACCGGCAAAGGCTTTCGGATATTGTTCGATCAGCGACAGGGTGATGTTGCCGCCCATCGACGTGCCCGCGACCAGAAATCGTTTCGCGCCGAGTTTCGCGAGAAAGTCCCGCAGGCGCAGCGTGTTTTCGGTGGCGGTCTGAACCCCCATTCCGGGCTTGTCATAGGCGCTGTGGCCGGCAGCATATCCGTCGCGATAGGCTTCGAGCAGCACGCCGCTCGCGCCCGTTCCCTTGGCGAGCGGGTCGACCGCGACCGCGACGGGCGTTCCCGGAGTGGAATAGCCGTGGACATAGAGAAGCGCCTCGCGATTCCACTTCGCGGGAATAGCCACCGAGAACTGGTCGCCCGCCAGCTTGCCCGCAAGGATGAAGCCGCCATCGGGTGCAGCAAAGGTAGCGATATCCGTTGCGCCAAGCTTGCGAGCGTCCGCCGCCAGGACCGATTGCGCGGTGGTGAGAGCCGCGGGCTGAAGCTCCTCGGCGGATAGCGCGGCCGGAGTGGCCAGCACGAGAAGCACCGGAATCAGCCGGGCAAAATATCCGCCTCTACTCTTGCTATCCATTCACGCCTCCTGTCGTTATCGCCTCTATATCGGATGCGCCACCTCGGCGCGTTGCAAGCAGTTCGATCGTCACGCCGTTGGTCCATCCAAAACCCGTCTCGGTCGCATATTCGCCGCCCGATCCTGCAGCGCAGGCGACGACGTCATATTTTTCGAGAAGCTGGCCGCTCGCCTCATAATGGGCTCGGACCATCGCGAGCCAGCGCTCTGCGATCTCGTCGGCGAGCGTCATTTCGTCATAGCGGCGCAGACCGATAATCGCGATCCATTGCAGCGGGGCCCAGCCATTGGGAGCATCCCATTGCTGTCCGTTTTCACTTAACGTCGTCATCAATCCGCCCGGGCGGAGCAATCGTTCGAGCGCGACGGCCGTGCTGCGTCCCTGCGCGGCGGATGCAATACCGGCAAAGAGCGGAAAGGCGGCGGCAGCGGTCAATCGATCCGACACGCGGCCGCTGTCGAGATCGAAGTCCGCATAATGACCGCCTAGTGGATTCCATAAATGCGCCGCGACCGCCCGTCCGCGACGCTCGGCGCGCGCAGCAAAATCATACGACAGGTCATTCTCGCCAAGACCGGATGCGGCTTTCGAAATAGCCTGCTCAAGACCGAAAAGCAGGGCGTTGAGATCGACTGGAACTAGCCGGGTGGTGCGAATGCTCGTGAGCGCGCGCGGGTCGGCAAACCAGCGCGAACTGAAGTCCCATCCACTCTCCGCCGCGGCGCGAATGTCGCGCCAAAGCTCACCCCGATTGCGCGCAGGAGCTTCGTCCGCAAGCGCAACATCCTCGCGCCAGCTTTCGTCGCGTGGCCTGTCGCTGTCATCCCAATATCGATTGAGCAGCGCCCCGTCGTCCAGCCTCACGACACGTCGCCCTTCGCCTCCCGGCGCGAGATCCTCGGCGCCCGCCATCCAGAAGCGATGTTCCTTGCGCATCCAGTCCAATCGACGACGGCGGCCTTCGACGCTATCATCGCGCGATAGTGCAGCCATGAGGTGAAAAAAGGGCGGGTGCGACCGGGTCGTGTAATAGCTGCGCGTACCGTTCGGAATATGGCCGATCCGGTCGAGCAGGCTGCCGAAATCGCCGATCATATTCTCGATAAGATCGTAACGGCCCGATCGTGCCAAGCCGAGCATCGTGAAATAGCTGTCCCAGTAATACAGCTCGCGAAAACGGCCGCCGGGAACGACGTAGCTGTGAGGCAGCCATAGTTCCGAAGATCCGGGCGCGGGATTGGCGGACTCGCGGGTCAGGAGCGGCCAAAGCGCCGAGATATGCGCTGCAAGCTCAAGACCATCGGGTGAAGGCGTCGGCAAATCTTGCGGAATATCGAAGTTGGCGAACACGAAGTGCCGGAGGCCTTCGCTCGTTCCCGGTCGCTGTCTTTGCCAGTCGGCAAGGATCGCCGCGGGCGCGCGCAGCGGACGCGCATCGGCGAATGTCTTGGAATCTGGAAAAAGCCCCGTCTCCTGCACCGCAGCGAACAGCGGACCGAACAATTGGGCGGGTGTGTCTGTAACCATCATGCCGTAACCCCCGCGATCCGGCGACGCACAAGCGATAGCGCAAGCGCCACGAGCGCTATGGGTACCAGCAGAAAATAGAAGGCCGCCGCACCCGGGAGCGACTGGAACAGCAATCCGACGACGAACGAGCCAATCGTGCCGCCGAGGGCCGAGAAGATGACAATCAGCCCGATCATTGCGGCGTGCCTGTGTTGCGGCAGCGCACTGAGCGCGACCGAACAGACCGTCGGATAGATAGGCGCGAGAAACAGGCCGATCAGCGGGAAAAGATAGGCGGCGAATGGTGCATTCGCCCATCCCGTATCGGCGCGCGGTCGCACGCCTTCAGCCAATGGCAGCGCAGCGACGACCAGCAGCGCGAGCGCGGCGAGGCAGGCGAGAAGCACCGGCAGCCATGCGACGCGGCGCAGTACGAGCCCCGAAAGCAAGCGCCCGAGCGCGAGCGCTGCGACGAAGATGCTCGACATCTGGACGCTGGTCGTCGCGGGCAGATGAAGGATTTCGCGGTTGAAGGTTGGAAGCCAGGTTCCCACACCCTGTTCGATCAGGACATAAAGAAACAGCGTAGCGAGCACGGCGACGGTGGCGGGCAAGACCGCGAGGGCAAGCATGTCTTTCCATCCCGCTGCAACAGAGGCACTCCGCTTCGCGACCGGCACAGGAGCTTCATCGAGCCGGATGCCGAGCCAGGCGCACGACGTCACGACGCACAGCGCGGCAAGCAGCCAATAGACGCGCAGCCAATCGCCCGCGTCGATGAACCAGCCGAAAATCCACGCGCCAGCGAGGACGCCACCCATGAACACCCCTTCGACGAGTCCGGTGATGCTTGCATGGTCGGCGGGATTGCGCGCTATCAGCCCGATGGTTGAATAGGTTGCAATCTTGGTAATCCCGAACGACAGGCCAGTGAGCACGAATAGCGCCTGCATCGCAATGAAATTCGTCGCGAACGACGCCAGCAGGCAGGCGGTCGCCATCAGCACGAGCACAGCGACCAGCGACCAGCGATAACCGAATGCCGGCACCGCAGCGACAAGAAGGAGAGAGGCGGCGACGACTGACAGGTCCTTGCACGCCTCGAGCGTCGACCCCATCAGCTTGGTCGCGCCGAAATGGGCGATCGACTGGAGAATGACGATGCCGACGCTGTTCATCATCAAGCCGAGCAGCGCATAGGTCAGAGCGAGGGTTATGATTGTGCGTGTTCGCATCAGCGCGCGCGCCGTCCCAGATGCCGATCGAAGAAGGAGGCGATGAGCCCGTAGGCCTCGGTGGACTCAGGCATATCCGGCCAGACGAAGAAGGCGTGCGGTAGCCCGTCGAACAGATGGAGCTCGCTTTCCACGCCCGCCGCCGCAAGACGACGATGCGCGAGCGTCAGCGCGCTCGCGGCGAAATCGCGACCGCCCGCGAGCAGCAGCGTCGGCGGCATCGCCTTCACCTCCGCGTCGGACACCAGCGGATAGGCGGTGGCATCGCCGGGCGCCGCGTCCTGCATATAGGGGAGCGGCAGGACGTCGGGGAGCGCCGGCGCCGCGAGCACCGCGCCGCCGGTGATCGGACCCGCCAGGTAAGGACTGTCGCCCGAATAGGGCGCGCCGGTCCCGCAGAAGGTGCCTATGGCCCCCGGGCGCGACAGTTTTTCACGGCGAATCCACGCCGTCGCCTGCGCCGTGATGACCCCGCCCGCCGAACAGCCGTAGATGCCGATGTTGGCGGCCGGATATTGCCCCAGCAACGCCTTGTAGACGGCGGTCACGTCTTCGGAAGCGGCGGGGTAACGATGTTCGGGCGACAGACGATAATCAACCGTCACCACCCTGATCCCCATCGTCGCGGCGATCGGGATCGCCTCGACCAGCGCCCCGCTGCCCGATCCCCACATGAACGCTCCGCCGTGAACATTGATGAGAACGCGGCCTTTTTGGCTCCCCGCCACGCCGCTCGCCGGCTCGACGACATCGACTGTGACGCCGTTCATTGTCGTACGCCATTCGCGGGTACGGAAATGGCGACGCATCTCGGCGAGCCTGTCATCATTGTAGCGACCATAGAAGGCGCGCTGCCGAGCGACGTCGCCGACGATCTCGGCGGGCGCCGTAGCCTGCTTCATGCGTTCGAGGACCTGCCGCGCCTCCTCGCTGAGCTGGTTCGACGCCGGGAGATTGAACGCCGGAACCGAAGTCTGCGACGCAGCGGGTGAAGCCGCCAGAAGCGCGGCGAGGATCAGTATCTTTCTCATTTTTCCGCTCCCAGACTTGCGATGAAAAACCGCGCCATCACGGCGAAGGCCGCATCGGTTTCGGGCGCGTCGATATAAGCCCAGAAGGCGTGCGGTAGTCCGTCGAACACGATGAGCTTCGCGGGCGAGCCCGCCCCGTCGAGCGCGCGGCAGAAGTCGGCGGTGCCGCTGAGGAGGAAATCGCGCGTGCTCGCGAGGCAGAGCGTCGCCGGCCAGCCGGCGAGGTCCCCGCGTTGCGGCGAGACGAGCGGATCATGCGTCGTCCGCTCTCCTGCATAGAGGCGCGCGAGCGCATCGACGCCGGACGCGTCGGCGAATAGCCCCGCGCTGTCGCCGACCGCCGACAGATCGGCAGCGCCCGAGAAAAAGCCGAGCGCGGCGGGCTGCGGCAGCTTGTCGGCGCGCAATCGCGCGACGAGTTCGGCCGACAGGATCGCGCCCGCCGATGTGCCGTAAACGCCTATCGCTTTCGGATCATGCTCCTTCAATAACGCGCGATAAACGGCGACCGCATCCTCGACCCCGGCGGGAAAGCCGTTTTCGGGCGCGAGACGATAGCGCACCGCGACCACGCGATAGCCGGTGAGCGCCGCCACCGCTGCATTCTCGCTGATGGACCCCGCATCGACGAGGAATCCGCCGCCGTGCAAGTTGAGGAGAACCGGATCCTTGGCAGCGCCCTTCGCCGGCGTGAAAAAACGCACGGGGACACCCGCGATCACGTCGTCCTTCATGGTCACGCCGTAGCGCGCGAGCCGCGGCGCGCCGATCTCCTGCTGGATCGCATCGGCGCGGGCGCGGCGCCCCTCGATCGTCGCGGGTTCTGGCGGTCGTGCGTCGTTCGCCTCCAGCCCCGCGCGCGCCTCGGCGGACAGGAAGGATGGCCACGGCGCCTTGACGAGTTGCGCCGACGCGGCGGGCGCCAGCGCCAGACCCAGAAGAAGCGTCAGCCAGGGTCGTATCATGATCTTGCCCTCACCAGATCGGCATAGAGACGCGCGCTCGGTTTCGGCGTGCGGCGAAAATTTCCGCGATCGACGGCGACCAGCCCGAAATGCTGGGCGTACCCGCGCCGCCATTCGAAATTGTCAAGCAGCGACCAGTGGATATAGCCGAGCACGGGCACGCCTTCCTTTCGCGCCGCATCGAGCGCGTCGATGGCAGCGGGCAGATAGCGGCAGCGCTGCGCGTCATCGGCGGCGGCGATCCCGTTTTCGGTCACGAACACGGGCCGCCCGGTCCGGGCGTGCGCATGACGGACGCTGGCACCGAGGGCCTGCGGATAAAATTCGTCTCCGCTCTGGGTAAGCTCTGCACCGGCGGGCGGCGACAGGACCGCATCGCGTCCGAAGCGCAGCCGCCCATAGGTCTGGACGCCGATGAAATCATCCTCGCGCGCCGCAGCGAGGAAAGGGTCCTCGGCATGGCGGCGATAGGCAGCAATCGCGTTATCGTCACCCTGCGCGTCGGGCAGCGCGAGGCTCAATCCGACAAGCGCGGCGGGATCGTTCGCTTTCCATGCCGCGCGGGCGTTACGGTGTCCGGCAAGCAGCCGTTCGAGGTCGGCGTCGTCGCCGCGCGAGTAGACCCAGACGTCGAACCGTTCCGACCCGGTCGTGCGCGCCGCCGCCGCGAGCATAGCGTCCAGTCCTTCGCGCACCGGATCGGCAAGCGGCGTCGGCGCCCAGCGCCCCATCAACGGCAGATTGGGTTCGTTGAACGTCACCACGTGCCGAGCCAGTCCCGCGAGCCGGCGCCCGACCATGTCGGCGAAATGTGCGAACCGTGAAGGCGCCTCCGCGTCGCTCCAGCCCCCCGCCGCCGCGAACCAGCGCGGCGACGTGAAATGGCTGAGCGTCACGACGGGGGCAAGTCCGGCATCGCAGCAAGCCGCGGCGACGCGCGCATAATGGTCGAGCCAGGCGCGGCTGAACTGACCACGCGCGGGCTCGATCCGCGACCATTCGACCGAAAAGCGATAGGCGTTGAGCCCCAGCGCCTTCACGATCGCAATGTCCTCCTGCCAGCGGTTCAAGCTGTCGCACGCATCCCCCGACGGCACGGCGAAGCGGGTTTCGCGCACTTGCTCGAGCAGCCAAATGTCAGCGGCGACATTGCTGCCCTCGACCTGATGCCCTGCCGTCGCGGTGCCCCACAGAAAAGACGCAGCGGCTCTCAACGGGCGCCGGTTCCGCCAGCGCGCGCGATCGCGCCGAGCCGCTTCGCACTGGGCTTGACCGTGCGTTTGAAGGTCTGACGATCGACGGCCACGAGACCGAATTTCGGGCCGTATCCCGAGAACCACTCGAAATTGTCGAGTAGCGACCAGTGAATATAGCCAAGCACCGGCACCCCATCCTTGCGCGCCGCCTCGACCGAGGCGATCGCTTCCGGGATGAAGCGCTCGCGCTCCGCGTCGTCGGCGGCGTCGATGCCGTTTTCGGTCACCATTACCGGCAAGCCGGTCGCCTCATGCGCGTAGCGCACGACATTGCCGACCGCTGCAGGATACCATTCGCCGCCGCCCGGCCGGCGCGGTACGTCGGCGGGGATTTCGACGTCGCGTTCGGCCCCGACATAGGCACGGCCATAAGTCTGCACGCCGACGAAGTCATCCTTGTCCATCACCGCGAAGAAGGGACCGTAGACGTCTGCGCGCTTGCGCTCGATCGCACTGTTTTCCACGACCGCGACATTGTCGGGAATGGCAAGGCTCAATCCGATCGGAAGGTCGCCGCGCGCCGCGCGGATCGCTTCGCGGCCCTTGACATGCGCGGCAGTGACGCCCGGGATCATCGGCGCCGGATCGCCCGTGTTGAGTAACGAGAAACGGTCGGAACCGCTCGCCTTCGCCGCCGCCGCGACGCAGGCGGCGATGCGATCCATGAAGGCAGGCGGCGGCGGGCTCGCCGACCAGCGCCCGCCCAGCGCCAGATTGGGTTCGTTGAAGGTCAATGCGTGGCTCATCCCCGCCGCCATCGCACGCGCGACCTTGTCGCAATAGCGAGCGAACAAATCGGGTGCATCGCTATTCTCCCACCCTCCCGCCGCCGCGAACCAGCGTGGCGTGGTGAAATGGTTGAAGGTGACGACCGGCGCGAGGCCCTGTTCGCGGCAACGATCGACGATGCGCGCGTAATGATCGAGATAGGCCTGGCTGAACTGTCCCGGTGCGGGCTCGATCCGCGACCATTCGACGGAGAAGCGATATGCGTTGAGCCCCAGCGCCTTCACGATCGCGACGTCCTCGCGCCAACGGTGCAGGCTGTCGCACGCGTCGCCCGACGGTTCGGCAAACACCGTCGGATCGACTTGTTCGAGCAGCCAGATGTCGGCATTGACATTGTTGCCCTCAACCTGATGTCCGGCAGTCGCAGCTCCCCACAGGAATGGCTTCGCGGGTTTCGACGCCGCGCTCACTCGGCCGCTCGCCACCGTCGCGATAGCAGCAGCGCCCAGGCCAAGCATGTGCCGACGATCGAGTGCGAGCCGGTCTTCGGTCACTTTACCGCCTCCGGTCCCGGACGGCGGCCGGTGCGTACCCATGCGCGCATCGCATCGAAGGCATCGGCGTTCTGCTTGGGTGAAAAGCCACAGTGGGTATAGCCGTCGAAGCCCCCGGGCAGCGGCATCTTCGTAGGCGGCACGGCATATTGCGCTATTCGTGCGCCATTACCTGCCGCAGCGACGATCCGCCCCAATCCTTCCGACTGGGAAAAGGGTACCAGCGAGTCGATCGTCTGGTGCACGGTGACCAGCGGAACGCGAAATTTTCCGGTTGGTTCGTGCCATTGCCGCGCATAGGCAATGGCGTGCGGAGCGGCGTTGTAACGCTGCATGCGCCGATTGAAATCGGCTGTCTCCTCCGCGCTCATTTCCGGGGGCGCATAGGTCTTTGAGCCGTTGCCGATCGGCAAACCGCCCATCGTCGCGACGATATCGTCCATACCGAGAACCGCCGCATAAACGGGCGCGCCGATCGCCGCCGGGTCGGGCGCGAAGCCGCCCACTGCCGCGACCTGCCGAATGATCCGCGCCTCGCGCCCGTCAGGCCTCGCCTTGGCCGCCTGGAACAGCGCGAAGATCGGCATCAGGATGCGCATCTTCTGCTGCGCGCGAAAGGCATCCCCGGAGTTCGGGTCGCCCGCAGGCGGCTCAGTCGGCAATCCCGAACGCGTCAGATCATGCGCACCGGGAAGCGCATAGGGCGTTCCTTCGGTCAGAAGATCATAAGCGCCGCGCGTGTCGGCGAGTTGCTGGACGAGCGGCCGCCAGCCCTCGGTCACGCCGCACATCGATACCGCGCCCGCGAACGCCTTCGGATAGAGCTCTATCAGCGCCAGAACGATGCTGCCGCCCATCGATCCGCCGACGGCATAATGCCGCTTCGCACCGAGCCGCGTTGTCAGCGCGTGTAACCGCATCGCGTTCTTGGCGCCGCTTTCGGTCGCAATTCCCGATTTGTCGAACGCCGCGACGCCGACCGCGAGGCCCTCGCCATAAATATGCCGCAGGACGCCGCCGCTTTCGGACGGCGCGGTCGGATCTTCGGGCACCTTCGGGGTCGAATCGGGTGTCGCATACCCCTGCCCGATCAGCACGACCTCGCGGTTCCAGTTCGCCGGAATGGCGAGCACGAAGATACGCCCGTCGAGCTTGCCGTTCACAATCATCCCGCCGTCCGGAGCCGGACGCGTCGTGATGTCGGTCGCCCCCGCGCGGCGCGCCTTGGCGACAAGCGCCGCCTGCGCGGCGTCGGGAACGAAGACGCCCGGCGCAGAGGCGGAGGCGACTGCCTGCCCAGCCTGCGCCGGCCCCGAAAGGCCGATCGCCAGCGCTAGGAAGAAGGGGAAAGCAGATCGCGTCATCGCCGTGCGCTCAGAAACGATAGCGAAGCTGCACGCCATATTGCGCCGGCTCTCCGTAGATCGAGTTGATGAAACCCGAATTATTATAGCCCGGGTTCGCGGTGACGCGATATTCCTTGTCGAAGATGTTGGTGCCATAGATCGCGGCGTCGATGGGCGCACCGAACATGTTGTTCCACTCGAAGCGCAGGTTGACGAGGCCATAGCCCGCGATCGTGTCGAAAGGCTGTGCCTCCGGGGTCACCCGCTGGCTCGACTGGTAGGTCCAGTTGGCGTTGAACGCCATTTCGCCCACGCCCTCGACCGACGGCAGGTCGATCCGTCCGTTGAGACTGAACTTGTGCTTCGGCACGAAGGAGAAGGGGGTACCCGACAGGTCGCGGCTCGGCTGCGCCGCGGTCAACGCCTGTGGGATCGCCGGGATCGCGATCGAGTCATATTCGAGATATTTTGCCGAATTGTAGGAATAGACCGCGCTGAATGTCAGACCGCGCACCGGCACGAGCTGTCCTTCGAACTCGAGCCCCATGACCCGCGCCTTCTTGGCGTTGGTCAATATGTCGGAGCCCGCGATCGATGCGCGCTGGATCACCTGGATGTCGTTGTACCAGGTATAGAAGGCGGATATGTTCGTGCGCGCCCGCGCGTCGCCGCCGAGGTTCCAATCCTTCTTCACGCCGAGTTCGAGATCGGTCACCTGCTCGGGGCGGACCGCGAACAGCGGATGCTCCTCGCCGAGGAACAGCGATACGATCGGGTTGCTGGCACCCGACTTGTAGCCGCGCCGCGACACGGCATAAAGCAATGTATCGGGGTTTGCCTGCCAGTCGAGACCGAGCTGCCAGGTCGGCCCGTCGCTCTTGCCCTTGAACGTCGGTGTTGTGCAGTTCGGATAATAGAGCGTCGGGAAGCCGCCCGCCGCCACCGCCTTGAACGCGTCGTATACGCAAAGATTGGCATTCAGGCCGACCACCTGCGCCGCTTGCGCCGGAGTGATCACCCCGAGCGTGGCAAGCTGGTTGAATATCTGATAGCTTTGCGGATCCTGATAGGCTTGGATGTCGCCGCCGAAACGATCCCAAGTCCAGCGAAAGCCGGCCGTGGCGGTAAGATCGGGGGTCAGCTTATATTGCATCTGCGCATAGACCGCCTTGCTCCGCCCGTCGACATGCGCGGTGGGTTGCAGGCTGAGCGCCGGCGCGAGCGGCGTCGGCAAGCCGAGCGCGGCCTGCAGCGCGGGCGGCAGGATCAGCGGTCCGCCGCCGAGCAGGCCGAGTTGCTGCATCGGGTTGACGGTCTGGAAGGTCAGCGGCGACGGTGTCTTCTGGTCGAGGAAAAAGCCGCCGGCCTGGATGCGCAAGGTGCCATCGTCGTAACGCAGTTGGAGCTCTTCGGTAATCGTGCGGAGATTGTTGTTATAGCTGCCGGGGTAGGCGCCGAGCAGATCGGCGATCGGCAACGGCGTCGAATCGCGATCGGTCGCGCTCGTCGAGCGGGTGCGGGCATAGCTGAAGATATTCTTCAGTGTGAGCGTGTCCGAAAGATCGAACTCCGTATTGTTGAGCGCAAGAAAAGCCTTCGCGACTTCGCGGGTCGGGACGCTGAGCGCCGTCTCGCGCACACCTCGCGCCTGCTGCGCCAGCAGGTAGGGCTGCAGCAGGGCCGCGTAGGGACGTGCCGGATTGACCGCGAGCAGGATGCTGCCGCCGCCATGCTCCTTCACATCGACATAGCTGACCGCAGTATAGCTGCGGATCGTGTCGGTCGGGTTGAACTGCAGCCCGAAGCGCAGGCTGTAGTTGTTGCGGTTGAGATAGTCGAAACCCGTGACGGCATCGCGGACATAGCCATCGCGCTTGTCGAACTGCCCGGCGACGCGAATCGCCAGCACGTCATCGACCAGCGGAATGTTGAGCGCGCCCTGCCCGCTGCGGCGATTATAATTGCCAAGCGTCAAATCAGCATAGCCTTCGACCACGCCCATCTTCGGGCGCGCTGGTTCGAGCAGCACCGCGCCGCCCGTCGTGTTGCGGCCGAACAACGTCCCCTGCGGTCCCTTCAGCACCTGCAGCGAAGCAAGATCGTAGAAGCTGCCCGGTCCGCTGACGCTCGTCGGCACTTCGGCGAAATAGCCGA
Organism: Sphingopyxis sp. Geo48; assembly: GCF_949769155.1. Lineage (NCBI taxonomy): Bacteria > Pseudomonadati > Pseudomonadota > Alphaproteobacteria > Sphingomonadales > Sphingopyxidaceae > Sphingopyxis > Sphingopyxis sp. Geo48. The sequence goes on along the minus strand of NZ_CATKPA010000004.1, from coordinate 321,435 downwards.
CGACACCCGGGCCGCTCCCGGTCCCCGGTCCCCCATTGCCCCCCATGCCGCGGATCGAATAGGTTTCCTGGTTGCGAGCGACATCACCGAGCACCGACAGTGACGGCGTATAGTTCTGAAGGTCGGTGCCGGTGTTGACCCCCTTCTCGCGCAAGCCGTCCTGACTGAACGCGGTGATCGCGATCGGCACCTGCTGCGCGCGCTCCTCGAAGCGGCGAGCGGTAACAATGATCTCTTCAAGCCCGCCGCCCGCCGAGTCAGCTTGCGGCGCATCCTGCGCTGCGGCCGACGACGGATTGGCAGCGAGTGCCAACGGTGCCACGCCCCAGCAAAGCGACGTCAAAAATTTGCGCGAGATTGCCATCGATCATCCTCCCCATGACGGACCATATCGCCCGTTCGCGCAATTTGATAGGTTTTTATGAAATGCATTTCAATACAAAGTTTCATAATGGCGACTATTGGCGATTGCGCAGGGCCTGCAGCTGCCATATGAACGCAGAATGGCGCAAAAAAGCAGCGATACGACCACGATGCCGCGCACAACCCGGCCGACGATGGACGACGTCGCGCGCATTGCAAAAGTTTCAAAGCCGACGGTGTCACGGGTGTTGAGCGGAAGCCCGCTGGTCAGCGCGGATACACGCGAGCGTGTGCTGGCGGTCGCACGCGAGCAAGGATATGCGCTCAACCGTCATGCCCAGAAATTGCGGCGCGAACGCGCCAATGCGATCGCGGTCGTGCTCGACTTCGGATCGCATCGGCAAGGCGCGATCGGCGACCCTTTCATTTTCGAGTTGCTCGCCGGGATTTCCGAGGCCCTGTCGGTCCGCGATCTCGACCTGCTGCTATCGCCGTCGGGGCTGGACACGATCGACGGCTTTGTCGATCTTTACCAGTCGCGCGGTGCCGACGGCTTCATCGTGCTCGGCCAAGGCGCGCGCGACGCGCTGCTGCAAAAGGTCGCCCGCAAGGATATTCCCATGGTGGTCTGGGGAGCGGTCAATGAAGCGAGCGCCTACTGCGCGGTCGGAAGCGATAACAGCCTTGGAGGACGCCTGGCCGGTGAACGCTTCCTTTTGCATGATCGCCGCCGCTGGCTGTTCGTCGGAAGCCGCCAGCACGAGGAAATCCGCCTGCGCTTTGAAGGGCTGCAGGAAGCAGCCCGCAAAAATTCGGATGTCGAGATCGATGTTCTGTCGATCGAGTCCATGGCTTTTTCCGCGATTCACGACCAGGCCAACGCCTATCTGAAAACCTGTACCGTCCGCCCCGACGCAGTCTTCGCCTTTTCCGATACCGCAGCGATGGCGGTTATCGGCGCTTTCAGCAAAGAGGGGCATTTGACCCCGCGCGACTATTCGCTCGTCGGCTACAACGACATTCCGCCCGCGGCGCATTTTACTCCGTCGATCACGACCATCGCCCAGCAGACCGGAGTCGCAGGCGCGTTACTGGTGGAGAAACTGATGCAAGCGCTGGACGGTAGCAGGCCCCGATCCGCAATGCTACCAACTCAACTTGTCACTCGGCAGACCTAGCTGGCCGGTCGTCATGGCAGCTTTAAAGCGATGGTCCAAATCGGATAAACGACCGGCATCAGGCGCGTAGCTGCCATCCTCGCGGGGGTAAACGAACGACAGCTTATGGGCAGGCCCGCTGATTTCTCGAATGACCGCGATTAGGCGTATTCTGTTGAAAAACTCGGACGACGCACCTCATCCATGCCTCTTCCGTAATAAACATATAATAAGAACCCAATTGGCGATCCAAAGTTATGTAGCAATTAGAAATGTGCTAATATTTTTACTTGTGTCGAGGCGCCCAAAGCCGTGTGGATAGTTTTTCAACAGAATAAGGCGCATTCCCGACCAAATTCCATCGAAGCTCGACGTCTCGACGCTTGGCTTAGGAATCTGACGGACCGACATGCCTCTTGTGACGTCGTTGACCCGACATAAATGGCACCTACACCAAATGTGTGCCCAGGGAATGTCGGCTTCAGGCTACCCAGACCAGCAGATGTTCACCTAGCGGCGGCAATGTCGGAGAGACACGAAATGGCTGAATCGGCTTGCCGGTGCACACGATGAATTGACCACGACCGGTCGCGCCGCGGAGCTGAATCGCAACGGCATAGGCGTGGTCGAACGAGGCGAGCCGCGTCCGAAGGGGTGACAGGGCGGTCATGGATCACTCCGGCTGTGGGGGTAAGGGTAGAAGCGGACGCAAGGTCGCCAGCCTGTCATGGTCCGAATGCTATGCAGCGGTGGGCTCGGTTTCAGGATCAGCGACTGCCAGATCGATTAGAACCTTGGCGACATCGGCCTTGAGGGTGAGTGTTCGACCCTCGGGGATCAGCCATTGGACATCGTCGCGGAAGGCCGATCGGATCTGTTCCAGAAGCGCCTCGTCCTTTCCGAGGAGGAGCTTGTTCGCCAGGTTACGCGCATCGCGGATGAAATCGTCATGCTGCCTGCCCCAGCTGTCGCTATCGCAATCCTCGTCATAAGTGAAGACCGCATCCTCGATCAGCTGCGCGAGCGCCTGCGGCGTGACGATTGCGCCCTCCCGGACAAAAACATGTGCTTCGCCGATATGGCTGCTCGCGTTCGCGCAGACGAGCATATCGACGGGAAGGCGAAGCGTGGCGGCGGGTTCATCGAGCCCGGCGCAGCGAACTATCGGAACATTAAGGGTGATCGCAGTCACCCAGCCCGATTCAACATGATCGAGCATCTGGTCGTCGTCGGCATAGTGGAACAGTTCGCCCTCCCGTTCGACCGCAAAGGACAGGCGGGGGACGCGCGGAAGCACATCATACCATCGATAGCCGGCAAATTTGTCTTCAGCGAAGACAGGTCGGAAGCCGAGCTTCTCCTCGGTCAACACCTTCGCCGCGCATTGTTCGATATCGGCCTCGTGCCTGGGGATCAGGATCATTGGGACAGCTTCGACGCGCTCGTCCTCGACGTAGGCATTGCCGTCCGCGGTTCGCGGGCGCCATGCACAGAGCCACGGGCTGGCTTCGGGAAGGCCAACGCCGAGCTCGGTAGCGCGCTTCCAGTCCTTGAACGACAGGCGATGTTGGCCTTTGAGCGCGATGGTCCGGAAAATGGCCGCCTGCACTTCAACCCGCAGATCGGCGAGTGCGGCATTCTCGACCATCTCCTTGCGCGCGGGCAAAACGAGCTGGAGCGAGGGCGCGTCGACGATGTCGATCCGGACCGTCCATTTCCGCCGTGCGTCGATTTCCCCGATGGCGGGCATGCGGCAGGGAACCTTGATGCCATGAAAATTGATGCGCGGATCGCTCGCGATGTCATAGGAATCGCTGAAGATTCCGATCCGGCAGCCATGCCACTCTTCGATCCGGCAGGCGCCCTTGAGGAAATCCTCGCGCGGCAAGACTGCGCCCTGAAATTCGACGGGCAACGGGAAATGCTTCGCCGCTGCTTCGACCCGCGATTGGAGATTGGGCAACCATTCGGCGGGCATGGCAATGACGAGCTGTGTGCCTTTGCGGACCTCGTAGGCTTCGACCGTTAGGGGATTTTCGCCCTGCCAACCGTCCTTGGGAAACGTGACCGTCCATCCGGCATTGGCGGCTCTCGAGAAGGATCGCACAGTAACGCGCTTGCCGGCGAGGCTGAACACACCCATTCCGGCAGGGTCTTCCCGCCGTGCGATCTGGTCGCTCCAGTCAGAGCGGCCCAGCGTCACGAAGGCGGCGGGATCATCGATGCCGGTGCCGTCGTCTGCAATAAAGAGGGCTGGATTGCCTTCATGCTCGCCGAGATCGACGGCGATTCGCTGCGCACCGGCACGGCGGGCATTCTGGAACAGCTCGTTGAGAACGTCGGTGATCGTCCCGTTGAAGAGGCGCGACACCTTAGTGATAAGCTGCTCGCCGACGGAAGGGCGGATTTGAGCGGGAAGCGTCATGGGAATACTCCGGTTGCGCGGCAGCCTCATTGCCGCCGCACGTCCCCGCCTCCTTTCCTCCCGGCCGATGACGATCGGTCGCGAGCGATTGAGTGCGGGCGGCTCAGGCTTCAGGCGGAGCGAAGTGCCTTCTCGGCCGCGGTTTCGACATAGATTTGCCGCGCGCGCCCGCGACGCCGTTTCCGGATGCGGCCCTCAGCATAGGCCTCAGCCCATCGTTGCGCCTCGGCGGCACGCGCTCCGGCGGAGCATTCGTCCGCTTGCTCGAAGATCGTATAGGCGAGCGCATATTGCTCGCGTTCCGGAAGCGCGAGCAGCGCCGAGGCGATGGGCAAGGTGCTTTCGTAGAATTCGAGAGCGTGGCGACCGCCGCCATGGTGCATCAGTATGGCGAGCCGGCCCTTGCTACCGATCCCGGTCGGCCTCGCAATCATCACATCGTGCGAGGCATAGGTGACGGCGCCAAAACCATCGGGTTCCGCCGGATAGAAAATGCGGTTATCACGATGGGGAAGCGGGTGCGCGAGAATCTCATATCTGTCGAAGTTCTCGACTTTCCGGATGTCATTATGTCCGATGACCGTCATCGCAGGCCCTTTCTGCTGGGGTGAAGTAACTATGCCCAGGGCAGGCGCCTTGGGCGGCTCGTCGATGACGGCAATCAGGCAGCCCGGAGGCTGTCGCGCTGACGCAGACCGAGGTCGATAGCTGAGAGGCTTGCGAACCCAGGTTCGACGGCATCAAAGATGCCGGTTAGGTCGTCGAGGTCGGCCCAGACGCAGGCGTCGCCCGGATCAGGATCGAGCTGGAAGACGATCGGTAACGAGTCCGCGGTCATCTCCCGGAAGAAGGTGCGAATGATCAGCCACTCGATCCGGCGTCCGACTGCCCCGACGCGCGAGGCAAGCGCCGTCCGCTCGACAGGGCGCATCGCGAGGTAGCGCTCGGGCGCAATGAGCGGAGCGATCCGAATGCAAGCAATACGACCGGCGACCCCGGGCGCGTGAACGGTGCCGGCGCTCGCGATACGCTCCACCGCAACACCCTCGGCCGGAACCAGCGCGCGATAGACATAATGGGGCAGCGCCCCCGCGATGCGGGAACGCGAGACAATGACTTTCATCGACGTTCTCCTCAAGCGACCAGCCGCATCGGCGGCGTTCCGGGTTCGGCGAGGTGCAGTTCGCGCCGGATGCGCGCGGCGAGGCGGTCAGGCTCGAGCAGTTCGCCGACCGCGGCCCAGTGGTTGCGGTCGCCGCAATAATCCTTCCGCCCGGCGACGCGGCGGAACATCACTTCACGGCCGGATCCGATGCCAAGCCGGAGCTGGACATAGATTTCCTCGGTATGAAGGATGATCTCGCCGCTGACGGCAATACCGCCCTTGATCGATCGAAGATCATAGGTGCCGTCCTCCATGCAAAGGGCCTCGGCAAGCCGCTTCAGGGCCTTTCGGCCGTCGCTATGGAAGAGCTTCTTTGCCTGCTCGTCGTAGCTGACACCCCTATGCGCCAGCACCACGAGTGCGGATTTGCCGCGCATGTCGGCGATGCGGTCCAAGCAGGCGCGCCGAAGCGCGGTGTCGCCGCCGCCCGTGGCGCCCGCAACGGCACCGAGATGCCGCGCGAGCAACAGTACTGCGGGATCGGTTTCGTCGGGATTGCCGGCATTTCGGCAATCCTTGATCGCCGCGATCAGCGCGTGGAGACAGGCCGGCAGCGTCGAGAGTGCCGAAGGATCGAGCGCCTGCTGGAAGCGGAACGCGATATCGTATGACATGGGACAGGTTCCTTCTCCGGACGCCTATTGCGCCCGCCCCTGTCCTTCCCTCTCTCCTCCCATTTCGCAGGGATATTGAAGGCACCCCAAGTGCCCGCAGCCGCGATGTTCCACATCTGTCGATCGATGGCGAGCGGGAGGCAAGCGAGCGGGCGCCCCTCGGGCTCGGGTTCGTGCAGTGCACGTCGTGGCGCTGCAATTCATCGCCGAGAGGAGAATTTGCGCAGCCGACGATCGTCCGAATGTGCTAGATTACGTGCCTGCCCAAAATTGCGTCCCGCGGAGAATGACGATGCGCGAACTGGACGAGGAAGAACGCCATCTATTGCGCGCGCTCGATGGCCCGCTTGCGACCGGCGATCTGATCACGATGGTCAGGGATCTCGGCGAAATCCTGCGCAATCGCGGCCATGTGATCCAGGCCAATGTCGCGGAGCTTGCCGCCGATCGGCTGGAAATGCTCGATGCGCGGTCGCAGGCTTAATGGGAATTACGCCAAACATACCAAGGACCGGCTTCACCAGTCATGCTTCGGCAATGCCTCGACGCTGCCAGCGTCGCAGTCGAACAGGATATGGTCGAAGCCATGTGCACGAGCAAATCTCATCGCGGCAAGAAGATCGGCCGGTAGCTTGGCCTGCGCCGGCTCATCCACCTCGCGCGCCGGAACGAACCATCCGTATATGGTACTCGCAACATTGATCGGCCGGTCGGAGGTTGCCGCCGCGCACCATTCATCAAGCATGGCTGCCGTCGCAGTCGACAGATGCGCCGTGGCAATGACGCAATAGTGCCCGGTTTCGGGGCCCAGTGTCTGCATGTCGGCGAGTAGCGGATCGATATGGACGCGGTCAGTCTTGAGATTCTCGCTCGGATGATCATCGAAATAGATGTCCGCGATCGTTTGATCGTCGAGCGTCGCCGGATCGCGCCCATCTTCGATATCGGACCACCACTCGCGGCAATATTCGGCGACTTCCGCCATCAAGGCTTTCTGAGTCAGCGCGGCATAATGGTTGGTGCCATGCTTATGATCGATTGAACCGATGTGGATGTCGAAGCCCCACGGAATCAATCCCCGCGCAAGGCAATCCTCGAACGCAGCGATATCCTCGATCACCGCGGCGCGGGCAGCGTCATCGAGGTCGGCCGGCGTTTCGATGGCGGCACGGGCACGAGCGAGCAGTTGCGCCAAGGCGCGGATGCCAATGTCAGACATGATATAATCCTGTTCGGCTGATGTGAGCCTGCGCCGGCACTCGGCGAACTACGGCGCTTGGGCATGCTGGATCGATCAAATGACAATCGTTTGATCGATCGCGTCGATAACGCAGCGAATATCAGCTGCAGCCATTTCTAGGCGGCGCAGCGCTTCTTTCCGGCAATCACAGCCCTCGCTCGATGCTAGCTCAGCCATGAGAAAGGCAAAGAGCGGATCGCCCAAATCGTGGGTCTCCTCGATGCTTTCGATGTGGGCAAAGTCGCCTTCACCGTATGCGACGGCGCAAATTCGCTGGAATGGATTCAACATCGTCGGAACCGTTTCGGCAATGGTCATGCTCCCAAAGCAAGAAGGGACATGCCGGGCGTCCGGCATTGATCTCGCGAAGTGATGACCTTCACGAAGGATGAGGCCTGTCGGCGCGTGTCGATGACGTCCACGGAAAGGGAGCCTGGGCCGATATTCGTCGCATTCGGTAGCCAGCGACAGCGCCGTTCGCGCCATCGTGGGGACCGATCGACAATCATATCGGCGCGTCGGGATCGTCCATCGGCCTCGCGGTCGCGGCGCGCGAGAGGTCCGGAATGCGCGGGTCGTTGTAAATGCAGTCGAGCGACATCGACAGCGCGTGGTGCTCCGCCCCCTCGGGTGTCGAAGCATCGATCGTATAGACTGCGCTCGCAAAGCAATCGTCGCCGCTGAAAAATGCGACATCGACAAGGTAGGTAGCGACGACGGCGGTTGAGACCGCGCCTCGGCAATGCCTGTCGATGAGGTCCGCGACGCTCGAACGCAGCCCATCGATGTCAGGGTCAAAATCTTCCCACGTCACATCGTTGGGGCATTCGTCGAGGAGATAGTTGGACATGAGGTCCTGCATCGTATCGAGCAAGCGGTAGCGCGCATCGGTCATGGCGGGTCTCCATGGGAAGGAAGCCGCCGGATCGAACGAACCGGCGGCTTCGGACGTCAGTGGGCGGTTTCGAGAAGCTTGCGGGCCTTGCCCTCGACTTCGAGCCGGCTGTCCTGGTTGGTCCTGGTGCGCGCAAAGGCCGTGATGCCCTGCACGAAATCATAGATCGTCTCAGGCGGGCGGCCCTCTTCATTGAGCACCGTCGCGACGATCTTTGCGGTTTCGGGCTTCGAGAAGCCGCGTTTGCGCAGGAACGTCTCGCGGTCCTCATCCTTGCGGGCGACGATGCGCTCGCGCGCGGTCTTGATGCCGCTCAGGAATGGCATCGGCGAAGAGTCCGCGAAATGCTCGAGCGCGGGCGCTGCTTCATGGGCGAAGCGGTTGGCTGCGAATTTCGAGTGGCGGATCTTCACCTCCTCGAAATTCTCGACGCCCCAGAGGTTGCGGTTCATGCACACGGCGCGCAGATAGAAGGTCGCCATGCCGAGCGTCTTCGCGCCGACCTCGGAGTTCCAGCAGTAGAAGCCGCGGAAATAGAGATCGGGATCGCCATTGGGTAGCTTGCCCGCCTCGATCGGGTGCGTGTCATCGACCAGGAAGATGAAGACGTCGCGGTCGGAGGCATAAAGCGTCGTCGTGTCGCGTGTGACGTCGACATAAGGATTATAGTGCATGCTCGACCAGTCGAGCACGCCGGGGACCTTCCACCGCGTTTGCCCGATGCCGTCGCCGGCGATCTTCATCACCGCTTCCACGAGCTCATAATCCCAGATACGGCCATATTCGGGCCCGGTCGCGGCGCGAAGTTCGGTCCGCCCGTCGTCGGTCTGCAGCAGTTTCACCTGCTCGCCGCGGTGCGCGACGAGGCCGTGCTGAAGATTGATGCCGGCAAGCGCAGCCGGAAGCTCGCGAAGATAGGACGCGGGCGCGCCGACGAGGCTGCAAAGCTGTCCGAATGCCCAGTTCGTCGGCGCAACGGGCCGCTCTTCGTCGGGGACCATCAGCGAGAGTCGCTCGGGGCTATCGCTCCGCGCCTCGACACGGATCGCCTTGCTGTCGACGACGCGCGTGGTTGCCCGGTCGGCGCGGGCGCGAACGACATCATAGAGATCGGTCAGCGAGAGGAAGCGCTCGTCGTCGGGACGCGAGAACCATTCGGACGAAACGCGGCCGATGTTGCGGCCGCGGGAGATATCGACGCGATAGGCGCCGCCGACCGGACGGTCGGCAGCGGGGACAAGATTGGTCATGGGAAATCTCCGGCAAGAGTGGAACGTCGAGCCGGACCGAAATCACTGACCGGCTCGCCCCGTTCCCACCCCCTTCCCTCCCGACCGGCAGTCAGATGGCGTGGTGCGCGCTCGTTTGGTCGGTACCGCGCCGGTTCGCCTTGAGCAGCCCTCAGGCGGTGCAGAACGTGACCGTCTTGCCATCGACGCCCATCAGCGAGGCAAGGAAAGACGTGGTCAGCCGAACGGCTTGCCATTCTCCACGAAGGTGTATCCGTTGGCGGTTATCGCCTCATCTACGGCCTGCTCGGACGTCAGATACTCGAATTCGCTTTCGAGGCGCCGATAGAGCCAGCGGGCAAGGTCGCGCAGTGCTTCGATGATGGTTTCTTCCGCGGGGGAACCGAAGGCGATCCCTTCGCGCTCGACCGCGATGTCCATGCAATATTCATGGTAATAGCGACCGCGGTGGCGAATATCGGCGCTGAGCCGGTAGAAATGCTGGCGCTGGATGTAGCGAAGCGCATCGGCGATCTGGTGAAGCCTGGCATCCTGCGGCGCGTAGACCCGGATGGCTTTCGATGATCTGGGCCGATAGGCGTAGCTGCCGGCAAAGCTGGCGCCGTCTCCCTGGCTGGCAAAGCCCGTGAAGAATATCTGCGGCTCTTCGCGCTTTGTGCCTCCGACATGGGAAACCGGGTTGGTGCGAAGCGTGATACCGAGGATGTCGCAGATCGCCTCGAAGTCGCTGAAGACGAAGTCGTACCAGTCATGGTCGAAGGCGCCCTGACGATACCAGTCGCGCGCCTTGTCCTTAGCGCGCTCGTCCAGTTCGTCGAACTGATAGACGGTGATGGGGATGATTTCGGGCATTGCGGAAACCTCTCCGATTGGCGGCGCCGCGGTTCAATCGAACAGCGGCAGGCCCAGTTGAGGCGAAACGCAGCCGAGACCGCAGAGCCCGAGCGGGCACGGTCCATACTTGCCCTCGCGGTCAGCGAGGATGTCGCGCGAGGTGTGAAATTCGACGAATGGCCCGCTATGCCCACTCGGCCGGCGGCAGCCGACACCTACCGCGGCGTGGCAGTTGGGGCAGACAACCTCGAGAATGGGATCGCGGTGCCGGGACATTGTGCAGCCCGGTTTCTGGCAGAGGGCCTAGCCTTTGACGATGTGCGCCATCACGCCGCCTTCGCCACCTTGGCGAACCGCTCATCGACCTCACTGGGCGTGGCGGCGAACACGGTCCAGTCGCCATAGTAGATGCCGTCATATTCGACATAGTCGTCGAAGATGGTCAGGCGCCAATCACAGAGCGGACCCGCGACGTTGGACAATCCGCGTGCGCACCATTCGGCCATGACCGCCGGGAAGAATCGGTCCATGACATCGGGAGCCGCCGCGAACTTGACGTCGCACATATAGGTCGTGTGCACATAGGCGAGCGGGCCGATCACCGGTCCTTCGCTCCCCCAGTCTTCAAGATTTTCGTCGGGATCCTTGCGGCCGTGATAGAGATGCAGGTAGAGTCCGGGCGCCTCCGGGACAGGCGAGGTCGCGTCGGTGTCCCCGGCAGTATCGTGCGGCTCGCCAAGCACGCGCGCCGCAATCCAGTCCCGATAGCCAAGGCGTGTGTCGTCGTTCGCGATCTGGTATTTCCAATCCGCGAGCGGGTGGGCTGGATACTCGGTCCAGGCATCACGTTCCAGGTGAGGCGGGTCGCTCGGCGCGGACTGCCCGAGCGCCGCCGACAAGGCCTCGCTTGTCGAATGCATCTCGATGCGATCCGCGAAGATGGCGCACCAGCCGCCGCCAAACTCGCCCTCGCGAGGTTTGGAGCAGCTTTCCGACCATTCGAAACCGATAGCGGCGCGAAGAAGGGATTCGGCGCAGCACCGATGGATGACCGTTGCGACCGGGTCGGGCTGGAAGGTTGGCGTGCCATAGATATGCGCGATCTGACCGACCCCGTCGATCGACGCAGTTCCCGCCTCGAAACGGGCACCGAAATCGGGAAAATACGCATCGCAGAATATCGTGCCAAGGCCGCTCCACAGATCATCTTCGTCTTCAGGAGGAAAGAGTTCGAGGATTTTCGGGCTTGGCGCCGGTGCGACGATACCGCTCATCATGTCGCTGGCCGCCCCGAATATCTCCTTGAGCAGCGCCAGCTCGGCATCTGTGCAGGCGAAGCTGAAGCTTGCCTCGAGATAATGTTCAGCCATCGCCATTCTCCCGGCACAAGGACGGGCTTTCGCGGGTTCCGATGGACAAGGGCGGCAGAGCGAAATCGCCCGCTTGAAACCAGGCGCTCGCCGCAGCGATCGAACCAAGGTCGTTCAGCTCTCGTTGATTGAGGACGATCTGGTCAGCGTCATTTACCTCGTAGTGTCGGGGCGCCCGATCGCCCGTATGAACCGCGCGCTCGGGTCCGAATGCGCCGGAACACGCGTCCGAGCGCCGAACGAAGGCGATGCCGTGATTGCAGCAGAAGGCTTCGACACATTCGAACTGACCGCCGATCAGTTCATAGGCACAAACCTCCAGGATATGCCCGTCGGCAATATGGGAAAACTCGATCGAATTCCCTTCCCAATCGGCTTTCCCGCCATCGCATTCGATAGCTTCGAGAAGCGCGGGTATCAGATTGCGAGAAATCGTGCCGCCGATCCGGATCATGGCGGATGCCCGGTCTGCCATGGGAACCTCCATCTTCTTGGTGGTCGGCAGACAATTCCGCCGCCACTCCCCGCTCCACCCCCTTCCCTCCTCCGGAGAATTGCTTTCGCGGGGCGAGCATGGAGGCGCGTAGGTTCCGCGTTTGACGAGCCAAGTTCAGCAAGTCCCCCCTCGTCGAGAAGCTCGAATATGGTGCAATCGGTCGGCAAGGTCGCGGGCGGCATGCTCGCCCGGCTTCCAGCACGGGCATCGCGGTGTCGAAACCGTCGACGAACTGCCGGTCGACCTGCCCATAGGCCCGCGACATGACCCTCTCCCTATGAGAGGTTCGATTTCACTGTGGCGGCTCGGCGATGATGGTGCTCAGGATTTCATCGGCCTTTCCCGCCGGGAGGAAGAGCCGGGTCTTGTATGCAATCACCTCGCTGAACGCGCCGCGCGCTTTCAGCCATTCGCGGTCCTGAGGCCGGAAGTCCCGGATCTCGATCCGGCGGCTGTCGTTCACCATCGCCGACACGAGACGTGCGCCGTGCAGCCCAGGGATCAAGGCGCCGTCGCCATGCCGGGCAGCCTCGATCAGTTCGCCAGGCGTGAGCATGATCGAGGAAGTGAGGCCGAAAGCCGATTGCAGCTTCTCGATCGCCCCGGGCATGACGATGCGGCCGAGGATCGACGTCCCCGCCGCGTCGTCGATCCGCCAGACACGAACGTCGTCCTGCGGCAGTTTGTTCCAGACGGGGAGCAGGAGACCCGTTGCGACACTGATCGTCTCGATATCGACCTTGTCGAGCGCCTCGGTCACTTCGGCTTCCCAGAAGCTCTGGAAGCTCTTGCGGTCGATCTCCTCCCAGTGCGTGTGCGCGAGCCCGGCAAGCTGGATGCGGTTCGAACCTGTCGGGCGGACAAGCTCCATCATCTTGACGGGCCTCCCGTCGTCGTCGGTGATCGACCAGGACGGAACGCAAAGGGCGACGCGCCCGGAACGGCTGTTCCGCAGAGACCGGCCATCCGCGGAATCGCCCCAGATCTTGTCAAGGCGCGCCCACCCCGTGACGCGCGGTTTGAGGTGAAGCTCGAGGCGGAGCAGCCGGGTCTCGGCGCCGGATACCGGATCCTCCCTCAGCACCTGCTGCGAGAGCTCGACGATACGCTCGGCGCGGATCGCCTCGACGCCAAGATCAAGCGTGCCGGCCTCGCGAGCGGCGTCGACGCGGGCCTGGATGAGCCCCATATATTCCTCGAAAATGGCATCCTGGGTCGCGATGCGTAGCGCGAGGATGCGGTTCAGCCAGCGCTGGATCGGCGGCAGCTTGTCGAGCAGGGTTCCATTCTCGTCGACGAGCTTCAGGCCCGTGATAATCTGGAACTTCTCGAGACCGATGCTCGCGAGCTTGCCGGCATGGAGCAGATGATACCATTGGGTCAGCGCTTCGCGAGCATAGCTGCTTTCGAGATTATCCGCGGGGTCGAATAGATTCTGGCCGCCGGTCTGACGCTGGCCGCGCGTGAGCGCGCCGAGGGTATCGAGACGGCGCGCGATGGTGCTGATGAAGCGGCGTTCGCCCTTGCAGGTAGTCGTGACCGGCCGGAACACCGGCGGCTTCCACTGGTACGTCCGATGCGTGCGGCCGAGACCCTGGATCGCGATGTCGGCGCGCCAGCCCGGTTCGAGCAGGAAATGGATGCGCCGCTTGTTCGCGGTCGGACAATCCAGGTCGGCGTGATAGGAGCGCCCGGTGCCGCCCGCTTCCGAGAAGACGAGGATCGGCTTGCGTCCTGACATGAAGGCGTCGGTCTCGGCGATATTGGAACTGGCGCTGCGGCGCTCGAGCTTCTGTCGGCCTTGCCCGTCAATGACAACGCGACGGCTGCGGCCAGTGACTTCTGCGACCGCGTCGGTTCCGAAATGCGCGATAAGGAAGTCGAGCGCGGCCGGGACCGGCGGCATCGAACAGAGGCTTTCGACCAGATTATCGCGCGCCTCGACCGCTTCCTGGCAGAGGACAGCATTGCCGTCGCCATCGTGCATCGGCTCGGAGCGCAATGCTCCGTCGGATGAGCGAAAGGCGCGCATCTGACGCGTCGGGAAGGCTGTCTTCAGATAATCGATCAGCGTATCGAGCGGCGAGACGTCGATCGCGAGGTTGGCGCGTTCGTCCGGCGAAAGGCCCGCAAGGCGGCGCTCGAGGATCGCCTCGGCCGTGCTGGTCAATTGCACGACGGCGACATGGCCTGCTGCCAGCTCCTCCTCGATCGAACGAACGACGGTCGGCATTTTCATCGCGATCAGCACTTGGGAGAAGAAGCGCTGCTTGGCGCTCTCGAACCGGCTGAGCGCCGATCCCTTGGCCATGGCATTCATCGTCTCGCCCGACATGCGGTCGACAATGTTCGACGCCTTCAGCACCTCGTCGAGGTTCTGGTGAACGATCGCCCAGGCGTCGGCATAGGCATCGTAGATCTCTATCTGGTCGGGCGTCAGCCGATGCTCGAGCGGGTCATATTCTACGCCGGCGAAACTGAGCGCACGCGCCGTGTAGAGACCCATGGACTTGAGGTCGCGGGCGACGATTTCCATCGCCGCGATACCGCCGTCGGTCATCGCAGCGAGAAAAGCGTCGCGGTTCACGAAGGCCGTGTCGGGCCCCCAAAGCCCGAGCCGCGAGGCATAACTCAGATTCTCGGGCTTGGTGGCGCCGGTGGCCGATTCATAGACCACCCGGGCGCGCGGCAGTGCGTTCTGCAGGCGCACTCCGGCCAATCCCTGTTCAGACCCCTTGGCCTGGCGATATTCGTCTTTGGTGCCCGCCGCATTGCCCATCGAATGGGATTCGTCGAACAGGATCACGCCCTCGAAAGTGCCTTCCGCCCATTGGAGGATCTGCTGGAGACGTGAGCATTGATCGTGACGCTGCGAGCGGAGCGTCGCATAGGTGAGGAAGAGGATGCCGCTCGCCATGCCGATCGACTGCCCAAGCGGAAAGGCATCGAGCGGCTGGATGTCGATCGGAAGGCCGCCGAGCGCGGTCCAGTCGCGGCGCGCGTCTTCAAGGAGCGTCGCGCCCTTCGATATCCAGACGGCGCGGCGGTTGCCGCAGTTCCACTGGTCGCGGATGATAGCGGCGCCCTCGCGGCCCTTGCCGACGCCGGTGCCGTCGCCGATGAAGAAACCCATGCGATAGGCGTGCCCGTCGGCATCCTCGCGGAGTTGGTCGCCCGCCTCGTTGGGCACGAATCGGCCCGGCAGGTCGCGCGAGAAGGCATCGCCAGCATAGATGATCGCTTCGAGTTGGGCGTCGGACAGCGCGCTGCTTGCCCGCTTCTGGAAGAGCGGCCGATATCGCGGGATCGGCGGCAGCACCGACGCCATGGCAAGCGATTCCACGAGATTGTCCGGATGCGGCGTCGCGCCCGGTATATCGATGCGCGCAAGCCGCCAGGGAGCGTAGATGCCGACCGGATCGCCGACCGGAAGCGGCGCGTCGCGAACCGAGTAAGCAAGCGGCTCGGCGCGATCGTCCTTCGCGGCGATCCGCGACGGCGCGATGACCTTGGGGCTCGCGAGCCCGGAAAAGAGCGATGCCGATCCGGATTTGAGCGCCGGACGGAACGGGATCACCGCCGGGGTGGCCGGGGGCGGCTCATCGGACGATCCCAATCGCGGCGGGAGCGCGAGCACGATGGGCAGCGCCGCCTCGATCGAGTCGACGGTGTGGCGTTCGGTCTCGCCGATCCAGCCCTTGTCGAAGACGATCAGCCGAACGGCGATGCCGGTGCCATGCTTGACGTACGGGCGGCCGAGAATGGTGATCTCAACGCGCGGACGTCCGATCTCGGCGACCGAGACATAGCCGCGGGCACCGCTGCCGTCGTGCGCGAATCCCGGCGACATAATCGCAACGCAGCGTCCGCCGTCGGCAAGACGGAGGAGCGCGGAGCGAAGGTGGCGAGCGCCGGCATGGCGATCCTCGCCGCGGCCTTCGCTACGGCTGAAGGGCGGATTGATCAGGACGACGGTCGGACGGACATCCGTCGGCAGCCGGTCGTGAATGAATTCGGCATCGTGTGTGGTGACGTCGCTGTTCGTCACGAGAGCGAGCAGTGCGGCGCGGCAGGCATCGCGTTCGTTGAGCGTTACGGAGGCGCCCGTGGCGATCGCGCGGGCGGCGAGCATGCCGGTGCCCGCCGACGGTTCGAGCACATGGTCGTCGGCCGTAATCGCCGCTGCACGTGTCGCTAGCCAGCCCAGCGCGTCTGGCGTGCTGAACTGTTGCATCTCGACTTGATGCTCGCTGCGATAGGTCTGCGTTGGTAGCGCCTTCTCGAATGCAAGAATGGCTGCGAAGGCATCTTCGGGCGGGCAGTCCGGGTTCTGGTCTTCACCGAGCGACAACATGTTCGAAGCCTGCGCCGCTTCGAGCGCATCATAGGCGTCGCGCATCGACCAGTGTCCGTCGGCATCGGATCCGCCGAACGCCTCCGACATGAGCCCTTTGAGCAGCGAACGGGTGACCGAATGCGGGTCGGCGAGCCGGGATTGCAGAGCCCGCGCTACGCCGTGAAGACGCTCGGCCTTTTCCCGGGCGCTGGAATCAGGGGTCTCGGCGAGATTGAGAAGCGGAAGGGTCATGGAAGATCTCCTGAACGGGCTCCGGGGCACCTGCCCCCGCCGCACACAGCCCTCCCCCCTCTCCTCCAGGGTGGAAGGCGGCATGAAAAAGGGGCCGCGACGCGTGGTCACGGCCCCAATCGAGGTCGGCTTTGCCGGGTCAGGCCGCGTCGGCGATCGGTTCGTCCTCGTCGCCATCACCGACCGCTTCGTCGTCGAACGTTATTTCGGCGGCATCAGCAGGCTCCAGGTCGGCATCGTCGTTCGCCAGCGCAGCGACGGGATGCTCGAAGCGCATCGCGTCGGGAAGCCAGGCGAGCGCCTTTTCCTTGACGTCGGCTTCCACGATGATGTTGCCCGCGAAGAGCTGTTCGGCCGAGGATGCAAGGAGATCCTTCTTTGACGCGCCATAGCGTTGGCCGAGTTCGCTGCCGCCAATTTCCGCGAACAGGTCGAGGATCGTCGTCTTGGTGAGCCGCTTGAAGTAATTCTTCGCGGTCGGTCGCCACCAGGCGGCGACATCGATCCCGAGCTTGCAGCCGAGATGGTCGACGAAATCGCTGCCGGTCGTCTTGGCGGGCACGGCGTGGATCGTACGGGCGATCGCCCAACCCAGCCATGCCGCGCGTGCTTCCTCACCAAGCGCACAGAAGGCATCGTAGCGGCCAGTGACACCGGCATCGGGGTCGATCCAGCTCCGATCGAGTCCGGCTTCGAGCTTAGCCCATTCCTCGGCCGCCGTCGTGCCGCTCTCGAACCCGATGACGCGCGACGGCGCCGCATCGGCCCTCAGTTCGCTCGCGAGATCGCTCGCCCCGTAACGCCGCTGCGCGGCATCGACCATCACGAACGTCCCGAGATCGAGCGCGAACCGCGGGTCGCTGGCGACATGGACGCGGAGCAGTTCCGCCTTCATCGTTGCGAGTTCGTCAGCAAGCCGCTGGCTGATCGCGGGTTTGCCTGATGCTCCGCCAGGAGCCGCATCGTCGCGGTCATCGTCCGAGTCATCGGTTTCGCTCATCGCTTCGGGGGTTCGGTAGACCTGATGATGAACCCGGGGCTGGCCATCCTCACCGAGGACGACGAAGGCGAGCGCCGAGGCCTTCTGGTCATCGGACAACACCGGCGGACGATTCTGGATTTCACGGAGTTCGGATTCCAGATCGCGATAACGCTGTTCGTCATCATCGGTGATGCCGTCGTCGCTTTCGTTCGCGGCTTCGCCGATGATGGTCATTTCGGCCTCGATCTCGGCGCAGCGCGCTTCATCCTCTGCCGTGGGTGGCGGAATCTCTCCGCGAACCGGGCTCAGACCGTCAAGCTCGATGTAGGAGACGCGCGTCGTCGGCAGCGCACGGATTTCGCCAAAACCCTCACGTTCGCGGATAGCCTCGGCTTCGACCGCGAGTTTTTCATCCGTCAGCCGGTCGAGTATGTCACCGTCGATCCAGTTTTCGGACGCGCTGTCGGAGAAGAGGTCGGAGTCGATCCGTCCGCCCGCTTCGAGATAAGCTTCGCGGCCGACAAGCAGCGCCTTGGGGTCACCGCCGCGATAGCTGCCGGAGGCGAGCTCGCGCCGGATGGTGTAGACGTCGTCCCCGTAATAGCTGTCCTGATACTGCTCGAACACACGGGCCTGACGAACGGTGTCGGACGTGCTGCCATAGGCCTTGGCGACCTCGAGCGTGATGTCGCCCTTGCGGAGCGCCTCGAAGATCGTCTCGTGAAGATCGGCGAGACGAACGCGCCCGAGCACGAAACGCTCGGTCTTGCCGAACCGCGCGGCAACCTGCGCGGGGGTTTTGCCTTCCTTCTCGATCATATTCTTGAAGGCCGTGCATTCATCGGCGGCGGTCATCGGCAGCTTCTGGTTTTCAGCGAGGCTGAGCTCGATGGCGTTTTTCGCGTCCGGCATCACCATAACCGGCACGCAGAAGTCTTCGGGAAGCTGGCCCTTTTCGATCAGGGCATGAACCCGCGCGAGACGCCGGCCGCCGCCGAAAATGCTGTAGCTGTCCTTCTTGCGTTTTATTGCGGTGCCAATCAGGTTCTGGAGCACGAAGCCGGCTTGGCCGATCATCGCTTCCAGTTCGGCGTCGGCGTCGGAGTCGCTTTCCGTTCGGACATTCAGCGGGGAAGCGACGCAGTTACGCGCAAGCGCGTATACGATCGGATATGTCATAGTCCGTCTCCTGGCGGCGGAGGCCCGACCATCAGGCCACTCGGCGCCGCCAGTCCCCCACCCCCTTCCCTCCTTCCCGTAGGACATCGTTCCAGTCGTTCCGCCCGTGCCACGGCCAGATCGTGCCGATCTGCCGCCCGGGTGCCGTATAGGCCTCGGTTGCAAGCGGCACGGCCAAGCGTCCCGCATTGTCATTGTCGGGGAGCAGGATGAGGCGGTTCACGGATTTCGGGATGGCAACATGGGGGAGGCGTTCATTGCCGAGCGTCGCCCAGACCGGGATGCCGAGCAGAATCATCGCCGAAACCGCTGTCTCGACACCTTCGGCAATCCCAAGCGTCTCGGTGGCGGAAGCGAGCCGAACAGCACCGGCGCAGGGGTTGCCTAGCAGGCGTCGAGGATGGCGAAGGTCGCGTGCACGCCGCCCGCGGGCATCGAGAAAGGTCCTCTGGACGGCGAGCAGACCGGAATCGTCGGTAACGGCGGCGAGCATCGCCGGGCGAAACCGTGCCGCCTTGCCCTTGCCGAGCGGAGTTCGGTCGCAGAAGCGCAAAGAGTCGAGCGCGATGTGAATCGACCGATTGCGTAGGTAGGTCTCGGCGATAGTCCAATTTATCGGCCGTCCGACCCTCCAAAGATCGAAGGCGCGCTTTTGCAGCCATCGGTCGAGCTTGAACTGCTTGGCGATTCCATTGCCCTTTGCGCCCAAGGCATTCGGATCGAGCCGCCGAATGGCGCGCAGCACGTCGCGCGTGTCGCAGCCGGCAAAGCATTTGAACAAGAGTCGGGTGTCGCCAACGCGAACCGATAGGCTCGGCGTTCGGTCATCGTGGGCTGGGCAGCGACACATTCCAGTCGACCCCTGCCAGAAACCGCCAAGGCCCCTGACCAGTGCGGCCCCGGCAGCCTCCAATTCGGAATCATGGAGAGTCGAAAGGGCAACAGACATTGGAATTCTCGCAATCAGATCAGACTTCGCTCAAGCTCCCCCTCTCTCCTGCCGTGCTTTTCGCGGCCACCTGGTGACGAAGTCACGCGGCGCGGCGACACCGCTCAACGGCACGATCCTGCCCTGATTATTGTGAGGTGGCGTAGCAACCGGCACGCTTGCGATGGCGAATGCTGCGTTGGAACCGCGCTCGCGACATTGATCCATCCCGAGGACAAGGAAAATGCAGGATCTCGATTTGTCACGGTCCGAAATCGTCTTCATGGAGCCATTGACCGTGCGGATTCCGACCGCAGTCGAACTGACAGGGCTCAGTCGGTCAAGAATCTACGAGTTGATCGTGTCCGGCGACCTTGAGGTCGTCAAAGTCGGCCGGTCCACGCTGGTCCTCTATACGAGCCTCAAGGCCCTGATCGGCCGCTAGGCGGTCGAGGTCGCACTCTTGCCGAAGGCGGGGCGCAGAATTTGCGCCCCATCGCGCAGCTCGTCGAGATAATCGGACCAATGCTGCATCATGCGAACACGTTCGTCCCAATATTCGCCGCGGGTGTAGACCCGGCGCGTCGCATTGGCATCGAGATGTGCCAGTTGCCTTTCGATCGCATCCGGGTGCCACATTCCCATCTGATTGAGGAGAGTGGCGGCCGTCGCGCGGAATCCATGAGCCGTCATCTCCTCACGGCTGTAGCCCAGCCGCCGAAGCGCGGCGCTGACAGTATTCTCCGACATGCAACGGCGGGGCGTCCGAAAGGACGGAAAGAGGTATCTCCCATGGCCGGTAAGGGCGTGGAGCTCTTCGAGCATCGCAAGAACTTGCCGTGACAGGGGGACGCAAAGCGAGCGGCGCATTTTCATCTTCTCTGCCGGGATCGACCAGACGGCATCATGGGAATCAATCTCCGCCCATTCTGCCTGGCGCAGTTCGCCCGGTCTGACGAAAAGATGCGGCGTCAATCGAAGCGCGACCGCGGTGAGCTCGTGACCAGCGTAGCCATCGATCGCGCGGAGCAGCGCGCCGACTTCCTTCGGGGCCGTGATGGCGGCGTGGTGCTTCACCTTCGGAGTGATCAGCGCACCACGGAGATCGGCCGCCAGATCGCGGTCGGCCCTTGCGGTCGCAATGGCGTAGCGGAACACTCGGCTAATCACGCTCCGCATGCGCCGCGCGCTTTCATATCGGCCGTTCGCCTCGACTTTACGGAGAACGGCCAGGATTTCCTGCGCGGTGAGTTTCGATATCGGGCGACTGCCGATCATCGGTTCGGCGATGTCGAGGAGCCATCGCACCTTCCGAAGCGTGACTGGCGCGCGCTCTTCTCGTTCGATTTTCACCAGCCATTCCTCGGCGATCGCCTTGAACGTATTGTCCTGCGCGATCTTCTGGGTGATCCGCGCGACCTTCTTCTCCGCTGCGGGATCAAGCCCGGCGACAAGCTTCTTGCGCGCCTCGTCGCGAAGTTCCCGAGCGGACGCGATGCCGACATCGGGCCACGACCCGAAATACAGCGTCTTTTGCCGTTCGAGATAGCGATAGTTCATTCGCCAGACTTTTGCGCCGCTCGGCCTGACCACGAGGTACAGGGCGTCGGCGTCAGCCATTTTATAGGCTTTTTCCTTGGGCTTAGCGTTCGAAATCTGGATGTGGGTAAGCGACATGATGGTTTCACCTTCGATAGGCTGACCGAAACCATCAAAAACACCATCAAAGCTGATGGTACGCTGATGGTTCCGGCTGGATCAGCCTGGATTCCACTCAGCGAGTCTCATCGAAAAAGCGGTGAGAAACCAGCCGCTTACTGGACGTCCTCGGACATTCCGAGGAGAACAGATGGTGCCCAGAAGAGGACCCGCATCGAATAATTTTTTCTGTGTTATAACAGCAACATAGACGATGTGGTTTTTGCGAAGGCCCGCACAAAAGCCCGCATTTCGGTGTGGTTTAGAGGTTCGAGTCTTTTGCTAGGACTCGAATCTTCAAAAAATGGCGGATTTCCGCCATTTTTGCACCGTGAACAAAAGCAGAAAATCTAGCCTTGTAGGGACCGAAAGGCCCGCAGAAAACCGTTCATGAAGCGTTCCAACTTGGCCCGCGTACTCTCAGGCGATCTCGTCCAACACGCGATTGGAATGGATAGTCTGGCGGCTGTGATCGGCAGGCCTGGCCCAATTACCTACGCCGGGGTGAGAGCCCCAGAAAACGATGCGGGGTCCAGGCCTGCCCCTCCGTCAGGAGGAACTTGTCATGTGCGAGCCGGGTCAAAGGAGGATCCAGACTTCCACATGTGAAGCATGACGACCGCCAGCTTTCGAGCCACAGCAACCCTGGCTTTCGACAAGCCTACTTTCTTCCTCAGTGTCAGCCCCCATGCCTGCAGTGCGCTTTCCGTCTTTGTCGAGCACAGCAAGACGGTGGCAGCCGAAACCAGGTGAGTCCGCGTGAGCTTGCTACCGAACCTGCTGATCCGGCCGACCCGGGCGAGAACGCCCGACTGATGGATTGTTGGGGTCAATCCGAAATAGGGGCCAACATCGCGGGTTCGCTGAAAGCGCGACGGATCGCCGATGGCGCTGTAAAAGGACAAGGCGGTGATTGGACCGACGCCAGGGACGGTCATGAGGTTTGAACAAACCGGATGAGCAAGAGCTGCCGCACGGAGCCGCTTGTCCATTCCTGCAATATGCGAACGAAGGTTTTCCGCAATCGAAATGAGCGGCCGGACGTCGGCATCGACATCGAGCCCGTCCGCCCGCAGAATTTCCAGCTGATCTTCGATGCCGCTCGCGAGCCTGCCAACCCCGCTGCTCGTCTTCAGCTTTCCTCCGTGCAAACGGACGATGGACTGAACCAGGGCGTCGATCTTCATGCGCTGCTGAATGAGGTTCTTGCGGACATTGAGGAGGCTGCGCAAGTTCTGACAGTCGAGTGGCTTTACGAAGACCTCTGCCCCGATGGTGCGTCCGACGCGGCCGAGCTCCGCAAGCCCTCTCGCATCGTTGGAGTCAGTCTTCTGCCGCCGGATAGCGAGGAACTTGGAGGCACGACGAACCTCAGCGACATAGACGGGAAAGCCCTGAGCCTGGAGTTCACGCACCATGTGAGTGCCTACGCCCGCTTCGATGGTGATGCGCTGCACCGCTTCGACACCAAATGGGCGCAGGATATCCTTTATCTGGCCAGCATGCGTTTCTCGTTTTCCTTCGAACAGGATTTCACCGAATTCGTCGATGAGGCACACTGCTGTTTCCGCAACTCCGGTATCCAAACCAACCCAGTACCTCCGACCTGCCAACACTATCCTCCATGAAAACATAGCATTTTGGCGCGGCGTCATTTAATCTCGCGGCAGGAGCCCTGCAAACTTCCGACGTCCGCAAACCAATGTGAGGGTAGCAATCGGAAATGGATTCGCCGAATGGGATTGCTCCTTCGAATTACGAAACATGTTCTAGGAAATCGTAGGAATGGCCAAGCTCGATCCTCGCCGCGCGCTCGACGAGCTAATCAAGGAACGGGGCGAATCTTATTCGTCAGTCTCGCGCCTGCTGAGCCGGAATGCGGCCTACATCCAACAGTTCATCAAGCGGGGTAGCCCGGCGCATCTCGACGACAGCGACATCGCGCAGCTGTCGGTTCATTTTGGCGTCCCCGCCGCTGTCTTTGGCGGAGACGAGGTTCCGGAAAGCGCGGGGCTATCGACGATTGCGATCCCGGTTCTTGGCGCCACCGATGCTGACGATAGCCTTGGGCGTGTCCGTCTGGTCGACGAGGCATGGCTGCGCAGTCTCAGTCACAAGCCGACGGGAGTTTCGATCGTCAGAATCGAAGGCGACGCGATGTATCCGACATTGCGGGATGGCGATGAGGTGCTGATTCAGCGCTATCTCGCCAACGAAAATCCTCGCGACGGACTCTACGTCATCCGAGCCGATACCGGATTGCTGGTACGAAGGATCGCGCTCGAACCGGCGCGAAACCGCATCGCCGTACTGACTGACAATCCAAACTATCCCAACTGGGATGGACTAATCAGAAACGCGATACAGATCGTAGGGCGCGTCATCTGGATCGGCATGCAGCTAGCGTGAATCCGCCGGCTCGAGCGTTGCCCCGTCAGAGCGAGGCGCACGACCGCTCAATCCTCGGCGCCGGTTGACCACTTGAGGCGGATCTTCAGGCCATTCAAATGGGTCCAAGGCAAGATGCCGCTGTGTTGAAGCATGCCGACGACAATGCCTGGCGCGATACCCTGGCTGTCAGCAAAGTCGAGAACCGCCCGTTCGCTGCGCGGTTCGGTTGCGACGAACTGTCTCCACGCGGAAGTCGGAACGAGAGTGTTGCAGGCCCATGCATCGGCCTCCTTTTCCTCGTCGGTGCCATCGCGCGACTTGTCATCGACGAAAACGTTCTTCTTGCTGTGGAGCAGAATGTGCGCGGCTTCGTGAAAGAAGCTGAACCACAAATGGTCGTCTGATTTATGGCGTGCACTGAGCTGGATCACGGGCTTACGAGGCGAAATCCACCATGCGGCGCCACTAAGCGCGGTCTTTGCAAGCGGCGGCACTAAAGCGACTGCGACACCGGCCTCGTTGCAGAGCGCGCGCACAAGGGGAACGGCTCGCTCGACGGGTTCACGCGTGAGGGCACGGATCTGCTTCAACGCCAGCTTGAACTGCGTTTCGCTATAATCTGCACACTCCTGCTGCTCCGCATCGAGTTCGCCGAGACGCAGCCAGGTCGCGAGCGCAACTTCATTGCTTTTGAACGACGGTGAGTGCCGATAGGCAACCTTCGCCAAGCCGTACTGGCTATTCCAAGCGTCGAGCGATCCTACGCCGAAGAACGCAAGCAGCTTCGAGACCGCGTCGACGGGATTGACGGGCTTTGGGAAGCAGCGGCGCTTTACCAAGTCATTGATGGGGAATGTCTTCGACCAGGCGATAGCGTCCTTTGCCCGTGCTGCGTCAGCCTCACGGGCTCGATGGAGCTGGTAACCGGACTCGATCGAGAGCCACAGATCGGCGTCAACTCCGAGAACCTTCTCGAACTGGATTGCAGTTTCCGGTTCAAGTGGTGCCTTGCCGGCAATAATCTCGCTGATGAGCTTGGCCGAGCGCCCGCATCGCCGAGCGAACTCAGCTTGTGACATGCCATGGACTTCCAGGCGTTCTTCGAGGATCCAGCCGGGTGGAACGGCATAGTCCGGTCGGAACTGATTGGCTGCGGTCGCCATCGTTGCATTCTCCATCAGTGATAATCGACCACTTCGATGATCGTTATCGCTGTCACCTTGGTTAGATCGATTCCCCCGTCTTCGTTGCGAGGG
Organism: Sphingopyxis sp. Geo48; assembly: GCF_949769155.1. Lineage (NCBI taxonomy): Bacteria > Pseudomonadati > Pseudomonadota > Alphaproteobacteria > Sphingomonadales > Sphingopyxidaceae > Sphingopyxis > Sphingopyxis sp. Geo48. Next base: position 296,604 of record NZ_CATKPA010000004.1, on the reverse strand, counting down.
ATTGGATCATGGTTCACTTCAAAAATCAGTCGCTTGGGATGAACCAAGTCGACTGCAAACTGCTCGTCCCGGTGCTCGGTCAGCTGATGCCTTCGTTCGGGAGGCGTAACCGGCACCAGACTCAGGTCGCGCGAAGCACGAAGCACCGTCATGCGCTTCATGATCGCCTTGGCCATGGGTGTCCCATAGGCTTTGAGCAATTCTGCCTGCGCATTGAAGGTCTTCTCGAGCTTGCGCTTTCGAAAATCGATATCCAAGAGAATGGCTCATTTTCGTTACCTAATAGGTAACGCCTTAACGGAGGCTTGCTGATTGCGCAAGGGAGGGTGCGGTCGAGCTATTGCTGACTTGGCGTCGACCCGAGACAGGCGACCTTGCCTCCATGATTACGTCTGTTCGCTTTTCCATCTTAAGGCGTGAATAGGCCTGCCGGCTCCGCATAGCTTTTGATCGTCCGTTCGGGCCGCTCATGCCAGCCGATGTTGAACGCCCAATAGGTCGGAAAGAAATACAGCGTCGAATAAGGCAGATTCTCGTGAATCCATCGCGCCAGGATCCGCCAATCACCTGGCTCCTGATTGTTCGCCCAGAAACTGGGAACGACTACGCAGGCCATCGCCCCCAAGCAGCCTCCGGCGTCAAGGCGATCCCAAATGTGTCCGGCGTAGTTGCTCTCGTTGGACGCGCAGGTGTAGCCAGCCTTCTTCTTGCGCTGCATTTCGTTGCAGAAGCCGTTCACCTCGCACGAGCGGTAAGCCGAGCGGATCGCGATCCGCCCCCACTGATCCTGCAGTGGCTCGAGCAGGTCCTCGCACAGCCGCTTGCCCGCCTTAATGGCTAGGTCCGGGTCATCGGGCGCGTTGTTGAGCCCGTGGACCATGGCCACTTCCGAATAGAGCATATCACGCATGAAGAAGGATTTCGACAGCTGTACCCGGCCCAATTCCGTGAGCGCAGGAACGGTTCGTGCCGTCCCGAGCCGCTTGATCGCCCCTCCGTTTGGCTCCGCTACCCATCCGATCCGCAGCGCAACGCCGTCGCAGACCTTTGCCGGAGTGATTGCGCCGACTGGCGCATCTGGAAAACCCATGGCCTCGGCAAAGGCCCGGTAGTCGTCAAACCAAGAGCGTTTCGGGCAAAAGCTCTGAACGATCATCGCTGCATCGCGCGCGCAATAGCGTTGGGCTTCGATGACTGCGGAGGCCGTGCGGTGAATGAGTTGGTATCGAATTTTCCCGACCGTCGCCGGATCGAGATCGAGATTTCGGCATAGCCGCTCCAGGCGTGCCGGGCGTGCGGTCGCATCCCCTTTTGCTTCTGAAAGCCACTCCTGGACTGTCGGGCCGAAAGTCTCGTCCACTTTCGCCTCGACGGCCAGAACACCAAGGTGCCTATTAAGACGAAGGATCGCCATGAGGTCGGTCTGACTCGGTCGCTGACCATCACCAAGGTCGACCGGGCGCTCAAAAAACGCATCGACCAATGTAGCTCCCTTGAACGCGGGGTCATGATTGAGAGCCGATTTCACTGAAGGCGGAAGCCCGTTCACAGAAAACCAGAGATCAGCCACCGATTTGGCAGAACGACCTGGCTGCCAATGCGTTGGAGATCCGAGGTGATGGATCACGTCTTCGGGTCGCAATACCGGGACATGCAGGCGGCGGATGGTCGATTCACTTTGCATGGCGCCGAGCTCCTTTTCTTCCAGCATCATGTCAACAGCAGGCAATAGGCTCACGGCCATACGACGAGCTCGCCTTGAGATGTTAAGAGATCCAAAAGGCCAGCGTGCCACATAGAAAGTCGCACGATGTCGGAAGTGAAGATATCCTCGGCGCGCAGGACCGCGAGCGTAAAATAGGGCAATGACACGATCTCACCACACGGACCTAGCGGAACGCTATTTTCTTGAGGACCTCCCCGGCGCCACTCAACTGGGCGCCCGGTTAAACGGGATTCTCTTGAGGATCGATGCAGGCGAGCAGGTGGCCACGCTACAGCGGCAGTTTCTCGCCACGACCGGCCTGCATGCACTCGTCACCTTGACGGACGGTAAGGCAACCCTGGGAGAGTTTCAGGCCGCGGCCGAGCAGGAGCAAGCCGCGCGCATTGAAGAGGCTTCGGTCAAGGCCGTGAAGGATGCGGCAGAATTGGCGGAACGCGCTGATGCCAGAGCCGCTGCGGTCAAGGCAACCTTCGCCGCCATGGCTAATGACCCCGCCCTCCGTCGAAATCGAGAGGCCAAGGAACTGCGGCAACGCTTCGGCGTGGGATATATCGAAAGCGAAGATTATCGGCGCGTGATGGCGCTACTCAGGCAGGTCGCCACCGGGCAACGCCTCACTGTCGAGGACCTCGCATGGCTCAAGACCGAGGCCGATTACTGCTGGACCGACGAACTGCAGAGAGCCTGGCATGCGTTGGAAGCCGAAGCCCTGACCAAAGCATGGGAAAGCAGCGGTGATCCCTGGAATGCCGTGAATGCGAGCGGGCATTGGCGTAAGGCTGGTGAACCGGAGCGAGCTTTGCGTCTGACCGACGCGGCCTTGGCAAAGGTCGGATCAAATCCCAAACTTAGGTCGGCCTTGGCGACAACGCGTGGCGGAGCAATGCGTGACCTGCGCCGCCTCGACGAGGCGAAGGCACTGGCAAGCGAAGCGCATCAACTGACCTCAAGCGACTATAGACCATGCACTTTGTTGGGCGCTGTCCACATCGAGCTTGGGGACCTCCCTGCGGGGCACGAATGGTATGCAAAGGCCGAGACCCTAGCACTACTTTGGCAGAAGTTTGGTTGACCTTGCGTTCAAGAGGCATCCGCAGCGAGGACATTGGGGCGGTGGAGAGCGTGACAGGTGGTCAAGAATGGCTTGGCGCACTGCTGGCAGTGTGGGTTGCGGCGGCGGGCCAAGGACTCTTTTTTTTCCGTCCCGCCTGAGCGATCCGGCGGCTTTGGAGGTAGGCATAGGCCATCATGGTCATTAAAGCGTGGCGGTGGAGTCCGGTCCAGGACCGGCCCTCGAAGTGATCCAGGCCGAGCTCTTCCTTGAGTTGCTGATGAGCTTGCTCGCATATCCAGCGCGCTTTGATTGCGCCGGCCAGGTCCTTGACCGGGGTGCCGGCGGGCAGGTTCGAGAGATAGCATTTGCGTTCGCCGTTCGAGCGATGCTCGCCCACCAGCCAGGCTTCCTCCCCCGGCATGTGCTGGGCTCCGGCGGAGCCGATCCGCTGGGGAGCTCCGTCGGCGATGCGCACACGCACGGCGGCAAAGCGTGCGGCTAGGCGTCCCTTCGTTCCCTTGCGCCAACTAACCTGACGCCACTTCGCGGCTTCGAGCATGGTGTGTGCGGCCCGGGATTTGACGTCCGGCACGTGCCGCACCCGGGGCCGCCCGCGACCAGCGACCGGAAAGATCAGTTGCACGTCGGCCGGGTAGATCTTCTGGTGCCGGGGGGATGCCGACGGCCCAGCACAGGCCGCGCTCGCTCAGTGCCTGCCGGAACGGAGCGGACAACCCATAACCGGCATCGGCCAGCACGCAGCCGAAGCGCACCCCGGCCGCGATAACGCGATCGATCTCCTCGATCGCGATCTCTGGCTTCGTGCGATATTCCTGCAAGGAAGCAGGCACGCCGGCCTTGTCCATCCGCCCAACATCGCTCGTCCAGCTTTCCGGTAGGAACAAACGCAAGCTCAGCATGAGTGGAACTTCGCCGGAGGCCAACGTCACTGACACCAGCGTCTGGCAGTTCGCGTTCTTGCCCAGCGCCGTGGCGTATTGGGGTGCGACACCCACTGACGCCTTGCCCTTCTTCGGCAGGGCGGTGTCGTCGATGATCAGCCAAGCGTCGTCACCGCCAACCAGTTCGTCCGCCTGGCTCCACAAGGTCGCTTCCAGCGGGGCGCTGTCCCACAGGCCGGCACCGATGAAATGATGCAGCCGGTCATAAGCGACCGCGTCCGACCGGGCCGCCATGGGCTGAATGCTCTTGCGATCACCCGGCCCAATCAGGCCGGCGATATAGGCCGGACACATCCGACGTCCTGTCTTGTTCCCCAGCCCCTCCAAATACGGGCCAAGCCACCGCTCCAAGCCACCGCTCCAAGTCTGCCTGCCAGTTCTCGCCCATCGCCAGCCTCCGTCAAAGCTGGCTCTCCATGAATCACGCATTCGACGTCAGGGGAATCCCCAAAATCACATTTCTGCCAAAGTAGTGCTAGGCAGATCGGCGATATTCCGCTGGTGTAATGCCTAACACCTTTCTGAATGTTCTGTTCATATGGCTTTGATCGGAGAAACCGCAATCAGCCGCAATCGCTTTCAAAGGCAGATCCCGTTTGAGAAGCAATGCCTTTGCTTTCTTAATTTTTCGTTGAATTACGAATGCATGTGGTGTCACGCCGAATTCGAGCTTGAACCTTCGGGAAAAATGAAACGGGCTTAATCCCGCGATCGATGCCAAATCCTCGAGATGAATTCGATCGCCTAGCGATTCCTCGATGTACTCTGAAACCACCTTCCGCAAATTTGATCCTAAAGTACCAATATGAGTTTCCTTTATTGCAATATCAGCATAGTTTCTGATCAGGTGGACTGCAAGTTGCGTTCGTAATGCATCAATGAAGAGGCACTCGCCTACTCCAAAACCACTGTATTCCTGTTCAAGCATATTTAGACAGAATTGGATCATATTATCCGTCGTACAAACACGGTCTGCAATATCGATGCTCGCGAGGTCCCGGTCAAATATTTGGGCAGCGGTTTCGCTGATCGCACTATGGCCAAGATAGATATGCCTGACGTTGATCGCATCGTCCCATTGCCACGTCGATTGTTCACCCCGTGTGAGCAGGGAAATGGAGCCCGGCCGAAGTTTCTCGGTTTGCCAAGGGCCATTGCAACGACGGCGCATGCTGGTATCGGCGTCTTGATAGACCACGATCATATAATCCCGCATCGGCGGAATCTCGACTTCGAGGCCAGCGTAACGATAACCCATTAATGTTAATCCGCGCCAGCCTTGTGCAGTGCTGTCGATCGTTTTGCGTCCAGGAATCCATTTCGTGATATCTTCTGGCGGAATTAGATCATTCATGGCTCACCCCCCAACCCAGAGCGCATGGTGATTGGAAAAATCTCAGTCGAGATCGGCCATTTCAAACCTGGCCAGTTTCGTTCTCTCCTGCACCAAACACTATGGCTTGCTCTTCCATCTGTGCAATTTGAGCTTCGCTGTACCCAGATTCAAGCAGAATGCACCGGCTGTCCTGCCCGAAGCTTGGCGGTGCACTGCGGATAGACCCGGGCGTCCGGCCGAACAGTGCCGGAATTCCCGTGCCGCTGTAATTGCCCATCTTCACCACCATGTTTCGGTGAATGGTATGGGGATGCGCCAGCGCCTCGCTCACGTTGCGCACAACGCCTGTCGGCACGCCGGCATTCAGCAGCATATGTTCGAGAGTTTCGGCCTCAAGCTCGGCAAGGCATTGCGTCAGCAACTCGCCAAGTTCCCTGCGATGCGCGATTCTTGCGGCATTATCGACGAAGCGGGCGTCCACGGCAATATCCGGGCGTTTCAAAACTGCACAAAGTTTGGCGAACTGGCCATTGTTGCCAACGGCAAGATAGATCTTTCCGGTGCGCGTCTCAAACATGTCATAAGGCACGATGTTCGGATGTCCGTTGCCCGTTGCTACCGGAATTTTGCCTGACATCAGGGCGTTGGCGGCCTGAGGATGCAGCATGCTGATCGCACAGTCGTAGAGCGGAACCTCGATTTTCTGGCCAAGCCCCGATCTGCCGCGCTCGATCAATGCGGCAAGGATTGCATTGCAGGCAATAAGGCCGGTCCCGATATCAACCACCGGAGTGCCCATACGGACCGGCCCGTTTCCGGGGTCGCCGTTGATGCTCATCAATCCGGTCATTGCTTGGACCACCGCGTCATAACCCGGATGTCCGCCCAGGGGACCGTCAGCGCCGAAGCCCGTCACATGACAAAGGACAAGCTTCGGGAACAGCGCTTGAAGCACTTGATCGTAGCCCAGCCCCCATTTTTCCAAAGTCCCGCTCTTGAAGTTGTGGACCAGCACATCCGCGCTCTCCAGCAGCTTGAGCACGACCGTGCGTCCTTCGGGCTTGCCAACGTCGATGCCGATCGATCGCTTGTTGCGATTTGCGCCCGAAAAATAGGCGCTGAGACCATCCTTGAATGGAGGGCCCCATCCTCGCGTCTCGTCTCCTTGAGGTGGTTCGATCTTGATGATGTCGGCGCCGTAGTCGGCGAGAACTTGCGTGCAGTATGGTCCGCCGAGAACACGGCTGAGGTCAACGACACGGATTCCTGTGAGGGGACCCGAGGTCATAGCACGTTTTCGTATAGTGACACGACATCATCATAAGACATGTCGCAAGGATTGTTGGCTATCAGGCGAGTAAGTCCCGTGGTGACTTCGCGCGCCATCGCCGGAACGGCATCGGCAGAAATGCCCAGCTGCGATAGCCGCGTTTCCAGACCGCTCGCTGCGAACATTTCCTCCATTGCCGAAATGAGACTATTGGCAGCCTCCGCGTTGCTTGCAAAGGTCCGATTCGGCAAGAATACCTTGGCAAGATGCGCGTATTCAGCTTCTGCGACTACCAGATTGAAGCGCATCACTGGTGCAGCAACCAGAGCATTGCCATGTCCATGCGGCACGTGAAAATGGCTTCCCAGCGGGTACGATAGTGCATGGATCGAACCCACGCTGGCGTTGATGAATGCCATGCCTGCAAGGGTTGCGCCCAGCAACATTGCTTCGCGTGCGGCTAGATCCGATGGGGTGTCGAGGACGCGCGGCAAGTTTTGCCCCAGGAGCGAAAGGGCCTTGTCTGCCAGACCGTCGGAAATCAAATTCTTGCGAGTCCTGCTCGTCGAAGCCTCGATGGCGTGGACCATGGCATCGAGTGCGGTCGCTGCCGTGATCTTGCGAGGCATGCCGAGTGTAAGCGCTGCGTCCAGCAGCGCAATGTCTGGAAGCAGTTGCGGCGCGTAAACAGCCAGCTTTTCCTGTTTGGCACTGGTCAAGACGGAAACCGACGTCACTTCCGAGCCAGTGCCGGCGGTTGTGGGAATCTGGATGAGTGGAAGCCTTTGGCCGATTGCTTTGCCGACACCAATCATGCCGTCGATAGTCTGGCCGCTCGCCGCTGCCAGCGCGACCACCTTGGCCGTATCGAGGGAGCTTCCTCCACCTAGGCCGATAATTGCGTCGGCTCCGAACGATTTGGCGAATCCAACAGCTTCCGAGACGATTGCCATGGGCGGATCTGCTGCTACGCGGTCAAAAATCTCGACCGCGATGCCTGCCGCACCGAGGCTGGACATGGCCTGTTCGGAAAATCCACAAGCCACAATGCCAGGATCGGTGACGAGCAGGACTCGGCTGCCTCCCAGCTCGCAGACGAGGTCACCGACTTGGGACAGCGATCCCGCTTTGCAAATAATGCGCGGACAAGACAGGAAGTTGAGGTCCATAAGTTTCTCCGGTGAGGAAGTTGCTCCGATCAGAAGGCGGCTTCCTTGATCATGTTTCGGGCGATTATCAGTTGTTGAATTTGGGTGGTGCCTTCGTAGATACGGAACAGGCGCACATCGCGGTAGAACCGCTCCACCGGGTATTCAGACATATAGCCCGCGCCGCCATGAATCTGGACTGCGCGATCCGCGACCCGGCCGACCATCTCGCTGGCGAACATCTTGCAGCACGCCGCGTCGGTTGACACGTCCTGGCCCGCGTCGCGCCGACGAGCGGTTTCCTCGATCATGCATCGTGCGGCAAAAGCCTCGGCCTTGCTGTCAGCCAGCATGGCCTGAATAAGCTGCTTTTCGGCTAGGGGTTCACCGAACTGCTTACGCTCCAGGGCGTAAGCGAGGCTTTCCTTGATCAGCCGCTCGGCGGCCCCGACGCATATAGCTGATATGTGTAAGCGGCCGCGATCAAGGACCTTCATCGCTGTCCGAAACCCTTTGTTTTCGAATTCAGGCCCGCCGATGATCGACGATTCATGCACACGCACATCCTGGAAGATCACATCGCAGGTCTGCGATCCCTTCTGTCCCATCTTGCGATCGCGTGCACCGAACGAGATACCAGGGGTAGTCCCGTCCACGAGGAAGGCGGTGACCCCGGAGGAACCTTTGGTTCCCGGCTTGGTACGGGCGAACACCGTAAATAACCCTGCCAGCGGAGCGTTGGTAATATAGCGCTTGGTGCCATTTATCACAAAGTGCTCGCTGTCCCGCTTCGCGGATGTGGAAAGTGAGCCAGCGTCGGAGCCAGCATCGGGCTCTGTCAGGGCAAAGGATGAAATCAATTCGCCCGTGGCTAGGCGAGGCAGGTAGTGCTCCCTTTGCTCAGGCGTGCCGTCAATGATGATACCCTGCGATCCAATGCCGTTGTTCGTGCCGAACAGAGATCGGAATGCGGGAGATGCTTGACCAAGAATAAATGCCGCCTTTACCTCTTCGGACATGGTCAGGCCGAGGCCACCAAACGCCTCGGGTATCGACATGCCGAAAAGACCCATGTTCCGGATTTCCTCGGCAAGAGCCTGGGGAATTGCATCATTCTCGGCCACCTCGGTTTCGCACGGAATGAGCCGCTCGCGAACAAAGCGATCCAGCGTGTCCAGGAACTGTGAAAGAGTTTCGTTGTCCATTGACATGAAATGGGCTTCCTAAAGGCTCAGGGCGAAATGGCGCTGACGTTGCGGACAAGTTCAATCAGCCGGGCAGCAATGTCGGTTTCGATCCAGTCGCGAGTCAGATGAGATGCCGCCCCGCCGCAATTGAAGGCCAGAACGGGCGCACCGTTTGCAGGGATGAAGGGCACGGCAACGGAGTTCACATCCGCCTTCCATTCGCCGATCGAGAGGCAGTATCCGTGTTTGGCGTAGGTCTCGAGAGCATCATTTATCCCTCTCTCGATTGCCGGCCATGCCTGACCCTCGTGGTGGCGGATGTCCTCGATAATTTCAGATCTGCGCTCTTCGGATATCCCCGCCAGAAAGGCGCGGCCCACGGCCGTGGTCGCCAGTTTGATATGGGCTCCCACGTCGATCGCGAGCGTGATCGGGTTCGAGCCGCGGCAACGCTCCAAGTATATCATCGTCAGGCGATCCCTGCCTGCCAGCGCAACAGGCATGCCCGAATAGTCTGCAAGTTCCTGCATGTACGGCTTGGCCAGATCTATGACCGGCAATCCGGCAAGGCATGAGAATCCCAGCGAAAGTACCGGCGGGGCGAGGCGGTATCGGGCTGTTTCCGGGTCGAAGCTGAGGTAGCCAAGGCGGTGCAGCGTATAAGTCAATCTCGATATGGTCGATTTGCTCAAGCCGGTCCGAGCGGCAAAATCGCCGTTGCCCAGCGCCTCACCCTCCCTGCGGAAAGCGCGCAAGACCTCGAGTCCACGCGCCAGGGCAACCACGAAATCGCGGTCCGTACCTTCCTGTTTTGAAAGCTCCTTGCGCGGTCGCACCGCAATACTCCTCTCACCCCGGCCGTTGCCGACTTGAAATGTCTCTACACTGGTAGTAAGAGGTTTGTCAATATTGCGGAATATATTTCCGCAGAGCGGAATAAAATCGGGTTTGTCCAGTTCCGCGTGGTTGCCAAAACTCGACGGTGAAGAGGATTGTTATGACTCAACATGACTATGCAGACATCGCACTGTTCATCGCAGGCACGTGGATCGGCCCGGAAGAGCGCGAAACCCAGCCCGTCATCAACCCGGCGACCGCCCAGCAGATCGGGCTTATCGCGAAAGCGACGCCCGATGATCTCGAGGCTTCGGTGAGATCGGCCCGCGTGGCATTCGAAGGGTGGCGGCAGCTTTCGCCGCTTGATCGCAGCGCCATACTGCGCAGGTTTGCCAATCTGCTTCGTGAGAACGAACAGGCAATTGCAGCCGCCATTACCCTCGACGAGGGAAAGCCATTGGCCGAAGCGATTGTTGAAGTGCGTTCTTCGGCCGATCATATCGATTGGCACGCCGAAGAAGGGCGTCGCATCTACGGTCGCATAATCCCATCGCGATCCCCTGCTGTACAGCAGCAGGTTCTGCGGGAACCGGTGGGCGTCTGCCTGGCAATCACGCCATGGAACTTCCCTTTGAGCCAGGCAGTGCGAAAGGTTGCCGCAGCATTGGCCTGCGGTTGCACAATGATCCTGAAAGGCCCTGCGGAAGCCCCGTCTGCGTGTATGGCCATCGCCCGCTATCTGCAGGAAGCGGGATTGCCTGATGGATGCCTCAATCTCGTCTGGGGCAATGCCGCAATGATTTCAGAAACATTGGTGGCCCATCCCGATGTTCGCAAGATCACCTTCACCGGATCGGTCGAAGTCGGCAAGAGCCTTGCCGAACTCGCTGGTCGTCACATGAAGCGCGCCACGATGGAACTTGGCGGTCATGCGCCTGTCCTGATTTTCGATGATGCAGACGCCGAGGCGACCGCAAGGGTGCTGGCCGGCAACAAGCTGCGCAACGCAGGACAGGTCTGCATATCGCCGACCAGGTTCTTTGTGCAGGCGAGCGTTCACAAACGCTTTGTCGCAGCTCTGGTTGATGCCTTTGCGACGGTCAAAGTGGGTGACGGCCTTGAGCCCGATATCCAGATGGGGCCAGTGTGTCACGCCCGGCGGATTGCCGAAATGGAACGCCTGGTCGACGACGCGCGCGCCGGTGGAGCCGCCATCCTTGCCGGCGGCACACGACAGGGGAATGCGGGCTATTTCTTCGCACCGACTATCGTCGATACTGCGGACGATCGTATCGCGCTGATGCGGGATGAACCTTTTGGCCCCATCGCCGTGGTTTCGCGCTTTGACGACATGAGCGATGCCATCGATCGGGCAAACGCATTGCCGTTCGGCCTGGCGTCCTATGTCTTCACCAACTCGCTTGAACGCGCGGACCGCGCTGCGGCATGCCTGCAGGCCGGCATGGTCAGCATCAATCATTTTGGACTGGCCTTGCCCGAAACCCCGTTCGGAGGGGTCCGTGACAGTGGATATGGCACCGAAGGCGGCAGCGAGACTTTCGATGGCTACCTCAACACGAAATTCGTTTCGCGTTTCGCAGGAGTTTGTGCGTGAGCGATGGGCAACTGGTGCGGATCGAGTGGCGAAATCGTGTTGCGCTTCTGACCATCGACAATCCTCCGCTCAACCTCCTGAAGGCTGCGGTACGTGCCGCCCTGCTTGCGGCGATACGCACGGCCGCCGCCAGCGATCCCGAGCGAATTGTCATAACCGGGGCAGGCAAGGCGTTCGTGGCCGGGGCCGATGCCCGGGAATTTGGCGATGCTCCGATAGAGCCGCATTTGAACGACGTGCTGCGGGAGATCGCGCAACTCTCCGTGCCGACCATCGCTGCGATCAATGGGAGCGCGCTTGGCGGAGGCCTCGAGATTGCGCTGGCCTGCCGGTGCAGGGTTGCCGCACCTTCGGCCCGGCTGGGCCTGCCCGAAGTGACGCTCGGGGTAGTGCCGGGCGCTGGTGGAACGCAGCGTCTGCCCCGTATTGTGGGCATCCCCCACGCGCTCGACATGATTGTGCACGGAAGGCTGCTGTCGGCACGGGAGGCGCATGATATCGGACTTGTCGATAGTGTTGCATCCGATCCCGTCGCCGCCGCTCTCGGCATGGACCGGAATCAACTCGATACCATGCTGGTCGCCGACCGGCGTCCCGCGCCAGCGGCACATCCAGATGCGGTGTCGGCCATTGCCAGGGATGCTGCCCGCCGCGCCCGAGGGCAGAAGGCCCCCGAGCGCGCGCTGGAACTGGTGGCCGGGAGTACCGACTGGGACCTTGATGTCGGGATGAATCGCGAGCGGGAGGCCTTCCTCGAACTTCGCGGATCCGATCAGGCCAAGGCATTGCGCCACATCTTCTTCGCCGAGCGCGCCGCTTCAACCCGGTCATGTTACCCAAGACCAGACCGTCCGATCGAACGGGCGATTGTCGTAGGCGGGGGGAATATGGGCGCGAGCATAGCCTACGCCCTTGCCCGAGCCTCAATCACGGTGACCTTGGTCGAGATGGATGCCCAGCGGGCAGCAGATGCCCGGCGGCGATTCTCGGGGCTGGTCGAACAAGGCACAAAGAAGGGGGTCCTGACCGAGAAAGAGGCTAACAGTATCAGCAGTTTGACGAACGTGGTGGTGGGGCTCGAAAATCTCGGGGCGGCTGACATCGCCATCGAAGCCGTGTTCGAGAATTTCGCTGTCAAAAAGGCTATCTTTGCAGCCCTTGGTGACAATCTGCCGCCTTCGACAATTCTCGCAACGAATACCTCGTACCTGGATGTCGATCTTCTGGCGGAAAGTGTTCCCGAGCCCGCGCGCTTCCTGGGATTGCACTTCTTCAGTCCTGCGCACGTGATGAAACTGCTCGAGATCGTGCGTGGTGGCAGAACGGCTCCGGAAACTCTTGGCGTGGGCATCGCGCTCGCCAGGATGCTAGGCAAAGTGCCGGTCGTGGCCGGTGTGTGCGATGGCTTCATCGGAAACCGGATACTGACCCGATATCGCCAAACGGCGGACATCCTTCTTGCCGAGGGCGCAACACCGTCGAGCATCGATGCGGCAATGCGGGGATTCGGCATGGCCATGGGCCCCTATGAAGCCCAGGACATGTCGGGTCTCGATATTGCATATGCCAATCGCCAGCGACAACGCCTGGACGGCCGCGCCGACGCAAGAATGCTTCCCATACTCGAGTGCCTGGTCGAAGAGCATGGTAGACTTGGCCGTAAATCGATGGCTGGCTGGTATGATTACGATGACGCGGGTCGGCTCCGGCCGTCCGCCTTGGTCGAAGACCTCATCGTGGCGATCTCGGCGAAAGAAGGCTTTGCCCGTCGGACTTTGAGTGAGGCGCAGATTGTCGATCGAATTATCACGTCCATGATCGTCGAAGCCTGCCTTATTCTTGAAGAAGGAATCGCCGCCTCGACACAGGACATCGATCTGGTCTTGGTTCATGGCTACGGATTCCCTCGCTGGCGAGGGGGACTGATGTATCACGCGGACACATTGACTCCGGCTTGCGTGGTTGCAAGGATCACCGAGTTTTCGTCCGCCGACCCTCTGGGCTGGAGAGTCCCTTCACTGATCACGAACCTGGTTCGCGACGCCAGGTCGTTCGCGGATGCCTGAACTTGAAGATAGGTCTGAAGACATGGCTGATGTGTTCATCTGCGATTTCATCCGCACGCCGATCGGCCGCCACGGCGGGGCCCTTGCCAGGGTACGCGCCGACGATCTGGCCGCTGTTCCGATCAGATCCCTGATCGAGCGAAATCGGTCGATCGACCTGGTCGAGATCGATGAGGTCCTGCTTGGCTGCGCAAATCAGGCAGGCGAGGACAACCGAAACGTGGCCCGCATGGCTGCCCTGCTCGCGGGCCTACCCGAGGAAGTTCCCGGCCTGACCCTGAATCGCCTTTGCGCCTCAGGTCTTGAGGCGGTTATCACTGGTGCCCGGTCGATACGGTGCGGTGAACTCCAGCTTGTGATCGCTGGCGGCGTGGAGAGCATGAGTCGAGCCCCGTTTGTTCAGCTAAAAGCCGAAACCGCGTTCTCACGCGCTGTCGCCATGGAGGATACGACCATTGGATGGCGATTCGTCAATCCGGCGATGCAGACGAGCTATGGCGTCGACTCGATGCCCGAGACCGCCGAAAACGTCGCGATGGAGTATTCGATCGGGCGGACCGATCAGGATGCCTTTGCCCTGCGGTCGCAGGCCAAGGCTGCCAGAGCAGGCAGCAACGGACGATTGGCGCGGGAAATCGTGGCGGTCAGCGCCCCAGTGAAGCGGGGGCAAGCCGCGATAATTGACGCTGACGAGCATCCGAAACCGAACACGACCATAGATGACCTCGCTCGACTACGACCAATCGTGCGTACCGACGGGACCGTCACGGCAGGAAACGCATCCGGGGTGAACGATGGTGCCGCAGCATTGCTGCTGGCGTCGAAGGAAGCTGTTCGTCGATATGGGCTGACACCCCTTGCCCGAGTGGTGACCGCTGCGGCAGCTGGGGTTCCTCCCCGGATCATGGGTATCGGTCCGGTTCCGGCGATCAGAAAGATACTCGCTCGGCAATCGCTGACGATGGGCGACATCGGCGTGATCGAACTGAACGAAGCCTTTGCCAGCCAGGCGCTGGCCTGCACGCGGTCGTTGGGTCTGGATGATGAAGATCATCGCGTAAATCCCAACGGCGGAGCGATCGCGCTCGGTCATCCGCTGGGCATGTCCGGGGCACGGATTACGGGCAGCGCAGCGATTGAACTTGCTCAAGGGACCGGGCGCTACGCCATTGTGTCTATGTGCGTGGGCGTCGGACAAGGAAGCGCGCTGCTGCTGGAGCGGGTCTAGGAGACCTGCCTCTGGGTGGCCGCAAAAAACGACAACGGAACGCGCAGTAAAATTCAAGACCTGAAGCCAAGCACGACATAGCTTCTCCACTGGATCAGCTCTCGGCCGCCCGAAGTTTCGGACAACGATCGATTGGGGCGTTCAAAAAAAGATGGATGGAGAGGCCAAATGGCGGACAATCGGGAAGCAGATTTCCTGCGCGAATTGTACGAGGATTGGAGCAGCCGGATGGCCGCCAATCCCGCAATGTCGATTGCCGATTTGCGCAGTATGTTCGACGAGTGGGGCAAACCAGCACGTGAACCCGAGGGCGTAAGCTACAAATCAGATGAAGTCGGCGGAGTCCCGGGAATATGGGCATTTCCGCAAGACGCCGATTCCGCGCGCGTCATTCTCTACACCCACGGCGGAGGTTTCGCCGTGGGATCGGCAGATAGTCATCGCAAGCTCGCAGGGCATCTTGCCAGCGCTCTGGGCGTAACTGCGTTCATTCCCGATTACCGGCGGTCCCCCGAATTTCCGTTCCCTGCCCAGATCGAAGACGGGATCGCCGCATATCTCGGTTTGATCGAAAGAGGTTTCCACCCTGGATTCATAACGACTGCGGGGGACAGTGCGGGCGGCAATCTCGCCATTGCCATTGCGTTTCGGCTCCGTGAGCTGGGCCGGCAACTTCCGGGCAGCATCATAGCTTTTTCTCCCTGGCTGGACATGGCGCTGCGTGGCGCGACACTCGAAGCCAACGCGGCGACGGACGCTCTTGTCGGGCGCCAGATACTCGAGGGCATGATCTCGATGTTTCTTGGCGGCACTGCGGACCCGCTGGATCCGCTGGCCAATCCACTCGAGAATGACTTTCAGGGCTTCCCGCCGCTTTATATCAATGCCGGTGGAGCCGAGGCATTGCTGAGCGATGCCGAGTCGTTGAGCGAAAAAGCTCGCAACGCAGGCGTTTCCGTCACCCTCTCGGTCGTCCCCGGAATGCAGCATGTCTTTCCGGCCCTTGCCGGGCGCGCGCATGAGGCGGACGACGAATTGCTCAGGATCTCAGCGTGGTATCGCGCACTTTGACCGCCGGAAAAACGCATCTTGCAACAATGGTTTGCGCGGAAATCCCGCGCTGGAGGTAAATATGATCAGAAATGTGACCGCGACAAAGACCCCTGGCGCGGACTTTGACGCAATTGTGATCGGCGGAGGCTTCGGAGGGCTCTATGCGGTCCACAAGCTGCGTAATGACCAGGGTCTCCACGTAAAGGCCTATGACAATGCGAGCGATGTCGGAGGGACCTGGTACTGGAATCGTTACCCGGGAGCGCTCTCGGATACCGAGAGCTTCTGCTATCGCTTCTCATTCGACAAGGAACTCCTTGATCAAGGCAGCTGGCAGACCCGCTATCTCACTCAGCCCGAGATTTTGGAATATCTCAACAATGTCGCTGACCGCTTCGACTTGCGCAGCAGCTATCAGTTCAACACCAAGATAGTATCGACCCGTTTCGACGAAGCGACTGGGCTATGGCATGTAGTAACGGACAAGGGTGAGACGGCATCGGCCAAGTATCTCATTACCGGCCTGGGACTTCTTTCGGCGATCAACAAGCCGACGTTCTGTGGCATCGACGACTATGCCGGTGACATTTACCATACAGGCGCGTGGCCTGAAGGGGTCGATCTCAGCGGAAAGCGTGTCGGCATAATCGGGACGGGCTCAACCGGAATTCAGGTGATCATTGCCCTGGCGCCCCAGGTAAAGCACCTGACCGTATTCCAACGATCTGCCCAATACGTCGTTCCGATCGGAAACTGGCCCGAAGACACTGAGACGATCGATACCTACAAGGCCAACTATGACGAAATCTGGAAGCAGATAAAGAGTTCGAATGTCGCCTTCGGTTTTGTCGAGAGCACCGTTGCGGGAATCGACGTCCCCGAGGCCGAGCGGGAGTGCGTATTCGAGGAAGCGTGGCAGCGCGGTGGTGGATTCCGCTTCATGTTCGAGACCTTCAACGATGTCGCGATCAGCGATGAGGTTAACACCTCGGCGGCAAACTTCATCAAGCGGAAAATTGCCAAGATCGTGAAGGATCCAGAAATCGCCCGGAAACTGACGCCCGGCGATATCTATGCCAAGCGCCCGCTGTGCGCGACGGATTATTACGGTGTTTACAACCGGAAAAACGTATCGCTGGCAGACGTCAAGGACGATCCGATCGCAGAATTCACGACAAGAGGCATCCGCTTGGCCAGTGGGATCGAACACGAACTTGACGCGGTGATTTTCGCTACAGGTTTCGATGCGGTCGATGGAAACTATACGAAGATCGATATTCGGGGACGCGGTGGCGTCACCATCCGGGACAAGTGGGCCGATGGCCCTCTGGGTTACCTCGGGATGATGGAAGCCGACTTTCCGAACATGTTCATGATCCTGGGCCCCAACGGTCCATTCACAAACCTTCCTCCCAGTCTCGAAAGCCAGGTGGAATGGATTTCCGACACGATTGCAACCATGGAAGCTGACGGCCGCTCCACTATCGAGCCGACGCAGGAAGCCGAAGATGCCTGGGTGGAAACCTGCCGGACAATTGCCAACATGACACTGTTCCCTAAGGCGGAATCGTGGATTTTCGGGGCGAACATTCCTGGCAAGAAAAACGCAGTGATGTTTTATCTCGGTGGTCTCGGCAATTACCGTTCAGAACTTCAATCGGTACGGAATTCGGGCTACGAATCGATGATATTCGATCGTCAGACTGCAACCACCGCGCTTTGATGACCATCGAAATTCGTTCGCGTCTGAACGACCGGACTGTTGCATTCCCCATCCCCCGCAAGGCCGTGACAGGTTCGGTCGTGCGGGGGACACGCTGCTTGTGGCCCGTCGATCGAGGGGTTGTCAGCAATCAAGGCTCGATTTCGCGGCATCGCCTCTAGCCCGGCTTATTCATGAGCCCGCTGCACTGGGGTGTTTAGGGTTTGGTGGGTCGGTTGCCGCGTGATCTGGGCGAGCGCCGGCGCCGGCGTTTTTCCCCGCAGCAGGAGCGATGGGCTTTTCGAGGTTGATGGACGAGGGCTCGGGCTTTCATCGGCACTGCCGCACTGGCTATGTCGGTGCTGGCCGGAGAATGGTGGCGATGGCTTTGAACACGCCGGCGTCCGGGCAGGCTGACGCGAAGGCGAGATGGATACGCGAGGAGGTTTCGATGACGCGGGCAGCGACCTTGAGCAGCCGCAGGCGTAGCGTTGCGAACTCGGCTGTGGCGAGCGCGGCTGTCTTGGGGATTTCCTGTTGGATGCGCCACATCAGCCAGTAGACAGCGGTGTGGAGGATGAGGCGCATCTGGTTGGCGTTGGCGGATCGGCACGAGGTGCGATCGCTAGCGAGTTGAGCCTTGTGGCGCTTGATCAGCCTTTCGGTCTGGCCGCGCGCGCAGTAGAGCGTGTCATAGATATGCTCGGCTGAGCCTTCGGTCAGTGAGGTGACGACATAGCGGATGTCCATGCCCAGCGTGCTGGCCTCGATCCGGGCGACGACGCGGCGCTGGCACTTCCAACTCTTCGCGCCGTAGTGCGTTTCGGCATAGTTGCGCAGGACCGGATACTGGGCCGTGGCCCGCTTGACCGCGCAGGCATCGACGATGGCAACGATGACCGTATCAGCACGCAGCGCGGCATTGGTCGGCAAGCCGAACACGTAATCGACGCGGTGGGCCTCGCAGAAGGCCTTGACTTCGGGGCGGCCATAATGCCCGTCGCCGCAGAAGGTGATGTGCGTTTCCGGCCAGTACCGGCGGATATGACGCACCAGGCGCCGGATGTGGCCGGCAACTTCGGCGCCCGACGGCGTCTTGCCGGTGCGCAGCAGAATCGCGACCGGACGACCGGTCGCGGTGTCGTACACATGGATCGGCAGGAAGCAGCGCTCACCGTGATGCCCGTTCCAGAAGGACAACTGCTGATAGCCGTGCACGACATCGCAGGTATCATCGAGGTCCAGCGTCACCGCCGCCGGTGGAGCCGGATAGCTGGCGCAGTAGACGCCGATCATCTCAGCCATCATCCTGGCCAGCTCACGTGTGGTCGGAGCATTCTCCCAGCGGCTCATCGTCGGTTGGCTGGCAAGCCCCGCGCCCGATCCCGGCAACTTGCCCAGCGCCAGGCGGAAGCCCGGATCGTCGCGCAGGGCGTCGAGATCATCGGCATCTTCATAGCCGCACGCGATCGCGAACACCCGGGCACGTAGGATGTCATCGAGGCGATGGATCACCCGCGTCGGGTCACGCGGGTCGGCGATGCAACTCGCAAGCCGCCGGCAGAGCCCCATCGCGCGCTCGGCCTGCGCAAGCAGCAGAACGCCGCCGTCCGAGGTTAGTCGGCCACCATCAAACGCGGCTGTGATCTTCTTCCCGCCGACCGCTGGGAATCGGAATGAGGTTGAGATAACGTCTTTCATGGCGGGTGTGGCCTGTGGCATTTTCTGCCCTGCAGCAGGGTCGGCGTAGACACCCAGTTCCTAATTCAGATCAGAGGCTTATGCCACTCCCGCCAACCCTTCAGGCCCCCGCCGGTGAATAAGACGGGCTAGCCACCCATCGGGCGCAACCGGAAGGGTGTCCCCCCATTGGGCTTGTTCCCCGTCGGATCGTGGCCCCTTCCGGCTCGACAAGAAGCGTGCCTTCTGCGCCGGCAGCCTTGATGCTTCTTGAGCGGAATGCAGGGTGATTGGGGCAAGCCTTCTTGGTGCACCCTCGCAGGATTGTTCAATCCTTGTTCGCAAGGATCTCCAAGACTCATGCGCCTCTTCGGCTTTACCCCCAACGGGAAACCAAGTCTGCATCTGGACACCTATGCGCAACTGTAACGGCGCGCACAGCCGAGCTTGGTAAGCAAGGGAGAGGGCAAAATGAATTTGAAAACAATATCGCGTCTCATGTGTGGCTGTACGTGGGCCTTGGCGCTGATCCCTGGGAATGTGAGCGCACAGGCTGTTGCGAGCAGTAATGATGCCCAGGCTGAACAGACTTCATCCGGAAGCGAAGTCGAGGAAATCATTGTTACCGCACGGCAGCAGAACGAATCCTTGAAGAATGTCCCGGCGTCGGTGGCCGTGCTGTCCGCAGACACGATCGAAAACACCAAGGCACGCGTCGCGGTCGATTTCGTGAACCTGACATCGGGTGTCACCATTCAAACCGCGACGACCGATCCATCCGACGTGTCGATCAACATCAGAGGCCTGAACAGCCCCCGCGATGCGGAGAACAACATTGCCTTGGTGGTCGATGGCGTGCTCAAGACGAGTATCGCCTCGACCAACGAGCCCCAGGGTGCGCTTGCACAGGTGGAAATCCTCAAGGGTCCGCAAGGCGCGATCTACGGGCGCAATGCGTCGGCCGGTGCAATCGTGATCACCACCAAAAAGCCTACGCCGGAATTGTCCGGGCAGATCAAGGGGCGTGTCGCGAACGACAATACGTACCTCATGTCCGGACTGTTGAGCGGCCCCATCACCGACAGTGTCGGGTTCGTACTTAACGGTGAGTGGACCAAGTCGGACGGCTATTATCGCAACACGTTTGTCGGATCGGATTTGCATCAGAGCGTCTATGGTTATCGCGGCAATCCGGCATCGGTAGACAGCTACAACAAGCTGAACCTCTTCGGGCGAATCCTGCTGGCACCTTCGGACGATACCGAAATCGACCTGAAGGCCAACTATGGCAGGAGCCACGGCGGCGCACTGAGCTTCAATGCGGTTTTCCAGATTCCTACGCTCGCCCAGGCGTTCAACGATCCGATATTCAACGCAAAGGTCAGCGATCACAAGTTCATCTTTACCGATGACACCGAGGCCAAGCACTGGCAGCGGACTTATGGCGCATCGATGAGGCTGCGACAGAATTTCGACTTCGGTTCGCTGATCGGTGTTGTCGCATATAACAACAACAAGAACGAATACATTGCCGGTGGGACCAGCGGCGCGTTCGGCTTCTTCAACAATGAACCGACCTGCCTCCGCAGCCGTGCGGCCACCGCAGGGGTTGTCAACCAGGCACCGTTCACGAAATACAATGCGGCATTCGGCTTTGCGATGCCCTATTCGCCTTCCACTTGCGACGGCATCCAGGGCAATCGCCGTACGCAGACAGACGTAATTTCCGAAATCCGGCTCATGGGTGGGGAAGGCTCTTCCTTCAACTGGCAGCTGGGTGGAAGCTACATCTTCATCGACAGGCGGGTTTGTGTGAACCTGACGCTTGACACGGGACTTGGCGGGACGCGTCAGTGCTTTACGATGGACCCCCGCTTCCCGACCGAAAACCTGACAGATGACAACTATCGGACCAATGTTTATGCCGCATTTGCGGCCGGAGACTGGGACGCTACCGACAAGCTGCGCCTCGGTGTCGCGCTACGCTATGATATCGAAGCGCGTGACCGTATCAACAATGTTCCGGTAAATGCTCGCACGCGCTGGGTTGGCAATCCGCGTACCGGGTATCCGATTGGAACCGCGACGACTCCCTCGAACTATTTCCTCAACCCCGGCCTTGATCCGGCATACAACCCATCTGGGGTGATCGCGCCGATTTCTTCAACCTTCAAGCAACTCCAGCCGAAGATAACGATCACCTACAAGCCGAACAATGATCTCACGATCTTCGGGAACTGGGGCATCGGCTTCAAGGCTGGCGGCTTCAATCCGGCAGGCACCGAGGCGATCATCAACGGCTACTTCAATCCACCACCGCCCGTGGGCATCAGCGCGGGAATCTCGGTTCCGGACCTGATCAAGAAGGAAACCAACAGCGCGTTTGAGATTGGGGTGAAGGGACGTCCGTTCAACGGCCTCAACTTCGAGGTGGCAAGCTTCCTGACCAACGTCAAGAATATGCAGTTCTTTGAATTCTTCGTGGGTGATTTCGGCTTGCTGCGCAGCACCTCGAACATCGACAAGGTGAAAATCTACGGAATAGAAGGATCGATTGACTACAGGATCTCCCCAATTTTCAAGATGTTTGTCAACGGGAATTATACAAAGAGCGAAATCAAGAAGAATTCCGGCCGCCCTTATACGGTAGGAAACAAATCTCCTGCGACGCCTGACTTTTCGATCAACGGGGGCGTTCAGATGAACGCCCCCGTCACGGATCTTGTCAATCTTGTCGGCCGTGTCGACTTCAGGGTTGTCGGTCCGACGCCATTTCACACGGTTCAGCGAAATACCACACCCACGATCTTCGGCTTACCGGCTACTTACGACAATTCCACACGCGATACTTTCGCGACGGTCAACGCAAGGCTGGGCGTCGATGTCGGCAGTTTTTCGATTTCGGCATTTTCTACCAACCTTTTCAACAAGCACTACGTTGAAGACGTTGTGATCGCGCCGGAATTCGGGGGCGACTTTATCGCAGGCGGCGCGCTGCGCCGGTTCGGCGTGGATCTCTCCTATAAGTTCTGAGGCGTGGTTCAGGCATTTTTTCGTAAGTAAAGTTCCACCCTTACCGAGGTAGCTACGGCGTCTTCATCAACCTACGGCTTCTTTGAACTGCGATTTTCTGAACCAGATAATTGCCAGTATCATTTGCCAACAATGTCGATGCCGATAGCTCCTCGGTCTTTTTATTACTATTGAGGAAATTCATCGGCGAACTTGGGTTCCGCTGTCTCCCATTCCTTTGAACGAACCCATCCGTGGTCGATAGACATCCTTGCCGTCGGAGATGTTTGCCCATGCAAGCCCTGGTCTGCGTGAAGCGCGTGATCGACTACAACGTGAAGCCTCGGGTGAAGGCGGATGGCACGGGGGTTGATCTTGCGAACGTGAAGATGAGCATGAACCCGTTTGACGAGATCGCGGTCGAGGAAGCGATACGCCTGAAGGAGAAGGGCGTGGTGACCGAGATCGTGGCGGTGTCGGTGGGCGTTGCGAAATCGCAGGAGACGCTGCGCACGGCGCTGGCGATGGGCGCGGACCGGGCGATCCTGGTGCAGGTCGATGACGGCGTCGAGGTCGAGCCGCTGGCGGTGGCCAAGATCATCAAGGGGATTGCCGACGAGGAAGCCCCCGGCCTGATCATCACGGGCAAGCAGGCGATCGACGATGACAGCAACCAGGTCGGCCAGATGGTCGCCGCGCTGCTCGGCCGCCCGCAGGGGACCTTCGCCAACGAGGTCTCGGTCGAGGGCGATGCCGTGGTGGTCAAGCGCGAGATCGACGGCGGTCTGCAGACGGTGAAGCTGGCTCTGCCCGCCGTGGTCACCACCGACCTGCGTTTGAACGAGCCGCGCTATGCCTCGCTGCCCAACATCATGAAGGCCAAGTCCAAGCCGCTCGCGAACAAGACGCCTGCCGACTACGGCGTCGACATCGCACCGCGCCTCAGGACGCTCAAGGTCACCGAACCGCCGGTGCGCAGCGCCGGGATCAAGGTGCCCGACGTCGATGCGCTGGTTGCCAAGCTCAAGGAATTGGGCGTAGCCTGAACACTCACCACCTCCTTTCGGCTCGAGCGAAGTCGAGCCACGCTCGCAGTGTCTCGACTTCGCTCGACACGAACGGGGTTGGGTTGAAAGGAATGATACGATGACCAAGGTTCTCGTTCTGGTCGAACACGACAACGCCAGCGTCAAGGACGCCACGCTCGCCGCCGTCACCGCTGCGGGCCAGCTTGGCGAAGTGACCGCGCTGGTCGCCGGCGCCAACTGCGATGGTGCCGCACAGGCCGCCGCGCAGATCGCGGGCGTGGCCAAGGTGCTCAAGGCCGACGACGCCAGCCTCGACAATGCGCTGGCGGAGAACGTCGCCCCGCTCGTCGCAGGCCTGATGGCGGATTACGACGCCTTCGTTGCGCCTGCCACCACCACGGGCAAGAACGTCGCGCCGCGCGTCGCAGCATTGCTCGATGTCATGCAGATCTCGGACATCCTCTCGGTCGAGGGGCCCAGGACCTTCACCCGCCCGATCTACGCCGGCAACGCCATCGCCACGGTCGAGTCCAGCGACGCCAAGCTCGTCATCACCGTGCGCGGCACCGCCTTTGCCAAGGCCGCCACCAGCGGGGGCAATGCCAGCGTCGAGACCGTCAGCGCCACCGCCGACAGCGGCCTCAGCAGCTTCGTCAGCGCCGAGATCGCCAAGAGCGAGCGCCCCGAACTGACCAGCGCCAAGATCATCGTCTCGGGCGGCCGCGCGCTGAAGGATGCGGCCACCTTCGAACAGATCATCACCCCGCTCGCCGACAAGCTCGGCGCTGGCATCGGCGCGAGCCGCGCGGCGGTCGATGCAGGCTACGTGCCCAACGACTACCAGGTCGGCCAGACCGGCAAGATCGTGGCCCCCGAAGTCTACATCGCCGTCGGCATCTCGGGCGCGATCCAGCACTTGGCCGGCATGAAGGACTCCAAGACCATCATCGCCATCAACAAGGACGAGGACGCCCCGATCTTCCAAGTCGCCGACATCGGCCTCGTGGGCGACCTGTTCACCCTGGTCCCGGAACTGACGGGCAAGCTTTGACGCTCCTGCAGAACCGGAAAAGCTGTGAGCAACCTGTCGAGGCAGTCGGTGGCGTCAGCGAACTGGTCGAAGCGACCGATCGGTTCCGGACCGGATTGAGGCAGGCACAGACTCATTCTTAGTAATTGCCAGCGATTACCGCGCGTTCACCGCCGGCTGACCTGCACCCGGAATCTTGGACCGTTCGGAGCTGGAAAATTCCAGTTATGAACGGAGGTCCAGGATACGGAGTGTGTGATGAAGAGATCAAATTTTTCGGAGGCGCAAATATGGGTTCTCGTAGCCATTGTGCAAAAAGTGCCACTAAGCAAGTTGCGGAAATATAAGATTTAACATCGATAGAAATCAGTAAGCCATTGATATTTATTGGCCGCCAGATTTTACGACCTTTTGCCTGCGGTGTGTAGGCTCATCCTAAGGAGGATCGAGTCGTGGGCGCACCACTTCGACAATATCTTGGTGGGGACCGGTTTCCAGACGACTTGACCGATTCTGAAATTGCGCATTTCTTCTCGTTCGCCGAGGATGAGCGGCGAACTGTCAACCGCCGACGTCGTCCATTGTACAGGTTGGGCGTGGCGCTGCAGATCGGTTTCCTGCGGCTCGCCGGAACGCCGCTCAATTCCGTTGAGATGATTCCAACGCGTGTGCTGGCTCATTTGGGCGCTGAACTCGAAATTGCGCCGCCGCACCTGGCTTCGATCCGTGCGCTGTATCGTCGACGGCGCACCCTTTTTGAGCACCAGGAGGTGGCCAAGCGGGCTCTGGGTTTGCGCGACCTCACCGAACATGGCGAACGCGCGCTAAACGGCCATCTGCGACGCGAGGCCGGCGACAAATTCCTGGCGGACGACTTAGAACGAGCTGCGCGTGCATGGATCGCTGACCATCGCTATATCCAACTTCCCTCGCGGCGACTGAGGAGTTCGGCAATAGCCGCCCGGCGCCACCATGATGCGGGGCTGTTGGCCGGCGTCATGACCGCAGTCGGAGCGGAGCAGACGAAGGCCTGGCTGCCGGGACTGTCGGAGACGATAACAACCGGCAAAACGCGGCTCGAATGGCTTCGAGACGGCCCATCCTCTCGTAAGACCAAAGGCCTCGCCGACCATATCGCGAAGATCGATTTCTTGAAAAGCTTGGTGCCGACAAGCTGGACCTCGGCTTGTCGACCGGAATGCTGAAAGCTCAGGCGCGATCGATGTTGTACCGCAAGCCCGCGACGCTCAGGCGGATGCGCGGTGAGCGCAAAATTCTCGAACTGGCGTGCTTCCTGCGACTGCAACTTTTGCGTCTCACCGACGATGGTTTGGGGATGATTGATTACCGGATCGCCGATCTTTGGCGACAAGCCCGGAGGCTCTGGCTTTCACCAAGTACGCCCATGTCGATCATTGCTGTTTCTCCTCTGGCTTGAATGATCGACTCACCGGCTATCGGAAGAGGAAGGCTGTAGGAAAACGAAAAGAACATAAAAGGAACATTGAGGAAGGCGCGAATCAGTCGCGCTCAGCGATTCGCGCAGAGACCGACCGCTTCGGCGCAGACTCCGGCCCGGTTCGCGCGATCTTCGGCCAGATCGGCGCTCAAAGAGATCAAGGCAGCGCGATTCCCGGCTCACACACCGGTGGATGTCGCTTTTTGCTTAGTCGGCAGGCCTCGAACGACGGTCGCGATTTCCTACAGGCCCATCGAGGGATCACGAAGAACAGACAGCGAACGGTTCGCCGCTTGCTGTTCCTTCAATCCTCGAAAGGCCCTGCCTCATGAATACCCCTCTCCAGCTTCCCCGGCGTACCCAGCTCAAGGACTACATCCTGCCCGCGCTGGTGGCGCTCGCCGGTGCCGGCGCGGCTTATGCCGGCGCCGACACCACCTTCGATCCCGCTCTCGTGAAGTTCACCGATTTTCTCGAGGGCTCGGGCGGCAAGATCATCACCGTGCTCAGCCTCGCGGGTGGCCTCATCGGCCTCGCTTCGGGTCGCTTCACGCTCGGCCAGATCGCCGTCCCGGTGGGCGTCGGCATCGGCGTCGGCACCGGCGTGCCGATCGTCACCTCGGTCGTGACCGCGGTCATCTGATCAGCGGATCCGGTCACGGCGGGAGGGCGGCATCATGGCCGACAAGTACCTCGTTCCCCAACGGCTCGACGATCCGGAGCTCATCGGCTTCTGGACCATCGACGAGTTCGCGGGGCTGTTGATCCCCTTTGCCTGGGGGATCCTGGCGCAGCACATCTTCATCGGGATCGCTCTCGCCTTTGCGGCCTGGTTCGTCTTGCGGAAGGCGAAATCCGGAAACGCGGGCTCGGCGCTGGTGCATGCTGCCTACTGGTACATGCCCGGGGGTTTCCTCGGGCTGAAGGCCACGCCGCCCTCCCATTGCCGCCTCCTGGCCGGCTGAGGGAGACAAGCGATGCGCGCAGAATTCGCATACGAAGAGGCCCAGAAATACCTGCGCCAGCGCAATTGGCTGGCTCTGGTCGCCGGCGGTCTGGCTGTCACCACGCTGCTTAGCGTGGGGGCAGCGGCAACCCGGGACCGGGAGGTTGTGCTGGTCCCGGTGACCAGCGAACGGCTCTCGCTCTCCAGCGCCGGACCGGACGCGCACTACCTCGAGCTCGTCACCCGCGACACTGCGCTGATGCTGCTCAATCGGAGCCCGCAAGGCCTCGACTACTGGATGGCCGAGATCCTGAAGCTCGCCGATCCGGCCGCTCACGGCCGCCTCAAGGCCGAGCTCGTCAAGATCGTCGACGAGCAGCGCGGCTCGGACATCAGCCAGGTCTTCGTCATCCGCAAGATGGAGGTCGACCCGGCCGCCCTCACTTCGACCGTCACCGGCACGCTCAAGACCTTCGTCGGCGCGCAGGTGATCGCCAGCAACGATCGCAGCTTCCGGTTCCGCTGGAGCCGGCACGGCCTCGCCCTTGGGCTCACCGGCTTCGAGCAGCTGCAAGACCAAAGCCAGAAGGACTGAAGACGGCCATGAGCTATCTTACCCCCACGACCGCGCTTGGCGCCGCCCTGTGCGCCCTCGCGTTCAGCGTGTCCCCGGCCTTTGCCGACCAATTCGTCGAAGCGGCCGACAACGCCAAGATCGACTGCGTGCTCTCGCGCGGCGAGCTGACCCGCATTGCGCTCATCGACGATGGCTTTGCCAACGTCTCGAAGATCGCCAGCGCATATCCCTACAACGATTTCACTGTGACCCATGAGCCGGTCCGCGGCGACATTTACATTTCGGTCCCGCCGCAGTTTGCCGCCGACCGGGTGGGCTTCTTTGCCACGAGCAAGGCGGGCTACGTCTACAAGTTCGCGTGCCGGACGGCTGCCCAAGAGGCGAGCCAGATCTTCGTCACCAACCCTGCGCTGAAGACCCACGAGGCCGAAGACTGGGAGCAGGCGGCAGGTCCCGACGAGGCGGCGATGCGCACCGACGGTCAGCACGCGATCGATGCGATCTCGGCAGAGAACGCGGCCTTGAAGGTACAGCTCGACCAGACCTCGCGCGCATCGGCTGCACCGGTCATGCCGCCCCCAGCCTATGGCCCTGGTGTCACTCCGGGTGCTGGCAACCCGGCGCCCGGTGCAAATCGGCAGGCCGCCGATGGCCCGTCAGCGGATGCCAAGGTCAGCCTGATGAGCTTCGAGACCGGCGGTGCCGGACCCAAGAAGCCGGCCGGCGACACCGCCGCCCCGCAGCTCCTGCTGCAGGACAGCCCCGATTACCTGCCGCCCAACAGCTATGCGCCGGCGCGGGTCATTGTCGGGGTCGACGCCTCGACCGGTGTCGCCAGCCAGACCGATCCGCTCCCAGTGGTGCTGCGGATTACCGGCCCGGCACGCTCGGTCATGCGCGGCGGCAAGGTGCTGACGACCGACATCACCGGCTGCCTCGTCAACGGCGCGGCCCGCGGCGATCTCAGCAGCGAGAAAGTCTATGTGAAGCTGGCGCGCATGACCTGCGCGCAGCCGGGCGGCCGCTATGCGGTGAGCGAGGTCAAAGGCTTCATCAGCTTTGCCGGCAAGTCGGGCGTGCGTGGCCGTGTCGTCAGCCGCGAAGGCAGTCTGGTTGGCCAAGCCCTCCTTGCCGGCATCGTCGGCGGCTTTGGCCGGGGCTTCTCTGCCAATGCCAACGGCATCTTCACCGGTCAGATCGGGGCCGATGGCAAGCGGCAGGCACTTTCGCCGACCGACATTGTCACGGGCGGCATCGGCCAGGGCGCCGGCGAGGCCGCCGATACGGTGAGCAAGTACCTCATCGAACGCGCCGAACAATACCAACCCGTCGTCGAGATGCCGACCGGCATCGAGGTCGAGATCGTCTTTCTCGACGGCGTTCACGTCAGGAGCAACACGAAATGAATTACACGGATTTCCGGCCGGGTTTCAAAGCCCGCGCCGCAACGGCAGCGCTTGCCCTCACGACGGCCTTCGCCGTCGTCAGCCTCGGTCTCGCGGCGGTGACGTCTGCGCCGGCCCAGGCGAGCGACACCTCGAGCGCCGTGCGCGCTGCACTCAAGGCACGCCTTCCCAAGACGCCGATCGACGCACTCACTTGCGAGGGCTTCGGCGGGCTGTGCGAGGTCGTGTCGGGGAGCACGCTGTTCTACGTCGATGCGTCTGCCCGCTACCTCCTGGTGGGGCGGCTCTACGATATGGAGACGCGCCGAGATGTGACGGCAGCGCGCCTGCTCGAGCTCAACCCTGACCTCATCGCCGCCGGCGCAGCGCGCGCGGGCGCCGAGAGCAAGGCGCAGGACGAAGAGCCGGCGAACGCGGTCCCGACCAAGGTCGATCTCGCCAAGTTGCCCGCCGATGGCGCTGTGCGCTGGGGCAATCCGGCAGGTCCCAAGGTGGTGGTCTTTTCGGACTTCCACTGCGGCTACTGCCAGCGGCTGACCGGCGAACTCACGAAGGCGAACGTCCAGGTCGAGGAACGGCCGATCTCGATCTTCGGCGCCAAGAGCCGGGCGCTGTCTGAGGCCGTCCTCTGCGCGTCCGATCCGGCCGCCGCGCTCCATGCCGCCTATGCCGGTGAGCCGCCGCGAAGTCGCTCGGGCACTCGCCCGTGCAGTGAGCGCCGCTCGTCATCCCGAGAGCGCGGCGGAGCCGCCGCGCCCGGTCGGTCCCCCGGCCGATCTTCCTGCCGATCCTACCACCACCGCCGTGCCGGACGTGCTGACTGCCCCCTTGCAGCACGCGCCGGCCGGGGGACCCGGGACTGCCTCCCTCCCGGCCCGGGTCCCCCACCCTGATGCACACCATGAGGAGCCCGCTTCTCAGGAAGGTCAAAAACCATGACTCTCTCGCTTGCCAGCGCGCGCGATGCGCTGATGGGCTCGCTGTTTGCGGACACGGCCTCGGCGGAAAAGCCGCGCATGCCCCGGTTTGGGTGCCGGTATGCGCGAAGGCAACGGTTTTGGAGCAGGGGGCCGCTTGAGCCTCCGGTCTCGCTCCCGCCCTGCCTCGATCGCACCGCGAGACATCTTTCCTGCCCAGAGAATTTCGCCCTGCTTGATCACATAATGTGAAGCGCAAGCGAAGTCGTGATTGCCGATCGAAGGCCAGATCGATGCAGCATCCCCTTCTATCGTCAGTCGATACTCGGTACGAACGAGGGGTGTGGACACTTCTTCCCCGCACCCGCATGCGCAATTATGCAACGCGACGCGGCATTCCTCCGAGACATACAGGATGCCGTCTTCGAGAATCTCGGGTATTTCATCCACGAAGACGGTTTTGAGCCTGTCGACCCGGGCCATTATGCGGCCCTATTCGAGATGTTGTTGCCCTCGATCATGTAGACCGAGTTCACCTCGTTCCGCTCGTCGCGAAAATAGTTCGACCAGCGCTTCCATCGCATGATCGCCATGATGGCGTTGAGCGAATTGACAGCGGCGATCTGAATATCTGTCCGGTAAAGGTCGTCCTCCTCCTTGTCATCGCCCAACGGCAGCAACCGTTCGACTTCGGACCAGGCCATGCCGGGGCGGATGAAGGTTGCTCGGGCGCAGCCATCAAGACAATCCTCTTCCAGGCCTACTCCGATCCCGGTATCGACGAAGGGGATCTCCAGCCGAAGCAATCCCTCGGCTATCTCGCGGCGTGAAGACCCCTTATCGACGCAGACGAATACGAAATCGAAGCCTGCCAGCTCGTCCACATTAGCCGCTGTCACCCGAACAGGATGCGCGGTGATGCCCGTGTGCATCCGGGCATAGACCTGTGCGTAATAGTCGACCTTGTAGGGGAAACCCTTGAGCAGTTCCGGCTCCGGTGAGCCAGGCGACCGGAACAGATTGTGGTTCAAGAGCTGGTCGCCATCATAAAGATGGATTTCGGTAACCCAGGTCTTCGCCAGCAGATCGAGCAGAAACGATCCGGTTCCGCCAAGACCGATGATCGCGACCCGTCCCTTCAGCTTGCGGTTCACGCCGCCAATTCGATAGCGGGCCGAGGCGGAATCGGGAATGGCGAACGGGCTATCGTCATTGGCGATCATCGCCTTGGCATGGGTCCGGGCGTTGGCGGTCCGATCGAGAGACCGGGCAGCGCCGCCGATCAGTCGCTCATAGGCGACCACCTTGTCATAGATATTTTCGTACCGGTGGGTGACCTCGGGCTTGGACGAGAGATAGTGATCCACGTCCATCTCGCCGCAGCGCTGTTTCTGGGAATTGTTGATGATGTTCCCCATGGGGGCGCCGTTGCGATGGCACGGCGTCCCCCCTGCGAAATACATCGTGTGATCGCCTTGCGGCGTTGCCGTGAGGCCCGTGCCGTCTAGCGACAGGGCGCAGGTGAGCACGCCCCTTGCCAAATTTCCGTCAACCGTGACGTGCGGAATACTCCGCACGATCAAGTGGCTGTTGCGCACCTCGATCTCGAAGCCCTCCTCAACGAGGCGCTTGAGATGGGGATCACGACTTATCAGAGCGGCGGACATTGAAGACCATCCCTTTCTTCACCTGAATGGTCTCGCCTTCGACGAGATCGCCCTCGGCGCCATGGACACCGTGGAGATAGGTGATCGTGTAGTTGAAGTTCTCAAAGTCAGGGTTGGGGTAAGCGATCGCCGCGATCTCGCGGTAGCTGTGCGGGCGCTTTTCCACGCTCCGGGGCCGCCCGTTGACCTTAATGGTTACCGTCTTGGGTTCACGGCTGCGGATCCGCTCGACCCCGGCGCCATCCAGCGTCACCTCCCCATCGCTGGGGATGACGGCATCGCCAGCGCTGTCGAGGATGAGCTCAAGCTCTTCGTCGATCTTGCCATAGCGATAGATGTCGGCGGCGAGGATCGTCGGGGAACCCCATTCCCAGCCCCGCTCATTGACGGTGAAGTTGTAGGTGCGGTCGCCGGCGAATGAGAGAAAGACCGCGATCTCGCCGGTTGCGAACTTGACCTCCTCCTCGATGCTGATCGAACGGGCGAGGCCGCCTTCGATCTGGATCAGAACGAAATCGCTGGCAGGTTCAAGCCCCGCAATCTCGCGGATCTGGCTACCGTCCAGAAACTTGTCTCCGGTGCCATGAAGGACACCGTTGACGCTAAACTGAAATTTGTCGTGGCCCTTGGCCATAACGGTGCTCCATATTCTGCCGACTCTTGATCCCGAATCCACCATGGACTAGGATCAGCATCGAGTCCCGATGCGGACTATCTACATCGGGACTGATTTGCGTTTCAAGTCCAAATCTGGATGAGAGGGAGAATTATGCGTGGTTAAGCTCGAACCCACCGCCCAATCGGGCGAGGGGAGGCCCGCGATTCCAGCGGCAATGGAGGCATTCCAAGGGCTGGCGGAATTATGGCAGCTGTCGACCGAGGACCAGTTGCTACTGCTCGGGTCACCCGGCCGATCGACCTTTTTCAAATGGAAGAAGGATGGCGGATCGCTCCCGCGCGACACGGTCGAACGCGTTTCCCACCTACTGGCGATTCATAAAGCGCTCGAGATTCTGTTGCCCGACACTCGCGCTGCCGATGGTTGGATTCGCCGGCACAATGCCCAGTTCAACGGGCAAAGTGCCCTTGATGTCATGCGCGGCGGTCAGGTGATGGATATCTATCGCGTGAGACAATATGTGGATGCGCAACGTGGCGGATGAATTCATTGCGGTAGATATCGAGCAGCCCTTCTTCACGCTCATTCCATCGCGTTTCCCCACCATCGACGTGTTCGCCCGTGTGGCAAATGATCGCAGCGAAGCGCTGGCCGAGATTGAATCGCTGACCAATCCGCGCTTGCGCGAACGGAATCGTCTGATGAACGGGGCGAAAGTCGTGGATGGAAATGGTCCGCTTCTGCAAAACTGGAACCACGCGCCATTCACCTACCCGAACCCGGACGGCACGCGTTTCTTCGACGCGGATCGCCCCGCGCTCGAGCTGGCCGCGGATATGCAAACGGCATTGGCCATCTCGATCCGAAAGCGCGAGACGTTCCTCAGCAAGACTGGTGAAGCGCCGATTGGCCTGGAAATGCGCGAACTCTCGCGGCAGGTGAAGGGACGATTTGTCGATGGGCGTGACTGGGATCCCGAGCTTGATCTTACAGAACGGCGTCGGCGCGGTCTTCTGATTGCGGAAGCGGGCTTCGATGGTCTGCTTTTCAGGCCTGCCGAGCGACCATCAGGCCTCTGCGTGAGCGTGCTTAGAGGCGACGTGCTGGAGCGCGCCGTTCAACGCGATCATTTCAAGTTCGTTTGGGATGGCAGTCGCGTCCGCACGGTTTACTCGTTTGCCTCCGACGTCCAATATTCCCCGGAAGATCTGTGCGGGATAGACCAAGTTCTTGCCGCTTAGTGATGAAGCTATGACCCGGCCCTCTGAACCGATGTCCAGTTTGGAAGGCCTATCCGGCTTCCTTGGACGCCTGCTCTTAATCGGCAATTGCTGTCAGTCATTGCTAGGCAGGTCGACGATACGGAAAACAGCCCCTGATCCGGCATCACGCACGAGGTCGACGCGCGCGCCATCCCAGTGGTAGTCAAGGTGCCGCCCCTGGAGAGGATTTGACGCGCAGTCCGGGTAGAAGAGCGCGACGCATTCCCCGCCGGTGTGCCGGATGCTCGGGTAGGCAATGCCGTTTGATCCCGCGGCCTTGAGGTGCCGCGCGACCGCTTGGGATGCGGCATAGCTGTGGGGATCGAGCGCCGGAACCGGCTCCCCCGCCAGAGTTCGGAGATCATGCAAGTCAGCATCGACTGACATGACGATCTCCCGGAACTGCGAGGTCCAGCCAGGTGCTTCCTTCGTCCGGGCCATGAAGCGGGCATGGTGGTGGATCGTCTCGAACAGTGCGGTCTCGAACCGGTCGCCCAAGTAGAGCACGCCGTAACTGCCATCGGTAAAGCGGCTTGGCCGACACCTCGATGTACAATCCGCGGTCGTCGGCGACCTTGTACGGTTTGTCCTTTGGCTTGAGTGCGCGAAGCCGGGTTTCGGTCAGAGGCATGGGCGGGCCTTTTCCCAATGTGGTTTTCGCAAAGGCCCGTAAAAGGCCCGCAAAAATGTGCGGAACCCCCGAGAAAAGGCGGGACGATCCGGCACGATCCAAGGGCCAATTCCCTTGGATTTCTGCGGGTTTAATACACTTGCTGGGTTCTTCTGAGAAGAACAAATGGTGCCCAGAAGAGGACTCGAACCTCCACGACCTTGCGATCGCCAGCACCTGAAGCTGGTGCGTCTACCAATTCCGCCATCTGGGCACGGGGTAGGAGCGGGCGCTTAGCGGCGGCGTGACCGGCTTGTCAACCGCGCGAGCGCGCGGTGCGCAATTTTATTCGCCAAGCCGCGGTTTCGCGTCGTACCGTACACCCTGCCCCCTTGCTCCGGCGGACGCTTCGCGGCATGGGGAGCGCATTCGGCGCCGTGTGCGCCGCCAGAGAATCGGACACAGGCGCACATCATGCAAAAGCTTGACGGACAATTGATCACCGTGTTCGGCGGCGGCGGCTTTCTCGGCCGCTATGTCGTCCAGCGGCTGCTCGCACGCGGCGCGCGCGTCCGCATCGCCGAGCGCGAGCCGCGCAAGGCGCTGTTCCTGAAGCCGCTCGGCGGGCTCGGCCAGATGCAGTTCGTCGCCGCCGACGTCCGCGACGCCGCAAGCGTGGCGCGCGCGGTGCAGGAAAGCGATGCGGTGATCAATCTCGTCGGCGCGTTCGACGATATGGCTGCCGTGCAGACCGATGGCGCGCGCCATGTGGCGGCCGCCGCCAAGACCGCGGGCGCGCAGGCGCTCGTCCATATCTCGGCGATCGGCGCCGACAGCAACAGCCCTTCGGCCTACGGTCGCAGCAAGGGCGAGGGCGAAGCCGCCGTGCGCAAGGCGTTTCCCGACGCCGCGATCCTGCGTCCCTCGATCCTGTTCGGCCGCGAGGACAATTTCATCAACCGCTTTGCGACGATGATCCGCTTCCTGCCTGTCCTTCCGGTGATCGCGCCGGAGACGAAGTTCCAGCCGGTCTATGTCGGCGATGTCGCCGATGCGGTGGTCGCCGCGCTCGGTGACGAGGCCGCGGGTAAGATTTTCGAGCTCGGCGGGCCGCAGGTTCTGACGATGCTCGACCTGCAGCGGTGGATCGCGGAGGCGACGGGCCGCAAGCGGCTGTTCGTCGAATTGCCCGACATGGTCTCGGATGCGCTTGCGACCGGCCTCGGCTGGGCCCCCGGCGCACCGATCACGAAGGACCAGTGGCTGATGCTCCAGCGCGACAATGTCGTCGCGGCTGGCGCCGCCAGCCTCGGCCAGCTTGGCATCACCCCGACCTCGCTCGCCGCGGTCGCCGAAGGCTGGCTGGTGCAATATCGCCGCCACGGCCGCTTCGCCCAGACTGCCTGATAGCGGCCGGAAATAGCGGCTGGAAAATAGCGCGCGGGCTGTTAGGCTCGGCCGAGGACATAAGGGGCGTCCGGCATCGGTCGGGCGCCCTTTCGTTTATTCGCAACCTTCAAGACGGAATCCCATGAGCATCTGGCTGACCGCGATTATCCTCGGCATCGTCGAGGGGCTGACCGAATTTCTTCCCGTTTCCTCGACGGGCCACCTGATCCTGGCGACCGAGCTGCTCGGTTATGACGCGGCGAAATGGGCGGTGTTCAACATCGCGATCCAGCCCGGCGCGATCCTGGCGATCGTCGTGCTTTACTGGCGCACCTTCCGCGACATCTTCACCGGGCTACTCCGGCGCGACCCCGTCGCCTTCGCCTTCGTACGCAACCTGCTTCTGGCCTTCATTCCCGCCGTCGTGCTCGGGCTCGCCTTCGGCGACTATATCGAGGCGCTGCTCGAGAATGCCGTCGTCGTCGCCTGGGCGCTGATCATCGGCGGCGTCGGTATCCTGATCGTCGAGCGCTTTGCCAAGCCGAAGGAAAGCGGCGGCGTCGCGGCGCTCTCGACGCGCCAGTCGATCATCGTCGGGCTGGTCCAGTGCATCGCGATGATCCCCGGCGTCAGCCGCTCGGGCGCGACGATCATGGGCGCGATGGCGCTCGGTATCGATCGCAAGACCGCCGCCGAGTTCAGCTTCTTCCTCGCGCTGCCGACGCTGACCGGGGCCACGGTGCTCCAACTCGCCAAACATCATGACGCGATCACGAAGAACGACATCGGGCTGATCGCGCTCGGCGCCTTCGTATCGTTCGTCGTCGCGTGGGCGGTCATCAAGGCCTTCCTTGCGGTGGTAACCCGCTATGGCTTTGCGCCTTTCGCCTGGTATCGAATCATCGTCGGCGTGGCCGCGCTAGTATGGCTCGCCGCAAGATAGGGCCGATTTGGTATTATATGCGAAACATAATTGCGCAGTAAGGCCGGTGCAGTCCAAGAGCGTCTGATTTAAGGTCAGTATTATTGACCTAATCGGCATTTCCTTCGTGACAGGCCTTTCCCAGCCATGCCATCGCCCCCGCAACGAAGGGGATACTGCATGGCTTCCGAACGCATGCTCCAGTTTGTGGGGCGTGAACAATCCTACCCTGACAAGCGGTCGGCCGAGGAGCGCGCGCGCGATTTCCGCGAGATCGCCGAGCGCTATGCGGCGCCCGACGCCGATGCGCAGGCCGCGCGCTGTTCGCAATGCGGCGTGCCCTATTGCTCGGTGCATTGTCCGCTGCACAACCATATCCCCGACTGGCTGCGCCTGACCGCCGAAGGGCGGTTGCGCGAGGCGTATGAGCTGTCGAACGCGACCTCGACCATGCCCGAAATCTGCGGCCGCATCTGCCCGCAGGATCGGCTGTGCGAAGGCAATTGCGTGATCGAATTTTCGGGCCACGGCGCCGTCACGATCGGCAGCGTGG
Organism: Sphingopyxis sp. Geo48; assembly: GCF_949769155.1. Lineage (NCBI taxonomy): Bacteria > Pseudomonadati > Pseudomonadota > Alphaproteobacteria > Sphingomonadales > Sphingopyxidaceae > Sphingopyxis > Sphingopyxis sp. Geo48. The sequence goes on along the minus strand of NZ_CATKPA010000004.1, from coordinate 260,343 downwards.
AGAAGTATATCACGGACACCGCCTGGGCCGAAGGCTGGGTCGAGCCGCTGTATGTCGGCACGCCCACCGGCCAGTCGGTCGGCATCATCGGCGCCGGCCCGGCGGGCCTGACCGCCGCCGAATATCTGCGCGCGATGGGGCACGAGGTGCATGTCTATGACCGCCACGACCGCGCCGGAGGGCTGCTCACCTACGGCATCCCGGGCTTCAAGCTCGAGAAGGATGTCGTGATGCGCCGCATCGAGCGGCTTCGGGACGGCGGCATCCATTTCCACCTCGGCTTCGAGGTCGGCAAGGATGCCACGCTCGACCAGCTGCGGCAAAAGCATGACGCGATCCTTGTTGCGACCGGCGTGTACAAGGCGCGCGAAATCAACGTACCGGGCAACGAGGCCGCGGGCGTCGTCGCCGCGCTCGACTATCTGATCGCCTCGAACCGCAAGAGCTTCGGCGACACCGTCGTGGAATTCGAGGACGGCCGCCTCGACGCCAAGGGCAAGCACGTCGTCGTCGTCGGCGGCGGCGACACTGCGATGGACTGTGTCCGTACCGCGGTGCGCCAGGGCGCCAAGTCGGTGAAGTGCCTCTATCGCCGCGACCGCGAGAATATGCCGGGTTCGCAGCGCGAGGTCGCCAATGCCGAGGAGGAAGGCGTCGAGTTCGTCTGGCTCTCGGCACCCGAAAGCTTCACCGCCGACAAGAGCGTCAAGCAGGTGGCGGTGCAGGGCATGCGCCTTGGCGCGCCCGATGCGAGCGGGCGCCGCAGCCCCGAGCCCGATCCCGGCCGCAAGTTCGACCTGCCCGCCGACATGGTGATCAAGGCACTGGGCTTCGACCCCGAAGAGCTGCCGCACCTGTTCGGCGCGCCCGACCTCAGCGTCACGCGCTGGGGCACACTGCGCGTCGATCACCAGACGATGATGACCAGCCTGCCCGGCGTTTTCGCGGCGGGCGACATCGTGCGCGGCGCCAGCCTGGTCGTCTGGGGCATCCGCGACGGCCGCGACGTCAGCGATCAGATGGCAAAGTGGTTGAAAGCGAAGGCGATAAGCGAAAAGAAGGCAGCATGACCAACAGGGGAAGGATCATGTTTATGTCGAAATGGAAATCCGCGCTGCTCGCCGGCGCCATGCTGATCGTGCCTGCGCAGGCTTTTGCTGCGCCGAACAAGGAAGCGCCTGTCGTCGTTTTCGAACCTTCGCAGACGAAACCGGAGACGATTCCGGAGACCGAATATAACAGCGAGGCCGCAATGGCCGACGCCAAAGCGAAGATGCAGAAGGAGATCGACGAAGCGATCAAGCTGGTCGAGAAGATCTTCGGCACCGACAAGCTGCCACCCGTCGCGCCCGCACAGCTGGCGCTCGCGCAAACGACGACCACCGCGCTGATCCCGCCGGGCAGCCTCGAGAAGATGCTCGACAATCTCTACGGCAAGCTTTTCAAGGGCCTGCTCGGCGAGTTCGGCGGCATGTCCGACGTGATGTTGTCGATCAAGACCGGCGTCGACAGCGAAAAGATCGCGACGCTCGACGAGAAGAGCAAGACCGCGATCGCCGACCTGTTCGACCCCTATCGCAAGCAGCGCGAGGACCAGCTGATGACGGTCGTCAAGCCGTTGATCAGCGAAGCGCTCACCGACTTGGAAGGACCGATGCGGAGCGGGCTCGCGCACGCTTATGCGCGCAAATTCTCTGCCGCGCAGCTCGGCGAGATGAACGCCTTTTTCGCGACCCCGACGGGCAAGGCGTACAGCGCCGAATGGATGGCGCTCCAGGCCGATCCCGAGGTGATGCTGGCAATGATCAAGGCGGTGCCGCCGCTGGTCGGCAAGTTCATCGACCGCGGGCCCGAGATCGAAGGCAAGTTCAAGGCGCTGCCCAAGGAAAAGCAGCTTACCGACATGAGCGACGCCGAGCTGGCGAAACTCGCCAAGCTGATGAAGGTCGACGTCAAGACGCTGAAGGAAAACCGCGACGCGTGGAACAGCCCGCCGGTCGAGGACGCGGTCGAAGCAAGCGAGGATTGGGGCGCCGCCGATGCCGCCGCCGATGCTGCTGCGGCCGATGTCGCCGAGGCCGCGGCAGCGGCTGCGGACGCTGCCGGGGAGGCGATCGACGATCCCGCCTTCGACCGCGAAAACTGGTCGGCCGCCGATCGCGCCCGCGTCGAGCAGCTCGAGGAAGCGGCGAGCAGCGCCGCAAGCGCCGCCTATGACGCGCAGGAAGCGGCTATCGCCAACGCGCGCAAGAAGAAGCCATCCGGAAAATAGAAGCGGCCGCGGCCGTGAGGAACTGTGAATGACCCACTACCCCACCCCCGATCACGCGCGGCTCGCCGAAAGCGGCATGTATCGCCCCGACATGGAATCCGATGCCTGCGGCGTCGGCATGGTCGCGGCGACCGACGGCAAGCCGTCGCGCCGCGTTGTCGAGGCGGCGATCGAAGCCTTGCGTGCCGTCTGGCACCGCGGCGCGGTCGACGCCGACGGCAAGACCGGGGATGGCGCGGGTATCCACGTCGACCTGCCGGTCCGCTTCTTCGACGATGCGATCGCGGCGTCGGGGCACAAGGTGCGCCCGAACCGCCTCGCCGTCGGCATGGTCTTCCTGCCGCGCACCGACCTTTCCGCGCAGGAAGAATGCCGCACGATCGTCGAGGCCGAGATCATCGATGCGGGCTACACCATCTATGGCTGGCGCCAGGTACCGGTCGATGTATCGGTGATCGGCGACAAGGCGCAGCGCACGCGCCCCGAGATCGAGCAGATCATGATCGCCGGGCCCCTGCCCGACGAGCAGTCCGCCGCCGAGTTTGAAAAGCAGCTCTATCTCGTCCGCCGCCGCATCGAAAAGAAGGTGATCGCGGCGCAGATCGCCGATTTTTACGTCTGCAGCCTGTCGGCGCGCTCGATCATCTACAAGGGCCTGTTCCTTGCCGAGAGCCTCGCCGATTTCTATCCCGACCTCACGAACAAGCTGTTCGAAAGCCGCGTCGCGATCTTCCACCAGCGCTATTCGACGAACACCTTCCCGCAATGGTGGCTCGCCCAGCCGTTCCGTACCCTCGCCCATAATGGCGAGATCAACACGATCCGCGGCAACAAGAACTGGATGAAGAGCCACGAGATCAAGATGGCGAGCCTCGCCTTCGGCGAGCATTCGGAGGACATCAAGCCGGTGATCCCGGCGGGCGCCTCGGACACGGCCGCGCTCGATGCGGTGTTCGAGACGCTCTGCCGCGCCGGCCGCGATGCCCCGACCGCGAAGCTGATCCTCGTCCCCGAAGCCTGGGCGACCGACAGCGAAATGCCGCAATCGCACAAGGCGATGTATAATTACCTCGCCAGCGTCATGGAGCCGTGGGACGGCCCCGCCGCGCTCGCGATGACCGACGGCCGCTGGGCGGTCGCGGGGATGGACCGCAATGCGCTGCGGCCGCTGCGCTACACGCTCACCGCCGACAATCTGCTCGTCGTCGGGTCCGAAAGCGGCATGGTGCTGCTGCCCGAGGCGAGCATCCGCAAGAAGGGGCGCCTCGGCCCCGGTCAGATGATCGCCGTCGATCTCGAAGAGGGCACGCTCTACGAAGACCGCGCGATCAAGGACAAGATCGCCGGCGCGCATGATTATGGCGCGCGCGTGAAAGGCTTCCGCACGATGGCCGACCTGCCCAAGGGCGGCAAGTCGACGCTCGGCCAGTGGGACCGCAGCGAGCTGCTCCGCCGCCAGGTCGCTGCCGGCCTGACGATGGAGGATATGGAACTGATCCTCAGCCCGATGGTCGAGGATGCGAAGGAGGCCGTCGGCTCGATGGGCGACGACACGCCGCTCGCGGTCATTTCCGACAAGCCGCGCCACGTCGCGCAATTCTTCCGCCAGAATTTCAGCCAGGTCACGAACCCGCCGATCGACAGCTTGCGCGAACGGCATGTGATGAGCCTCAAGACGCGCTTCTCGAACCTCGCCAACATTCTCGACGAAAAGGGGCAGAGCGCGCACGTCCTCGTGATCGACTCGCCCGTGCTCGTCGGCGACGACTGGGACCGTCTGCGCGCCTATTTCGGTGACGCGGTCGCCGACATCGACTGCACCTTCGCGGCCGGGGGCAACGCCTCGACGTTGCGCGACGCGATCGCGCGCATCCGCCGCGAGGCCGAGGATGCGGTGCGCGCAGGACGCAGCGAGCTATTCCTCTCGGACCAGAATATCGGCGAGACGCGCGTCGGCGTCGCCATGGTGCTCGCCGCCGCCGCGGTTCACACCCACCTCGTCCGCAAGGGCCTGCGCAGCTATGCCTCGATCAACGTGCGGTCGGCCGAGGTGCTCGACACCCACGCCTTTGCGGTGCTGATCGGGGTCGGCGCGACCACCGTCCACGCCTATCTCGCCGAAGCGGCGATCGCCGATCGCTGGACGCGCGGGCTGTTCGGCGGCGAGCTGTCGCTGGCCGACTGCCACGTCCGTTTCCGCAAGGCGATCGACGACGGCTTGCTCAAGATCATGGCGAAGATGGGGATCGCGGTGATCTCCAGCTATCGCGGCGGCTATAATTTCGAGGCCGTGGGCCTCAGCCGCGCGCTCGTCAACGACCTCTTCCCCGGAATGCCTGCGAAGATTTCGGGCGAGGGCTATCAGTCGCTCTTCATCAACGCGACCGAAAAGCATGAAGCGGCGTTCGACAAGCGCGTTACCGCGCTCCCCATCGGCGGCTTCTATCGCCAGCGCGCGGGCGGCGAAACGCACGCCTATTCGGCGCAGCTCATGCATTTGCTGCAGACGGCGGTCGCGACCGACAGCTATTCGACCTACCTGCAATTTGCGCGCGGCGTTGCCGACCTGCCGCCGGTGTATCTGCGCGACCTTGTCGAGTTCAACTATCCGTCGCAGGGCGTCGCGCTCGACAGCGTCGAGGCGATCACCGAGATCCGCAAGCGCTTCGTCACCCCCGGCATGTCGCTCGGCGCGCTCTCGCCCGAGGCGCACGAAACGCTGGCGATCGCGATGAACCGCATCGGCGCCAAGGCCGTCTCCGGCGAAGGCGGCGAAGCGAGCGAGCGTTACCAGCCCTACGCCAATGGCGACAACGCCAACAGCAACATCAAGCAGATCGCGAGCGGCCGCTTCGGCGTCACCGCCGAATATCTCGGCGCGTGCGACGAGATCGAGATCAAGGTCGCGCAGGGTGCAAAGCCCGGCGAGGGCGGCCAGCTTCCGGGCTTCAAGGTGACCGAATTCATCGCGCGCCTGCGCCACTCGACCCCCGGCGTGATGCTGATCAGCCCGCCGCCGCACCACGACATCTATTCGATCGAGGATCTGGCGCAGCTCATCTACGATCTGAAGCAGATCAATCCGAAAGCGCGCGTCTGCGTGAAGCTCGTCAGCTCGGCGGGCATCGGCACCGTCGCGGCGGGCGTCGCCAAGGCGCACGCCGATGTGATCCTCGTCTCGGGCAACACCGGCGGCACCGGCGCAAGCCCGCAGACCAGCGTCAAATATGCCGGCACGCCGTGGGAGATGGGGCTCAGCGAGGTCAATCAGGTCCTCACGCTCAACGGCCTGCGCCATCGCATCCGCCTGCGCACCGACGGCGGGCTCAAGACCGGCCGCGACATCGTGATCGCCGCGATCCTCGGCGCCGAGGAATATGGCATCGGGACGCTGAGCCTCGTCGCGATGGGCTGCATCATGGTGCGCCAGTGCCACAGCAACACCTGCCCTGTCGGCGTCTGCACGCAGGACGAGAAGCTGCGCCAGAAATTCACCGGCAGCCCCGAGAAGGTCATCAACCTGATGACCTTCATCGCCGAGGAAGTGCGCGAAATCCTCGCCAAGCTCGGCTGCCGCAGCCTCGACGAGGTGATCGGCCGTACCGAGCTGCTGCGCCAGGTCAGCCGCGGCGCCGAACATCTCGACGACCTCGACCTCAACCCGATCCTCGCGAAGGTCGACGCGCCGGATGATCAGCGTCGTTCGCAGGGCCCGAACTTCCGCAACCCCGTCCCCGACAGCCTCGACGCGCAGATCCTGAGCGACGCCAAGCCGCTGTTCGAGCGCGGCGAACGGATGCAGCTGACCTACAATGTCCGCAACACGCACCGCGCCGTCGGAACGCGCCTGTCGGCCGAGGTCACCGCGCGCTTCGGGATGAACGGGCTCGCCGACGATCATGTGCAGGTGCGCCTCCGCGGCACCGCGGGCCAGTCGCTCGGCGCCTTCCTGTGCAGCGGCATCACGCTCGAGGTATTCGGCGACGCGAACGACTATGTCGGCAAGGGTCTGTCGGGCGGCCGCATCGTCGTGCGCCCGACGGTATCGAGCCCGCTCGTCAGCCAGCACAACAGCATCGTCGGGAACACCGTCCTCTATGGCGCGACCGCGGGCACCCTGCTCGCGGCGGGTCAGGCGGGCGAGCGTTTCGCGGTCCGCAACTCGGGCGCCAAGGTCGTCGTCGAGGGCTGCGGCGCAAACGGCTGCGAATATATGACCGGGGGCACCGCGGTGATCCTCGGCCCGGTGGGGTCAAACTTCGGCGCGGGGATGACCGGCGGCATGGCCTTCATCCTCGACACCGACGGCAGCTTCGAGGGCCGCGCCAACGGCGAATCGATCATCTGGCAGCGGATCGCGAGCAGCCATTGGGAAGCCGTCCTGAAGGAGCTGGTCGAGGACCATGCGCGCGCGACGGGCAGCAAATGGTCGGCCGAAATCCTCGCCGACTGGGACCGCTGGCGGGACCAGTTCTGGCAGGTGTGTCCGAAGGAAATGCTCAGCCGCCTGACGCAACCGCTGAACGAGGAAGAGGTCGCCGTGGAGGCGGCGGAGTAGTTCGTCGTGCGAAGGATACGGTTCGCCGTACCGCCACAGGATGTTCAGCCGCGCGAAAGCGTCGGCCCGCTAGACGCGCGGATCGATCTTCGTGTCCGAAAGGATATGCCATGCGCCTGACCATCGCCGCCCTCCCCCTGATCGCGCTTGCCGCGCCGCTGCCGGCGACCGCCGCCGACCGCGAGGTCGCGGGCGCCGTCGCGACGCTGAACGACCCGGCGACGCAGGAACGGATGGCCGACACCGTGACCGCACTGGTCGCCGCGTTGATGCAGATGCCGGTCGGGCCGCTCGCCGATGCCGTCGCGCGCATCGACCCGGCGTCGCGCGCTGCCGACATTCCGCCCGACGCCACCGTCGGCGACATCGCGGGCCATGACCCGGCCTATGCCGAACGCATGGGCGCCGATGTCCGCGCGGGGACGCGGATGGCGGGACAGGCCGCCTCGGCGCTCGCAGCCTATGCCCCGGTCCTCAAGGACATGGCGCGCGACCTCGCCGCGCAATGGGAGCGCGAACGCGCCGCCGCGCGCCGCTAGGGGGAATGCGAGCGCGAAGCCGCACGCCGCTAGATACTTAGTCCACAGACATGCGCCTATAGGCGTTGCACGCAGCGCCTGCCTGCCGCTATGCGGTAAGCATGTGGCAGCTCTATCAATTCCCGCTCTGTCCCTTTTCGCGCAAGATCCGGCTCCTGCTGGGCGAGAAGGGTGTCGGCTATGAGCTGGTGCGCGAATCGCCGTGGGAGCGCCGCGACGAATTCATCGACCTCAATCCCGCCGGCCGCACCCCCGTGATGGTCGATCAGGCGCGCGGGCAGGTGCTGATCGACAGCAACGCCATAGCCGAATATTTCGAGGAGACCGTCGAGGGCAAGGCGATGATCAACGGCACCGCCGCCAATCGCGCCGAGATCCGCCGCCTCGTCGCCTGGTTCGACCAGGATTTCTATTTCGAGGTCACCGGGCCTTTGCTCTTCGAGCGGATGCAGAAGCGCATCGTCCACCGCCAGCCCCCCGATGCCGGCGCGCTGCGCGAGGCGATGAAGGCCGCGAACCAGCATCTCGATTATATCGACTATCTGATCGACCACCGCACCTGGCTCGCCGGCGCAACGATGAGCCTCGCCGACCTCGCGGCGGCGGCGCACATCTCGGTCGCCGACTATCTCGGCGGCATCGACTGGACGGGGCACGAGCAGACGAAGGGCTGGTATTCGGGCCTCAAGTCGCGCCCGAGCTTCCGCCCGCTGCTCGCCGAGCGGATGGAAATCGTGACCCCCCCCAAATATTACGAGGATGTCGACTTCTAGGGAAGCGGATCGCGCTAATGCGCGTCGGTCGGCGCCGGGCCGCCGATCGGCGGTGGCTTGCAAAAGGGCACCATGACCAGCGCCGCGAGGAACAAATAGGACATCAGGCGGAAGACGTCGTCGAAGGCCAGCGTCAGCGCCTCGCGCCCGATGATCCGGCCTAGCGTTCCCTCTGCCATCTGCTGCGCGAGTGCGGGGTCGGACACATAGCGGCCGATGCTTTGCGCCAGCGCCGACGCCGCCTCGTTCGCGGCATCGGCCGAACGCCCGAGCGCTTCGGAGAGGCGCAGCATGTGGAGCCGCATATTGTCGCCGAGCCAGGTATTGACGAGCGCAATCCCGATCGCGCCGCCTAAATTGCGCATCAGGTTGAACAGCCCCGACGCGTAGCGCAGCTCGGGGCCCTCGAAATTGCCGAGCGCGAGCCCGACCGACGGCACGATGCAGAGCATGATCGCAAAGCTGCGCACGACCTGCGGCCAGAAGAGCGCGGCGAAACCCCATTCGGGGGTCATGAAACTGAACATCCAGAGGCCGACCGCGAACAGGGTCAGCCCGAATGTGATCACGATGCGCTGGTCGACGCGCTGCGACAGCGCGGCGGCGATCGGCACGCCGAGCAATTGCGCGAGACCCGCGACGAACACCGTCGTCCCGATCTCCGACGCATTATAGCCCTGCACGCGGCCAAGATAGATCGGGATCAGATAGGTGCTGGCATAGAGACCGAAGCCGATGACGAGGTTGAAAAGGCAGGCGAAGGCGAAGGTTGGAACGCGGAATGGCGACAGCTTGACGATCGGCCCGTCCGAGCGGAACGAGCGTTCGAGAAACAGGGCGAAGGCGACGAACGACACCCACGCGCCGATCGCGATCTCGGGCTCGCTGAACCAGTCGTGCTTCGGCCCTTCCTCCAGCACGAATTCCAGCCCCGCAAGGAACACCGCCATCGAGGCGAGATGCACCCAGTCGATCCGGCGCAGCATCGGCAGGTTCGGCTTGTCGACGCGAACGAGCGCCAGAATCATCAGCGTCACCATCGCGCCCGGCAAGACATTGATGAAGAAGACCCAGCGCCAGCCGAGCGCGTCGGTGATCCAGCCACCCACCGTCGGGCCCAACGTCGGCGCAAGCACCGACACCATGCCGAGGATCGCGGGGATCATCGCGCGCTGCTTGCCCTGAAAGAGCATATAGCCCGTGGCGAACACCGTCGGGATCATCGCGCCGCCGACGAAGCCTTGCACAGCGCGGAACAGGATCATCGATTCGATGCTCCACGCCATGCCGCAGAGGATGCTTGCGATGGTGAACAACCCCGCCGACGCCGCGAACAGCCACCGCGTCGACAGCGCCTGCGCGAGAAAGGCTGAAAAGGGGATCATCACCAGCTCGGCCATCAGATAGGCGGTCTGCACCCAGCTGATTTCGTCGGGCCCGGCGCTGAGTCCCGCCTGCACCTCGTTGAGCGATGCCGCGACGATCTGGATGTCGATCAGCGCCATGAACTGGCCGAACGCCATCACCGCAAAGATCAGATATTTCCGGGCGTTGGGCATCGCCGCCGGATCGAACGGCGCATCGGGCACGGCGGGCGACTGCCCGGGGGAGAGGGGAATGGAGGCCATGGGTCTTGTGTCCTGTCGTCTTTATATTATATGCGTCATATAAAAGGAGACGCAAGTGCGCTATTCAAGCGACCACAAGGCCGAGACCCGTGAGCGGGTGCTGAAAGAGGCCGCGAACGAGATCCGCGCCAAAGGACCCGACAATGTCGCGGTATCGGGCATCATGGCGCGTGCCGGACTGACCCACGGCGGCTTCTATGCCCATTTCCCGTCGAAGGATGCGCTGGTGAAGGAAGCGATCGGGACCATGTTCGCCGACGCGCGCGCGCGTAGCGACAAGATCGACGCCGACGGCGATCCGCGCGACGTCCTGCGGGCCTATATCGATTTCTATCTTTCACCCGCGCATCGCGATCGGCGCGATCGCGGTTGCCCGCTGCCGACGCTGTCGGGCGATTTTGCGCGCTCGCAGCCCGAAACGCGCGAGCGCTTCGGCGCCGGGGTGGTCGGTATCGCGACCCGTCTCGCGGCTCCGCTCGCGAAGCTTGGATATGCCGATCCCGACGCCGAAGCGCACGCACTATTGGCCCAACTCGTCGGCGGCGTCGCGCTTGCGCGTGCGGTCGGCGATGCCGCGCTGTCCGACGCGCTGCTCGCCGATACCCATGCCAGCATCGTCCGCCGCTATTCGCTGGAGACCGCGCAATGACGCTCGCCAAGGTGCAGGGCCTGATCGCGAGCGGTGGCCGCCCGCCGATCGGCGAGACGCTGGGCTTCCAGCTCGTCGAGGCCGGCGATGGCTGGGCGGCATTCGAAGGCGTTCCCGGGCCCGAACATTATAACCCGATGGGGATCGTCCACGGCGGCTATGCCGCGACCCTGCTCGATTCCGCCTGCGGGATCGCGGTGGTGACGAAACTCGCCGACGATCAGGCGATGACCACGCTCGAGCTCAAGACCTCCTATCTCAAGGCGATGACGGGCAAGACCGGAAAGGTGCGCGCCGAAGGGCGTGTGATCTCGGTCGGCCGCCGCGTCGCCTATGTCGAGGCGAAGCTGACCGATGCCGAGGGGCGGCTCTATGCGACGGCAACCTCAACCCTGCTGGTGATGCAGCCATGAACGCGCCCGTGACCATCGAGACCGAAGTCGCCGCACCCACGCGCCGCCGGATCGCAGTGCCCCAAAAGGCGTGGAAGGTCGGGCTGGTCGCGCTTGCGATCGCCGCCCTCGGCATCTGGTGGCTCGTCTCGCCCGCGACCGCCGAATCGACCGACAACGCCTATCTGCAAGCCGATTCGAGCGAGGTTGCGCCGCGCGTCGGCGGGCTCGTCACCGCGGTGCTGGTGAAGGACAATCAGGCTGTTCGCGCGGGCGATCCGCTCGTCCGCATCGACGTGCGCGATTATGATTCGCGCGTCATGGCGGCCGAGGCCGCTGTCGCCGACGCCGACGCGCAGGTCGCGACCGCGCGCGCCACCCTTGCGTCGCTCGGCGCCGAACAGAAGCTTGCCGCCGCGCACATCCGCTCGATGAACACGCAGATCGCCGCAGCTGACGCCGAATATGCGCGCGCGGCCGCCGACCGGAAACGCTATGACGCGCTGCTGATCGACGGATTCGTGCCCAAGCGCGATGCCGAACAGGTGTCGGCGAACGCGGTGAGCGCCGCCTCGGCGGCACAGCGTTCGCGCGCCGATCTCGGCGCCAGCGTCGAAGCGGCGGCGGTGACGCGTGCCAAGGGACCGATCCTCGCAGCGCAGGTGCAGGCGGCCGAAGCCACCGCGGCGAAGGCCCGCGCCGCGCTCGCGCTCGCGAAGCTCGATCGCGGCCATACGCTGGTTACAGCGCCGATCGACGGCGTCGTCGGCAATCGCCGCATCCAGGTCGGCGACTATGTCCAGCCGGGCTCGCGCCTGCTGACCGTGGTTCCCGTAAAATCGATCTACGTCACCGCCAATTTCAAGGAAACGCAGACGCGCGAGATGCGTCCGGGACAGAAGGCCGATATCTATGTCGACGCGCTGGGGCAGACCTTGACCGGCACGGTCGAAAGCCTCGCGCCGGGATCGGGCAGCGAGTTCACGCTGCTGCCCTTCGAACCCGGATCGGGCAATTTCACCAAGATCGTCCAGCGCGTCGGGGTGCGCATCCGACTCGATCCGGGGCAGGCGGCGCTGGCGCAACTACGGCCGGGGCTGTCGGTGACGGCGAAGGTGCGCCTGCGCGACTGACCGCGTCGAAGCATCGTTTCGGCGCGGCTCATGTTAACAACGTAAATTTCACCTTGACCCGGCGTCGTCCGTCGATCAATGTTTACATCGACAACATTGAGTCGCGAAAGGATCGGCGGATGAGGACGCTGCTTTACGCCATTGGGCCGATGATCTTCGATTCGCTGGGGATCATCGTGTTTGCGGTGCTGCTAGCGCTTGGCGCCGACATCGTCGCCGCCACGGTTGCCGGCACCGCGGTAGCCGTCGCCGTCGTCGGCTATGAGGCGCTACGCGGCCACAAGATCGCGGCGCTGCAATGGATCAGCCTCGCCTCGGTCCTCCTCGCTGCTGCCGCGACGCTGACGACAGGCGATCCGCGCTTCGTGATGGCGAAGCCGACGATCGTCTATCTGATCGTCGGAACGGTGATGCTGCGCCGCGGCTGGCTCGACCGCTATATCCCGCCCGAACAGAAGGCGCTGGTGGGCGACGTCATGGACCGCTTCGGCATGATCTGGTCGGCGCTGATGTTCCTGAGCGCCGGGCTCAACCTGATCGTCGCGGTATTCTTCACCGAGTGGTGGCCGCTGTTCATTGCGGTATTCCCGCTTGCCTCGAAATTCGGCCTGTTCGCGATCCACATCGCGGTTGTGCACGTCACCGGCCAGAATCGGCTGCGCCGCCGCGCGGGCGGGCTGCAGCCCGCAGCGGAGTGAGGCCTGTGCTCGCAATGACCCTTGGGGGCTGAAGCTACGCGGCGTTCAGAAAGTCGACGACCATCTTCACCGTCGCTTCGGGTTGTTCTTCCATCAGCCAATGCCCGGAATCGGCTATGACACCTTCGCGGACATCGGTCGCGGCGGACCGCATGACGAGCGCCATCGTCGGACCGAACGACTTGGCGCCGCCGATTCCCAAGACGGGCATCGTCAGCCTTTTACCCGTGGCGAGCCAAGCGCGATTGTCGATCGCATCCTGATCGAAGGCTGCAAATTGTGCGAACCCCGAATGCATGGCGCCCGGCAGCGCATAAAGCGCCGCATAATGTTCGCGCGATGCTTCGTCGAATTTCTTCGGATCGGCGGAAAATTCGTTCCAGAAACGATCGAGGTATATGCGCTCGCGGCCGGCGACCAAGCGTTCCATATCGGGGCCGCCGAAGCGGAAATGCCAAAGCAGCGGGTTCTTCAAAATCTCCTCCCACGGCCCGACGCCCGGAACCGGCGCGTCCAGTAGTGCGAAGCGCGTCACGCGACCGGGGTTTTGCGTCGCGAGCGCGAAGCCGACCATATTGCCGATGTCGTGGGTGACGAGCGCGAACTTGTCGATCTTGAGCTGGTCGAGAATCGCCGCGATGTCGCGGCCCTGCGTCGCCTTGTCATACCCGCCGTCGAGATGCGCCGACAGCCCCATGCCGCGCAGGTCGGGGACGACGACCGTGTGATCCTTCATCAGCGCGGCGGCGAGCGGCGCCCACATGTCTCCCGTCTCACCATAGCCGTGAAGCAGGACGACCGCCGGGCCTGCGCCACCTACGCGGACGTGCAGCGTCGTGCCGTTGGCGGCGATGTCCCGCGACTGGAATGCTGCCGGGAAGGGTGGCACCTGCGCCATCGCGGGCAGGCTCATCAGCCCGAGCGACAATGCCGCAAGCAATCTGCCAGAATTTTTCATGGGCCAGCTCCCCCGATCGAAGCCGGCCAGCGCCGCTTCAGGCAGTCAACATGCTCTGAAGGATGATTTTACGCAAGGCCCGGCTCGACCCGGCGTCCGTCTGGCCGGGGGCGACACTTCGACGTTCGGTTTTATTCGGCGTCGAGCCCGTACGCCGTGTGCAGTACGCGCACCGCGAGTTCGGTTTCGTCCTCGTCGATCAGCACGCTGACCTTGATCTCGCTGGTCGAAATCGCCTGGATGTTGATGCCGCGGTCGGCGAGCGCGCGGAACATCGTGCTCGCGACGCCTGCGTGGCTTTTCATGCCAACGCCGACGACGCTGATCTTCGCCACCTTGTCGTCGCTGATGATCCGGTTGAAGCCGATTTTGTCCTTCGCGCCCTCGAGCAGGTCGATCGAGCGCAGCAGGTCGGTTCCCGGAACGGTGAACGTCACGTCGGTCTCGCCCTTGTCGCGCCCGACGTTCTGGATGATCATATCGACGTTGATCCCCGCCGCGGCGAGTGGGCCGAAGATCGTCGCGACGGCGCCAGGCCGGTCGGGGACGCGGGTGACGATGACCTTCGCTTCATTCTTGTCGTGGGCGATGCCGGTGATCAGCTGCCGTTCCATCTGATGTTCCTCTATTTCCTCGTCGCTGACGATCATCGTGCCTTTTGCGGGAGCCTCGTCGCCCTCGACGAAGCTGGACAGCACCTGCACGCGCACGCCCATCTTCATCGCGAGCCCGACCGACCGGGTCTGGAGCACCTTGGCGCCGACGCTCGCGAGTTCGAGCATTTCTTCATAGGTCACATAGTCGAGCTTGCGCGCGCGCGCGACGATGCGCGGGTCGGTGGTGTAGACGCCATCGACGTCGGTATAGATATCGCAGCGATCGGCCTTCACCGCCGCCGCGACCGCGACCGCACTGGTGTCCGAGCCGCCGCGGCCGAGCGTCGAGACGCGTCCGTCGTCCATCATCCCCTGGAAGCCCGGGATCACTGCGACCTCGCCCCTGCCCATCGCGGTCAGCAGCGCGCCCGTGTCGATATCGAGGATACGCGCGCGCGCATGGGCTTCCTCGGTGCGGATCGGAAGCTGCCAGCCAAGCCAACTACGCGCGGGAACGCCCATCGCCTGCAGGGTGAGCGCGAGCAGGCCCGACGTGATCTGTTCGCCCGCCGCGACAACGACGTCATATTCGGCGGGGTCGTAGCGCGGGTTCGCCTCGCGGCAGAAGTTGACGAGCCGGTCGGTTTCGCCCGCCATCGCCGAGACGACGACGGCGACTTCATTGCCGTTCGCCACTTCGCGCGCGACGAGTTTCGCGACGGTGCGAATCCGCTCGGTGCCCGCCATCGACGTGCCCCCGAATTTCATCACGATCCGCGCCATCTCGCCCCGCTTTCCTGAACTGGTTTCGTCCGCAACTTTCCCTTGGGTTTCTGCGGCGTCCGGCTGTTAAGCAAGGGGGCGGACGATGGCAAGCGCGCGAACGCGTGCACGGGATAGAATTTCTTGCACCCGCGAAGGCACAGTGCCAAATCGCTGGGCATGAGCGCCCAAACGATCAATCCGAACGAAGCCGCCCATTTCGGCGCTCTTGCCGCCGACTGGTGGGATCCGCACGGATCGTCGGCGATGCTGCACAAGCTGGGTCCGGTGCGCCTCGCCTATATCCGCGGCCAGATCGACGCGCATTGGCACGTCGACGCCCGCGAACGCTTTCCACTCAAGGGCCGCACCGCGATCGACGTCGGTTGCGGTGCCGGGCTGCTCGCCGAGCCGCTGGCGCGGATGGGGGCGCAGGTCACTGGCGTCGACGCGGCGCCGGAGAATATCGCCGCCGCGCTGGGCCATGCGGCGGGACAGGGGCTCGCGATCCGCTATCACGCGGGCGAGCTCGCGGCGCTGCCGCCCGCGACCTTCGATCTCGTCACGTCGATGGAGGTCGTCGAACATGTCACCGACCCTGCCGCCTTCATCGCCGAGCTGGCGGCGCGGCTCGCGCCCGGCGGATTGATGATCCTGTCGACGCCGAACCGCACTGCGCTATCGAAGCTGTTGCTCGTCGAAGCCGCCGAGCGGCTCGGCGCGGTTCCGCGCGGGACGCACGACTGGGACCAGTTTCTGAAGCCCGAAGAGCTCACCCGGTTAATCGAGGACGCGGGGCTCGAGGTCGTCGACCGCACCGGCCTCTCCCCCTCGCCTACCAAGGGCTTCAAATTGGGCGGCAGCGAGGCGCTCAACTATCTCGTTGCGGCGAGGCATCGGGTGTGAGCCGCGACCCGCGGGTCGATGCCTACATCGCGGCAGCGCAGCCTTTCGCCCAGCCGATCCTCAGACACCTGCGCGAGCTGGTGCACCACCATGCGCCGGGCGCGGAAGAGACGCTGAAGTGGAGCGTGCCGCATTTCATCCTGAACGATCAAAATCTGGCGGGCATGGCGGCGTTCAAGGGCCATGCGACCTTCGGCTTCTGGCGCGACGAGGAGGTGACGGGTTCGCCGCGCGACACGGGCGCGATGGGCAGTATGGGGCGCCTCGCGACGCTCGCCGACCTGCCATCGGACGAACAGCTGGCGGCCTGGATCGCGAAGGCAGCGGCACTCTGTGCCGAAGCAAAGCCGAAGCGACCCAGGCCTGCGCCGAAACCGGCGCTCGAGGTGCCCGCCGACCTCGGCACGGCGCTGGCGGCCAATGCCGCCGCGCAGGGCCATTGGGACGCCTTCTCGCCCGGCAAGCGCCGCGACTATATCGAATGGGTGCTGGAGGCGAAGCGCGAGGAGACCCGTGCGAAACGCATCGAGACGATCGTCGCGCAGGTCGCCGAGGGCAAGGACCGCAACTGGAAGTACAAGAGCTGCTGACCCTGTCGCCTTGAGCCTAAAAAAGTAGACCCGCCCCCAGGCCCATGTCCCCGGGGGCGGGTCGCGACCCGTCGTCTGTGCCGAAAGCTCAGGCGAGGTCGAAACGGTCGGCGTTCATCACCTTGGTCCAGGCCTTGACGAAGTCCTTCACGAACTTCTCTTCGTGACCCGTCTCGGCATAAACTTCCGCCACGGCGCGGAGTTCCGCGTTCGAGCCGAAGATCAGGTCGGCGCGGGTCGCGCGCCAGGTTTCGCCGCCGCCCTTGCGGTCGGTGGCGACATATTCCTGATCGTCCGAACCCTCGACGGCCTTCCACACATTGGTCATGTCGAGCAGGTTGACGAAGAAGTCGTTGGTCAGCTGGCCCGACCGCTTGGTGAAATGGCCATGCCCGCGTTCGCCATGATTGGCGCCGAGGACGCGCAGCCCGCCGATCAGCACCGTCATTTCGGGCACCGACAGGCCGAGCAGCGAGGCGCGGTCGAGCATCATTTCCTCGATCTTCACCGCCAGTTTCTTCTTGCCGACATAGTTGCGGAAGGCGTCGGCTTCGGGCTCCATCACGTCGAAGCTTTCGGCGTCGGTCTGCTCCGCGGTCGCGTCGCCCCGGCCGCCGGTGAACGGCACCGCGACGTTGAAGCCCGCATCCTTGATCGCCTTTTCCAGCCCGACCACACCGCCAAGCACGATCGTGTCGGCGATCGACAGGTTGCCGCGCAGCCCTTCGAGCGTAGTCAGCACCTTGGCGAGCAGCGCGGGTTCGTTGACCTCCCAGTCCTTCTGCGGCGCCAGACGGACGCGCGCACCATTGGCGCCGCCGCGGAAGTCGGACTTGCGGAACGTGCTCGCCGACGCCCACGCGGTCTTGATCAGTTCGCTGACGGTCAGGCCGCTCGCCGCAATCCTTTCCTTCACCGCGGCGATGTCGGCGTCCGACGGCTTGGTGCCGGCGGGAATCGGGTCCTGCCAGATCAGGTCCTCGGCGGGCACTTCGGGCCCGAGATAGCGGACCTTCGGCCCCATGTCGCGGTGGCACAGCTTGAACCAGGCGCGCGCGAAGGCGTCCTTGAACGCTTCATGGTCGTTGCGGAACTTCTCGCTGATCTTGCGGAATTCCGGATCGACCTTCAGCGCCATGTCTGCGGTCGTCATCATCGTCGGAACCTTGATGGTCGGATCCCATGCCGCCGGGGCCATATCTTCCGGTTTCTGGTTGATCGGCTGCCATTGCTGCGCACCGGCGGGCGAGTGGACGATCTCATACTCATAGTCGAGCAACAGACGGAAATAATTTTCCGACCACTCGGTCGGGGTGTTGACCCACGACCCTTCGATACCGCTCGTTACCGCGTGCTCGCCGATGCCGCCGCTCTCGTGGCTGCTGACCCAGCCGAAGCCCTGCGCCGCCAGATCGCCGCCCGCGGGCGCCGCGCCCAGCAGCGACGCGTCGCCATTGCCGTGCGCCTTGCCGAAGGTGTGGCCGCCCGCGGTCAGCGCGACGGTTTCCTCATGGTTCATCGCCATGCGGTGGAAGGTTTCCTTTATGTCGCGCGCCGACTGCAAAGGATCGGGGTTGCCGCCCGGTCCTTCCGGATTGACATAGATCAGGCCCATCTGGATCGCAGCGAGCGGCCCTTCGATCTCATGAAAGCCCTTGTCGGGGTCGATACGCGTCTGCACGCCTTCGTTGACCCACTTTTCTTCGCTGCCCCAATAGATGTCGCGCTCGGGCTCGAAGACGTCGGCGCGGCCGCCGCCGAAGCCGAACACCGGCCCGCCCATGCTTTCGATCGCGACATTGCCGGCGAGGATGAACAGGTCTGCCCAGCTGATCTTGTTGCCGTATTTCTGCTTGATCGGCCACAGCAGGCGGCGCGCCTTGTCAAGATTGCCATTGTCGGGCCAGCTGTTGAGCGGTGCGAAGCGCTGCTGCCCGCTATTCGCGCCACCGCGGCCGTCCGCGGTGCGATAGGTGCCGGCGGCGTGCCACGCCATGCGGATGAAGAAGGGACCATAATGGCCATAGTCGGCCGGCCACCACGGCTGGCTGTCGGTCATCAGCGCGGTCAGGTCATTCTTCAGCGCCTGATAGTCGAGCGACTTGAACGCCGCCGCATAGTCGAAATCGTCACCGAGCGGGTTCGATGAACCATTGGGATTGAGGATCTCGGTCGCCAGCATGTCGGGCCACCAATCCTTGTTGGTCCGACCGAGCAGGGCGCGGACGCCGCCGGGCTGATGCACCGGGCAACCGCTGCCGATGGGGGTCTGGTCGTTCATGCAGTCTCTCCTCTTTTCAGATGTTGTATGATCGTGATGCGGCAGGATGACGGGCGCATGACGGCGCTGCGGCCAAGGGGCCGCAAGGGTCGGTCGGCGCGGGCAGGCGTCGAGTCGATGGTGTCATCCTTTCGTTCTGACCGGAGCAGACTACGCCGCGCCGTCCGATCGACCTAAACGAATAAGCTGAATTCAGTCATCGACCGAAGCGATCAACGGCGCGGCGGGCCGCAGGTGCGACGAGCCGCCCGTCGCGGCCCGGCCACGCCCCGGCGCGACGGCGCAACATCTTGATCTCGCACGAGTTGATGAAGCGTCGCAGCATGATGGCATGGTGCGGCATCAAGGAGATGGAAAGTGGCTAACACCCCCGACCAACATAACCAGAAGACTCCCCAGGCTGATCGCGACGAAGAACAGCGTCGTCAGCAGCAGCAGCAGGACGGTAACGACCGCCAGCAGGGCGGTCAGCGCTCCGATCAGGATCGCAACAAGAACCCGCAGCAGCGCTGAGCCCAGGCTGCACGAGAAAGGGCCGCTCCCTCGCGGGAGCGGCCCTTTTCTTTCGTGCGGCGGAAGCCCGCACCTAGAAACTGAACTTGATCGTTCCGCCCCACGTCCGCTCGTCACCCGGCGTACCGGCGATGAGGCCGGTGTTACCGGGCGCGACCTGCAGCAACTCGATATAGTTCACGTCGAACGCGTTGCGGACCCAGCCGAACACGTCGACACCGTCGCTGCGGAAGCCGACACGGAAATTGGTCAGCGCATAGCCCTTGACCTCGGTATAGATCGACGGCGACGCGTTCGAATTCCAGTGCGAGCGGTAATTGCCGTCGACCCCGAAATAGAGCTGCCCTTCCTTCGCGAGCAGTTCGAGCGGCGCATTGATCTCGGCCCCGTAGGAGAAGGCCCATTTCGACACGCCCGGCAGGCGCTGGCCTGAAATGTCGCACTGCCGCGGGCTGAGCGCGCCGGGGACGCCGGGCTGCGAATAGTCGGGCGTCGCATTGGCCGGCTGGAACGTACCGCCCGACAATTCGGGCGGGCACGGCGCATTGGTGAACTTTTTGTATTTTGCGTCGGTGTAGGCGCCATTGGCATAGGCGGTGAGGCGGTCGTTCGCGACGATCTTGAAGTCGGCCTCGATCCCCTGCGAGCGCACCTTCTCCGCATTGGCAAGGTAACCGCGCACCGTGCCGAACTGGCCGCCGTTCACCGTCGCCTGGAAATTCTTGATCTCGGTCCGGAAGGCGGAGAGATTGAAGGTCGCGCGGCGGTCGAGGAACTGGGTCTTGAGCCCGATCTCATAGTGATTGACCGATTCGGGCTTCACCGTGCTCGCGTCGAGGTTCGGCGTATTGTCGGCGTTGAGCGGCAGGCCGTTCTGGTTGATACCGACGGTCTTGAAGCTCTTCGCATAGGTCGCATAGGCAAGGATGTCGCGGCCCAGCTTGTAGTTGACGTTGAAGTCGTAGCTGAAGTTCCAGTCGCTGACCGAAGGCTGGGTGAGCTGCGGCTGATAGACGCCGCACTGCGCTGCCAGCACCGATCCCGCGGGCAGGCTGGTCGCCGGGGGGATAGGGGTACAGTTGAGCACCTGCCCCGCCCCATCGGTCACGATGCGCTGATAGAACCCCGTCTTCTTGTCATAGTTGAGGCGGAGACCCGGCTGGATCGTCAGCGCGTCGGTCACCTTCCAGCTAAGCTGCCCATAGGCAGCCGCGCTGGTCGACGTCAGATATTGGGTGTTGGTCGCCGTGAGCCCTTCGAGGATGCTCGGGATGCCCGCCTGCGCGCCGGTGAGGCTCCAGCGGCTGGCGTCTGCACCCTGCTGTTCGGTGCCCTGCGTGTCGATGCGCTGCTTGAAGCCGAACAGACCGACGACGAAGTCGATCCTGTCGCCCTCGTAATTATAACGGAATTCCTGGCTATACTGGTCCTGCTGCGAGGGATTCTGCGACTTGGAGACGATCGACAGGCCGGTGAAGTCGCGGTCGTTCTCGGGCTTCCAGTCCCAGAAGCGCCAAGCGGTGATCGAGGTGACGGTGCCGGGGCCGACGTCCCACTTCACGCGCAGCGACGCGCCGCCGATCTTGTTGCCCGCATTCAGGCTGGCGTCGATGTCGGTCAGGCGATCATAGACGTTGCGGCTGGGAACCGCATAGGGCCGGGTCGGATTGGCCGCATTATAGGCGGCGACAAGCCCGTCATACTGGCGCGCGAGCGCGCGCTGCGTCCGCCCGACGCGGACGAACGCGGTGCCGAAGCCTTCGGGATCCTGCTTGCTGTAGTCACCCGAGAGCGTGATGCTGAGATCGTCGTTAGGCTGGAACAAGAGCTGGCCGCGCAGCCCGAGATTGTCCTGTTCGTTGATCCAGCGGTCGCTCGTCGTGTTGAACAGCGTGCCGCGACGGCTGGTCGCGGCAATCGCGACACGCGCAGCGATCTTGTCCGAAAGCGGACCGGAAATCGCCGCCTTGGCCTGCCGGTATTTGAGATTGCCGACGCTCAGCTCGGCGCGGCCCTCGAAGTCGAAGGTCGGCTGGTTGGTCGTGATGTTGATCGCGCCCGCGGTCGTATTCTTCCCGTAGAGCGTACCCTGCGGACCGCGGAGCACCTCGACCTGGGCGACGTCGAGGAAATCGAAGGTCGCGGCGGCGACGCGCGAATTATAGACGTCGTCTACATAGATGCCGACACCTTGTTCGAAGCCGTCGCTGGTCAGGCCGAAGGGCACGCCAAGGCCGCGGATGTTGACCGAGGTGTTGCGCGGGTTCGAGGTATAGACCTGCAACGTCGGAGCGAGTTGCTGGAGCTTCACGACGTTGAAGTTGCCCGTCGCCTCGATCGAATCGCCCCGGATCACCGAGATTGCGACCGGAACTTCCTGCGCCGTTTCCTGGCGGCGGCGCGCAGTCACGATGATCACGTCGCCGCGGCTGACATCGTCATCGATCTGCGTGGCGGCATCGGCCGCGCCGGCCGCCGCCCCGGCGACCGCCGAGCCGTCTTCCGTTCCAGCCGCTGCTTCCGCCGCGAAAGCGGGCGTGGCGCCGAGCGCGAGCAGGAAAGAAAGCGTAAGAGCCGACGCCGGCAAGCGGCGGCGGGCGGACGGATATTTTGCGGTCATGACAATTTCCTGTTGCTTTGATGATGCAAGAAAATTGCCACATCCGGCGGTCCGGTCTGCGGCAGGAAGGGGAGAATCCCCGGTCGGGAGCTGTGAAAATCAGTTCGGGTAGCGGTGGCGTTCGGTCACATCGACCTGCACCAGCCGTCCTTCGTGGACGGTGAGCTGGATCGCTCCGAACTTCAGCTTTTCCAGCGCATCGAGCACGGTCTGCACAGCGCGCGGCGTATCGCCGCTTTCACCCTGCGGCTGTTCTTTGGTGGTGCTCATGCTTTGCCTTTCCCTCCTTGTGAGTCGACGAAACCATATCCTAAGTGTTTTAGTTGACAATCAATAAATTTGCTTTCTGCGCCCAAAGGTGAAGTTGCCGCGCCGAACGGATTCAGCGCTGCGACCAGCCGAAACCGTTCGTCGCCGAAGTGATTGCGCCCGCGCGCCAACGCTGGCAAAGGCGCAGCCAATGACCAAAATGAACGAACTGATGGCCCGCGGTACCGAACTTCTCGGCAGCGACTATGCCATCCTTTGCGGCGCGATGAGCTGGGTCTCGGAACGCAATCTGGTGAGCGCGATCAGTAACGCCGGCGGCTTCGGCGTGATCGCGTGCGGCGCGATGACACCCGAAATGCTCGATACCGAGATTGCGGCGACCAAGGCGCTCGCGACGCGCAATTTCGGCGTCAACCTGATCACGATGCACCCGCAGCTCTTCGAGCTGATCGAGGTGTGCGCGAAGCATCGGGTCGGCCATGTCGTGCTCGCGGGCGGCCTGCCTCCCAAGGGCAGCCTTGAGGCGATCAAGGCGTCGGGCGCGAAAGTCATCTGCTTTGCGCCAACGCTGGCCCTCGCCAAGAAGCTCGTTCGCTCGGGAGTCGACGCGCTGGTGATCGAGGGGATGGAAGCCGGCGGCCACATCGGCCCGGTATCGACGAGCGTGCTGGCGCAGGAGATTCTGCCCGAACTCGCGAACGACGTGCCGATCTTCGTCGCCGGCGGCATCGGCCGTGGCGAGGCGATCGCGGGCTATCTCGAAATGGGCGCCTCGGGCGTCCAGCTCGGCACGCGCTTCGTCTGCGCGACCGAGAGCATCGCGCATCCCAATTTCAAGAAAGCCTTCATCCGCGCCGCGGCGCGCGACGCCGTCGCCAGCGTCCAGATCGACCCGCGCCTGCCGGTGATCCCGGTACGCGCGCTCAAGAACAATGGCACCGAAGCCTTCACCGCGAAGCAGCGCGAGGTCGCGAACAGGCTCGACGCGGGCGAGGTCGACATGGCGGCGGCGCAGCTCGAAATCGAACATTATTGGGCGGGCGCGCTCCGCCGCGCGGTCATCGACGGCGACGTCGACGGCGGTTCGTTAATGGCAGGGCAATCTGTGGGTATGGTAACCCGCGAGGAGAGCGTTGCCGAGATTATCGCAACTTTGGTGCAACAGGCCGACGAGGCGTTGCGTGCCCGGGGTTGAAACCGCATGGTCGAGCGGTTGGGGAGAATATCATGACTATGTCGCGTAAGATCATCGCAGTCGGCTTGCTGGCGAGCGTCGCCGCCTGCTCGGCAAAGAAGCCCCCTGCCCCGCCGCCGCCCCCGCCGCCGGTCGCGATCGTGATCCCGCCCCGCCCGCTGCCCCCCGGCAACGCGGCGCACACGCAGATCCTGCCGGGCCGCGGCGTCGACGGCCGCTTCGTCACCGCCAACACGGCCGTCACCGGCGACCGCGCCTTCTGGCAGCTCAAGATCGGGCTCAACGTCGCCGCGATCGGTTGTCGCGGGACCGAGGAAGCGACACTCGTCGCCGCCTATAACAAGATCATCAAGACCCACGCCAAAGTGATCAAATCGACCGAAAAGACGGTCATCACCGAACTGGGCAAGCAGAACAGGAACAACGGCATTGCGCCGCGCGACCGGCTGTCGACCCAGCTTTTCAACTATTTCGCGCAGCCGCCCGCGCAGCGCGCCTTCTGCGCGCGCGCCAACGAAATCGCGCAGCTCGTCTCGTCCGAGCCGACGGCGCAGGTGATAGCGCAGGCGCCGGCCTATCTGTCGCGGCTCGACCAGCCGTTTCTCGACTTTTACGAGGCCTACGCCGCCTATCAGGTAGAGGCGGCCGCATGGGACGCGAAATATGCCCCGGCGCCGCTCGCGACCACTCCCGTCGCGCCGATGGCGACGCCGGTCCGGCCCGCTGGGTCGCCGGCCGGCATGTGACAATCCGCGAGCGCGGGCGGCGGTGTTGCACTCGTGCAACGCCGCGCCGGGTGCGCCGTGAAAATCGCCTTCGGCTCGTCGCATTTCGGGTTAACCCCGTTGCGTGCGATGTGACGTCAAACCGCCAGCGCCCGGTCGCGCCCGGTTTCCGCCCGGCCGAAAAAGCCGTGCATTTCGAAATTCATGCGCCGGCAATGGCCATACCTCCCATGGTGGACCGGAGCCTGCGAAACAGCCTTTCCGCCGCGTTCATGATGAATTTCCGGCAACGTTTCGACTCTCCACCGCCCCTTATCGTCCTCCTTGCCGGAACCGTCCGGCGCCGCTCGCGAGAGCCTTGGGGGACTTGGGAACATGACCAGATCGATCGGATTCGTCGCCGCTTGCGCGGCGGCGCTGGCGGCCGCGCCTGCCGCCGCCCAATATCGGACGCAGGAGCCGCAGGCACCCGGATATGCCGCGCCCAACCTGCGCCTGCCGCCGCTCGATGCGCGCGGCGATTTCGTGACGCCCAATCGTGATTTGACCGGTCACGTGGCGTTCTGGAACGTCAAGATCGCGCTCAACGTGGCCGCCATCGGCTGCCGGCATCCGGGCTCGCTGCGGCTCATCGCCGACTATAACGATATCATCGCGCGCCACGGCAATCTGATCCGCGCCGCCGAGGGGACGGTGATCGCGCGTACCGGCGTCGCCGTGCGCGACCGCATGTCGACGAAGCTGTTCAACTATTTCGCGCAGCCGCCCGCGCAGAAGCAATTCTGTCCGGTCGCCGGATCGGTGGCGGAACGGATGCGCGGAATGAGCGCCGCCGAGGCGATCGAAGCGGCCCCGGCCCTGCTCAGCGAGCTCGACCGGCCCTTCACCGACTTCTATCGCGCCTATGCGCAATATCAGGCCGATCTGGCCGAATGGCGCAGCGGACAGACCGTGCAGCTGGCCTCGGCAAAGCCCTGAACGAAAATAACGTGGGGCGATAGCAACGGGTGAACGCATCTGTTAGCAGGGTGGAGCGATGACCAATGCTCCGCCCCCTCCCTCGACCGCCGCGCAGTCGGCGCGCGAAATCCTGACCCGGCTGCACGAGGTGATGGCGGCGCGCACCAACGCGCAAAGCAAGCTCAACCAGGTCGTCGGAATCATCGGCGAATGCCTGCACAGCGAGGTCTGCTCGATCTACCTGCTGCGCGACGGGTCGCTCGAACTCTACGCCACGCGCGGCCTGAAGCAGGAGGCGGTGCACGTCACCCGCCTCGGCCTCGGCGAAGGGCTGGTCGGCACGATTGCCGAGCAGATCGAGACGCTGAACCTCGACGAGGCTGCGGCGCATCCCGACTTTTCCTACCGCCCCGAAACCGGTGAGGAATTGTTCCACAGCTTCGCGGGCGTGCCGATCATCCGCCGCGAACGCGCCGTCGGCGTGCTCTGCGTCCAGCACAGCGACCCGCGCCGCTATGAAGAGATCGAGATCGAGACGCTGCAGACGGTTGCGATGGTGCTGTCCGAACTCATCGCCAACGCCGACCTTGTCGACACCGCGGCGCGCACCGATGCTGCGGCGACCGACCAGTCGGCGCAGCGATTGACCGGCCAGAAGCTGGTCGACGGGATGGGCGCCGGCGTCGCCGTGTTCCACCAGCCGCGCATCACGATCGAGCATACCGTCGCCGACGATACCGAAGCCGAGCGCCACCGCGTCTATGCCGCGTTCGACAAGATGCGCGAGCAGATCGACCGCATGGCGAGCCAGGCCGAATTCGGCGTCGGCGGCGAGCATGAGGAGGTGCTCGAAACCTACAAGATGTTCGCCTATGACGAGGGCTGGTCGCGCCGGATCAACGAGGCGATCGACAGCGGCCTGACCGCCGAGGCGGCGATCGAGCGCGTCCAGCAGCGCACCCGGATGCGGATGCGCCAGATCGACGACCCGCTGCTCCGCGACCGGATGCACGACCTCGAGGATCTGTCGAACCGGCTGATCCGCATCGTCTCGGGCCAGATGGGCACCGCGGCGCAAATGGGGCTTCGCCAGGATTCGATCCTGATCGCGCGCAACCTCGGCCCCGCCGAGCTGCTCGAATACGACCGCCGCCGCCTGAAAGGCGTGGTGCTGGAGGAAGGATCGCTCACCGCGCACGTCATCATCGTCGCGCGCGCGATGGGCGTGCCGGTGATCGGCCGCGTCCGCGACGTCCGCACCTCGATCCGCGAGGGCGACGCGCTGCTGCTCGACGCCGGGGCGGGCACGGTCCAGGTCCGTCCGACCCCTGCGGTCCAGGAAGCCTTCGACGCCAAGCTCGAAATCTCGCAGAAGCGCCGCGCCAATCTCGCCGCGCTGCGCGACCTGCCCGCGGTCACGAAGGACGGCGTGCCGATCGAACTGATGATCAACGCCGGGCTGCGCGAGGATGTCGCGGCGCTCGACCTCACCGGCGCGCGCGGCATCGGCCTGTTCCGCACCGAATTCCAGTTCCTCGTATCGGCCACCCTGCCCCAGCGCGAGCGGCAGCAGCGGCTCTATCGCGACGTGCTCGACGCGGCGGGCGAGCGGCCGGTCATCTTCCGCACCGTCGACATCGGGGGCGACAAGGCGCTCCCCTATATGAACCTCGGCGACACCGCGCAGGAGGAAAATCCCGCGATGGGCTGGCGCGCGCTGCGCCTCGCGCTCGAACGCGAAGGATTGCTCAAGGTCCAGGCGCGTGCGCTGATGGAGGCGGCGGCCGGCCGCACGCTCAACGTCATGTTCCCGATGGTGTCCGAACCCTGGGAGTATGAGGCGGCGCGCGACCTGTTCGTGAAGCAGCGCGCGTGGCTCGCGCAGCACAACAAGAAGCTGCCCGTCGCGATCCGCTATGGGGCGATGCTCGAAGTGCCGGGTCTGGTCGAAACGCTCGACCTGATGCTGCCGCACCTTGATTTCCTGTCGATCGGGACCAACGACCTTACCCAGTTCCTGTTCGCCGCCGACCGCGCGCACCCGCGGCTTGCCGAACGCTACGACTGGCTGTCGCCGACCGTCATGCGTTACCTGTCGCGTGTCGTGAAGCTCGTCGCGGGAACGAAGGTGCAGCTTGGCGTCTGCGGCGAGATGGGCGGGCGGCCATTGGAGGCAATGGCGCTGCTCGGCATCGGGATCGAACGGCTGTCGATCACCCCGGCGGGCGTCGGCCCGGTCAAGGCGATGATCCGCTCGCTCGACCTCGCGGCGCTCCGCGCCGCCATCCCCGCGATGCTCGCCCGGCCTGCCGCCGATCCGCGTGGGCAATATCTGGCGTGGGCGAAGAGCCACGGGGTCGATCTCGGCGATTGAGGAAATGGCGGCAACAAACCTGTCATCATACCTCGTTTCCGTCCCAGCCCGACGCGCTTTCCTAAGCAGTTATTAACTAAATCTGCCTAGCTTCCCGAAAGAATTTGACGAGGATTCTTGGGGGCTTCCTAAAATGTTCATGCGCGCCGGGCAGTTTGAGACAGCGGGACAACTGGCACGCGACGATGTTCCTGTGACCATCGCGGTCCTTTTGCCCTGCTACAATGAGGGGTTGGTAATCGCCACGGTAATCGACCGTTTCCGCGCGATGCTCCCCGACGCCAAAATCTATGTGTATGACAACAACAGTCGCGACAACTCGGCCGAAATCGCCCGGCGCGCGGGTGCGATCGTCCGCAGCGAACCGAGGCAAGGCAAGGGTTTCGTCGTTCGCCGCATGTTTGCCGATATCGACGCGGACATCTACATCATGTGCGACGCCGACGAGACCTACGATGCCGAGGCGGCTCCCGATTTAATCAGGCAGCTTGTCGATGGCGGGTTCGATATGGTGGTCGGAACGCGCGTGGACACGAGCGGGACCGCATATCGGCCTGCCCATCGGTTCGGCAACTGGATGCTGACGTCACTAGTGCGAGCGATTTTCGGGGGCGGCTTCAGCGACATGCTCAGCGGCTATCGCGCCTTTTCCAAGCGGTTCGTCAAATCCTTTCCGCAAATGTCGCAGGGGTTCGAAATCGAGACCGAACTGACCATCCACGCGTTGCAGCTCGAAATGCCGACCAGCGAAGCTCCGACACGTTTCAAGGATCGGGTCGAAGGTTCCGAAAGCAAGCTGCAAACCGTGACCGACGGCTTCCGTATCCTTTGGACGATCGCGACATTGCTGAAGCAAGAACGCCCGTTCGCCCTTTTCGGGTCGATCTCCCTCTTCCTTTTGTCGCTCGCCCTCCTCTTCGGCTATCCCGTCATAGCCGAATATATGCACAGCTACACCGTTCCGCGCCTGCCGATGGCCTTACTGGCGACCGGAACGATGATCCTTGCATTTCTCAGCCTGTTCTGCGGGCTGATACTCGACACCGTCACCCGCGGGCGCAAGGAAGCGAAGCTGCTACGCTATCTCCAACTCCCAAGCGTATACGCCCGTCTCGAAACTCAGGATATGGTGTAGGTCATGCCGACCGATGCCGAGCGGCGGCTCCATCCCCGCATTTTCGATACCGACTGGTTGATGCTGCGGGGAATGACGCGCGTGCTCGGCCAGCTTGTCACCCGTCATGTACGCGAAGGGCAGAAAGTCCTCGATTTCGGATGTGGAAATAGGCCCTATGCGCCGCTCTTCAAGGGACGCGAGGCCATCTATCTCGGCGCCGACTTCGGCCACGAAGCGGATGTTTCGATAGCGCCGGACGGACGGATTCAACTTGCGGATGCGAGCATCGACATCGTGATCTCGGTTCAAGTTCTCGAGCATGTCCGCAATCTCGATGTCTATTTCGCGGAGATTTCCCGCATATTGAAGCCCGGCGGCATCCTGTTCCTTTCAACGCACGGGACATGGCTCTATCACCCGCATCCGGAAGACCATCGCCGCTGGACCCGCGTCGGACTGATCAACGACATCGAGACCCGCGGTTTCGCGGTTCGCGAAATCGAGTCGATCGTGGGCCCGCTGGGCACCACGACCATGATCCGTTCGACCGGTTATGCCGTGTTCCTGCGCCGGATACCGCTGGTTGGCGGGCTGATCGCGGGAGCGATCGCAACGGTCATGAACCTGCGCGGATTGATGGAGGAAGCCGTCACCCCGGCGCAGATCCGGTTCGACAATGGCTGCGTCTATGTGACTCGGTGCGAGAAGCACCCCTCATGACCAACCTCCTGCAGACTTTTCGCTATTCGGTCGTGTCAGCGATCTGCCTGCTGCTCAGCATAGCAATGGTACCTTTGCTCGCCAAGGTCGGCGTGCATTACGCCTTTGCGACCTTCGTCGGCTTCTGCCTCAGCGCGATTACCGGCTTTCTCCTGCACAGCCGCTGGACGTTCGATGTCGATCGCAGTTTCGCGGCATTCGCGCGCTACGTTTCGGCGGTTGCGCTCAACCTACCCCTAACCGTCATTCTGATCGGCTTGGGACATGATATCATCGGGTTCAGTGTCGGGATCTCGACAACGATGGCGGCGGCGGTGCTCGTGATCTGGAACTTCATCGCGGTCCGGTGGGCGATCGTGCCCCGCCTGTCCGGGGCCGGGTCGTAACGGTCATCGGTACCGCGATGAGGATAGTTTCCGTCAGCAATTTCTTCGACACGCACGGCGGTGGGCTGGAACGCGTGGCGGCGCATCTGAATCGCGAATTCGCCGACGCCGGACACGACGTCGCATGGGCGGCGAGCGATGCCGACGGGCTGCCGAAAAGTCCGGCGCGGCTCATTGCCCTGCACTGCGCCAACCCAACCGAGAAACTGACCGGTCTGCCGATGCCGCTGCCCGGCCCACGTTCCATAGCCCGGCTATGGCGAGCGGTCCGCGATGCCGATGCCGTGGTGATCCACGACGCGCTCTATGTAACGTCGATCCTGGCGATGATATTCGCCAAAGCGGCGAACAAACGCGCAATCATGATCCAGCATATCGGAGTGATTCCTTTTACGGGCCCGCTGTTGAACGGCGTGATGCGTCTGGCCAACGCAATCGTCACCCGGCCGATGATGGCGGCCGCCGACAGGCTCGCCTTCATCAGCGCGACGGTGCGCGACGACCTGCTCGGCGCGCCGCCCCGGCGCCCTTCGCTGCTCGTCTTCAACGGCGTCGACCATTCGGTCTTCAACGCGCAGCGCGCGCGCGCGCGCGACGAAACCCGGACGCGATGGGGCCTTCCAACCGACGCCCCGCTTGCGGTCTTCGTCGGCCGTTTCGTCGACAAGAAAGGCTTACGCATTCTCAGACTACTCGCGCAGCAACGCCCCGACGTGCATTTCGCCCTGCTCGGACAAGGTCCGATCGATCCGCACGAGTGGGACCTGGCGAACGTGCATCCGCTCGGCCAGCAGCCGCAGGAAGCGATCGCCGACCTTTATCGTGCGGCTGACATGCTGTTACTGCCGAGCGTGGGCGAGGGTTATCCGCTGGTCGTACAGGAAGCGATGGCCTGCGGCCTTCCCGTGATCTGCGGCGACGGCAGCGCGAGGGCAGACCCAGCCGCCGGCCGCTGGCTTATCGGCGTCGACATCGACCTCACCGACCCGGAGGGTTCGGCCGGTCGCTGCGCCGCCGCAATCGATGCGCTTAAGGACGCGCCGGTCGATACGGCCGGGATGGCCGGCTATGCTGCGGAAGCCTATGACTGGCGCCGGATGGCGGCCGCGCTTCTCGACGGCTTGTGCTGATCATTCGATAATCGCCGTCCGGCACCCTTGGCTGCGCAAAAGCGCTGCTACGGCACGATTGGCTTTTTCCACATCCACCGTGGGGGCCCCGTCCGCGTGATAAGCACGAATGGGGCGGAGCAGCCCTTCACCCGCGAAAGCGACCAGCGGCGCGGGACGCATTGCGCAGAGCGCCCGCGCGAGTTCAGGGTCTATCCGTCCGCGTATCAGCCGGACC
This sequence comes from Sphingopyxis sp. Geo48, assembly GCF_949769155.1. Classification (NCBI taxonomy): domain Bacteria; kingdom Pseudomonadati; phylum Pseudomonadota; class Alphaproteobacteria; order Sphingomonadales; family Sphingopyxidaceae; genus Sphingopyxis; species Sphingopyxis sp. Geo48. The sequence goes on along the minus strand of NZ_CATKPA010000004.1, from coordinate 229,381 downwards.
GGCCGCAGATCGAGCCCAGGCGGGTTGATGACCAGATCGGCGACGAACGGAGCATCGTCCTCGCCCACCACCACAAAATCGGCTTCGCTGCGGGCGAGCCGTTCCGAAGCCCGTGCCGGCACTACATAGGAAGCGTGCGCCATATAGGCCTGCAGGGGCAGGATTACGGCCAGCCCGGCTACCGTGGTACGCAACAGGAGACTGCGCCAGAGCGCCTGCGCTTCGCCCAGCGTCGTCCAACCATAAACGGAGAGCAGGATGAAGTTTCCGATCAGCCCGTGCAGGTAACGATATCCGAACCCGTGCCCCTGATAGGGCAATATCGCGAACATGACGCCCACGGTTAGCAGGATGCCGCCGAAGAGCGCGCCGGCCAGCCGGTTTCGGCGAGCGAGGACGATCCCGGTGGACAGAAGCGGCAGGAGAAGCAGGTGCTGCCATGCGAAAAAACGCAGGATGTTCGGTACCATATTGGCAATGCGGATCCCGTCGCCGAGCGCAACCGTGGCCGCTAGCCGACTGATATAATCGACGCCTTCGCCTTTCGGGGCCATCGCGTTGCTCTCGACCAACGCCCACATGGCGTTGGGCCACCAGGCCCAGAACGCACCTATGATAGCATATCCAACAAAATAGAGCGCCGCGCGGCGCCAGGCGCGTTCCAGCAGCAGCAGGCTCAGGATCGGTGCCGCGAACATCGGATGCATAATCGGCTGATGCAGGCCGACAGCCAGAAATCCGATTGCCATTGCCGCCAGGTCGGCCGTTATCGTCCGACGCAGGAACAGACATAGCCAGCAAAGGTTGAGCGCCAGATGCGCCGGCATGGCGTAAGCCGTCATGCCATTGAAGAGAACCTGCCCGGAGCCGGCATAGAGCAGCAGCGCAACCACGGCCGGCTCGTGGCTGTCGGGCCAGATACGCCGCGCGCATCCCCACAACGCGGCCGCGCCGACCGCCAGCATGGCGGGGCCGGTCAGCGCAGCATCGCCGAGCAACCCGAAAAGCGTCCGGATCAGTGCGTTCAACGGCAGATAGGCCGATATCCAGGCCGCCGTCTCTCTTGTCGGATACATGAACATGGTGTTGAGCGCTTCGGCATGATGGCGCCAGATACCCGTCAGCGGGGCGACCAGTTGCCCCTGCGCAAAGACGGCCGCGTCGAATGTCGCCATCTGCTCGTCGCGGCTCAGATCATATCCCGACAATATGGCGTAGTGACCCGCAAAGGCGACGACGGCCATTAGGCAGCCCACGCCCAGCGCCAATGGCGGGCCACCGCGCAGCGCCTTCGCCCGCGGGGAGAGCCGCGGCAAGCAAAGGGCGAGCAACAAGACGGCGGCGAATAGTAGCCAGCGATCCTGCCGCTGGAGATAGAGGAGCGTCAGGCTGCCAGTCGCCCCCTGCAACGCAACGATCGCGAACGCCATGATCGCAAGGATGGCAGGCCGTTCGACTGTTAACCGGAGAAGCTCTTTAGTACGCATCCCGCGTCTTTGACACATCATGGATAATTCGATGTTAACTCCGTGGGCTCGTTGACATTCGACCTTCTGCGCCGTGCGCCGGTCCAAAGGTCGATTTTCGTGCTCGAGTTAACGTTTCGAAAGGACACCTTGGTTAATATTGTGTTGTCCCGCCATCCGGCCGCAGGAAAGTCGATGCAGCTCGTCAAGCAATCCTATTCGGGAATCGTTCAAGCCGTAGCAGGGCTCGGCCCCTTCGCAAGGCTCGCCGAACGGGCGGCACGCAGCGCCCCCTATGGCCTCGAACGCTGGGCGGCGTCGCTGCTCGCCATCCATGACATCGACCGCATGATCGCGCTTGACCTGCCATGGTGGAACGTCGCCGCAACGCGCGATGTGGAGGCGCATTTGCGCGCGCATCCGGGGGCACGCGTTTTCGAGTATGGCTCGGGCGCCAGCACCGCCTGGCTCGCCGCGCGCGCCGGCAGTGTAACGTCGGTCGAGCACCATGCCGACTGGCTGCGCAAGGTCGCGGGGAAGGCGTCGAGTTTCGACCATGTGACACTCTGGCACCGCGATCTCGAAAGCGGTGCCTACGCGGCGGCGATCGACGAGAGCGACGATACCTATGACCTGATCGTGGTCGACGGCCGCGAGCGTGTGGCCTGCCTGTGGCACGCGATCCCGCATCTGCGCCCCGACGGTGTCATCCTGTTCGACGATAGCGGCCGCAGCCGTTACCGCAGCGCGATCGGGACGTGCGGCCTGGCCGAGCGTCGCTATTTCGGCCGCTCCTATTGCGTGCCCTATCCCGATCACAGCAGCATCCTGCGTGGCTGATTTGGCCGCCGGCGCATGGACGCCGGTGCTGGGCCGGCTCGTCCGCTGGGCCGGCGCGGCGGCACTCGCCGCCAGTCTACTGTTCATCGGCGATCGCCTGTGGTGGCTCGACTGGGCGACGTTGCGTTCGCATCTGTCCCGGGACTTCGTCGCGGCGGTCGCTGGGGCCATGCTACTCTTTGCGCTGGCCGACCGCCTCCTTGCACAAGCCTGGTCAACGACGGTCGATCCGGACCGGACGGTACCGCGGCGCAGACTGCTCGGCATTTATGCCCGCGGAGTCTTGCTCAAATATCTGCCGGGCTCGATCTTCCAATATGTGAGCCGCCAGATCGAGGGTGCGAAGCGAGGCCTGGGACAAAAGCGGCTGGCGCAATCCACGGGGCTCGAGGTGGGGTTCCACCTCCTCAGCAGCATGGCCGCAGCGGCCGTCTTCTTCCTGTTCGATCGTTCGCCCATCGCCGCGCTGCTGGTGATCGCGGCGACTGCCGCCGGGCTGTTCGCGTTCCGGCGTCCGCTAATATCGGCAATGGGATGGCAGATCGTCGCCTTCGGCCTGTTCGGCCTTGCCGCCGCGCTCGTCGGCGGCGCGGTATTCCCCGCCGGAACCAGCCTGCCCCATTTCGCCGCCGTCTTCCTGCTCGCCTGGCTGGCCGGCTTCGTCGTGCCCGTGGCGCCCGGCGGCATCGGCGTGCGGGAGGCCGCGCTGCTCGCGCTGGCGGGCGGCTCCATACCGACGGCGGCATCGCTTGCGGCGGTGCTCGCCCTTCGGGTCGCCTCGATCGGCGGCGACCTGATGTTCGGAATGATCGTGCTGGCGCGGCGGCCGGCCGAATAGGCTTCGCCAGCCGCCGTCCTGCGGCTCTCAGAAGGGCATGAACATCGGGCCGCCGCGATCGGGTTCGGCGGGGACCTCCAGCCGATCACCCCATGTCAGGCGCGCGGCGGTGCCCCCCGCAGTCGAGGCGCGGTGCTGCCCGCGATCGAGGAAAATCCGGTTCCCGACCCCCAGCGGCTTGCCGTCGACCGCGAGTTTCGCATCGCGAACCGTATAAGTCCCCGGAACACGAATTTCGAAATCATGGTCCGCGGCATCGGCGGGGACGATTTCGCCGGCGATCCAGAACGGCCCCCAGAACGGAATATAGGTGTCGCGGATCGCGGCGAGGTCGGTCGGCAGAAATTGCGGAACCGGGCCGGTCCCCGTCAGCGCATTCTTGAACATATAGTCGTTGACGACCACCAGCGGCACAGGCTCCGCCGCCATCGTCTCCCTCATGCTGGGAAAGTCGCCGGCCTTGTAGCGGGTAATCCCCCACAGGGTCATAAAGGGATTGGCCTTCGGAAAACGGCCTAGCATCGCGCAGCTGTCGAAATAGGCGACGCCGTCCGGGAACATCCGGTCGGCGACGCGGAGAATCTGGCGCTGCCTTTCCATCGCGTTCGGCGGCTCGCGCAGCAGCACGGTCGCGCCGCTCAGCAGGAACAACGCAGCAAGCGCGGCCGACAGGCGGCGGCCGGCAATCCACTGCAGCACCGCGCCGCACGCGACGAATACCGGCGGCAGGATATAGACGGAGAAATAGGGCGCGGTGTTGTGATAGAAGACCAGCGTCAGTATCGGCAGGTAAAAGCCCGCCAGAACGATCTTTTGCGCTTTCGGCCGGGCCGAGGCCCAAAGCGTGAACGGGCACAGCAGGACGATCAGCGTCTGCGCGATCGACAGCTCCGCGCCTTTCAGCGTCGATTTCCAATAGGATAGGAAGGCGAGCATGTTGCGGCCGGCGCTCGACACCAGGCTCGTCGCCTCGCCTCCGCTGCCGGAAGCAAGCGTACTCGCGTGGAGCGTATAAATCAGGGCGGCGGACAGCAGCGCGGTCGCGCCGACCACGATCAACCGGAAGGCGGTCGTGCGCCTGTCCGCCGCCTCGTACCAGAGAAACCAAGCGATGCCGAGAAAGACCGGCGCATAGAGAATCGTCTTGATTGTCAGGACCACCGAGGTTCCGGCGAGAACGCCGGCGAAGAAGATCGACCAGCCTGCCAAACGCGCGCGCAACAACAGGCAAGCCGCCGTCATCAGCAACGCCGCGGCGGGCGCATCGAACCGGAACGAGGTGCCATGCTGCAGGACGTAGCCCGTGGTGAGATAGGCGAGCGCACACAGCGCCGCGACCGGACGTGCGACGAAACGCGAAGCCGCGCCGATGATCGCGGCCGTGACCACCAGTTCGCACATGAGCATGAACAGACGGATGACGATGATATGGTCGATCCCCGACCCCGGCAGATCGGCAACCCATGCGAAGGCGCGGGTATAGAGCGTCTGCAGCGGTTCGTTCAGCGTGCCCTGGACCAGCTTCTGGACCTGGCTGTAATGATAGAATTCGTCCCAGTTGATCGCCCGCGTCAGTGCCATGTGCAGATGGGCGAGGAGGGCGACGGCAATCGCGGCAAAGGGCCAGAACTCCGATTGCGTGGCGGGAAGCCAGCGGCGGCGCGTCGATGCCGGAGCGACGGCCCCGGACGCGGCCGCATCCATCACGCAGTTCCGGCGCGCGGCGGCACGGCCGTATCGCGCGGCGCTTCGGTCGCGGGGGGCGGCAGGCGATCCTCGATCTCGGCGAGCCGTTTCAGGCTCGCTTCGATCAGCTTGCGGTTCGCGGCTATCAGGTCGGCGAGCATTCCCATGACCGCGACAAGCGTACCAAGGACGAGCAGCGCGCCGCCTATGACCAGTGACTGGACATGGCCGTCGCCGTCGCCCCGCGCGAAGAGGAAGAGGAAGCGGACGAGCGGCAACAGCCCGACAAAACCGATCGCGGTCCCGAGACCGACGAACACGCGCAGCGGTCTATACGTCGTGTAGGCGCGCACCATAGTCAGACCGGTGTTCATGATGAAACGCGGCACCGACTTGAACAGCCGCGACGGCCGCGTCGTGGCGTTGGTGCGGATCGGCACGCTGATGACCGCGAGCCGCTTGCGTCCCGCCTGGATCAGCATGTCGGTGGTGTAGCTGAATTCGGTCGTAATGGTGATGCGCTGCGCGGCCTCGCGGCTGATCGCGCGGAAGCCGCTGACCGCGTCGGGCACCTCGACATTGGCGAGCCGCTGGACGACCGCGCTGCCAAGCCGCTGCAGCCGGCGCTTGATTGGTCCGAAATGGGCATTGTCGGCGACCCCGCGGTCACCGATCACGATATCGGCACGGCCCTCGACGATCGGCGCGACGATGGTCGCGATATCCTCGCCCGCATATTGGCCGTCGGCGTCGGTGTTGACGACAATGTCTGCCCCGGCGCGCAGCGCGGCGTCGAGCCCCGACTGGAAGGCGGCGGCAAGGCCGCGATTGGTGCGGTGGCTGACGACGTGATGTGCGCCCCACATGCGCGCGACCTGCGCCGTGTTGTCGGTGCTGCCGTCGTCGATGACGAGGATCTCGATGGTATCGATTCCGGCAATGCGGCGCGGCAGCGCGGCGAGCGTCGCCGGCAGATCCTCCGCCTCGTTCAGGCAGGGAATCTGGATAATCAGTTTCGTCATCGCCCGCGATACCTCTCGCCGAGCCTGTTTACACCCTGGCTGGCCATGCTTTCCCCCACTTATCCCGACGGAATGCGGGTTTAGGCCGATATGGTTAACGCGCACCTAAGATCGGCGCTGACCATGTTGCCCAATTTTATGTTTATGTTATGTTCTCATTTCAGGAGGAGATGTCCCCATGAGCGATTCGCGTGCCAGCGGGCGGTGTCATTGCGGCGCCATCCGCTATTCGATGCCGACCGAGGTCGACCATCACGCGCTGTGTCATTGCAGCGATTGCCGGCGCCATGCCGGCGCACCGATGGTGGCCTGGGCGATGGTGAACCAGGCCGATTTCGAGACGAGCGGAACCGCCAAGATCTACGCCTCGTCCGAACATGGCCGACGCCACTTCTGCGGCGACTGCGGCACCGGGCTCTTCTATACCAACGAGGCGGTCTTTCCGGGCAAGATCGACGTGCAGACGGGAACGCTCGACGACCCGGACCTGATCCCCGCCGGCGCCCAGATCCAGGTCGCCGAGCGGATCGGCTGGATGGAGACGCTGGACGAGATGCCCGCGTTCAACCGCTATCCCGGGATGGACTAGAGTGATTTCGAGTGAAAGGGAACATTTCACGGCTCGGAAATCAAGGAAAAACAGGAGTCTAGAGTGGCGTTTTGATTCAATCAAAACCAACGCACTCTAGCGCCTTTGCGACGACGACGCCTTGTCGTCGGCCGCCACGACCGCAGCGACCAGCTTCGCGATATCGAGCCGTTGCTTGTGATCGTCATAGCCCTGCCGGACGACGATCAGGCGGCGCGACGGAATGACGACCAGATACTGGCCGCGGTTGCCGAACGCGCCGAACGCATCGCCCGGAACACCGGGCGACTCGTTCAGGAGCCAGAAGCCCGCGCCATAGCCGAACGGCCCCTCGGGCTGCGGGCCGCTCGGCGCGGTGACGAAGCCGCGCCAATCCGCGGGCAGCAATCGCGCACCCTGCCACATTCCATCGTCCTGATAGAGCAAACCCAGCCGCGCGAGGTCGCGCGCGCTCGTCCACACCTGGCTCGAGAGGATATAGTCGCCGTTCACGTCATGCTCGGCGAAGGTCCGGGTCATCCCGATGCGGTCGAAGAAGCCATTGGGGTCGAGCGCCTGACCCGCTTTCGCCGCCGCCGCCCTGAGCGAAAGCGTCGCGAGCAGCGTGTCGTTGTTGGCATAGCGATAGCGCGTATTCGGCGGGTTCAGCAGCGGCCATTGCGTCGTCCACTGGCGCACCGATGCCCCACCCATATAGATGGCATCGCTGCGGTTGCCCGCGGTATCGCTGGTCAGCCCGCTCGCCATGCGCATCAGCTGCTCGGTTGTGATCGGCGAGCGCGGATCGCCCGGCGATTGCCATTCGGCGATCGACGCGGGCTTCGTCACGTCGATCAAGCCGCGCAGCACGGCGCGGCCGATCAGGGTCGCAGCCATCGACTTGGCGACCGAGAAGGTCCGCTGCGCGGTGTGCAAATCATGCCCGCCCCAATAGCGCTCGACCGCGATCTTGCCGTTTTTCAGGACTAGCAGCGCGCTGGTCCTGCCGCCGAATCGCTGGATATCCATCGTCGCGGTGCCGAACGTCGTCAGGCCACGCGCGACCGGCGCCCGCGCGCCCTTGTCGCCCATCGGCCAGGGACGATCGTCGAGGTTCGGCCGTGCCCGTGAGCCGCCGGACACCGGCAGCGACGTCGCGCCGATCGGCAGCGTCACACAACCGTCGCTTGCACCCCACACGGCCATGCGCGGCGGCATGTCGTCACGGTAGCGCACACGGACAATCTTCGCCGCCGTATCGACATCGGCCTTGAGCAGGCGGACATCGGCCTCGATCTCGGGATAGATGCCGGTCAGCTCGTCGCGCTCGATCGCATCGAGCGGCTTGCCCGCGCCGTTCCACAAGGCCGAACAGGTGAAGGCGGCGCGATAGCCCGCCGCCCAGGCACGGTTGATCTCGGCATTCGCGAGCACCTGCGCGGCCGCTGGGGCAGCCGTCGCTGCGAGCAGCAGGCCAAGCACGAACCGCACCAGCATCTCAGGGCCGCTCGCCGAACGCGCTGCGCTGCTCCTTTTTGGCGCGGTCCCACCAGGCACGGCGGATGACGTCGGCGACGCGCCCGGGATCGCGCGAGCCGAAGCGGACGAGGAGCGCGTGCCAGCCTTCATAATGCGGGGTCTGCCAGAAAGTGTCGGGATCGGTTTCAAGCAGGATTTCCTTCTCGTCGGGCTTGCACATCACCGCGAAGCTTCCCGGCTCGCGCCCCGGCGCTGCCAGCGCCTTACCATTGAGCTTCGGGCAGGGGGTGCCATAGAAAGGCAGCATCGCGACCTCGGGCAGCGCACAGGCGAAAGCGACGACATCGTCCCAATCGTCGAAACGCACCCCTGCCATCGTCACCCGCCCCGCTGCTCGCGCCGCCGCTCGTCCCACCAGGCGAGACGTTCCGCAATCCGCTTTTCGAAGCCGCGGTCGACGGGGCGGTAGAATTCCGCCGGCGGCATTTCGTCGGGCCAGTAATTGTCCCCCGAAAAGCCGTCGGGCGCATCATGATCGTAGCTGTAGCCGGCACCATAGCCCAGATCCTTCATCAACTTGGTCGGGGCGTTGAGGATGTTCGCGGGCGGTGCCAGCGATCCGGTGTCGCGCGCCGCCGCCCACGCCGCCTTTTGCGCCATATAGGCGGCGTTCGACTTGGGCGCGGTCGCGAGGTAGAGACACGCCTGCACGATCGCCAGCTCGCCCTCGGGCGAACCCAGAAACTGGTACGCATCCTTCGCGGCAAGGCACTGCACCAGCGCCTGCGGATCGGCGAGCCCGATATCCTCGCTCGCGAAGCGCGTCAGGCGGCGAAGAAGGTAGAGCGGTTCTTCGCCCGCAACGAGCATTCGCGCGAGCCAGTAGAGCGACGCCTGCGCGTCCGATCCGCGCAGCGCCTTATGCAGCGCCGAGATGAGATTATAATGGCCGTCGCGATCCTTGTCATAGACCGGCATCCGGCGATGCAGGAAAGCCGCGAGCTCGCCTGCGTCGAGCGGCTGGTCGATCGCCACCGAAAACAGCGTCTCGACCTGGTTGAGCAAGAAGCGCCCGTCGCCGTCGGCGCTCGCGACCAGCGCGGCGCGCGCCTCATCGGTCACCGGCAGCGGCTTCCCCACCTCGGCTTCGGCGCGCGCGACCAGCGTCCCGAGCGCCGCTTCGTCGAGCCGGTTCAGCACGAGCACCTGCGCGCGGCTGAGCAGCGCGGCGTTGAGCGCAAAGCTCGGGTTTTCCGTGGTCGCGCCGACGAGCACCACGGTCCCGCGCTCGACATAGGGCAGGAAGCCGTCCTGCTGCGCACGGTTGAAGCGGTGAATCTCGTCGACAAACAAAAGCGTGCGCTTGCCCGCCGCCGCCATCTTCTCCGCATCGGCAAAGGCCTGCCGAAGGTCAGCCACGCCGGAGAATACCGCCGAGAGCATCGCGAAGCGCATCCCCACCGCCTCGGCGAGCAATCGCGCGATCGTCGTCTTGCCGGTGCCGGGCGGGCCCCACAGGATGATCGATGACAATTGTCCCGCAGCAACCATCCGCCCGATCGCGCCGTCGGGTCCGGTCAGATGCTCCTGCCCGACGACGTCGGCCAAAAGGCGCGGGCGAAGCCGCTCGGCGAGCGGCGCGGCGCCCGGAGCTTCCTGCCGTGCGGGCGCATCCTCGCCGAACAGGTCCGCCGCCATGCGATCAGCCCCGCCGCCGCTGTTTCTGGCGGATCAGGCGCAGATAGGTGTCGGCGACCGACTGGTTGATCGCATCCCATTGATAGGCGCCGCTCTCGACCAGCGCCGCCTGCCCGTGCGCGACGCGAAGCTGGGGATCGCGGCAATAGAGTTCGAGGTCGTCGGCGAACAGGCCGATCGCGCCCGGCGCGACGAGAAAGCCGGTCTGGCCGTGCTTGACGATGCTCGCGCTGCCCGTCGCGCGCGCCGCGACGACGGGCAACCCGCACGCCATCGCCTCCAGCGTCACATTGCCGAAGGTTTCGGTGACCGAGGGGTTGAACAGCATGTCGCACGACGCGAGCGCGCGCGCGAGGTTCTCGCCGCCCTGGAAACCGACGAATTTCGCATCCGGCAGCCGCGATTCGAACCACTCGCCCGCCGGCCCCTCGCCGATCACGACGACCTGATGCGGCACCTTGCGGCGCTCGAGCTGGTCGATCGTGTCGGCGAACACGTCGAGCCCCTTTTCCATCACAAGGCGGCCAAGGAATGCGATGACCGGCGTGTCGTTGGCGATGCCCCACGACTGGCGCCAGCTCAAGTCGCGGCGCCCCGGATTGAAGGTGTCGCGCTCGACGCCGCGCGTCCAGATGCCGATATCATAGTTCATCCGCTGTTGCCGCAGCACCTGCGCGAAGCTTTCCGACGGCGCGATCAGCGCGTCGCACTTGCGATAGAGCTTGCGCAGCCACGCGACGACGAGCGGCTCGAGGAACGAGAGATTATAATAGCGGAAATAGGTTTCGAAGCGCGTGTGAACCGAACAGGTGATGGGAATATGCCGCCGCCGCGCCCACGCCGCCGCCTGCCGCGAGACGCGGTCGGGACTGGAAATATGCATCACATTCGGTGCGAATTTGGCGATATCCTCGCGCACCCGCGACGAAAAGGACAAGGGGATGCGATATTCAGCGCGGCCGGGGATCGCGATCGACGGTACGCTGACCAGATCGCCGGTCGGTTCGAAATCGGGGTCGGCAACGGTCGGCGAATAGACGCGAACCGCCGCGCCCTTCGAGAGCAGATAGCCGACGAGGCGGTTGAGCGCCTTGTTCGCTCCATCGACAGTCATATTGTAATTGCCGCTGAACAGGGCGATGCGCAGGTCGGAAATGTCCATTTCGCCTGCGCTAGTCCTCTCGTTCGCCAAAGGCAACGCCGCTATCAGGCCATGACGCTGTACGGTTCGCCCGGTTTCGACCGGCACATGCGTTTCGACACGCGCGTCTCCTCGCCTTCGATGATGGCGATGTCGGTGATCGCCAGGCATTTGGTGCCGTTGGGTTCGGTATTGAGGGCGGTGATCGTCGATGATCCGCCGACGCCCTGACGCGTCGGGCTGGTCCAGTGGGCGGTCGCGCCGACCTCTTCCTTTTTCGTCACCGCGACGGTCGCTTCGGCAGCGACCTTCTGTTCCTTCTCGTCGAGCTGGCACGCGATTTCGGCGACGAGCACGGCGCCTACCAGTCCGGAGATCGCCGTGCCGACGCCTTTTAGGCCCGCGGCGCTGCCGGCGACCCCGCCGAGCAGCCCGCCCAGCGCGCCGCCGCGCTTGCGGGCACGTTTGCATTTGGGATCGGCGTCGCGGCTGGCCTGTTTGGTCTGCGCGTCGCGCTCTTTTCTCTCCTTCGCGGCCTTTGGCGGTACCGGGCCGCTGGCGGCATCGGCCGGAACCGGATAGCCATTGCATCCGGTGTTGAAGCAGTACCGGTCGGCGAGATAGGCACGGTCGGTCTGATATCGGGCCTCGATCCCGCGATAGGCGGCAAGGTTCGCGCCTTCGGGATCGGAGGCGGCATGCTCGGCCATAATCGCCCGATAGAAGCGATCCTGCGTCGCGGCCGAATAGCGTTTATTGCCGCCAACCTGCGACAGATAGAGCGACGACAAGGCCTGCTGATAGGCGATCATCGCCTCGCGGTAGGGCAGCATCTTCTTGTTGTAATAATCATCGATCGAAAGGGTGCAGCGATTGATCGCGGCCGCCCGATCGAACGGCGCCTTGATCTTCCGGTAATCCTCGCGGCAGTCGGGATAGCTTGCGGTATCGAGCGCCGGGCGCGCCGGCAGATTGGGCAGCGGCGGTTCGACGACGGCCGGCGGAACGAACGCCTTGTCGCCCTCGCCCGGACGAGGCTCGCCTTGCCAGGCGCCGGCGACGGCACCGCTCGAAAGCCATATCGAGCCAATGATCGCGAGCAGCGATTTCCCTCGCAGCACAGGCCGCATGCCCTCCCTCCTTGATTGAAAAGGCTAGTCTCGAATGAGCGGAACCACAAGTTCGGCCAATGACGCCGGTCACAGCGGCTGCGGCGCGCCGCCCGTTATTGTCTTGGTGCCGCCGATGGCTTAGCATGATCCAGTGGCCCACAGCCTGGATCGAAAGGGGGTGGTTTCATGCGCCGCTGGATCAAGCCGATTTCCGCTCTGGTCGCCCTCATGGCCTGCGGCGGCGCGACGCCTCCCGGGATGGACCCCGACAACCCGACGTGCCCCGCCAATCCCAACTGGTCGGACTATAAGAAGATGGTGCTGACGCCGTTTGTGCGCAGCGGAGAAAAGGTGCTGCTGGCCGAAGGCCGCGTCGACAGCGAACTTCCCGCGCGGCTCGAAAAGATTCTGACCGACAATCCATCGATCAGCGAAATATGGATCCGGTCGCCGGGCGGCGATGCCCGCGCCGGCAATGCCGCGGGCTTGCTGATCCGCAAGTTCAGCAAGGACCGTCAGATGGTCACCCGAATCCCGTCGGGATGGACGTGTTTCAGTGCCTGCAATTTCGTCTTCATGGGCGGCCGCGCGCGAACGATCGATCCCGGCGGCTATTTCATGGTCCACATGTTCACGATGACCGGCGACAAGAATGCCATTCAGTCGAGCGTCGCATTGGGTACCGAATCGACCACCGAGTTGATCAGCGATGTCGAGCGCGAGGCAGCGCTGATGGCGACCGAGGATAATGACCTGCTGATCCGCCTGGACGTCTCGCGCGACCTGTTGTCCGACATCATGTACCGACAAAAGGCGATCGCGACCGAAAGCGACCGTTCGACGCGCCGATGCCTGACGATTCAGGAAGCGCTGCGATACAATGTGGTGAACGTCCGGCCCGACTAGTCGCCGCCGGTGTCGAGCGGCGCCTCGAGGTCGACCTCGACCGGCGGGTGAAGGCGCAGGCGGTGGACGCGTTTCTCGTCGGCCTCGATCACTTCGATCCGCCAGCCGCTCGGATGCTGCAGAACTTCGCCGACCTCGGGCACATGCCCCGCGAGCACGGCCGAAAGGCCGCCCAGCGTGTCGACATCTTCCTCGACCTCGGCAAGCCGCGGATCGATCGCCTCGCCGATATCGTCGAGTTCGGCGCGCGCGTCGGCGTCCCAGCTGCCGTCGTCGTTGCGCACGAAGAGCGCGGTCGGCTCGTCGTCATGCTCGTCCTCGACCTCGCCGACGATCTCCTCGACCAGATCCTCGAAGGTGACGAGGCCCTCGGTCCCCGAATATTCGTCGATCACGATCGCCAGATGCGTCCGCTTCGCGCGCATTTCGGCCAGCAGGTCGAGCACGTCCATCGACTGCGGCACATAAAGCGGCTGGCGAATGAGGTCGATCAGCGGCGGCGGCGTCTTGCCCGCGGCGAGCACGGCGAACACATCCTTGACGTGGATCATCCCGACGACCTCGTCGAGCGTCTCGCGATAGACCGGCAGGCGGCTGTGCCCCGCATCGGCGAAGACCGCGACGATCTCGGCGAAAGTAGCGCTTTCAGGGATGGCGATGATCTCGCCGCGCGGGACCGCGACATCGTCGACGGTCTGCTCGCCGAAGTGGAGCAGGTTGCGCACCATCTTGCGCTCGATGAGCGACAGGTCGCCGACGACGCTGCTGCCGCGCCGCTCGTCGCCCTCTTCCTCGGCTTCGTCGATGACCTCTTCGATCTGCTCGCGCAGCGACGGTTCCTTGTCGCCGCCGAACAACAATGTCTTCAATCCGGCCAGCAGGCCGGATCTACTGTCCTCTTCCGATCGGTTCGAAGATCCCTGATCGTCGGGCATGTGCGTCGCTTTTCCCTGTTAGTCCTGATCGGCATATGGATTGGCGATGCCCAGCGATGCAAGCGCTTTCACCTCCAGCGCCTCCATCGCGGCGGCGGCGGCGGCGTCCATATGGTCATAGCCGACGAGGTGGAGCGTGCCGTGGACGATCAGGTGCGTCGCATGATCCGCCAGCGCAATCCCCTTCTCCGCCGCCTCGCGCGCGCAGGTTTCGCGCGCGAGCACGATATCACCGAGCAATATTTCGCCATCGTCACTATTGGCGAGCGTTTCGAGCAGGTCGGCCTGCACCTGCGGAAAGGAGAGGACGTTGGTCGGTCTGTCCTTGCCGCGAAAGTCGCGGTTGAGCGCCTGGACCTCGGCGTCGTCGGTCAGCCGGATCGCGATCTCGACCATCGGCGCCGCGTCGGCAAGCGCCGCATAGGGTGTCAGCGCGAGCGCGGCCTTCGCCGCCTCCCCGCCGCGCGCTTCCCAATCGAGCGCGTCGGGCCAGGGGCGGGCCTCATGGGTTTCGACGATCAGCATCGCGCCAGCCTATAGCGCCGGTTTCGCCGATGGCAGCAAAATTCCGCGCCGCTACGGCGGCGTTTGCGCCGGCGCGGGCGGCGGCGCCGGTGGCCGGTCGCCGATCGGCAGCTTCAGATCGACCTTCGTTCCGCCGATTTCGGTGCTGATCACCGCATTGCCATCCTTCACCCCGACGCTCGTCTTGTCGTCGATCGGGATCGCGGGGATCTCGGGAATGTCGAGCGGCTGAACCGGCGTGCCGGGATCCTCGGCGCGCGCGGGCGGCGCCTTGCGCGGCACGGCCTGCCCGTTCGCCTGCACCATGAAGTCGCGCCAGATGCGCGCGGGCAGCCCGCCGCCATAAATGCCCTGCAGCGGCGAATTGTCGTCGTTGCCGATCCACACCCCGACGACGAGGCCATTCGCATAACCGACGAACAGCGCGTCGCGGCTGTCCTGGCTGGTGCCGGTCTTGCCGAAATTGGCCTGCGGCAGCCGCGCCGCGCGGCCGGTGCCGCGATTGACCGCGGCGCGCAGCATCTGTTCGATATCGTCGTGGACGCCCGAGGGGAAATGCCTGGGGCCGGTGAACCAGCGCTCGAACCAGCCCGCTTCCTCCTCCTTGAACGCGTGCGGCACGACCGGATAGCTGTTGGCCGCGACCGCGGCATAGGCGGCCGTGAGTTCGAGCAGGGTCATGCTCGACGTGCCGAGCGCAAGGCTCGGGTCACCACGCGCCAGCGGCGAGGTGACGCCAAGATCGCGCGCCACGCGAATGACCTTGTCGTCGCCGACCTCGCGCAGCAGGCGTACCGCCGCGACATTGCTCGATGTCGCGAACGCGTCCTCCAGCGTGATCGTGTCCGAATAGGCGCCGCCGGCATTCTTCGGCTGGTACGACCCCGTCGTGATCGCGCGATTGTCGATCAGGTCGTCGGGCCGCTTTCCATCCTTCAGCGCGGCGAGATAGACGAACAGCTTGAACGTCGAGCCCGGCTGGCGCCGCGCCTGCGTCACGCGGTTGAAGGGCGAGGCGGCATAGTCGCGCCCGCCGACCATCGCGACGACCTCGCCGTTCGGCCGCATCGCGACGAGCGCGACCTGCGCCTTGCCCGGCGCCGCGCGGCTGGTGACGCGCCGCGCGATCCCCTGCAGCCGCGCGTCGAGCGTCGTGCGGATCGTCTGGCGCGAATAGCCGACGTCAGAGAGCCTGCGCGCCTCGGGCAGCGCCCAGTCGGCGAAATAGGTGCCCGTCGGCAGATCGTTGCGCGCGCGAACGTCGATGCGCGGCGTCCGCATCGCTTTCGCCTCTGCCGCGGTGATCGTGCCGGTGTCGACCATCGCATCGACGACGAGCTTCATGCGCTTTGCGGCAAGGTCGGGGTTCTTTGTCGGCGCCAGCCGTGACGGCGCCTGCACCAGTCCAGCAAGCATCGCCGCCTGCGCCGGGGTCAGCTTCTCGGGCTGGCGATAGAAATAATGGAGCGACGCCGCGCGCAGTCCATAGGTATTGTCGCCGAAATAGGCGTTCGAGAGATAGCGTTCGAGGATCTCGTCCTTCGTCAGCCACGCCTCGAGCCAGAAGGCGATCAGCGCCTCGCGTGCCTTGCGCCCAAGCGTGCGTTTGGGGGTCAGGAAGGTGAATTTCGCGAGTTGCTGCGTGATCGTGCTGCCGCCCTGCGTGCGCCCGCCGGTGACATTGCTCCACACCGCGCGCCCGACGCTACGCGGATCGACGCCCCAATGACTGTAGAAACGCCGATCCTCGATCGCGAGGAAAGCGCCGGTGACATGCTTGGGGAGCGCGCTGACCTTGACCGGCTTGTCGACGATCGCCCCGGCACGCGCGATCGGCGTGCCGTCGGCGGCGAGCAACGTCACCTCGGGCGGCGCGATCGGTTCGAGCGATTTCGACAGCGGCGCGGTGAGCGCGAGCCAGCCGACGAGGAGAATGAAAGTCACCGCGAAGATCGCGAAGCCGCGCGAAATGCGCCTCGCCCATTTGCGCCGCCGCGTTTCGGGTACGGCCGGAGGCGGCACGCCCTCGACCGCGCCGATGGCGATTTCGGGTGGGACTGACGGCGGCGGCGGCGATTTCTTCAGAAAGGGGAACATGGTCGCGAGGTTTATTTCGCCGCGCCGCAGGTCACCGATCCGCTGCCGATATTGCGGACGGTGCAGGTGGGCCGGCCGAGGACGACCGTCTTGCCGATCCCGCGCGACGTGATCGTGGCGCTCTTGACCGCGCGCAGCACATGATCGCCCGCGCCCTCACCGTCGGCGATCAGCTCGTCGATCGCGAGCGCCCCGGCGTCGATCCCGCCCGCGCCCGACAGGCTGAGCTGGCCCTGCTTCGCCTTGCCCGCCAGCGTCATCGACCCGTTGCCGACCATCACGACGAGCAGCCGGTCGGTCGCGATATCACCGACGGTCAGCCTTCCCGGACCCTGAAGCCCGACCGAAACGCGCGTCCCCTTCAGCCGGTCTATCTGGAGCGAACCCGCGCCCGCGAGGCTCGCCGAGGCAAGGTTCGCCGCATTGACGCGGATCACGACCCCGCCGACCGGACTTTTGCGACTCTCGTCGCCCGCGAATTTCTTCTCGCCGATCACCAGCCGCCCGTCGCGCGTTTCGAGCGTCAGCCGGTCGAGCGCATCGGCGGGGCCCGTCGCGATCGCGCTGACCGGCGCGCGCGTCGCCACCTCGACCGTGAAATCGCCATTGACCTCGATCGTCTCGAAACTGGTGAGGCCATAGCGCTTCTCGGCCGCGGAGGCGGGGCCGGTGGACAGGATGGCAATGGCCGCGATCGCGGCCCAGCGCAGGGTCAGGGTCATGGGCAGGCTTTAACCGTTCCGCAGCATCGGTGCCAGCGCGCTTTACTTGCAGGTCGCAGTGCCCGACCCCATCGCGCGCGTCGTGCAATTGGCGCCGCCGCTGATATTGGCGTCGCCCGATCCCAATATGTTGATGTCGGCCTTGCCCGTCGCCTGCGCGTCGATATCGCCCGATCCGGCGATCGACGCGTTGATCGTCTGCGCGGCGAGCTTTTCGGCGTCGATGTTGCCCGATCCGGTGATGCTATAGTCACCGCTGGCGACCGTGCCGCCGCCGATTTCGATATCGCCAGATCCCGAAATGCTGAGCTTCGCGCTCCGGCCGGTGAGCTTGGCCGCCTTGAGGTCGCCCGATCCGGTGACGATCGCCTCGACCGCATCGCCGTCGAGCGTGTCGGCATCGATCGATCCCGATCCGGTCAGCCGCGCCGCAACCAGCTTCGGCATCGTCACCTCGATCCGCACGCCGTCATCGTCGCGATGCGAGAAGCTGAAACCCGATTTCTTGCGGCCGACCGACAGCGTGTCGCCGTCCAGCTCGATCTCCAGATCGTCGAGGATCGCCTTCGGGCCCTTCGCCGTGATCGCGAAGGCCTCCCCCTGGCGGATGGTGACATCGTCGGGGCCCGCAACCTTGACCGCGGTGAAGCCCTTGAGGTCATAGCTCTGCGTCGTCGCGGGGCCGGCATCGACCGTGCGCTTGCCGCCGTCCTGCTCGCCCTTCCCTTCGTGGCTGCACGCCGTGGTCGCCATGGCAAGAGCCAGCGGCAGCACCGCCATCATCCGGTTTCGCATCGCCAATCTCCTTCGTGTATTACTTACATAACACGGAAGGATATTTGCTGTCCAGTTCGTCCTACCAGCGCAGCAGCGGCGCGAGCAGCACGCGGCCGGCAACGCCCCACAGCGGGATGGCGAGCCCGTGCCACATCGCGATGTGGATCATGTCGTTCGACGAGCAGTGGAGCCCGACGGCGGTCGCCCCCGCCGATCCGGCGGCGATCCCGATCACCCAGCCCGCACGCGCGGGCGAGGTCGGCGCGCCGCCTTTCAGCCACGCGAACAGCGCAGCGCCGACGCCGATCCCGGCGATCAGCCCGTCGACCGTGCAGCGCATGCCATGTTCGGGGCGCATCGCCTCCATCGCGCTGTGGCTGTCGCCAAAGCCGATGAAGATCGCACTCAGAGGCAGCGCAAGCGCCGCGAGCCCTGCCCAGCGCCAGCCGCTATAGTCGCGCCCGACCGAGGGAAGCCCCATGCGCAGCGCGCTCCACGCTGCCGCCATGCCGAGCGCGGCGATCAGCCAGAAGGCGAGCATCGGCAGCGGTGCCATCGCAAGCCCGGCCGACAGGTCGTGCCGCATCCCGAACAGCCAGAGCAGCGCAGCGCCTCCCGCGATCCAGCCCGCCGCGACCCAAAGCCCGCCGCGCAGCAGACGCTGCGGGCGGACGGGCTTCAGATCGGTGGCGAGACCGTCGATCAGCGCGTCGATCGATGCGTCCTTCATTTCATTCACTTTCAATCAATTGCGCGAGCTTCTTCAACCCGCGATGGATATTCACCTTCACCAGGCTTTCGCTCTGGCCGCATATTTTCGAGGCCTCGGCGATCGAAGCGCCCTCTATCTTTACCAACGTGATCGCCTGCGCCTGTCCCGGCGTCAGGTAACCGAGCATCCGGTCGATGCTGATCCGCGCGTGGACGGCATCGTCCTCGGCGCCGACGGCGGCGTCATTGTCGCCAAGCTCGGCCTCGTCGCGCTGGCGGCGCAGCATGTCGATCCAGCGATAGCGCGCGATCGCCGCGAGCCAGGGCAGGAACGGCCGCCCCGAATCCCACGTCGCGAGCTTGCGGTGCATCGACACCAATGTCTCCTGCACCAGATCGTCGATCAGATGCGGCGCGATCCGGCGCGCGAAATAGCGCGCGAGCCATTTCCGGCAATCGCCGAGCAGTGCGCGATAGGCCGCACGATCCCCCCGCTGCGATGCGGCCATCAGGCGCGCGAGCGAGGGTTCGTCGATGCTCATTGCGGCCGCAGCCTAGCAAGCAGCGCGTCGAGCGAAAACAGCCCGCCGCCGCGTACGATCAGGATCGCCGCCATCGCGACCCACAGCGAATGCACCGGCCACCAGGCGTCGGGGAAGACAAATATCTGGATGACCATCGTCATCACCAGCAGCGCGCCGGCCGAAAAGCGCGTCGCAAGCCCGAGTAGCAGCAGGATCGGAAAGAAATGCTCGGCATAGGTGGTCAGCGGCACCGCGATCGCCGGGTCGAGTGGCAGCCCCGAGAATTCCGAGGCGAACAGGTCATATTGCGACGGGTCGATCTGCAGAAAACTTCCCTCGATCACCTTGGTCTGGCCGGAACGCCAGAACACCCCTGCGAGCGCCAGGCGGAGCAGGAACAATGCGATCGATTCGGGAATTCGCGAAGCGGCGATCGCCACGCCGCGGTCGTAAAAGGCGACAATGCGATTCATCTCTCAAACCTTTTCAAATGCCCCTGCGTCGATCAGCGCCGCGATTGCGGCACCACCGTCGGGATGCATTTCGGCGAGCGAAGCGATGAGGTTACCAAGGGTCGAAATTTCTTTCGCGCGGTCGAGCGCGATATCGTCGGCAGGATGCAGCGCGAACAGCCGCACCTCGGCGTCGGGCCGCGTGACCAGCAGAGCTGCGGTGCCGGGCGCGAAAGCGGGGTCGATCAGCGGCGCGGCATCGCTCGCCAGCTTCACGATCCGCGTGGCGGGGTGCAGGCGGACGGTCAGGCCGAGCAGCGCGGCTTCGTCATATCCCGCGAGATCGGCGAGGCGAAGCGGCAGCGCGTCGGCGGCGTTGTAGCTTTCGAGCCACGCCCATTCGACCCGCGCGAGGTCGGCGGCGAGCGGGTCGCCCAGCCAGCCCGCGAAATCGCGGCCGATATCTGGTAACGCGAGGCGTTCGGCGCCGCCGCCCTCGACGAAGGCACGCGACAGGCGATTGAATTCGGCCTCACCGAGATAGTCGCGCGTGCGCGGAAACGTCTCTTCGAGCGCGACGAGCCGCGCGTGCGAGACGGTGTTGGCGTGGACGCGCAGCCCGCGCAGCACGGCATTGTCATCGCCAGCGAACAATCCGGCGGGCAGATGGTCGGGTCCGTGAAGCAGCGTCGCCGCGATCGCCGCCTGCTCGCGCTCAAGCATCGACCGGCTCGATCAGCGCGTCGGCTTTCGCCGCCTCGGCCATGAGGACATCATAATCCGGAACGTCGGTGTCCCATTCGACGAGCACCGGCTTCGGCCCCGCGCGCCGCAGGAAGGTCGCGAGCAAGTCCCAGCAGCGCGGGCGTACCGCCGATCCATGATCGTCGATCGCGATCAGCCCACCCATCTCGTCGTCCTTCACCGCATGGCCGGCGACGTGGATCTCGCCGACCAGAGCCGGGTCGAACGCATCGAGCCAAGGCGCAGGATCGAGCCCCAGATTGAACGCCGACACCTCGACATTGTTGATGTCGAGCAGCAGGCGGCAGCCGCTGCGGCGGCAGAGTTCGTGGAGGAATTGCACTTCGTCCCAGTCGCTCTCGGCATAAGCGAGATAGCGCGAAGGATTTTCGATGAGGATGCTCCGGCCGAGCCGGTCCTGCACGCGGGCCACTTCGCCAACGAAATGATCGAGCGCAGCGTTGGTATAGGGGATGGGCAGCAGGTCGGGGAATTTGTCGTCCGGCCCGTTGCTCCAGCTCAGATGGTCGGAAACCATTGCTGGTTCATAACGGTCGCACAGCGCCGCGAGCGCTTCCAACTCGTCGGCGTCAACGCCCGACGCCGAGCCCAGCGACAGGCCGACCGAATGGAAACTCAGCGGCATATGGTCCGCAATCGCGGTCAGCCAGCGATGCGGTGGCCCGCCCGCGCCGAAGTAATTTTGGGGGTGAACTTCGGCCCAGGCGGGCGCCGCCCCCCGCTCCGCCGCATCGAGCACGTCGGCATAGTGCCGGGATCGAAGCCCTATGCCGGCACGCGGCGGCAGCGAGTGGAGCGGGGGGACGGACAAGATCAGCTCTTCTTGGGAACCGGCTTCGCATGGCCCTTGTGCGCGGCCAGCGTGCCCCCCATCTTGACGCAGGTACCCTTCGGGACATTTTTCCAGGCATTGCCCTGATAGTCGACGGTCGAGGTACCGGCGCAGCTCGTGCCCGGACCCGCGGCGCAATCATTCTTGCCCTTGAGCGAAACGCCGTAGCATTTTTCCTTCGCGCCGTCGGCAGCCGCGGCAGGGGCGGCCATCGTGCCGGCGGCCATGGCAAGAACGGCCGAGGCGGCGAGCGACAGTTTGAGTGCATTCGTCATGGTCATTACTCCCTTTAAGAAATGGATGATGCGGGGGATGGCATCGTCCCTGTTTCGCGCGGGATGCCGAACAGGTTACGCCTTGTGCCATCTTGTCGCCACCTTCCTCGCGCAGGGGCGCGCCTAGATCAGGAAAAGAGACGATGAGCGTAGCCTTCCGCCGCGAAAGCGACGACGAGCATAAAGAACCCGAATATGAGCTGCCGATCCCGGCCGGCGCGAACCTCGTGACGCCCCGCGGGCTCCGCCTGCTTGGCGAAGCGGTCGCGCGTCTCGAAGCGGCGATCGCGGCCGAGGGCGAGGAGGAGGCGCGCAAGAAGCTCCAGCGCCAGCTCCGCTACTTCAACACGCGCAAGGCGACCGCCGAGGTGCAGGCACCGGCCGGCGAAGGGCTCGTCGGCATCGGCAGCCGCGTTCGATACACGCTGAACGGCACCGAGCGTGCCCTCACCATCGTCGGGCATGATGAGGCAGATCCGGCCGCTGGGCGCATCGCCTTCACCGCGCCGCTCGGCCGCGCCTTGATGGGCGCCGAAGCCGGTGACGTGGTCGAATTCCAGGGCCGCGAGGACGCCATCGAAATCCTCGCCGCTGCCGCCGATCCGGAGGTCATGGCATGAAGGACAAGTTCGAACGCCACAAACAGCCCTGGACCGCCGCCGAGATCGACAAGCTCCACACGCTCGCCAAGAAGGGCATGGCGCTCAAAGCCATCGCGAAGGCGCTGACGCGCAGTGAGGAATCGGTGAAAATCCGCGCCAAGGCGGACGGCCTCCCGATCGCGAAGCTGCGCTAAGGTCCGACATGACAACTTACGACGCCATCGTGCTGGGTGCCGGCGCGGCCGGACTGATGTGCGCGGCGGTCGCTGGCGCACGCGGACGGCGCGTTCTGCTGCTCGACCATGCCGATCAGGTGGGGAAGAAGATCCTCATCTCGGGCGGCGGCCGCTGCAACTTCACCAACATCCACACCGCGCCCGACCGGTTCCTTTCGGCGAACCCGCATTTCGCCAAGTCAGCGCTCGCGCGCTACACCCCTGCCGATTTCATCGCGCTCGTCGAGCGCCACGGCATCGCCTATCATGAAAAGACGCTCGGCCAGCTTTTCTGCGACGGTTCGGCGAAACAGATCGTCGCGATGCTGCTCGAGGAATGCGCCAAAGCCGGTGTCGAGGTCCGCACCGGTCAGCCGGTGAGCGACGTCGCCCATGCCGACGGCAAATTCGCCGTCCGCTTTGGCGAACAGAATTTCACGGCCGCATCTCTCGTCATTGCCACGGGCGGCCCGTCGATCCCGAAGATGGGCGCAACCGGCTTCGCCTATGATCTCGCGCGCCAGTTCGGCCTGAAGGTCGTCGAACCGCTTCCCGCGCTGGTTCCATTGACGCTCGGCGGCGACGATGTCCTGTTCCGCGAGCTGTCGGGCATCGCCGCGCCGGTCGAAGCGCGTGCAGGCAAGACGGCCTTCCGCGAGGCGGCGCTCTTCACGCACAAGGGCCTGTCGGGCCCTGCGATCCTGCAGATCAGCAGCTATAGGCGTCATGGCGAGTCGGTGACGATCGACTTCCTTCCCGACGCGCCCCCGGGCTGGCTGCTCGATGCCAAGCGCGCCCGCCCGCGCAGCACGCTCCGAACCGCGCTTGGCGCCGCGCTGCCCGATCGTCTCGCCGAAACGCTGGCCGAACGCCTTGCGCTTCCCGGCGAACTTGCCGCGCAAACCGACCGCAAGCTCACCGATGCCGAGGCGAAACTTGCGCGCTGGACCTTCCACCCCAACGGCACCGAAGGCTTCGCGAAGGCCGAGGTTACCGTGGGGGGAATCTCGACCGCAAACCTGTCCTCGCAAACAATGATGGCCAAAACCGTCCCGAACCTCTATGCGGTCGGCGAAGCCGTAGATGTCACAGGGTGGTTAGGCGGCTATAATTTTCAATGGGCCTGGGCGAGCGGACACGCTGCCGGACAGGTGATTTAAGCCCATTGAGCCCCTTTTCCGTCGGCTCGTCACCGCACCGGTGACCGCCCATATTGTTGAGATATAAATGCCTTTCGAAAATCTTTCCTCCGTCCTTTCGGACGCCCTTGTCGCGCGCGGATACGAAGCGCTCACCCCCGTCCAGACCCAGGTCACCGAATCCGAAGCGAAGGGCCGCGACCTCCTCGTTTCGGCGCAGACCGGCTCGGGCAAGACCGTCGCCTTCGGCCTCGCAATGGCCGACGAGCTGATCGAGGACGGTCGGCTGCCCTTCGCGACCTCGCCGCTCGCGTTGATCGTCGCGCCGACGCGCGAACTCGCGCTGCAGGTCAGCCGCGAACTCGGCTGGCTCTATGCCAAGGCGGGAGCGCGCATCGCGACCTGCGTCGGCGGCATGGACGCCAGCAAGGAACGCCGTGCGCTCGGTCAGGGCGTGCAGATCGTCGTCGGCACGCCCGGACGCCTGCGCGACCATCTCGAACGCGGCGCGCTCGACCTCAGCGCGCTCCGCGTCGCGATCCTCGACGAGGCCGACGAAATGCTCGACATGGGCTTTCGCGACGACCTTGAGGAAATCCTCGATGGCACCCCCGAAACGCGCCGCACCTTGCTGTTCTCGGCGACGCTCCCGAAGCCGATCGTCCAGCTCGCCAAGCGGTATCAGCGCGATGCGCTGCGCATCTCGACCGTCGGTGAAGACCGCGGCCATGGCGACATCGCCTATCAGGCGGTGACCGTCGCCCCCGCCGACATCGAGGGCGCGGTCGTCAACCTGCTCCGCCTCCACGATGCCGAAACCGCGATGCTGTTCTGCGCGACGCGCGACAATGTCCGCCGCCTGCACGCCAGCCTGGTCGAGCGCGGCTTCTCCGCGGTTGCCCTGTCGGGCGAGCATAGCCAGAACGAACGCAACCAGGCGCTGCAGGCGCTGCGCGACCGCCGCGCCAAGGTCTGCGTCGCGACCGACGTCGCCGCGCGCGGTATCGACCTGCCGACGCTGAGTCTCGTCATCCACGTCGAAATCCCGCGCGACGCCGAAGCGCTCCAGCACCGTTCGGGCCGCACCGGCCGCGCAGGCAAAAAGGGCACCGCGGTCATCATCGTCCCCTATCCGCGCCGCCGCCGCGTCGACGGCATGCTGCGCGGTGCGCGCATCAACGCCGAGTGGATGGACGCGCCGACCGCCGCCGACGTGCGCCAGCGCGATCAGGAACGGCTGATGGAGAAGCTGCTGACGCCCGTCGAGCATGAGCCCGAGGATATCGAACTGGCGCAGCGCCTGATGGCCGAGCGCACGCCCGAGGATATCGCCGCCTCGCTCGTCCAGGCGCATCGCGCGCTGATGCCACCGCCCGAGGACCTGCTCGACAACGGCTCGCGCGGCCGCGACGGTGCCGGCCGCCCCGAACGTGGCGAGCGCTTCGAGCGTCCGGACCGCGGCAGCGCCGACCGCCGCGAAGGCTTCGAGGACGCCGTGTGGTTCCGCCTCAATATCGGCCGCCACCAGAATGCCGACCCGCGCTGGATCCTCCCCCTGCTCTGCCGCCGCGGCCATGTGAGCAAGAACGAGATCGGCGCGATCCGCATCGGTCCCAAGGAAACGATGTTCAACATCCCGCGCGCCATTGCCGACCGCTTCGCCGAAGCCGTCACGCGCACTGCAAATCAGGACGGCGAGGACGACAGCGGTGTGTCGATCACCCCCGCGCCCGACGGCCCGACCTATCCGCCGCGCCGCGACAAGAGCCCGCGCGACAAGGGTCCGCGCGACGGCGCTCCGCGCAGCACACTTGGCCGCGCGCCCGGCGGCGACCGCAGCTTCAGCGACCGCGCCGGCCCGCGTGGACCGCGCGGTCCCGGTGGGCCTGGCGGCAACGATCGCTACAAACCCAAGCCCTACGGCCAGCGCAGCCCGCGCCGTTCGAAATAGCCGTCATTGCGACCCCGGCGAAAGCCGGGGGAAGCAAACCAGAGCGGCCCTGCACCGCCCTGGATTGCCGCGTCGCCCCGGATCAGGTCCGGGACTCCTCGCAATGACGGGATAAGTGGCCGAACCGCCCTTGCACTCCCCGCTCCGGCTCGCCAGATGGACCGGACAGCAGGAGAGACGCGCCATGCAAGCGATCGAGGCCTTTATCGAAAGCCAGGGCGGCCCCGAGGTCATCGATTGGCGTGAGGTCACGCTGGGCGATCCGGAACCCGGCCAGGTGCTGGTGCGGCAGACCGCGGTCGGGCTCAACTATATCGACATCTACCATCGCAACGGGACCTATCCGGTCGAGCTGCCCGGCGGGCTCGGCGTCGAAGCCGCGGGCGAGGTGATCGCGGTCGGCGCCGACGTTCACGGGCTCAAACCCGGCGACCGCGTCGCGACCTTCGGACCGCAGCGCAACGCCTACGCCAGCGCGCGGCTCGTTCCCGCCGCCTCGCTGTTCAAGCTCCCCGCGACGATCGACGACGAGACCGCGGCGGCGGCGCTGCTCAAGGCCGCGACCGTCGAAGCGCTCGTCGAACGCTGCGCCAAGGTCGAGGCCGGCTGGCCCGTCCTCGTTCATGCCGCGGCCGGCGGGGTGGGGCTGATCCTCGTGCAATGGCTGAAGGCGATCGGCGCGACCGTCATCGGGACGGTCAGCACCGAAGTCAAGGAACATGCCGCGCGCGAAGCCGGCGCCGACCATGTCATCCGATACAAGACCGACGACGTCGCCGCGCACGTCCGCGAGATCACCGACGGCCAGGGCGTGCCCGTCACCTTCGACGGGATCGGCATGGCGACCTGGGCAACTTCGCTCAAGGCCACGGCGCGGCGCGGGCTGATCGTCAGCTATGGCAATGCCGGCGGGGCGGTGACGGGGGTCAACCTCGGCGTCCTGGCGCAACACGGCTCGCAATTCGTCACCCGCCCGACCTTGTTCGATTATTATCTCCATCCCGGCGAGCGCGCCGCCGGCGCGGCGCGCGTGTTCGAGATGGTCGAAAGCGGCGCGGTGAAAATCACGGTCGGGCAGCGCTATTCGCTGCAGGATGCCGCGCACGCGCACGCCGATCTCGAAGCCGGGCGCACGACCGGGTCGAGCCTGCTGATTCCGGAACACATTTAAATTCCCTCCCGCTTGCGGGATGGGTGTTTCACGCCTTCAACCGCTCCGCGTGCCACGCGACATGCTCGGCCATGAAGGTCGAGATGAAATAATAGCTGTGGTCGTACCCCGGCTGCATCCGGATTTCGGCCTTCTGCCCGTTGCGCTCGCACGCCTCGACGAGCAGTTCGGTCTTCAGCTGTTCGACAAGGAAATTGTCGGCCTCGCCCTGATCGACGAGCAGGTCGGGAACGCGCAGCCCCTGATCGAGCAGCGCGCACGCGTCATAGGCATGCCAGTCCTCGCGGTCGTCGCCCAGATAGCCGCCGAGCGCCTTCTCGCCCCACGGGCATTGCGACGGCGCAGCGATCGGCGAGAAGGCCGACACCGAGCGGAAGCGGTCCTGGTTGCGCAGCCCGATCGTCAGCGCGCCGTGGCCGCCCATCGAATGGCCGGTGATCGCCTGCCGCGTCAGATCGGCGCTGGCGAAATTGCGGAGCACCAGCGACGGCAGTTCGTCCTCGATGTACGACCGCATCCGGTAATTCTTCGCCCAGGGCTCCTCGGTCGCATCGACATAAAAGCCGGCCCCGAGCCCGAAGTCATAGGCTTCGTCGGGATCGTCGGGCACGCCTTCGCCGCGCGGGCTGGTATCGGGGGCGATGAAGATCGCCCCATGCTCGGCGCAGGCGGCGCGATACTCGCCCTTCTCCATCACATTGGCGTGCGTGCAGGTCAGCCCCGACAGATACCACAGCACCGGCAGCTTGGCGCCGGGCGCATGATCGGGCACGAAGACCGCAAAGATCATGTCGGTGCCGGTGACGGTGCTCGCGTGCTTGTACACGCCCTGCGTGCCGCCATGGCTGCGATTGGTGGAGAGGGTTTCGATGGGCATGGGGTCGTCCTGCTTGTGTTTCCACCCTGCTAGGGCATGCTCGCGCCAATTTCAAAAGGGGAGCGCGTGCCGGATGTTCGATACTGCCATTCACGGACGATGTCAGGACCGCTTCGCCGCCGTACGCCTCGGCATGGCGGCGAGCCTTGCCAGCGGCGCCGATGTCGGCCTTTCCTTCTGTGCGACGATCGGGGGCGAGACGGTCGTCGACCTGTGGGGCGGATACGCCGACGAGGCGAAGACGCGGCCATGGCAGGCCGACACGATCGTCAACGTCTATTCGACAACCAAGACGATGACCGCGCTCACCGCGCTGCTCGTCGCCGACCGCGGCGACCTCGATTTCGCGGCGCCCGTCGCGCGCTACTGGCCCGAGTTCGCTGCCAATGGCAAAGCCGACGTCACCGTCGCGCAGTTGATGAGCCACAGCGCGGGCCTGTCGGGCTGGGATACACCTCTGACGACCGAGGATTTCTACGACTGGGACAAAGTGACCACGTTGCTGGCCGGGCAGGCGCCCTGGTGGCGGCCGGGCAGCGCGCCGGGATATCACGCGATCACCCAGGGCTACCTCGTCGGCGAGGTCGTGCGTCGCATCACGGGCAAGTCGCTCAGCACGGTTTTTCGCGAGGAGATCGCCGAACCGCTCGGCGCCGATTTCCACATCGGCCTGCCCGCATCGGAGGATCACCGCGTCGCCGACCTGATCGCGCCCCCCGAAACGATCAGCGCCTTCACAACCGACATCCAGCGCAAGACCTTCACCAACCCCGGCGTCGACGTATCGGCGACGCGCACGCGGGCCTGGCGCGGTGCCGAGATTCCCGCCGCGGGGGGCACCGGCAATGCACGCAGCGTCGCCGAGATCCACGCGTTGCTCGCCAATGGCGGCGTTGCAAAGGGCAAGCGCCTGCTCTCGGAAGCGGGCTGCCGCAGGGCGCTCGAGCTGCAGAGTGCCGGCACCGACATGATTCTCGGCATTCCGATCCGCTATGGCATGGGCTTCGGCCTGCCGAGCGAACTCGTGCCGCTTCCCAACCCCAACACGATTTACTGGGGCGGCTACGGCGGATCGCTGATCATCATCGACATGGATGCCCGCGCGACCTTCAGTTACGTCATGAACAAGATGAACAGCGGGCTGACCGGCGATCCGCGTTCCTTCACGCTGATCGGCGCGATGTGGATGGCGATGGCGGCCGGCTAAGCCTGCATCGGGATCGGCGCCACCAGCGGCGCGTGTCCCCAGTGCCGCAGCAGGTCGAGGATCGCCGCGCCCGACAAACCGAGCGTGCCGGTGTTGCGCAGCGGATGGACGTTCACCGTCTCAGCGGCCGCCAGCGTCTCGTCGAGCACGACCGTAATGCTGTCCGGTTCGGCATTGATAGCGGCGAGCGGCGTGACCGACCCCGGCGCGATGCCGAGCAAGCGCGCCATATCCTCGGCCTTGCCGAAGCTCATGCGCTTGCTGCCGATCGCGGCGGGCAAGGCCTTGAGGTCGACGCGCGCCTCCGAGGGCACGGTGACGAGCCAGAATGCGCCGCCATTATCCTTCAGAAACAGGTTCTTCGTATGCGCGCCCGGTATCGCGGCATTCACCGCATCGCTCTCGGCGACGGTGAACACCGCGACATGCTCATAGGCTGCGAAGGGGATTGCGAGCGCATTCAAATCGTCCAGCAATCCCGCTTCGCCACGCATCGCGATCACATGCGCTTGAGCGCACAGATCTTGTTGCCGGCGGGGTCGCGCAGATAGGCCAGATACATGCTGCCCATTTCGCTGGTGCGGATACCCGGCGGATCTTCGCAGGTCTTGCCGCCATTCGCGACGCCTGCCGCGTGCCAGGCGTCGCCCTGTTCGGGCGATTCGACCGCGAAGCCGATCGTGCCGCCATTGGCATGGCACGCGGGCTCGCCATTGATCGGCACCGAAACGCCGAAGATGCCAGTCTTGCTCATATAGAACAGCCGGCCCTTTGGATCGATGACGCCTTCCGGCCCACCCAGCGCTGCGAAAAGCGCATCATAGAATTTCTTGGATGCGGCGATGTCGTTGGACCCCACCATGACGTGACTGAACATTTTTCTCTCCCTTTACGTTGCGAATCGATACTGAAACTGTGCCAGCCTCGTCAGCGAAATACCACCGTCTTGCGGCCATCGATCAGCACGCGCTGTTCGGCAACCCAACGCACCGCGCGCGCCAGCACCTGCGCCTCGACGTCGCGGCCGATACGGATCAGTTCGTCGACCCCGTCGCGATGGTCGACGCGCTCGACCGCCTGCTCGATGATCGGCCCCTCGTCGAGGTCGCTCGTCACGAAATGCGCGGTCGCGCCGATCAGCTTCACCCCGCGCTCCTGCGCGCGGTGATAGGGCTTCGCGCCCTTGAAGCCCGGCAGGAAGCTGTGGTGGATGTTGATGCAGCGTCCGGCGAGCGTCGCCGACAGATCCTGCGACAACACCTGCATATAGCGCGCGAGCACCAGATATTCGGCGCCGCCGCGCGCCATGACGTCGAGGATCGCCGCTTCCTGATCGGCACGGTTCGCGTCGCTGACGGGCAGATAATGGAAGGGCACGCCGTGCCATTCGGAAAGGCGGCGCAGATGTTCGTGGTTCGATACCACGGCGACGATGTCGATCGCGAGGTTGCCGGTCGACCAGCGGTGGAGCAGGTCGTTGAGACAGTGGCTGCCCTGCGATACCGCGATCACGAAGCGCGGCTTGACCGCGGCGTCGCTGATCCGCGCGTCCATGCCGAAGCGATCGACGATCGGCGCGAAGGCTTCCTGCACGCCCGCAAAGGCGGCCGGAAAACGCGGCCCCGCACCGCGGAACTCGACGCGCATGAAGAAGCGCCCCGAATCGAGGTCGGCATATTGCTGGCTGTCGAGGATGAAGCCGTCGCGCTCCGCGAGCAGCCCCGTCACCGCGGCGACGATGCCCACCGCATCGACACAGCTGAAGGTCAGGACATAAGGTCCGGTCAAAACATGCGCTCCCTTCGCTCAATAATGCCGTGTGCCCCCGCGAAGGCGGGGGTCCATCATCCGCCCGTGCCATTTGGTACCATTCCGAGATGGGTCCCCGCCTTCGCGGGGACATACCAGCTTATGGCCGCTTCGGCGCGCTTCAATAAACCACCACGCTGCGGATGCTTTCCCCCGCATGCATCAGGTCGAACCCCTTGTTGATATCCTCCAGCCCCATGACATGCGTGATCATCGGGTCGATCTCGATCTTGCCCTGCATATACATGTCGACGATCTTCGGCACGTCGGTGCGGCCCTTGGCGCCGCCGAAGGCAGTGCCGCGCCAGTTGCGCCCGGTGACGAGCTGGAACGGGCGCGTCGCGATTTCCTTGCCCGCCTCGGCGACCCCGATGATGATCGAGGTGCCCCAGCCGCGGTGGCAGGCTTCGAGCGCGGTCCGCATCACCTCGGTATTGCCGGTGGCGTCGAACGTATAGTCGGCGCCGCCGTCGGTCAGCTGGACGATCGCGGCGACCGTGTCCTCGCGGCTCATGCCCCGGGTGTTGAGGAAGTCGGTCATGCCGAACTTGCGGCCCCATGCCTCGCGGTCGGGATTGATGTCGACGCCGATGATCTTGTTGGCGCCCGCAAGCCGCGCGCCCTGGATCACATTGAGCCCGATGCCGCCGAGGCCGAACACAACGACATTGTCGCCGACCTGCACCTTCGCGGTGTTGATAACCGCCCCGACGCCGGTCGTCACGCCGCAACCGATATAGCAGCTCGACTGGAACGGCGCGTCCTCGCGGATCTTCGCGACCGCAATCTCGGGCAGCACCGTGAAGTTCGAAAAGGTCGAGCAGCCCATATAATGGAAGATCGGCTGGCCCTTGTACGAAAAGCGCGTCGTGCCGTCGGGCATCAGCCCCTTGCCTTGGGTGGCGCGGATCGCGGTGCAGAGGTTGGTCTTGCCCGAAAGGCAGCTTTTGCACTGGCGGCATTCGGGGGTGTAGAGCGGGATCACATGGTCGCCGGGGACGACGCTCGTCACGCCCGCGCCGACCTCGCGCACCACGCCCGCACCCTCATGCCCCAGCACGCTCGGGAAGATGCCCTCGCTGTCGAAGCCGTCGAGCGTATAGGCGTCGGTGTGGCAGATGCCCGTTGCCATGATCTCGACCAGCACCTCGCCCGCTTTCGGGCCTTCGAGGTCGAGTTCGACGATCTCAAGCGGCTTCTTCGCTTCGAACGCAACGGCGGCGCGGGTCTTCATGGGGCGGTCTCCTTCTCGGCGCTCCCAATCAGGCAAAGCGCGCGGCAATGCAAGATGCGAGCGGCCTCCATATCTCGTCATGCTGAACTTGTTTCAGCATCCATGGCTCAGCGCTATCCGGTTAGCGCGGTGCCTGACGTTTTTCGCGCGAAGACGCGAAGATCTCGCGCCGGCGGCGAGGCGGCTTTCCTTTGCAACCGTGCGACCAGCCGTACCGTTGACAGGAAACGGGCCCTCCGGCCCACCGCGTCTTCGCGTCTTCGCGTCTTCGCGTCTTCGCGCGAAACAAAAAGGCGCAGGGCTGAAGGACAGGTCCGGCCATGGACCCTGAACCAAGTTCAGGGTGACGAGCATTGAAAAGCGGCCCACGCCAACATTCCTATTCGTGTCGTCACCCTCGAACGAGACACGTGGCTCGTTCGAATTGATCCGGGGTCCATGACGTCAGCGCCGCCGTGGATCCCGGATCAAGTCCGGGATGACGATGAAGAGGAGATCGCGCTCGTCTCGCTCCTCGACGCGCTGCGCGCGCAGGAGCAGCCGCTCTGGGCGGTCTATCCGCAGCGGCGGCATCTGCTGCCCAAGGTGCGGCTGCTGATCGACAAGCTGCGCGAGGAATTACCGGGAGCGTTGCGGCGTAAGGTAGTTTAAGTCTGCACTACAGGCCGGCGAGCTTCGCTGCGATTACGACCGTGAGAGCAAGCATGATGGCGTTGAACGCGGTGCAGAACCAAAAGAGAATTGGGTTTTCGGTTCGATGTCCCGCCAAATAGCCGACGCCCGGCGCTTCCATCGTTTCCGTGCGAAAGCCGACCCAGAGATAGCGTCCGAAGAAAGCGCCGCAAGCAAGCGCAAGAGCCACCTGCGCCGTGATGCCCAGATCATCAAACCGAATAACTGCGAGGAAAAGAAGTACGGCGAAAACCGCAAGCAACAAGTAGCGCATCGCCCAACTATGATCGACACGGTCGACTTTCGCAATCGGCCTATCTGCCTTCGTCACCCCGGGCTTGACCCGGGGTCCATGACGTCGGCGCGGCAATGGATCCCGGATCAAGTCCGGGATGACGATAGATGAGAGTTGGTAATCAACACTCCACCACACTAACCGCCAGCCCGCCTTTCGACGTTTCCTTATACTTATCCCGCATATCCCGCCCCGTCTGCAGCATCGTCGCGATCACCGTGTCGAGGCTCACCACATGCGTGCCGTCGCCGATCATCGCGATGCGGCTGGCGTCGATCGCCTTGATCGCGCCCATCGCGTTGCGTTCGATGCACGGGATCTGCACGAGGCCGCCGATCGGGTCGCAGGTGAGGCCGAGGTTGTGCTCCATGCCGATCTCGGCGGCATTTTCGACCTGCGCGTTGGTGCCGCCCAGCGCCGCGGTCAGCCCCGCCGCCGCCATCGAGCAGGCGACCCCGACCTCGCCCTGGCAGCCGACCTCGGCGCCCGAGATGCTGGCGTTGCGTTTGTAGAGCGCGCCGACCGCGCCCGCGGCGAGCAGGAAGGTGCGGACGCCTGCATCATCGCCGCGATAGCCGCGGCGGTAGAAGCGGATCACCGCGGGGATGATTCCCGCCGCGCCATTCGTGGGTGCGGTGACGACCTTGCCGCCCGCGGCGTTCTCTTCATTCACCGCCATCGCCCACAGGTTGATCCAGTCCATCATCGCGAGCGGGTCGATCAGATTGGTTTCGTGGCGGTTGCGGATGTCGGCGGAGATCTGCGGCGCGCGGCGCTTGACCTTAAGGCCCCCCGGCAAAATTCCGGTGCTGCAACAGCCCGATTCAATCGACGCATCCATCGCGCTCGCGATCGCGTCGAGCCCGGCGTTCACCTCGTCAAGGCTGCGATGCACCAGCTCATTCTCGAGCATCATCTCGGCAAAGCTCTTGCCCGACGCCGCGCCCATGGCGAGCAGGTCAGCGCCCGAGGTGAAGGCGAAGGGCAATTCGACCTCGTCCTCGGCGCCGCGGCTGTTGCGCCCCGCCTCGTCCTCGTCGACGACGAAGCCGCCGCCGATCGAGAAATACATGCGCTTCGCCAATATCTCGCCCTCGCCATCGCGCGCGGTGAAGCTCACGGCGTTGCTGTGAAACGGCTGGCGCTGGCGCATCTGGAAATGCAGGTCGCGCTTGGGTTGGAAGCGGACGCGCTGGCGGCCGAGTAGATAGAGGAAACCCTCGCTCTCCGCCCGGTCCCAATGCGCCTTGATCGCGGCGAGGCTGGTCGATGCGGGGATCTCGCCCGCGAGCCCCGCGACGATCGCGGTGTCGGCGGCGTGGCCCTTCCCCGTCAGCGCGAGCGAGCCGTAGAGATCGGCCTCGACATGCGCGGTTTTCGTCAGCAGCCCAGCCTCTTCGAGCCAGACGGTGAAGCGCCGCGCGGCGACCATCGGCCCGACGGTATGCGAGCTGGAGGGACCGACACCGATTTTGAAGAGTTCGAACAGGCTGATCGTCATGGCGGCGCCTATAGGCGAGGAGACAGCGTGACGATAGCGGCCAAAGCTGCCGCCAAAAATCTGTGTTCCCCCGCGAAGGCGGGGGCCCATCATCGGTCCGCGCTATTTGGAGCCCACAGGAGATGGGTCCCCGCCTTCGCGGGGACACACGATCTTCTTCATGGGCAAATTACGCCGGATAGGTCCAGGTCGTCTCGCGCGCGAGATTCTCAGCCGCGAAGTCCCAGTTGAGCAGCTCGTCGACCACCGCGTCGACATAGGCCGGGCGCAGGTTCTTGCGATCGATGTAATAGGCATGTTCCCACACGTCGATCACCAGCAGCGGCTTGATCCCCGCCGTCAGTTCGGTGCCCGCATCGTGCGTGTCGGTGACCGACAGCTTGCCGTCCTTGGCGACCAGCCACGCCCAGCCCGACGCGAAATGGTTGACCGAGGTGTCCTTGAGCTTCTTCTTGAGATCGTCCAGCGAGCCAAAATCGCGCTCGATCGCAGCGGCAAGATCGCCGGCGGGCGCAGTCTTGGTCGGGCTCAGGCTTTCCCAATAAAAGGCATGGTTCCACGCCTGCGCCGAATTGTTGAACAGGCCCTTGTTGCCCGATCCTTCGGCGTGGTGGACGATTTCCTCGAGGCTCTTGTCAGCCAGTTCGGTGCCTTCGATCGCGGCGTTGGTCTTGTCGACATAGGCCTTGTGATGCTTGCCATGGTGCGTCGCCAGCGTGTCGGCCGAGATATGCGGCTCGAGCGCGTCGAGAGCATAGGGGAGAGGAGGATGGGCGATCGTCATGGCAGTCTCCATTTGTTTTGGGGTCTTTGCGGCCTTTAACTCGGTATCGCGGGTGTGGGTTGCAAGGATGTGACGGGGAATTTTTCTCCGTCCGACCGACGGCTTTACCATCCTCGTCAGTTCGAGCCGACGTCTCCACCTTCGTCATCCCGGACTTGATCCGGGATCCATGCTTCCAGCGCCGCAATAGATCCCGGATCAAGTCCGGGATGACGAGACAGGGCAAGTTAAGTCACCATCGCCTGCAGCGTTGCGATCCGGTCGGCCTCCTCCGCAGGCTTGTCGCGCCGGATGCGCGAAATGCGCGGGAAGCGCATTGCGAGCCCCGACTTGTGGCGCTTCGACGTGTGGATCGAATCGAACGCGACTTCGAGCACCAGCGACTTCTCGACCTCGCGCACCGGCCCGAAGCGGTTCAGCGTGTTGTCGCGCACGAACTTGTCGAGCCACTTCAATTCCTCGTCGGTGAAGCCCGAATAGGCCTTGCCCACGGGTAGCAATTCGCCCGCGTCGGACCAGCAGCCGAAGGTATAGTCCGAATAGAAACTCGCGCGGCGGCCGTTGCCCCTTTGGGCGTACATCATCACGCAATCGGCAGTGAGCGGGTCGCGTTTCCATTTGTACCAGAGGCCAGCGCGGCGCCCGGCGACATAGGGCGCATCGCGGCGCTTGAGCATCACGCCTTCGATCGCGGCATCGCGCGCGCCGGCGCGGCGCTCGGCGAGATCGTCGAAATCGGTCGCGTCGATCACCTGCGACAGGTCGAAATGGCTGGCGGCAAGCCGGGGGACAAAGGCTTCCAACTGCCGCCGCCGTTCGGTCCACGCGAGGGCGCGCAGATCATTGCCGTCAACCGCGAGCAAGTCGTAGACGCGCACGAAGGCCGGATAGTCGGCGAGCATTTTCTTCGACACGACTTTCCGCCCCAGCCTTTGCTGCAAGGCGTTGAAGCTCGCCGCTTCGCCACCCTGAACCTCGCCGCGCACGAGCAATTCGCCGTCGATCACCGCATCCTGATCGAAGGCCGCGACCAGTTCGGGGAAAGCGCCGCTGATCTCCTCGCCGCCACGGCTGTAGATCCGCGTCTCGCCGCCACCATGGACGATCTGGACGCGGATGCCGTCCCATTTCCACTCGGCGGCATAGTCGGCAAGATCGACGCTCTCTTCCTCCAATGGATGCGCGAGCATGAAGGGGCGGAAGAAGGCGACGTCGGCAAGGTCGGGTCGCTCCGCCCTGCCCTCGCCCCACGCGAACAGCGGCGCATAGGGCGGCGGGATCGCGTGCCACAGCTCCTCGACATCGTCGACGGGCACATCGAACGCCTGCGCGAACGCCTGCTTCGCAAGCCGCGCCGACACCCCGACACGCATTCCGCCGAGCGCGAGCTTGAGCAACGCATAACGCCCGTCGGCGTCGAGCCGGTCGAGCAGCGACGCGACCACTGCGGGCGCGTCGCTGCGGCTGGTCGCAGCCAGCGCATCGACCGCATCCGACACGCTGAGATCTGCCTTCTTCCCCGACGCTTCCGGCCACAGCAGCGCCGCAGTCTCAGCCGTATCGCCGACGAAATGCCGCGACAGGCGGAACAATTCCTCGTCAACGCGGGTCGCGAGCAGGGTCCGCACCGTCCCCGCCTTCACCGCCGGAAAGTCCAGGCTCTCGGTCAGCGCCGCGATCGCCCAGCCGCGGTCGGGATCGGGCGTGTGGCGCAGGTAATCGACGATCAGCGCGAGCTTCGAATTGCGCGAGCGCGTGTAGATCAGCCGGTCGATCAGGGCCGCGAAGCGCTTCACGCCTCCTCCTCCAGATCGCGCCCGACCAGGTGCAGCGCGCGCGCCTTGCGCTGCGTCAGCTCGCACCAGCGCAGCAGCCCGTCCTCGCTGCCATGGGTGATCCAGCTTTCCTTCGGGTTCACCTCGCTTATCGTCGTCGTCAGTTCGTCCCAGTCGGCATGGTCCGAGATCACCAGCGGCAGTTCGACCATCCGCTGCCGCGCGCGTTGGCGCACGCGCATCCAGCCCGACGCCATCGCGGTCACCGGGTCGGGCAGCCGCCGCGACCAGCGATCATTGAGCGCCGAGGGCGGTGCTAGGACGATCTGCCCCGCCATCTCGGCCTTGTCGGTTTCCGAAACGAGCCGCAGTTCGCCAAGATCGACGCCATGCACCGCATAAAGCTGGCACATCTTTTCAAGCGCGCCGTGGATATAGATCGGCGCATCCCATCCCGCGCCGCGCAGCTCGGTGATCACCCGCTGCGCCTTGCCGAGCGCATAGGCGCCGACGAGCACCGAGCGCTCGGGCTCGGCGCGCACCGCGCCGATCAGCTTGGCGATCTCGTCGGAGGTCGGCGGATGGCGAAACACCGGCAAGCCGAAGGTCGCCTCGGTAACGAAGATATCGCATGGCACCACCTCGAACGGCGCGCAGGTCGGGTCGGCGCGGCGCTTGTAGTCGCCGGTAACGACGATCCGCTCGCCCTGATACTCCATCAAAATTTGCGCGCTGCCGAGCACATGTCCCGCCGGGTGGAAGCTGAAACGCACCCCGCCGCGCTCGAACCCGTCGCCATAGGCAAAGGCGGCGTTATTGCTCGCCTCGGCATCGACGCCGTAACGCAGCGCCATGATCGCGAGCGTTTCGGGGGTCGCAAACACCGCGCCATGCCCGCTGCGCGCATGGTCGGCATGGCCGTGCGTTACCGCCGCGCGCGGGGCGGGGCGCGAGGGGTCGATCCACAGGTCGGCGGGCTTGACATGGATTCCGCTCGGGTGCGGCTCGATCCAGGTCCTGGTCTTCGCCATCAGGCGGCGAGTTTCCGGGCGAGCGCAAGGTCGGCGACGAACAGCGCGCGCTCCTTCGCGGCTCGCTCGCGGTCAGGCAAGCGCAGCAGGAAGGACGGATGGATCGTCGCGATCAATTTCGTGCCCCCCTCCAGCTCGTGTACCGCGCCGCGCATCGACGTGATGCTCGCGCTCTTGCCCGTCACCCCGCGTAGCGCGCTGGCGCCCAGCGTAACGATCAGGTCGGGCTGCACCAGCGCGCGCTCCTTGTCGAGCCACCAGCGGCAGATGTCGATTTCTCCCGTCGTCGGGTTCTGGTGAAGCCGCCTTTTGCCGCGCGGCTCGAACTTGAAATGCTTGACCGCGTTGGTGAGGAATAGCCGTGTCCGGTCGAGCCCCGCCTCTTCGAGCGCCTCGTTCAGCACCTGCCCCGCCGGCCCGACGAACGGCCGCCCCTGCAGATCCTCCTGATCGCCCGGCTGTTCGCCGACGAGCATGATCCGCGCGCGCTCGGGCCCCTCGCCCGCCACGCCTTGCGTCGCGTTGCAATAGAGCGGGCAGCGCGTGCAGCGATCCACCGCGCGCGCGACGTCCGCCAGCGTCTTCACATCGTCATCGAGGAGCAAGTCTTCGGGCACGCGCGTCCGCCATTTGTCGGTCAAGGGGTTCGCCATGGAAACGGCCGCTTCGCGCATGCGTTCCACCCGTGCCTCGGCGCCCGCGAGCAAGGGCGCGATATCCTGCGCCTCGGGCAGGTTCTTCCAATATTTCTTCGGCATCTCGGCGCGCATCGCGTCGATCTTCACCCGCGCGGGGTTGAAGATCGCGCCATAATAAGTCCGCCACTGATCCTCGACCAGGTCGCTGTCGGGCACCTCGTCCTTCGTCCCGCCGGGGCCGTAGTTCAGCGTTTCGTCCTGCCAGATCGCGCGCGCATCGGGCGTCACGATCGCCCAGTCCATGCCGTAGAAGCGCCGCTGGAAGAAGGGCGCGGTCAGCCGCAGGATGCGGTGCGTCGGCTCGAACCACGCCGCGAAACTTTCGCGCCCCGCCTCCTCGCCGAGCCGGCGGAAGCGCACGAAGGCGTGCATCTTGTGGACGTCGCGGCGGATCGCCTTGTCCGCTTTGCGCAGCCAGTCGATTTCGGAATCGGTCGTTCGCGCGAGCAACTGCCGGTCGCGCGCCGCGCGCCAGATGATGCGGTAGAGCCGCGCGGCCGTTTCCGGGTCGCGATGGCAGATGACGCGCTCGGCGATTTCAAGCAATTCGCGCGGCAGCGACACCGCGCCCGCTGGCGCCACCACTGCCTCATCGCCGAACAGCGACGCGCCTTCGGCGCTACCGCGCCAGCTTACGTCGTCGGGCGCAATGCCGCTCGCAAGCAAACCTCTTGCCGCGCTCCGCCACTCGGCGAAGTCGCCGGGCTCTTTCAGGACCACTTCCCTCACAGCGCGAGCGCCAGCTGCTCCGCGGGCGGCGCGAAGCGGGCGCGGAGGTCGGCGCTGTCGGTGAGCTTGCCCGGCCGCCAGTCGGGCGTCACGATGAAGGGCAGGACCTTCTTCACCGATGCAGTCAGCTTAGCGAGATCGCCGAGCCTGAGCTTGCCCAGCCGCCGCGCAGCGACGATGCGGTCGACGGCGCGCGTCCCCAGCCCCGGCACGCGCAGCAACAATTCGCGCGGCGCGCGGTTGATATCGACCGGAAACGCTTCGCGCCGCTGGAGCGCCCACGCGAGCTTGGGATCGATCGCGAGATCGAGCATTCCCCCGCGCGCACCTTCCATGATTTCGGCGCGCTCGAAACCATAAAAGCGCAGCAACCAGTCGGCCTGATAGAGCCGGTGCTCGCGCATCAGCGGCGGGCGGACGGGCGGCAGGTCTTGGCTGGCATCGGGGATCGGGCTGTACGCCGAATAATAGACGCGGCGAAGCTGGTATCCCGAATAGAGGTTCGTCGCGGTCTTGAGGATATCGTCGTCGCGCGCCGCGTCCGCGCCGACGATCATTTGCGTCGACTGACCCGCGGGCGCGAAGCGCGGCGGCTTCGCCTTGCCGATCAGCCGGCTCTTCGCCGCCTCGATCGCCGCGTCCGCGCCGACGCGCACCGATGCCATCGTCTTGCGGATCGTCTCGGGCTTTTTCTCGGGCGCGAAGCTCGACAGGCCCTCCTCGGTCGGGAGCTCGACATTGGTCGAGAGGCGATCGGCATAGAGCCCCGCCAGCGCGATCAGGCCGGGATCGGCGCCCGCGATCGTCTTCAGATGGATGTAGCCGCCAAAGCGATGCTCCTCGCGCAGGATGCGCGCGACCTCGACAAGCTGCTCCATCGTATAATCTTCGGACCGGATGATCCCCGACGACAGAAACAGTCCTTCGATATAGTTGCGCTTGTAAAAATCGAGCGTCAGCCGGACGACCTCCTGCGGGCTGAAGCGCGCGCGCTCGACATTGCTCGACGCGCGGTTGATGCAGAAACGGCAGTCGTAGATACAGAAATTGGTCAGCAGGATCTTGAGCAGCGAAATGCACCGCCCGTCGGGCGCGTAACTGTGGCAAATACCCATGCCCTCGGTCGACCCGATAGCTTTCGTGCCGACCGAATCGCGCCTCACGGTCCCCGACGACGCGCAGGACGCATCATATTTCGCCGCATCGGCCAGCACCGCCAGCTTTTCTAGAATCGGTTTCGCGGACATGGCCCATGCCTAGCATGAGAACATAGAAAGAACAAATCGATCGGGTCGCGCTTGTCGCGCTTATGCTTCGCGCCAACGTGCGGGCAAGGTGATGTCGACGACCAGCCCGTCCGGTTTCCAGTCGCGCTCAATCGTGCCGCCCAGATTATTCTTCACGCTGCGCTCCATCAGCAGCGTGCCGAAGCTGGTCCGTTCGGGCTCGGCGACCGTCAGCGCGCCGCCGCTTTCGGCCCAGGTCAGGTGGAACAGGCGCGGGTCGCTGCCTTCGGGATCCTGCGACCAGTTCACGTCGACCTGCCCGTCGGCGCCGGTCAGCGCACCATGCTTCACCGCATTGGTCGCAAGTTCGTTGAACAGCAGGGCCATCGCGACAAGGGCATTTTCGGGCAGCAGCAGGTCCGGGCCCGACCAGCGGATGCGCGGAAAGCTTGCCTCGACCTCGCGCAGCAGCGCGTGCATCGACCCGGTCATGAAATTGGCGCCGAGCAGTACATTCTGCGCGCGGTTGAGCGCGTCGAGGCGGCTGCTGATCCGTTCGACATAATCGTCGACATCGCGCGCGGCGTGGCGGCTCAGCGAGATGATGGCGCCGACCGTCGCGAACAGGTTGCGCATCCGGTGGTGCAGTTCGCGCATCAGCAGCGTGGCATTTTCCTGCCGGCTCTTCTGTTCGGTGATATCGATGCAAACGCCGGTCAGGATCGCATCGTCGTCGCGCACGTCCCAGTCGCCGCGGATCCCCAGCCAGCGGACCCCGCGCTCGGGATGATCGATGCGATGCTCGACCGAATAGGAGGTGCCGCTCGCCACCGCCTCGTTGATCGCAACCTCGACGCGCGCGCGATCCTCGGCATGAATGCGTGCGAACACGCCCTCACGGTTGGTGAGTGCCGAGGCATAGTCGGCGCCCCAGAGTTCGGCGACGGCCCCGCGCCAGGTGACCGCATCGGCCCGCGCATCGTATCGCCAGCTTGCGATGCCTGAGAAATCGAGCGCGCGCTCCAGCGTCCGGCGGGCGTCGTCGCGCTCGACGACGATACGGCGCAGATCGGCCTCGGCCATGATGATCGCGGCGAAGTCCTCGAGCCGTTCCATCTCGCGAAGATCGAGGGTCGCCCGCACCTTGCGGTCGATCACGCACAGCGTCCCGAGTACCATGCCGTTGTACGCGCGAAGCGGCACCCCGGCATAGAAGCGGATGTACGGCTCGCCGGTTACCAGCGGATTGTCGACGAAGCGCGGGTCGGCCGCGGTGTCGGTCACAACGAGCGGTGCGTCGCCGGCGATGACATATTGGCAGAAACTGATGTCGCGCGGCGTTTCGCTGACCGTCAGCCCATGCGCGGACTTGAACCATTGGCGGCAATCGTCGACCAGCGTGACAAGCGCGATCGGCGCATCGAACAGGTCCGCGACGAGCTTCGTCACACGGTCGAAAGCCGCCTCGGGGGCGGTATCCATCAATCGGTATTCGCGAAGGGTTTCCAGCCGCCACGCCTCGCGCGTCACCGCGTCGCCTTCGCCGCCGTCCGCCAAGATCCGCCCCTCCGTTGCTTGCGGAGCCATCGTACCGGCACTGGCCCCAGGCTGCTCTGCCATAGAAAAGGGTTCCCAAAAAGCGCGGTTACGACACTGCGGAGAAAATAGAGCAATTCCTACCGCTTACACGCAAATATCATCACGGCTCGGCAGACTCTACGCATTCCCGACCGACAAGTTGCAGCAAGAAGGGACGCTTTTCGTATCGCACAAGCGGAACCCGTCGGCGCGGCGAAGCGTATTCCTACGATTGGAGGGAGCATTGATATGACGCTGGGAGACGAAATCCGCGGGCACCTGCCCTTTCTGCGCCGCTACGCGCGCGCACTTACGGGCAGCCAGCAACATGGCGACAATTTCGTGCATACGACGCTCGAAGTCATCGTCGCCGCTCCCGACGAGTTCCGCGTCTCGGATGACACGCGCATCGACCTCTACCGCAATTTCCACCGCATCTGGGAAAGCGCCTTCA
Source organism: Sphingopyxis sp. Geo48 (assembly GCF_949769155.1). Classification (NCBI taxonomy): domain Bacteria; kingdom Pseudomonadati; phylum Pseudomonadota; class Alphaproteobacteria; order Sphingomonadales; family Sphingopyxidaceae; genus Sphingopyxis; species Sphingopyxis sp. Geo48. The sequence continues at coordinate 187,062 of NZ_CATKPA010000004.1, read as the reverse complement.
TCGAGGATGGCGAGGGCAGCGACGAGGGCGAGAACCCCCTCGTTCGCGCCGCCAACCGCCGCCTCGCGCGCATCACCCCACTCAGCCGCCAGATGCTGCTGCTGACCGCACTCGAAGGCTTTTCGGTCGAGGAGACCGCGGCGATCACCGGCGCCGACAGTGCGATGGTCGAAACCCTGCTCGCCGAGGCGGTGGACGAGGTCGACCGCGAGGCACGCACATCGGTGCTGATCATCGAAGACGAGCCGCTGATCGCGATGGACCTCGAACAGATCGTCCGCGACCTCGGCCACGAGGTCGCGGGTGTCGCGACGACGCATGAGGATGCGGTCGCGGCGTTCGAAAACAGCGACGCGGGGCTCGTCCTCGCCGACATCCAGCTCGCCGACGGATCGTCGGGGATCGATGCGGTGCAGGATATTTTGGCGATCGCGCCGGTGCCGGCGATCTTCATCACCGCCTTTCCCGAAAAGCTGCTCACCGGCCACCGTGTCGAGCCGACCTTTTTAATTTCGAAACCCTTCGGCCGGAACACCGTCCGCGCCGCGATCAGCCAGAGCCTGCTATTTACGCCGCAACTGGCGGCCTAGGGACAGAACCCATTAATTCCGCTCCTGCGGGCATTCGGATAGCGGCCGCCAACTGTTGGCCGCGTTCGCTCCACTCCCCGAAGCCGCCCTCACGGTTCGGGGTGCTCAGCGCCTCAGTCCGGCGAAGGCCCGCCGCCGGTCAGCTGGTCGATATCGCTCATGATGGACGCGAAGGCTTCGCTCGGCGCCAGCGGGTCGTCGCTGCGCAGCGGCATGTCCCCGCCCTCCAGGATCGCGTGGAGCGCCGTGCGCGCACGCGACACGCGGCTCTTCATCGTCCCCACCGCGCAGCCGCAAATCTCCGCGCCTTCCTCATAGGACAGCTGCCCCGCGCCGATCAGGATCAGCGCCTCGCGCTGGTCGACCGGCAGCAGCAACAATGCACGCTGCACGTCGGCCAGATGCAGGCTGTCGTTCTGGTCGTCGGGCGCGACGAGCAGGCGCTCGGCGGCAAGCTCGTCATAGTCGGCGGTGAATTTCTTCCGCCGCATCTGCGACAGGAAACAGTTGCGCAGGATCACGAAGGCCCAGCTCTTCATGCTCGACGGCCCCGGGATATAGCTGGCGCGCGCCTTCCACGCCTTCAGCATCGTCTCCTGCACTAGGTCGTCGGCGAGGTCGGCGTTCCCCGTCAGGCTGCGGCCGAAGGCGCGCAGATGCGGGAGCATAGCTGCCAGCTCGCGCTTGAAGCTGGCATCATCGAGGGGGCTGGGCGTAACGTCGCTGATAACAGGGCCTTTTATATGCTCGGGTTCTACTGAACCTTGTCCAAGGCTTAGCGCCTTGAAACTTCAATGCAAGGGTAGCGCAGGTCAGAATGTCGCGCGGCGACGGCCCAGCGCAATGAAGTTTGCCATCATCCGCTCGTCCTGCGGATCGAGTCGGCGGTTCGCGGCAAGTCGGGCCAGATCCTCGTCATATCCCTCGAAGCCCGGACAATAGAGCATCGACCATTCGGCGAACTCGCGAACGTCGATCGCGCGGCGCCTCACCTCGACCATTCCGCTGTGGCGCGGGTCGCACCGGATCGTATCGAGGCACGCATCGACCTCGCCCGCCGGACCTTCGAGCAGCTGCATGAAATTATGGCCATTATAGATGAGCGCGCCGGTGAGTCCGTCCCGCCTATTGTTGCGCCGGGCGCTCAGCAGGATTGCGGCAATATCTTCTTCGCGGATCAACGGATCGGCGACGCTGACGTAAATCACTGAAATCAAGGTGGTCACGCTCCTGTTTCCCGGGCATAGGCCGGGAAAGATGTGACCCCTCACGCCGGTCCGAATAAGAGCAGTGTTGCTTCATGGCAACGCGTTCGTCGCAAAAAACAACCAAAGCGGGAACCAGCGGCGCATTCCGTCGTTGCTTCGGCATGGCTACGCACGGCAACAACAGGTTCAACGGAAAGGACCGCCCTGTCATCGGGCAGGATGAACCGCGCCGGTCGAACGGCAGCTTCCCCGGCACCGGCAGCGATCAGTGGCACCGTACGCTGACGGGCCGCCAGTCGCCCGAGCCGGTGAGCGCCAAGCTGCGGATGATCTACGGCAATATCGTCGCCGAACAATTGCCCGCCGATATGCTCGACTTGCTTGCGAAGCTCGACCACGAGAGCCCCGAACAATAATGGCGCGAACCAGCACTGCGCCGCTGCCGCAGGACAATAGCTCCCTTTCGGACAGCGAGTTCAAGGCCCTGCTGGCGGGCGTCATTCCCCATTTGCGCGCCTATGGCCGCAGCCTGTCGGGCAACCCCGACCTTGCGGACGATCTCACGCAGGACACGATGGTCAAGGCCTGGGCTTCGCGCGACCGGTTCGAGCGCGGCACCTCGATCAAGGCGTGGACCTTCGTCATCCTGCGCAACACCTTCCTGTCGCAGATGCGGCGGAACAAGTTCCACGGCGACTATGATGAGGTCGCGGTGGAGCGGACGCTGTCGACGCCCGCCAGCCAGGAGGATGCGGGCGAGATGACCGACCTGCAACGCGCGCTGATGGAATTGCCGCAGGACCAGCGCGAGGCGCTGATCCTCGTCGGCGCCGGCGGCATGTCCTACGAGGAAGCTGCAAGCATCTGCGACTGCGCGCTCGGCACGATGAAAAGCCGCGTGTCGCGCGCGCGGTCGGCGCTTGAGGAGATCATGGCGAACGGGCAATTCTCGCAGAAACGCGCCGACGCGCCACCCGCAAGCGAGGCGATCGACGCGATCATGAACAGCGTCGAGGAAATAACCGCGCGCCGCGAGGCATCGGGGGGCTGAACCCTCTCGACTTCACGGCCGGGGTGCGCCAGATTTGATATTCCGCCCCCCAGCAAAGCGAGCAAATTCATGAAGAAAATCTCCCCCGCCGCCCTATTTGCGGCGATGATCGTTGCCGCCTGCTCGGCCGGCACGACGAGCAACGCCGCGCCCGCCGACAGCGCCAGCCTCGACGCATCGGGCGCGCAGCCCGCGACCCCGCTCGCCGAAGCTCCCTTCGCGGTCCGCGAGATCGCGCGCTTCGACGAACCCTGGGCGATGACCTTCCTCCCGCGCGGCAAGCAGGCGCTCGTCACCGAACGGTCGGGCAAGCTCAAACTCTGGCAGGAGGACGGGCCGACGCTCGACGTCGCGGGCGTGCCCGCCGTCGCCTATGGCGGACAGGGCGGCCTCGGCGACGTGATCCTTGCGCCCGACTTCGCGACCAGCGGCGCGATCTACCTGAGCTGGGCCGAACCGGGCGACGGCGGCACCGCCGGTGCGGTGGTCGGCCGCGCGAAACTGGTGCAGGGCGCCGCGCCGCGCCTCGAGGGACTGCAGATCATCTGGAAACAGGATCCCAAAGTCACCGGCCGCGGCCATTATTCGCACCGCCTCGCCTTCTCGCCCGACGGCCAATATCTCTTCATCGGTTCGGGCGAGCGGCAGAAGTTCGATCCCGCGCAGGACAGGAAGGCCAATCTCGGCAAGGTCGTCCGGCTGAATCCCGATGGCAGCGTCCCCGCCGACAATCCCTTTGCCTCGCAAGGCGGCGTGACCGCGCAGATCTGGTCGCTCGGCCACCGCAACATCCTCGGCCTCGCCTTCGACGGCACGGGCAAGCTCTGGCAGCAGGAAATGGGTCCGAAGGGCGGCGACGAGGTCAACCTCGTCGAGGCGAAGGCGAATTACGGCTATCCGATCGTCTCGAACGGCGACCATTATGACGGGCGCGACATTCCCGACCACCCGACGCGGCCGGAGTTCGACGCACCGAAGCTGTGGTGGAACCCTTCGGTCTCGCCCGCCGGGCTCGTCTGGTACGGCGGCGATCTCTATCCGGGCTGGAAGAACAGCCTGCTGATGGGTGCGCTGTCGGGTCAGGGGCTGATCCGGATGCAGGTCGACGGCGACACGCTGCATAAATCGGACCGCTGGGACTTCGGCACCCGCATCCGCGAGGTCGAAGTGCGCGACGACGGCTCGGTCTGGCTGCTGACCGATGGCGAGGGCGGCAAGCTGTTACGGCTGGTTCCGAAGGGCTAGGGTTAGGACCCAAGCCCCGCCATGCGCCTGCCTTCGCACGCCTGCAAAATCTGCTATAGGCGCCCACGATGATCCGCGGCTTCCTTACCCGGCGCGCCGAATGGCCCGCGCGCATTCCCGATCCCGACGCACCGCCGCCGCTCTCGCTGCTGTGGCGCGAGGTCGGGGCGCTGCTGCGCGCCATCGCGGGGCGCATCCGGCCGATGCCGCCCGAACCCAATCCCGACAGCGAGCATCCGCCGGTGATGGTGCTGCCCGGTTTCCTCTCGGGCGACTGGGCCACCAAAGCGCTGCGCGGCGACCTCCGCCGCGCAGGGTTTCGCTGCTACGCCTGGGGCCTCGGCTTCAATCGCGGCGCGACTCCTGACATCATCGAGCGCATCGACAGCCGCGTGCAGTGGATCATCGACCGCACCGGTTATGCCCCCGCGCTCGTCGGCTGGAGCCTCGGCGGCATCTACGCACGCGAATATGCCAAGCATCATCCCGACAAGGTCGCGCGCGTCGTGACGCTCGGTTCGCCTTTTTCGGGCAGCCGACGCGCCAACCGCGCCTGGCGGCTGTACCATCTCGTCGCGCGCCACCCGGTCGACAATCCGCCGATCGACTTCCACCCGGCGCCGCGCCCCTCGATGCCGACCTTCGCGCTCTGGTCGCGGCACGACGGCGTGATCGCGGTGAACAGCGCGCGCGGCGCGCCGCACGAAAGCGACCGGCAGGTCGAGGTCGATTGCGGCCACATGGGCTTCGCCTATGCGCCGACGTCTGTGGCGGCTATCATCAAGGCGTTAACCGAAGAGATAGGTTGATCGGGCAAGCGGCGGCGTCTCCCCCCTTCGAAGGACAATGATTCCATGCTGACCGTCACGACCGCCGCGATCGCCCTGATGATGCAGGGCGCCCCCGCGCCGGCGTGTACGCTCGGCCGGATCGCGGGCGATCCGCGCGAAACGCGAATCTGGGTGTCGCTCGCCCCCTCGCCCGGCGCCCGCCGCACCGCGCGGGTAAAGCCCGGTCAGCCCGTTTTTCTCTGCGGGTCGCGGGGCGTATGGATCTTCGTCCGCTTCGCCGACCGCCGCCACAGCTGCGGCGGCATCGGCAGCCGCCCGGCCCGCGCGGGTTCGACCTGCGCCGAAGGCTGGATCGAACGGCGGCGGATCATCAGCGAGCGCTAGAGCGGACGGCGGGTTGCGACCGGAGGTTGCTGTTTGGTTCCTCCCCGTGGCGCAGCCATGGGGAGGTGGCAGTGCGAAGCGCTGACGGAGGGGCAAGTGGCGCGAGGTCGCGGCCCCTCCACCATCGCCTGCGGCGACGGTCCCCCTCCCCACGGCTGCGCCGCAGGGAGGATATTCCTTTCTTCGTCATCCCGGACTTGATCCGGGATCCATCGCGGCGTTGAAGTCGTGGACCCCGGATCAAGTCCGGGGTGACGAATGTCTGGAATCCACTGCCAAATCCGCCCTACCCCAAAAACGGAGCGACAATCTCGTCCGTCACGCGCAGCGGCCGCCCGCTCGCCTTTTCGAGCAGCGCCCACACCGTTCGCGCCCGGACATGCACCTTTCCGTCCGCGCCGGTGAATTCCATGAAGCGGTCGAACTTAGCGCCCTGCGGCTTGTCGGCGACCCACGTCCGCGCGGTCACCGTCTCGCCGGGGCCGAGCGCGCGCAGATAATCGATCTCGTGTCGCACCACGACCCAGATGTAGGCATCCTTGTGGCTCTGCGGCGCGGCGGCGTCCCAATGGCCCGTCGCAACCTGCTGGATCCACTGGACCCACACGGCATTGTTGACATGGCCAAGCTCGTCGATGCTGTCGGGGGTGGCGGTGAAGGAGAGGGTGAATTCTTTCATCTAGCCGCCATAGCAATCCCCTCCCGCCAGCGGGAGGGGCAGTGAGACTTGCGAACTTGTTCGCTAGTCGCAACGGGGTGGGCATGCAGCGAGGCCGCCTTGCCCACCCCGCTGCGGCTAGGCAGCAAGCTGCCAAGCCTCGCCACCCCTCCCTCCTGCGGGAGGGGGGAAATCAAGCCAGCTCGACCGTCGTCACCATATAACCCGCATCGCGCAGCGAGGCGACGAGGCTGTCGAGATGCTCGCGGTCGCGCGCTTCGCATTCGATGTCGGTGATCAGGCCCTTGGCGGGCAGCGTGGTGAAGATACGCTGGTGGTAGATTTCGATGATGTTGACCTGTTTTTCGTCGAACAGCTTCATCACCTTGAACAGCGCACCCGGGCGATCCTGCAGGCGGATGCGCAGGCGCGCGATGCGGCCCGACCGCGCAAGGTCGCGCAGCAGCACGTTCGCGAGCAGCCGCGTGTCGATATTGCCGCCGGTGAGTACCAGTCCGACCTTGCGCCCGGCGAATTCCTCGGGATGCGCGAGCATCGCCGCGAGTCCCGCGGCCCCTGCGCCCTCCACCACGGTCTTTTCGATCTGCAACAGCAGGCTGACCGCGCGCTCCAGATGGCGCTCGGCGACGAGCACGATGTCGTCGTTGAGTTCGGCGACCAGCTTGCGGGTGTAAGACCCCGGCTCCTTGACCGCGATGCCCTCGGCCAGCGTGTCGCCCTCGCACGCCATGTCGACGCCATTCAGCTCGGCATACATCGACGGATACAGCTCGGCCTGCACGCCGACGAGGCGCATGTCGTTCTTGATCCCGCGCGCCGCGGTGCCCATCCCTGCGAGCAGCCCGCCGCCACCGATCGGCACGATCAGCGTATCGAGCTCGGGCACATCCTCGAGCATTTCAAGCGCCACCGTCCCCTGCCCCGCGGCAACGTGCGGATGGTCGAAGGGGTGCACGAAGGTCAGCCCGCGTTCCTTCTCCAGCACCCGCGCGTGGGCATAGGCGTCGTCGAACGTCTCGCCGTGCAGCACGATCGTCGCGCCATGGCTCGCGGTCTGCGACACCTTCACCTGCGGCGTCGTCTTCGGCATCACGATCGTCACCGGCACGCCGAGCCGCTTGCCGTGATAGGCGAGGCCCTGTGCGTGATTGCCCGCCGACGCCGCGATCGCGCCGCGCGCCTTCGCCTCGTCGCTGAGCAGCAGCAACGCATTGAGCGCGCCGCGCTCCTTGTACGCCGCGGTGAATTGCAGATTCTCGAACTTCAGCCACACTTCGGCGCCGACCAGCTCGGAGAGCGTCTGCGATTTCAGCGTCGGCGTCCGCACGACCGCGCCGTTAATTCGCACCGCAGCCGCACGGACATCGTCGAGCGAGATCACCGGAAGATCGGCAGCGGGAGCGGTTGCGAGGTCTGTCATAACGCGGCTGGCCCTAGCCCATCTGGCGCGCGAAGCAAACAATGCTATGGACCCCTTATGAGCGAACAGAAATTGCGCATCAGCTTCATCGGCACCGGCGTTATGGGCGGGCCGATGGCGGGGCACCTCGCAAGGGCGGGGCACGACCTCACCGTCTATAACCGCACGCGGTCGAAGGCCGATGCCTGGGTCGCGACCTATGGCGGCGCGGCGGCATCGACCCCCGCCGGGGCCGCGGCCGACGCCGACGTCGTCCTGACCTGCGTCGGCAACGACGATGATCTCGCGCAGGTGACGCTCGGCCGCGATGGCGCCTTTCGCGCGATGAAGAAAGGCGCGCTGTTCATCGACCACACCACTGTTTCCGCCCGCATCGCGCGCCAGCTTTCGGTCGAGGCCGAGGGGCTCGGCCTCCACAGCGTCGACGCCCCCGTCTCGGGCGGCCAGTCGGGCGCCGAGGCCGGCACGCTGTCGATCATGTGCGGCGGCACGAAAGCCGCGTTCGAGGCGGCCGAACCCGTCATGCGCGCCTATGCCGCGCGCATGGTCCATATCGGCGGCCCCGGCGCGGGGCAGACGACGAAGATGGTCAACCAGATCGCGATCGCCGGCGTGCTGCAGGGTCTCTCCGAAGCCTTGCGTTTCGCACAGGCTTCGCGCCTCGATACCGACAAGGTGTTCGAGGCGGTGTCGGGCGGCGCCGCGGCGAGCTGGCAGATGCTCAACCGCTGGGGCACGATGGCGAAGGACGAGTTCGACTTCGGCTTCGCGGTCGACTGGATGCGCAAGGATCTGGGCCTCGCGATCGAGGAAGCGCGCGTCAACGGCGCGACCTTGCCCGTCGCCAGCCTCGTCGACCAATTCTACGCCGATGTGCAGAAGCTCGGCAACGGCCGCCGCGACACCAGCTCGCTCGTGACGAGGTTGCCGAAATGAGCGGGCGCGGGAAAGATCATCCCCTCCCGCAGGCGGGAGGGGCAGCGAAACTCGGTCCGGCGCAGCCGGGCCTAGTTGCAGCGGGGTGGGCCAGCCTACCTCGCATCCTGCCCACCCCGCTGCGACTAGCGAGCAAGCTCGCAAGTCTCACTGCCCCTCCCGCTTGTGGGAGGGGATTGTTAGCCCTGCTCGCCCTGGCCATCTCAACCCCCGCGCACGCCGACACGCTCGTCGATAATGTCAACGGCATCACGCTCGACAAGGACGGGAAGCTCGTCCGCTTCACCGGCCTCGTCATCGGCAGCGACGGCAAGGTCAAGCAGCTCCTCGACCGCAAGGACAAGCGCCCCGAACGCCCCGATTTCAAGGAAGACGGCAGGGGCCGCACCTTGATCCCCGGCCTGATCGACGCCCACGGCCATGTCATGGGCCTCGGCTTCCAGTTGATGCTGCTCGACCTCAGCGGCACCAACAGCCTCGCCGAGGCACAGGCGGCGATCCGCAAATATGCCGCCGAAAATCCCGAAATGCCGTGGATCATCGGCTTCGGCTGGAATCAGGAAAAATGGGGTCTCGGCCGTTTCCCGACCGCCGCCGATCTCGACGCCGCGGTCCCCGACCGCGCGGTCTGGCTCGAACGCGTCGATGGCCACGCCGGCTGGGCCAATACGGCGGCCATGACCGCCGCAAAGATTACCGCCGCTACCAAAGCTCCCGAGGGCGGCCGCATCGAAATGGCGGGCGGCAGACCCTCGGGTGTCTTCGTCGACGCCGCGATGGGCCTGATCGACGGCGCGAAGCCCAAGCCGCTGGCGCGCGACCTCGACCGCGCCTTCCTCCTCGCCCAGCAGAAGCTGATATCGCAGGGGATTACGAGCATCGCCGACATGGGCACGACGATCGCCGAATGGCAGGCGTACCGCCGCGCCGGGGACAAGAAGCAGCTCGCGGTGCGCATTCTCTCCTACGGTGGCGACATCGACAATATGGCAATCATCGCGGGGTCCGAACCGACGCCGTGGCTCTACGACGACAAGCTGCGCATGGTCGGGGTGAAGCTCTATCTCGACGGCGCGCTCGGCTCGCGCGGTGCGTGGCTGAAGGCGCCGTACAGCGACGCGCCCGGCCAGAAGGGCCTGCCTTTGCTCTCCCCCGCGCAGCTCCGCAACAAGATGGTGCGCGCCTCGATGGACAAGTTCCAGGTCGCGATCCACGCGATCGGCGACGCCGCCAATGCCGAGGCGTTGAGCGCTATCGCCGACCTCACCGCCGACCTGCCCGGCGAACGCCGCTGGCGCATCGAACATGCCCAGATCGTCGACCCGCTCGACATTCCGAAATTCGCCGAGCTCAAGGTCATTGCGTCGATGCAACCCGTGCACCAGACCAGCGACCGGCTGATGGCCGAAGCCCGCCTCGGCCCCGACCGGCTGAAGGGCGCCTATGCGTGGCGCAGCATGGAAAAGGCCGGCGTCCGCCTTGCCTTCGGCTCCGACGTGCCGGTCGAGAGCGCCAACCCCTTCCCCGGCATCGCCGCCGCGATTTCGCGCACCGACGCCGCGGGCCAGCCCGTTGGCGGCTGGCGCCCCGAGGAGACGGTGACGCGCGAAACCGCGCTCGACGGCTTCACGCGCACCGCCGCTTATGCCGCCTTCGCCGAAGACCGGCTCGGCACGCTGATGCCCGGAATGCGCGCCGACTTCGTGATGCTCGAGTCCGATCCGCTGCTCGCCAGCCCCGACGAGATCCGCAAGATGACCCCGCTCGAAACCTGGATCGGCGGCTATCGCTACTACAAGAAGAGCGAGGGTGCGACCGTTGGCAGGTGACGTGCCGTCGCGTCGGGCTCTGCTGACCGGGATGGTTGCGCTGCCAGTCGCGACCACGGTAGCCGCCGCCGAGCGCAAGGAGCGCAAGCCGAAAAAGCGCAAACCCGCGCGCCCGAAGGTCCAGCATGTCGACGTTGCGATCATCGGCGCGGGCGTATTCGGCGCGTGGACCGCGTGGCACCTCGTCCGCGCGGGCAAGTCGGTCCGGCTGTTCGACGCCTATGGCGCGGGCCACTGGCGCGCCTCGTCGGGGGGCGAGAGCCGCGTCATTCGCATGGGCTATGGCGCCGACACCATTTACTCGGACATGGCGAAGGAGTCGCTTCCGTACTGGAAAGACCTGTCCGACACCGCGAGCCTGCCGATCTTCCACAACACCGGCGTCCTCTGGTTCGCGCCGCAGGGCGACAGCTACACGCGGCAATCGCTCGACTGGTTCAAGGCGAACCGCGTCGATCATGAGCATGGCGACGTGCGCTGGCTGCAGGACAAATGGCGCCAGATCCAGTTTTACCAGGGCGAGACCGGCATCCTCGAAAAGGATGGCGGCGCGCTGATCGCCGGGCGCGGCGTGCAGGAAGTCATCGCCGACGCGCAGGTCGAGGTCGAGCGCGTCGTCATGCCCGCGCCGCTGATCGCCAAGAAGATCAGGAAGCACCGCCTGCCCGACGGCGGCACCGCCGACCATCTCGTCTATTGCGCTGGCCCCTGGCTCGCCGAACTCTTCCCGCAACAGCTCGGCGGCAAGATCGTCGCGACGCGGCAGGAGGTCTATCATTTCGGCGCGCCGCAGGGCGACACGCGCTTCACCCCGGCCGAGCTGCCCGTCTGGGCCGACTTCAACAATGGCCGCATCGTCTATGGCATCCCCGACATCGAGGGCGCGGGGTTCAAGATCGCGATCGACGTCCATGGCCCCGTCGTCGACCCCGACACGCAGGACCGCGCCCCGACCCCCGCGGGCATCGCCGAGGCGCGCGCCTATCTCGCGCAGCGCTTCCCCGGCCTCACCGACGCGCCGCTAATCGGTGCGCGCGTCTGCCAGTATGAGAATAGTTCGAACGGCGACTATATGATCGACCGGTTGCCCGGACAGGACCGCATATGGCTGGTCGGCGGCGGGTCGGGTCACGGGTTCAAGAACGGACCCGCGGTGGGCAAGCGTGTCGCCGCGCATATCCTCGACCCCGCGCTGCCGGTCGAACCGCGCTTCAGCTATGCGACCAAGGGCACGGTTGCGGCGCGGACGGTCTATTAATTTCGTCATTGCGAGCGCAGCGAAGCAATCCAGAGTTGCGCAAACCGCTCTGGATTGCTTCGCTGCGCTCGCAATGACGGGAATATAGGGCAAGCATGAAACTCACCGACTGCCACAATATCGACGATTTCCGCGCGCTCGCGAAGCGCCGCCTGCCCTGGCCGGTGTTCGACTATATCGATGGCGCCGCCGACGACGAGGTGACGCGCCGCCGCAACCGCGACGCCTTCGACCGCTGCGACCTCGTTCCGCGCGTCCTTGCCGGGGTCGAGAGCATCGATATGCGGACCACGCTGTTCGGGCGCGAGATGGCGATGCCGCTCTTCCTCTCGCCGACCGCGCTCCAGCGCCTGTTCCACTGGCAGGGCGAACGCGCCGTGCTGCGCGCCGCAGCGAACGCCGGCACCGTCGCGGGTATCTCCAGCCTCGCCACCATCAGCCTCGCCGAAGCGGGCGCGCTCACCGATGGCCCCAAGCTGTTCCAGCTTTACGTCCACCACGACGACGGGCTCAACAAGGCGATGCTCGACGCCGCGCGCGACGCGAAGTTCGACGCGGTCGCGCTCACCGTCGACACGATCGTCGGGGGCAACCGTGAACGCTGCCTCCGCTCGGGCTTCACCTCGCCGCCGCGCTTCACCGCGCGCAACATGCTGAGCTATGCGATCAAGCCCGGTTGGGGGCTCAATTACATGCTGCGCGAGAAGTTCAGCCTGCCCAATCTGGCAACGCACGTTTCGGAAGGGTCGAGCGTGCCCAAATCGGTCGCCGAATATTTCACCTCGATGCTCGACCAGAGCCTCGACTGGAAGCGCGCCGAGGCGATCCGCAAGCAGTGGAACGGCCCCTTCTGCCTGAAGGGCATCGCCGCGGTCGAGGATGCGAAGCGCGCGGTCGATATCGGCGCGACCGCGATCATGGTCTCGAACCACGGCGGGCGCCAGCTCGACGGCAGCATCACGCCCTTCGACGCCCTCGCCGAGATCGTCGACGCGGTCGGCGACAAGCTGGAGGTGATCTGCGACGGCGGCATCACGCGCGGCACGCATGTGCTGAAGGCGCTGTCGGTCGGCGCGAAAGCCTGCTCGGGCGGCCGCCTCTATCTCTACGCACTCGCCGCGGCAGGCGAGGACGGCGTCGGCCGCGCGGTCGGCCTGCTCCGCGCCGAGATCGAGCGCGGCATGAAACTGATGGGGGCCAAGACCCTCGCGGATCTCGGCCCCCACAATCTGCGCTGGCGGTAACGGACCAAAAAGCCGTGTGCCCCCGCGAAGGCGGGGGCCCATCACCTGCGGGTGACATTTGGAGCCGGCCGGAGATGGGTCCCCGCCTTCGCGGGGACGCACGGCTTTCTGCTAAGCGCCCGCGGCCGCCGCAACCTCCTCCTTCTTGCCCAGCCCGCCCCAGTCGATGTTTCGCGTCATGTACATCACGCCCGCGAGCGCGAAGAACATCAGCACCGACCCGATCAGCAACGAGTATGCTTCGAGGTTGAGGAGCACATAGAGCAGCGCATAAAGCCCGATCAGCATCGCCGCGAGGAAGCGCGCGCGCTTCCAGCTTTTCAGCACCGCCGCGCTGTAGAAGGTCAGCAGCCCGATGATCCCCGCCGACGCGAGCATATAGGCGGGGGTGAACCCAATCACCTCGGCAAACGCCAGCAGCAGCACGAAGAACAGCACCAACGCGACCCCGGTCAGCAGATATTCGGCCGCCGCAACCCGCGCGCCCGCGATGATGTCGAACATCAGGAAGGCGACGAAGGTGAAGCCGATGAACAGGAAGCCATATTTGATGCTGCGGTCGACCTGGCTGTACAGGTCGACGGGTTCGATCAGGCTGATCGCGATCGCCTTCGCCGTGCCGCCCGAGGTCTCCATCGTGCCGCTGCCATCGTTCGCGGCGGGCGCCGACACCGCGACGGCATAGGCATCACGCGTACCGTAATTGGTTGCGACCGGCGGCGACAGGTCGCCCGTCAGCACCTGCGCCTGACCCAATGCGAGGTTCGGGATCGCATAGGTCGCGGTGAAGCCGCTCGCCGTCACGCTGCGCTTCGCGGGGAGGAAATCACCGCCGAAGCTCGGGTTCGGCCAGCTCGACTTGACCGTCCAGCGCGTGTCGACGCCGCGCGGGATCAGCTTGAAATCGCCGAGACCGCGCACGCCGATCCTGTAATCGACCTTGAGCGGCGCGCCCGCGGTCCAGTCGACGAAGGCGAAGGTGCCCGAATTGCCCGTCGAGGCGAGCCCCTTGCCCGGCTGCAGCGGCACGGGCGTGCCATTCACCGCGAGGCTGTTGCCGTCGACCAGCCCGCGCGCGTCGCTGACGCCGAGGCGTACCTCGGCGCGGTCGAGCATCAGCGCCTCGCGCGTCACGCCATAGCGCGCGATATCGGCGGGCAGCACGAAATCGGCGCTCCCCGCGATCTGGCTTTCATAGACGACGGTCTCGTAGATCGCCTTCTTGCGCTTCTCGGGCTTGATTGCGACGTCGGCCTTGTTCGCCTGCGGCGACAGGTAGAGATTCCGGATCGTGTTGACTGTCCGCGTCACGTCGCGGCCATTTTCCTGCACGGTCTGCGTTTCGGTGGCGCGGTACGGGATCACGATCACCGGGCCGCCGATCGTCTGCTGGCCGCCCCAGCCCTGCCCGATCGACGCCTGCGCGGTCTCGGCCTGCTGCTGGCGATCCCAGAGCAGGCCATAGACCATCAGCAAGGGCACCATCAGCGCGACCGCGATCAGCACCGCGATCACGAGCTTGACGCCGGGGCTGCGCTCGCCGCCGCCGCGGGCGGGGGGAATGGGGGGAACCGATACGCTTTGGGGGGATTGAGACGCTTGAGGCATGGGGGTTTCGCTCCAGCTACTTCAACTCGTCGATGAAATTGCACGGTTCACCGATAGCGTCAAGCCGTGTTGAGACAAAGCGCCGCCGAGTTGGCGATCCGCACTCCGCCGAAGCGCCGTGTTGGCCTTGGTATGCACCTACGGCGGGTTTGGGGAGGATTCCAGACCTTCGTCATCCCGGACTTGATCCGGGATCCATTGCAGCGCCGAAGTCGTGGGCCCCGGATCAAGTCCGGGGTGACGATGAACGATAGGCCAGCCTCCGGTCGACTCCTGCCATCGCATCCCGAACGGTCGCAAATGCCATCTCTCGCCCGAAACCCGACACCCCACCGCAACATCGCCTTTGAAACACCGACGGCACCTTCTAGCATCGCCGAAAACATCGCGGGGGGAGGCTCACATGCCCGAAAAATTCGACGCGCTCGACCGGCTGGTCCAACTGCTGTTCCTGATCGCCGCCATCACGGCGGTCGCCAACGGCCTCTTCATGGTGGCAAAGCCGCTCGACTGGTATGTCTTCATCCCCACCGTCGTCACCACCGGTCCGCCGAACGCCCATTTCATCCGCGACATCGGCCTCGCCTATGCGGGGTCGGGGCTGATCCTGCTCTACGCTGCCGCGAACCCGGTCCTCCGCTGGCGCGCTGCGGTCGTCGGCGGGCTGTGGCTGGCGCTGCACGGCCTGCTCCATCTCTATGAGGTCGCCGCCGGCATCTGCGGCCCCGCGACCTTCTGGGCCGACGCGCCCGCCGTACTCGGCCAGCCGGGGCTCGTTATCGCCGCGCTGCTCATCCTGCGCGGGCGAAAGCGTATTTGACAGCCGCGCCGCCGCCCGACAGAGCAGCGGCATGACCCTCTCGATCCGCTCCGCCACGCCCGCCGACCTGCCGCTGATCGCGCAGTTCATCCGCGACCTCGCCGACTATGAAAAGCTCGCGCACGAGGTCCGCTTCGACGAGGCGAAGCTCGGCGCAAAACTCTTCGGCCCGCGCCCCTATGCCGAGGTGATCATCGGCGAGATCGACGGGCAGCCGCAGGGCTTCGCGCTTTTCTTCCACAATTTCTCGACCTTCGAGGGGCGCCCCGGCATCTATCTCGAGGATCTGTTCGTGCGCCCCGGCGCGCGCGGATCGGGGCTCGGCAAGGCGCTGCTCGCGCATCTCGCGACGCTCTGCGTGACACGCGATTGCGCGCGCCTCGAATGGTCGGTGCTCGACTGGAACACCCCGTCGATCGGCTTCTACCAAAGCCTCGGCGCGAAGCTGATGGACGAATGGACGGTGATGCGCGTCGACGGGGCGGCGCTGACCGGTCTTGCCGCCAGCGCAGCCTGACCGCGCTTATTTCGGTTTGCGGAACCGCAGGACGAACTGATCGGTCTTGCCCTGGATCGCCGGATCGAACACCGGCTTGCTCCGGTCGTCGCCGGGGTTCGCGAGCAGCTTGCTTTCGGAATCGAAGACGAAGCCCGCCTGTAACACTTCGGCCTTCACCGCGTCCGCATCGGCGCGGTGCAGCGTGTCGACGTCGCGAAAGCCCGATCCGGCGACCGCGCTATGGTCGAGCACGACATAATAGCCGCCGGGCTTCAGCGCGGCGAAGGCCGCCTTGTTGACCGTTGCCGCCGCATCCGCGGGTGCTTTCGATCCCTTGAGGTCGTGATAGTTGCGCGACGTCCACACCAGGTTCGCCGAACCGGCGGGCGCGATCTCGGCAAGCGACCCGACGTGCAGGACGATGTTCTGGCGCCCGGGTTCGCGAACGAGCGCCTTGAGTTCGTCCGACTCGCGCGACGCGGCGGCATAGACCTTGCCGGTCGGCCCGACGGCGTTCGAAAAGACGCGGGTGAAATAGCCGGCGCCCGGCAGGATTTCGACGACCGTCTGGCCGCGCCGGACGCCCGTGAATTTCATCATCATCGCCGGCTTGCGCAGCGCGTCCTGCGCAATGTCGCTGGCCGGGCGGTCGGGCCGGAAAATGGCCGCTCCCGCCACGCCCGACATCGCAGGCAAGGCGACGACGGCACCGAGCGCGAGACTGCAGGCGGCCAGAAAAGCCGACCGGCGGCGGAGTGATGGCGATATCGGCATAGGAACCTCCCTGAGAGTCGATTGGACATCGGCTAGACGCGAGCAACGCGGCGATTGGATGCACCGCCGGTCTAGATGAATCGTGCGGCCGGCTACTGTATTATTCGATCAACACACATGCGAAGCCGACGGATGGGCGAACGACGGGCGGCGTCGCGCGCGCACGAGACGATCGGCGGCGCCCCGAAATCCTGCGATTCCAGTCACTCACCGCCGACATTTGCCTGCCCATCCAAATCATGCTTCCCTGCCGCCGGGCCGCGGGCAGTTCGCGCTTTTTTGCGAACGATTCGGTCACCCGATACGGGGACCGGCAACGACGGGGAAATCGCATGACCATCAAATTGCTTGCCGCTTCGGCGGCCCTCCTGCTCATGGGCGCGGCGTCGCAGGCGCACGCCCAGATGCCCACCTGGTCCGCCGAACAGGGCGAAGTGTGGAAATTCGTCCAGCAAAGCTGGGTCGACGATGTCGCGCAGAACGGCAAATGGCCCGCCGAATATGCCGATCCTCAAATGGTCACCTGGTCGGCCGAATTCGCCGCCCCGCGCGGCAAGGACGCGACCGTCCGCTGGACCAAGTTCCAGAACTCGCAGGGCAAGGTGCTGCAATATGAACTGGCGCCGCAGTCGATCTCGCTCAGCGGCAACACGGCGGTCGTGACCTATGCGCTCACCATCGTCGCACAGCGCGGCACCGACAAGCCCGACTGGGGCAAGGAAGCGATCGTCGAGACGCTGGTGCGCAGCGGCGGGGGCTGGAAATTCCTCTCCTCGACCAGCTTCTCGCTCGAGAAATAGCGCGGCGGCGGAGCGGCGGTCAGCGCGCCCCGCGCGGTTTCCGCCGCTCCATCGGCCACGCCGGCCTATGCGCGTCGGACAGCGTCTTCGCCTCCGCCGGCGCGACGCCGAGGTCGGTCAGCGCCCGGACCAGCGCGTCGGCGGGCGGCACCGCGATGTCGGGCTGCACGCCGTCGCCTTCCCAATCCTTGCCGGTCGCGGGGTCATAGGTGCGCCCGACCGGGATAAAAGCCGCATAGCCGCCGCCCAATTCCTCGCCGCGCCCGAAATGATTGGCGCCCGCGGTCGGCGCGCCGACCAGGATGCCGCGATGCGTGTGCTTCATCGCCAGCGCGAAATGCTCGGCCGCCGATCCGCTCGCGCCCGAGGTCAGCACATAGACCTTGGCCTTGTGCAGCCTCTTGTCGCCATTCGGCGTCGCCCAATGCTCGCGCGCAACCATGCCGGGGTCGCCCTTCACAAGGCGCAGCGAAGCGACACCGTCGATCGGCGATCCGCCCTCGGCGTCGACCGAGGCGCGCGTCGCCATTGTCACCAGCCGCGTCGGCTCGGCGAACAGCCAAGGAAAGATCACGTCCATCTGCTCGAGCCCGCCGCCATTGTGACTGCGGATATCGAAGATGATCGCCTTGGCATCGGCATGGTCGGCCATGAATTTCGCCGCCGCCTCGGTCACCGCCGCATCGTCGGGAAACAGGTTGAAGCGGATGAAGGCGATCCCCGGCGCGATCCAGCCCGCCTGCTCGACCGGCGGCTTGCGCGGGCGCGGAGTCGTCGGCGCCGCAGCACCGGAAGCGGCCGGCGCCGCCGCCGCGCCTTCGGGAACGCGCAGCCGCAAATGGCCGTCGGGCGCGACCCCATTCACATCGGCGTCGATCGCCGCGCCCAGCGCCTCGCCGGTCAGCGTCCGGTAGCGACCGGCCTTGATCCCCGCGCGCAGCGCCGCGGCATAGCGTTTCCCCGTCTCGGGATAGACATAGTCGCGTTCGAGCAGCGCGGCATATTTCTCCGCCACCGCATCGCCGATGCTTTCAGCGGCCGCTTCGTCGGCCGCAAACGCCGTCGGCGGTGCGATCGCGGGCACTGCAATCATCGCGGCAGCCATCAACAGGCCGGGCAAAAGGCGCGAGGAACGAATCATCTCTGTCTCCAATCCACTCCCGGTTCGGCGCGAGGTGTATCAGAGTTGCAATACAGATCAACTACATTTGTAGTCGACTACGGACGGCGCCGCGCGAACCAGACGAGCATGGCGCCGACCACCGCCAGCACCGCCCCATTGCGCGTCCAGGTCGGATCGCCGAGCATGAAGCTGCTCGCCGGCCAGCGCACGATGTCCAGCCCCTGCAATATCCACAGCCCACCGACCAAAATCGCCGCGATCCCGACGATCGCCATGATACCCTTGAGTGCGCCCATCAGTCCCTCCCCTATCTGCCTTCTTGTCTCCGCTGCAATCCGATCAGCGGCCGCAGCCATCCGATGCTGCGCCCGATCGCATAGAAAAGCCAGCATCCGGTCACCGTTGCCGCCAGCAGGATCAGGAAAGACGGCAGCGCCGCGACCCCGGCGTGCAGCAGGTACCAGCCCGCGACGACGATGATCGTCTGGTGGATGATGTAAAAGGGGAACACCGCCTCGGCGAGCATCGCGCGCTTCGGATGATCGCGGTTCCAGAAACGGTCGGCAATCCCGACCATCGCGACGATCGTCGCCCAGCCCTGCACCTGCCGCGCGGCATGATAGGGCGGAAAAACCCAGTCGGGCGCGATCGTATCGCCGGGCCAGGTCCATTCGACCCATGCGATCGGAACGAAGGCAAGCACCGCCAGCACCGCCGCGACCGGCCAGCAGCGCGCCACGCTGTCGAACAGCACCGGCCGAACGCGCAGCAACCAGCCGACCCCGAACGCCATCAGATAATGGAGATGCGACGGCCCGTCGTCGAGCAAAGCGTGGGTCTCGTCATGGTGAGGAAAGGCACCATAAACCGCGAGCCACCAAAGCATCGGGACGATCAGCAACCCCCAGCCGCGCAGCAGCCGCGCGCCGGCATCGGCGACCCTCGCGCGCGTCTCGCCCGGGACGAGCGCCAGCAGCAATGCGGCGAGCATCGTATAGGCCCACAGATAGACGACGAACCACAGATGCTGCCAGGTCGGCAGGATGATCCCGTCGAGCGCACCGAACCGGAAATAATCGTGCAGCCAGAAATGCACAAAGCCGTTCGGATAGCCATGCTGCCCCGCCAGTTCGATCCATGGCTGCGGCGGAATGACGAAGACGATACCGAAGGCGAGCGGGATCAGCAGCCGCGCACTCCGCGACCGGGCGAATGCCCCCGCCCCGCCGAGCTTTCCCGAAAGCGACGCGCTGGCATAGCCCGACACGAGAAACAGCAGCGCCAGCCGCCAGCCATTCGTCGCCAGCATCGGGATCGCAACCCAGTCGATCGTCGGATCGATCTTCACATGCCAATGCCACGGCACGAAATACATGCCGATATGATAGAGGATGAGCAGCGCGAACGCCCCGATCCGCAGCCAGTCCATGCCGTAATGGCGCGTGGATTTCATGCGCTGCCTTCCCATCCCGTCATTACCGCACCACCCGCCACGCCAATTCCGCAAATTCGCAAAGCAGCGGCCGCGTATCGCGCGGGTCGATGATGTCCTCGACCCCGAATTTTTCCGCCGTCCGGAACGGCGAGCGCACGCGATTGAGCCGCTCGCGGATCGCCTCCAGATGCGCCGCCGGATCCTCGGCGGCCTCGAGCTCGCTCTTGTACGCGACCTCGACCCCGCCCTCGATCGGCAGGCTGCCCCAGTCGCCCGACGGCCAGGCGAAACGATACTGGAAGCGTTCGGCGTTCGACATCGCGCTGCCCGCAATGCCATAGGCGCGCCGCACCACCACGGAAGCCAGCGGCACCGTCGCGCGGTAGATCGCGTTCATCGCCTGCACGCCATAGCGGATCGTCCCCGTCCGCTCGGCCTCGCCGCCGATCATGAAGCCCGGATTGTCGACCAGATGGACGATCGGCAGCCGGAACTGGTCGGCGAGCTTCACGAAGCGCTCGGCTTTCTCGCTCGTCTTCGCGTCCCACGATCCGCCGAGGTACGACGGGTCGCTCGCGAGCACCGCAACCGGATAGCCGTCGAGCCGCGCGAACGCCGTGATGGCGGCCCGCCCCCAACGCGCGCCCATCTCGAAGAAACTGCCCGTATCGAACACCGCATTCGCGATGCGCCGCATCGAATAGACCTGCTTTGCCTCGCGCGGCACGACCGACAGCAGGCTCTCCTCGCGCCGGTCGACCGGATCGCTGCACGGCGTGCGCTGCGCCCGATCATGGATCGACGACGGCAGGTACGACAGAAAGCGCCGCGCCGCCGCAAAGGCATCGGCCTCGCTCGCCACCTCGTCGTCGACGACGCCGTTGCGCGTATGCACATCGCTGCCGCCCAGCTCCTCGCGGTCGAGCGTATCGCCGATCGCGGCCGCGACCGCCGGCCCCGCCGCGAAGAGCTGCGACAACCCGCGCACCATCACGCTGTAATGGCTCGCAACGACGCGCGCTGCGCCCAGCCCCGCGGTCGGTCCGAGCGCGAGCGCGACCACCGGTACGGTGTCGAGATTGGCGATGATCTGGTCCCAGCCGGGAACATGCGGGATGTAGGTATAGCCCATATCCTCGAGCGTCTTCACCGAGCCGCCGCCGCCGGTGCCGTCGATCATGCGGATCAGCGGCAGGCGATATTCATGCGCCATCGCCTCGCACTGAACGAATTTCCGGTGCAGCGCTGCATCGGCCGCGCCGCCGCGCACGGTGAAATCGTCGGCGCTGGCAACGACCGGCCGCCCCTCGATATTCGCGCGCCCGAAGATGAAATTCGACGCCGCCAGATCTTCGAGTTCGCCGTCTGCGCCATAGCGCCCGCGCCCTGCGATCTTGCCGATCTCGCGAAAGCTGCCCGGATCGACGATACCCGCGAGCCGCGCCCGCGCGTCCATCTTGCCGCGACTATGCTGCCGCGCGACCTTTTCTTCCCCACCCATCTTCTCGGCCATCGCCCGGCGCTGTCCGAGCTCGCCCACTTCTTTTTCCCAGCTCATGGAAGGGAGGCTATCTTACGTTGACGGAAACGTCATCCGAAACCTATCGTCGCGCCATGATGCGCAACATCGCTTTCGCCTTCGCAGCCGCGATGCTCCCCCTCGGGGCGGGATCGGCGGCCGAAACGCGCACGATCCCCGGCGTCATCGATCCCTATAAGACGGAGGCCTTCAATCGCGCCGCCGACCCGATCGCGCAGATCGACGACGCACTGGCGAACTCCAGGCTCTCCGGCAAGCCTGTCCTGCTCGTCATGGGCGCCAACGAATGCCACGACAGCGCCTGGCTCGCGAACCTGCTCGCGACCGACCGTTTCGCTCCCGTCCGCGACCGCTACGCGATCGTCTATGCCGACATCGGCATGCCGCACGTCGGCGGCCTCGGCCGCAACCCCGATGTGCCGCGGCGGTTCGGCTTCCGGATCAGGGGAACGCCGACCGTCGCGATCCTCGATACCGAAGGCCGCGTGCTCAACCGCAAGGCCGCACCCCGATGGCGCAACGCCGCGAGCCGCAGCGACGACGAAATCTATGCAGAATTGATGCGATAGGGAGAGAGCGATGACCGACATGAACCTCGCGGGCCGCACCGCGCTCGTCACCGGCGCCTCGCGCGGGATCGGGCGCGGCATCGCGCTGGCGCTCGCGAAGGCGGGGGCGGATATCGCGGTCAACTACACGCGCGACGGCGACGCCGCCGCCGAAACCGTCGCGGAGATTCAGGCGCTCGGCCGCAAGACGAAGGCCTATCAGGCCTCGGTCGCCGAAGAGGAGGCCAGCGCCGCGATGGTGGCCGCGATCGAGGCCGACTTCGGCCCGCTGTCGATCCTCGTCAACAATGCGGGTATCGCCAGCCGCGGCCGGAGCGTCGCCGATACCGACGCCGCCGAGGTCGAGAAATTGCTCGCGATCCACGCCGTCGGCGCGCATCGCCTGTCGCGCCTCGCGCTGCCGCAACTCCGCCAGCACGACCGCAGCGACATCGTCATCATCTCGAGCATCGCGACGCTCCACCACGCCGCGAACGGCGCGCCCTACAATATGGCGAAGGCCGCGGGCGAAGCGCTCGCGCTCACGCTCGCGAAGGAGGAGGTGAAGAACGGCGTGCGCGTCAACATCGTCGCACCGTCGCTGACGGTCAGCGACATGGGCGAACGCCTCGCGCGCGCGATCACCGGCAACGACGACATCCATCACCTCGACACCAAATTCCCCTTCGGCCGCGTCCCCACCCCCGACGATGTCGCCGCCGCCGTCGTCTGGTTCGTAAGCGAGGCGAACCCCTATTGCTCGGGGCAAAAGCTCAACATCGACGGCGCCGGACAGGCCTCGTTCCGGTAACGCTCGTCATTGCGAGCGGCGAAGCCGCGTGGCAATCCAGAGCAGCACAAGCCACCCCGGATTGCCTCGCTCCGCTCGCAATGACGGACCAATGCAGATGAGATCGATCAAATGAAGTTCGTCACAGCCGCCACCCTTGCCCTCGCCCTCGCCGGCTGCGCCACCGCGCAGTCGAAAGAACCGCGCCCCGCGTCCGAAGCCGCACCCGCCGACCAGCCTTATTTCACGCCGACCGAAGTCCGCTCGTCGGGTTCGGTCACGGTGGGCGGCACCGCGATTGCGTATCAGGCCGTCGCGGGAACGCTCATCGTCCACCCGAAGGGCTGGACCGACACCCTCCCCGCCGAGCGCAGGCGCGACAAGGATGCCGGCGGCGACGTCCCCGCATCCGAAGCCTCGATGTTCTACACCGCCTATTTCAAGGACGGCGCGCCCGCCGAGAACCGCCCGATCACCTTCCTCTTCAACGGCGGCCCCGGCTCGCCGACATTGTGGCTGCACATGGGCGCCTTCGGGCCGATGCGCGTCGAAACGCCCGATCTGGTCCACGGCTCCGCGCCCTATCGCACAATTCCCAACGCCTACAGCCTGCTCGACGCTTCCGACCTCGTCTTCGTCGACGCGCCCGGCACCGGCTTCAGCCGCGTCGCGGGCAAGGATAAGGAAAAGGCGTGGTATGGCGTCGACCAGGACATCCACGCCTTCACCGTCTTCGTCCGCGACTTCCTGTCGAAATATGGCCGCTGGAAATCGCCCAAATATATCTTCGGCGAAAGCTACGGCACGATGCGCGCCGCCGGGATGACCTTGGCGCTGCAGAAACAGGACATCGATCTCAACGGCGTGATCCTGCTCTCCGACATATTGAACTGGGATCTCCTGCCCGACGATCCGCAGGTCAATCCGGGCGTCGATCTGCCTTATGTCGTCGCGCTCCCGACCTATGCCGCGACCGCCTGGTATCACAAGCGCGCGGGCGCGGGACGCGAACTCCAGCCCTTCCTCCGCGAGGTCGAGACGTTCGCGACGACCGACTATGCTCTCGCGCTGATGAAGGGGAACAGCCTCCCCGACGGAGAGCGCGAGGCAATCGCGGCGCGGCTCCACGCCTACACCGGCCTGCCGGTCGCTTATCTGCTCAGGACCAATCTCCGCATCGAATATGGCGCGCTGCAAAAGGAACTGCTCGCCGACAAGGGGCTGACCACCGGCACGCTCGACACGCGCTTCACCGGCATCACGCTCGACCCGCTCTCGAAGGTCGCCTCGAACGACCCGCAGGGCGCGGCGATCGGCGCCGCCTATACCGCGGCGTTCAACGACTATGCGCGCGGCACGCTCGGCTATGGCGCGGGCCAGCATTATGAGGGCGCGCTCGATGTCTATGAAAGCTGGGACTACAGGCACCAGCCGCCCGGCGCCGGCCGCGCGCTGATCGCGCTGCCCAACGTCCTTCCCGACCTCGCCGTCGCGATGAAGCAGAATCCGAAGATGAAGCTGCTCGTGACCGGCGGCTATTTCGACGTGTCGACGCCCTATTATGCGGGCCGGTTCGAACTGCAGCATCTGCCGGTCCCGAAGGAACTGCAGGCGAACATCGCCTATCAATATTATCCCGCCGGCCACATGATCTATGTCAATGTGCCGCTGCTGGCCGAGATGCACCGCGACGTCGGCGACTTCATCCGGCGGACCGACGGGATAGACTAGGGACAGCGCGCGTATAGAAACTCACATGTTCCCGCGCAGGCGGGAGCAAGGCCTGCTTCATTCAAATCCAATCGCCTCGTAAAGGCCTACCATGCGTCCCGATTCGGCTTCCCCCGTCCTGCCCTTCCTCGTCGCCTGCGCGGGCATCGCGACCTTTTCGGCGATGGACGTGCTGATGAAGCGGCTGTCGATCGATATCGGCGCCTACAACGCCGTGCTGTGGCGGACCGGCGCCGGCACCCTGCTCAGCGGCCTTGCCTATCTCGCGATGCGTCCTGCGCTCCCCGACCGGACGACGATGCGCATCCATGCGTGGCGCGCGCTGTTCGTCGCGGGGATGGCGATCACCTTCTTCTGGGCGCTCGCCCGTCTGCCGATGGCGGAGGCGATCGCGCTCGCCTTCGTCGCGCCGCTGATGACGCTCTACATGGCCGCGATCTTCCTCGGCGAGACGATCGGCCCGCGTTCGATCGCCGCGTCGATGCTGGGGCTCACCGGCGTCGTCATCATCGTCGCGGGCAAGCTGGGGCAAGGCTCCTATAGCGAAGAAGCGCTGCTCGCGGTCGGCGCGGTGTTCCTCTCGGCTATCTTCTACGCCTATAATCTCATCCTCGCGCGGCGGCAGGCGAAGATGGCCGAGCCGATGGAGATCGCCTTCTTCCAGAATTTCTTCGTGACGCTCTTCCTCGCCTTCGGCGCGCCGTGGTTCGCGGTCGTCCCCGGCATCGACCACGCGCCCGCGATCACCGGCGCCGCGATTCTCGCGACGGTCTCGCTGCTGCTGTTGAGCTGGGGCTATGCCCGCGCCGAAGCGCAGATTCTGGCGACCACCGAATATACGGGCTTCCTCTGGGCGATGCTGTTCGGCTGGATCTTCTACAACGAGCCCGTCACCTGGCCGACGATCGCCGGCGCGCTGCTGATCGTCGTGGCCTGCCTGATCGTCGCGCGCAAGACCCCGCACGGCGATCCCGTCGAGCCCGCCGCCGCCTGATCTCCCCTCCCATTTATGGCAGCGGTCGGGGGAGGGCATGTCGATGTCGGGCGTTGGCGAAACAGGCCCTCCCCTAGCCCCTCGCGCAAGCGGGAGGGGGACTTAGACCGCCGCGCGCGCCAGCCGGTCGTTGATCGCCGCGCCCAGCCCCTCGCCCGGAATCGCCGCCACCGCGATCCGCGTCTTCGCGCTCGCCGCCCCCGCATGAAGCGCATCGAACAATCGCGCCGCCGCCTCGGTCAGATCGCCCGCCGCGCTCAGATTATAATCGCCCGAAAGATCGCCGAACCCGATCGCGTACTCGCCCGCCGCGAAATCCTCCGCGCCCAGCCGCACCGGCTTCCCCGGCGCATAGTGACTCGCGAGCATCCCCGGCGCGACGATCTTCGATCCCGTCGCGCCCGTCACCGGCACGCCGCTCGCCTCGCCGAGCATTGCCGCCGTCACCGGCCCCGGCCGCAGGATCTCGATCGCCCCATCCTTCACCCGCGCGATCGTCGACTCCACGCCCGCGCTCGTCGGCCCGTCATCGATCACCAGCGCGATCCGCCCGCCAAGGCTCGTCAGGACATGCGCGGCTTTCGTAGGGCTGACACCCCCGCTCGCGTTGGCGCTCGGCGCCGCGAGCGGCGCCCCCGTCGCCTCGAGAAGCGCGCGCATCGCGCGGTGCGCGGGCACCCGGATCGCCATCGTGTCGAGCCCCGCCGTCGCGATACGCGCGACCGGGCAGTCGTGCGTGCGCGGCACGACGAGCGTCAGCGGCCCCGGCCAGAAGGCCTCGGCCAGCTTGCGCTCCACATCTCCGAACACCCCCAGCGTCGCGGCGACCGCAAGGCTCGGGACATGGACGATCAGCGGGTTGAAATCGGGCCGTCCCTTCGCGGCATAGATGCGCGCGACCGCCTCTGCGTTGCGCGCGTCGGCGGCAAGGCCATAGACGGTCTCGGTCGGCACCGCGACGGGCATCCCCTCCCCGATCAGCCCCCCGGCGCGCGCGATTGCCTCTGGGCCGAAGGGACAGATAAGGGTGGTCATCGGCGTTTGATCGTCGGCCATGCCGCGCTATAGCGCCCGCGCAACGATATTCATCAGGAAAGTCGGCACCGCATGACTTATACGCCGCCCGTCACCGAACAGATGTTCGTCCTCGACCATATCGCGCGCATCGACGCGATGGCCGCCCACGACAAATATGCCGCCGCGACCCCCGACATGGTCGAGGCGATCGTCACCGGCATCGGCGAGTTCGCCGCCGACGTCTACGCGCCGCTCAACCGCGTCGGCGATACGCACAACCCGAAATGGCAGGACGGCAAGGTCACGATGCCCCCGGGTTTCAAGGACGCCTACAAGCAGTTCGTCGAGGCGGGCTGGGGCAGCATCGACGGCCCCGGCGACTATGGCGGGCAGGACCTGCCCTTCACCCTCGCGACCGTGGTGATCGAGGCGCTCGGCACCGCCAATATGGGCTTCACCCTCTGCAGCATCCTGACCCCCGGCGCGATCCACGCGCTGATGGCCTATGGCACCGAGGCGCAGCGCCAGACCTGGCTGCCCAAGCTCGTCACCGGCGAATGGAACGGCACGATGAACCTGACCGAGCCCGCCGCGGGCAGCGACGTCGGCGCGCTCCGCTCGACCGCCGAGAAGGTCACCGAGGGCGAGCATGCCGGCCTGTACCGGATCAAGGGGCAAAAGATCTTCATCACCTTCGGCGAGCATGACCTCACCGACAATATCGTCCACCTCGTCCTCGCGCGCACCCCCGGCGCGCCCGAGGGGACGCGCGGCATCTCGCTTTTCCTCGTCCCCAAATATCGCCTCGACGCGGACGGCAATCCGACGATCAGCAACGGCGTCCACTGCGCCTCGATCGAGCACAAGCTCGGCATCCACGGCTCACCGACCGCGGTGATGGTCTATGGCGACGGCGAGGATTGCCTCGGCGAGATCGTCGGCGGCGAGATGGGCGGCATGAAAGCGATGTTCGTGATGATGAACAACGCGCGGCTGATGGTCGGCTGCCAGGGCGTCCAGATCGCCGAGCGCGCGTTGCAACAGGCGCAGCGCTACGCCGCCGAGCGCGTCCAGTCGTCGCTCGCCGGCGCGGCGGACCGTACCCCGGTGACGATCGAGCACCACCCCGACGTCAAGCGGATGCTCTGGCGGATGCGCGCGCAGACCGAGGCCGCGCGCGCGCTGATCTATTACGCGTCGGCGCAAACCGATTTCGGCAAGCTCGGCGACGAAGCCGCCGCGCTGCGCGCCGAGGTGCTCATCCCGCTCGCCAAGGCGCACGCGACCGACATCGGCTGCGAGGTCGCGAGCATCGGCGTGCAGGTTCACGGGGGCATGGGCTTCATCGAGGAAACCGGCGCCGCGCAGCATTATCGCGATGCGCGCATCGCCCCGATCTACGAGGGCACCAACGGCATCCAGGCCGCCGACCTCGTCGGGCGCAAGCTCGGCATGGCGGGCGGCGACGGCATACGCTCGCTGATCGACGATATCGCGCGCGGCGCCGCCGATTTCCCCGAATTGGCGCAACTCGCCGAGGCGTGCCGCCACGTTACCGGCTGGCTCGAAACCGCGAGCATCGCCGACCGGCTCGCGGGCAGCTATCCCTATCTCACCATGCTGTCGACCGCGACCTGCGGCTGGCTGATGGCGACGCAGCACAAGGTGGCAGAGGCCGCGCTGGCATCGGGCAAAGGCGACGCCGCCTTCCTCCAGGCGAAGCTCGTCTCGACGCGCTTCTACCTCCAGCAGATCGTGCCCGCGGCGACCGGCCTCGCGGCGTCCGCGCTCGCCGGCGACGCAGCGCTCGCGCCCGTTCCCGCGATCGCCTGAAACATCAGGATTTCCGCGCCCTCCGGCGACCTGCCGGAGGGCGCGGAAAGATTCATAATTAACGCGATGCTAACCATCGGCGGCTAGGACGTTCCGGCAATTGCTGGAGACGTGCGTGCCCATTCCGGTAAAGAGTCTGATTATCAGCTGGCGCACGATCGGCCTGTCGCTGCTGCTCAGCGTCGTCGTCGGCCTGTCGTCGGTCGGCGAGCCCGTCGACCGCGTCATCGAGGCGTCGATCGGCCGCGTCGCGTGGCGCCCGGTATCGGGCGAAACCGTCGTCGTCGGCGTCGATGACAAGACGCTGCAATCGCTCCAGAATCAGGAGCTCACCGTTGCCAATCACGCAAAAATCATCCGCGCTATCAACGCTGCCGGCGCAAAGCGCCTATTCGTTGACTTTTCCTATCGGCGTCGGCTGACCGACCCCGATCTGCTAAAGGTCGCCGCGGCCGTGCATCAGATGGGGGACCGGATCATCCTCGCGGTTCCCGCGGCCAAAATACAAGGCACCGAGGTCAAGGTCGACTATTGGCCTCCCGCCTCGATGGGGGATCGGGCAAAACGCGCCTGTATCTGTTGGGAGTATGAATTTTGGCAAGTCTGGCGGGTGCCGCTTGCGGTGTCGGTCGACGGCCGCGTCCTGCCCAGCTTCGCCGCGCTGCTTGCCAACCGTCCGCTCGACAAGCCGTCGGTGTTTCAGCTCGATTATTCCTACGACACTTCGACCATAAAGGAATATAGTGCGGTCGACCTGCTCACGGGCCGCGTGGGCGCCAAGGAACTTCGCGGTAAAGACGTCATTTTCGCGCCGACAAATTCGGCGGCGTTCGACCAGCATTTCCTGCCCGGCCATGACACCATGGCGGGCGCCTATATTCACCTGATCGCCGGTGAAGCGTTGAAGCGTGGCACTCCCATCGATCTCGGCTTCCTGCCCGGGCTTGCGCTGACGTTCGTGGCGATGATGGCGTCGCTGGCTTTTCGCCACGGCCGCTGGTTCGTTCGCATCGCCTTCGCGATGACGCTCGCCCTGATCGCCGCCAAGGTGGCGCTCAGCCTTTCGCTCGTGTCGACCCAGATCGGCGCCGCCTGCTTCCTGATCGCAACGCTCAGCGCCAATGTGTCGCGCACCCGTCGCCGCGACTCGGCACAGCGCGAAAATCCGGTGTCGGGACTTCCCAATTTCGAGGCGCTGCGCTCGCAAACGCCCTTCGGCAGCGCGACCGTCGTCGCCGCGAAGGTCGTCAATTTCGAGGATCTCGCCGCCTTCATCCCGGGCGACGGCATCGGCCAGCTCGTCGAACAGGTCACCCGCCGCCTGCAACTCGCCTCGCAGGGCACCGTGCTGCACCACGACCTCGACGGCACTTTCGCGTGGCTCGTCCCTTATTATCAGCACAGCCAGATCGAGGGGCAGCTCGCGGGGCTCGCCGCGTTGTTCAACGCGCCGCTGACGATCGGCGAGCTCCGCGTCGACGTCGCGATAGCTTTCGGGGTCAACGACGAGTTCGAGGGGTCGAACGCGCAGCGCCTCGCCGCCGCGCTCGTCGCCGCCGAACAGTCGATTCGCACGCGCTCGCTGTGGACCAAATATACGCCGCGCGAAAAGGAGGATGCCGGCTGGCAGCTCTCCTTCCACTCGCAGCTCGAGGATGCGCTCACCGGCGGCGACATCTGGGTCGCCTTCCAGCCGCAATATGAGATCGCGTCGAAGCGGCTCGTCGGGATCGAGGCGCTGGTGCGCTGGACGCACCCGACGCGCGGGCCGATCCCGCCCGACGAGTTCATCGTCCAGGCCGAAAAGAGCCAGGACATCTATCGCCTCACCCTGTTCGTGATGGATCAGGCGATCCGCTCGGCGGCGCAGCTGCGCGAGCGGGGCATATCGGCGCATATGTCGGTGAACCTGTCGGCGACCTTGCTCGACCATCGCGACCTTGTCGGCACGATCCGCGTCATGCTCAACGCGCATCATCTGCCGCCCGAACTGCTCACGATCGAGGTCACCGAAACCGCGCAGATCGAAAAC
Organism: Sphingopyxis sp. Geo48; assembly: GCF_949769155.1. Lineage (NCBI taxonomy): Bacteria > Pseudomonadati > Pseudomonadota > Alphaproteobacteria > Sphingomonadales > Sphingopyxidaceae > Sphingopyxis > Sphingopyxis sp. Geo48. The sequence goes on along the minus strand of NZ_CATKPA010000004.1, from coordinate 156,883 downwards.
AGCCGCGAGGCGCGCCAGACGCTCGCGCAGTTCCGCCGTGCCGGCATCCGCCTGTCGATCGACGATTATGGCACCGGCCAGTCGAACCTCGAATATCTGACCGAGATCGAAGCCGACGAGATCAAGATCGACAAGCGATTCGTGATGACGATGCGCGATTCGCAGCGCAACCTCGAGGTCGTCAAATCGACGATCGAACTTGCGCATCGCCTGGGCGCCGTCGCGGTGGCCGAAGGCATTGAAGATGCACCGACTTTGGCCCTGCTCGAACAATTGGGGTGCGATATCGGTCAGGGATATCTGCTTGGAAAGCCGCAACTATTTTCCGAGCTGGTCAACAGCCTCGCCGCCACCCCGCAAAGCCGCACCGCCTAGCCGCCAAAATGGCCGTAATTGTTAAGGTTAAGACTCGCTTTACCATATCGATTAAGGTATATGCTGCGTTAACTGTTCTTCGTGGGCAGTGCCAACAGGAGATCTGACATGGGTTGGTTCTGGAAGTTCCTGGGCGGCGGCGGCACCGGTAACGGCGGCGGCGACGCGTAAGCCAGGATAGAGATCAAAAGGGTCCCGGATGTTTCCGGGGCCCTTTTTCTATGCCCGCTGAATGCCCACCAGATGTTGTGGTCACCCCCCGAATTTTTTCGGGCCGCCGTGCCTCTTTTGCCACAGCGCGCCAAACCCCGCGGAAACGCGGGCGATCGCGCTGTGAAGTGTGCGATCCCGTCGACGAAGCGAATCAAAATATCGACGAGTTGAGTCGCGAAGCTGTCATTTAGCGTCTTGCATCGACGCGCCGACGTGGCACTATGGATGGTGGGTAGACCACGGGGGCACCCCAACAAATAGTATTTGGCCGGAAGTGGCGGATTTCCGTCGTCCATCCCATATGGACACGGGAAAACCCCTTCTGCGCCCGAAAATAAGTGCCCCGACGGTCGCTGGAGATGCTAAGACTGGGGCTTCGCCCCGAGTCGAACAGGACGGGAACAAACGCGCTGCGCGCGCGTCGGGAAATGGGGGCGATCTAGATGGATTTTCGCGAAACAGAGCGGGTGGAGACGAACGACGTGGCAACGATGGAACTGACGAAGACGGACGCCCCGGCGGCCACCGAATCGAAGGCGGAAGGCAAGGCGGAAACGCCTGCGAAGCTTAACGATTCGGGCGAGCCCGCGGTGCACGCGCGCCGATTCGACGTCGCCGTCGACCGCAGCCGCGATTCGCTGCTCACCGACTTCGGCAAGGAGACGCTCGAGGACCGCTACCTCCTCCCCGGCGAATCCTATCAGGACCTCTTCGCGCGCGTCGCCTCGGCCTATGCCGACGACCAGGAGCACGCCCAGCGCCTCTACGACTATATCTCGAAGCTGTGGTTCATGCCCGCCACCCCCGTGCTGTCGAACGGCGGCACCGGCCGCGGCCTGCCGATCAGCTGCTACCTCAATTCGGTCGACGACAGCCTCGAGGGCATCGTCGGCACCTGGAACGAGAATGTCTGGCTCGCCAGCCGCGGCGGCGGCATCGGCACCTATTGGGGCGCGGTGCGCGGTATCGGCGAACCCGTCGGCCTCAACGGCAAGACCAGCGGCATCATCCCCTTCGTCCGCGTGATGGACAGCCTCACCCTCGCGATTTCGCAGGGCTCGCTCCGCCGCGGTTCGGCCGCCTGCTATCTCGACATCTCGCACCCCGAGATCGAGGAGTTTCTCGAGGTTCGCAAACCCTCGGGCGACTTCAACCGCAAGGCGCTGAACCTCCACCACGGCGTCCTCATCACCGACGAGTTCATGGAAGCGGTGCGCGACGGCAAGGAATTCGACCTCCGCAGCCCCAAGGACCAGAGCGTCCGCGGCACCGTCGACGCGCGCTCGCTGTTCCAGAAGCTCGTCGAAACGCGCCTCGCGACCGGCGAGCCCTACATCATCTTCATCGACCAGGTGAACCGCATGATGCCGAAGCATCATCGCGACCTCGGGCTCAAGGTGTCGACCTCGAACCTCTGCTCGGAAATCACGCTGCCGACGGGGCGCGACCATCTCGGCAACGATCGCACCGCGGTCTGCTGCCTCTCGTCCTTGAACCTCGAAACCTGGGACGAGTGGAACGGCGACAAGCTGTTCATCGAGGATGTCATGCGCATGCTCGATAACGTCCTCCAGGACTATATCGACCGCGCCCCGCCCGAAATGGCGCGCGCCAAATATAGCGCCAGCCGCGAACGCTCGGTCGGCCTCGGCGTCATGGGCTTCCACAGCTTCCTGCAGGCGCGCGGCCTGCCGTTCGAGGGCGCGATGGCGAAGTCGTCGAACCTGCGCATCTTCAAGCATATCCGCGCGCAGGTCGATCAGGCGTCGATGCTGCTCGCCAAGGAGCGCGGCCCCTGCCCCGACGCCGCCGATCAGGGGGTGATGGAGCGCTTCAGCTGCAAGATGGCGATCGCGCCCACCGCGTCGATCAGCATCATCTGCGGCGGCACCAGCGCGTGCATCGAGCCGATCCCCGCGAACATCTACACGCACAAGACGCTCTCGGGCAGCTTCTCGATCCGCAACCCGCACCTCGAAGCTCTCCTCGTCGACAAGGCGAAGAACAGCGACGCGATCTGGAATTCGATCCTCGAAAAGGGCGGCAGCGTCCAGCACCTCGACTTCCTGACGCAGGACGAGAAGGACTGCTACAAGACCAGCTTCGAGATCGACCAGCGCTGGCTGCTCGAACTCGCCGCCGACCGCACGCCGTACATCGATCAGGCCGCCTCGCTGAACCTGTTCATCCCGGCCGACGTCGAGAAATGGGATCTGCTCATGCTCCACTACCGCGCGTGGGAACTCGGCATCAAATCGCTCTACTATCTCCGCTCGAAATCGGTGCAGCGCGCCGGCTTCGCGGGCGGGGTCGAGGCCGACAACACCGCCGAAGCGCCGAAATATGAACTCAGCGCCGAAAGCACCGATTACGATGAATGCCTGGCCTGCCAGTAAAGCATAAAACCCCTCTCCCCTTGTGGGAGAGGGAGGGGCCCGTCGCCGCGTGAGCGGCGATGGGAGGGTGAGGGGAAGAGGCCGCAAGGCCGACCTCCCCCGGTGGACGACCGAAAGAGCGCGCACGCTCCGCCGCGAAGCCACCGATGCCGAGAAGCGCATGTGGCGCGCCTTGCGAGAGGCTTTTCCTCACGCAAAGTTCCGCCGCCAGCAAGCTCTCGGGCCCTTCTTCGCCGATTTCGCATCGCACGCCGCGCGGCTGGTGATCGAGGTCGACGGAGGGCAGCATGGCGAAGCGGTCGCCTACGACGAAGCGCGGACACGCTTCATCGAGGGTGAAGGATACAGGGTGATCCGCTTCTGGAATGACGATGTGATGACGAATATCGAGGGCGTGCTGATGCTGGTTGAAACCGCACTCACCCCCTCACCCTCCCAAGGCTGACGCCTTGGGCCCCTCCCTCTCCCACAAGGGGAGAGGGAATCTGGACCGAGTTTCGACTGGAGTACGCCGATGCCATTGCTGGAAGCCCGCAAGACCTACAAGCCCTTCGAATATCCCTGGGCCTATGATTTCTGGAAACGCCAGCAGCAGATCCACTGGATGCCCGAGGAAGTGCCGCTGGGCGAGGATTGCCGCGACTGGGCGCAGAAGATTTCGGATCACGAGCGCAACCTGCTGACGCAGATCTTCCGCTTCTTCACCCAGGCCGACGTCGAGGTGCAGGATTGCTACCACGACAAATATGGCCGCGTGTTCAAGCCGACCGAGATCAAGATGATGCTGACCGCGTTCAGCAACATGGAGACGGTCCATATCGCGGCGTACAGCCACCTGCTCGACACGATCGGCATGCCCGAGAGCGAATATGGCATGTTCCTCGAATATGACGAGATGCGCGCGAAGCACGACTATCTCGGCACCTTCGGGGTGGACAGCGACGAGGATATCGCGCGCACCCTCGCGATGTTCGGCGGCTTTACCGAAGGGCTTCAGCTCTTCGCCAGCTTCGCGATGCTGATGAACTTCCCGCGCTTCAACAAGATGAAGGGCATGGGCCAGATCGTCAGCTGGTCGGTGCGCGACGAAAGCCTCCACTGCGAGGGGATCACGCGCCTGTTCCACGCCTTCGTCAAGGAACGCGACTGCCTGACCAAGGCGGTGAAGGAAGACATCATCGACTGCTGCCAGAAGACGGTGCGGCTCGAGGATGCGTTCATCGACCTCGCCTTCGAACAGGGCCCCGTCCCCGGCATGACGCCGAAGGAGATCAAGCGCTACATCCGCTACATCGCCGACTGGCGCCTGGGGCAGCTCGGCTTCCAGCCGATCTACATGATCGACGAGCACCCGCTCCCCTGGCTCGCCCCGCTCTTGAACGGCGTCGAGCACGCCAACTTCTTCGAAACCCGCGCCACCGAATATTCGAAGGCCGCGACGCGCGGCGACTGGAACCAGGTCTGGACCAGCTTCGACAACCGCAAGAAGGCGAAAGCCAACGACGACGGCGCCGCGGCGATCGAAGCGAGCGACGAGGGCGAGGATATGTTCGCCAAGGCGGGCATCGCCGCCGAATAATGTTCCAAACCCCTCCCCTTGTGGGAGGGGCAGCAAGGCTTGCGGTCCTGAGCCTGTCGAAGGGCCGCTAGTCGCAGCGGGGCGGGCCGGACAGCTTACGCGGCCCGCGATAAGCAGAGGCAAAGGCCCCCAAAATGACCGACAAGAAAAAACTCAAACTCCTGACCCTCAGCCAGCCCCAGCGCGCGACGCTGGAAGGCCTCTCGAACCGCCGCCCGCAACTCCCGACCGACCCCATCCGCGACGAACTCGTCGCGCTGGGCCTCGTCGTGAAGCAGGGCCCGAAGTGGGCGCTGACCCCGACGGGCAAGAAGGTGCTGGCGGCGGGGTCTAACCGGCGGAATGCGGGCGGGTTTTCGGTTTGAGAGACAACTAAGTTCAATTCAGTGATGGCAGCAACGTAACTGCTTGACGCTCTCAGCAAGCTAGGCCAAGATCTCATTATGTTCTCATCTGACGCCCCGCTCAGCGACGCAGCCATCAATCTACTCGCAACCGCGCGAGGCAAGAAATTTGGAACGATTCTCGCCGATCCCCCATGGCAATTCCAGAATCGTACTGGAAAGGTAGCTCCAGAGCATAAACGTCTTAACCGCTACGGGACCATGACGCTCGAGGAGATTTGCGCGTTGCCGGTATCTGATATCGCGGATGAACCCTCGCATCTATATCTTTGGGTGCCGAACGCTCTTTTGCCAGAAGGCTTGAGGGTGATGGAAGCGTGGGGCTATCGCTACATCTCAAACATCGTATGGCATAAGGTCCGTAAGGATGGTGGCTCCGACGGACGCGGTGTGGGATTCTACTTCCGGAACGTCACAGAATTGTTGCTGTTCGGTGTACGCGGGAAGAATGCCCGCACTCTCGATCCGGGCCGCAGCCAGGTCAACATGCTGCAGACGCGGAAGCGTGAACATAGCCGAAAGCCCGATGAGCAATATAAGCTCATAGAGGATTGCAGTTGGGGGCCCCGACTGGAAATGTTCAGTCGAGGGAAACGGCAAGGATGGACCGTTTGGGGCAATCAGGCCGACGATAATTACAAGCCGACTTGGGACACTTATAATTATAATAGCTCAGCAGAGATCGCGGCTGAATAATTATAGATCCTCCTCATCCTCAGTGGGTTCAGACAAATTTCCCAGATCACCTGTATCGCGGATGATCGGATGATCATTCTTCCAGTTTTCAAAGTCCGAAACAACCTTCGGCGTAATACCGATTGCTAGTATCGGACAACCTCCATTACGCGCAGCGTCCAGTCGATACGTAAGCTTACCCATCCAAGTGGTGCTTGCGCCATATTTGCTCTTAAAATCTTTGATATTAACTCTATCGCCGATTTCTCTAAACATCGGCGCCAGCGACGCATCTCGAGTAAGCAACACTCCGGCATCAATGATGCCGGCTTCATAAAAGGCTCGCATAGCATAAAGATCACGATCAAAAGTCTGATCCTTGCTATTCCATTCAAGATCAAATGCGACCCTATTCTTTACAAAATCAATTTTATGCCCATCGATAACCTTTAAGATTTTGAATCTTTCTGAAGAAATAACGGTCTTCTTCTGACCTCTTTTTCCGTGATCAGGATTTGGTCGCGTCACGATCTTTTCAATCAGCATGTCCGCTCTGATACGAGTTTCATGCCAGCCCTTTGGATTCAACAATGAATCCATGTTCTTTGCGATTTCGGACTTGTTTCCACCTCCCTTCACCATTTCAGGCGTCGAGATAGAGAATGCCATTAAGCTATCGACTAACTCGGACAAGTCCGACTGAGCAGCGCTCGACAAAATACGAGCTGCATTCCGATAGCTAAGAACATTAAAGCGATCCAGAAACGCTCGGGGCAGAATATTGCCGAGATCGTCATCTTTGGCGGAAAGCAATGGGGTTTTCTCAAGCAGAGAATCGTAGTCGTCAGTCATTCTGGCTTTGTTAGCCAATCAAGCCCGCTTGGCAACTACCCGACACTTTTGGCCTTCACTGTACCCGCAATCTTCCCATTTCGTTACGCGGCCCTCTATTCATCGCAACCCACGCATCCCGCGCGCCGCCTCCGCAGATCCGGAATTACGATGACAGGTATAACAATCCCAAATTAGCCAGACACCCACGCCCAAATCCTATTTCGTACGCTCACCCCCAAACCCCCCTTTCCTACATTCCCCCGCCATGCTCCAAACTGGCGGATGAGCCACATCGCCCCCATCCCCTCGCCCGATCCCGCCACCCCCGCGCTCGACGCGCACGGCCACGACCCCGCCGCCTATGACTGGGTACCGGTGCTGAAAAAGCGCCGCAAGGACGGCTGGTCGCCTGGCAAGCAGCGCGCCTTTATCGAGGCGCTGGCCGACGGCGGGTCGGTCGCCAATGCCGCGCGCGCCGTCGGCATGTCCGAATCCTCCGCCTATCGCCTGCGCCGCTCGCCCGGCGCCGAGGCGTTCGACCGCGCCTGGTGCGCCGCGATCGAGGCCGCGTCGAAGAAATTGATCGACGCCGCGTTCGAACGCGCATTGATCGGCAGCGAGGAGCCGGTGTTCGACCGCGAGGGCAACCGCGTCGGCCGCCGCCTGCGCCAGAGCGACCGGCTCCTCATGTTCCTGCTGCGCGCCTATGGCCCCGACTGTCTTCGCACGGCCGCCGCGCCGCGAACCGACACCGCGCCCGCCGCCCCGCCGGTGGCCGAGGCGCTGGCGCATCTCCACCCCGCCCCGCCGGCCGCGCCCGCCGCGCTGATGGCCCCCGACGACCTTGCGGTCGCGCTCGAGGCCGCCGATCTGTGCGACGGCGAGCTGCCGCGCTGGTATCGCGACGACGCCGGCGATGCCGCCGAGCGGCTCGCGGTCGTCCCCGACGATGCGGAAACCGGACCGCCACAAGGCTGAACTTTACTGAACTTTGGCCCGAAACTTGGCGGGGCGCGAACCGCCGCCGCGCCCCCTCAATTCACCGTCACCCCGACCGGCACCCCGCGCAGACCGCCCGCCGCGAACAGCACCCCGCCGCGCACCGCCTCGGCCGATCCGTCGAGCAAGGGCAGCGGCACCAGGGCGCGCGTCACCTCGCTGTCGTCGTCGACGACCAGCCGCAGCACGGGAAAGCCCAGCCGGTCGCGCTCGATCACCACGTCGCGGATCGCCGCCAGCGGCCACGACAGGCTGCTGCCGCGATAGAGCCGCACGCCGTCGTGGAACACGTAAGAGCCGCGCTGGCGCCACAACCGCAGGCACGTCCAGAAGGCGAAGGCCGCGGCAAGCATCGCCACCGTCGCGACTGCATCGCCGAACAGCAGCGCGCGGATCATCGCGCCCGCCCCGTCGGCGCGCACCGGCGCCGCCTGCCCCCACGCGAGCGCGGCGAACGCCAGCGCGCTGATCACCTGCCCCGCGAGCAGCGGCTTCGCCTTCAGCCGCGCGACGACGATCATCTTCCGGTCCCGATATTGCATCATGCCCACAGATAGGGATGGCGGCGGCGCGGCGCCAGTCGCGAGGCGCGGGACAATGCGCCCCGGCCGCGCAGCAAGCCGCCTGCAAAAGCGTCGCGGCGATGCTATAAGCAAGGCGAAAGGAGAAAGCCCATGCAGGCCGTAACCGAAGGCGACCGCCGCAAGGAGCTCGCGACCTTGCTCGCGCAGATCCAGGCGCACCCCGAACGCGACTGGAGCGCGGCGCGAATGCGGATCGCGACGCTGAACAAGCTGGTTGGCAACAATCTCGCCGGCAAGTCCGTCAAAACGCACTGAAATATCGGCGGGCGGTTCGTCGCGTGCGCGCGGCGCCCCGTCGCCCGCCCGCGCAACATTCGCCGCGTCCGCCGGTTTCTCTTGCCGGACGGGCGGCCGCTCCCGGCTGCCCGCAGGACAGGAGACACCCCATGCGCAATTCCCTCACGCTGCTCGCCGCGGGTGCGGCCCTGCTCGGCGCCCCCGCCATCGCGCAGGTTGGCGGAGTGGTCGGCGGTACGGTCGACACGACGGCGCAGGTCGGCACCGGCGCGGTCGGGAACACCGTCGGCAACGTCACCGGCCAGCTCGGCAATAGCGTCGATCGCGCCGACGGCGCCGTCAACGGTGCGATCGACTCGGCAAAGCTCTCCGCCGCGACCCGCGAACAGGTCCGCGCCGGCGCGCAGATCACCGATGCCAAGGGCAACAGCATCGGCACCGTCCAGAGCCTCGACGGCGACAATGCGGTCGTGGTCGACGGCGGCAAGCTCTACAACATCCCGCTCTCGGCGCTTTACAGCAAGGCGAACAGCGTCACCGGGCCGCTGGTGACCAAATTGTCGCGCGCCGAGATCGCGGCCCGTGCGCACGGCAGTGCGCAGGCCAGCGCGGACGCCAAGTCGCACTGACGCGCCTTCCCCACCGCCCGCTTCCGCGTGGGTCGCCCCTCGCGGGAAAATCGTGGACGCGGGCACAGGACGGAGCCGGGACGAACCACCCCGGCTCCGTTTCCTTTGTCGGTTTGGCTCAAGCTTTTCGGGGCGGCTTTGCCCTATGAAAACGGCCCGCCCCAGGGGACAGGGCGGGCCAGTTTCAAGGTGCGGGGACGCCGGATTGCGCCCCCGCCATCTATGTCCGGGGGATGGACTATTCGGCTTCCTCGAACAGGTCGATCGCGTTGGCGGCGGTGGCCGACAGGCGCACCGTGTCGCCCTCGACCGCGGCGACCAGCCCGGCGGGAAGATAATGATGCTTGCCGTCGACGCTGTCGGCCTTGGTCAGCTTGATGCGTTCGCCGTCGATATGGTCGACCGTGCCCAGATGGACGCCGTCGGCGCCGATGACATTCATATCTTCCTTGATCGCGCTGTGGTCATGTTCGGCCATCGTCTGTCTCCTTGCCGCTCCGGGAGGGGGAGCGCATTCACCATACGCCCGAAAGGCGAGTCGGCTCCACCCCCTCCGACGAAGCGCCCCGCGGACAGGGTCGGCGCCGCGATCGGCACCGCCGCCAAATGCGCTCGTCAGCACCAGGGCCGGCGGCGTCCCTCCCACCGCCGCGCGAGCCCTTCGCCCACCAGCATGTCGCCGACGCTGTCGCCGCCGCGGGTGACGATCCGCAGCTTGCGGTCATAACGGTCGGTGTCGCGATCGACGCTTTCGAGCGTGAAGGCGCCGGCGTTCAGCCAGCGGAGCAGGCGCCCGGTCGCCGCCTCGCCCAGTTCGGCTTCCTCGGCGCAGCGCGCGGGGTGTGTCTCGGGCGTGTCGATGTCGGCGACGCGATATTTCTGCCCCTCGAACCAGAAGGTGTCGCCATCGACGACGCAATTGCGCCCGCCGCCGCTGTGGCAGAGCCCGAAGCGTGCCGAGAGCGTGTCGGGCGCCGCGGCCCCCTCGCGGAGCAGCGGGATGCCGGCCGCGGCCTCGCGTCCGCCCGGCGTCATGTTCAGCGCACCCAGCGTGCCGACGAATCCGCCCGCGACGACCATCGCAAGCGACAGCCCGAAGCTGCGCCGCCGCCGCGGCCGCTTCGGATAGGCACGGCGCCCGGGGCGCGGCGGTTTTCGGACATATCGACGGTGGGCCATGGCGGGCAGCCTGCCCGAAAGGGCTTATCAAAGTCCCAACGCGGCGGCTCCGCCATGGCTGGCAAACGCCACTGATCGTATCCGGCGCGGCACCGTTTTGACCGATATCAAAGAAAAAGGCGCGGCGCGGCGCCAGACGGGGTCACCAGTCAAGGAGACCCGTCATGACCAATCCGCTCTTGCAAGGCCCCGTCCTGATCTTCACCGCGATGGTGGGCAGCTTCCTGCTCGTCCTCGGCCCGATCGCGCTCGCCGACCTGATCCGAAACCGGCGCTAGGCATCGGACGTCAGGGCGCGCCGCGCGGCGCGTCGTCGTCGATCCCGTCCTCGCCGAGCTCGCCGTCCTCGTCATCGTCGCTGCGTTCGCCGCGATAGGCGTCCATGTCGATCCGGCCCGAGCGCTCCATCTGGCGCATATGGTCGACCAGATCGGGCGTGTCGCGATCCTCGTAGCGCGCCTTCGCCTTGCGGCTCTCACCCAGCGGGCGTTCGCGCCGCGCCGCCTCGGCGACCGTCTGCGCCTGCGCGTCCTCGTCCTCCTGTTCGCGGTTCAGCGCTTCGGGCGCTTGGTCATCGCCATCACGGGATTCATCGTCACGGGGGTCGTCGGCCATCGTCATCGCCTCCATTGCCAGGATCAACAGATAACGCGCGGCGGGACCCGGCCGTTCCTCAGGCCGCCGCGGCCAGCACCTTGCTCTCGATCACGCGGATGAACATGTCGGGATCCTGCGCGCCCGGCACCATCATCCGGCCGCCGAGGATGAACGCGGGAACCCCGGTCACATTCTGGTCGGCCCAATAGGCCTCTTCGACGCGGACCATCTCGCCATAATCGTCGCCCGCGAGGATCGCGGCAGCGCGTACGCGGTCGAGCCCGACCGATGCCGCCACATCGGCGAGCACCGCATGATCGGAAACATCACGATTATCGGTGAAATGCGCCCTGAACAGCGCCAACTTCAGCGCGGTCTGCACGCCCGTCGCCGCCGCCTGCTCGGGCTCCTCGAGCGCCCCCGCCCAGGTCAGCAGCCGGTGCGCGTCGAAGCTGTTGCGCATCCGGAACTCCGGACCGCGGTTGAAGGCGAAGCCCAGCTCGCGCGCGATATCTGCCAGCCGTCCGCTGTTCGCGCGGCTCTGGTCCGCGCTGATGCCATATTTGCGCATCACATGCGCGGCCGCATCCTCGCCCTCGGGCGGCATGTCGGGATTGAGCTCGAACGGGTGCCACTGGACCCGAAACGCCAGCCGCCCCTCGAAATGCGCCATCACCTTTTCGAACTTCAGCCAGCCGATGATGCACCAGGGGCACATGACATCGGACACGATGTCGACGGACAGGCGCGGCAGCACTTCGGTCACGGCAAATCTCCAACCGGCACGGCGACCGTCGCGTCGCCCGAGCCGCCCCTATACCATCGCGTCACTTCGTCGGCGACCGCCGGTCCTTGCCCGTCCTGCGCTCGCCCTCGCGGCGCTCGGGACCGTCATAGGCCGGATCGTCGACGACACGCCGATCCTCCCGCCGCCGATCCGCCGGCCTACGCGTCTTATCGCCCGACATAACAGCCCCCCTTCCCGTAAAAAGGAAATCAGAAGCAACCCTGCCGCCAGTAACTCACATTATCGGCCAAAAGACAAGGAAAGCCCAATTTAATGCAGGGTGTCGGCGGCCGCGGCAATAGTATCGCCGCGCGACGCACGCCCCGAAAGCACCCACCAGCTTCCGGCCATCAGCAACAGCGTCAGCGCCTCGATGATCATCGCCTGCACGATCGCCGCGCCGACCGCATCGCCCAACGCCGCCCCGATCAGCCGACCGGCCAGCGCGGTGCCATAGAGCGCCGCGGGCACCAGCAGCGCGCCGGTCCAGCCGCGCACCAGCGCACCGATGGCCGCGCTCCCCGCAGCGACAAGGAAGAAGGCCGACAGGTCGGCGCGCACGGTGTTCGCCGCAGCCCCGTCGACCGCGATGGCGAAGGTTTCGGCATAGGTCGCGGGATCGAGCAGCCCCTGCGCGCCCAATATGGTGAAAAAGACCGCCCACAGCAGGACGGCGCCGCGCAAGACCCAGTTGACCATCGCTTTTCTCCCTGATTTACCCGCAGGCTGCGGCATCGGGAGGAAAAGCGCAATCTATTCCGCGGCGAACGTCTCTTCGATCCAGCCGCCGCCCAGCACGCGGCTCTCGTCCGCCGCGTCGTACAGCACCGCCGCCTGTCCCGGCGCGACGCCATATTCGGCCGCGGCGAAGACCAGCCGGTCGCCCGTCACGAGCGCGGGCACAGGCTTCGCCATGCTGCGCACCTTCGCGAGCACCGCACGTCCCTCGACGTCGGCGAGCCAGTTGGTTTCGCCGAGCCGCGCGCCCGATACCGCGAGCGCCCGCCGCGGCCCGACGACGACTTCCTTTGTCTCCGCATCGAGCCGGATGACATACAGGGGCTCGGCCTGCCCGCCGATCTCGATCCCGCGCCGCTGGCCGACCGTATAGTGGATCAGCCCCTTGTGGGCGCCGAGTATGGTGCCGTCGACATGGACGATCGCGCCCTGATCGTCGGCGTCGGGGCGCAGCTTGCGGACGAGGGTCGCGTAGTCGCCGTCGGGGACGAAACAGATGTCCTGGCTGTCGGGCTTGCTCGCAACGCCGAGACCGAGCTCGCGCGCGATGTCGCGCACCACGCTCTTTTCCAGCCCGCCGAGCGGAAAGCGCAGGAAGTCGAGCTGCTCCTGTGTCGTAGCGAACAGGAAATAGCTCTGGTCGCGCGCCGGATCGACCGCGCGGTGCAGTTCGGCGCCCGCCGGGCCCATGACGCGGCGGACATAATGGCCGGTCGCAAGGCAATCGGCACCCAGGTCCTTCGCGAGTTGGAACAGGTCGGTGAACTTCACCCCCATGTTGCAGCGCACGCAGGGGATCGGCGTCCGTCCGGCGAGATATTCGTCGGCGAACTGGTCGATCACCGTGTCGCGGAAGCGGCTTTCATGATCATGGACGTGATGCGCGAAACCCAGCCGGTCGGCGACCGCTCGGGCGTCGCGGATATCCTGCCCGGCGCAACACGCCCCGACGCGCTTCGCTTTCGCGCCATGATCGTAGAGCTGGAGCGTCACGCCGATCACCTCGGCGCCCGACCGTGCGGCGAGCGCGGCGACGACGCTCGAATCGACTCCGCCCGACATCGCGACGACGACTCGCCGGTTCTTCAGCGGTTCGGCAAGCTGGAAGTCGGCGCGGGCGAGGCCGTCGGGGGCGGAAATCGTCTCGATCATGGTCGGCGCCATCTAGGGATGCGAACCTCAAAATACCAGCTTTTCCGCGCTGTGCGTCAAGATATTGACGCCGGTTAAGCTTCGCTAACAGGGGCTGAAACGGGCATTTACTGGACCTTAGCTCCTCTGATCTAGACAGGCTGCATGAACGCCAGCCCGTCAAATATCCCGCAGCTTTCCGCCGCGACGAGCCTGTCGAACCCCGGCTTCGACATCCTGCTCGCCGTGTCGGAAGCACGCCAGTCGGCGCTGCCAACCGTGCGCATGGTGCGCGCGCAGGCGACTCGCGAACGCCACGCGGAAAAGATCGGCGCGCTGCGCGACATGCTGCTCGGCACCGCCCCCGCCGCGGCGTCCGAGGGCGTCCGGCCGGCGCGCTTCTTCGACTTGTCGGACCCCGCGAACGCCCTGTCCGAAACTGTGAATGACCTGTTTACCAGAGGGTTTCAGCCGATGTTGAGTCCCGCCGATCTACATCCCCTCTTGTCGGCTCGCCCGATCCCCCACGACGAAGATTAATGGAATGAATATGATCGAGAATCAGAAAATCCGGCCCGCACAGGTCATCGGTCCGCTCGGCGAACCGTTGACGCTCGACTCGCTGCCGCCGCCGACGACCACCCGCTGGGTCGTTCGCCGCAAGGCAGAGGTCGTCGCCGCGGTCAACGGCGGTCTGCTGACTGTCGATGAAGCGTGCGAACGCTATGGCCTGACGCTCGAGGAATTTGCCGGCTGGCAGCGGTCGATCGACCGCAGCGGTATGCCGGGTCTCCGCGTCACGCGCATCCAGCACTACCGCGACCTCTATGAGCGCCAGCAACGCTTCTGATAAAAGGACGCGCCCGAAGGGGTCATGAAGGGGGCGCCTGCGGGCGCCCTCTTTTTTGCCCAAAATCCCGCGATTTCCGCGGCTTCGAAAATTCGATGCAACCTTGCCATTCACCGGGCGTTAAGCCCCCGAGTCAATTTTGGAGAGAACTCGATATGCGCAAGATGATCATCGCCCTCACCGCCGCATCGGCCCTGGCGCTCGGCGCCTGCCAGAGCAAGGAAGCCGACAAGGTGGAGGACCAGGCCGAAGCCCAGGCCGACGCGATCGATGCCCAGGCCGACGCAATGCCTGAGGGCGCCGCCAAGGAAGCCACCGAAGCCAAGGCCGACGCCGTCGAAGCCGCGGGCGAGGAAAAGGCGAACGCGATGGACGATAACGGCGAAATCGCCCCGTCCGAGGTCAAGGACGCCACGACGGCTCCCGCCGAAAAGAAATAAGGAGCTCCGCGATTGGGTCGCGGAAGGGCGCCCGGCGAAAGCCGCGGCGCCCTTTGCTTGTCCGCCGCCCGCCGAATTCATCCCCCTGTGCGCCACGTCACCGCGACGTCATGCCGTCGCGGCTAGAAGGGATTCGCGAGGGGGCGATCCAAGCTCCGTCACGCTCCCTCCCGCCGCGGTCTGCGACCCGCCGCGGCGGGCAGGACTAGCCCCAAATCTTCAAACCCCCAATTGCTCGAACACATGCTGTACGCCCGGCGCATCGGTGTCGGCGCGCAGCGCCGCGATCGCCGCTCCGACATCGAGACAATATTCGGCAACCCCGGCGCTCTCGCCTTTCCATGTCCCGCCCAATGCATGAACGAGGCGTGACGCTGCGTGATTCTCCGACAAGGTGTGGACATCGAGCCCGATCAGACCCTCGGCATGGCAGTCGACGAGCAGCGCGGCGGTCATCATACGTGCCAGTCCCTTGCCGTGGAACTCGTCGAGTACCGCGACCGAATATTCGCCGACGCGGCCATCGGGCTGGTTGCGCACCGCATGGACCGCGCCGATCGCGGGCCATCCGGGGCATTCGCTGCAGATCGCGCCCCAGGCGATATGATCATGCCCGTCGACGTCGGCGAGTCGGTGGACGACCTCGTCGGGCAAGGCCGGCGCGGGGGAGAAAAAGCGCAAATAGCGCGATTCGGCCGACAGCCTGGCGATCCCGTCGCGAATGCGCTCCTCGTCGTCGGGCTTGATCGTGCGCAGGCACACGCGCGTCCCGTCGGTCAACGCGCTGTGGATGACGATGCCGTCGATCGGCCTTGCACGGGCTTCGGTCATAACGGACGCTCTTTACGGATGGGACGGAAGCGAAGCTAATCCGGGCGCGATCCGCCCGCAATCCCGTTGCTGGATCGCGATCCTCACGCCCGAATATTTATGCGCTGTCGGGCGACCGGCCCGCCGAGCAAATTGCCGACCATGCCGAAGACCTTGCCAGCCGCCAGGACTTCCAGCATGATCGGTCGTTCGCGGCCCGTCGCCGCGCCGAGGTCGCGCAGAAATTCCATGGCTAAAAAAGAGTGCCGCGTCACCGCGTCGTGCAACGGCGTGCCGAAACTATTGTTCGCGATCCGCGAGCTTGGCGGCGGCACCCTGCTGCTCGTCCTGCGCGGCAGCGAATATCCGATCGCGATCGGCGGCAAGATGCACCGCGTCGTCGAGCAGCGCTATTCGCTCCACATCGACCCGGTGTCGGGTTACGTCACGGTCAAACATTCGCTCCGCCTTTCGGACCGGCGGATCGTCGCCTTCGCGGCCTTCTCGCACGAAAACTCCGCCGTCCGGGCCTGGCCGGTCTTCTCGCGCCTCGCTCCCGATCTTCGTGCAAAAGCCTACGACCTCAAGGGCGCGCCGTCGGACCGCGATCTCGCCATCGCCGACTATAATCCACACGCCGCCAGCCTTGGCTATTCGGTCGTCGCGCATCGCGGGCAGAAACTGGCCGCATCGGGGGATCTCGCCCCCGCCACCCTTGCGCGCCTCTCCTTCGGCGCCTTCGACATTTCGATCGTCGCGCGCACGCTCGATCGTCCCTCTGCCGACGGCGCGCTGATGCACCACAGCGCCGACGCTCCCATCGCCAGCGCCGGCGACGACACCATGGCCGAGCGGGATCTCGTCCACTTCATGGAAACGGCGCTCGGCCAGCTTCTCGCCGCCGACCGGCAGCCGGCACAGCGCGGCCGACTCGCGGGCTGAGCCCCGGCACCGGAATCCGCTTTCCTACAATGTTCCAATATGGTTCGTGATGGTCATATCACAAACCAAGGAGCATCGTCATGCGACAGGAAATTCTTCCGCCCCTCCCCGCCGACCCCGAAGCGATGGACGAAATCGCGAACGACGAGCTCCCCGAAGAGCTTGCTTTCACCCCCGTCGAGCAACAGGCGAAGCGCTGGTCGGGCATCAACGCGCAGAAACAGCGCCTCTTCATCGCGCAGCTCGCGGCGACCGGCGCGGTCAGCATCGCGGCAAAGGCGATCGGCCACAGCACCTCCGCGCTCTACCAGCTCCGCAAGCGCGACGGCGCGGAGAGTTTCGCCGCGGCGTGGGACCGCGCGGTGGAGGCGGGCGCGCGCCGCGTCGCCGACCTGCTCATGGAATATGCCATCTATGGCGTGCCCGAGACGATCTCGAAGCGGGGTCGGGTGATCATCGAGCGCCGCCGCCCGAATGTCCGCGCGATGCAGCATATCGCCGCCAGCCGCTTTCCCGCGAATTTCGGCGGCATCGACCCCGCCGACGGCCGCCCCGCCACCGCGATCCCGCACGCGGTCCGCCGCCTGCGTGAGACATGGCGCGCCGAGTGGGAGGCCGAGCGACAAGCCGCGCAGCAGGCCGAAATGCGCGACCATGCGGAGCGCGCGCGTCGGCAGGAATCCGAACTGGACGACCGCCTCCGCACCATCCGCACCGGATATCAACGCGGGATTTCGCACGACCCGGTCAAGCGCGCCGCGTGGGACATGCTCGCCGGCCCCGGCACCGACTGGGACGCGCTACGCCGCGAGGACGCCTATACCAACCCGCAAAAGCATGAGTGGCACATATACCACCCCGACATGATCCTCCCCTTCGCCGCAGGCGCGGGCCATATCGACTGGCAGGCGCACGAAGGCGGCGACCTGTCGCACCCGAACCCGCCCCCCGCCGCTTGCGTCCCCGGGGCGGAGGGCGGCGAAGAGGACGAATTCTGGTTCAAACGCTATGAGGATCATATCGTCGAGGGCGAGGCCGACGAGCGCGACCCCGCCCCCGCAACAGCCACCCCCGGAGTCGCCCGCAACGACCTCCGCCGGGCCGCCCGCACCTTGCGCGACCGCGCCGAAGCCTGGCAAGCCGCGCGTCGTCCGGTGTACCAGCACCCCCACGGCTTCCTCGCCGACACCAGCCAATGCGGCGGCGCCACGGGAATCGAACGCTACACCGCC
This sequence comes from Sphingopyxis sp. Geo48, assembly GCF_949769155.1. Taxonomy (NCBI): domain Bacteria; kingdom Pseudomonadati; phylum Pseudomonadota; class Alphaproteobacteria; order Sphingomonadales; family Sphingopyxidaceae; genus Sphingopyxis; species Sphingopyxis sp. Geo48. Next base: position 139,252 of record NZ_CATKPA010000004.1, on the reverse strand, counting down.
CGCCGCCGCATCGAACGCACGATCGCCGAGCTCGAACGCGAATGGAATGCGGCGTACAGCGAGGAAAGCTGGGCGGCGTGGAAGGCGGGCGATGGCGCCGCCGCCAAGACCGACAGCGCGGGAGGCGAGCAATGAGCCTCGAACGCGCCCTCGACGAAAACCGCATCTGTGCCCGCTTCGGCCGCATCGTCCGGATCGACTGGATCCAGCCGCGCGAGCCCTATGGCGGCTGGACCGACGCCGCGCATCTCGAACCCGAGCCGGTGCAAACCTGCACCTCGGTCGGCCGCCTCGTCCGCGACGACGACTGCGTAAAGATCCTCGCCGCCTCGGCGATGATCGTCGGGGATGAGGAGCGCATCATGCTGAGCGGGATCATCGAGATTCCGGCGCGGTGCGTGGTGCGGATTGTTAGGTTGGAGGAGCGCGGAGCCTGAGTTGGCCAATTTCACACCGTCCGTTTTTAAATGGAAGTCAGCGATGGCAGGCGTCGTCCACGCCACTTCTATTGAACGGTCACTACCTTCCTCGTCAGTTCGGCGCCAAGAGAGCCCCCGGCGTGTGTTGGCGCGACATTCAGCCAACCCGATCGGTATCTTCACGCTCAGTTCGCCGTCGACTGGGATTAACGAAGGTTGGTGGCCACATAAACCGACCAAATAGGGCATCGACATCGCCCGCCACATTGTATCCGTCGGCAAAATTCATGCTCATGCCATGATCGGCGCCCCACTGCCTTGGAGGACAATTATACCCTTCCGCTTCCGCGGCGTGTCGGGGCGTGCGACCCCGACGGGACGGGTGTCCAAACCGGATGTCGTCGCGCCCCGGTCGATGACGGCCGACGACCGCAGGCCCGGGGCGGAACGGCGTCCATTCATCCTGCCTTTGAAAAGGCCGTCGGCGCCAACAGTTCGTTGCTGATATTCTGTACGATAGGACCGTCCTTCTCGGTTTCGGCGCTGACCGCCAGCCATTCGGGATCGGCCAGGAATGCGGCCCACCGCTTTTCGCGATCGGCAACGCTGTCCCAGGCGAGCATGTATGTCAGCCGCTGGCTGCTCTCGCCGACCAGCGTCGTCCAGAATCCGGCCTGACGGATGCCGTGCTTGTCCCAGATTCGCAGTGTGTGGTTCTGGAATCGCGCAAGCAACGCCGGCAGTCGACCCGGGATGGCCTCATAGACGCGCAGTTCGTAAATCATCGATCGTTCCTTTCTTCCTTGGGAGCCGGGAGCGTCGCCCCGCAAAGGGGGCGACGCTCCGGAGGACTTAGTGGCCGGCGCTCTGCCCGCCGTCGACGTGGAGGATCTCGCCGGTCACGAAATTGGCGCCGTCGAGGTAAAGGACGGCATCGACGATATCGCGGATGTCGCCCATCCGGCCGACCGGATGCAGGCCTGCGAGAAACTCGTGCGTTTCAGGCGCGTGCATCGGCGTCTTGATGATGCCCAACGCCACGGCGTTCGCGCGAATGCCCCGCGAGGCATATTCGATCGCAAGGCTCTTGGTCGCGGCATTGAGGCCGCCCTTGGTGAGCGATGCCAGGACCGACGGCACCTTCGAATTCGCCTGGTCGATCAGGCTTGTCGAAATCTGCACGACGTGACCGCTGCCCTGCTTCTCCATCGCCGCGATTGCATGCTGGCTGATGAAGAAGAAGCCGTTGAGATTGGTCGCCAGCACCTGCGCATATTGCTCGGCGGTGTAGCCGGTGAACCCGCTCGCGACGAAGATGCCGGCGTTGTTGACCAGCGTGTCGACGCGGCCGAACTTGGCGAGCGCCTCATCAATCACCCGCTTCCCGGTCTCAGGGTCGCCGATGTCGCCGGCGACAGTCAGCAAGTCAGGGTTCGATGACGGCTTGATCGACCGGGACGTGGCAACAACGCGATAGCCGCGATCGAGAAACGCCTCGACGAGGCTGGCACCGATGCCCTGCGATGCGCCGGTCACGACGGCGACTTTGCGTGGATCATTCATATCTTCAACTCCTGTTTTATTGGCCCGGCGCACGATTGCACCGCTGGCAACTATTTAGATTGCACCAGATATCGTAGGAATAGCCGCTGCTTGGCATGCACTGTTCCGCAAAACGGATGAATGTGCGCCTGATCCGTGCTATCGGGGCGTGGCTGGCGGGTTTGCAGGAGGCATAGGGTGGATCGGATCGACGCGATGAAAGTATTTCTCGCCGCGCTCGACGAGGGCAGCCTTGCAGGTGCGGGGCGTCTGCTCACGCGCTCCCCGGCAGCGGTCAGCCGTGCCATCGCTTTCCTCGAGGCCCATGTCGGCGTCGAGCTGTTGCACCGGACCACTCGTTCGATCCGCCTCAGCGAGGCCGGCGAGCGCTATGCGATTGCCTGCCGCAGAATTCTGACCGAGCTGGAAGAGGCGGACGTCGTCGCTGTGGGCGAGCGCTCGGCACCAAGGGGCATCCTGACCATATCGGCGCCGCCCATCAGCGGCGAAGACATATTGCGGCCGCTAGTCGACGAGTTTCTCGAACTCTACCCCACCGTCTCTGTGCGCTTGCTCCTGCTCGATCGGCACGTGAATATGGTGGAAGAGGGCATCGACATTGTCCTGCGCGTCGCACAGCTCCCCGATTCCGCGTTGATTGCAACGCGGGTCGGCGCCGACGTCAGGAAGGTGGTCGTCGGCTCGCCGGACTATCTCGCCAACCATCCGCCGATTCGCGAACCTTCCGACCTTGCCGGGCACAGCATCATCGCCTTCTCAAATCTGGGGCTCGATTCATGGACGTTCACCCCCGCCAAGGGCGCGAGTGTTCCACGGACGGTCACCTTCACGCCGCGCTTGACCGTGAACACGGTGCGCGCGGCCGCGGCGTCGGCGATAAGCGGAGTCGGACTGACCCGACTCTATTCTTATCATGTTGCCGAGGCGGTCGGGCGCGGCGACCTCAGGGTCGTGCTCGCCAATGCCGAACATCCACCGATGCCCGCACATTTGTTAACCCCGAAGGGGCGCAGCTCGGTGCCCAAGGTGCGAGCCTTTATCGACTTCGCGGCGCCTCGCCTGCGGTCCGAATTCGCGCGACTGGCGACCGAAGCGCGCGCCTTGAGCTCTTTCGTCTACTCGGAGGAGTGAAAGTTCAGAGCAACCGGTACGATCATCCAGCCCTGCGCGCGCTATTATGAGTAGAAGCAAAGGGGGCCGAATTGCACTTGGAGGGCTTTCGCGCATACCGAGGACCGTCGCGCTGTCGGTTGTGGCCGATGCTGTTCTAGGTCGCAACCGCCGACGTGAGGCGCAAGCTACCTAGGCGTCACCCCCCATCGGCAACACCGCAAAAAAAAGCCTCCTGCGGGATGCTTACATTCCTATATATTCGCGCATGCGGCTGGGCCGGTCCAAGCTGCCCCGCAGCTTCGTCTGATTGGCCCATCTGCCTTCTTTCTGCTTCAGTGAAAAAGCGGATTAGGCGTCGTCCCCCATCCGCAGCGCCGCAATAAACGCCTCCTGCGGGATGTTCACATTCCCGTACTCGCGCATCCGCTTCTTGCCCTCTTTCTGCTTTTCGAGGAGCTTCTTCTTGCGGGTCGCGTCGCCGCCGTAGCATTTGGCGGTCACGTCCTTGCGCAGCGCGGCGATGGTTTCGCGGGCGATCACCTTTCCGCCGATCGCGGCCTGGATCGGGATCTTGAACATGTGGCGCGGGATCAGGTCCTTCAGCCGCTCGCACATGCCGCGGCCGCGGCTTTCGGCGCTGCCGCGGTGGACGATCATGCTGAGCGCGTCGACCGGCTCGTTGTTGACGAGGATGCTCATCTTGACGAGGTCGCCGGCGCGGTGGCCGATCTGGTGATAGTCGAACGACGCATAACCGCGGCTGATGCTCTTCAGCCGGTCGTAAAAGTCGAACACCACCTCGTTGAGCGGCAGTTCGTAGGTGATCTGCGCGCGGCCGCCCACATAGGTCAGGTTCTTCTGGATGCCGCGGCGGTCCTGGCAGAGCTTCAGGATCGCGCCGAGATAGTCGTCGGGGACATAGATCACCGCCTCGATCCACGGTTCCTCGATCTCGTCGATCCGGTTGGGGTCGGGCATGTCGGCGGGGTTGTGCAGCTCCATCTCGGTCGGGCCGCCCTCCTTCGACCGGGTGAGCTTCAGCTTGTAAACGACGCTGGGCGCGGTGGTGATCAGGTCGAGGTCATATTCGCGGGTCAGCCGCTCCTGGATGATCTCGAGGTGCAAGAGGCCGAGGAAGCCGCAGCGGAAGCCGAAGCCCAATGCCGCGCTCGTCTCCATCTCGAAGCTGAACGATGCGTCGTTGAGGCGGAGCTTCTGGATGCTTTCGCGGAGCTTCTCGAAATCGTTCGCGTCGGTCGGGAACAGGCCGCAGAAGACGACCGGCTGAACCTCCTTGAACCCCGGCAGCGGGTTCGCCGCGGGCTTTTTCGCGTCGGTCACCGTATCGCCGACGCGCGCCTGCGCGACGTCCTTGATCTGCGCGGTGATGAAGCCGATCTCGCCGGGGCCGATCTCGGTCAGCTCCTCGCGCTTCGGCGTGAAGCAGCCGACGCGGTCGATCAGGTGGGTGGTGCCCGCCTGCATGAACTTGATCTGCTGGCCTTTTTTGAGCACGCCATCGACGACGCGGACGAGGATGACGACGCCGAGATAGGGGTCGTACCAGCTGTCGACGAGCATCGCGACGAGCGGGGCGGCCGCGTCGCCCTTCGGCGGCGGGATCTTCGCGACGATCGCCTCGAGGCATTCCTCGATCCCGATGCCCGACTTCGCCGACGCGAGCACCGCCTCGTCGGCGGGCAGGCCGATGATGTCCTCGATCTCGGCCTTCACCTTGTCGACGTCGGCCGCGGGCAGGTCGATCTTGTTGATCACCGGCACGATCTCATGGTCGTGCTCGATCGACTGATAGACGTTGGCCAGCGTCTGCGCCTCGACCCCTTGCGCCGCGTCGACGACGAGCAGCGCGCCCTCGCACGCCGCGAGCGACCGCGAGACCTCATAGGCGAAGTCGACGTGGCCGGGCGTGTCCATGAGGTTCAGCTCATAGGTCTCGCCATCCTTCGCGGTATATTTGAGGCGCACCGTCTGCGCCTTGATGGTGATCCCGCGCTCCTTTTCGATGTCCATGTTATCAAGGACTTGCGCCGACATCTCGCGCGCGGTGAGCCCGCCGGTGAACTGGATCAACCGGTCGGCGAGCGTGGATTTCCCGTGATCGATGTGCGCGATGATCGAAAAATTGCGGATATGCGAGAGAGGCGTGGTCATCGCGGCCCGTTAGCAGCGGAAAGCCGCGCTGTCAGCAGGCTTGGCTATCGCGTGAGCCAGCGAACGCAATCTTCGCGGACACGCGCGTCGGGATCGGCCAAACCGCACTCCAATATAGCCTCGCGATCATCCGCCACCGCCGCCAGCGCGGCGATCGCGTTTGCACGCACTCTCGGCACCGGGTGGGCTTTCACGAAATGCTCGGCGATGTCCTTGGCGTTGTCGGTCAGGTGGACGGCGCAGCGGAGGAGCATTTCGGTGGGGGTCAGGGTCGGGCGCCGCGCGATCGTGCCGGCTTCGAGATCGACGATATATTGGTCGCGCCAGGGGATATGCTCGCCCTCGTCCATGATGTTGAGGCTGACCGAGAGGCTTTCCGGCGGGAGCTGGCTGTGGACATCGCGGTGGGCGCGGTAGAGCATCATCTTGCCTTCGCCGAGGGCGCTGCGCTCGACGAAGCGGAGGTTCAGCGGCTCGCCGACGCGGCCGTCGACGGCTTCGGCATTATAATCATAATAGTCGCTGACATAGCCGGGGCCCGAGTAGCCGGTGGTCAGGAAGTGGAAATTATGGTCGTGCGGCAGGCCGTAGGCGAAGGCTGCGGGGCCGCTCGCCGCGTACACCGCGTCGCTCGCGGCGGGCCAGAGATTGGCGCGGAGGAAATGCCCGCGCGGGCTGCGGTGGAGGAGGAAGACCTGCGCCGAATAGCGGTTCGCGGCGAGCTGGTCGGTGTAGCTCGCCTTGAGCGCGTCGATGATGCGATCGGCGAGGAAGCTGCGGTTGCGCTGGAGCCCGGCGAGGAGGGCGGCGCAGCGCGCGACGCTGGCCTCGTCGCCGAGGTCGACGCCGCTTTCGTCGAGGCGGGCGGCGATTTCATCGAGGTCGAGCTCGGGACCGGCGGGGGGATCGATCAGGCGGGGCATGGGTCGGCCTTGGCTGGCGGGTAGAGCGCGAGGGTTGCCGTGGCAGCGCGGCGGACCTCGGGGTGCGGATCATCGGCCGCCATATCGGCGAGATGCGGGTGCGCCGCGGCGGGTTCGAGCGCGACGAACTCGCGCATCGCGGACCAGCGCGCCGCAAAATCCTCGCTGCGGGTCTCGGCGGCGAAGAGCGGCGCGGCGTCGCGGCGGCCGAGGTGGCGGAGCAGGGCCAGCGCCATCTGGCGGAAACTGCTGTCGCGGCGCGCGGAGGCGGCGCGGACGAGCTGGCCGCTCGCGATGTCGTAGCTGCGCACCGGAAGCGGCGACGGCGGCTGGACCGCGAGTTCGAGGAGCAGCACGTCGCGGTGCGCATCCGACAGGGTGAAGGCGGTCTGCGCGGTGTCGAGCGTCCAGACCTCATCCGCCGCGACGGCGCGCGGCGGGTCGCTGTGGCAGCGCGACGCCGCGGCGACGATGAATGCCCCCGCCACCTCGCCCGGCGTCAGCGCGACATGGTGGAAGCGGACCTTGGCGCCGCCGTCGGCAAGGATGCGGACCGCCGACCGGCCGGGAATGAAGAGCGCCTTCGTCGGCGCAGCGAAGTGCGCGGGCTGGATTTGCAACGTCAGGCGGATCGCGCCGCGTTCGGCGAGGATGAGCCCGCCGGCCGCCTCTTCCCCGCCGACGACCCGCATCGGAACGCGCGCGAAAGGATCAGCGGCGGCCAGCGCCAACCCCGCGTCGAGGCGTTCGACCAGCCAGCCGGTATCGGCGAGCCAGGGCGTCAGAGCCGCGACGGCTTCGTCGGGCGACGCCCCAGCGGCGGAATCGATCGCAGCGACCAGGCCGCCGGGCGACGCATCTTCGGCCCGCCAGCGCGCATCGAGTTCGGCCGTCGCGGCGCGAAGACGTTGGCGGCGCAATGCGTCTGCGCGCGGGTAATGGTCGTGACGGGACGGCTGGGCGGTCATCGGCTGCTCCGGCAAGGGTGCGGGCGGCGCGATGGGCCGCCCGCGTCCCGATCAATCGTGGATGATCATGATCACGGTCACGCCGACCTCGAACACCGAGGCGTTCGCCGAGGTGCTGTCTCCAGCGAACGATCCGAAAAGCCCGACATGGGTGTCGAGCAAAGGTAGGGCGTCGATGTCGATGGCGGGTACGTCCATATGAGGCTCCTGTGCGGGACGGCGGCGAGAGGTGCCGCCGGTGACGGGCTAGGAAAGGGCGCGGCGCGCGCACAGTTAACTTCTCGTAATTCCTCCCATGTCGCTGGTCGAAGCGCGGTTGCCCGATGGGCAGCGCCGCTTAGGGTGCGACGATCGAAACGGAGAGAAAAGCCATGCGCCGTACGATTGCCGCCACCCTTGGCATGTTGATGATGGCACCGTCGATTGCCGCCGCCGAGACCCTGCTCGTCGGCAACAAGGGCGAGGACACGTTGAGCCTGATCGCGCTCGATAGCGGCGCCGAGCTGGCGCGGGTGCCGACCGGCAAGATGCCGCACGAGATTGCGGTCTCACCCGACGGGAAGCAGGCGGCGGTCGTGGCCTATGGTGCGACGACGATCGACATCGTCGACATTGCGAAGCGAGTGAAGCTGCGGACGATCGACCTCAGCCCGAACCAGCGGCCGCACGGCCTGCTGTGGCTCAGTGACGGGCGACTCGTGGCAACGGCCGAGGGGAGCCAGTCGGTCGCGGTGATCGCGCCGGGTGGGACGGTGACGTCGATCGCGACAGGACAACAGGGCACGCACATGATCGTCGTCGCGCCCGACAATCGCACCGCCTACACCGCCAATATCGCGTCGGGGACGGTGAGCGTGCTCGACCTCGCCGCGGGCAAGAAGCTGCGCGACCTCGCCGTGGGCGGCAAGCCCGAGGGATTGTCGCTGACGAAGGGCGGGCGCGAGCTGTGGGTCGGCGACCTGTCGGCGCCGCGCGTGCAGGTGTGGGATACGGTGAAGGGCGAGAAGATCACCGAACTGGCGGTCGATCCGGTCGCGATCCGCGTGCTGGCGAGCCCCGACGGCAAATGGGTCGCGACGAGCAATATCGGCAAGGGCACGATCAGCCTGTTCGACGCCGAAACGCGCGCGCCTGTAAAGGTGATCGCGGTGTCGGAAGGCGATGCGGCGCGGCAGGTTACCTTGCTGTGGAGCCGCGATTCAAAGCGGCTCTACGCGGCCGAAACGGGGGTCGACAAGGTCGCGGAGATTGATGTCGCTACGGGAAAGGTGCTGCGGCGGATCGCGGCAGGGACGAATGGCGACGGACTGGCGATCGCGCCCTGACCTTTTCTAGCGCCGCTCCCAAAAGTCGAACACCGCCTGTTGCTGCTCGCGGATGAAACGCGCCGCGGCGGCGCCTTCCCATGGCCCGTCATAGCCGAGGAGCAGCGCGGTGCCGCCAACCCACCAGCCCTGCCCTGGCAGCCGGTCGCTCTCGCGCACCACCAGCACGGCGAGGTCGGGCTCGCCGTCGATCGCGCAAAGCCGGTCGACCTCTTCGAGCGTGCGGCAGACCGCGCGCATCTTGGGGCGCGTGAAGCGGAAACCGAGGTCGCCGAGCAGTTCGGAATAGCTGACGCTGCGTCCCTCGCGTGCAGCCTCGGTCAGGATCGCGCGGATCCGCGGCGCATCGCCGAGTGCGCCGACGTCCGCCGCGCTTTCGGCGGCACCTAGGCCCCGGTCTTTGGCGGCCATGGAAGGAAGCCCGAGGTGCGCTGGACATAGTCGGCATAGCCGGGGCGGCTCTTGTGCAGCTCCCGCTCGAGCAGCGCCTTGCCCGACCAGCGGGTGAGCGTGAAGGTGAGGAAGATCGGGCCGATGACGGTGGCGAGCGCGATGCCCCAGCCCATGTCGGCGGCGATCAGCCACAGCCCCCACCAGGTCAGCGCATCGCCGAAATAATTGGGGTGGCGCGTGTAGCGCCAGAGCCCGGTATCGAGCACGCGGCCCTTGTTCGCCGGATCGCGGCGGAAGGCGTTCAGTTGCGCGTCGCCGATGCTCTCGAACGCGATTCCCGCGAGCGCGATCGCGGCGCCCGCCCAGGCGAGCGGGCCGGCCGCATGGCTCATCGTCGCGCTCGCCCAGATGCCGAGCTGCGCGGGCAGACAGGTGATGAAAAGCAAGGGCGCCTGCATCAGGAATACCATCACCAGCGCCGCGACGGGCCAGTTCCAGCCGCGCTGCTTCATGACGCCGCCCAAAATCTTCGCATAGCGCGGATCCTCGCCATGCGCGCGCCAGCGCAGGAACAGATGGATCGCAAGCCGCAGCCCCCAGAGCGTCACGAGCCCGAGGAGCAACTGTGCATGCACGCCCTCGACGCCGACCTGCAACGCGCTGCCCCATGCGAGCAGCACCATGCCGAACGCCCAGAAGGCGTCGATGAACGAGACGTCGCGGATCGCGACGGCGATGCCCCACAGGATCAGGATCACCGCAATCAGCCCGGCAAAATTGAGACCGAGCAGCGTCAGCCCTTCGCTCATCGGTGCGCTCCTTATGCCTCGTCGCTTCCCAATATATCGTCGATCGAACGCACCGCGCGCTCGGGGAATTTCGGGATACATCCCTTATAGACGTCGAACACCTTCATCATGTCGGCGCGAAAGTCGCCCGTCGGCCAGATCAGCGGCCCGAGCCCGCCGGTCTTGCTGCCATAATCCATCAGCCCGACGACCATCGGGACCTTGGCCGCCATCGCGATCTGGTAAAAGCCGGTGCGCCATTTCTTCGCCTTGCCGCGCGTCCCTTCGGGCGCGACGGTCAGCATGAATTCGGCGCGGCGCGCAAATTCGTCGGCCATCTGCTGAACGACGTTGCTCGCATGGCGGCGGTCGACGGGCACGCCCCCCATCTGTTTCATGAAGCCGCCGATCGGCCATCGGAACAGCGACAGCTTGCCCATGAAATGCGGGCGCACGCCCAGGTCGGCGGTGAGCCCCAGATAATTCACGAAATCCCAGTTGCTGGTATGCGGCGCGGCGATGATGATGAAGCGCCGGGGCTCGGGAACCTCGCCCACCGCCTTCCAGCCGCGCAGCCGGTAGAGCAGCAGCAGCAGGCGCCGCACGGCGCGCGCCACCAGTCCCGGCGGATCGTCTTCGATGCTCGTCAAAATTCTCTCCCTGCCCCGCACTTGCGCGAAAGCCGCGCCCCGCGCAAGCGGCTTGCGGGCCGCGCTGCTTTCTGCTCCCTTCGCCTCGACAGGGGAGACGAGCCGCATGAAAACGCTGACCGCATTGCTGACCTCCATGCTGCTGGTTGCGGCACCCGCCGCGGCGAAGGAGGCGCCGCCGCGCCCCGACCAGATCGCCTTCCGCGACATCTATAAGGAACTCGTCGAAACCAACACGACACTGTCGTCGGGCAGTTGCACGCTCGCCGCGCAGCGGATGCTCAAACGCTTTCAGGCGGCGGAGTTTCCGGGCGACCAGCTCATCCTGTTCATGGAAGAAGGGCACCGCGAGGAAGGCGGGCTCGCGGTCGTATATCCGGGCACGAACCCGAAGGCGAAAGCGATCCTGCTCGTCGCGCACATCGACGTCGTCGAGGCGAAGCGCGAGGATTGGGAGCGCGATCCCTTCACGCTGATCGAGGAGGACGGCTATTTCTATGGCCGCGGCACGTTGGACGACAAGGCGCAGGCGGCGGTGTGGGTCGATACGCTGCTGCGTTTCAAGAAAGAGGGCTACAAGCCGAAGCGCACCGTGAAGCTCGCGCTCACCTGCGGCGAGGAGACCAATGGCGCGTTCAACGGGGTCGAGTGGCTCGCCGCGAACAAGCGCGACCTGATCGACGCCGAATTCGCGCTGAACGAAGGCGGCGGCGGCGACAGCGACGGCAAGGGGAAAGTGCTCGGCCAGTCGGTGCAGGTCGGCGAGAAGACCTTCGCCAACTTCCGCCTCGAAACGCGCAACCCCGGCGGGCACAGTTCGGTGCCGGTGCGCGACAATGCGATCTACCAGCTCGCGCGAGCGCTGACGAAGATCGACGAACATGAATTTCCGGTCGAAATGACCGACACGACGCGGCGCTTCTTCACCGAGGCCGGGGCCGCCCGCGGCGACGCGATCGGCGCGGCGATGGTCGCGCTGGCGAAGAACCCGGCGGACAAGACCGCCGAGGCGGTCGTCAACACCGACCGCTTCCTGCACGGCAATATCCGCACCACCTGCGTCGCGACCTTGCTCGATGGCGGCCATGCGCCGAACGCGCTGCCGCAGCGCGCCGGGGCGAACGTCAATTGCCGCATCTTCCCCGGCCACAGCATCGAGAGCATTCGCGACGAGCTGATGAGGGTGATCGGCGATCCCGGCGTCACGATCACGCAGCTGCCGCCGAAGCGCCCCACCCCGCCGCAGCCGCCGCTCGATCCCAAGATCATCGGACCGATGGAAAAGCTGGTCGCGAAGTACTGGCCGGGGCTGAAGGTCATCCCGTCGATGGCGAACGGCTATACCGACGCGACCTTCCTCGGCGCCGCGGGCATCCCGACCTATGGCATTCCCGGCATCTGGGGCGATCCCGACGGCAATGGCGTCCACGGGCTCAACGAGCGGATCGAGGTGAAATCGCTCTATGTCGGGCGCGACTTCATGTTCGACCTGGTGAAGGCCTATGCCAGCAAGCCCTAACCGACGAAAGCGCGTTCGATCACGAAGTCGCCGGGCGCGGCGTTCGATCCTTCCTTGAAGCCGAGCGCGGCGAAGCGCGCCTGCAGGTCGCGGATCATCGCCATGCTGCCGCACATCATGATGCGGTCGCTTGCCGGGTCGAAATGATGCGGGCCGGTCAAAGGCGGGCCGAACAGCCGGGCATTGTCGATCAGCGCGTCGATACGGCCTTCGTTGCGGAAGGGCTGGCGCGTCACGGTCGGCAGATAGTGGAACTGCAGCAACGCCTGATCCCGCACCAGCGGATCGCCCGCGAGCTGGCTTTCGAGCTCTTCGCGGAAGGCGAGGTCGCTGACCTGCCGGACACAATGGACGAGCACGATCTGGCTGAAACGGTCGTAAATGTCGGGATCGCGTGCGAGGCTGAGGAAGGGCGCGAGGCCGGTGCCGGTCGCGAGCAGGAAAAGCCGCTTGCCGGGCAGCAGCGCATCGGCGACGAGCGTACCCGTCGGCTTGCGGCCGAGATAGACGGGGTCGCCGGGCTGGATCTTCTGCAACCGCGAGGTCAACGGGCCGTCGGGCACCTTGATCGACAGAAATTCGAGCTCGTCCGACCAGGCGGGGCTGGCGATCGAATAGGCGCGCAGCAGCGGCCGCCCCTCGCCGCCCGGCAGGCCGATCATCACGAACTCACCCGAGCGGAAGCGGAAACTCGCCGGGCGGCTGATCGAGAAGCTGAACAGATGGTCGTTCCAGTGGCGGAGGCGCAGCACCTCCTCGACAGTCAGCGAGGCGGAGGGGGCCAGCTTGGCGGCGGCGGCGATACGGTCACTCATCACTTTGAACTTTCCTGACAGGTCATGGCACCGGCCGCGAGGACCGGCATGTCGAACCCCGCCGCGATCAACCGGCGGGCCCTGGTTTCCATCGCCTTCGCGATCGGGCCGACGCTGTCACCGTCGGCGAGCAGCGCGCGTGTCGCGCATGCCCGGGCACCCTCCCCAAGCGAAAACCGGTGCCCGAGTCCAAGCAGAATTGCTTGATCCTCTGAAATCTGGAGGCATGGCATCGGCGCGAGCGCGAGTTGCCGGACCGCGCCGTGGGCGGGCTTATATGTTATTGCGAGGTATTTGCAATAACAAGGCGTCACGCGTTGAAATTCCGATGTGGCGGCGCTGCAGGAGATCGGGGCGGCCGCGAAACTCGGCGATTGCCCCGCCCTCCCCCGCGCGGCATGATGGCGGCAGGGGGACAGGGACCGATGCCGGCGCAGGTGTTCATCAGCTATTCGTCAAAAGACCGGACGATCGCGAACATGCTGTGCGCGCTGCTCGAGGAACGCGGGCATCGCTGCTGGATCGCGCCGCGCGATATCGTGCCCGGGACGTCGTGGGGCGAGGCGATCATCGATGCGCTCAAATCCTCGACCCTCTTTGTCCTCGTCTTCTCGCGCCACGCCAATGAGTCGCCGCAGATATTGCGCGAGGTCGAGCGCGCGGTGCACCTTGGCCTGCCGATCCTCCCCTTCCGCATCGAGGATGTGATGCCCGAACGCAGCCTCGAATATTTCATGAGCGTGCCGCACTGGTTCGACGCGCTGTCGCCGCCGGTCGAGGATCATGTCGACAAGCTGGCCGACGTTGTCGCGATGCTGATCGCGGGGCCGAAGACCGGCTATGTCCCCGGCAAGCCGCGCGGGGCGAAGCGGCTGTCGTGGAACAACGGGCTGGTGCGCGCGGTCGCGGGCGGGGCGGCGCTCGCGGTGTTGCTGCTCGCCGCGTGGCTCGGGGGGCTGGCGCCGCCCGCCTCGCCGGTCGGCTGGATCGCGGCGTTGCTTGCGCTCGCGATCCCGGCCGGCGTCGCCGGGAGTGGCCAGGTGACATGGTGGACGACGCGCGCCATGCGGGGGGCACTGCTTGCCCTGCTGCTCGTCGCAGCGGGCGTCTATGGCTGGGCGTCGTCGTCCTATGTCATCGCGGGCGAGCAGGGCGCGCCGCTGGTGCGTGGCACCGAATGCACGCTGGATGCGAAGCTGGTGTATGAAAGCGAATGCCCCGACCTGCCGTCGGACGCGCTCGCCGACGCCGCCTATGATCCGGCGACGCTGTGGACCGCGGCGTCGATCGGGCGCGTGAAATGGATGCTGGGGGGAAGCTGGGGGTTGATCGCCGCAGCCGCCAGCCTGCTCGTGACGGGCTGGCTGGGCGGGCCGCGGCGGCTGAAACAGGAGGGTTGAGATGCGCAGGATCCGGATGCTGATGCTGGTCGCGGCGCTCGCGTCGCCGGTCGCGGCTGGCGCGAAGGAGCCGATCGGCGCGGCGGGGCTCAAGGCGATCGAAGCGAAGGTGCCGCCGCAAGGCTGGTATCCCGACGGCTATTACGACATCCGCATCGCCGCGGAGGGGCAGATTGCCGATTTCCCGCGCGACACTCTGACGATGGACTGGGGCGACGGCCAGCCGCCCTATTATGACGTGATCGACTGCAACGCCGAATATGTCAGCCTCGACGAGACCGACCCGCTGACCGCGCGCTATGGCGGGGTGGCACTCGAGGTCGCGCGGCTGCGCGCCGAGTTCGAGCGGATGAAATATCCCGTCGCGGTCTATGCCGAACCCCTGCTGGCGTTCGAAAAAGCGATGATCGAGGATGCGAAGGCCGCGCCCGAACCGATGAGCGAGGCGGACATCGCCGCCGCCGATGCCGCGATGGAAGCCGATGTGTCGGATGCGGCGGCAGAGCCCGCCGACGGGGGCGGTTTTGAAAACGATCCCTATTACCGGCTCGCCCAGGCGGTCGAGGCGAACCGCGCGCGGCTCGCGCCGAAACTGCCGAAGGTCGTCGCCGACGGCGGCTGCGGCGCGGGTGAAGGCAATCCGGTGGTCGTCCGCACCAGCCCGCCGCAGGGCGAGGTGCTGATGATCAACGCCTTCGCCTTCAAGGTTTGCACGCGCAAGAAGCCCGATCCGTGGGACCGTTTCGCGTGCAAGTGGAACGAGATAGAGACCGGCGTCGACCAGACGCTGTCGGGCCGGTACGTCTATCAGGTCAAATGGCCCGATGGCACGGTGCGCAAGGGGACGCGCGAAATCGCGCCGAGCTATGACGACGAACCGAAGGTTACGGTCACCTTCAAGAAGACGGGAAGCTAGCTTCCCGGCCCTTCGTAAGCCTCAACGATCCGCCCGACGATCGGGTGGCGGACGACGTCGGCGCTGGTAAAACGGCTGACATTGATCCCTTCCAGCCCTTCGAGCCGCGCCACGGCGTCGGCAAGACCGGAGGTTGCGGGCACCGGCAAGTCGACCTGTTTCGGGTCGCCGCAGATCACCATGCGGCTGTTCATGCCGAAACGCGTCAGGAACATCTTCATCTGCGGTATCGTCGTGTTCTGCGCCTCGTCGAGGATGATGAAGGCGTCTGCCAGCGTCCGGCCGCGCATGAAGGCGAGCGGCGCGATCTCGATCTCTCCGCTCGCGATGCGGCGCTCGACCTGTTCGGCGGGCAGGCAGTCGTGGAGTGCGTCGTAGAGCGGGCGCAGATAGGGATCGACCTTTTCCTTCATGTCACCGGGCAGGAAGCCGAGCTTCTCGCCCGCCTCGACCGCCGGGCGCGAGAGGATCAGCCGTTGGACGCTACCGGTAATGAGCTGCGCGACCGCCTGCGCGACCGCGAGATAGGTCTTGCCGGTGCCCGCCGGGCCCAGTGCGAAGATCACGTCGTCGCGCGCCAGCGCATGCATATAGGGAACCTGCGAAGGCGCGCGCGGCACGATCGTCTTCTTGCGCGTGCGGATCATCACCGTCGGCGCTTCGCTGACGTCATGGCGGATGATGCCCGCCAGCGTCGGCTGCGCGGACATCGCGATCACCGCGTCGACCAGCCCCGCGTCGGCCTCTTCGCCGCGCTCGATCCGGCCATAAAGTTCGGTCAGCACGTCGCGCGCCCGCGCCGCCGCTTCCGCCTCGCCTTCGATCTGCACGCGGTTGCCGCGCGCCGAGATATAGACGCCCAGCCGGTTCTCGATCGCGACGAGGTTACGGTCGAACTCCCCGAACAAAATGCCCAACAGCTGCGTTCGCTCGAATTCCGCGGTCAGTTTGACACGGTCGCCGGGTTCGGCGGGGGTGGCGGCAGTCAGGGGGCGTTTCGACACGTGGGCAGGTCTCCTTCAAAGGATGGCACAACTCTACTCCCGCGAGGGCGGGAGTCCATCACCGATGCTCTCGAAATTCGACGGACGGAGCAGAAAACTCCGCGGCCCATTCAGGCGACCGCTTCGACCAGCGGCTCGGCGCCGAGGCTGTTAGGGCCGGCCGAGGTGATCCGCACGTCGACCATGTCGCCGATCGCGAGCCCCGGCGCGGTGACGTGCACCGACTGGAGCCAGGGCGACTTGCCGATGAGCTGGCCGTCATGCTTGCCCTTGCGTTCGAGGAGCAGGCGCGTCGTGCGGCCGACGGTCGCCTGATTGAACGCCTGCTGCTGTTCGTTGAGCAGGGCCTGCAGGCGCTGGAGGCGGTCGTTCATCACGACTTCGTCGATCTGGTCGCCCATCGTCGCGGCGGGCGTGCCGGGACGGCGCGAATATTTGAAGCTGTACGCCATCGCGTAATTGGTCGCGCGAACGATATCGAGCGTCGCGAGGAAATCCGCTTCGTTCTCGCCGGGAAAGCCGACGATGAAGTCGCCCGAGATCGCGATGTCGGGGCGCACGGTGCGGACGCGTTCGATGACCTTCAGATAGCTTTCGACCGAATGGCTGCGATTCATCGCGGCGAGGATGCGGTCGCTGCCCGCCTGCACCGGCAGGTGGAGGAAGGGCATCAGCTTCTCGACCTCGCCATGCGCGGCGATCAGCCCGTCGGTCATGTCGTTGGGATGGCTGGTGGTGTAGCGGATGCGTTCGAGCCCGTCCTCGCGCGCGAGTTCGCGGATCAGGCCGTCGAGGCCGATTGCCCGGCCCTTCGCGTCTTCCCCGTCCCACGCATTGACGTTCTGGCCGAGCAAGGTGATCTCACGCACCCCGCCCGCGACCAGGGCGCGCGCCTCGGCGATCAGGTCCACGAAAGGCCGGCTGATCTCGGCGCCCCGCGTATAGGGCACGACACAATAGGTGCAGAATTTGTCGCAGCCTTCCTGCACGGTCAGGAAGGCGGTGGGGCGCTGGCCGCCGGCGCGTTTCGGCAGCGCGCCGAACTTGCTCTCGAGCGGCATGTCGAGGTCGATCGCCTTCTCTCCCCGCTCGGCGCGTGCGATCAGCTCGGGCAGGCGGTGATAGGCCTGCGGGCCAACGACGACATCGACGCTCGGCGCCCGGCGCGCGATCTCGGCGCCCTCGGCCTGCGCGACGCAGCCCGCGACCGCGATCGTCGGCGTGCTGCCGTCCTCGCGCTTCAGCCGCCCGATATCCGAATAGACTTTTTCCGCCGCCTTTTCGCGGATGTGGCAGGTGTTGAGCACGACGAGATCGGCATCGGCGCCGTCGGCCGCGGGCACATAGCCCTCGGCGCCCAGCACCTCGGCCATGCGTTCGCCGTCATAGACGTTCATCTGGCAGCCGAAGGATTTGACGTGGAACGTCTTTGCGGGAGGGGTAGCGGTCATGCGGCCCCGATAGAGGAAGGAGCCGCGGAAATGAAGGGGATTCGACCCGTCATCCGTCGCCTTCCGGCGTTGCCGGCTGGTAGCGCACCGGCGCGACATGATGCGGAAAGGACCGGAGCGGCTTGCCCAGCGCGCCGACCAGCGCCGCCTCGATCCGGCGCCGCGCCTCCGCGGTGATCGCCTTGCGACCGGGGAAGTCGCGCGGGTGGAAGGGCTCGAGGAAATGGATGTGGAGGCGGAAGGTGCCGGGCCGGGCGAGGATACGCTTGGCGTTGTCGATCCCCTGCTCGACCCCGATCCAGCCGATCCATTCGGCAATCGGACCATAGTCGAGCATTACCGGCTGGACGAGCACCGCGGGCGGCGGCGGATCGAGCACCTGCATCATCGAGGTCTTGAACGGCAACAACGACTGGCCATCGGTCGTCGTCCCTTCGGGAAAGACCGTCACCGACCAGTTGTCGGCCAGCGCCTCGCGGAGCAGGTTGATCTGGTCGGCAACCCCGCCGCGATCCTCGCGGCTGACGAAAACGGTGCGGTTGAGGCGGCAGAGCCGGCCGATGACCGGCACCCTCCCCAGTTCGGCCTTGGCGACGAAGGCAGTTCCGCTCGCGCCCGCGAGCGCGAGGATATCGACCCAGCTCACATGGTTCGAGATGAAGAAGACATCGCGGCGCAGCGGCGTCCCGTGCGTGGTCACGCGCGCACCGACGATCCATGCGGCGAGGAACAGGAACAGTTTCGGGAACGGCGAGCCGTAGCGGAAGATGCGATAGAGATAGTGGAGCGGCACCAGCACCAGCAGCGCGAGCACGAGCAACAGCACCCGCCAGAGGATGCGCGCCTTCCCCCTCAGCGAAATCGGTGCCGGATACCCTGCCGCGATCGCGGCGCGCTGTTCGGCCGGGTCAGTCCTTGCGGTCGAGCCGGACGCCATAAAGCTCCATACGATGGTCGACGAGGCGATAGCCCAGCCGCTCGGCGATGACGCGCTGCAATGCCTCGAGCTCGGGATCGACGAATTCGATGACCTTGCCGGTCTCGACATCGATCAGATGGTCGTGGTGCGCCTCGGGCGCCGCTTCGTAGCGCGAGCGGCCGTCGCCGAAATCGTGGCGGTCGAGAATCCCGGCCTCCTCGAACAGGCGCACGGTGCGATAGACGGTCGCGATCGAGATGCCGCTGTCGATCTTCGACGCGCGCTCATAGAGCGTCTCGACGTCGGGATGATCCTCCGAATCCGAAATCACGCGCGCGATGACGCGCCGCTGCTCGGTGATACGAAGCCCCTTTTCGTGGCACAATGCTTCAAGGTCGATAGTACCGGTCATGCGGGCCTTTCCTGCCGGGCGCAGTCGCTTCTGTTCTTTCGCCAACTGTATAGGCACGCACCGCAAATAGAACAAGGCGGCACCCGCCGGTCCCGCCCCGCCTGATTGCAAAAAGCGACCGGATCAGGGCTTGCGGCGCTTGCGTCCGCCACCCCGCCCCTTGGTGCCGAGGCCGATTTCCTTTGCCAGCGCGCGGCGCCGTTCGGCATAGTCGGGCGCGACCATCGGATAGTCGGCCGCCAGGCCCCATTTGGCGCGATAGTCGTCGGGGGTCATGCCATAATGCGTCATCAGGTGGCGGCGCAGCATCTTCAGCTTCTTGCCGTCCTCGAGGCAGACGATGTGATCGGGTTTCACCGACGCGCGGATCGACACCGCGGGAACGGGCTTTTCCTCGACGACGGGCTGGTTGCCGAGGTTCGACAGCGCCGCATGGACATTGTTGATCAGCAGGGCGAGGTCCGAAATGGCGACGCTGTTATTGCTGACATGCGCAGCAACAATATCGGCAGTCAACGTCACGAGCATTTCATTGGCATCTGCTTGATCCGACATGATCGCAATTTCCTTATCTGCTACCCCAAAAGAGAAGGTTGCCGAATATTGGGCCTTATCTTCGGCAATAGCCGATTCATGCCATTATGGTTATAATTCCGCAATCACCGATTTGCGGCTTATATCGTTGGACTGTCAGGTTCGCCGCATCGTGATCGCATCGCGCACCACGCCATCGCTGCCGCGGTAATATTGGGGCCGACGTCCGCACTCGGTAAAACCGGTGCGGGCGTATAAATGCACGGCATCATTGTCGGCGCGCATTTCGAGGAAATAGTCGTCGGCGCCCTGTTCTTTTGCCCACGCAAGCCAATCGTCGATCAGCCGCTTGCCGATCCCCTGCCCGCGCCGGGCCGGATCGACCGCGAGCAACAGCAACTCGCTCTCCGGTCCCGCGACGCGTGCCGCCGAAAAGCCGCAGGGCGTGTCGCCATCCCACGCGACCGCGACGCGCGCGGACGGGAGGGCAAAGAGGGTGAGGAGTTGCGCGGTGCTCCACGCCTCGCCATAGGCGGGGTCGAACGCCGCCTCCATCACGCGCATCACCGCGGTAATATCGCCGACGCGGGCGGGCGCAAGGCGGATGGCGCGGCTCATGCCGAAGTCATCGGCTTGGCGTCGGGCGCGCGGCCGTAGATCGGGCTCGGTTCGGCGAACAGCGCCCGCGTCGGCAGGCGGACGAAGGCGCGCGCGTCGGGCAGCGCGGAAACGGCGGTTCCCAAGCCGCGGCGCTCAACGAAGGCTGCGGCGCGGTTGCCGACGATGAGTGTATCGCCCTCGCGCACCGCCTCGTCGGGGAGGAGCGAACGGAGATCGCCCTGCGGCGCGAGGTCGGCACCGAAGCGCTGGACGAACCATTGCCCATGGCCGCCCTCCATCACCACCAGCGCGCCGCCCGCTGCGGCGATATCGTCGGCCGCGGCGGCCGCGACCAGCGCAAGGCTCGAAAAACCGTGCGCGGGCACCTGCCATCCAAGGGCAAGCGCGCGCGCCGCCGCGACGCCGATGCGCACGCCGGCGAAGCTTCCCGGACCGCAACCGACCGCGATCGAAGTCGCACGCCCGCCGTCCGCCAGCTCGGCAATCAGCGGGACAAGCCGCTCGGCATGGCCGCGGCCCAATAGCTCGTGGCGAAAATCGACGACGACGCCGTCATCGACCAGCGCGACCGAACAGGCCTCGCTGGCGCTGTCGATGACGAGGCATCGGCCGTCAGGCAATGCGGTTGAAGCGCTCAAAATCGGGGCGCGGGCTGCGCTCGAAGATGCTCGCGGGATCGCCATAGCCGAGCGTCGAGATGAAATTGCTCTTCACTTTGGGCGTATCGACGAAGAAGGCCGCGTCGACCGCTTCATTGTTGAAGCCCGACATCGGCCCGGTGTCGAGCCCGAGCGCACGCGCCGCGAGGATGAAATAGGCGCCCTGCAGGCTAGAGTTGCGGAAGGCGGTGGTCTGCGCGAGCGCTTCATTGCCGACAAACCAGCTCCGCGCATCGGTGTGCGGAAAGAGTTCGGGCAGATGCTCGTAGAATTCGGTGTCCATCGCGATGATCGCGGTGACCGGCGCTTTCAGGATCTTTTCGGCGTTCGCCGGCATGGCGAGCGCGGCGAGCTTTTCCTTCGCTTGCACGGACACGCACCAGACGATCCGCGCCGGGAGGGCGTTGGCGCTGGTCGGGCCATATTTCACCAGATCCCAGATCGCGCGCAGCTGGTCTTCGGATACCGGCTTTTCGAGAAAGCCATTATAGGTGCGCGCGGCACGGAAAAGCTGGTCGAGGGCGCTGTCGGGAAGCGGCTCGCTCATCGGCTTGATCTCCTGAAACAGTTAGACGGCGTGAACCGCCGTTACCTCCGGCACATAATGTTTCAAGAGCGATTCGATGCCGTTTTTGAGCGTCGCCGTCGACGACGGGCAGCCGGCGCACGCGCCCTGCATCTTCAGATAGACATTGCCCTTGTCGAAACCGCGATAGATGATGTCGCCGCCATCGTTCGCGACCGCGGGGCGGACGCGCGTCTCGATGAGTTCCTTGATCTGGTCGATGATGTCGGCGTCGGCCGGATCGTCGGCGAACCCGCCCTCATCCTCGCCCGGGACGCTGAAACCAGCGGCGCTCGCCGGGTGGAACAGCGGCATGTCGGCAAGGAAATGGTCCATCACGATGCCGAGCACGTCGGGCTTCGCATCGGCCCATTCGGCGCCCGGCGCGATCGTCACCGAGATGAAATCGCGGCCGAAGAACACCCCCGTCACATCGCCGAGCGTGAACAGCGCGGTCGCCAGCGGCGAGGCCTCGGCCTCTTCGGGACTCGAAAAATCGCGCGTTCCCGTCTCCATCACCGCCCGGCCGGGAAGGAATTTGAGCGTCGCCGGATTGGGCGTCGATTCGGTTTCGATCAGCATGGGCCGCATGTGGGACGCAATGCGGCTTTGTGCAAGGTCGGTCGCGTCGGCTAGGAGAGCGTTATGCGCCGCTTCACCCATTTCGCCGCCATCGACTGGTCGGGCGCGCGCGGCGAGCGGCAGCGCGGGATCGCGCTGGCCGTGGCGAGCGGCGCGGGCGCGCCCGAACTCGTCCGCCCCGGGCATATCTGGTCGCGCGCCGAAATCCTCGGCTGGCTATTGGACGTCGCGGCGGCGGGGACCGACATGCTGATCGGTTTCGATTTTTCGGCTGCCTTCGCCTTTGCCGATCATGGCGCCTATTTCCCCGACTGGAGCGAAAGCCCCGCCGACCTGCCCGAGCTGTGGGCGCTGGTCGAGCAATTATGCGCCCGCGATCCGCATTTCGGGATCGACGGCTTCCTGTCTCATCCCGAGGCGCGGCGGCATTTCCGCCATGCGAAGGGCAACGTCGGCGACCTGTTCGAGGGCGGCGCGGGTCGGCTGCGCCGTGTCGAACGCCATCAGCGTGGCACGAAACAGGCGGCAAGCGTCAGCAACTTCAACCTCGTCGGCGCGGCGCAGGTCGGCAAGGCCAGCCTTGCGGGAATGCGCGTCCTGCACCGGCTGCACGAGCTACTGCCGCTCTGGCCGCTCGACCCGGTGCCCGCAGGCGGGCCACTGCTGGTCGAAATCTATACCAGCCTCGCCGCCCGCGCGTCGGGAATGGCGGCGGGACGGAGCAAGATCCGCGACGGCGCGGCACTCGACGCAGCGCTCGCCGCGCTGGGTTCGCGGCGGACCGGCCTCTCCGGCCCGGTCAGCGACCATGCCGCCGACGCGCTGCTCACGGCCGCGTGGCTGCGCGCGATCGCCGGCGACGCCGCGCCTTGGTCGCCCGCGCCGCTGTCGACCGCGCTCGCCGCAACCGAAGGCTGGACCTTCGGCATAATTTGACGCAAAGGGCCGGACAGCGCCGGCTTAGCTCAGTTGGTAGAGCAACCGCCTTGTAAGCGGTAGGTCGTCAGTTCGAGTCTGACAGCCGGCACCAGTCCCTCATCCCGCGATAGGCGGCAATCCGTCCATGATCGCCGTCAGCGCGAGAGCATTCTCCCGCTCCATCGCACTGTGCCCGGCGTTGGTGATGACGTAGGTCGCGGGTTCCGCCCCTACGCCGCGCAGCGCATCGACGAGGCGCGAGGCCTGCGTCAGCGGGCAGACCTGGTCGAACCGGCCATGGACGATATGCACCGGGATCGACGCAAGGATCGCGGCGTTGCCAAGCAGGTGGCCCGGCTCGATGAACAGGTTGTTCGCGAAATAATGCGCCTCGATCTGCGCGAAGCAGAGCGCGAAATCGGCATCGCCGAACTTTCCCGCGGCCGCATCTTCGGGGATCATGTTCGAGATCACCCCTTCCCACAGCGACCAGGTCAGCGCCGCGTGCAACTGCTTCGCGCGCTCCGCCTCGGTCGGCGGGACCATGTCGAAGATCGCCTTGTACGACGCCATCACGTCGGCGCGCTCTTCGACGGTCAGCACCGACAACAGCTCGCCCCACTCGTCGGGATAGCTGATATAAGCGCCGGGCGCGGTCAACGCGTGCGGCGCCTGATGCCAGGTTGCGGCATTGCCCTGATAGAGATAGAGAAGATCCTCCGACGCGCCGAGAAAGATGCCCCGCAGGATCAGGCTTGCGCAGTGCCCCGGAAATCCGATCGCATAGGCCATGGCGAGCGTCGAGCCCCAGCTGCCCCCGAAAACGTGCATCTTGCCGGAAATGCCCAGCGCATCGCGCAGTTTCTCGATATCGCCGATCAGGTCGGCGGTGGTGTTGTTGCGCAGCGCCGCCGCCGGGCCGGCCGCAGCGACATTGGGTTCGCTCTTGCCGCATCCGCGCTGGTCGAACAGGATCACGCGGTAGCGCGACAGATCGAAGAAGCGCGCCATATCGGGGGCGCATGCGCCGCCCGGCCCGCCATGCAGGAACATCACGGGTTCGCCATCGGCGGCGCCATAATCCTCCCAATAGATGCGGTGTCCCGCCTCGGCGTCGACCGCGAGCCAGCCGCTGCTGCGCGCTTCGGCCGCCGGATAGATCCAACCGTCGCCGATCTTGCTGCTGGTTTCGAGCCGCGAGAAATCCATGGTCTTGTCCTTCGTCAGGGGCGGAAGCGCGCGACAAGCGCATAGCGGTCGCCGGGATAAACCTGCCGCGCATAGGTGATGCGTTCCTCGCCGCGCCATGTCCAGCGTTCGAGCGCCATGCACGCCGCCCCCGCCGAAATCCCGAGCGCGACAAGCTCCTTGCCGCCCGCGTTGAACGCGGTGATCCGGTGCTCGGCCTCGGTCCAGGGAACGTGCGAGAGCAGCCACGACCCTGGCGGTTCGATAGCGAAATCGACCTCGGCGGCCTCGGGCACCGCGGCCAGGTTGATCAGGCGGCGTTCGAGCGCGTAGGCGCGGCCGCCGGCGTGGTGGCGGCATTCGAGCGCGAGGACCGAACCGCCGTCGATCTGAAGCAGGCGCTTGTCCTCTTCGCTCGCGGCGCGGATTTCGCGCCGGTCGAGGTCGAGACGATAGCTTTCGCCCTGCCCCGCCACCTCGTCGCGAATGTCGGGAATTTCGAGCGCGGCACGCTGGACGCGCGGATGCGAGACAAAGGTGCCCGCACGCCGCCGGCTTTCGATCAGCCCGGCCTCCATCAGCATCCGCAGTGCACGGTTCACCGTCATCCGCGAACAGCCGTAGGTCGCCATCAACTGATGTTCATAGGGGATGCGCGTCCCCGGCGCCCATTCGCCCGACATGATCCGCGCCTCGATATCGCGGCGGATACGCGCGTGGATGGCGCCGCTCTCGGTCATGCGAGCAGCTTGTCCATCGCAGCTCGATAGCGCGTGTCGATTGCCTCGCGCGCGACATGGCGCCCGCCCGCAACGCGCTTGACGCCGCCGCGCCAGACGCAATCGACAAGCCGCGCTCCGCCCCCGAAAATCCAGCTGTCGAGGATCGCGTCGCCGCTGCGCCCGGCGAATGTGGGATCGTCCGCCTTCAGGCTGACGATGTCCGCTGGCTCGCCGACGCCAAGCCCCGCCGACGGGTGCCCGAGCGCCTGCCCGCCGCCCGCAAGCGCGCCGCGATAAAGGCTGGCGCCGGTCGACTGTCCGGCACCGCCCGCGAGCAGGTTGCGCCCGCGATGCGCCAGGCGCTGGCCATATTCGAGCAGACGCAGCTCGGCAGCGGCGTCGATCTCGACGTTCGAATCCGACCCGACGCCGAAGCGTCCGCCCTCGGCGATGAATTCGCGCGCGGGAAACAGCCCGTCGCCGAGGTTCGCTTCGGTGATCGGGCAAAGGCCGACGACCGCGCCGCTCCCGACGACTGCACACCGTTCGGCTTCGCTGATGTGGGTCGCATGGACAAGGCACCAGTCGGGGCCGACGTCGGCGTGATCGAGCAGCCATTCGACCGGACGCGCGCCGCTCCACGCAAGGCAGGCCTCAACCTCGGGCAGTTGCTCGGCGATATGGATGTGGATCGGCGCGCCCGCCGCCATCGCCGCCACCTCGGCGAGTTCGCCGGCGGTCGCGGCGCGCAGGCTGTGCGGCGCGACGCCGACCACCGCGTCGTCCAGCCCCGCCACCGCGTCTCGGCATCCGTCCAGCAGCGCCCCGAACCCGCCGACATCGTTGATGAAGCGCCGCTGGCCATGCGTCGGCGCGCCGCCGCCGAAACCCGAATGGGCGTAGAAGACGGGAAGCAGCGTCAGCGCGATCCCGGTCTCTCCCGCCGCCGCCGCGATCGCCTGCGCCATCGTCGCGAGATCGCCATAGGGACGGCCGTCGGGGTCATGATGCAGATAGTGAAATTCGCCGACCCGGGCAAAGCCGCTCTCGAGCATCTCGGTATAGGCGAGCGCGGCGACGGCCTCCATCCCATCGGGATCGAGCCGGTCGACGAAGCGGTACATGACCTCGCGCCATGTCCAGAAACTGTCGTCGCCCGTCCCTGCGCGCTCGGCGAGACCGGCCATTCCGCGCTGGAAGGCGTGGCTGTGCAGATTGGGGAGCGCCGGCAGCAGGATCGCGTGGCGCTCGTCGCCCGGCGCGGCGTCCACTCCGATCTCGATCGAGGAAATGCGCCCGTTATCAAGGCTCAGGCGGATATTGTTCCGCCACCCTTCCGCCAACCATGCCTGCTCGCACCAAAGCGCCATCGCACATCCCATCTGGACATCGTACCGCGTCTTCCATTAATGTATATACATAATTGAGTCGCCGTCAGCAAGCAGGAGAGGCTGGCATGAAGTGCGAAAGGCTCTGGACCAACGCCCGGCTCGCGACGATGCAAGGTGGCGTGCCCGGCCTCGGCGTCATCGAGCATGGTGCGGTCGGTATGGCGGCAGGGACGATCACCTATGCCGGGTCGATGGTCGATGCGCCGGCGGCGCGCGAGACGATCGATTGCGAAGGCCGTTGGATCACCCCCGGGCTGATCGATCCGCACACGCATCTGGTATTCGCCGGCGACCGCATCGGCGAGTTCGAGATGCGCCAGCGAGGCGCATCCTACGAAGAGATCGCCCGTGCGGGCGGCGGTATCGTGTCGACCGTCCACGCAACGCGCGCCGCGAGCGAGGCCGAACTTGTCGCAAGCGCCCTCCCCCGCCTCGATGCGCTGATCGCCGAGGGCGTCACGACGATCGAGATCAAGTCGGGATACGGCCTGTCGGTCGACGACGAGGCGAAGATGCTCCGCGCCGCGCGTATCCTCGGCGAGGTAAGACCGGTGACGGTGCGCACGACCTTCCTCGGCGCGCATGCGCTGCCGGGCGAATATGCGGGCGACGCGGACGGCTATATCGGACTCGTCACCGAAACGATGTTGCCGGAGATTGCGGCCGCAGGGCTCGCTGACGCGGTCGACGCCTTTTGCGAGAATATCGGCTTCACCCCGGCGCAGACCGAGCGGGTGTTTGCGGCCGCGAAGAAGCATGGCCTTCCGGTGAAACTCCATGCCGAGCAGTTGTCGAACCAGCATGGTGCCGCGCTGGCCGCGCGCCATCACGCGCTGTCGGCGGACCATCTCGAATATCTCGACGACGCGGGCATCGCCGCGATGGCCGAAGCCGGGACGGTCGCGACGCTGCTGCCCGGCGCTTTCTACTTCCTTCGCGAAACCAAGCAGCCGCCCGTCGCCGCGCTTCGCGCCGCGGGCGTACCGATCGCGCTGGCGACCGACTGCAACCCCGGCACCTCGCCACTGACCTCGATCCTGCTGACGATGAACATGGCGGCGGTGCAGTTCGGGCTGACCGTCGACGAATGCCTGCTCGGCGTGACGCGCCACGCGGCGCAAGCGCTGGGGATGCAGGAGATGGTTGGCACGCTAGAGGTCGGCAAGCATTGCGACCTCGCGATCTGGGACATCGAACGGCCCGCCGACCTTGTCGGCCGGATCGGCTTCAACCCGCTGCACCAACGAATCTGGATGGGACTATGAGCAAGGTCATAATCACCCCCGGCGCCATGACGCTGGTGGACTGGCGCGCAATCTACGAGGGTGCGAGCGTCGCGCTCGATGCGGCGGCCTGGCAGGCAATCGACGCCAGCGCCGCCGCGGTCGCGCGGATCGTCGCCAAGGGCGCCCCCGTCTATGGCATCAACACCGGCTTCGGAAAGCTCGCCAGCGTGCGGATCGCCGAAGACGATCTGGCGACGCTCCAGCGCAATATCGTGCTCAGCCACGCAGCGGGTACCGGCGCGCTGTCACCCGCGAAAATCGTCCGGCTGATGATGGCGCTGAAGCTCGCGAGCTTCGGTATGGGCGCCTCGGGCGTAAAGCGTGAGACGGTCGCGATGCTGGAGGCGATGCTCGCCAAGGGGCTGACGCCGGTGGTTCCGTCGCAGGGCTCGGTCGGGGCAAGCGGCGACCTCGCGCCGCTGTCGCATATGGCCGCGGCGATGATCGGCGTCGGCGAAATCGAGGTCGGCGGAAAGACGTTGCCTGCTGCCGATGCACTCGCGCGGGCGGGGCTCGCTCCGCTCGACCTCGGCCCCAAGGAAGGCCTCGCGCTGCTCAACGGCACGCAATTTTCGACCGCCAACGCCCTCGCCGGCCTGTTTCGCGCCGAGACGGTCTTCCGTTCGGCGCTCATCGCCGGCGCGCTCTCGACCGAGGCCGCAAAGGGCTCCGACGCGCCGTTCGATGCGCGAATCCATGCGCTGCGCGGCCATGCCGGGCAGCGCGAGGTCGGTGACGCGCTGCGCACCCTGATGGCGGGATCGGCGATCCGCGCCTCGCACGCGGAGGGCGATCCGCGCGTGCAGGACCCTTATTGTCTGCGCTGCCAGCCGCAGGTGATGGGTGCGGTGCTCGACCTGCTGCGGCAAGCGGGGACAACGCTCGGCATCGAGGCGAACGGCGTTTCCGACAATCCGCTGATCTTCGCCGACACCGACGAGGCGCTCTCGGGCGGCAATTTCCACGCCGAGCCCGTCGCCTTCGCCGCCGACATGATCGCGATGGCGCTGTGCGAGATCGGCTCTATCTCCGAGCGCCGCATCGCAATGCTCGTCGACCCCGCGCTGTCGGGCCTCCCTGCCTTCCTGACCCCGCGCCCCGGCCTCAACTCGGGCTTCATGATCCCGCAAGTCACCGCCGCCGCACTCGTCAGCGAGAACAAGCAGCGGGCCTATCCCGCCAGCGTCGATTCGATCCCGACCTCGGCGAACCAAGAAGACCATGTGTCGATGGCCGCACACGGCGCGCGGCGCCTGCTCGACATGGCCGATAATGCCAGCGCGGTGATCGGCATCGAACTGCTCGCGGCTTGCCAGGGCATCGACTTCCACGCACCGCTTCAATCGAGCGATGCACTTGAAGCCGCACATAAGCATTTGCGCGCCGAAGTGCCGACGCTCGAAGACGACCGGCATTTCCATCCCGACATGGAGGCCGCGACCGCGCTGATCCGCACCGGCAGCCTCGTCGCCGCGGTCCCCGCCAGCCTGCCGGGCGTCGGCTGATGGACTGGCTGCGCGTCCACCGCGGCGACGCACCGCTCGTCATCGCCTTCCCGCACGGCGGCACCGATCTCGCGGGTCTCGACGAGCAATTCGTCTCGCCCTGGCACGCGCAGATCGACACCGACTGGTGGATCGCCGATCTTTATGCCTTCGCCGCCGACCTCGGCGCCACACTGGTCGCCACCGATATTTCGCGCAGCGTGATCGATATGAACCGCGATCCGTCGGGTGCCTCGCTCTATCCGGGGCAGGCAACGACTGAGCTGTGTCCGACGACGACCTTCGACGGCGACCCGCTCTATCGCTTCGACGCCCCGGATGAGGCCGAGATCATGCAGCGGCTGCATTCGTATCACCGACCCTATCACGATACGCTGGCACAGGAACTCGACCGGCTGAAAGCCGCGCACGGCAAGGTCGTCCTCTACGATGCCCATTCGATCCGCAGCCATGTCCCGCGCCTGTTCGATGGCGAACTGCCGCAGTTCAACGTAGGGACGAACCGCGGCGCGACCTGCGCGCCCGAGCTGGAAACGATCGTCGCAAACATCTGCGCCGCGAGCGGCCACAGCCATGTCGTGAACGGCCGCTTCAAGGGCGGCTGGACGACACGCCACTATGGCCGTCCCGACGACGGCATCCACGCGATCCAGATGGAGCTCGCGCAGCGCGGCTATATGGCGGAGCCCGATCCCATCACCCACGCCAACTGGCCCTCCCCCCTCGACCCCGATCCCGCGATCCGACCCGTGTTGGAGCAAGTGATCGCCGCGACCCTCGACTTTGCGAAAGGACATTCATGACCCGCCTCGACAACAGCCGCGTGATCCGCCCCGCGACCGGCCCCGAGATCAGCGCGAAAAGCTGGCTCACCGAAGCGCCGATGCGGATGCTGATGAACAACCTCCACCCCGACGTCGCCGAGGCGCCGCACGAGCTCGTCGTCTATGGCGGCATCGGTCGCGCCGCGCGCGACTGGGAAAGCTATGACAAGATCGTCGAAACGCTGAAGCGGCTCGAGGGCGACGAGACGCTGCTGATCCAGTCGGGCAAGCCCGTCGGCGTCTTTCGCACCCACGAGAATGCGCCGCGTGTGCTACTCGCCAATTCGAACCTCGTTCCCGAATGGGCCAACTGGGACCATTTCCACGAGCTCGATAAAAAGGGCCTGATGATGTACGGCCAGATGACCGCCGGCAGCTGGATCTATATCGGCAGCCAGGGCATCGTTCAGGGCACCTACGAAACCTTCGTCGAAATGGGCCGCCAGCATTATGGCGGCAGCCTTGCGGGCCGCTGGCTGCTGACCGCCGGGCTCGGCGGCATGGGCGGCGCGCAGCCGCTCGCCGCCGTGATGGCGGGCGCATCGTGCCTCGCGATCGAATGCCAGCCTAGCCGCATCGAGATGCGCCTGCGCACGGGCTATCTCGACAAGCAGGCGGGCAGCATCGACGAAGCCATCTCGATGATCGAGGCGAGTCATGCCGAGGGCAAGCCGGTGTCGGTCGGCCTCCTCGGCAACGCCGCCGAGGTGCTGCCCGAGATGGTCCGCCGCGGTATCCGCCCCGACCTGCTCACCGACCAGACCTCGGCGCACGATCCGGTCAACGGCTACCTCCCCGCGGGCTGGACCCTCGACGAGTGGTTTTCGAAGCGCGAGAGCGATCCGGCCGCGGTCGCGAAGGCTGCGAAAGCGTCGATGGCGGTGCATGTGCAGGCGATGCTCGACCTGCAAGCGGCCGGGGTTCCGACAACCGACTATGGCAACAACATCCGCCAGATGGCGAAGGACGAGGGCGTCGAAAACGCTTTCGACTTTCCCGGCTTCGTCCCCGCCTATGTCCGCCCGCTCTTTTGTCGTGGCATCGGCCCCTTCCGCTGGGCGGCGCTGTCGGGCGATCCCGAGGATATCTACAAGACCGACGCCAAGGTGAAGGAACTGCTGCCCGACAACGCGCACCTCCACAACTGGCTCGACATGGCGCGCGAGAAGATCAAGTTCCAGGGCCTGCCCGCGCGCATCTGCTGGGTCGGGCTCGGCGACCGTCACCGGCTGGGCCTCGCGTTCAACGAGATGGTCGCGTCGGGCGAACTCAAGGCACCGGTGGTGATAGGCCGCGACCATCTGGATTCGGGATCGGTCGCGAGCCCCAACCGCGAGACCGAAGCGATGCGCGACGGATCCGATGCGGTGAGCGATTGGCCGCTGCTCAATGCGCTGCTCAACACGGCCAGCGGCGCGACCTGGGTGTCGCTCCACCATGGCGGCGGCGTCGGCATGGGCTATTCGCAGCACTCGGGCATGGTGATCGTGGCCGACGGCACCCCCGAAGCGGCCAAGCGGCTTGAGCGCGTGCTGTGGAACGACCCCGGCACCGGGGTTATGCGCCACGCCGACGCTGGCTATGACATCGCCATCGACTGCGCGCGCGAGAAGGGTCTGGACCTCCCCGGTATCCTCTGATGACGGGCGTCCGGCTCCTGCGCGCGAACGACCGCATCGCGCGGCCGTGGAAGAATGGCGGCGGGGTCACGCGCGACATCGCGGTCTTTCCGGATGGCGCGGGCGACGCCGATTTCCTGTGGCGCGCGAGCATCGCGACGATAGAGAAAGCGGGACCCTTCTCGGTCTTTCCGGGCGTCGATCGCGCCTTTCTGCTGCTTCGCGGTGACTTGCGGATCGAGGTCGGGGACCGGGGTGAGCAACGGCTCCGCCCCGGCTCACCGGCCTTGTTGTTCGGCGGCGAAGACAGCGTCGGCGCCGAGCCGCTTGGCGGCTCATGCTCCGCGCTCCACATCATGACGCGGCGCGGGAGGGCTTCGGCAATCCTCGAACGATGGTCATGCGCGAGGGCGGCGGACACGCTTTTGCTGTTGGCGACCGGCACCGCCCCGGTCACCGTCGGCGCCGATACGATCCACCTGGCAAAGGACGACGCGCTCCTGATCGACCGGCCGGCGGAAAAACCGCTATCAGCGGGACCGGCGCTGGTCGCGGCCTTCATCCGCGATCAGTTCGTCCAGTAGATATAGTCCTGGCCGTCCTTCCACGGCGCGTTGAGCGGCACGTCGATGCGCACCGGCCCCTCGATGAGCCCCGGCCAGATCGGCTTAGCCATCCCCTTGTTCTGCGCCTCCAGCATCGCGCGAAGCTGCGCGACGCGCGCGGGATCGCTGGCTGCAAGGTCCTGCTGCTCGGTCGGATCGGCGGCAAGATTATAGAGCCGCACCTTTTCGGGCCGCTTGGTCACCTGCAACTTCCAGTCGCCCATCCGCACCGCGCGATAATCGCCCGAGCGCCAGAACAGCGCCGCCCGCTTCGCCGGACCGCCAAGGATATTCTCGCTGTCGACTACGCGGTCGGTCGGCACCTTCGCACCCGCCGCCGCCGCGATGGTCGAGAAGATGTCGATGTGCCCCGTCATGTCGGCGCGCGTCGATCCCGGCGCGATCTTGGCGGGCCAGCGCATGAAGAAGGGGGTGCGGATGCCGCCCTCGAAGAAGGTCGCCTTCCACCCGCGATACGGTGCGTTGAGGTTCGGGATGCCGTTGTACCAGGCGCCGCCATTGTCGCTGGTGAAGATGACGAGCGTATTGTCGTCGATCCCCGCCGCCTTCAGCTTCGCCATCACGTCGCCGATCCGCCGGTCGAGCTGGGCGATCATCGCGCCATAGACGCGCGTCTTGTGATCCTTGATCTGGGGCAGCTTCGCATAATCCTCTTTCGTCGCCTGCAGCGGCGTGTGCGGCGCGTTGAACGCCAGATACATGAAGAAGGGCCGGTTCTTGTTCGCTTCGATTGCGGCAATCGCTTCGTCGGCGAAATAGTCGGTCATGTGCCCCTTCGGGTGAAAGCGCTTGCTGCCGTTGAAGGTCACCGCGTGGCGGAGGTTCGCCCAGATAAAGCGGTCGATGGGATCCCACGGCAGCTTTGCGTTGACGGTGTCGGGGTCGTCGTCGGGCAGGAATTTCGCGGCCCCGCCCAGCACAGCCAGACTCTCGTCGAAGCCTTGGCGCTGCGGCTGGAGCCTCGGCGCCTCGCCAAGGTGCCATTTGCCGATGTGGATCGTATGATAGCCCGCCGCCTTGACCGCCTCGGCGATCGTCACTTCGCTGGCAGGGACGCCCATGTCGGGATAGTCGGGAATGTCGGGGGTAATCAGCTCCTTGTGGAACACCGCCTTCAGCGGTCCGACGCCGTCGCCATGGGCGAGGTTCTCCGAGAATTGCACGGGGACGGCGGTATATTCGAAGCCGAAGCGCGTCGCATAGCGCCCCGTCATCATCGCCGCGCGCGACGGCGAACAGGTTGCGTTCGCGGCATAGGCGGTGGTGAAGTTCATGCCCTGCCGCGCGATCGCGTCGATGTTCGGCGTCTTGACGATGCCGCCGGCGACCCCGCCGCCGTTGAGGCTGATGTCGTTCCAGCCCATGTCGTCGACGACAATCAGGACGATGTTGGGTGGCCGCGTGCCCGCGGGCGCCGTCTTTGGCCCCTGCTGCCAGACGACCGGACGATTGTCCTGCACCGGATCGCGCCAATCCTGCAAAAGGCCGGGGAGACGGTATTTATTCTCCTGGAATGTCCAATAGCCACCCGCGCCGATCAGCGCGACCAGCCCGAGCGCCAGCCATCTTTTCTTCATGCCGTCCCTCCCCAACCGAACGTCAGAACCGCGATGTGCAGCAGTGCGGCCGCAAGCATCAGCGCCAGAAACATGGTCACGCGCGGGCTGGCGTAGAAAGCGACCTGTCGCTGGGTCGGGAAGGAGAATGTGCTCTCGATCCCCAGCGATTTATTCGGATGCACCGCGCGAAACGCGGGATCGCTCGCCATGCGCACGAGATCACGGCGGCTGCGGTATCGCATCGTGCCGACCAGCGACCAGCCCGGGTCTTCGCCGGCGTTCCACGCGTCGATATAGCCGCCAACCTTGCGCCCGACGAACAGCGGGTGTCCGCCGCGTGCGATGAGGCCGCGCACGAAGGGGTCCGAATAGCGCCGCAGCCACTCGCTACCCTCGCGCGTCTCGCCGCTGGCGGGATCGGTGACCGGGCCGGGGCGGGTGCGCACAAGATTGAGCATCACGAACTCGCGTCCGTCGTCCGCCTCGAGGAAGGCACGCAATCGCGCGCTGTCGTTGCCGGTTTCGTCCATGCGCGGGCCGAGCGTGGCGAGGAACGCGTCGATCTCATCGCGCCGCAACGGACGGCGCAGGCCATCATAGAAGGCCAGAAAAGCAAGCCAAAGCAGCAAGGCGCCGCCCCAAATCGCCGCGAAGAGCAGCCCCTGTCCGTCCATCTCCCACCCGCTGGTCTTGTTCAGAATATTATGGCACTATATGTGTCACTATATTGATGGACGTGCAAGATGGTTAAACACGGCCATTGACCCGCTGTTCAAGCTGGTCCAGCGGAGGAGGCATGGGGGACAGGACCAAAATCGAACGGATCGTCGGCGCGGCCGAACCGCGCGTCGATGGCCGGCGCGAGCGCGGCCGGTCTAACCACAAGCGGATCGTCGCCGCGATGATGGCGCTCATCGAAAGCGGCGACCTGACCCCCAGCGCGGCGCGCGTCGCCGAAGAGGCGGGCGTCGGCCTGCGCACCGTTTTCCGTCACTTCGACGATATGGACGCGCTCTATCGCGAGATTTCGAAGATCGTCGGCGAGCGCATCTGGCCGATCATCAGCGAACCCCATCGCGGCGATGACTGGCGCGCCAAGCTGCGCGATCTGACGCGGCGGCGCGCGCGGGTGTTCGAGTTGATGCTGCCCTTCCGCCTCGCCGCAAACATCAAACGCTACCAATCGCCCTATCTGATGGCGCAATATGGGCAGGTGGTGGCGCTGGAGCGCGAGTTCGTGCTGCGCCTGCTGCCCGCCGAGGTGAGTGGCGATCGCTATTTCGTCGAGGCTTTGTGCTCGGCGCTGTCGTTCCAGAGCTGGCGCGCGATCCGGCAGGACCAGGCACTCTCGGTCGAGGATGCGAGCGCAGTGGTCGAGCGGACGGTCGAAGCGCTGGTCGCGAGCCTGGCCTAGGGTCAGGACCCTAGACACGCCGCCGCCGGCGCCGCCACCACAACAATGCAGCGAGCAGCACAATGATCCCGCCCGCCCATGTCGCAAAGCGAATGAGGCGCGGCTTGCCCTGCCGTTCGAACGCATAGCGGTTGATCTGCTCGTCGGCGGTATAGCCCGCGGGCATCTCCAGCACGCCGTTCGCCTTGGCATAGTTGGCATAGTCGGCGCGCATCGCGGCGAAGCGGTTAGGCATCGCCGCCGACAGGTCGTTCGTCTCGCCGGGATCGGCCTTGAGATTGAACAATCGCCACATTCCGTCCCCGGTCGGCGCGAGGTTGCGCACCAGCTTGTAGTCGCCGCGGAACAGCGCGGCATTGCCCGACAATTCGTAGCCAAGCGGTGTGTCGCCATGGACGCTGCCTTCGGCGCCCGCCAGCATCGGCACCAGGCTGCGTCCGACGATGCTCTCCACCGGCCGGCCTTCCCATCGACCCTGTTGCCCCGTGACCCCCGCGAGGTCGAGCAAGGTCGGCAATATGTCGGTGACATGCGCGAAGCCGTCGTTGATCGTCCCGGCGCGGATTTGAGCGTGCCCCGGCCAGGCGATGATCAGCGGAACGCGCAGCCCGCCCTCGGACGCGGTGAACTTGTAACCCGACAGCGGCGATGCCGACGCGCTTGCCCATCCGGGCCCGATCGCGCTGAAACTGCCGCGCCGGCCGATATTCGCGGTCGAGGTGTCATATTTGCTGTTGAGGAACAGCCGGTTGATCGTCCGGTTGAACGGATCGGTCGGTTCGGGGCCATTGTCGGACAGGAATACGAAAATCGTATTCTCATAATCGCCGGTGGCCTTGAGATGCGCGACGAGACGGCCGATCTCGCGGTCCATCGCGGTCGCCATCCCGCCATAAGCCTGCATCACGCGGATCGCCGCCGCGCGTTCCTCGGCGTCCTGCGTCGCCCAGTCGGGCGTGGTCGCCATCGTCACCATCGGCGCGCCCTGTGACATGATGCCGAGCGCCGCGGCACGCTTCGCCCGCGCTTCGCGCAGTGCGGTCCAGCCCTCCTTGTACATCGCGGCATAGCGCGCGATGTCGCTGTCGGGCGCCTGCACCGGAATATGATTGGCGAGGAAATTGACCGAGGCGAGGAAGGGTTTGCCGCTTGCCCGGTCGGCCTCGATATAATCGATCATCTTCTGGACGACGAAGCGCGACGAATAATAATCCCTGGGCAAAGTCGCGGGCTTGCCATTTTCGGTCCACGCCGCGGTCGCGTACATACCCTCGATCGGCCGCTGTTCGAAATTGTCGGCGCCGGCATCGGCGAGGCTGTAGGCGCGGTCATAGCCGCGCGCGTGCGGCAGGCGCTTCGCGTCGCTGCCGAGATGCCATTTTCCGGTCAGGTAGGTACGATATCCTGCGGCTTTCAGAAGCTGCGCGACCGTCACGACGCGGAAATTCATCACCGTGTCGTAGCCGGGCTTGCCGCGATGCGCGTCTGGGATCGTCTCGGGCATGTTGCCGAGGCCGTTCCTGTGATTCATCACCCCCGTCTGCAACATCGCGCGCGTCGGCGAGCAGGATCCGGCGACGTGAAAGTTCGAGAAGCGCATCCCTGCCATCGCGAGCGCGTCGATGTTCGGGGTCGCGATTTCGGCCCCGAACGAACCGACGTCGCTGAACCCCCAGTCGTCGGCAAGCAGGATCACGATATTGGGATGGCGCGGCGGCGCCGGAGTGGCATGGACCACCATCGGCGCCGCCGCGAGCAGGGCAGCTGAAACGACACTGGCAGCGTATCCGGACCTGCCTTTGCGACCCGGCACCCCTCTGGCCCGGACAGGCACCGCCATTGCTTCTCTCCCCGCCTTTATATTGGCACTTGATATGTCAATATATCGGGGAGTCAATGGGCGCGATCTAGCGTTCGCGATATTCGGGCGCGCGCTTTTCGAGGAAGGCAGCCAGCGCCTCGCGATGGTCCTCGGTTACCGAAAGGATCACCTGTTGCCGATCCTCGATCGCCATCGCGGTGTCGAGGCTTTGCGCATCGATATTGAGGTTCAGCGCCTGCTTCGACAGCCGCAGTCCGTACGGGCTTGTCGCCAACATCTCGTCGGCGAGCGCCAGTCCGCGATCCAGCAGTTCGTCCTGCCCGACGATCTCGCTGACGAGTCCCGCGCGCAGGGCCCGCTCGGCATCGATAAAGCGTCCGGTCAGGATCATCTCCGACGCGAGGCTCGCCCCGACAAGGCGCGGCAGGAAATAGCTCGACGCCATGTCGCAACCGCCAAGCCCGATGCGGATATAGGCGGCGTTGCAGCGGAAATCGGGCGTCGCATAGCGGACGTCGGACGCGAGCAACAGCGACAGGCCGCCGCCTGCCGCGGCGCCGTGGCCGAGCGCGATGATCGGCTGCGGACAGGCGCGCATCTTGCGATAGATATTGCCGATGTTCGTCTGGGTGCGGAGCGTGCGCAGCACCGGCGTTTCGTCGCTCGACCGATCCTCCTGGATGTCGAGCCCGGCACAAAAGCCGCGCCCCGCACCGCGCAGGATGACGACGCGCACATCCTTACGGTCGGCGAGCCCGCCGAAGTAGGCGTTGAGTTCGTCGACCAGTCCCTCGTTCAGCGCGTTGAGCCGTTCGGGCCGGTTCAGCGTCGCGATCTCGACCGCCCCCCGCGCCTCGATCAGCAGTTCGCCGTTCACAGCGTCTGTCCGTCATCGACGGTGATCACGGTTCCGGTGATCCCGAGTGCCGCGTCCGAGCAGAGCATCAGCAGCGGCGCATGCAGGTCGCTCGGAGGCCGCATCCGTTGCCGCGGGAAGCTCTTGACCATCTGCGCCCCGACCTCGCTCTCGAAGAGCGCGGCGGTCATTTCGGATTCGAAATAGCCGGGCTGGATCACATTGACGCTGATCCCGCGCCGCGCCCATTCGCGCGCCAGTGCCTTGCCCAGATGCCGCACCGCCGCCTTGGTCGCGCCATAGACCGAGGTCGCGGGAAACACCTTCTCCGCGGTGATCGATCCGATGATGACGATACGTCCGTTCTGCTTGTCGCGGCTGCCTGCGGCGTCGAGCCGCTTTGCGCCCTCGGTGACCGTCAGGAAGACGCCGCGGACGTTCGCCGCCAACAGCCCGTCAACCTCCTCGACGCTCAGCCCGAACGCCATTTTTTCGGTTGCGACGCCCGCATTGGCAATGATCGTGTCGACCGTGCCGAACGCGGCTTCGGCGGCGTCGTAAGCCGCTTTCGTCGACGCTTCGTCGGTAACGTCGAGGCTGACGGCAATCGCTTCCCCGCCGGCCGCCTCGATCTCGGCCACCTGTGCGGCGAGCCGGTCGGCGCGGCGCGCCGCGAGGACCACCTTGGCCCCAGCCGCGGCGAGCACCTTGGCAAAGCCGGCGCCGAGGCCCGACGAGGCGCCGGTTACGAGCGCAACGCGCCCCGTAAGATCGAAACTGATTTGCGGCGTCATTCCTCATCCCTTCTTTCGCATTCGCTGCAGCTAGGCAGCAAAGTGCGGGTACCGTCAACCGGCTCGCGGGCCATCAAGCCCAGTTGACAAAGAAATTTTGTTCACCTATTGTTCTTCTCGTGCACGAACAACCTGTTCCCCCGTCGCGGCCGCCAAGCGCGGCGGACGGGGGATAAAGGCGCGGTATTTCGGATCGCCCTTCCTTTCGCCAACATCGTGAGTGACGCGCGGACCGGGCTGCCCGGCATCAGCCGGCCGGTGCCTTGTCATAGACCAGGCGGAAGCCGACATTGCTGGTGCCCATCCCGGGATCGCGCCCCTGCCGCGAGGCGGGGCGATAGCGCTGGCAATAATTTGGGGCGCATAGATAGCTGCCGCCCTTTACCGTGCGCGATGGCATCCCCGGATTGAGCGGGTCATAGGCGCTGCCCTCGTCGGGTCCCTTCGGGTCGTCGCTGTCCTTCGGGTCGTGACCCGGACGGAAGAAGTCGGCCGTCACTTCCCAGACATTGCCGACCATGTCGTACAGGCCGTTGGCGTTCGGCTTGTAGCAGCCGACGGGCGCAACGCCCTTGAAGCCGTCGCTTTCGGCATTGTAGTTCGGGAAGGCACCCTGCCAGCTGTTCGCCTCGTCGGGCTGGACATTCTTCGACCGCTTCCCCGCGCTCGCGGCATATTCCCATTCGGCTTCGGTCGGGATGCGTCCCCCCGCCCATTTCGCATAGGCGATCATGTCATCCCACGCGAGATGGACGACCGGCTCGTTCGGCACCTGATCGGGACCCTGCGGCCCATAGGGCTTTTGCCAGCTCGCGCCGGGGACATATTTCCACCAGTCGGTGTAGCGGTTCGAGGGAAAGTCGGGGGGCGTGAAGACCGCCGATCCCGGCTTCAGCATGTCGGGCGGAATCCGGTCGGCGGGCGCCTTGAACTGTTTGGGATCGACGGGCTTCTCGGCCACCGTGACATAGCCGGTCGCTTTCACGAACGCCGCGAACTGGCGGTTCGTCACCTCGTGCGGGTCGATCCAGAAGCCGCGGACCGTCGTCCTCCGCACCGGCCCTTCCTCGTCATACACATCATCCTCGCCCATATCGAAGGTGCCGCCCGGCAGCTTCACGGGCGCGTCCGCGATTCGGGGGCACTGGCGCGGCGCGCCGACCGCCGCGGCCTTTTCGCCCGGCGCACCATCGTCGCAGGCGGCGAGCGCAAGGAGCAAAAGCGCTGTGCCCAGCGTACCGATGGGCAGGGAAGATCGTCGGAGCATGGAAATCGCCATCGGTAAACCTTGATCGAGTTGCCGCAGCAAGCGAAGCTGAACGCCCCGCGCGCACCGGTCAATGGGCGGATGCCGCCAAAACCGACCCCAGCGCGCGACGACGGGCCGGTAACGTCCAGGGTCAGGACCCTGGCTCCACTTTCTGATTCGCCAGCATCCGGATTTTCTCGCCGTTAGATCGAAAGAGAAAATCATGGGGCAGGCCAAGCCGTACACTCGCCTGGCACGCGGGCGAATTGCGGTCGATGCGCCGGTCGGCAAGGCGACCCGCGGCCCGGAGCATCAGGCGGTCGATCGGCGTCAGATCATAGCGAGGACCAAGATCGAGCTGCTGCCGGACCGACTCGGGCAGCAGCGACACCGACGCGCGGGCTATCGCGCGGTGCAGGAAGCGCGGCACGCCCGGTGCAGCGCGGCCGGACTCGATGATGTCGAGAAATTCGAAGATGATCGGGTGCGGTTCGAAGCGCGGTGCAAGCTGCGCCATCATCGCCATGAACGCATCGATCGTCTGCGGCAGGCGCCGGGCGCCGAATTCGCGGCCGATCGCGTCGCCGTCGCGCATGAAGCGATCCTTGTCCGCGGCGCTCAGCCGATGGACGAAACGATCATAGGCCGTCAGGAAGCCGTAGGAGGCGGTGGCTGCGACCCAATCGAGCAGGATTGGATCGAGCGCGCGATATTCTTCGCCGGCCGGGGTCGCGCCCTTCACCGCGCCGTGCATGCGATTGACCTTGCCGATGACCTCTTTCGCCATGCTCGCCGGACCGTAGCAGGCAAGCATCGCGACGAGTCCGGTGCGGCGCGAGCGACCGATCGGATCGGCCTTGTATGTCGAATGATCCCAAACGCCCGTCCGGATGCGCGGCTCGGCAAATTCCAGCAGCACCGCCGCTATACCACCGATGCCGAGCGCGACCGGATTCTTGTATACGCGCCACTGGACGCTGTCGGGCGCAAGCAGGGCCGGCTCCCCGGCGGGAGATGCGAAGTCGATTATCGTGCCCAGATACTTGTCCTGCATAGCCGCACGCGCCCTTCCCGCGATGGCTCAGAAGTCGAAGCCCAGCCTCAGCCCATAGCTGCGCGACGGGTTCGGGGAACGTACCACGACATGGCATTGCTCGCGACCACCGACCAAGAATAGCTGTTGAACAGATTCTTCGCCCACAGCGACGCCGACCATCCGCTCTCGCCCTTCGACCCCAGGCTGGTATTGACGGGCTGAAAGAGGATGTCCTGAGCGGAGCCACGATTCCATCTCGAGATAACCAACTGTTTTCGTTGATTTACTGAGAGGCCGCGAGGACTGAAGCGCGCTTCTGAAAACACCGGCTGTCTGGGGCGGCAGATGTTTTCGGCCAACTTAAACCGTTGTTAAAAAATCATATTGTGTCGATACTTAGTGAATATACCGTGCTTTAGCCCTAATTTTTGTGAGCTTCAGCGAGGCATTTTGCGACCGCGTGTCCCAAATCGACAAGGCGTTCACCTCTCACGGCAGGAGGAATTCCGACAAAGCGAAGCCTATCGCTCGACCATAAATTTCCACTGCGGAGCGCCAGAAGGACCGACCAGTTTGGAACAAACCGAGCGGGAAAATACTCTCCACGCGGCGCCGGTGAGGGTCTGCCGACATCCCTGATGAACGTCGGTGCGTCGTCAGTATCGCCCCGTGGCCAGGCATGTGACGACTTCCGATCCGCGGACCAGCGTCAGATCTACGGGGCACCGCTCCGCGATCGCCAGGATCCTTTCGCGCTCCTCCTCCGACAAACTTCCTTCGAGCTCGATCGTTCGCGTGAACACGTCTTGCGGGGTTTGGCCGCTGCGCTTGTCATGCGTTACGATCGTCCTCGCTTTGGCAAGCCCGAAGCCCTTGCGATCGGCATAGAGACGCATTGTCATCGTCGTACAGGCTGCCAGCCCTGCCGATACCAGTTCATAGGGCGCCAACCCGGAATCTAGTCCACCTTCGGAAATCGGTTCGTCGGCGAAGAAGTTGTGCGACCCGCTCCGCACCGCCAGCTGAAATTTGCCACCAACAGTTTCTTCAGCGACAACACCGCCGCCGTCGGGCGCTTCCAGGTCGGCCTCCAGGATTGGCAAATATCGAGGCGCCCACGCGGCAATCATGGCCGCAGCGAATTCCGCATCGCCGGGACCGGTGAGAAGATGATCTGCCTCGCCCAGCGAGACGAAGCTCTTGGGGTGCTTCGCGGCGCCGAACAGCGCCGAAGCATTGTCTATCCCGACGAGTTCGTCGCGAGGGGCATGGAGAATCAGGAGCGGCCGGTGCAGCGTCGCGACGCGCGGCAGCAAATCCTGCTGACGCGCGTCCGCCACAAAGCTGCGATCGAGGGAGAAGTGCCGGCCGGCCAAGAGGACGTCGGCGCGTCCCTCGACATCGATCTGCTGAAGGCTCGCCGGGTCAAGGAGGTGAAGCACATGGCGGACCTCTGCGGGCGCCGCAATCGTTGCGATCGCCCTGATCCCGGGCATCGCGCCGGCGGCGGCAAGTGCTGCCGCCCCTCCGAAGCTGTGACCGATGAGGAGGGCGGGCGGCATGCCTGCCGCTTCCATAGCCTCGCCCGCCGCGATCAAGTCGTCGGCATTATCAGCGAAGCGTGTCTCGCCGAACGCGCCTTCGCTCGAGCCGAGGCCGGCAAAGTCGAACCGCAACGCACCGATACCCTGCCGCGCAAGCGCACGCGCGATCCGCACCGCCGCGAGGCTGTCCTTGCCGCAGGTAAAGCAGTGGGCGAAAATCGCCCATCCGCGCGGCGTCGCCGCAGGACGATCGACAAGCCCCGACAGGCGGTTGCCGCGCGCGCCGTGAAAATCAAAGGGTTGCGCCATTGGTCGGGCTCCTTCCCGCCGCGCCGCGCGCGGCCGATGCGCGATCATTGTTCATCGCGGATGACCGAGGCGCTATTCATACCTAGGTACGAATTTGCCCGCACCGTGACTTGGACTAACCGCGCTGCCCGGTTCGGGCGCCGATGCGCCAACCGACAGAAACCGCAATCACGCGGTGGGCACATTGATGGAGAGAAGGCATGGCACGGACCACGCCAGCAACGAGGGCACTCGAAAAGGCAGGAATCGCCTTTGAGACCCGCACTTACGACTATGATCCGGGCGCGGATCGCATCGGCGTCCAGGCTGCCGAAGCGCTTGGAGAGGAGCCCCGGCGGGTACTGAAGACGTTGATGGCGAAAGTCGATGGCAAGCCGGTCTGCGTAATCGTCCCGTCAGATCGCGAGGTGTCGATGAAAAAGCTCGCCGCCGCGCTCGGCGGCAAATCGGCTGCGATGATGGCGCCGGCAGATGCGGAGCGCCTGACCGGCTATCATGTCGGCGGCATCAGCCCTTTCGGACAGCGCAAGCAGGTGTCGACTGCGATCGAAGAGAGCGCGCTTGCCGAGCCTTATGTCTATGTGAATGGGGGCCAGCGCGGACTTCAGCTTCGGCTCGAACCCATGGCGGCAATATCGGCGATCAATGCGATCGCCGCACCACTCGTCGCCTGAAAAAAGAAGGCGGCGACCGGGTTCCGGTCGCCGCCCAGGGGGGAGAGAGGGTTCAGACGCCGCGGTAGACGAGTTGGGTGAAGAGCGCCGGATTGATCACCCCGCCGCCCCATTTCGCGTCGAATTCGGCCGACGGCTTGGCAGCGATCGTCTCGTCGAGCGACTTGCCCTGTGCCTTCAACGCCGCGACGCGGTTGCGGATCGTGACCAGCATGTCCCGGAAGGCTACGAGATCGGCGCGCGATCCGACCGGGCCGTGGCCAGGCACGACGATCGTTTCCGCCCCGGACTTCTCGATGTTCCAGTTAGCCGCACGGATCATGCCGTCGATGCCGCCGCCCGCGACATAGTCGATGAACGGATAGACGCCGTTCCACCAGGTATCGCCGGTCGCGAGAACATTCGCCTTGCGGAAATAGACCGAAAGGTCGCCGTCGGTATGCGAGGGCATATAATGGCGGATCTCGACGGTCTCGCCATTGAAGGTCATGACCTTCTCTTCATCGACGAGCATCGCCGGACGGTAACCCGCAGGCACCGGATCGAAGGTGTGCCCCCATTCCACGACGCGGATCGACTTATCGAGGTGAGCGGCGGTGTTGCGATGCGCGATGATCGTCGCGCCATCTTCATGCGCCCAGCCGTTGCCGTCGGTGTGGTCCCAGTGCCAATGCGTATTGATGACGAAGTTGAGGCCGCCGGGACGCAGGCCCGTCAGCACCTCTTCGATCTTTGCGCGCGACACCGCGATGCCGTCGTCGACGAGCAGCAGCCCCTGCGGGCCCGCGAGCGCGACGATCGAACCGCCGGCGCCGTCGAGCACGGTCACATT
Organism: Sphingopyxis sp. Geo48; assembly: GCF_949769155.1. Lineage (NCBI taxonomy): Bacteria > Pseudomonadati > Pseudomonadota > Alphaproteobacteria > Sphingomonadales > Sphingopyxidaceae > Sphingopyxis > Sphingopyxis sp. Geo48. The sequence goes on along the minus strand of NZ_CATKPA010000004.1, from coordinate 95,373 downwards.
GCCGCGCAGCGCGGTGGGCGTGACCGGCGAAGCCGCGGTCGCCGTATTGATGATGTCATAGGGCGTTTTGGCAGCCTCGTCGGCATGCGCCGGTGCGCCGACGGCAAGAGCCAATGCAAGGAGGGCGCTCGAGGCCAGACCCGGGCGGCGAAACAGAATATTGCTCATGATATGACTCCGATGCTGTTGCGAGGAGCCGATCATCGGTCAGTTGAGAGGGCGAGTAACTAATATGAAGGTTTAGACCCGCCGATTGCGCTTGCCCGGTCATCCGGTCCGGTGCGATGGCGGCAGACAGCAGCACATATGCTGTCCGTCCGGAGGGGGCCGATGGGGACAAGGCTTACAGGGTCAACCGCGTTCGCGCTGCTCGCATTGGCGCTCGGTATCGGCATCTTCGCGGTCGACATGTTCAGCCCGCTCGGCGGGGCAATCGCCGTATTATATACGGTCTGCATCATCCTGCTGACGCGGGGCGGCAGACCGGTCATGGTCGCGCTGGGCGGCATAGTCGCCGCGATCGCGGCAATGATTGCCTTCCTTGCCGGTCATTGGGGCGAGCCGGTCGGCGCCGCGCATGTCCGGCTCGGCGTCAGCCTCGCCGCGATCGGTGTCACCACCATCCTTTCCTACGGCATTCTCAGCACGAGGAAGCTTTGCAGCGAACAGGCCAATATCCTCGCGTTGACGCACGACAGCGTGATCGTCCTCGATCGTCATGACCGCGTGGCGGGCTGGAACGAAGGCGCGGCGCGGATTTATGGCTGGTCCGCGGAGGAGGCGGTCGGCAGGGCCTATGACGACCTCATCACGCTCGATGCCCCGCGCGAGGCCGCGAAACAACGGCTCGAGCAGAGCGGCGACCTTACCGAAGAGATGGCGGGCGTGGGGAAGGACGGCGCGCCTTTTGTGGTATCGACGCGCATGGTGCGCCGTCGCAATCTCGCCGGCGCGCCCGACGGGCTGATCGAGGCAAGCATCGATTTGTCGGAGCAGCGCCGGGCCGATGCGGCTCGTCGCGCCTCCGAAAATCGCTACCAGGCCATTTTCGATGCCGCCGGGTTCGCCGCGTGGGAGACCGACTGGACCGGGGTGCGGCAGCTCCTCGCGACGATCGCTCCCGATGGCGAAAATCTGGAAGCCTATCTCATCGCCAATCCGGACCTGCTCCGGAAGGTGGCGGCAACGCCGCATATCCATGAGGCTAACCAGGCGGCCGCGACGCTCTTCGGCGTTGCCGATCGGAGCGAATTGATCGGGAAGAATGTCATCGCACGCTATCCCGAGACGAACGGCCTCGCGCTTGCGACGCTTTTCGCGCGGCTGGCAAGCGGCGAGGATTTGGTCGAGGTCGAGACGCGGATAACTAATCTCAAGGGCAAGCCGATCGACGTAGTCCTGCGCGTGAGACTCGTCCCCGAGGGCGAACCCTGGTCGCGCGTCCTCATCATGGCCATAGACATGACCGAGCGAAATGAGGACCGCGCCCGGCTCGAACGCAACATGATCGAACTCGCCCATGCGTCGCGCGTGTCGATTCTCGGTCAGCTTGCGGCCTCCATCGCCCATGAGGTCAATCAGCCGCTGTCGGCGATCATGACCTATGCGAAATCGGCACGCCGCTGGCTCAAGCGCGACACGCCCGACCTTGACGAAGTGGCGAACTGCATCGAGCGGATCGACGCGAACAGCGAGCGCGCGGGCACGATCATCGCGAGGGTCCGGAACCTCGCGCGCAAGGGCAGCGCCCAGATCGAAGCGATCTCGCTCGCCGAGCTCGTTGACGAAGCGCTGGCGCTGGTCGATCGCGAAGCGTGCGCGGCACGCATCACGATCCGCACCGAAATCGAGCCCTCGGACATCAGCATCGCGGCCGACCGTATCCAGATCCAGCAGATTCTGGTGAACCTCGTCATGAACGCAATCCATGCAAGCGCGGGGGCCGAACCGGGGGGCGATATATCGATTACGGCCACGATCGATACGGAGGGCATGGCGCACATCGCTGTCGTGGATCGCGGCAGCGGTATCGTCGGGATCGAACCGCATGCCCTGTTCGACGCCTTTTACACGACGAAACCCGACGGAATGGGCATGGGGCTGTCGATTTCGCGATCGATCGTCGAGGCGCATGGCGGGCGCATTTCCGCCGCCAACAATCCCGGTGGCGGGGCAACGATCAGCTTCACCATCCCGGTCGCGGTTTAGGCGGGTCGGAGCCGCCGCCGCCATGCTATACCGGGCCCACATCATCCTTAGGTATGATGGCGGCGGGGCCACTCAGCTGCTGTTGCGGAGGCTCCTGTCAGGAGAAGTGACGTGCCGAGTAAATTGGTGGGCGTCGTCGACGACGATGAAGATGTCCGCACCAGCATCGAAAGCCTGCTGCGATCGGCGGGCTATCGCCCGTTCTGCTTTCGCAGCGCGGAAAGCTTCCTCGCCTCGTCCCACCGCGACATCATCGATTGCCTTCTCACCGACTTCAACATGCCCGGGCTGAACGGCCTCGAACTCCACCGGAAGATTGCGCGCGACCGACCGTCACTGCCGGTGATCCTCATGACGGCCTTTCCGACCGATGTCGTCCGCCGGGACGCCAAGGAACAGGGCTTGGCCGGCTTCTTCGTGAAGCCGATCGACGGCGACCTTCTCATCGACAAGCTGGAGGATGTGTTATGCTGATCAGGCAAAACCGCGGCGGCGCCGAGACGGCGCCCGAAAACGCGCCGCCGCTGCCGCCGCTCGTGTGCGTGCTCGACGACGATCCCGATATCCGCGGCAGCATCGAGAGCCTGCTGCGCGCTGAGGGGTTCTCGGTCCAGACCTACGCCTCGACCTCGGAATTCGTCATGTGCGACAGCGTCGATCGTGCGGCGTGCCTATTGCTCGACATCAATCTCGGCGATGCCAACGGCCTCGACTTCCAGGAAGAGCTCGCCGGCAACGAGATCCCCGTGCCGGTCATCCTGATGAGCGGCTATGGCGACATCCCGATGACCGTGCGCGGCATGCGGGCGGGAGCGCTCGATTTCCTCGCCAAGCCGCTTTCCGACGATGTGCTTCTGGCAGCAGTTTCGGATGCGATCCGCAAGGATGAAGTGCGGCGCGCCGCGAGCGCGGCGCTCGACGGCACCCGCCAGCGCTATAACGCGCTCACCAACCGCGAGCGTGAAATCATGGGACTGGTGACCGCCGGCCTGATGAACAAGCAGATCGCCGCGCGTCTCGGGCTCAGCGAGATCACCGTGAAGATCCACCGTGGAAACATGACCCGCAAGATGCAGGCCGACTCGCTCGCCGACCTCGTCCGGATGGCCGAGGAACTGGGCGCGCGCGAGGCATCGGCGAGCCGCTTCAACCGCTGATCCTGCGCACGGCGCGAGGGCCGTCCAGTCATACCAAGATGTGAATCATCATGGCCCGCGGCGATCCTATCTTCGCTCTGCAAGCGGCACAGCCGTGCCCGCCGTGGAGGCAGATCATGTCGAAATCCGATACCGCAAGCCAGCGCCCCGACCTCGAAGCCGCGCGGACACCCGACCCGCGTGCCGCGACCGAGGAGCGCATCGATCATGCGCTCGAAGACAGTTTTCCGGCGAGCGACCCGCCCGCGGCGAACGTCTTCGACTGAGCCCGCCGGGCCATAATTAAAACCTAAGAATGATGGGAAGCGTGCCCGCGCGACCCGAAAATGCTCCCGCCAATCCCGCGAAATCTCTCGCGCATGAGCAAGGAGTAGGATCATGAGCTTCATCAAGACCCCCGACGGCGTTTCGATCTACTACAAGGATCTCGGTGCCGGCCAGCCCGTCCTTTTCTGCCATGGCTGGCCGCTCTCGGCCGATGCCTGGGACAGCCAGATGCAGTTCCTCGGCGAACGGGGTTATCGCGTCATCGCGCATGATCGCCGCAGCCATGGCCGCTCCGACCAGGTCTGGGACGGCAACGACATGGACCATTATGCCGACGACCTCGCGGCCCTGATCGAGGCACTCGACCTTCGGGACATCATTCTCGTCGGCCATTCGACGGGCGGCGGCGAAGTTGCCCATTATATCGGCCGTCACGGCACCAGCCGCGTCGCCAAGGCGGTTCTGATCAGCGCCGTGCCGCCGGTCATGCTGCAAAGCGAGACCAACCCCAACGGGACGCCGCTCGCGGCCTTCGACGACATCCGCGCCGCGCTGCTCGACAACCGCAGCCAGTTCTACAAGGATCTGACGACGCCTTTCTTCGGCTACAACCGTGCCGGAGCGGCGATTTCGGAAGGCACCCGCGACCATTTCTGGCTGCAGGGCATGATGGGCGGCCTCAAGGGCCAATATGACTGCGTCCATGAATTTTCCGAGGTCGACTATAGCGAAGACCTGAAGCGGATGACGATCCCGACGCTGGTTCTCCACGGTTCGGACGACCAGATCGTCCCGATCGATGCCTCGGCGCGCCTCTCCGTGGGCCTCCTCCCGCAGGGGCAGCTCAAGATTTACGAAGGCGGCCCGCACGGCATGCCGATCACGATGAAGGAGCAGGTCAACGCCGACCTCCTCGCCTTCATCCAGAGCTGACCCGAACCCGAAGGGCAGGCGCCGACCCGCGAAACGCGGGCGACGCCTGCTCCGGTCTTTCTCCCCTCCAGACGCAGGAACAACAGCATGACTATAAAGAGCCCGACCGACGAAGTAGCAGCGGCGAAAGCCCGCTACTGCCGCTTCATCGACACCAAGCAGTGGGAGGCCTTCGCGGGGCTTCTCGCCGAAGCCCCGAAGATCCGCATGTTCGGCCCCGACGGCGATCTCCTGTTCGCCTTCGACGAGCGCGACGCATTCGTTGCCCTGTCGAGCCAGTTCCTCGAAAAGGGCCGGTCGATCCACCAGGTCCATAACGCCGAGATCGACGAACTCCCCGACGGCCGCGTGGCCGCGGTCTGGTCGATGGAAGACCTTATTGTCTTCCCCGACGCCGCTCCGGGAGAGACCGCGAGGATGAACGGCTACGGCCATTATCACGAAATCTGGGAGCGTGGTCCCGACGGCTGGCGCATCGCCGCGCTCGAGCTGCGCCGCACCATCCTCGACATCATCCAGGCATAGGAATCCATCATGACCAAGGATCGTATCAACGTCGGCATCATCGGCGTGCATCCCGACAAGGGTTGGGCCAGCACGGCCCATGTCCCCGCCCTGCTGCAGCTTCCCCAGTATCGCATCTCCGCTGTCAGCCATCACAGCCCCGAGGTCGCCGCGGCGGCTGCCGCCAAATATGGCGTCGACCATGCTTTCGGCTCCGCCGACGAGCTGGTGGCGCATGGCGATGTCGATCTTGTCGTCGTCGCGGTGAAGGTGCTCGAGCATCGCGATCTCGTCGCGAAAGCGGCGGCTGCCGGGAAGGCCATCTTTTCGGAGTGGCCGCTCGGGACGAGCCTCGCGGAGGCGACTGCAATGCGCGACCTTGCGGCGCGGCACGGCGTTCGCACCGCTATCGGCCTCCAGACCCGTGCCATTCCGGCCTTCGCCCATATGCGCGACCTCATCGCCGAGGGTTATGTCGGCAAGCCGCTCTCGGCGACGATGATCGGCTCGGGTATCGTCTGGGGCGAAACGCTGAGCGAGGGCTTCGCCTACACGCTCGATCCGGCAAGCGGGGCGGCGATGCTGAACGTGCCGTTCGCGCACTCGCTCGACGGCCTCCTTCATGTCCTCGGCAGCGAGTTCGACAACCTGTCGGCGGTACTCGGCACGGCGCGCCCCACCATTCGCATCGAGGAGACGGGCGCCGAAGTGCCGATGACCGTCGCCGACCAGGTGATGGTCGCGGGGCGCCTCGGCAATGGCGCGGCGCTTTCGGCCCATTTCCGGGGCGGCCTGTCGCGCGGCACCAATTTCCACGTCGAGATCAACGGCACCGCCGGCGATCTCATCCTGACCGCTCCCGTCGGATATGTCGGGATTGGCGACTTCGAGCTTCGCGGCGCGCGCGGCGAAGAGACGCTCCACGCCCTGGAGATTCCCGAGCGCTATGGCGCAACGCGCTTCGAGGCCGGCCCGGCGCAAAGCGTCGCCCTCGCCTATGAACGGCTCGCCTCGGACATGCTCGGGGGGACGTCGCTTGCCCCAAGCTTCGACGATGCCGTCGCACTCCACCGGCTGATCGACACGATCGCGCAGCGCGGCAGCGCCGTCGGTGCGGCCTGAGAGCAAGGAGACGGAATATGAAAGCGATTGTCGTTCGCGCGTTCGGCGGCCCCGAAGCGCTGGGGATCGAAGAAGCCGAGCTGCCCTCGCCGGGCGCCGGTGAAGCACTCGTCGCGGTGAGCGCCGCCGGCGTCAACTTCATGGATACCGGCACCCGCCGGGGCCTGACGCCGGGCAAGTCGGCTCCGGTCGTGCCCGGGGTCGAAGGCGCCGGCACGGTGCTGGCGGTCGGGCCGGGGGTCGTCGACATTCGACCCGGCGACCGCGTTGCCTGGTATTTCGCGTGGGGGAGCTATGCCGAACAGCTCATTGCCCCGGCCGACCAGCTGGTACCCCTTCCCGACGATCTCTCGTTCGAAGATGGCGCGGGCATTATGATGCAGGGCCTCACCGCGAGCAATCTGGTGTTTGAAAGCCACCCGGTGAAGCCCGGGGACGTCGCGCTGGTTCACGCGGCTTCGGGAGGCGTCGGCCTGCTGCTCACGCAGATGATCAAGCTCCTCGGCGGCGAGGTGATCGCGCGCGTATCGAGCGAGGCGAAGGTCGCGCTCGCGCGCGAGGCCGGCGCCGACCATGTCCTCGTCGGGCGCGGCGATGAAATCGGCGATAAGGTGCTCGCAATCACCGCCGGCCGCGGCGTCGACGTCGTCTATGACGGCACTGGCGCCGAGAGCTTTCGCACCTCGCTCGATCTGGTCGATTATCATGGCACGCTCGCGCTGTTCGGGCCGCTCATGGAGCCGCTTCCACCGATCGATCCCTTCTCGATCCCGAAGAGCATCAAGATCACCTACCCGGTGGTCATGCACCATGTCCGCAACCGCGACGCGCTGCTGGCGCGGTCCCGTCAGCTGTTCGACTGGATGCGATCGGGCCAGCTCCGGCTTCATGTCGGGCAGAGCTATCCTCTCGCTGCCGCAGCGGATGCACACCGCGACATCGAGTCGCGACGTTCGACGGGCAAGCTCCTGTTGAAACCCTGACACGGCGGCGGCGGTCCGCCCAGCCCCAGGCGTCCTCCCAAGGCCCCGCCCCGTGCGCCCCCGGCAGCCCTCCCTGCCGGGGGCGATCGCGTCTGCACGGCCTCCCCCATCCGAAACCAACGTATGAATTTTCCCGGGCAGGGAAGAGCATATTCTCGTCAGGCAAGACAAATTCTCCCCTCCGGTCCGCACCGGCCCGGACAGCGAAAGGAAATCATCATGTCCGACGCAAGGCTCCTCACCATCGACATCCCCGTCAAGCTCGCCGAGGTAAAATCGGTGCACAGTATCGGAGGCCTCGCCTTTGAAGGCGACCTGCCGGCCGCGCTGTTCCATCTGGGTCTCATCACGGCGGACATTGCCGACTGGGGCGCTGCCGCGGAGGTAATCACGGTCTTCCATACCAATGCCGGCCATGTCGCGCTACACGACGACGCCTATAATGCGGCGCGCAACATCGCGACCGGCAATCCCTACAAGCAGCTTGTCGCCGATCTCCAGGCGGTGGGCGTCCAGATGGAATTGTGCGGCGCGACGGCCAAGGTGAACGGGTGGGTCAATGCCGATCTTCTGCCGGGCATCCGGATCAACCTCGACGCGATGGCCCGGACGATTCAGCTCGTCCAGCAGGGCTTCGTCAAGATCACCGAATAAAGGATATCATCATGACCAAGAATTCGATGCGGGCTTTGATCCTCGATGAGGCCAATGCGCCCTTCCGGTCGGTGCTGACCGAGCGTCCCGAGCTCGGGAGCGGCCAGGTTCTGGTGCGCGCGCATGCGAGCGGCGTGAACCCGCTCGACACGAAAATCCGGGCCGGCCAGGCGGCGCATGCGCGGCACAGCTTCCCCGGCATCCTCGGCATGGATCTTGCCGGGGTGGTCGAGGAAGTCGGCACCGACGTCACGGGCTTCCAGCCCGGCGACGAGGTGTGGGGCATGACCGGCGGCGTCGGTAACGTCCAGGGCTCGCTCGCCGAATATGCGGCGGTCGACGCCGCGCTTCTTGCCCGCAAGCCCGCCAACATCTCGATGCGCGAGGCAGCCGCCCTGCCGCTCGTCACGATCACTGCCTGGGAAGGGCTGGTCGACCGCGCCGGGGTCCGCGCCGGCCAGACGGTCCTCGTACTCGGCGGCGCCGGCGGCGTCGGTCATGTCGCGGTCCAGATCGCCCTCGCACGCGGGGCAAAGGTCTTCGCAGTCGACCATTCAAACCGCGCCGACTACCTCACATCGCTCGGCGCGATCCCGATCGACCGCGAGGAAGCCGTCGCGGACTATGTCGAGCGGCTGACCGGCGGCACCGGCTTCGATCTCGTCTATGACACGGTCGGCGGGCCGGTTCTCGACACCGCTTTCGTCGCGGTCAAGCGCTTCGGGCATGTCGTGAGCTGCCTCGGCTGGGGCACGCACGCGCTCGCGCCGCTGTCGTTCCGGGCCGCAACCTACTCGGGCGTATTCACGCTCCTGCCGCTCCTCACAGGCGAAGGCCGCGCCCATCATGGCGAGATCATGGCCGAAGCGACGAAGCTCGTCGAAGCGGGCAAGCTGGTGCCGCGCCTCGACCCGCGTCGCTTCACGCTCGACGAGGCCGCCGATGCGCATGCCGCGATCGCCGATCGTTCGGCGCAGGGCAAGCTCGTGATCGACGTCGCGCTCTGATCCCGACGACTGCGCTGCAAGGCCGGGCGATCGACAGATCGTCCGGCCTTGTCATCTGGTGCGCGGAATATTGAATGCCGACGACCCGAACGTAACGCTCGTGGCTTCGCAGGGTAAAGGCGTCATGAGCATCCCCTCCAGGTGGAGGCGGCGGACCGCCTGGGCCCGCCGCCTTCTGGTAGCGCCGAACGCGCGTCAGCTGAGGGGGGGCAGCTGCGCGGCGAATTCGGCGCGGGTCTTGGGCTGACCGTCGATCATCTCGACGGTCGCCTTCGACTTCTCGAGCGACTGCATGAGCGACGCGGGGCCCGCGAACGGCCGCCCGCCGATGTGCCACCCATCGGTGTGAAGCTCTTCGATAAGAACCCAGACGACTTCGCGAAAGGCCTCGGACCCTTCGAACCGCACCATGACGTCGGTGAGTGCCTTGGCCATTTCGTGCTTCTGCTCGGGGGTAAAGACGCCGTCGACGAGCTTGACGTTCACAAAGGGCATGATCGATCCTTCCTGGTCTCGGCTACCAGCGGCAACCGTTCGTGCCGGGCAAGCTTCCCCCACATCACTCGCGATCGGTAGTCATGCCTTGGTATGAGTTATCGCTCCCCGGAAACTGCGCCGATGATGCCCGCCACAGCATCGTTGTGACCGCCTGCGTCCGATCTGAGACGTGGAGCTTTGAGAAGATGCTCCGCAGATGGGCGAGACCAAGAGTTCCATGCCTCTCCCGATCTGCCGTGGGACCATCATTGTACCAGAGCGCCGTAACAACGACTGAATGTGCCGCAAATATCCTCGCGGGCCCTATCGGTTTCGCAGCCAACTGGGGAGTAACCCGGAGCGGCGGCTGACTTTGGCGATACTCGATAGATTTGGGCATTTATCGCGGTTTAGCTCGCTCCGCGTCCGCTCTTCGCGAGACGGAATAAGGTATGCGTCACTCGAATTGGGATGCGCCCTCTAGCTTGGCTCGGGATGGATCAAGACGCGCGCGAGGGGGATGATGGCCTCAGAAAGACGTGTCGAAAAGGACCGATTTCAATGACCGCCTCGCTCTCCCCCGGCCCCCAGTCCAGGACGCCTCTCCCTCCCCCGCCCCGTAGCTATCCTGGACTGGGAGTTGCTCGCTCCGATGCGGCCAGCGTCATTGCCCCGAACGGTACGACCGCGACAGCCGTGGAAGCGCTCGCGAGCGAAGCGGAAACGCTCGTGGTAATCGTCGACGGCGAACCGACAACGCGCGATGCGCTCAAATGCCGCCTCACCGCTGCGGGTCATTCGGCCGTCGCCTTTTCGTCGCTGCCGAGGCTGCTTGAGGCCGTGCTTCCTGATTGCGCGACCTGTTATCTCATCGACGCATGGCTCCCGGGCGCACTGGAATTCCAGGCATATCTGCGCGAGCGCGGCCTCAGACGCTCGATCGTCTATGTCTCGCGCGGCGGAGATTTTGTGACGGGCATTCGCGCGATGAAGAATGGCGCCGTCGATTTTCTCCTGAAGCCCGTCGGCGAGAAGGCTCTGCGCGAGGCCGTCAACCTCGCACTCGACCGCGACCGCATGCGGCGTGACGTCGATCGCTCGGCGCGTCAGACGATGGAGCGGGTCGCCAAACTGACACCCCGCGAATGGCAGGTGATGGGCGCTGTCGCCTTCGGCAAGCTCAACAAGCAGATCGCCTATGACCTCGGGATCAGCGAGATCACCGTAAAAATCCACCGCGGCAATCTCAAGCGCAAGCTTCGCGCCCGTTCGGTCGGCGAACTCGTCCGGCTTTGGGAGATGCTGCCGCCGAATCTCAGGAAATTCAAAACCGAAGGAGGACAGACATGACGACCCAACAAGATTCTGCATTGCCCGCACTCTCCGGTTCCCGGCGCGACATATTGCTTGGCGCGGTCGGCGCGACCGTCGCCGCGACGCTTCCGATTGCTGCCGCCGCCGCGCCGGCGACATCATCCCACCCCTCAACCCGGAAAGGACGCAAACCCATGGGCACGATCACCACCAAGGACGGCACCGAAATCTTCTACAAGGATTGGGGCGAGGGTCAGCCGATCGTCTTCCATCACGGCTGGCCGCTGAGCTCGGACGACTGGGACAACCAGATGCTATACTTCCTTGCGAAAGGGTATCGCGTGATCGCGCATGACCGCCGCGGCCACGGCCGGTCGACGCAGACCGACCATGGCAATGATATGGACACCTACGCCGCCGACGTGGCGGAACTGGCCAACGCGCTCGATCTCAGAAATGCCATTCACATTGGGCATTCGACTGGCGGCGGCGAAGTGACGCGCTATGTGGCGCGCCATGGCAACGGCCGCGTCGCCAAGGCGGTGCTGATCAGCGCGATCCCGCCGCTGATGCTGAAAACTGCCGCCAATCCCGGGGGCACGCCGATCGAAGTCTTCGATGGCTACCGCAGCGCGCTCGCCGCGAACCGGGCGCAATTCTACCTCGATGTGGCGAGCGGGCCCTTCTATGGATTCAACCGGCCGGGCGCCAAGATATACGAAGGTCTGATCCGCAACTGGTGGCGCCAGGGTATGATGGGCGGAACCAAGGCGCATTACGACTGCATCAAGGTTTTTTCCGAAACCGATCTCACCGAGGATCTGAAGATGATCGATGTTCCGACGCTGGTGATGCACAGCGAAGACGATCAGGTCGTTCCCTTCGCGGATTCGGCGCCGCTCGCGGTCAAGCTGCTGAAGGCAGGGACGCTCAAGGTCTACAAGGACCTGCCGCATGGCATGTTCGCCAGCCACCCCGACATCATCAACCCGGACATCGCCGCGTTCCTCAAGAGCTGATGTCCATCATCCCGGGAGCGGCCGCCAATTCGTGCGCCGCTCCCGGCAAGGAGTAATCATGAGATTTTCGACGCCCTTCAATTCCCGTAGCACGGCCGACGAGGTCATTCGGGATGTCGACCTCCATGGGAAGCGGGCGATCGTCACTGGCGGGGCCGCCGGAATCGGCGTCGAGACGGCGCGCGCGCTGGCATCGGCAGGCGCGGCCGTCACCCTCGCCGTGCGCCGGCCCGAAGCAGCGCAGCCGGTTGCTGACGCTCTCCGCGCCTCGACGGGCAATGCTGCCATTGAAGTCCGGCGTCTTGATCTCGCCGACCTCAAATCGGTGAACAGTTTCACAGACGACTGGCAAGGGCCCCTCGACATTCTCGTCAACAATGCCGGCATCATGGCTACGCCCGAACTCGAGAAAACGCCTCAAGGACATGAACTCCAGTTCGGCACCAACTATCTTGGCCATTTCGCGCTGACCCAGTGGCTGCGACCGGCTCTCGCCGCCGCGCACGGCGCGCGCGTGGTATCGCTCAGCTCAAGCGGGCACTGGTTCAGCCCGGTCCTGTTCGACGATCTTGCATTCGACTTCGTCCCCTACACGCCGATCGGCGCTTATGGGCAATCCAAATCTGCCTGCGCTCTCCTCTCAGTCGCGCTGACACATCACTGGAAGGATGACGGCATCCTGTCGAACGCACTCAATCCGGGCGCGATCGCAACGGGTCTCCAACAGCATACGGGCGGTCTTCGGACGCCGGTAGAGCTCAGAAAGACGGTCGAGCAAGGCGCAGCGACCTCGGTCCTGCTAGCTGCCTCACCTCTGCTTGCGGGCGTCGGCGGCCTCTATTTCGAGGATTGCAACGAGGCACCGCGTATCACGGCGAGGCCGACGGACTTCAGTGGCGGCGTCGCCGGCTATGCGCTCGATCCCGGCAATGCCGACCGGCTATGGGAAACGTCGCTTGCCTTCCTCGGCTGACGACACCGGACGCGAGGAGCGTCACGACTGGCGCTGGATATATGGCATCGGGCTTCGCGGGCTTTGTCCACGCTGCGGCAAGGCCATCATGTTTCACGGCTGGCTCAAGATCGCGGACAAATGTCCGAGCTGCGGTCTCGACTACGACTTCGCGACCCCCGACGACGGTCCGGCCTTTTTCGCGCTCTGCTTCATCACCTTTCCGCTGCTGTTCCTCGTCGTCGGATTCGAAGTCATGCTGAGGCCACCGTGGTGGGTGCATCTGCTCGTCTCGCTTCCGCTGATAACCGTCCCCTGCGTTCTCGCCCTCCGGCCGATTAAGGGGTGGCTGGTGGCATCGCAATATGTGAACAGGGCGAGGAAGCAGGGACCGAGGCATCCTGGAGGGACCTCAACGCGCGCGTCAGGGACAGGCACGCCGGCGGCTGAAGCCGCAGATTAAAGCGTGATGATGCCCCGGCGGAGCGCGGTCGTGACCGCCTGGGTGCGATCGGTGACGCCGAGCTTGATGAAAATGGTGCGCAGATGCGCCTTCACTGTTTCTTCCGAAACCGACAGTTCCCAGGCCACGAGCTTGTTCGCCTTACCCGTTGCGACCTGCTCGAGAATGGCGATTTCTCGGGGGCTCAGAGGCTCCTCTGCGGCATGAATGGCGATCTCCTGCGCGACGTCGGCCGGAACGTAGCGGCGCCCCGCATGCACCGAACGAATGGCGGTCAGCAGCTCATCGATGAGCGAGCTTTTGAGCAGGTAGCCGCATGCACCTGCCTTGAGCGCCCGCACCGCCTGCACGTCGCCGGAGTAAGTCGTCAGCACGACAAGGCGGGCATTGGGGGATTCGGAGCGAATCGCGGTAATAGCCTCGAGACCCGACATCACCGGCATCTGGAGATCCATCAGCGTCAGATCCGGGCGGAGCTTGCGGTGGAGTTCGACAGCCTCGGCGCCATTCTCGGCTTCGCCAACGACATGCATGTCCGCCTCGGGCGCGACGATGGCGGCGATACCTTCGCGCAACATGACATGATCGTCGACGATGAGGAGGCGGGTCGGATGGTCTGGTTTCAAGGCATGCGCTTTCGCAAGGGAAACAGCGAGCGGAGCCGCTGCACGATACCGACGGGACGGCTACTATACGCCGCAGCGGCCGGAATCGACAGCGCGACCTCCGTCCCCCGGCCGGGTCGGCTGCTTATCGTCAGTTCGGCGCCAATGCGATCGGCCCGTTCGCGTATCCCGACAAGCCCGTAATGACCGGCGCGCGAGCCTTGCAAGGCGACATCCTCCGGAATTCCCCTGCCGTCGTCGCGAAGCGCCAGTTTGAGGTCGCGGGCGCCCCACAGCAGATCGATCCGGAGCGACCCAGCTCCCGAATGATGAACGACGTTCCGGATCGCTTCTTCGCAGATCCGTTCGATTTCCTCGAAGGCGATCGGGTGGAGGCCGTGCGGCGTTCCCTCGCTGGTCATCCGCACGTCGATCCCGGAGCCGGTCGTGATATCCCGGGCGAGGTCGAGAAGAACCGTCTCCAGACCCGTGTCGCTGCGCGGGGCCCTGAGGTCGCGCACGCGGTCGCGGCCCTCGACCAATATGCCCTGCGCCCGGGCCAGTGCCTCGTCGAGCGGTTTGCGTTCGCCTGCCGGCAGCCGATTAACACCTGCCTTGAACTGGAGCATGAGCGCCTGGAAGCCCTGCAGAAGCGTATCGTGCAGTTCGCGCGCTATGCGCTCGCGTTCTGCGATCCTGACGTCGAAACGGCCCTGCAGGCGCGCCTCGAGTTGTCGGACCCGAAACAGATAAGCGGCCGCGCCAAGCGCAAGCAGCAAAAGCCCGACAAGCATCTTGAACCAGATCGATTCCAAGAAAGTCGGAGGAATGGTGACTTCCAGGACCGCGCCTTTCCGGTTCCATACGCCGTCCTCGTTCGCGGCGATGACGCGAAAACGATAGGTGCCGGGCCCGAGGTTCGTGTAACTTGCCAGTCGGCGGCGCCCAGGGTCGACCCACTCCGCGTCCTGACCCTCCAGCCGATACCGGACCTGGACCCGTTCGGGTACGCCGAGGCTGAGCGCTGCGAAGCCGAAGGTCAGCGACGAACTGCCAGCCGGGAGCCGAATCTGCTTCGGATCGAAATATTTGATGCCGCCCGCGATCAGCGTTCCGATTGCGACGGGCGGCGGCAGCTTGTTCGACGTGATATGCGCGGGATCGATCCACACCGTCCCGGCGAGCGTCGCTCCCCAGATTCGCCCATCGCCACCCTGAACGAGCGATTGCATGCTTTGCCGGGCGTATCGGTCCGGAAGGCCGTCGACGAAGTCGAACAGGCGGTAAGGTGCCGTGAATTTTGGATCGCTCAAGGCGCGGTCAAGGTCGGCGGACCGCATGCGCACAAAGCCTTGGTAGCCGAGCGCCCATGTCTCCCCGTCCGCGGTCTGAACGATCCCGTTCACACCGCGCAACCCTGGCACGCGAGCGAAGCCGAAGGACGTGATCCTTCCATCCTTCAGACGGCCGAAGCGATCCGCTCCGGCGATCCATATGCCGGCGCGGGTCGGCGCCATCGTATAAATCGTGCCGAGCGACGGGCGATTGGCGGTCAAGAGAGTCTGGCCTTCGGCATCGAGGCGGGCAAAGCGGTCGGTACCCCAGATCATCCAGACATCCCCCTGCGCGGGATCGCGCACCATCTGGGTCGGATAAAATTCCTGCTTTTCGGCCTTGGCCGGGATGTTGAACCAGCCGTTCGCGGTCTGCCGGAAGAGGCCGCTTCCCGCCGCGGTCATCCACATCCGGCCCCAGCGATCAAGACCGCATCCGTAAATCCCCGTCTCGGTACCCAGCGGGCGGGCGAGCGAGCGCCGCGACGTGGGAGATATGACAAGGATTCGGTCGCCCAGCACGACCCAAATCGACCCTCCGGGTCCGTCGCAAATCGCCTCGGGCTCGCCAGTACCTCCCTCCACGAGCTCGGGCGCAGCGCGGGGCCGGGCGCGATAGATGCTGTCCGCCTGCGCAATGATGACGCTTCCATCGCGAGCGACATGCAGGATGTCGCCATAAGCGGCTGGCTTGGTCAGCGCTTTCTCGACAGCGACATTGGCGTTGCGAAACCGGTCGAGCCCGAGCGACGTCGCGACCCAGATATTTCCCTCGCGATCCTCGAAGACTGCGATCGTCGCATCCGACGTCAGGCCATCGGCTGCGAGAAATTCCGTCGACGGGGCTGGCGCATGGTCCGGGCCGAGCGCAGAAGGCATCCGAAGCCGCTCGATCCCGTCGCCGCGCCGCGCGACCCAGAGGTTTCCATCCCTGTCGAACTTGATGGTGAAGCCGCGCCGGACCTTGTTGGTCGGATAGTTGAATGCAGCCGGCTTGCCCGACCAGCGGCCGCCGGGTCCTGTCACCGGCCGGACGCCGAGCGTGTCGCGTGCCCAAAGCCGCCCTTCCGGGTCGACAGAGAGGTGAGACCGCATGCCGGGCTGCGAAATCATGAGCTCGAAGCGCTCGCTTCCATTTTGCTTGCGGAAGATCTTGTCGCGATATGCCGCCCAAAGCGCTCCGTCGCGCGTCACCGCAAGGCCGGTGTTGCTATCCCGCCCATGACCCGCTGTCGGCTGGACTTCGGTCCACGATCCTTTCCGATAACGCAGAAGGGGCCTGCCGACCTGTCCGATTGCCGCCCAGATATCGCCATCCGGCGTCTGGATCATATGTACGACTTCCCCGTCGAAGCGCGGGGTGGGGACGAAGGAGAGCTTGCCGCGACGGTAGACGGCGAAGCGTCCCGACGCGGAGTAGCTCGTCCAGAGGTCACCGTTTTTCGCAACCAGGAGCGTACGTGGCCCTCCGGTCTCGTCCTCGACGGCTGCATCCATTCGCTCGAAGGCGATCCCGTCGAACCGGAACAGGCCCTCGCCGCTCGCCAACCACAGATATCCGTCGGGTGTTTGCGCGATGGCGTGGATCGGGGCGGGCGCGCCATCGTCACGGGTCCAGCGCGTATGTCGATACTGGTCAATACCGCGATTAGGATCGAGAGCGAAGGCCGGTCGCTCCGCGAGCATAGTTCCTGCAATCAGCGACATCGCCAGAAGCAATAGAGGGGCTCGACGCCAATAGGTCTTCGGTGCAGATGTCTTCAAATGGCCCACCTGCATACCCCATAGCAGCGATCCAGCAATGCCGTTCTACGCTCATCGCGAACGCTCTTCATCCCCAAAAGGCTAAGTCTGCGATACCCAATATCGGGATGTATCTTGGCGACCGCCGCGCTCATATCGCTCAGCCATGCGATCATTCTTTCCCGAGTATCCTGCGGGGACCCTCGGCGCTGGCCTTTTGCTGATGCGCTTCTCCAACGCCGCTTCGCTGGCTCTGGACCCGCTGCCTGCGGCCGCTATCCACTCCTGGCTGACGGGACTGTTGGCCCTTGCCCTGCTTCTCGGCCTTCGGACCCGAGCGGCCGCCCTGACTGGCATATTCATGACGCTGTGGGAGCCTCCCGTCGGGGAAAGCACGGCGATGCTACTTTGCCATCTGTCGGCTCTCGCCGCGCTGATGCTCGGAGGGCCGGGCGCCTATTCGGCAGATGCTCGCTCGTTCGGGCGAAGAACCATTACGCTCCCGGGCAAGTCCTGAGCGGGTCGCGAAAACAGTTTAAAGTCATGCAACAGCAGGGACGCGACCAGCACCGCAAAACGCGCGATCCGGTGAACCACGCGGTCATGAGCAGATGCCCGGAACGTTGATTCAGTGAAGGCCGACGGCCTGATCGCATTGCGCGGAGGATTAGACCGCCCCATGTCGCGCGGCGCCGACGTTTATCACGGCGCCTCAGCCGGTTCGATGTCGACAGAACAAGCGAGGGACTTCTTCCGCCGGTCAGGCTGCTTCCGGCAGGCCCCGATGGCCTTTTCATTCTGGCCATAAATTTTTGACGAGCGTGCCAAAGCGTTCCGACGCTCTGGGTCTGCCGCCTGCATCAGCCGAACGCCCCGCCCCACAGATCGCGCGAGAAGAGGTCGGCCGCGCGTCGCTCACGCGAACAGGTTCGAATCCTGTGCGCGCGCGTTTTGTTGGTAAGAGCGGAATTGCTACCAACAATCTGACCAAAAACGGGTCGAGCTGCAAGGGGACGACCTGAGCGGAATCGCGATTCCGTCTCAAAATAACTCATTGTTTTTATTGAGTTAGTGGAGACGCTCTGATAGCTTGCGAGCGCTTCTGAAAACACCGGCTGGCTGGGGCGGCAGGATTCGAACCTGCGCATGGCGGTACCAAAAACCGCTGCCTTACCGCTTGGCTACGCCCCAACGCGCCGGTGCGACGCGCGCTCTAGAACGCGCGGTCGCCGATTGCAAGGCAGCCCTTAGAGCCGCGTGACCCAGCCATGCGGGTCGGGCGCGAGGCCGCGCTGGATGCCGACGAGCTTGTCCTTCAGCGTCGTCGTGACCTGCCCGGGACCGCCCGCGCCGATGGTGAAGCTCGTTTGCCCACGCGTCACCTTGCCGACCGGGGTCACCACCGCGGCGGTGCCGCAGGCGAAGCTTTCGGTCAGGCGACCGCTCTCGGCATCGGCCTGCCACTGGTCGATCGAATAAGGCTCCTCGCGCACCGTCAGGCCGGCGTCGCGCGCGAGCGTGATGATCGCATCGCGGGTGATGCCGGGCAGGATCGTGCCGGTCAGCGGCGGGGTGACGATGCTGCCGTCGTCGAACACGAAGAACATGTTCATGCCCCCCAGTTCCTCGATCCAGCGATGTTCGGCGGCGTCGAGGAAGACGACCTGGTCGTGCCCCTTGGCGATCGCTTCCTGCTGCGCGATCAGGCTGGCGGCGTAATTGCCGCCGCATTTGGCGGCGCCGGTGCCGCCCGGCGCGGCGCGCGTATAATGCTCCGACACCCACAGCGACACCGCGGGCGCGCCCGACTTGAAATAATTGCCGACGGGCGAGACGATGACGAGGAAATGATATTCCGACGCCGGCTTGACGCCCAGGAACACCTCGCTCGCATACATGAAGGGGCGGAGGTACAGCGCGCCGCCCGCGACCGGCGGGAACCAGTCGGCATCGGCCTCGACCGCCGCTTTCACCGCGCCGATGAACAGTTCCTCGGGGATTTCGGCCATCGCCATGCGCCGTGCGCTGGCGTTGAAGCGTGCGGCATTCGCCTCGACGCGGAACAGCGCCATCGAGCCGTCGTCGAGCCGGTACGCCTTCAGCCCTTCGAAGATTTCCTGCGCATAATGAAGCACCGCCGTCGCCGGATCGAGCAGCAGCGGCCCGCGCGGCATCACCTGCGCATCGTGCCAGCCCTTCGCGTCCGAATAGCGGATCGAGACCATATGGTCGGTGAAGACGCGCCCGAAAACCGGATCGGCAATCGCCGCCGCGCGTACCTCGTCCGCCGTCGGATTCGGGTGCGGCAGGCGGGCGAAAGCGGGAGCAAGCATGGCAAAACCTTGTGATCTGGGGCGTGACTCGGGACAAGAATATGCGCGCCTCTTGCCAAAGAGGCGCCGCGCGCGCAACGGTAGTCGCTATGCCGGATGAAAATTTTCTTTCACAAGTTCCCGCCGCCTCTGCCCTTTTCTTGCGCGAAGAGGAAGTGCGTCGCGGGATCGAATATCTGTTTTTAGGGCATGGCGCGCTGTGGCGCGCGACTGACGTGCGGCTGGCCGAAAACGGGCTGGGCCGCGCGCATTACCGCGCGCTCTACTTCATCGCGCGCGCGCCGGGGCTGACGATTTCCGACCTGCTCGCCCTGCTCGGGATCACCAAACAGTCGCTCGGCCGTGTCGTGAAGGAGCTTGAGGCGCGCGATTTCCTCGCGACGCGCCCCGGCAACCGCGACCGCCGGCAAAAGGAGCTACGCCTGACCGCCGCCGGGCGCGCGGTCGAGGCGGCGATCTTTCAGCCGCTGCGCGACGCGATGAGCCGCGCCTATACCCACGCGGGGCAGCAGGCGGTGACCGGCTTCTGGCACGTCAACGAGGCGCTGATGACGCCGCGCGACCGCGCGCGCGCCGCGAAGCTGGGGACCGAAAACTAGGCGTCGCCGCGCGCGATGTCGGCGAGTTCGCGGCCACGGTCGCGCGCCGCGCGCAGCACATTGGTGAGCAGCGCGGCGATCTGGCCGTCGCTGTCGAGCACGTCGAGCCCCGCCTGCGTCGTCCCGCCCTTGCTCGCCACCTGCGCGATCAGCGTGCCCGGCTTCTCGCCGCTTTCGGCGAGCAGCGCGGTGGCGCCGCCGAAGGTCGCTGTCGCCAGCTTGAGCGCGTCGTCCGGCGACAGGCCGAGACGTTCGCCCGCCGCCGCATAGGATTCGATCAGCCGGAACACGAAGGCCGGACCGCTGCCGGTGAAGGCGGTGACGAGATCCATCGTCATATCGTCGCCGAGCGCGACAATGGTCCCCAGCGGCGCCAGCAACGCATCGACCGCCGCCGCATCGGCGTCGCCGAGGCTGGCCACCGCCGACACACCCGCACCGATCCGCGCCGCGAGGTTCGGCAGGATGCGCACCTGCGCCCTTGCATCGGGAAAGCGCTGCGCGAGGTCGGCGAGCGAGACGCCCGCGAGGATCGAGAGGAGATGGACGTCGTCGGTGACGATGGAGGCGAGGTCGGCGGCGACCTCGCCGAGCTGCTGCGGCTTCATGCCGAGCATGATCCAGTTGGCCGCGCCGCCGGCCGCCTTCCATTCGGCAAGCGAGACAAAGTGGGCGATATGCTCGCGCGGCTGCGCGAACGGATCGACGATCGCGACCGCGGACGGATCGAGCCCCGCCTGCAGCCAGCGATCGAGCATCGCGCCCGCCATGTTTCCGCAGCCGACCAGCAGCATCCGGCCGGTGAAATTCGCCAAACTCTTCGTCATCTTGTCCTGTTTCTTCTTTGCTTAGCGGCAGCTGCTCTCGGGTCCCGAGAGGAGGTCGAGGCAGCGCCCGTCGATCTTGCCCGCGTCGAGCGGCACGCCGATCACCGACGCGAGCGTCGGCAGGATGTCCACCGTCATCACGGCGTTCGGTTGCTCGAATCCGGTAAGCCCCTTGCGCCAGAAGAGGATCGGCACACGGCGATCATAATCCCACACCGATCCGTGCGTCGCGACATAGCCCATGCCCGATTCGGGGATCGGGGTGACGCGCGGCTTCAGCACAACAAGGAAATCGCCCGAGCGCTGCACATTGTACGAGGCGCGCAGCTTGTCCATCAGGCTCCACACGTCGGGCGACCGCTTCGAGATCGGATATTTGGCCAGTTCCTCGCCGGTCACGACCGCCTCGACCTGCGGATGCGCGCGATAACGGGCGAGCAGTTCGGTCATCGCCGCCTTGCGCTGCGACGGGGTCAGCGCCTTCGACAGATACATGTCGCCGAACGGGCCGTCGCTGTAGAGCAGGGGCTGCGGCAGGCCGAGCTTTTCGGCGACCGCCTTGCCCATCGCGTCGGGATCGAGCGCCTTGTCGACGCGCTCGGCGGCCGGCCAGGCATTCTGGCGGTTGCGTTCGGGCAGGTCGTGGCCGCCATGATCGGCGGTCAAGGCGACGACATAGTCGATCCCCGTCGCGTCGAGCCGGGCGAAGAAGTCGCCGAGCTCGCGATCGAGCGCGAGCATCTGCATGCACATCTCGCTGCCTTCGGTCCCGGTGCTGTGGCCGACATAGTCGGTCGCCGACAGGCCGAGGATGAGGAGGTCGGTCGTATCGCCCTCGCCCAGCCCCCGCGCCTGACGGAGCGCCGCGCCCGCCGCGAGCACCGCGCCATCGGCCTCGGGCGACGCCATGAAGCGTCGGAAGTCGCCGCCGTCGCGTTGGAAGCGGCCGGTTCCGACACTGCCGCCCTTGTCGAGCGGAATCGCGATGTCATGCGACGCGCAGTCCGCCGGCAGCGTCGCCGCCGGGCGCGGCTGCGCGATCGCGGCGGCGATCGCGGTGCCCGCCTGCTGCGCGGTCGGCGACAACGTCGTACCCCGGTAGCCGGTCAGCCCGGTCGGGACGAGCCACATCAGCTCGTCGGCCTTGTGCCCCCCCATCATGATTGCCGCGCGGTCCTTGCCCGCGACCGATACGACCTGCGCCTTCGGGTTCGCCGCCTTCATCAGGTCGCCGAGCGTCGGCACCAGCAGATGGTTCACCGACGGGGCATATTTTCCGCTGCCGGAGGTCGTGCCGGCGACGGTCTCGTCCTCGGCGCAATAGACCCGCTTGTCGTCGCGCGAGACCGACAGGTCGAAATAATTGTTGGCGATGATGCCCGTGTGCGCCGGGTGGTTGCCGGTCAGGATCGTCGAATGGCCGGGGCAGGTTTCGGTCGCGGCGTGCGACTGATAGCCCGCCGGGAAGACGACGCCCGAAGCGAGGCGCGCGAGCCCGCCGGTGAAGTGGCTGCGATATTCGGCGAACAGGTCGGCCGAGAACTGGTCGACCGCGATCACGACGACAAGTTTGGGCGCGGGGGTTGATGCCGTAACCTTCGCCGGGGGCGCACCCGAACTCTGTGCAAGCACCGCGCCCGTCGCGGTGATCGAAAGCAGGGCGGCCAGCGTGATTTTTGCGGCGGTGGCGAGCATTTTCGTCTTCACGGGCAGCTTCTCCGATTGGGGGGTCGTCAGCGCGGGCTGTCCTCTCGACGAAAGCCGCCTATATGGCAAGCCCGGAACGAAGGACGGCGACAGGCGGAGTGTGGAATTGCGGAAAGACGTTTTTGTGACAGGCCTGGGACGCGCGCTGCTGGCCCTGCTCGCGCTCGCGATGCTGTCGCTCGCACCCGCGCGCGCCGAACCGCCGCACATCACGGCAAAGCTCGTCGCCGAATCGCCCGCCCCGACCCCCGGCGGAAGCACGTCGCTCGCGCTGACGATGACGCCCGAGAAGGGCTGGCACGGCTATTGGACCAACGGCGGCGACGCGGGTTTCGGCCTGTCGGTCGAATGGAACGCGCCCGAAGGGGTCACCGTCAGCCCGTTTCGCTATCCGGTTCCCGAACCGCTGATCCTCTTCGGCATGATGAACCATGTCTATGAGCATCCCTATGCGCTGCTCGCCGATGTAAAGGTCGACAAGAGCGTCGCGCCGGGAACCGACCTGACGCTGACCGGCATCGCCAACTGGCTCGCCTGCACCGACAAGGTGTGCGTGCCCGAAAAGGCGGTGATCTCGGTCGCGCTGAAGGCGGGCGACGGCCAGATCGCGCCCGCGACGCGCACGCAATTCGACCCGTGGCGCGCCAGACTGCCGCAACCGCTCGACCGGGCGGGAAAATGGGAGCGCAAGGGCGACCGCGTGCGCTTCGCCATCCCGCTGCCGGTTGGCACCACGCTCGACGCGCCGCACCTGTTTCTCGAAACGCAGAATATCGTCGACTACCCGGCAGCGCAGGGCTTCAGCCGCAACGGCGACTGGATCATCGTCGAGACGGCGGCGAAGGGCGACGCGGCCGGGCGCGCCGAAGGCCTGCTCAAGCTCGGCGACGGCCGCGGGCTCACCGTGCATTTCGAGCCCGGCGCTGTTCCCGCAAAAGGCGAAACGATCGCGGTCGCGCCCCGCGCGGTCGACATGAACCTGTTCTGGACCGCACTCGGCGGCGCGATCCTCGGCGGACTGATCCTGAACCTGATGCCGTGCGTCTTTCCGATCCTCAGCCTCAAGGCTTTGAGCCTCGCCCGGTCGGGCGGTGACGCGCGCGCGGCGAAGGTCGAGGCGCTGGCTTATACCGGCGGCGCCGTGCTGACCGCGCTGCTGCTCGGCGGCGCGCTGCTTGCGCTTCGCGCTGCGGGCGAAGAGGTCGGCTGGGCCTTCCAGCTCCAGCATCCGGTCAGCGTGCTCGCGCTGCTGATCCTCGCGATCGCAATCACCATGAACCTCCTCGGCAGTTATGAGCTCCCTTCGTTCGGCGGCGGCCAGGCGCTCACCGAAAAGAGCGGCGCCGCGGGCGGCTTCTGGACCGGCGCGCTCGCCGCCTTCGCCGCGACGCCGTGCAGTGGACCGCTGCTCGGCGCGGCGCTCGGCGCGACCTTGGTGCTGCCTGCCTGGGCGGCGCTGCCGATCTTCGGCGGGCTCGGGCTCGGGCTTGCCCTGCCCTTCCTTGCCATCGGCTTCGTGCCCGCGCTCCGCAAGCGGCTGCCCAAACCCGGACCGTGGATGGCAAAGTTCCGCAAATGGATGGCGCTGCCGATGGGGCTGACCGCGCTCGCGCTCGGCTGGCTGCTGTGGCGCCAGGTCGGCGACGGTAACCTGATCGTCTGGCCGCTCGTCGCCGTCGCGATGACGGTCGTGCTGCTCGCCCACTACGGCTCGATCCAGCGCGGCGACCGGCGCGCGTGGCTGCTCTATACGGCGGGGCTGCTGTTCGTCGTGAGCCTGGCGGGAACGGTGAGTGATGTGGCGCAGGCCGAGCGGCAGGCCGACGGCGCAGGATCGACCTTCTCGCCCGCCGCGCTTGCCGAGGCGCGCAAGTCAGGCAAGCCGGTGTTCATCTATTTCACCGCCGACTGGTGCCTGTCGTGCAAGGCGAACGAGGCAGGCGCGATCAACCGCGAGGCGGTGCAGGCGGCGTTCGAGGCAAAGGGAGTCGTGACGCTCGTCGGCGACTGGACGAACGGCGACCCCGTCATCACGCGCACCTTGGCCGACCATGGCCGCAACAGCGTGCCGCTCTATCTCTGGTATGCACCGGGAGCGAGCGAGCCCGAAATCCTGCCGCAGATTCTGACCCCCGGTCTGCTCATCGACAAGGCCGGCGGCTGATGGCGAAACAGCGCGCCGACCAGCTGCTCGTCGACCGCGGCCTTGCCGAGAGCCGGACGCGGGCGCAGGCGCTGATCCTCGCCGGGCTCGCCTTCGTCGGCGACCGCAAGATCGACAAGGCGGGTCAGCAGATCGCCGAGGAAGCAGAGGTCAGCGTCAAGGGCCGCGACCATCCGTGGGTGTCGCGTGGCGGCATCAAGCTCGATCATGCGCTGACCCATCTCGGCTGGGACGTGACGGACGCGGTCGCGATCGACGTCGGATCGTCGACCGGCGGCTTCACCGACGTGCTGCTGAGCCGCGGCGCGGCGCGGGTTTATGCGGTGGACTCTGGCACCAACCAGCTTGCGTGGAAATTGCGGCAGGACGAGCGTGTGATCGTCCACGAACAGACGAGCGCGCGCATCCTGACTGCCGACCATATTCCCGAGCCCGTCGATCTGATCGTCTGCGATGCCAGCTTCATCGCGCTGTCGAAGGTGCTGCCGGTGCCCATGAGCTTCGCGAAAGACGGCGCACGCCTAGTCGCGCTTATCAAACCGCAGTTCGAGGCGGCGCGGCACGAGGTCGGCAAGAAGGGCGTCGTGCGCGACGCCGCGGTGCACGAACGCGTCTGCGGCGAAGTCCGCGGCTGGCTGACCGGCGAAGGCTGGGATGTGCTCGATCTGGTCGAAAGCCCGATCACCGGTCCCGAAGGCAATGTCGAATTCCTGATTGCTGCGACCAAGCGAGCCGCTTGACGGCGCAAATTCCAGCCGCGACACCTGTCATCCGCAGAATCGCCGATATGTTCAAAGATTCAGGGACCAGATCCGCATGACCGAGATTGCTACGCCCGGCCAGTTACGCATGTCCTATTGGCGCTGGGCGATGGTCACCGTGCCGTCGATCGTGCTGGTCGGCAGCCTGATGGGACTGTTGTCAAACAGCGGCTACAACAATCGCTGGTTCGCCGCGCTCGATCTGCCGAGCATCGTTCCCCCGGGATGGGTGTTCGGCGTCGCATGGACGATCCTCTATATTTGCATGGGTCTGGCGCTCGCGATGGTGCTCCATGCGCGCGGTGCGAAGGGGCGCGGTTTTGCACTGCTGCTCTTCTTCGTCCAGCTGATCGCCAATTTCGCCTGGTCGCCGCTGTTCTTCGGCGCGCATCAGGTGACGAGCGCGCTCTATCTGATCATCTTCATCCTGATGGTGACGGTCGCGACCTTTTTTGCCTTCCTGCCGATCCGCAAGGCGGCGGCATGGCTGCTCGTGCCCTATATCGCGTGGCTCTGTTTCGCGAGCGTGCTGAATTTCCAGATCGATCAAGCCAATCCCAATGCTGAAAACGAAGGGGTTGTGATCCCCGCCGCGACTACCCAGATAGGATGAAGGGCAAGGGGTTCTCCCCCCTGGAAGGAAGTGAAATGCAAAGCGAAAACCGGATTTTCGACGATCTGGCCAAGATGATCAACGGCATCGCCGGAACCGTCGCGGGCGCCGGCCGCGAGGCCGAAGCCGCAATGCGCGAGCGCGCGAAGGAATTCGTCGGCCGCATGGACTTCGTCAGCCGCGAGGAATTCGAGGCGGTGAAGGAAATGGCCGCCAAGGCGCGCGCCGAAGCCGAAGCACTGAAGGCGCGGCTCGACAAGCTGGAAGGCGCGTCGAAGCCCGCTGCGGCGCCGAAAGCTGCTGCCGCGCCAAAGCCGGCTGCAAAGCCCGCCGCCAAATCGGCTCCGCGCAAACCCAAGGCCTGACGCCAGCCCATTTATGCACAGGACAGTCCCCGAAGGTGGCGGGACGCGGACTCGCGTCTTCGCCGCTTTCGGTCTAAGGCCCGCGCATGACCGACGATATCTACGACGACGATGACGGCCAGGAAGCGGCGCCGATCGACATGATCGCCTCCTATTTCGCCGCGCACGACTGGCCGCACGAGATGGTCGGCGAGGACGAGATCGTCGCGACCGCGCAGGGCAGCTGGACGACCTATGAACTGCGCGCGGTGTGGCGCGCCGAGGATGGCGTGATCCAGCTGCTCGCCTTCCCCGACATCCGTGTCGTCGAAGACAAGCGCACGGTCGCGCACGAGGCGCTGGCGCTGATCAACGAACAGCTGTGGCTCGGTCATTTCGAGCTCTGGTCGAACAGCGGCACGATCCTGTTCCGCCACGGCATGCTGCTCGGCAACGACGCGCAGCTGCCACTCGACCTTGCCGAAACGCTGATCGAAAGTGCGATCGACGAGTGCGAGCGCTTCTACCCCGTGTTCCAGTTCGTGCTGTGGGGCGGCAAGACCCCCGCGGAGGCGCTCGCCGCGTCGCTGATCGAGACGCGCGGCGAGGCGTAACGCCTCACCTCTTCTCGAAGCGTTTCAGTCCCGGTCCGATCGTGTTGGCGCCGATCGCGAGTGGTTCGCCGCTCCAGTCGGCAACGAATACCGACTGACGGCCGATCCCCTCGGGGATGCTCGCGCGATTGCCCTCGACGACCAGCCCGCGCGACGGGTTCTTGCGCTCTTCGGCGGCGACCGCGATGATCGCCGAGTAATTTTCCTTGTCGCGACCCTGCACGAACAGATTGTTCGCAATCCGGCCGACCGACCCCGACGGCAGGTCGACCATATAGTTGGTCGCCGTCCCCTGCGTATCGTCGAAGCTGTTGTCCACGATCTCGACATCGGCTGCGCGGGTCTTGAGATAATGGCCGCCGCTGCCCTTTTCGAAGCGGGTATGCGTCACCACGACGCGGCCATAGAGGCCGGTATAGACGCTGTGCGCGCAGCTGAGCCCGCGATCGCAGCGGCCGAGCCGCGAGAAGGTCGAGCGGTCGATCGTCAGCGTCGCTTCGGCGTCGTCGCCGGTGAGGATGCCTTCCTCGCTGTTGCGGAACAGGCTGTTCGCGACGGCGAGATCGCTCTGTTCGAGGCGGATGCCCGCGCCATTGCCGTCGGGGACGCGCAGATTCTGGAAGACGATGCCGTCGACCTTCGCGCCGCGCCCGCGCAGGACGAGCGCCGCCTTGCCCTCGCAGGTCACGCCGTCGAAGATGGCGCGGCCGGGCTCGACCGCGACGAAGGCGATGCGGCCGGCGGTCTGCACCGCGCAGTCGCGGTGATACCCGGGCGCGATCCGGATCGTCGCTTCGCCGTCGCCGATCGCATCGACCGCATCCTGCAGGCGGTTGAAGCCACGCCCGTCGACGCTGAAGGGCGCGCCGCCGGTCTGGGCGGGGAGCGGCGCCGGCGCGAGCAGCAGCGGCAGGGCGAGCAGCGGCAGCAACGGCCGGCGAAGGAGAGCCATGAACATGCGCGGTCTATAGCGGTTTCCGCCGCGTCCGTCGTGCCCGAAGCTGGTTAATCGCGCGCCTGTCTCGCTATCGGACGGCCCTGCATCGAGATATTAAACCGTCGTCACCCCCGACCAAATCCGGGGTGACGAGCTTTTGGTATCAATCCAGATTCGGCCGCAGCCAGCGCGTGGCGGTCTCAAGATCGACCCCTCGCCGCGCGGCATAATCCTCGAGCTGGTCGCTGCCGATCCGCGCGACGCCGAAATACTGGCTTTCGGGGTGGCCGAAATAGAAACCGCTGACCGCCGCCGTCGGCAGCATCGCGAAGCTTTCGGTCAGCACCAGCCCGGCGTTCTCTTCCGCCGCGAGCAAATCGAACAGGATCGGCTTCAAGCTGTGGTCGGGGCACGCCGGATAGCCCGGCGCCGGCCGGATGCCGCGATATTCCTCCTTGATCAGCGCCTCGTTGGTGAGCTGTTCGCCGGGCGCATAGCCCCACAGCGTCGTGCGGACATGCTGGTGCAGCCGCTCGGCGAACGCCTCGGCAAAACGGTCGGCTAGCGCCTTCAGCAGGATGTCCGAATAATCGTCCTTGTCGGCGCGGAAGCGCTCCGAATGCGGTTCGATGCCGTGGATGCCGACCGCGAATCCGCCGATCCAGTCGCCCGCGGGGTCGATGAAGTCGGCGAGGCACATATTGGCGCGGTCGCGGCTCTTCTTGATCTGCTGGCGCAGGAAGGGAAGCGTCACATGGCGCTCCTCATCGGCGAGGTGGATCGTCACGCTGTCGCCATCGCGCGCGCACGGCCAGAAGGCGCAGACACCGCGCGCGGTCAGCCATTTCTCGGCGATCAGCTTGTCGAGCATCACGTCGGCGTCGGCCTTCAGCGCTTGCGCGGTCTCGCCGACCACCTCGTCGTCGAGGATCGACGGATAGGTGCCGTGGAGTTCCCACGCGCGGAAGAAGGGCGTCCAGTCGATGCATTCGCGCAAATCCTCGAGCGACCAATCGTCGAAGCGGTGCAGGCCGGGTTGCAGCGGCGGCGCGGGCTTGTCGCTGAGATAGGCATCGTAATAGTTGGCGCGCGCTTCCTCGATACTGAGCAGCACGCTCTGTCCCTTGCCCGCGCGCACGTCGCGGATATGCTCATATTCGGACTTGTAGCCATCGACGAACGCGTCGCGCCCGGTATCGCTCACCAGCGAGGTCGCGACTCCGACCGCACGGCTCGCGTCGAGAACGTGGAGCACCGGCCCCTTGTATGCAGGGTCGATCCGCAGCGCCGTATGCACCTTCGACGTCGTCGCGCCACCGATCAGCAGTGGCAGCGTCATGCCCGCGCGCTGCATCTCCTCCGCCACCGTCACCATCTCGTCGAGCGACGGGGTGATCAGGCCCGAGAGGCCGATCATGTCGGCGTCATTCTCGTTCGCCGCCTCCAGGATCTTGCTCCACGGCACCATCACGCCGAGGTCGACGATCTCGAAGCCGTTACATTGCAGCACGACGCCGACGATATTCTTGCCGATATCGTGGACGTCGCCCTTGACGGTCGCCATCACGACCTTGCCCTTGCCCTTCGCGCCGGGTTCCTTCGACGCCTCGATGAACGGGAGCAAATGCGCCACGGCCTTCTTCATCACGCGCGCCGATTTCACCACCTGCGGCAGGAACATCTTGCCCGATCCGAACAGGTCGCCAACGACGTTCATTCCGTCCATCAGCGGGCCCTCGATCACCTCGATCGGGCGGTCCATCTGTTGCCGCATCTCCTCGGTATCGTCGACGATATGCGCGTCGATGCCCTTGACCAGCGCATGTTCGAGGCGCTTGCGCACCTCCCAGCCGCGCCATTCCTCGGCCGCCTTTTCCTGCGCGGCATCCTTGCCCTTGTAGCGTTCGGCGAGCGCGATGAGGCGCTCGGTCGGGGTCAGGTCTTCGCCTTCGACCTTGCGATTGAGGATCACATCCTCGCACGCCCGACGCAGTTCGGGGTCGATCGTGTCATAGACGTCGAGCTGGCCTGCGTTGACGATCGCCATGTCGAGTCCCGCAGGGATCGCGTAATAGAGGAAGACGCTGTGCATCGCGCGGCGGACGACCTCGTTGCCGCGGAAGCTGAACGACAGGTTCGACAGACCACCCGAAAAATGCGCGTGCGGGCAGCGGATGCGGATTTCCTTCACCGCCTCGATGAAATCGACCGCATAATTGTCATGCTCCTCGATCCCCGTCGCGACGGCGAAGATATTGGGGTCGAAGATGATATCCTCGGGCGGAAAGCCGATGCCGGTGAGCAGGTTGTAGGCGCGCTCGCAAATCTCGATCTTGCGCTCTTTGGTGTCGGCCTGTCCGACCTCGTCGAACGCCATCACGACGACCGCCGCGCCATAAGCCATGCATTTGCGCGCGTGCGCGAGGAAGGGTTCCTCGCCTTCCTTCATGCTGATCGAATTGACGATCGGCTTGCCGGGGACGCATTTGAGGCCGGCTTCGATCACGCTCCATTTCGAACTGTCGATCATCACCGGGATGCGCGCGATATCGGGCTCGGCGGCGATGAGCTTCAGGAAGGTCGTCATCGCATATTCGGCGTCGAGCAGGCCTTCGTCCATATTGACGTCGATCACCTGCGCGCCGTTCTCGACCTGCTGGCGCGCGACCTCGACCGCCGCGGTATAGTCGTCGGCGAGGATCAGCTTCTTGAACGCCGCGGAACCCGTGACATTGGTGCGCTCGCCGATGTTGACGAAGCTGGAGGAGGCGGAACTATTCTCGGTCATCGGGCTCTTCTTCTTCCTCCCGCTGGTGGGAGGGGGTGATGGGAGTCACGTGCCTCCCATCACGGGAGGGTCTGTCTCAAATCTCGGGCGACGGGGAGCAAACAGGCTCTCCCCTGGCCCCTCCCGCAAGCGGGAGGGGAATTATGCCGCCATCGTGAAGGGCTCCAGTCCCGCCAGCCGCGTACGCACCGCCACTTGCGGAATCTGCCGCGCCGGCAGCCCTTCGATCGCCTTCGCCATCGCGGCGATATGCGCCGGGGTCGATCCGCAGCAGCCGCCGAGAATGTTGACCTGGCCATGCTCGGCCCATTCGCCGACGAGCTCGGCGGTCGTTTCGGGCAGCTCGTCATATTCGCCGAGCTCGTTCGGCAAGCCCGCGTTCGGATAGACCATCACCAGCGCATCGGCGAGTTCGGACAGGACCTTCACATGCGGGCGGAGCTGCGCCGCGCCGAACGAGCAGTTGAGCCCGATCGTCAGCGGCTTTGCATGGCGCACCGCGTACCAGAAGGCTTCGACCGTATGCCCCGACAGGTTGCGGCCGCTGAGGTCGGTCAGCGTCATCGAGATCATCAGCGGCAGCTCGCGCCCGACCCTCGCCTCGGCCTCGAGCGTCGCGGCGATCCCCGCCTTGGCGTTGAGCGTATCGAAGATCGTCTCGATCAGGATGAAGTCGGCGCCGCCCTCGGCGAGCGCGACGACCTGTTCGAGGTAAACGTCCTTGAGCTCGTCGAAATCGATCTCGCGAAAGCCGGGGTTGTTGACGTCGGGCGACAGCGACAGCGTCTTGTTCGTGGGCCCGACCGCGCCCGCGACGAAGCGACGACGCCCGTCGATCGCCTCATATTTCACCGCGGTCTCACGACCCAGCCGCGCACTTTCGATATTGATGTCGGCGACGAGCGCCTCGGCACCATAATCGGCCTGGCTGATCCGGTTCGCGCTGAACGTGTTGGTCGACACGATATCCGACCCGGCCGCCAGATAGGCCTCGCCGATCGCGGTCACGACATCGGGGCGCGTCAGCGCGAGGATGTCGTTATTGCCCTTCTGATCGTGCGACAGGCCGAGGCTGCCAGCATAATCGCCCTCGGCCAGCTTGCGGAGCTGGATCTGGGTGCCCCAGCCGCCATCGGTGAGCAGGATGCGCTCCTTCGCCGCCGCCTGCAGCGCTTCGCGTGCTGATGTCATGCCGCCTGATCCTTTGCGTTCGCGACCGGCCGCAGTCCCAGCAAGTGGCAGATCGCATAGCTGAGTTCGGCGCGGTTCAAGGTATAGAAGTGGAAATCGCGGACCCCGCCGGCGTAAAGGCGGCGGCACATTTCGGCGGCGATTGTCGCCGCGACGAGCTGGCGCGCGGCGGGATGATCGTCGAGCCCGTCGAACAGCGACACCATCCACGCCGGGATCGCAGTGCCGCACATATCGGCCATGCGCCGCGTCTGCGAGACGTTCGACACCGGCAGGATGCCCGGAATGATCGGCGCGGCGATCCCCGCCGCCGCCGCCGCATCGCGGAAGCGCAGGAAGGCCTCGGGAGAGAAAAAGAACTGCGTGATCGCTCGCGTCGCGCCCGCGTCGAGCTTGCGCTTCAGATTGTCGAGGTCGGCCTCGGCGCACGACGCATCGGGATGCACCTCCGGATAGGCGGCGACCGAAATGTCGAACGGCGCCACGGCCTTCAGTCCCGCGACCAGTTCGATTGCATTGGCATAGCCATCCGGGTGCGCGCGATAGGGCTCGCCGCCGGGCACATCACCGCGCAGCGCGACGATATGGCGCACGCCCGCCTCCCAATAGGCCCGCGCGACCTCGTCGATCTCCGCGCGCGAGGCTTCGACGCAGGTCAGATGCGCCGCGGGCGGGACCGCGCTTTCGGCCGCGATGCGCGCGACGGTGGCGTGCGTGCGCTCGCGCGTCGATCCGCCGGCGCCATAGGTCACCGAGACGAAGCTGGGCGCCAGCGGTTCGAGGGTGCGGAACGTATCCCACAGCTGCGCCTCCATTTTCTCGGTCTTCGGCGGGAAGAACTCGAAACTGACGCCGATGTCGCCATCCAGATTGGCGAACAGCGGCGAGGCCGCCGCGCGGCGCGCCTCCGCCAGCGAGTTGAGGTTCGAGGTCATGCGGCCAGCCTTTTATTTTGCCCGCCCTCGGCGACGGGGGGTTGATCTTCGTCGCTGCGCCGGCGGCCGAGCCACAGCTTCACGGCCAGGTCGCCGCCTTCCAGCGTCTGGGTGGTTTCGAGCAGCAGCCCCGCCGAGGCGAACCAGCCGCGGATCTGCGCATCCGAAAAGCCGAGGCGCGCGTGCGCGCCGAGCGTGCGCAGCTCCTCATCCTCATGCGGCGCGAAATCGACGATCAGCAGATGGCCGCCGCCGCGCAGCACCCGCGCCGCCTCGGCGATCACACGGTCGGGTTCGTGCGCGAAATGGAGCGCCTGATGGATGACGATGCTGTCGGTGCTGGCGTCGGCAAGCGGCAGATGCAGGAAATCGCCCTGAACCAGGTCGATCGGCAGCGGCTGGCCCGACAGTTTCGTGCGCGCGATGCGGAGCATTTCGGGGCTGCGATCGAGCGCGGTGATCCGGCGCGCGGTGGGCGCGAAAATCTCCGCCATCCGGCCCGTTCCCGTACCGATGTCGAGCAGATGACCGAGCCGGCGATTGTGCATCATCGCGAGCATCGCGGCCTCGACCTCGCTCTCGGCGACGTGGCGCGACCGGATCGCATCCCATTCGGCGGCATGTTCGGCGAAATAGCGCTCGGCGGCCGCCGCGCGCTCGTCGCGCACCGCAGCCAGCCGGCGCGCATCGTGCGCGATCACCAGCGCCTCGCGCGCCGAAAAGGGCCAGCCGCCCGTCTGCGCGATGATATCGGCGACGGGACCCTTTTCGACGACCCGCAGGAACACCCAACTCCCCTCGCGCCGCCGCTCGACAATCCCTGCCTCGGCGAGGATGCGGACGTGGCGCGATACGCGCGGCTGGCTCTGGTCGAGCACCGCGGCCAGCTCGCCGATCGCCAGTTCCATCTCGCGCAGCAGCGCGACGACCCGCAGGCGCGTGGGGTCCGCAAGGGCGCGAAAAATGTCGAGCAGCTCGGTCATATATTCACATATAAAGCTTTCTTTATATCTGGTCAACCAGTCCGCAAGCCGCGATTTCCGCCGCTGGCGAATCGGCAGGCCCGAAATTACGACAAATGGCGGGCATCCTTGAAAAAAGGTCATTGCACGCCATTTGGCGAGGCGGTAATTCTGCCCGCGATTGGCAAGTTCACGGGATCGATTGGTTCCCATGCCGGTCGATCCGTTCAAACCGAGAGGGGTATTCCCATATGAAGAAATCGATCACTCTGTCGCTCGTTCTGGCCGCCACGATGGGCCTCGCCGCTTGCGGTGAAAAG
Source organism: Sphingopyxis sp. Geo48 (assembly GCF_949769155.1). Classification (NCBI taxonomy): domain Bacteria; kingdom Pseudomonadati; phylum Pseudomonadota; class Alphaproteobacteria; order Sphingomonadales; family Sphingopyxidaceae; genus Sphingopyxis; species Sphingopyxis sp. Geo48. The sequence goes on along the minus strand of NZ_CATKPA010000004.1, from coordinate 61,536 downwards.
GCTGCCGACGACGCCGCCACCACCGAAACCCCGGCGACCGAAACCGTCGAAGGCGCTGCCGACGGCGCGATGCAGGCTGCCGAAGGCGCTGCCGACGCAGCTGCGACCGCTGGCGACGCCGCCAAGGAAGCGACCGATGCCGCTGCCGCTGGCGACGCTGCCAAGGCTGCCGACAAGGCGACCGAAGCCGCCGACGCTGCGAAGGAAGCGACCGACGCCGCCAAGGGCGCGATGGAAGAAGCCAAGAAGTAAGCTTCTTTCCGGCCGTTGCGGCCGAAAGGATCGAGGGGTCGTCGGCACGCGCTGGCGGCCCCTTTCCTTTTGGCGATCATGTCGATTGCAAATTCGGCCGAGGATGACGGCTATGGGGGTGGTGAGCTGCCGTTATGGTCCTCCCCATCGACTTGCGATGGGGAGGTGGCAGCCCGAAGGGCTGACGGAGGGGCCGAGCGCGCAGCGCTCGCTAACGCCCGCCGCCCCTCCACCACCGCTTCGCGGCGGTCCCCCTCCCCATCGCAAGTCGATGGGGAGGATCTTATGGCAGCAACCGGCCGTATGCTGTCATTCGTCATCCCGGACTTGATCCCGGATCCACCGCAGCGCTGAAGTCATGGACCCCGGATCAAGTCCGGGGTGACGATGATGGATAGGTCACCTTCAGTCGAAACCGGTCATCGAAGCCGGATCGGTCGCAAATGGCAGCTAACCGCCCGATACCGGACGGTCCGTCATGCGTTTGCAAATAGCGAATCGCCCTCCTTTTCGCGCCTTTCTGCTCGGCGGATGCTCGCCGGTTGCCAAGCCGCGCATCGCCGTTTAATCTCGGCATGATGGCTTTTCGGCCATTATATTGGATAGAGGGAGACCCCATGCGCAAGATCATCATCGCCTCGATGGCCGCGGCCGCTTTCAGCCTCGCCGCCTGCTCGGAAAAGGCGCAGGAAGAAACGTCGGAAGCCGCGGGCGCAGTTGCCGACGATGCCGCCGCCGCCGGTGATGCCGCGGCCGATGCCGCCACCGACGCTGCCGACGCGACTGCCGATGCCGCCAAGGATGCCGGCGCCGCTGTCGAAGGCGCCGCCGACAAGGCCGGCAATGCCGTCGAAGGCACCGTGAACGCAGCAGGCGACGCCGCCGCGGCCGCGGGCGACAAGATTGCCGACGAAACCAAGAAGGCCGAAGCCAACGACAAGAAGTAAGTCGCAGGCTGGCCTTCTGGCTGATATCGAGGGGCTCCATCCTGCCGGATGGGGCCCCTTTTTGCTGGAGTGGATGATGCGATATTTCCTGCCCGCCGCGGCCCTTGCGATGCTGGCGGCGGGATGCAGCCGCACCGAGAATGAGCCCGGCCCCGGCGGCGTGACCGTCAGCGAGGCCAAGGCGCTCGACGATGCCGCCGAAATGCTGGAAAGCCGCGACGCCGCCGCGCCGGCAGCCGACGAGGCCGCCACCAGGGAAGAAACGGCAAAATAGTCTTCCCCTCGAAGCGCGGCGGGATTAGGATGACGCTGTCCCGCGACTGGCGCAAGAAGGTGGAGTTCCATCGGGAAGCGGGGCCGATGTAAGCCGCGCGCCTGGGTGATCCACTGCCGAAGAGGGACCATCCGCATGACCGAAACCCCGATCACCATCGTCTTCCTGCTCTTTCCGGGCATCACGCAGCTCGACTTCACCGCGCCGGCGCAGGCACTCTGCCGGATGCCCGGCGCGACCCTGGTCGGCGCGGCCCAAAGCCTCGATCCGATCGCGACCGACAGCGGCTTTGCGATCCTGCCAACGCATGATTTCGCCAGCGCGCCGCAAGCCGACATCCTGTGCGTTCCCGGCGGGCACGGCGTCGTCGACGCGCTCGGCGACGCGGCGACGATCGACTTCATCGCACGGCAGGCGGCAGGCGCCGCATGGGTCACGAGCGTCTGCACCGGTGCCTTCCTGCTCGGCCGCGCTGGGCTGCTCACGGGCAAGCGCGCGACGACGCATTGGGGCTATACGCAGTTGCTACCGCTCGTCGGCGCAACGTATGAGGCGGCGCGGATCGTCGAGGATGGCAATGTCGTGACGAGCGGCGGCGTGACCTCGGGGCTCGATTTCGCGCTCACGCTGATTGCACGCATCAAGGGCGATGCGGTCGCGCAGGCGATCCAACTCGCGATCGAATATGACCCGGCCCCGCCTTTCGCGGGCGGGCATCCCGACCGGACACCGCAGGCGATTACCGACGGCCTCAAAGGGCGCGTCTATGATGCCGCGGCGGCGCGGATGGAGGCGGCGCTGAGAGCCTAACCGCAGTCGGCGAGCGCGATCTCGTAAAGCTTCGGCCAATATTTGCCGGTGACGAACAGCCGCTTCTTCTTCGCGTCCCACGCGATGCCGTTGAGCACGCTGTCGCCGCCCGTCGCACCCGCATCCTGCCTGAGCCCGGTCAGATCGATGTAGGATTTGATGTCGCCGCTCGCCGGATCGATGCGCACGATCAGGTCGGTCATCCAGACATTGGCCCAGACCTGACCGTCGATCGTTTCGAGCTCGTTGAGCATCGCGAGCGGACGTCCACCGAAGCGGACGGTGACGCGCTTCTGTTCCGTCATCGTCGCGGGATCGAAAAACTTGAGCTCCGACGATCCGTCGCTGAGGACGAGGCTGTCCCCGACCATCGTCACGCCCCACCCCTCGCCGTCATATTTGAAGGTCCCGAGCGGCTTCAGATCCTTGATCGACCAGCGATGCCCCACACCATTCTGCCAGGTTACGCCGACGATCTGGTCGCCCCAGCGGGTGATGCCCTCACCGAACTGGTCCGACGGCAGCTTCGTCTGGATCAGCGCGCGACCGGTCTTGAGGTCGAGCCGCGCGACGCGCGACTGGCCATATTGACCGGTGGCTTCGTAGAGATGCCCCTCGTCCCAGAAGAGGCCCTGGGTGAAACTGGTCGCATCGTGCGGGTAGCCTTGCACGATGCGATAGCCGCAGCGTTCGATCGGAGCGGGATCGGCGGCGATAGCGGATGCGGCAAGGGCGTAGAGCAGAAACATCACGTCTAGCTATGTTGCCCGAGGTGAACTGGCAATGCCCCGGCCATCCTATTTCGATATCCTCCTTCGTCATGCCGGACTTGATCCGGCATCCATCGCCACGACCGCTTGAATGGACCCCGGATCAAGTCCGGGGTGACGATGAGAGAGGACAGGAAAAAGGGCCGGAGGATCGCTCCCCCGGCCCCGTTTCTAGTTGGCTGAGCGCCGAACGGTACGGACTTAGAAGTCCATGCCGCCCATGCCGCCCATGCCGCCGCCGCCCATCGGCATCGCCGGCTTGTCTTCGGGCGTCTCGGCAATGCCGGCTTCGGTCGTGATCAGCAGGCCGGCGACCGAGGCCGCATCCTGCAGCGCGGTGCGGACGACCTTGGTCGGGTCGATGACACCGGCCTTGACCAGGTCTTCATAGACGTCGGTCGAGGCGTTGAAGCCGAAGTTGCTGTCGTTCTGGTCGAACAGCTTGCCCGCGACGACGCCGCCGTCGAAGCCCGCGTTTTCGGCGATCTGGCGAACCGGAGCCTGCAGCGCGCGACGGATGATGTCGACACCGCGGGTCTGGTCTTCGTTGACGCCCGACAGGCCTGCGAGGGCCTTGGTGGCGTACAGCAGCGCGGTACCGCCGCCGGGGACGATGCCTTCCTCGACCGCGGCGCGGGTCGCGTGGAGCGCGTCGTCGACGCGGTCCTTGCGTTCCTTCACTTCGACTTCCGAAGCGCCGCCGACCTTGATCACGGCAACACCGCCGGCGAGCTTCGCCAGACGTTCCTGCAGCTTTTCCTTGTCGTAGTCGCTGGTCGTCGTTTCGATCTGCGCACGGATCTGTTCGACGCGGCCCTTGATCGCGTCATGGTCGCCAGCACCATCGACGATGGTGGTGTTGTCCTTGTCGATCGTGACGCGCTTCGCCTGGCCGAGCATGTTCAGCGTAACCGACTCGAGCTTGATGCCCAGGTCTTCGCTGATCATTTCACCGGCGGTGAGGATCGCGATGTCCTGCAGCATCGCCTTGCGACGATCGCCGAAGCCCGGTGCCTTGACGGCAGCGACCTTCAGGCCGCCGCGCAGGCGGTTGACCACCAGCGTTGCGAGCGCTTCGCCTTCGATGTCTTCGGCGATGATGAGGAGCGGACGGCCCGACTGCACCACGGCTTCGAGGATCGGAAGCATCGACTGGAGGTTCGACAGCTTCTTTTCGAAGATCAGGATGTAGGGATCGCTGAGCTCAACGAGCATCTTTTCCGGGTTGGTGATGAAGTAAGGCGACAGATAGCCGCGGTCGAACTGCATGCCTTCGACGACGTCGAGCTCGAAATCGAGACCCTTGGCTTCCTCGACAGTGATCACGCCTTCCTTGCCGACCTTTTCCATCGCTTCGGCAATCTTGTCGCCGACTTCCTTGTCGCCATTGGCCGAAATGATGCCGACCTGGGCGATTTCCGACGTCCCGGCGACCGGCTTCGACTGGGCCTTGATCGTTTCGACGACTTTGTTCACCGCAAGGTCGATGCCGCGCTTCAGGTCCATCGGGTTCATGCCGGCGGCAACCGACTTCATGCCTTCGCGGACGATCGCCTGGGCGAGAACGGTCGCGGTGGTGGTGCCGTCGCCGGCCTTGTCATTCGCCTTCGATGCGACTTCGCGCAGCATCTGGGCGCCCATATTCTCGAACTTGTCCTTGAGTTCGATTTCCTTGGCGACGGTGACGCCGTCCTTGGTGATGCGGGGCGCGCCGAAGCTCTTGTCGATCACGACGTTGCGGCCCTTGGGACCGAGGGTGACCTTCACCGCGTCGGCGAGGGTGTCGACACCGCGCAGGATGCGTTCGCGCGCGTCGCGCGAGAATTTGACGTCTTTAGCAGCCATGGGCTTGTTCCTTTCAAAGGCGCAGGAAACTGCGCAACTTCACTCGAGATTCGATCAAATCACTCAGGCGATGACGCCGAGGATGTCCGATTCCTTCATGATCAGCAGCTCTTCGCCGTCGACCTTGACTTCGGTGCCCGACCATTTGCCGAACAGGATGCGGTCGCCCGACTTGACGTCGAGCGGCGTGACCTTGCCGTCTTCGGCCTTGGCGCCGGAACCGACGGCGACGACTTCGCCTTCCTGCGGCTTTTCCTTGGCGGTGTCGGGGATGATGATGCCGCCGGCCGTCTTTTCTTCGGCTTCGATACGGCGAACGAGCACGCGGTCGTGCAGCGGACGAAATTGCATGGATATCCCTCCAGAGATGCAATGGATGTCGTTTTAGCACTCACGGGGCGCGAGTGCTAACAGCCGGCATATGGGTGGGGGTTGTGACAGCGTCAAGGCGATTAAGGGAAAATTTTCGGCGGCGCGTTACGCCGCTGAGATGGGGTACGAAATTCCGATCATCAAGGGCAGCGACGCCACCGATCTAACGGTGCTTCGAAATGATGCGCAGTTGCTGCGATGCGATTTTTTGGACGCCTTTGCCCGCCTCGAATCGGCGGTTATGCAATATATCGGCAGGACCGATGTGAAGGCGAGTCCGGGACAGCCATTCAGCCAGAAGCTGACCCTTCTACAGAAGGCGCGCGATCGGTTCCGCAACCCGAAGCGTCTCGACGTTCGCGTTGCAGCTATCCAGCAGCTTCTACCTGTCAGAGCCGATATCGTCCATTCGGTGCTCGAAGTCGCACTCGTGTTCGATGGCCGGACGGTGACCAGCCGGCTGAGTTTCCAGAATTCATCGAACGCGCAGCGCCCGCCGATGCTGACCAGTCGTGACGAACTGGTCGCGATGACCCGGCGCCTCAACCAGCTGGCGCACCAATTCAGCCAGCAGCGATTGAAGGAAGCAGCCCCAATCGCGCCCGCATCCGCCAGCGCGTAAGCAGCAGCGCGGCCACGACGATCAAGCCCACGGCGAGCCCGATCCAGACGCCCACGCCCTGAAGCGGCGTCCAGAAGCCGAGGTAGATCGCGGTGCCATATCCGGCGATCCAGTAGCCACAGACCGCGATGATCATCGGCACGCGCGTGTCCTGCAACCCGCGCAGCACGCCAGCCGCGACCGCCTGCGCACCGTCGAACAGCTGGAACGCCGCGGCGACGACGAGGAACTGCATCGCGAAACCGACCAGTGCAGCGTTGCGCGCGGCATCGACGTCGACATAGATCGACAGGACGAGCGACGGGAACAACCACATCAGCATCGCGGTAAAACCCATGAAGCCGATGCCGAGCGCGAGCGAGGCATAGCCCGCGAGCCCGATACCGCGATGATCCTGCGCACCATAAGCCAGCCCAACGCGGATCGTCGCCGCCTGCGCGACCCCGAACGGGATCTGGAACGCGAGCGCGGCGACCTGCAGCGCGATCGTGTGCCCGGCAAGCTGCGCTTCGCCGATGCGCCCCATCAGGAAGGCCGCGCCGGTGAACAGCCCCGCCTCGGCCAGAATGGTCAGGCTGATCGGGGTGCCGATGCGCAGCATCTCGACGAAGCGGCTCCATTCGCTGCGCCACCAGTTGCCGAACAGGCGATAGCGGCGCAAGCGCCGGTCGCTCTGGATCACAACGACATAGGCGAGCAGGATCAGCGTACTCGTGATGATGCTCGACAGCGCCGAACCGTGGAGGCCGAGCGCGGGCATACCGAGGTGACCGAAGACGAGCGCCCAGTTGCCGAGCGCATTGGTGCCGAGCGCAAAGAAAGTGATCATCGTCGCGATCGTCGGGCGACCCAGCGCCGAGACGAAAATGCGCAGCACCGCCGCCGCGATCATCGGGAACATCCCGAGCATCAGGATCAGCAAAAAGCTCGCCGCGCGCGTGGTCAGCTCCTCGGGCTGCCCCGTCGCGCGCATGATCGGCCCGCCCGCCGCGCAAACGGCCATGAACACCAGCGAAACGAGCGCGCTCAGCCACAGCGCCATGCGAACGGTGCGGCGCACCTCGCGCACGCTATGCTTGCGGCGACCGAGTTCTGCGGCGATCAGCGGCGCGGCGGCGCTGACGAGGCCGGTGCCGGTCCAGAGCAACAGACCGAAGATCGAAACCCCGAGCGACGAGGCCGCCAGATCCTTGTCGCCGAGCCGGGCCACGAAAATGACGTCGATCGCGTGGACCATCATCTGGAGCAAGTTCGCCGCCGCCAGCGGCACGGCGAGCGCCAGCGTCGCGCGAAACTCGGCGCGGAAATCCTGCGGGCGATCCGCAGTCAGGGGGTGGGCCTGCTCCAGCATAGCCGGCCCGGATAGGCGGGACGGCTTGGGGGTTCAAGTGTGGTCCGGCGCGGGCGGTTTATTTGTCTGCAGGGGGTGGCACAAAGGCAACAGCAATGCATCTGCCACCATTTTCATCGTCATCCCGGACTTGACCGGGGATCCATTCCTCCAGCGCCGCGTGAGTGAATCCCGGATCGAGTCCGGGATGACGAATGATATTACCTGGTGCGTCGCTGCATCATCCCACCCGCAGCATCGCCATCTCGACCCCGAAGGCCACGAAGGTCAACGTCAGCCCCGTCACGAACAGCCGGTACGCATAGGCAAGATACCGATATTTGCGCCGCGCCAGCACGATCCCGTTCTGATAGGTGTCGCGCAGCATAGCCTCGTACATATCCTCTTCGCTGCGCAGGCGCGCCTTGACCGCCGCGATATATTCATCTTCCTCCATCTGCTCGAAGCGGCCGAAGAACAGGATATTGCTGTGGTCCTTGCCGTCCTTGTAAACGACGGGCGGTGCCTTGCCGACACGCGGCAGCACCGCCGAAACCGCCAGCAGCGCCGAAAGGAACGAGAAAGTCGCGAGGATCGTCAGCGGCATCGCGAGCGCCCCGCCGCCCGAGCGCGCCTGCCCGACCGCGAGCGTGAAGACGACGAAGGTCGCGCCCATCAGGATCGACGCCTTTTGATCCGCCATCTGCGACAATTGCATCGTGATCTGCTGCGTCGTGCGGACGAGATGCACCGCGTTGGACGGAAAGCCCGTCGCCGGCTCCGGCGTCACGCTCGATTTTTCGCTGTCCATAAAGTCCTGTCCCCTGCCCGAAGGCTTCAGCGACCCGTGATCGGGATGGCATGAAGCGCCGCGAACGGCAAGATGCTGCCCGATTCCCGCCGCATTCGCTTGCCAAGCGGTCAGCATCGCGGCATTCCCGCGCGCAACTTTCTTCCATTATGGGACGCACCAGATGAGCACCGCCCTCAAGGACCAGATTTTCGGCCTGATCGAACCTTTCAACAAGAAGGGCGTCGCGCTGACCGACGCCACCACCTTCGCCGGCGATCTCGAATGGGACAGCCTGACCGTGATGGATTTCGTCGCCGAGGTCGAGGACACGTTCGACATCATCATCAGCATGAACCAGCAGGCCGAGATCGAGACGGTCGGCCAGTTGGTTGCGGCAGTCGAAAAGCTGCAGGGCTGACGCATCCGTGATCCCCGGCGAAAGCCGGGGCCCATCGCGACGACGCACCACCCATCTGGACCCCGGCTTTCGCCGGGGCACACGGAAGAACTCAAATGACCGACCTCTTCTCGAAATTCGACCCGCTGATCCAGCAGCGCGAGGATCTGCTCGCGACCGGCGTCACCGATCCGTTCAGCCTGGTGATGGAAAAGGTGATCTCGCCGACCGTCGCGATCTGCAACGGGCGCGAGACGATCCTGCTCGGCACCTATAATTATATGGGCATGACCTTCGACGAGGATGTCATCGCCGCGGGCAAGGACGCCCTCGACAAATTCGGCAGCGGCACCACCGGCAGCCGCGTCCTCAACGGCACCTATCAGGGGCACAAGGAGTGCGAAGAGGCGCTCAAGGAATTTTACGCCATGGATCATGCCATGGTGTTCTCGACCGGATATCAGGCGAACCTCGGCATCATTTCGACGATTGCGGGCAAGGGCGACTATGTCATTCTCGACATCGACAGCCACGCATCGATCTATGACGGATGCAAGATGGGCGACGCCGAAATCGTCGCTTTTCGCCACAACGATGTCGAAGCGCTCGAAAAACGGCTGAAGCGCCTGCCCGCCGAGGCGGGCAAGCTCGTCGTGCTCGAGGGCGTCTATTCGATGCTCGGCGACATCGCGCCGCTGAAAGAGATGGTCCGCATCGCCAAGGAAAATGGCGCGATGGTCCTAGTCGACGAGGCGCATTCGATGGGCTTCATCGGCGAACATGGCCGCGGCGTCGCCGAGGCGCAGGGCGTGATCGACGATGTCGACTTCATCATCGGCACCTTTTCGAAGAGCGTCGGCACCGTCGGCGGTTTCTGCGTGTCGAACCACCCGAAGTTCGAGATCATGCGGCTCGTCTGCCGCCCGTATGTCTTCACCGCCTCGCTGCCCCCCAGCGTCGTCGCGACCGCGGCGACGAGCATCCGCAAGCTGATGCACGGGTCGAACAAGCGCGCGCACCTGTGGGAGAACAGCAAGAAACTCCACGCGGGCCTCCTCGCGCTCGGCTTCCAGCTCGGCACCGAAGAGCCGCAGTCGGCGATCATCGCGGTGATCATGCCCGATCTCGAACGCGGCGCGACGATGTGGGAAGCGCTGCTCGAGGAAGGTCTGTACGTGAACCTTGCCCGTCCGCCCGCAACCCCCGCGGGGATGACCCTGCTGCGCTGTTCGCTCTGCGCCGAGCACACCAGCGACCAGGTCGACGAGATCCTCGGCCGCTTCGAGCGCGCGGGCAAGCGCGCGCAGATCATTGGCTGAAGCGGACTGCCGCGCCGACCAGCGGATTCCTTTTCGCGGCGAGTTGAAGGCGTTGCCCCGGCGCGGCGCCTTCGCGGCTTTGCGGTAAAGCGCGCGTCCGGTAGAAGATGAGCGTGTTCGAGCGGGATATCGACAATGAAACCGAGGATCGGCGGGAGCGGTTGCGCTTCTGGCTGACGATCGTCCTCGGCGCGATCCTGACCGGAATCGTCGGCGCGCTCGTGCTGTTGCTCACCCGCGCCAACGACAGCTACGACCGCTCGCTAGGCTGGCAGGCGCACAGCCTGGAAATCATCTCGCAGACGCGCAGCCTCGACGCCGCGCTCGCGCGCGCCGAGGCTGCGCTCGGGCGCTTCGCGGTCGGGCTGCAGAAGGAGGACGGCCGCGTCTATCAGCAGCAATGGGGGCTGTCGCAGCAGTATCTGACGCTGCTGCAACGCAATGTCCGCGACAACCCCAAGCAGGACGCGCTCGTCAAGCAATTGACCGCTGAACTCAACGTGCGCGGCGAGCAACTCGGCGACGCGGCGCTCAGCGCCAATTATCGCCAGACCGTCGCCGCCATCTCCAAATATAATGCCGCGGGGCACGACGCCGCACTGACCCGTATCGACCGGCTCTTGTCCGAGTTGATCCGCAACGAGCGGACGATCCTCGCCGAGCGCAACCGCGTCGCGTCGGCCGACCGCGCGAGCCTCAACCAGGCGATTCTGCTCTTTTCGCTGCTCGGCGCCGCCGCCGCGGTCATCGCGATTGCCGCGACCGTGTCGCTGGTCCGCGCCGAAAGCGAACGCCGCGCCGCGCGCCGCGAACAATGGGCCGAGAGCGACCGCGCCATGCAGCTGGAGGCCGCGGTCGAAGCGCGCACCGCCGAGCTCGAACAGGCGAACGTCGCGCTGCGCAGCGAGATGAGCGAGCGCGAGGCCGCCGAGGCGCAGCTGCGGCAGGCGCAGAAGATGGAAGCGGTCGGCCAGCTCACCGGCGGCATCGCGCACGACTTCAACAACATGCTCGCAGTCGTCGTCGGGGGGCTCGAACTTGCGCAGCGCCTCGTCGTCACCGCGCCCGAAAAGGCGCAGCGCCACCTGTCGAACGCGATGGACGGCGCCAACCGCGCCGCCGACCTGACCCGCCGCCTGCTCGCCTTCGCGCGCTCCGAACCCGCGCGCCCCGAAATGGTCGTCGTCGACGACTGCATCGCGAGCTTCGCCGAGCTGATCGAGCGCACGATCGGCGACCGCATCGCGCTGACGCTCGATCTCAACAGCCCCGGCCTCGCCTGCTGGATCGACCGGCAGCAGTTCGAGAACGCGCTGCTTAACCTCTCGGTCAACGCGCGCGATGCGATGGAGGGGCATGGCTCGCTGACGATCCGCACCCTGGCCGACGAGCAGGACCAGACCGCCGCGCTGGCGGTACAGGTGATCGACACCGGCTGCGGCATGTCCGCGGAAGTGCTCGAGCGGGTATTCGACCCCTTCTACACCACCAAGCCCGCGGGTCAGGGCACCGGGCTCGGCATGAGCCAGGTCTTCGCCTTCTGCCGTCAGTCGGACGGCGAGGTGCAGATCCATTCGACCGAGGGCCAAGGCACCAGCGTCGCGATGCTGCTGCCGGTGGCAAAGGCCGCTGCGGCCGTCCTGACCGACCCCGGCCGCGACACCGACCCGGTCGCCGCACCCGCCACCGAGGCGCTGCGCATCCTCGTCGTCGAGGACGACCAGCGCGTGCTCGCCGCGACCGTCGACGCGGTCGAGGAGCTCGGACACAAGGCGGTGGCCTGCGCCAATCCGCTCGACGCAGAGGCGATCGTCGAACGCCACGGCGGTTTCGACCTCATACTGTCGGACGTCCTGATGCCGCAGCTCACCGGCCCCGAAATGGTCGCGCAGCTCAGGCGGCGTTGGCCGGCCCTCCCGATCCTGTTCGTCACCGGTTATGCGGGCGACGCGGGCGAGGTCGAGGCCTTCGGCGACCATGACGTGCTGCGCAAGCCCTTCACGCTGGTCGCGCTCGACCGGGCGATCCGGCGCTGCGGCGACGGACGGCCCGAGGGGCAGCGGCTGGCGAGCTGAAGCGACAGCTTGTCTTTTCGTCACCCCGGACTTGATCCGGGGTCCATAGTCACCGGCGTTGCATGCCTAGCGGATCGCCCCGCCCCGGATCAGGCGCGGCACCAGGGTCAGCGCGGCGACGAGCGGCCAGCGGCGTTGCCAGGGCTTGATCTCGATCTTCGTGCCCGCGTGACGATTGATCTTCCACGCCAGATAGTCGATCCCGCCGGCATAGGTCAGGCTGGCCTTCGCGAGCCGCGCGATGCTGAGCAGCTTGCCCTCGATCCGCCGCCGCGCCCAGCCGCCGCTGCGCGCGTTCGCGGGAATCGCGGCAATCGCCGGTTCGCTGAACCGCAGGTAGCGATCGGGATCGGCATCGACCACCGATTGGGCGCGGTTCGTGCGCTCGGCGCGGAGTTCCACCGAATAGGTGAGCGCGAAGGCGCGGCGCCACCAGTCGAGCGGTGCCTCGCCCTCGACGCGCCCCGCCGCCGCGAGCAAGGTCGGCGCGGCGCGCGCGACCGCCGCGATCGCCCGGTCGCGCGCGGTATCGTCGACGGCCCAGACCAGTCGCGACGGCTGCGCGAAGCGCGCCCATACCGACACATTGCGCGTTTCGGCGCCATTCAGCCGGTCGAAGTCGGCCTCGCTCAGCACCGCATATTTGGCGATCAGCCCGCCGTGCTGAAACGGAAAGACGTTCGGCGGGATCAGCCGGTTGGCAAGCGCCATCCAGCGCTTGGGAAAGGCATCGCCATAGTCGGACACGATCAGGTAGAAATCGAGCATCAGCCCGTCGAGCTGCGTCTCGCGGAGGCACGAGCCATAGAACAGCACCGCACGCGCGCTGCCCGGATAGTGGGCCGCGATCGCCGCGGCCATTGCCGCGGCGCGCGGATCGACCGGCGTCGCAAGCTCTTCGCGGACGAGGGCGCGGATATCGGACATAAGGCGGGCGTCAGGCCGCGAGGCGCAGAAACGGTACCGGCTGCGTCGAGGTCAGGATGATCGGCCTGCCGTTCTTCGCTTCGAAAATTTCGCCGTCGAGGATGACGTTCGAACGCTTGCCCTCGATGCGGATTTCGTCGCCTTGCTGGAAATGCACCCCGTTGAGCGGCTTCTGCCCCAGCGTCCCGCGCCACGTCGCGCCGAGCATCCGGAAGAGCGCACCGACATTGCTGTCGGTCGCGAGCAGCTTCATGTGCCCATTGGTCCCGTGACTTTCGCTGGTCTTGATACTGAGCAGCAGCTTTTCCAGCGTCGTGACGATCAGCAGCGAGAATTTGCCCTTGAACTCGCCCTGGCGAACCAGCGAGACGGTCATCGGCTCGGGCTTCGGCGGGAGCCGCCCGCCGCCGAGGCCAAAAATGATCGCGAACAGCCCGAGGATTGCGGCAAGAATGTGCGAAATGCCGTTCGGCAGGCCAAGCGGATAGATTCGGTTGCGGCAATAGAGCATCACGTCGGCAAGATAAGCGCCGCCGAGGAACATGCCGAGCACCGGCCGGCCGCCGTCATTGTCGAGCGCGATCAACTGGCGCTCGATCACATGCTCCTGAAGCTCGCCCGAATGGACGAGGTCGAGCACGCGCTGCAGCGCCTTGATCGGATCGCCCTCGGCGCCAAGGTCGAGCGCGATCAGATTGGTCTTGCCGTTGGGAAGCACCGCGACCGGCGGCGGCGAACCGTCGAAATGGCCGCCCGAATGGAGTTCGGTCAGCGCCGCCTGCACCGTGCCGTCGCCGCCGTTGATCGCGACGACGCTGGGGTTGACCATTGCGATCGTGCGGATCGCCTCGCCGATCTGCCCGACGTCCTCCACTTCATAGTGGAAGATGTCGGGGTGCGCCGCACAAAATTCGCGAACCTGCGGCAACAGCGAGCGGTTGCCGGTCGAACGCGGATTGGAAAGAAGGGCGACGCTGGCCATCGGCTACATATATTTCATGGTGATGGAGATCGTTCTCGGTGCATTGCCAACCTCGAACGCCGTCTTCTTGTAGCTCGGCTTGCCGAGGTTGAAGATGTTGATGCTCGGGTTGTTCGACATCCCGCCGCCGTCGGTCGACAGATCGGTCTTGCCGTTGCCGTTGAAATCGTGGCGCACCGCGATGCCATAGGCGCCGGCCTGGGGAAGCGGCACGCACACGGTCATCGATGACGCACGCGCGGGGACTTCGATGCGCGTAAGCCAGCGGCCCTTGGCCAGCCATTCGGACGCGTTGGCGCGATAGCTCTGGACACGGATCTTGCCCGATCCGGCCTTGACGCCGCTGATCTGGACGAGGGTGGACGGCCCGCTCCGGCATTTGGCGAGGTCGTTCGGTAAGACCTGCCCCTCTGCGTTCGCTGCCACCGACATGGACAGCAGAGCCACGCAGAGCGACGCCGACGTAAATTTCGACATGACGCAATAGCTCCCAGTGGTTATAGCCACGCCAGCCGTCACGCTGACATGGGTCCCTGTTGCCCGTGAATCGGCATATCGGAATCATTTGCGGCCAAATCATGGTGATGGGGCGACCAAAGATTGAACAAGCTACCCGCCATCGACCGTTATATCGCGCGGCTGGTGTTTTTCCCGATGCTCGGCACCCTCGTCCTTTCGGCGATGCTGCTCGTGCTCGAAAAGATGCTGCGGCTGTTCGATTTCGTCGCGACCGAAGGCGGCCCGGTCAGCGTCGTGTGGCGGATGCTCGCCAACCTGATCCCCGAATATCTCTCGCTCGGCATCCCGATCGGCCTGATGCTGGGGATTCTCCTGGCTTTCCGGCGGCTTGCCACGTCGAGCGAGCTCGACGTGCTGCGCGGCGTCGGCATGGGGTTCGGGCGGTTGCTGCGCGTTCCCTATGCCTATGCGATCGCGCTCGCGGCGCTCAATCTCGCGATCGTCGGCTTCATCCAGCCCTATGCCCGCTACGCCTATGAGGGGCTGCAATTCGATCTTCGGTCGGGCGCGCTCGGCGCCTCGATCAAGGTCGGCGAGTTCACCAAATTGGGCGACCGCATGACCTTGCGCATCGAGGAAAGCTATAACGAGGGCAAGTCGCTGCGCGGCATCTTCGTGCGCGGCGAGAACAAGGACGGCCAGCGCGTGTCGGCGACCGCATCGCGCGGGCAATTCCTTGCGACCGACGATCCGAACACGATCATCCTGCGCCTGTCGCAGGGCGTACTGATCCATGAATCGCCGAAATTCGCGGTGCCGCGCGTGCTGACCTTCGACAACCACGACCTGCCGATCCCGTTGCCGAAGATCGAGGCGTTCCGCCTGCGCGGCGGCGCCGACCGCGAACTGACGATCCCCGAACTGCTCGTCGCCGGGCGCGACAAGAACGAGTCGCTGAAGACGCGGCTGGAATCGCGCGCTAATTTCCATTTCCGGATCGTCGAGGTGATGTCGATGTTCCTGATCCCGCTGATGGCGGTGGCGCTGGCGATCCCGCCCAAACGATCGACCTCGGCGCTCGGGGTGTTCCTGTCGATCGTGCTGCTGGTGACGCAGCACAAGATCAACCAATATGCCGAGGATCTCGGCGCGCGCGGCGCGGTCGACCCGCTGATCGCGCTGTGGGTGCCCTTCCTCTTGTTCGCAGGGCTGGCGATCTGGATGTATTACACCGTCGCTTATGTCCCTGGCGGCCAGCCGATCGGCGCGCTCGAACGCTTCGCGGCGAAGGCGGGACAGAAGATCCGCCGCCTGGTCGGCGCCTTCCAGCGGAAGCCGCGAGCCGCCTGACATGCACCAGCTCCACTTTTTCCCGTCGCGCACGATGGCGCTTTACGTCGGGCGGATGTTCCTGATCCGCAGTTTCTCGATCCTGTTCGCGCTGGTGCTCATCCTCCAGACGCTCGACCTGCTCGGCGAGAGCGGCAAGATCCTCGCAGTCGCGGGCAATGGCGACAGCGAGGTCTGGCGCTATGTCGGGATGCGCATCCCGCAGATCATCGAGACCTTTCTGCCCTTTTCGGTGCTGCTCGGCACCATTTTGACGCTGGTGACGCTGAACCAGAACAGCGAGGTCATCGCGATGAAGGCGTCGGGCATGTCGGCGCACCAGGTGCTGGCGCCGCTGTTCCTCGCCGCGCTGCTCGTCGCGGGGATCAGCTTCGCCTTCAACGAACGCATCGTCACGCGCTCGACCGCGGCGCTCAGCGCCTGGCAAAAGGTCGAATATGCCAAAGTGCCCAGGGACAGCGGGGTGCGCGCCAACATCTGGGTGCGCGCGGGCAACGACCTGATCAACGCCGGCACGGTCGAAACGCGCGGCCCCGTCATGCTGCGCGACGTCACCGTCTATGAACGCACGCAGGGCGTGCTGTCGTCGATGCTGAAGGCCGACAGCGCGAAGCCCGTCGCGGGCGGCTGGGAGCTGACCAATGCGCGGCGCTTCATCCGCCGTTCGGGAACGCTCGAACCGCTCGGCACGATCGTCGCGATGAAGGGGGTCGGCACCGACCAGTTCACGCTGGCGCAGGTCGACGGCGACGAACTGCCCTTCACCGAGCTCAGCACCGCCATCGACGAGCTTGAGGCAGCGGGCCGACCGGTCGATTCGCTGAAGGGCGTGCTGTGGCACAAGATTTCGGGGCCGCTATCGGCGATCCTGATGCCGCTGCTGGGCGCGGTCGCGGCCTTCGGCCTCGCGCGTTCGGGCAAGCTGTTCGTCCGCGCGATCCTGGGCATGGCGCTCGGCTTCGCCTACTTCGTCGCCGACAATTTCGCGCTCGCGATGGGCGATCTCGGCGCCTACACGCCCTTCCTCGCGGCGTGGGGGCCGTTCATCCTCTTTGCGCTGATCGGCGAGATGATCCTGATCCGGACCGAGGAATAAGGGCAGAGTACGGCCGGTAACGACCGGAAGTGGGCGTGACGCCCAAGCTAATCCGTTCGTGTCGAGCGAAGTCGAGACACCCGGCAGCCTTGCGCCTAGCCCGAGGGGCATCTCGACTTCGCTCGATGCGAACGGAAATGGGGGACGGTTTGGAAACCACCCCAAAAACCAAAAGTGTCACGCGACCCCGTGGTACCACCACACCCCGCCGCGGTCCTCCTTGCGGATGCGGCCCTCGACCTCTAGCCGCTTGAGGTGCGCGAGCGCCTCGCCGGTTGCGAGATTCTGGTTGTGGCCGGCGATCGGGCGGTTGAACAGCAGCGCGAAGGTGTCGACCGCGCGCATCGGCCTTTCGGCGACCGCCTCCGCGACCTTGTAGAGCCGCATCCGATGTTCGTCGCGGAGCGCCATCAGGCGGACGTGCAGGCCCTTGAAAGGCTCGCCATGGGCGGGGCAGGTGACGACGTCGGCGGGCACGGTCGCGATCAGCTTGTCGATCGACGCCAGCCATTCGCCGAGCGGATCGGCGTCGGGCTCGGTGATATTGACCGACACGTTCGAGCTGATACGCGGCAGCACCTGGTCACCCGAAACCAGCACGCCCTCGCGCTCGTTCCACAGGCACGCATGTTCGGGGCTGTGTCCCGACCCGGTGACGACGCGCCACACATGCTTGCCGAAATCGAGTCGTTGGCCGTCGGCGATGCGGACATAGCTGCGCGGCAGCGCAAAGATCATCCGCTGGAACATGTTCCAGCCGCTTGCGCGCTGCTGCTCGATCGCGGCCTCGTCCCAGCCGGCGGCGCGCGACTGGGCGAGCACCTCGTCGGGCGCCACTTCGGACGAATCGGCCACGATCGCGCGCGCGGTCAGCATTTCGCCGCGCGTCATCCAGAGTTTGACGCCCTGCTTCTTCGCGATCCAGCCCGCGAGCCCGATATGGTCGGGATGGAGGTGGGTGCCGAACACCCGTGTGATCCGCTTGTCCTTGAGCGCCCCGGCATAGAGCGCCTTCCACGCGTCCGAACAGGCGGTCAGGCAGATGCCGGTGTCGACGACCGCGACCCCCTCGCGGCCTTCGCTGTCGGCGTCGTCGAGCAGCCAGCTGTTGATATGGCCGAGCGACCCCGGCATCGGGATGCGCGCCCAGCTGATGCCGTCGGCGATGCGGATCGTCTCGCCGGGTGCCGGCGCGGCCTCGCCCCACGGATAGGTCAGCCCGGCGTGGCTCGTCGCGGTGAAGCTGTCGTCCTGGGTCAGCGACGCGTCCGGCGAGCCGCTGGCTGCCGGAATATGATCCTCGTCGCCGCCCCCGACCATGCGTCAGGCTTCGCTGTCGGCGTCGGCTTCCTCGGCCGCGCGCGCTTCGGCGGCGGCGGTGCGTTCGGCGCGCAGCTCTTCGAGCAGCGCTTCGCGGTCGCCCTCCAGACGGCTGTCCTCGGGCGCCTTGATGCCGGCTTTCTTCGCGGCCTTGGCGACCAGCGCGTCGAGTTCGCGCTGCGAACAGAGACCAAGCGTCACCGGATCCTTGGGCACGATGTTCGCGCTGTTCCAGTGGCTGCGGTCGCGGATCGCACCGATCGTGTTGCGCGTGGTACCGATCAGCTTGCCGATCGCGCCGTCCGACACCTCGGGGTGGTTCTTCAGGATCCAGGCGATGCCGTCGGGTTTGTCCTGGCGCTTGCTGACCGGCGTGTAGCGCGGGCCGCGGGTACGGCGGATCGTATCCTGCGCCTGCACGCTCATCTTGAGCTTGTAGTTCGGATCCTTCTGGCCCTTTTCGATCTCGTCCATCGACAGCTCGTGCGCGCGGACGGGGTCGCGGCCGGTATATTTGGTCGCCGCGGTCTCGTCGGCGATCGCCTGCACCTCGAGGATGTGAATACCGCAATATTCGGCGATCTGGGCAAAGGTCAGCCCCGTGTTGTCGACCAGCCAGGCGGCGGTCGCATGCGGCATCAGCGGGGTAGCGTTGGCATTGGCCATGGCGAAATCTCCAGCGGAAATAATAAGGGCCGCCCCTCGCGGGGCGGCCGGACATTGGCGGGGGATATATGCCGGTTTGACGAAAGGGGCAAGTGCTCGGATTCGAGGGCGGCCTTGGGTGGGAAAGCGGTCAAGCCTGCGTTCATCATCGCGGCCCGGGTACCAAAGTTCAGGAAAGTTCAGCCTCATGCGTCGCCCGTTCTGGACCGGGAGGATTGCCCGACACCTCTCGCACGACTTGCCCCGTCCGCAGGCGCAAGCTGGACCGCAACCGCATTGATCCACCAGATGAGAGCGCCGGATTAACGCTGGCACAACGGGATGATGTAGGAAGGCCTGTTTGAAGGCGGTGTCTGCTTTGGGGTGGTTAGCGGACTTCACTACTTAGGCCGTAGCGCGCCTCGAACCGACGGAGTTCAATGTCGAAGTTCAAAAGCAACTTGTCAGCTGCCTGTTTCGTTGTGACTTCGCAAGGCAGCACAACGATGTCGTCGGGTGCCCATCCGAAGCCATCCTTTGCTATCTTAGCTGCGATCACCTTCTTGAGCCGGAGGCCGTATCTTTCCTCGAACCTGCGGGTTTGTCGGGCCTTTAGCCGCTTATCACAGAACATGATCCCGCTCGGTCGTTGCGCTAGATAGTATAGATCCTGCGGCACTTCGCGTTCCCGCATCAACAGGTCTATGACGCTTTGGTCAGTCGTTGACGTGAAAAAAGCGAATGCAAACAAATAACCCGGACTCATAGTGCCCTCCAAGTCGAGCGAAATTACATCTAGCCGAGGAGGTCCGCAATCGGTCGATAGCGGTCATGTAAGGGCGTCGGCGTCTGACCGACCGAAATGGGGTGGGAAGCGGACGTTGACCGGAGCAGCGGTCAAGCTAGTCTGGCCCGATGATTACTAAGAGCCTCTTCTGTTTCGGCTTCGAAAACCCTCGGGAAGCTGAATTGAATGCAAGCGACGAGACGGACTACGAGTCCAGCACGGGCATTTGGATCGAGGGTCAATCCGATGATGAGGTGATGGCATGGGGAAGAGCCATAGCGGAACAGCTTGTCGTTTTCTTGTTTGAGCGGGCACAGATCGAGCCGTACTCATGGGCGGCACGAGGCTTTGCGCACTGGATCGAAAGGGAACCGGAGGCTTTGTCTATGGCGTCATACCTGCCTTCTGTGAGCGTCGGGGAAATGCCCGATTTAACAGTGCTTGCCGGAGATGCGGCATATGACTGAAAGGGGGTGGATTCCAGACCGTCCCCTATTTCCGTTCGTGTCGAGCGAAGTCGAGACACCCAGCAGCCTTGCGCCTAGCCCGAGGGGCATCTCGACTTCGCTCGATGCGAACGGGGTCAGTTCGGGCCGCAATCGGTCGTTTCCGGACCTTCCGCTATGCCTCCATCGCCACAAATCCGGGCTCGGCCTCGATCCGCGCGAGCCAGCGCTGCACCGCCGGATAATCGGCCAGCGCGAAGAAGCCGCTCTCCTCCGCGACATGCGTGTAGGCATAGAGCGCGATATCGGCGAGCGAGAGCGCCCCGCCCGCGAGCCAGTCGTGCTTCGCCAGATGCTCGTCCATCAACGCGAGCGCGGCCTTTCCCGCCTCGATCTTGCCGGGCAGCAGCGCCCGCTGGACATCGGTCAAATTCGCGTCGCCGATCCACCCCATCCAGAAGCGCAGGGTCGCGACATTGGGTTCGTGATTATACTGCTCCCAGAACATCCAGCGCAGCATGTCGGCGCGTGCGAAGCGGTCGTCGGGAAGGAGGCGCGTGCCATCGGCCAGCCAGAAACAGGCAGCGTTGCTTTCGGGCAGGAATTGGTCGCCGATCTGGAGCCGGGATGCGGCCGTTGGCATTGACCGTCGCCAGAAACGAGGGCGTCCGCGTCTCGCCCTTCATGATGTCATATTCGCGCCGGTCGAGCGCGACACCCAGAAACGCCGCTGTCAGCCGGATCTTGTAGCAATTGCCGCTCAGCGCATATTCGTGAAGGATAGGCCGGTCGCTCATCCCCTGTTTCCTTTCGCTGACGTCCCCGCATCAAGACGAAGACGGATCAGGACAGCCTCAGCACAATCTTTCCGACATGCGCGCCCGCCTGCATCCGTGCGTGCGCGGCGGCGGCTTCGGCGAGCGGGAAGCTCTGGTCCATCGCGGGCTTCCAGCCGCCTTCGGACAGGCGCGGCCAGAGCGTACGGTGAATCTCGTCCGCGAGCAGAGCCTTGAATTCGGCGCTACGCGCGCGCAACGTCGAGCCGGTCAGCGTCAATCGGCGGCGCATGATCTGCGACACATCGACCTCGGCCTTCGCGCCGCGCTGGAACGCGATCGAGACATGGCGCCCGTCGTCGGCGAGACACTCGATGTTGCGCGGCACATAGTCGCCGCCGACCATGTCGAGCACGACCTCAACCCCCTTGCCGCCGGTCAGACCCTTCACCGCCTCGACATAATCCCCCGCCGAATAATCGATCGCGTGGGTCGCGCCGAGCGCGGTCGCGGCGGCGCACTTATCTGCGCTGCCGCAGGTGACGATCGTGCGGACCCCGAACAGGTTGCACAGCCCGATCGCGGTCGTGCCGATGCCGCTGGTGCCGCCGTGGATCAGCGCGGTCTCGCCGTCGCGGACATAGGCGCGCTCGAACAGATTGTGCCAGACGGTGAACACGGTCTCGGGCAGCGCCGCCGCCTCTTCCATCGAAAAGCCCAGCGGCACCGGAAGGCAGCTTCCCCCCGGCGCGACGCAATATTCGGCATAGCCCCCGCCCGCGACGAGCGCGCAGACCGACTGGCCCAGCAGTTCGCGATCGCCCGCCGGCCCGACCGCGACGACGGTGCCCGCGACCTCGAGCCCCGGCAGGTCCGATGCACCCGGCGGTGGCGGATAAAAGCCCATGCGTTGCAAGACGTCGGGACGGTTCACCCCGGCAGCGGCGACGCGGATCAGCACCTCGCCCGGGCCGGGCCGCGGCACGGGGCGGGTTTCGGGAACCAGCACCTCGGGTCCGCCGGGCTCGCGGATCGCGATCACGGTCATTTCGGCTGGCAGGCTGGTCACGCTAGTTAATCCCCCACTGATGAAATCGTCCCTTGGCGCGCCTTATTGACAGAGGTGCGACACGGGTCAACAGTCGCGCGCCTTCAAAACGGAGCCGGGCAAATCAGGGACCAGCGAGAGAAAGGATGCGCCATGGACGATGACGACCTTCCCCGCCGCCGCGACGATGTGCTCGCGGCGCTGACGAAACAGGTGCTGGATCCGCTGTCGGTCGCCGAACTCGACGACCGCATCGCGGTGCTGGAAGCAGAGATCGCGCGCGTGAAGGCGCACAAGGCCGCTGCGGGAACTTTCAAGGCGAGCGCCGAGGCGCTGTTCCGCAAGGGGTAGGCGCAGCGCAACGGCGCCGGCGCCCAGAGAGAACGTTCACAAAATCCTTGTCGCGCGGCGGCCCGACCGATAATCCTCGCGCATGGCGTTCGTCATCGACCTGCTCTGTTTCCTCGTGGTGCCGCTGCTCTGCTGGCGCCTCGTTCGCGGCGCGGTCCCGTTGGCGGTGTTGCCGATCCTGACCGGGCTGGCGGTGGCGATCGCCGCCGACCGCTTCGGCTTCGACAAGTCGGTGCTGGGCCCCTCGCCGCTCGGCGACACGATCGGATGGCTCGGAGTGCTGGCGCTGGCGTTCAGTGCCGGGCTCGAAACCCGAACGACCACCGACCACGCGCCGCGCCTCGACGGCCGACTTGTGGGCGCCGCGCTCGCCGCGCTCGCGCTGCCGTTCATGGTCGGCTTCGTGGCTGCAGTCTCGGGGACGATGGACGCGGTCCTGGCGCGCCCGCAGGGGGTGTCGCCGCTGCTGTCCGCAGCCGCCATCGGCCTTTGCCTATCGGTGAGCGCGCTGCCCGTCCTTGTCGGCATCGTTCGCGAATTGCCGGTCGCCGACCGACCGCTCGGCCATCTCGCGCTGCGCATCGCTGCGCTCGATGATGCGATCCTGTGGTCGGGCCTCGGGCTGCTGCTCTTCCTCCACCGCGGCGAGGGCGGCGCGCCACTCCCGGGTGGCCGGTTTCCGATCGCCGCGATCGCCCTCATCGCGGCGATGGCCGCTCTGCGGAGCCGGATCGGCCGTTTCCTGCCCGACCATCCGGCGATCACCATCGCGCTGGGTGTCGCCTATCTCGCGGCCGGGTCGTGGAGCACCGCGACGTTCGGCCTGCACGAACTGCTCGGCGCCTATTTTGCGGGGGCGATGGCGCCGAAACCGCTCGCCGAACGACTGCGGCCCGAACTGGTCGGTAAGGTCGCCCTGTTCGGCCTGTCCCCGCTTTTCTTCGCGCATCGCGGTCTCAGCATCGACGGCGCGGTCGTCACCGTGGCCGCCATCGGCGCCGCTATGCTCCTGCTGTTGATAGCGGGTGCGTCCAAGCTGGCGGCGGTGCATCTGGCGCCGCCCGATGCCAGCCTGCCAGCAACCGAACGCACGCGGCTCGGCCTGCTGCTCCAGTGCAAGGGCTTGATGGAGATCGTCGCGGCGACGATCCTCGCGCAGGCGGGGCTCATCACCCCGACGGTCTTTGCCGTGCTCGTGACGCTGGCGCTGCTTTCAACGACGCTCACGGTCCCACTGTTCCGCCTCGCAACAGGCAGGACGAGCACACAAACGGCCGCCGGAGGACGCTAGCCGGGTCGCGGACGCGGCCATGCGTTGTTAACCATAATACAACAGTGTCACGGCAATTTCACATTCGCCTCCGCTTTTCCCTTGCGGTGTGGCGGCGGCATCGCCACCTTATGTTCCTAAGGGGGCCGCTCTCCCCGGCCTGGTCCCCGCAAGGAGATGAAGACCATGCCGTCCTTTTCGGAAAGCCTCGAAAAGACACTACACAACGCGCTGAAGGCCGCTTCGGAGCGCCATCACGAATATGCGACGCTCGAGCATCTGCTCTATGCGCTGATCGACGACGATCATGCCGCCGAAGTGATGCGCGCGTGCGGCGTTGCGCTCGACGACCTGCAATCGGCGGTCGTCCATTATCTCGACACCGAACTCGACAGCCTGAAGGTCGAGGGGCACAGCGATCCCTCCCCAACTAGCGGATTCCAGCGCGTCGTCCAGCGCGCGATCCTGCACGTCCAGTCGTCGGGCAAGGATGAGGTGACGGGCGCCAACGTCCTCGTCGCGCTCTTCTCCGAACGCGAAAGCTATGCCGTCTATTTCCTGCAGCAGCAGGATCTGACGCGGCTCGACGCGGTCTCGTATCTCAGCCACGGCGTCGGCAAGGGCGGCAAGCCGTCGCCCACCGCCGAGCCCGAGGAAAAGGAAGAGACGAAGGACAAGAGCGAGGGCAAGTCCAAGAAGGAAACCGCGCTCGACCAGTTCACCGTCAACCTCAACGAAAAGGCGAAGGGCGGCAAGGTCGACCCGCTGATCGGCCGCAGTGCCGAGGTCGACCGCACGATCCAGATTCTCTGCCGCCGCAGCAAGAACAATCCGCTCTATGTCGGCGATCCCGGCGTCGGCAAGACGGCGATCGCCGAAGGGCTCGCGCGCAAGATCGTCGAAGGCGACGTGCCCGAGGTGCTGTTGCCCGCGGTGATCTATTCGCTCGACATGGGCGCGCTGCTCGCGGGCACGCGCTATCGCGGCGACTTCGAGGAGCGCCTGAAGCAGGTCGTCTCCGAACTCGAAGGCCTGCCGCACGCGATCCTGTTCATCGACGAGATCCACACGGTGATCGGCGCCGGCGCGACGAGCGGCGGCGCGATGGACGCATCGAACCTGCTGAAGCCCGCTTTGTCGGGCGGCGTCATCCGCTGCATCGGCTCGACGACCTACAAGGAGTTCCGCAATCACTTCGAAAAGGATCGCGCGCTGCTCCGCCGGTTCCAGAAGATCGACGTGATCGAGCCGAGCATCGAGGATACGAAAAAGATTCTCGCAGGGCTCCGCGAAGCGTTCGAGAGCCATCACAACGTCAAATACACCGCCGACGCGATCAACGCCGCGGTCGAGCTGTCGTCGCGCTACATCAACGACCGCAAGCTGCCCGACAAGGCCATCGACGTGATCGACGAGGTCGGCGCGATGCAGATGCTCGTCCCGCCGTCGAAGCGCCGCAAGACGATCACCGCGAAGGAGATCGAGGCGGTGATCGCGACGATGGCGCGCATCCCGCCCAAGTCGGTGTCGAGCGACGACAAGAAGGTTCTCGAAACGCTCGAGACCGACCTGAAACGCGTCGTCTTCGGCCAGAACACCGCGATCGAGGTGCTGTCGTCGGCGATCAAGCTCTCCCGCGCGGGCCTGCGCGATCCCGAAAAGCCGATCGGCAACTATCTGTTCAGCGGCCCGACCGGCGTCGGCAAGACCGAGGTTGCGAAGCAGCTCGCGCATATCATGGGCATCCCGCTCCAGCGCTTCGACATGTCCGAATATATGGAACGGCATTCGGTGAGCCGCCTGATCGGCGCGCCTCCGGGCTATGTCGGCTATGATCAGGGCGGCCTGCTGACCGATGCGATCGATCAGAACCCGCATTGCGTGTTGCTGCTCGACGAGATCGAAAAGGCGCATCCGGACCTGTTCAACATCCTGTTGCAGGTGATGGACAATGGCCGCCTGACCGATCACCACGGCAAGACGGTCGATTTCCGCAACGTCATCCTGATCATGACGACCAATGCGGGCGCCAGCGACATGGCACGCGAGTCGATCGGTTTCGGCCAGTCGACGCGCGAGGATGTGCAGGAAGAGGCGGTGAAACGCATGTTCACCCCCGAATTCCGCAATCGCCTCGATGCGATCGTGCCTTTCGGCTATCTGCCCCCCGAGGTCGTGGCGCGCGTCGTCGACAAGTTCATCCTGCAATTGGAGCTTCAGCTTGCCGACCGCAACGTCCACATCCAGCTCGACGACGCGGCGCGCGAATGGCTGACCGGCAAGGGCTATGACAAGCTCTATGGCGCGCGCCCGATGGGCCGCCTGATCCAGGAAAAGATCAAGCAGCCGCTCGCCGAGGAACTGCTCTTCGGCAAGCTGGTCCACGGCGGCGAGGTCAAGGTCAAGCTGAAGACCGGGGAGGACGCCCATGTCGGCAACCCGCTGACCTTCGAAATCACCCCCGCCGCGCCCAAGGCCGGCAAGGGCAAGGCAAAGGCCAAGCCCGAGAAGGCGGCGGAGTAAAGCCAAATAGCTCCCCTCCCGCTTGCGGGAGGGGCAGCGAGACTTGCGAGCTTGCTCGCTAGTCGCAGCGGGGAGGGTTGTAACGCCACAGCCCCTCCCCAAACCCCTCCCGCAAGCGGGAGGGGCTTTCATTACCGCCCCTCGCTTTTTGAGGCCAGCGCGACTATATCACCCCCATGTACGACTATGTCTCCGTAACCGCCGACGAAGCATCGGCGCCCGCCCGCGTTCGCGACGGCACGATCAAGCTGCACGGCGAGGCTGGCTTTGCCGGAATGCGCAAGGCGGGTCGGCTCTCGGCCGAAATCCTCGACGCGCTCGTTCCCTTCGTCCAGCCCGGCGTGACCACCAGCGCGATCGACGACCTCGTCCGCACGATGATGCTCGACGGCGGCGGCATCCCGGCGACATTGGGCTATCGCGGCTTCACGCACAGCTGCTGCACCAGCATCAACCATGTCGTCTGCCACGGCATCCCCGACGACAAGCCGCTGCGCGATGGCGACATCGTCAATATCGACGTCACGACGATCATCGACGGCTGGCACGGCGACACCAGCCGCATGTATCTGGTCGGCGACGTGCCGATCAAGGCGAAGCGTCTTGTCGACGTCACCTACGAATGCCTGATGCTCGGGATCGAGCAGGCGAAGCCCGGCAACCGCATGGGCGACGTCGCCCACGCGATCCAGAGCCACGCCGAGCGCCATCGCTATTCCGTCGTCCGCGATTTCTGCGGCCACGGGCTCGGCCAGATGTTCCATGACGCGCCCGAGGTCGTCCACGCGGGCCGTCCCGGCACCGGGCCCGAACTGCGCCCCGGCATGTTCTTCACGATCGAACCGATGATCAACACCGGGAAATATGCCGTGAAGATGCTGCCCGACGGCTGGACCGCGGTGACGCGCGACCGCTCGCTCTCGGCGCAGTTCGAACATAGCATCGGCATCACCGACACCGGGTGCGAGATTTTCACCGCCAGTCCGAAGGGCCTGAACGCGCCGCCTTGGAACTGATCCCGACGAGTTCGTCATCGCGGACTTGATCCGGGATCCATGACTTCCGACTCTGCAATCGCCTTTGTGGACCCCGGATCAGGTCCGGGGGTGACGATAGCGTTATTGGTGGGGGGAAGCCCCCTCCTCCACCCCCCATTTTCCTGCTTGCGTGCCCGATACTTCGGGCGCAGTCTTGACGTTAACGTCAAGCATGGGCGTGGGGAGAGAATGGGATGGCGAAACGGGTCTTTTCGGCCGCGCTGCTGGGCGGCGCACTACTGGCATTGGCGGCGTGCAACGCATCGAAGAATGAGAGTATCTCGGGCGCTTCGCTCGACGACGCCGAAAAGGCCAGCGAGGCCCTGCTCAAGACCGGCGGCAACGGCGATGATTGGGCCGGCATCGGCTACAGCTACGACGAACAGCGCTTCAGCCCGCTGACCGACATCAACGACAAGAATGTCGGCCAGCTGGGCATTGCCTGGTTCGCCGACCTCGACGACGCGCGCGGGCAGGAGGCGACCCCTGTGGTCGTCGACGGCACGCTTTATGTCAGCCACGCCTGGTCGAAGGTCGACGCGTGGGACGCCGCAACCGGCAAGCAGCTCTGGAGCTTCGACCCCAAGGTGCCCGGCGAGCGCGCGGTCAGCGCTTGCTGCGATGTGGTCAACCGCGGGGTTGCCGTCTGGGGCGACAAGCTGTTCGTCGGCGCACTCGACGGCCGCCTGATCGCGCTCGACCGCAAGACCGGCAAGGAGCTCTGGTCGACGCAGACCTTCGACACCTCGAAGCCCTATACGATCACCGGCGCCCCGCGCGTCGTGAAGGACATGGTGCTGATCGGCAACGGCGGCGCCGAGTTCGGGGTGCGCGGCTATGTCACCGCGTACGATGCCGATACCGGCAAGGAACGCTGGCGCTTCTACACCGCGCCCAATCCGAAGAAGGAAAAGGACGGCGCAGCGTCGGACGATATCTTCGCGAGCAAGGCCAACGCCACCTGGTCCGACAAGGGCGAGTGGCAGACCTCGGGCGGCGGCGGCACCGTGTGGGACGCGATCGTTTACGACAAGGATCTCGACCAGATCTATCTTGGCGTCGGCAACGGCAATCCGTGGAACCACGGCACGCGCTCGAACGGCGAAGGTGACAATTGGTTCCTCTCGTCGGTCGTCGCGCTCGATGCAACGACCGGCAAATATAAATGGCACTATCAGGAAACCCCGGCGGAGACGTGGGACTATACCGCGACCCAGCCGATCATCCTCGCCGAGCAGGCGGTGAACGGCAAACCGACGAAAGTGCTGTACCACGCGCCGAAAAACGGCTTCTTCTTCACGATCGACCGCACCAACGGCAAGCTGATCGATGCCAAGCCCTTTGTCGACGGGATCAACTGGGCGAGCGGCTACGACATGACGACCGGTCGCCCGATCGAGAAGCCCGAGGCGCGCTTTTACAAGACCGGCAAACCCTTCATCGCGATTCCCGGCGCTTTGGGCGCGCACAACTGGCATCCGATGAGCTTCAACCCCGCGACAGGCCTCGTCTATATCCCCGCGCAGCAGATTCCGCAGGGCTATCTTGCCGATATGGACGAACTCGACCGGCGCAAGGTGCTGGGTTTCAACGTCGGCACCTCGCTCAACAAGACGCTGCTGCCCGACGACAAGGCCGCGTTCAAGGCCGCGGTCGCCGCCACCACCGGCCGCCTCGTCGCCTTCGACCCGCGCACCGGCAAGGTCGCGTGGGGCGTCGATTATCCCGCGGCGTGGAACGGCGGTACGATGACCACCGCGGGCAACCTCGTCTTCCAGGGGACGAGTACCGGGCGCTTTCGCGCCTATGCGGCCGACACCGGCAAGCAGTTGCTCGACCTCGACATGCAATCGGGGATCGTCAGCGCGCCCTCGACCTTCCGCGTCGGCGGGGTGCAATATGTCGCGTTCCAGACGGGCAAGGGCGGCGCCTTCCCGCTCGTCGCCGGGGTTGCGGGTGGGGTGACGCGCAAGGTGCCCAACCTGCCGCGCCTTGTCGTGCTCAAGATCGGCGGCCCCGCGAAACTCCCTGCCCCGCCGGCAACCACGACGCTCGCATGGAACCCGCCCGCGCCGATCGGCACGCCCGGGCAGATTGCCGCCGGCAAGGCGCATTTCGGGCGCTATTGCATGGTCTGTCACGGCGACAGCGCGATCGGCAACGGCTTCACTCCCGACCTGCGCGTCTCCGGCACCCTCGCCAATGCCGATGCGTGGAAGGGCGTGATCCTGGGCGGTGCGCTCAAGGATCGCGGCATGGTCAGCTTCGCCAAGGTACTCACCCCCGCCGATGTCGAGGCGATTCGCGCCTATGTCATCGACCGGTCGAACTGGACCAAGGCCAATCTGGCCGACACGGCGGCGCCGATGGGGCGGTGAGGGCGCGTTTGCCTATTTTTTGATCACAAGAGTTGCGCCGTTGCACACCCCTTGGGCAGCGGCGCAACTTCCTGTCACAAATCTTACCGAAAGCTTGCGATTCGCCAATTGGCACGGGTCTTGATTGGTGCAAGATGACGGGGCCTTGCGGCGACTCATGGAGGAGCGAACCGGACCAGGCGGGCCCTGATCCGGCTTTGGCTGCAGGCACCAGACATGCCCAGTGGGGGACAAGACGCGTGAAGAAGATTGAGGCGATCATCAAGCCGTTCAAGCTCGACGAAGTGAAGGAGGCGCTGCACGACGTCGGAGTCAGCGGCATCACCGTGACCGAGGCAAAGGGCTTCGGCCGTCAAAAGGGCCACACCGAACTCTATCGCGGCGCCGAATATGTCGTCGACTTCCTGCCCAAGGTGAAGCTGGAAGTCATCGTCGAGGACGGGCTGGCCGAGCGCGTCGTCGAAGCGATCGCCGCGGCCGCCCAGACCGGTCGTATCGGCGACGGCAAGATTTTCGTGATCCCGGTCGAAACCGCGCTCCGCATCCGCACCGGCGAACGCAACGAGGACGCGCTCTAGGCCCGTCCCGCTCCCCGATCCTGTTCAACAAGACCCGGCAAAGCCGGTCATCATCGCAAGAAGGAAGTTCAGACCATGGCGACCAAGCCCAAGGAAATCATCGCGCGGATCAAGGACAACGACATCGAATGGGTCGACCTGCGTTTCACCGACCCGAAAGGCAAGTGGCAGCACCTCACCATGTGCGCCGGCGTGATCGACGAGGACGCGCTCGAAGACGGCCTGATGTTCGACGGTTCGTCGATCGAAGGCTGGAAGGCGATCAACGAGTCGGACATGATCCTGAAGCCCGATCTCGACGCCGTCTATGACGATCCCTTCTCGGCGACTCCGATGCTGGTGATGTTCTGCGACATCGTCGAGCCGTCGACCGGCGAAGGCTATTCCCGCGACCCGCGCACCACTGCCAAAAGGGCTGAGGCCTATGTCGCCTCGACCGGCATCGGCGACACCGTCTATGTCGGCCCCGAAGCCGAATTCTTCATGTTCGACGATGTCCGCTTCGAAACCGGCTACAACAAGTCGGGCTTCGAGATCGACGATATCGAACTGCCGACCAACACCGGCCGCGCTTACGAAGGCGGCAACCTCGGTCACCGTCCGCGCGCCAAGGGCGGCTACTTCCCTGTCGCGCCGGTCGACAGCGCCGTCGACATCCGCGCCGAGATGGTTTCGACGATGCTGGAAATGGGCCTGCCCTGCGACAAGCACCACCATGAAGTCGCCGCTGCGCAGCACGAGCTTGGCCTGACCTTCGGCAAGCTGACCGAAACCGCCGACCGTATGCAGATCTACAAATATGTCGTGCATCAGGTCGCCAACGCCTACGGCAAGACCGCGACCTTCATGCCGAAGCCGATCCGTCAGGACAACGGCTCTGGGATGCACACGCACATCTCGATTTGGGAAAAGGGCAAGCCGCTGTTCGCGGGCAACGGCTACGCCGGCCTTTCCGACATGTGCCTCTATTTCATCGGCGGCGTCATCAAGCACGCCAAGGCGCTCAACGCTTTCACCAACCCGACGACGAACAGCTACAAGCGGCTCGTCCCCGGCTTCGAGGCACCGGTGCTGCTCGCCTACTCGTCGCGCAACCGTTCGGCTTCGTGCCGCATTCCCTACGGCGCGGGCGCCAAGGCAAAGCGCGTCGAATTCCGTTTCCCCGACGCGATGGCGAACCCCTATCTCTGCTATTCGGCGCTGCTGATGGCGGGCCTCGACGGCATCCAGAACAAGATCCACCCCGGCGACGCGATGGACAAGAACCTCTATGACCTGCCGCCGGAAGAGCTGGCCGAAGTCCCGACCGTCTGTGGGTCGCTTCGCGAAGCGCTCGACAGCCTCGCTGCCGACTATGAGTTCCTGCTGAAGGGCGACGTGTTCACCAAGGACCAGATCGACGCCTATATCGAACTCAAGTGGCCCGAAGTTTACAACTTCGAACAGACCCCGAGCCCGGTCGAGTTCGACATGTACTACAGCGCCTGATCGGCAGCGATCAGCGACGCGTAGGGGGCGTCCGGTCTGGGGGGACCGGGCGCCCCTTTTATTTTTGCGAGCAAAGGGTCAATTGTCCGCCTGTTCGCATTGACCCTTTCGTAAAACCTCAATGCTAGACGACCCCGGATTTCGGGGGAAATTTCATGTTGCGTAACCTGCTTCTGATCGGTGCCGCGCTGCTACTCGGCAGTTGCGGCAGGATGGCCGAGCTCGTCAGCCAGACAAAGACCGTCGCCGCGCCGCGCGAGCAGGTGTTCAAGAAGATGTTCGGTACCGACGGCAGCCAGTTCGACGGAATCCCGCTCGTCACCAACGGCGGGTCGACGCGGCTCTATGAACTGGTCGTCCAGAAGGGCGATCCCCGTTTCGCGCAGATCGCGCCGAAAGAACGTCCCGATGCGACCAAGGTCAAGCTGGCGGTCGCGATGGAAATCCCGCGCGAGACGCACATCATTTACAGTGTCGACGACGGCGCGATCCAGGCGGGCCTCAAATTCTCCTTCGAGGAACTGACGCCGGGCCAGACACGCGTGTCCTTTACCATCGATGAGCTGACCGGCCACGACACCGCGGGGCTTTCGGTCAACACGTTGAAGCTCCACGCGCTCGGCCGCGATGCGCTGAACAAGCTCGACGATTTCGAAGAGGTAAAGGAACCCGCTTAACGCCGCGCGTCTTTGCCGGTTGCGACGCCCGCCCGCCGATGGCAGATTGCCGGCGGGGGCGGATCGCAAAGGGCATTGATATGCGAACGCGCCTGTTTTTCGTCACCGCGCCCCTCCTTCTCGCCTCCTGCGGCGGCGGAAGCGGCGGTGGCAGCACCCCGCCGCCGGCCAACAACGCACCGCCCAGCTTCACGTCGGCGCAAACCGCCAGCGTCACCGAAAACACGACCGCCGTCTATCAGGCCGCCGCGAGCGACCCCGACGGCAATCCGCTGACCTTCACGATCGACGGCGGCGCCGACGCGGCGCTCTTTTCGATCACCTCGGCGGGGGCGCTGCGCTTCAACACCGCGCCCGATTACGACCTGCCCGGCGACGCCAATGGCGACAATGTCTATGCGGTGACGCTCCGCGTCAGCGACGGCAGCGCCAGCGCCACCCAGCCCGTGAACATCACGGTGACCAACAGCCGCGAGGGCCTATCGGTGGTGCGCGTCGGCACCGGCTTCAGCCAGCCGCTCTATGTCGCGCCGATCCCCGGCAGCACCAATGTCTATGTCGTCGAGAAGGGAGGCGACGTCTATCGCTTCGATCCCGCGAACGGCAGCCGCACCCGCGTGCTCGACATCACCGACATTTCGACGAACGGCGAACGCGGGCTGCTCGGCCTCGCCGCCTATCCCGATCATGCGACGTCCCAGCGGCTGCTGGCAGTCGCGACCGCCGCCGACGGCACGGTGCAGGTTCGCCGCTACACGCTGGGGCAGCCCAACAGCTCGACCAGCTACGATACAGTGCTGAGCGTGCCGCACCCCGGCGCCGACAACCACAACGGCGGCTGGATCGGCTTCGGCCCCGACGGCCTCGTCTATGTCGGCATCGGCGATGGCGGGGGCGGCGGCGACCCCGGCAACAATGCGCAAAACACCAACGTCCGCCTCGGCAAGATATTGCGTTTCACCGTCGGCGCGAACGGCAGCAGCTATGCTCCCGCACCGGGCAACCCGTTCCTGTCGGGCGGCGGCGATCCCTATGTCTACGCCTATGGCCTCCGCAATCCGTTTCGCGCCTCGTTCAACGGCTCGACGCTCGTCATCGGCGATGTCGGCCAGGGCGCGGTCGAGGAAGTCGACCTGGTCACCACGACCCAGCCCGGCCTCAACTTCGGCTGGCGCTTCAAGGAGGGGACGCAGACCTTTTCGGGCACGCCGCCCGGCGGCCTCACCGATCCGGTCGTCGAATACGGTCATGGCAGCGGGCCGCGGCAAGGCAATTCGATCACCGGCGGCTATGTCTATCGTGGCCCCGTGACCTCGCTGCAGGGCCAATATGTCTTCGCCGACTTCGTCTCGGGAAATATCTGGTCTATCCCCTTCTCCAGCTTCGTGACGGGTCAAACACTTCCCTCATCGCGCCTCGCGCGGCGCAACGAGGATTTCGCACCCGATGCCGGAACGCTCAGTTCGATCGCCTCGTTCGGCGAGGACAGCGCGGGCAATCTCTTCATCGTCAGCATCGGCGGGGACATCTTCATGGTCCGGCCCGGCTGACCGCTTGCGGCGGGGCGTTGTACCAGCCACAAGGGGACGTCCAGAGGAGTCCCCCATGAAATCATTGCCTTTCACTGTTCTCGTCGCCGTGCAGCTCGCCTTGGCGCCCGCTGCGCAGGCGAAGCTTAGCCCGGCGGAGGCAAAGATGGCGAAGACCGTCGAGGCCGAGCAAGGCCGCAGCCTCGCGTTGCTCGAGAAGCTCGTGAACCAGAACAGCGGCTCGCAGAATCTGGAAGGCGTCGAAAAGGTCGGAGCGATGATGCGCGCCGAACTCGAACCTCTGGGCTTCAAGGTCGAATGGAAGGACATGCGCGACACCGGCCGCGCGGGCCACCTGATCGCGACGCACGTCGGCAAACCGGGGGCCAAGCGCCTGCTGCTGATCGCGCACCTCGACACGGTGTTCGAACCCGACTCACCCTTCCAGACATTTGTCCGCAAGGGCGACATGGGCGAAGGCCCGGGCGCGGGCGACGACAAGGGCGGGATGGTCGTCGTCGTCGCGGCGCTGCGCGCGATGCAGGCGGCAGGCACGCTCAAGGGCGCGAATATCGAGTTCCACATGACCGGCGACGAGGAGGACTCCGGCACGCCGATCGAGAAGGCGCGCGCCGACCTGGTCGCCGCGGGCAAGCGCGCCGACGTCGCGCTCGATTTCGAAGGCCTTGTGCGGGACAATGGCGCCGATATGGGATCGGTCGCGCGCCGCTCGTCGGACAGCTGGACTGTGACCGCGACCGGCAAGGCAAGTCACAGTTCGGGCATCTTCAGCGCCGCCGCGGGCGACGGTGCCATCTACGAGCTGACGCGCATCCTCCACCGCTTCCGCACCGAGCTGCCCGAGCCGAACCTGACCTTCAACGTCGGGCTGATCGCCGGCGGACAGCAGGCCGATCTCGATGCGGGCGGCATTCGCGCGAGCGTCAGCGGCAAGACGAACATCATCGCCGGAACCGCGGTCGCGCGCGGCGACCTGCGCGCGCTGTCACCCGAGCAGATCGAGCGCGTGAAAGCGAAAATGACCGCGATCGTCGCCGACCATGCCCCCGGCACCGACGCGAAGATCGGCTTCGACCCCGGCGGCTATCCGCCGATGGCGCCGACCGAGGGTAACAAGGCCCTGCTCGCAAAGCTCAACGGCGTGAACCGCGACCTCGGCCTCGCCGAAATGGCGCCGCTCGATCCGTTGAAGCGCGGCGCGGGCGATATCAGCTTCGTCGCCGCCGACGTCGACGGCCTCGCGGGACTCGGCCCGTACAGCACCGGCGACCATGCGCCCGGCGAGGCGGTCGATATCCCCAGCATTTCGCGGCAGGCGACCCGCGCTGCCATCCTGATTTCACGCCTTTCTGCTGAAAAGCGCTGAACGGCAGCAATTGGCAGTTGGCCTTTTCTTGATTCATCCGCCACAGTGATTAGGTAGCAATCCGAGACGGATTCACCGCGATTGGGAGAATGACAATGAGCGACACCGAAACCCACCTGAAACAGCACTACATCGGCGGCCGCTGGGTCGATTCGAAGGGCGGCAAGCTCCACGACGTCATCAACCCCGCGACCGAAGAAACGGCCTCGACCGTCGTACTCGGCACCGCCGCCGACGTCGACGACGCGGTGGCCGCGGCGAAGGAAGCCTTCAAGACATTCTCGCAGACGACGCGCGAGGAACGCCTCGATCTGCTGAACCGCATCGTCGAGGAATATAAGAAACGCGGCGCCGATCTCGCCAAGTCGATGGCGAGCGAAATGGGCGCCCCCGTCAGCTTCGCCAGCACTGCCCAGGTCGGCGCCGGCATCGGCGGCTTCCTCGGCACGATCGCCGCACTCAAGGATTTCAGCTTCACCGAAAAATATGCCGCGGGGGTCATCGCCTACGAGCCGATCGGCGTCGTCGGCATGATCACGCCCTGGAACTGGCCGCTCAACCAGATCGCGCTCAAGGTCGCGCCGGCGCTCGCCGCGGGCAACACGATGGTCCTGAAGCCATCGGAAGAATGCCCCGGTAACGCGGTGATCTTCGCCGAGATCCTCGAAGCCGCGGGCGTCCCCGCCGGCGTGTTCAACTTGGTGCAGGGTGACGGCCCGACCGTCGGCAACGCGATCAGCGCGCATCCCGGCATCGAAATGGTCAGCTTCACCGGATCGACCCGCGCCGGCATCCTCGTCGCCAAGGCGGCGGCCGACACGGTCAAGCGCGTCCATCAGGAACTCGGTGGCAAATCGCCCAACATCGTCCTGCCCGACGCCGACCTGCAAGCCGTGCTGCCGCCGACGGTGCAGGGCGTGCTCGTCAACACCGGGCAGAGCTGCATCGCGCCGACGCGCATCCTGGTCCAGAAGGAGCGCGAGGCCGAGGCGGTCGGCGTGATCAAGGCGATGTTCGACGGGACGCAGGTCGGCGACCCGATGAGCGAGGGCGGCCACATCGGCCCCGTCGTCAACAAGGCGCAGTTCGACAAGATCCAGGGCCTGATCCAGTCGGCGATCGACGAGGGCGCGACGCTGGAAACCGGCGGCACCGGCCTGCCAAGCAACGTCAACCGCGGCTATTATATCAAGCCGACGGTCTTCTCGGGCGTTACGCCCGACATGCGCATCGCGAAGGAAGAGGTGTTCGGCCCGGTCGCGACGATCATGGCCTATGACACGCTGGACGAAGCGGTCGAGATCGCCAACGACACCGAATATGGCCTGTCGGCGGTCGTCTCTGGCGACCCCGCCAAGGCGGCCGAAGTCGCGCCGAAGCTGCGCGCCGGCATGGTCGCGGTGAACGCCTGGGGCCCCGGCCCGGGCGCGGCGTTCGGCGGCTACAAGGCGTCGGGCAACGGCCGCGAGGGCGGCGTGTTCGGCCTCAAGGATTTCATGGAAGTGAAGTCGATCAGCGGCATTCCGGCGTAAGACAAAGATCCTCCCTGTGGCCGAAGGCCATGGGGAGGGGGACCGCCGCGAAGCGGTGGTGGAGGGGCGGCAACGATAGTGTCATCAGCCCCTCCGTCAGCGCTGCGCGCTGCCACCTCCCCATCGCTTCGCGACAGGGAGGATCGAAAGCCCCTTCACCTCGGGAGGGGTTTTTCTTTGTGCGAGGGAGGGCTAAGCGCATCCCCATGACCACCCGCTCACCGCTCGCTCCCGCCGCCTTCCCCGCCCTCCCCGACATCGCCGGGGTCACGCGCCGCGTCGCGCGCGCGCAGTACAAGAACTGGGATCGCTGCGACCTCACCTATGTCGAGCTCGCAGCGGGCACCACGGTCGCGGGCGTCTTCACGCGCAATGTCTGCTGCTCGTCCGAAGTCGAACTCGGCCGCGAACAGGTCAAAGGTGGCAAGGGCCGTGCGCTGATCGTCAACGCGGGCAACAGCAACGCCTTCACCGGCTATCGGGGGCGCGAGGCGGTCGAGCAGATCATGGCGCAGGTCGCGGGCCATCTCGGCTGCGACGCCAGCGAAGTTTTCGTCAGTTCGACCGGCGTGATCGGTGTGCCGCTGCCCAAGGACAAGGCGCGTGCCGGGGTTGCAGCCGCGCTCACCGCCCAGCCCTGCTCGTGGGAGGCCGCCGCCGAAACGATCTGCACCACCGACACCTTCGCCAAGGGTTCGGCAGCGAGCGCGATCGTCGGCGGCACGACCGTCCACGTAGCGGGCATCGTCAAGGGATCGGGGATGATCGCGCCCGACATGGCAACGATGCTCGGCTATATCTTCACCGATGCCGCGGTCGCGCCCGCGCTGTTGCAGGACATGCTCGGCGAGGCGACCGGCGGAAGCTTCAACAGCATCACCGTCGACAGCGACACCTCGACCAGCGACACGGTGCTGCTCTTCGCGACGGGGCGGGCGGGCAATGCCACGCTGACGACCCGCGACGATCCGGGCGCCGACGCGCTCTACGCGGCGATCCGCGAAGTCGCCCTCGATCTCGCGCATCAGGTCGTGCGCGACGGCGAAGGCGCGTCGAAATTCATCGAAATTCAGGTTACCGGCGCGACCAGCGACGCCAGCGCCAAACGGGTCGCGCTGGCCATCGCCAATTCGCCGCTCGTGAAAACCGCCATCGCGGGCGAGGACGCCAATTGGGGCCGCGTCGTCATGGCGGTGGGCAAGGCCGGCGAACCCGCCGACCGTGACAAGCTCGCGATCCGCTTCGGCGATCACTGGGTCGCCAAGGATGGCCTGCCCGTCGACGGCTATGACGAGGCGCCGGTTGCGGCGCACCTGAAAGGACGGGACATCCGCGTCGGCGCCGACCTCGGCCTCGGCGAAGGCCGTGCGACCGTGTGGACGTGCGACCTGACCCACGGATACATCAGCATCAACGCCGACTATCGGAGCTGAGCCGCGATGCTCACGATCTGGGGTCGCCTCAATTCGCACAATGTGAAGAAGGTCGCATGGTTCGCGGTCGAGCTTGGCCTGCCGTTCGAGCGCCGCGATGTCGGCGGTCAGTTCGGGATGGATGCCGCCTATCTCGCGAAGAACCCCAATGCACTGATCCCGACGATCGACGACGACGGCGTCACCCTGTGGGAGTCGAACGCGATCCTGCGCTATCTGGCCGCGGGGCACGGCGGGGCACGCTTCTGGCCGAACGATCCTGCCGCTCGCGCGGTCGGCGATAAATGGATGGACTGGCAGACCGGCTATGCCGATGCGCAGCGCGATGCCTTCCTCAATCTCGTACGCCGGACGCCCGAAGCGCGCAACGCGGCAGCGATCGCGGCGTCGGCGGCGGCCTCGGCGAAGCAGATGGCGATCCTCGACGAAGCGCTGTCGCGCACGCCGTGGCTGTCAGGCGCCGCGTTCGGAATCGGCGATATTCCGATGGGCGTTTATGTATATACTTATTTTTCGCTCGCGATCGAACGGCCGTCACTACCCCATGTCGAGGACTGGTACGCGCGGCTGAAAATGCGGC
Organism: Sphingopyxis sp. Geo48; assembly: GCF_949769155.1. Classification (NCBI taxonomy): domain Bacteria; kingdom Pseudomonadati; phylum Pseudomonadota; class Alphaproteobacteria; order Sphingomonadales; family Sphingopyxidaceae; genus Sphingopyxis; species Sphingopyxis sp. Geo48. The sequence continues at coordinate 23,131 of NZ_CATKPA010000004.1, read as the reverse complement.
CGGGCTATGCCGAACAGGTCATGATTCCGCTGACCTGAAACAAGGAGCCCCGGCCTCGGCCGGGGCCCGATGGTCGATCAAAGGGCGCCTTCGAGCCAGCCCTTGAGCGCGCTCTTGGGCGCTGCGCCAACTTTGGTGTCGGCGATCTGGCCGTTCTTGAACAGGATCATCGTCGGGATACCGCGCACGCCATATTTGCTCGGCGCGTCGGGGTTTTCGTCGATATTGATCTTGGCGATCACGACCTTTTCGCCCAGTTCGTCGGCGATTTCCTCGAGCGAGGGGCCGATCATCTTGCACGGACCGCACCATTCGGCCCAGAAATCGACCAGCACGGGGGTGTCGCTGTCGAGAACATCGCTCTGGAAGCTGGCGTCGGTAATGGCCTTGGTACCCATGATCTGAACTCCTGAAATATCGTTGGTCCCAAGCTAAGGCGTCGGCGCGTCCGGCTCAAGGGCTGAACCCGGCAAATTCGCCTTGGTTGCCGCCAAGCCGGGCTTGTGCGTGTCGAGCAGCGCGCTATCGAGCACGATCAGCCGCGGTGCGGCGGTGTAGAGCAGCGCCGCCTCGACCCGCCGGCCCGGAAAGATCACGCGCAGCGCATCGCGATAGGCCGCCATCTGGCGCAGATAGGCCGGCTGCACCGCTCCGGCGCTTTCGGGCACATGCCGCCCCGTCTTGTAATCGATCACCGTCACCGCGTCGTCGGTGACGCGCAGCCGGTCGACGATCCCCGCCACGACCGCACCGTCGACCACGGCCGACAGCGGCACCTCGGCCAGACTGCCGGGGCCGAAAAGCGCCCCGTGCGCGGGATCGTCGAGTACCGCGAGCACCCCATCGGCCATCGCCGACCGGGTTGCCTCATCCAGCCCCGCCTGCAAGCCGAGCCAGCGCAGCGCGGCCTCGCGCCGCCGCGCCGCCGCGACCGGCGGTAGCCGCTCGAACAGCGCATGGAGCAACAGCCCGCGCTCGACCGCCGCAACGCGCGCCGCTCCCTGCGGCGGCACCGCGACATCGTCCTCGCCCAGCGCCGACGGCGCCAGCGGGCGCGGCGGGCGCGCCTCCGCGGGGGCGGGCTTCAGCGCCCATTCGGGAAGCACGAGCGCAGGCGCCGCGATCTTCTCCGCCTTTTCCCTCCGCGCCCATTTGCCCGCATTGGCGCGGTGGACGCGGCGTCGGCCCCATAGCGGTCCCGCATCCTCCCATTCGGCGCCCATGTCCGGCAGCACCGATTCGACCGCCGCGTGCCAGCTGCCTTCGGGGATCGTCCGGTCGGCCTTGCTGGTCACCCCCGCGACGATCAGGATTTCCTCGGCGCGCGTCATCGCAACGTAGAAGAGCCGCCAATGCTCCTGCGACGCGGCGTCGGCGGCGTCCTGATAGGCCTTCGCCAGCGCGCCATGCCGCTCGTCGGCGGGGAGCGCAAAGACCGGCAGTTTCTCCCACGCTGCAACATCGACGCTGAACGGGCGGTGCCCGATCCCGGGGTCGTCGGTCGCGTCGGCCAGGATCACGATCGGCGCCTGCAGGCCCTTCGACCCGTGCACCGTCATCACGCGCACGACGTCGCTGCGGGCCTCGGTCTGACGCTTGATATCGGCGGCGCTGCTTTCCACCTGCGTCAGGAAGCCGAGCAGCGATACGATCTCGCGGCTCTCGAACGCCAGCGCCTGATTGAGAAGCTCGTCGATGGGATCGCGCGCCTCGCGCCCCAGTCGCGCGTAAAGTTTGCGCCGCCCGTCGATCGGCCCGGACAGGACGGTCTCCAGGAAACGGAACGGCGTCGTGAAATCGGCCATGCCGAGCAGGTGCCGCAGCGCGGCCATCGCCGCCGCCGGAACGTCGGCCTCGGTCGCACGCAGATGTTCCCACAGCGCCGCGCGGCCACGCCGATGCGCGCGCGCGTAAAGCTCGTCCTGCGACCAGCCGATCAGCGGCGACACGAGCAGCGACGCCAGATTGAGGTCGTCGAGCGGCTGCACCGCAAAGCGCATCGCCGCAATGAGATCCTGTACCGCCAGGGGCTGGGTCAGCGCGAAACGGTCGACACCCGCGACCGGGACGTGCAGCGCCTGCAGCCGCGCGACGATCCGCGCTGCGAGGTCGCGGCGCCGCCGGACAAGGATCATGATATCGCCCGGCGCAACCGGGCGCCCGTCCTTGCCGTGCGCGATCCACGCCTGCACCTCGGCCGCGATCGCCTTCGCGAGCCGCATCGAGGCGGGATCGGAGGCGGGGGCGCTTCCGTCGCCCCCGCCTTCGATGACTCCTTCATCGCCCTCCCAGGCCTCGGCGTCGAGCGCCTTGCCCACCGGCAGCGGCTGCCATAGCTCGACCTGCCCGGCGTGGCCCGAGCGGAAGGGACGATGCGGGGGCTCCTCGCCGTCTAGCCCCATGTCGGACGTACCACCCGCCGCGAGCCAGGCGTCGACCACCTCCAGCACCGCAGGCGTCGAACGATAGTTGGACACCAGGTCAACGTTGCGGAAATCCTGTCCCGCGCGCTCGCCGAGAATATGGAACAGCTCGCGCGCCGTCGCGAATGCCTTGGGTTCGGTGCCCTGAAAGCCGAAAATCGCCTGCTTGCGATCGCCGACGGTAAACAGCGTGCGCACGCGTTCGGCGTCTTCGGGGTTCACCGCGAAGAATTCCTCGGCCAGCGACAGCACGATCCCCCACTGGCGCATGTTCGTATCCTGCGCTTCATCGACGAGGATATGGTCCGTGCGCTGGTCGAGCTTGAAGCGCACCCACTCGCCGAAGCTGCTGACGCGCAGCAGCGATCCGGCGAGGGTGATGAGGTCGTCGAAATCGGCGAGCCCGCGTTCGCGCTTCGCGAGCGCATAAGCCTCGGCAAAGCGGCTCCCGAGCTTCCACGCCGCGGCGAGGTCGTCGGCGACGCGCATCGCGGTCGCGGTTCCGAGAAGGCCCTGCACCGCATCGACGATCCGCACCGCGTTCTCTAAGCAGTCGGTCATCTTCCCCTTGTCGCCCGCAAAATCGGCGCGCAGTTCACCCTTGCCGGTCAGGAAACAGCCGAGCAATTCGCCGAGCATCGCGGCGCGCTTCGCCGGATCGGCGATCAGCCAGCCGATCATCACATCGTTGCACGCGAGCCCGGTCTTGGTGCCCCAATCGGCGCCGCTCGCCGCGACCGCCCTGATATCGTCCTCGTCGATCGCGCCCGCCGCGAGCGCGCCCGCGATCCACGCATCGGGATCGCCGCCCGGCAGGTCGAACGCCGCGCGCAGATCGTGCGCCGACGGCGGCAGCGCCGCACGCGGCCCGCCGAACGCCGCCGCGCAGCTCGACAGGAAAGACAGCGCCGCCTCCTGTCCCAGCCGCCGCGACAGCATCGCCGCCGCCTCGCGCAGCACTGCACGCTCGTCATCCTCTTCGAGCAGACGGCTCAGCACCGTCCGCTGCAACGCCGCCGCCTCATCCTCCTCGATCGCGCGGAAGCCCGGCAGCAGCTTTGCCTCAAGCGGGAAGCTCGCGAGCAAAGTCTGGCAAAAGGCGTGGATTGTCTGCACCCGGATCGCGCCGCCCGGGCTGTCGATCACCGTCGCAAATAAGGACCGCGCACGCGTCATCAGCCCCGGCCGGTCCCACTCCAGTCCCAGCGCACGCAGGTCGAGCCGCAAATCGCCGTCGTCCATCCGCACCCACGCCGCGAGCCGCTCGTGGATGCGATGCGCCATCTCTGCGGCGCCCGCCTTGGTGAAGGTGATGCAGAGAATCGCTTCGGGCGACACCCCGGCAAGCATCAGCCGCAGCACGCGCGCCGACAGCACCTGCGTCTTGCCCGTCCCCGCCGACGCGCCCAGCCAGACATGGCTTTCGGGATCGGCGGCGGCGCCCTGCCGCGGGTCGAGCGTCGCGAGGCCGCCGGGCCGGCTCATGCGCCCTCCTCCCCGCGCCCGAACCATTCGTCGCGCCGCATGAGCTGGTCATACTCGCCATAGCCCGCCACCTCGCCGGGCCCGAAGGGCGCGTCGCCGAACAGGTAGATCGCGGCGAGTTCCGACAGCGCATCGGCGGCATGGTCGATCGCCTGATCGGCGCTCTTGAGATCGCTGCGCGACCCATAAGTGTTCGAAATCTTTCCCGCGCCGCCCGCACGGCGATCGGGCCGCAGGCTCCAATATTCGAGTGCATCGACCGGCGCGGCGGCGATATCCTCCATCCCGCCTTCGCGCGCGATCAGCCCGAGCAGGCCGAGCTGGTTGTCGAGCCTGTCGAACGCCGCCTTCGCGCTCGGCGCGCCGCCCGATTTATAATCGACGATCGCCAACCGCCCCTCGGCATCGCGGTCGATTCGGTCGGCCTTGCCGTGCAGCGTCACGCCATCGACGCTGATCGCACCCTTCACCTCGACGTCGAGCGGTTTGCGATCGGCGCGATCCCACACCTGCGCCGCCGCCCAGCGCAGCGCCGGCTCGATCCGCGGCAGCCAGAAAGCGCGCGCGATCGCATCGAGCGCAGCATCCTCCCGCAGCGCCGCCAGTTCATGCTCGAACCCTTGAGGTGTCGCGCCGCCGCGCACCCAATCCTCGAACAATCTGTGCACGCGTGTTCCGCGCCAGCGCGGATCGGGCGCGGCGCTCAGCGGATCGAGCGCCGACAGGCCAAGCATCTGGTTCGCATAAAAAGCGAAAGGATCGCGCGCGAGCCGGTCGACCGCGGTGACGCTGATCTTGCGCGGGCGGTCCTCGACCGGCGGGCGCGGCGCCGGCCTGCTCACCGGCTGCACGACGCCCGTCGGCAGATCGAGTTCGGCCACGAGCCGGGTCAGCGCTACCCCGGCCGGCGCCGGTTCGGGTAGATCGCCCGCCAGCGCCGCCAGCCGCAGCCACAAGCGCGACGCGACCGCCGGATCGCCGCCGCTGCGCTGTGCGCGCGTGACGACGATTTCGCGCGCCGCCAGCGCGCTTGCAAAATCATGCGCCGCCATCCCCTGTTGCCGCTCGGGCGCGGGCAGGCCGAGCAGGCGGCGAATGCCCGGCGCCAGCCACGGATCGGGCTGCGTTGCGGCGGGCCAGCGCCCCTCGTCGAGCCCGCCGAGAATCATCAGATCGGCGCGCTGCAAGCGCGCCTCGAGCAGGCCCCAGATGAACAGGCGCGGATGCCCGCCATAGGGCGGCCGCACGCTCGCCTGGGCCAGCAATTGCCCCAGCATCTCCGGAAAATCGCCGGGATCGACGAGCGCCGGCCCGTCGCCGCGCGCAAGCGCCCACTGGTCGAACAGCTCGGCGAGCATCCGCCCCGCCGGCCCCGCCCACACAGCGTCGCCGGTCAGCCATTCGGCCGCCTTTTGCAGCGCCGCCAGCAAGACGGCGGGAGGCGCGGGCACGGCAAAGGGCGCCAGCGCAGCCCCCAATGCATCCGAAACCTCTTGCCACCACGGCTGCAACTGCGACGCATGGCCATGCCCGCGCGCCTTCGGGTCGGCCGCGCCTGCGGCAATCCGCGCGCTCACCCCGTCCCATCCCGGCAGCAGCCCCGGCTCGCGCAGCAGCAGGTCGAGCCGCCGCAGCTGGTCGAGCCACGCCGACCTTCCCTCACCCTTGCGTACCAGCGGATGTCCGAGCAGCGACACCAAAGCGACCGGATCGAACGCCGACGCCAGCTTCGCCAGCAGCAGCAGCAGCGCGCCCGGCGGCGTCCGCGAAAGCGGCTGCCCCGCGCTGTCGTCTACCGAAATGCCCCAGCGCGCCAGCGCCGCCGCGACGCGCTCGGCGAGCCCGCGGTCGGGGGTCACCAGCGCCGCGGTGCGCCCCGGCGTCTCGACCGCCTCGCGCATCAAGAGCGCGATCCCCTGCGCCTCCTGCCCGTCGTCGGCGAAAACGGCGCCCGAAATCCCCGCGGTCGCCGCCGACAGGTCGCCCGCCGCCTGCCATTGCGCGCTATAGTCGGCGGGCGCGAAGAGCAAAGAAACGAAGGGTGTGCGCGCTTCGGGCCCGTCGAACGCCGAGGTCGCATCCCATTCGACTACTTCGTCCCGGCTCGCGCGCATACGGTCGAGCAGCAGCTTCAGATGATATTGCGGATGCGTCTCCAGCGGCCGCGCCGGATTTTCGGGATCGGGCCGCGTCGGGCCGAGCGCTTCCCATTCCTCGGCCGCCATCGCCTGGTCGAGGCCGGGCAGCACGACCATTCCGCGCTCCAGATCGGCCACGGTGCGCAGCAACCGCGCGATTGCAGGCGCGGCGGTCGTAATGCCCGCAGCGACGACGAACGGCGCGGGCGGCGCCGCGCGCCATCCCGCGGTCACGCGCCCCAGCAATCGGTTGCGCCGCTCCGCCCGGTCGATGCTGCCGGTCTTGGCGAGCACCGCGGGCCAATGATCGACGAGCAGCCTGAGCCGGCCGAGCGACGCCTGCCAATGTTCGGCGAATGCCCCGAGGTCGAGATCGACGAGATCGCCAACGCGCACCTCCTCATAATGCAGCTGGTCGATCACCCGCGCCAACCCGTCGGCGAGCTGGAACGCCGCGGCGCCGACGATCGACGGCTCGCCCGCGGGCGTGTATCGCTCGATTAGTTCGGCGAGCAGGAGGCGCCGCCGCAGCGCGTCGATCGCGGGGGGGATCGGGTCATCGTCGATGGCATCGAGCGACAACGCCACCGACTCATCGAGGTCCGCATCGCCGATCACCGCCAACCGCGGCATCAGCAATCCCGTCCCGCCCGCGCGCACGAACGCCGCCTGCACCGCGCTCCGCGCGCGGTTGCTCGGCAGCAGGATCAACCCTTCGGCCAGCCCCAGCGCGCCGTCGGCGTATCGCGCGATGATTCCGGCGGCGAGCGCGTCGGCGAAGGCCCGGTGGACCGGGATGGAAAAGATGACGGGCTTCGCGTCAGCCATGGGATTCACACATCGTCATTGCGAGCGCAGCGAAGCAATCCGGGGCGGTTTACGCAACTCTGGATTGCTTCGCTGCGCTCGCAATGACGAATTGAGATGATTAGACCTCGCCCAATGCGGCTTCGGTCGGCGCAATCGCCGCCGGCGTCCCGACGTCGAACCACTGCCCCATATGCGACAGCCCAAAGAGCCGCCCCGCCGCGATCGCGCGGTCCCAGAAGATATTGGTCGAAAACGGCCCCTCGGGTGCATCGACGAGCAACCGCCGCGAGACCAGCTGGACGCCGGTATAGACAAAGGGCGCGATCCGCCCCGGTTTGCGCCGCGACAGCTTGCCCGTAGGATCCATGTGAAAATCGCCCTTGCCGCCATGTCCTGTCGCGCTCGCCTGCCGGATCACGAGCAGCAGCGCGTCCATCTTCGCATCGTCCCAATGGCGCGCGAGATTCGCGATGCTGTCCTGCGGCCCGTCCGTCCAGATATTGTCGCTGTTGACGATCAGGATCGGATCGCCGGTGAGCAGCGGCAGCGCCTTCATCATCCCGCCGCCGGTTTCGAGCAATTGCTCCCGCTCGTCGGACACCGCGATCGTGAAGCTGCGCTTCTGCGCCGCGAGATGCGCTTCGAGCGCGTCGGCCAGATAATGGACGTTGACCACGACGTGGTCGATCCCCGCCGCCTCGATCCGGTCGAGGCTGTGGTCGATCAGCGCCTTGCCGGCGACGCGCACCAGCGGCTTCGGCCGCGTCGCGGTCAGCGGGCGCATCCGCTTGCCGATCCCCGCCGCCATCACCATCGCACTTTCGATTTTCACACTCACGTCCAAGCCTCCGCCCGTTTCGAAGGCGGGACATTGGCGTCGAACCATTGCCGGACGGGGACAAGCGCAGGGTGCATCAGATCGCGTTCGAGCAGGCCCCACATCCGCGGCTGGAACTGGCGGTATCCGGGCTTGCCGTCACGCTTCCACAGCCGGACGAAGACCCCCAGAATGCGCGTGTTGCGCTGCGCCGCGAGCGCCCAATAGGCACCCCGAAACGCCTCGCCCCGCCCGGTCGCCGCGACATAGCGATCGAGCATCGTCGTCTCGACCGCGGGCGTCACATCGCGCCGCGCATCTTCGAGCACCGAGGCGAGATCATAGGCCGGATGGCCGACCAGCGCGTCCTGGAAATCGAGCAGCCCGAAATGCGCGACGCCGTCTTGACCCGCGACGAGCATGATATTCTCGGCATGAAAGTCGCGCAGCACCGTCACGCGCGGCAACCCGTCGACCTCGACCGGCGCCAGCGCCGCTTGCCATGCGGCGCGGAAGCCGTCGCGATCGACCTCGATATCGAGCGCCGGGCAATACCAGTCGGTGAAGAGCATCACCTCGTCCAGCCACTGATCGAGCCCATGCACCGGCAGCCCGTCCATGGCGGGACGCGCATGAAGGTGCACGAGCAGGTCGGTCACGCCCGCGTAATAATCGCTCTCCTTGTGCAGCTGCTCGTCGACCGTCTCGCGGAGCCGCACGTCGCCGAAATCCTCGATCAGCAGCAGCCCCTGCTCCAGATCGCGTGCCAGGATCGTCGGCGCGTTGAGACCGTGGTTACAGAGATATTCGGCAACCGCGATGAACGGACGCGGGTCTTCGTGCGGCGGCGGCGCGTCCATCAGCACCGCGCGCCGGTCGCCATCACGCACGCGGAAATAGCGGCGGAAGGATGCGTCGCCTGCAAGCGGCAATATCTGGGCGTTGCCCCAGCCATGCGCGGCCAGAAACGCCGGGGCGTGGGCGGGCGGAATCATCGGAGCGGCCATCGCGCTTCCCAAGCCGCCGGCACTTCGGCTGTCAAGACGCGCGCGTCGCCCGCGCCCGAAATCCGCAACGCCAGCGCCTCGGGCCAGCCCCGGGCCCCCAGCCGCTCAGGCCATTCGATCAGCAGCGCGCCGTCATAGAGATAATCGTCGAGCCCAAGCTCGATCAACTCGTCCTCTTGCTCGATCCGGTAGAGATCGACATGCGCGATCGGCAAATCGACCTCGGGCGGTGCGTAGGGCTGGACGATCGCGAAGGTCGGGCTTGGCGCTTCTCCCGCCAGCCCCCGCGCCTTCAGCATCGCCCGCGCCAGCGTCGTCTTGCCTGCGCCGAGGTCGCCCGACAGCAGCACGACATCACCCGGCACCAAGGCCGCGCCGATCACCGCGCCAATGCGCCCGGCGTCGGCCAACGTATAATGCGTACGAAAGCTCATGCCCCGCGCGGCAGGCTCACGCGCACCAGCGTCCCCTGCCCCTTCTCGCTCAATACTTCCATCGTCCCGCCGTGTGCGGCGACGAGCTGGCGCGCGAGCGCGAGGCCGATACCCCCGCTTTGCGTCCCCGCCTGCGTGCCCCTGGTGATCGCTGCGACCGCATCGGGCATCCCGGGGCCATTGTCGGAAACGACGAACTCGATCCCCTTGTCGTCGCCATCGGCGTGCAGCAGCACGCGCCCGCCGCTGCGCCGCGCCGGCGCGGTAAAACGGATCGCATTGTCGAGCAGCCCCGCCACCAGCCGTGCGAGGCGGGGGGCATCGCCCTCGATCGTGCCGAGCGTGTTCGACATCTGCCCGGCCAGTTCGATCTTCTCGGCGGCGGCGAAGGGCTTCGCTTCGGCCAGCGCCTTGTCGAGCAGCGCGCGGACATCGACCGGCGCGCGCTCGACCGCCAGCGTCCCCGCCTCGCCCTGCGCAAGGTCGAGCACATTGTCGATCTGCCGCCCGAGCACCGCCACCGAATCCATGATCGCGTCGATATAGGCTTTCGCGGCGACGGGCAGTTCGCCGGCATAGCCCGACTGCAACATCTCGCCGAACCCGCCGATCGAGGTCAGCGGCGTGCGCAGTTCATAGCTCATCCGCGACAGGAAGGCAGTCTTGACCTTGTCCGCCGCCTCCAGCGCCTCGTTCCGCTCGCGCAGCGCGCCTTCCATCTTCCGGCTGGCGGTGATGTCGAGCATGATCAGCAGCGCGTTGCCGTCGGGCAGCGGAATCGACGCGAAATCGAAATGGCGTCCGTCGGCGAAGCGGATCTCGCCGACACGCTGCGTCCGTTCGAGCGTCGCGGCGCGGATCACCTCCTGCATCACGCTGATCTGGCTCGGCTTGGCAAGCCGGTCGGCGAGCCCGCCCATCAGCGTATCGACGCGCGGGTGCCCCGCGAGGATATGCTCGTCGACGTTCCACAAGCGGCGGAATCGCTGGTTCCACAGGTGCAGCCGCCCGTCGGGTGCGAACACCGCGATCGCCTCGAACAGATTGTCGAAGGTCGCGGTGCGGACGCGGAGCAGCGTGTCACGCGCCCCGGCCAGCTGGACCTGCTCGGTGCGGTCCTCGGCGATCAGCAGCAGGCCGCCATCGGGGGTCGGCTGCGCGACGACGTGCAGGTGCGTGCCGTCGCGCAGCAGCCAGTCCTCCTCGCTCGCGTCGGGCTTCGCGAACCAGTCGACATGCGCCTGCCGCCATTCGGGATAGTCGCGCACCTCGGGCGTGCGCCCGCCCTCGCGCCAGAGGTCGAGCAAGCGCGCGAAGCTGCGTCCTTCCGATACATCCTCGGCCGACAGCGCGAACAGCCGCCGGAAGGGCTGGTTCGCGAACACCAGCCCCTGGTCGGGCCCGAATTGCGCGACCGCTGCCGACAGCCGGTCGAGCAATTCGCGCTGGGTCGTCACGAAACGCCGGTGTGCCCCGCGCTCGCTCTCCAGCTCCTGAATATCGATCGCATAGCCCGCAATGCCGAACACGCGCCCGCCCTCGGCGGCGAGCGGCACGTCGACGACGCGCATGATCCGCCGCTCGCCCTCGATCGTCACCGGCACGGTGCGTTGCTGCGCCGCACCCGCGGTGCGCGCGGCTTCGGCGGCGTCGGTCGCGCTGATCCCGGCGACGGGTTCGCACAGTTCGACTCCTTCCTCGATCACAGTCGCTGCGCTCGTCGCCTCCACCGCGCGGACATAGGCGGCGTTGACGAGCGCGAGCCGCATGTCGGCCTCGCGGAACCACATCGGGAAGGGCGCGGCCTCGATGAGCCCCGACAAGGCCTCGAATGCCGCCAGCGCCTCGTCGCGCTCGCGGCGCGCCTGCGCCAGCGAATGCTGCCCTTCGGTGGCGTCGCTGAGCCACAGCAGGACGCTGCCCGCGCCGCCGACCGTCTGCGGGGCGGCCGCGCCATGAACGATGATTGTCCGCGCGCTGCCCAGCGGCTTCAGGCTGAGGGTGAAGGGTTTCGCACCGCGCTGCGCGCCGAGGATCGCCTGCCGCAATTGTTCGTGCCCGGCAGGATCGAGCCCCGCGTCAATCCCGCGCAGCTCGTCGAAATTGCGCGGCCCCTGCGGCAGCCCCAACCAGCGCGACAGCCGCTCGGCCGCCTCGATCCGCCAGTCGGGCCGGACGATGACGGGAAGCTGCGGCGAGGCCTCGACCAGACTCGCCAGCCGGTCGGTCTGCCCCGCAATGAAGGCCGAGCGCCGCTGCATCGCGACCCCGCGCCCGATCGCCCACAGCCCGGCGAGCAGCCAGAGCGCGGCGAACAGCCCGATGGCAAAGAGCGCGCCGGTGGACAGGGTCACGGGCGGGCTGCCAGGGGCGGTGAAGAGGCGGGCATCGGACGAGCGGCCATTCGTCCGCCCTATCGACTGTCCCCGGCCGTTTCAATCGCCGGGGATTCCACCGAACGCGGCGATCGACCGTTGCGGACGGGGACATGCGACTTTTGCGCCACACTATGACGCGGAAAGTGTCGCAAAATATTCCAACGGCTTGACTTGAATGGTCTGCTTTGAAAGCCTTCGCTGGCTCGGGTCGCCCCCCAAAGTTCCGAGATTTCCTTGACCTTGCGTTAAGGCATGTCGGGCAAAAAGCGGCCTCGACCGACCAAGGCAGGGAAAATTCACATGAAGAACATTCAAGGGCTTTCACCGCGCGTATCACGGAAAATCGGCTTGATGGGCGTTTCGGTAATCGCGATGACCCTCGCGGCCCCGGCTTTTGCGCAGGACGATGCCCAAACCGATCAGGCGGATGCAACCGCCGAAAGCGCCGATGGCGGCGAGGCGATCATCGTCACGGGTTCGCGCATCCGCAGACCCAACCTGGAATCGCAAGTTCCCGTCGTCAGCGTCGGCGGTGAAGAATTTTTCCAGCAGGGACGGACCTCGATCGGCGACGTGCTGAACGACCTGCCCTCGCTGCGCAGCACGATCGGCCAGTCGAACTCGACGCGCTTCCTCGGCACCTCGGGCCTCAACATTCTCGACCTTCGCGGCCTTGGCACCCAGCGCACGCTGGTGCTGCAGAACGGCCGGCGCCATGTCGGCTCCGACATTCTCAGCAACGCGGTCTCGGTCGACACCAACCAGATTCCGACCGACCTGATCGAGCGGGTCGATATCGTCACGGGCGGCAGCTCGGCCATCTATGGGTCTGACGCGATCGCGGGCGTCGTCAACTTCGTCCTGAAGCGCGATTTTGAAGGTCTCCAGCTCCGCGGCCAGTCGGGCATCAGCGAGCATGGCGATGCCGGCCAATTCTATGTCAGCGGCGTCTGGGGCACCAATTTCTCCGAAGGGCGTGGCAACGTCGCGGTCAACGTCGAATATGCCAAGCAGAATGACTGGTACGCATCGCAGCGCAAGTCATACCGTACGCAGAACACCTTCATCCAGGTCCAGGCCGATGCGCCCGGCCTGCCCAACGGCAGCGACGGCATCCCCGATTCGGTATTCCTGCGCGACGTCCGCAGCGGCATCTATTCGAACGGCGGCACCTTCCTCGGCTGCTGCGATGCCAGCGGCAACTATCTGCAACCCTATCTGTTCCGCCCGGACGGCACGCTCACGCCGCAGACCGGCGAGTTCGTCGGCGTTCAGTTCTTCCCGACGGTACTCGGCGGCGATGGCGACAATTTTCGGGACGGAACGCAGACCGGCTTCTCGCCCGAGCTCGATCGCGTCAGCGTCAACCTGATCGGCCATTTCACCGTCAGCGACGCGTTCGAACCGTTCATCGAGGCCAAATATGTGCGGACGAACTCGCTCGGCAACGCGAGCGGTCCCTTCTTTTTCTCGGGGGGCACCACCGGTTCGCCGCGCGAAGTCTTCTTCACCGACAACCCCTATCTGAACCCGCAAGCGCGGCAGTTTCTGCTCGACTATTACGGGTCGGCAACCGACGTACCCTTCTTCTTCCAGCGCAACGTCGTCGAACTCGGCAATCGCGAGGAAAAGGCGAAACGCGAAACCTATCGCATCGTCGCCGGCGTCCGCGGGACGTTCAACGATGACTGGAACTACGAAGTTTCCGCCAACTATGGCGAGTTCAAGGAAAACACCCGCATTCTCGGCAACCTCAATGTCCAGCGCTTCCTGCTGGCGATCGATGCCGTCGATCAGGGGCTTTTCCAGAACGGCGTTGCCAACGGCAATATCGTTTGCCGCGCACAGGTCGATCCCAGCGCGGCGGTCGCTTACGAGGCGGCGCGCCTGCCCGACTATGCACAGGCGCAGCTGGCGAACGACGTGACCGCCTGTACGCCGGTCAACCTGTTCGGCGAGGGGAATATCTCGCAGGCCGCCAAGGATTATCTGGTCCAGGATACGATCGCGCGCGGCAAGATCACCCAGCTCGTGTTCAGCGGCTTCCTCAGCGGCGATTCGAGCCAGTGGTTCGAGCTGCCCGGCGGCCCCGTCGGCTTCGCGATCGGCGCCGAGTATCGCCGCGAAACGAACGACTATACGCAGGATCCGCTCGTCGATGCGGGCCTGACCTTCTACAACGCGATTCCGACGTTCAACCCGCCGGCCTTCGAGGTGAAGGAAATCTATGGCGAGCTTCGCGTTCCGATCCTCGCGAACATGCCCTTCTTCCACGAGCTGACGCTGACCGGCGCAGGCCGCATCGCCGACTACAAGGGCCGGACGGGCACCGTCTACACCTATAATGGCGGCGTCGAATGGTCGCCGATCGAGGATATCCGGTTCCGCGCGCAATATGCGCGGTCGGTGCGCGCACCGAACCTGACCGAACTCTTCACCCCCGCGGGACAGAATTTCGCGCCGGGCTTTTTGGATCCGTGCGACGTCGCCAATATCGGCGACGGGCCGAACCGCGCCGCCAACTGCGCTGCGGCCGGCGTTCCGGTCGGCGCATCGATCCCCTATCTGCAATCCCTGCCCTATCTGTCGGGCGGCAATCCGGATCTGGATGCCGAAAAGTCCGATTCCTGGACGATCGGCGGCGTGCTCCAGCCGCGTTTCCTGCCGGGCTTCTCGGCATCGGTCGACTATTACAACATCACGGTGAACAACGTCATTGTCCCGCTCGACGCGCAAACGATCGTCGATGCCTGCTATGATGCCGAAACGCCGGTCAACTCGTTCTGCGGCCTGTTTACCCGCAACGGTGCCGGCGCCGGCCCGAACCAGGAAGCGCCGTACCAGATCATCTCCAACAGCCTGCTGTCGGGGCCTGTCAACTTCGCGAAGCTGAAGGTACGCGGGATCGACGTGGAAGCCGCATACCGGAAGAACTTCGGCGAATTCGCGCTGAACACGCGCATTCAGTATACGCATGTGCTCCAGAACGACAATTTCCTCGATCCGCTGCGCCCCGATTTCGCCGACCGCGTCCGGTACGAACTGGGCGACCCGGCCGATGCCTTCAACTGGAATGTCGAACTGAAGCACGGCAAGGTGACGCTCGGCTACCAGATGCGGTACATCGGCAAGATGACTCCCGGGAATGTCGAGAACATCCAGTCGGTTCAGGGCCGCGATCCGGAGAATGAGGACGCGTTCGACATCCGCTACTATCCGGACGTCTTCTATCACGATCTTCGCCTGCAGGTCGACGTGAACGACAAGTTCAATGCCTATATCGGCGTCGACAACATCGCCGACCGCCTGCCGCCCTACGGCCTGACCGGTATCGGCGGCGGCAGCGGCATCTACAATAATATCGGCCGCTTCTTCTACGCAGGTGCCGTCGCCAAGTTCTGACGAACACGCCGGGGGCGAACAAGGGACCGGGAGCGATGCTCCCGGTCCTTTTTTTCTGGCGCAGAACCCGGTCGGGCGGCAAGAAGGCCGTGATGCTCACAGCCCGCAGACCCCGTTGAGGATGGCAACCGACAGCACCGGAACGCTCGAACAGGCGCTTGCCAACGGCCGCGGCCTGCTGGCCCGCGATCCGCGCGGCGCGCTCGAACAGGCGCACGCGATCCTGTCCGTCGATGGCCGCAACTATGATGCGCTGCGGCTCCGCGCCTCGGCGCTCAGGCGCCTCGGCGACGCGCAAGGGGCCGAGCGGACCGAGCGGCAAGCGCTCGAGAATTTCGCGCGTAGCCCACTTCTGGCAGCTGCCGCCGATGCGCTGGCGCGTGGCGACCTCAAACGGGCCGAGCATCTGCTCCGTCCGCACCTCGCAGCCAATCCCGACGAGCCCGGCGCACTGATCATGCTCGCCGAACTCGACAACATGATCGGTGCCTATGCCGACGCCGTGTCCCTGTTCCGCCGCGCGCAAGCGGTCATGCCTTCCTTCGCCGAACCGCGGCTCGGCATCGCGACCGTGAAGTTCCGCCAAGGGCGGCCCGACGAGGCGATCGCAGAGCTTCGCGCGATCCTCGATATCGATCCCCGCAACGAGAGTGCGACGCGCCAGCTCGCGAACACGCTCGGCCATCTCGCGCGCTATGACGAGGCACTCGCGGTCTATGAAAGCTTCCTCGCCGGAGCCGGAGAAAGCGACGCAGTACGTGTCGGCTACGGCCATATGCTCAAGACCGTCGGCCGCACCGACGACGCCATCGCCGCCTATCGCAGCGTCCTGGGGCGACACCCCGCGCATGGCGAGGCCTGGTGGAGTCTCGCCAATCTGAAGACCTCCGTCTTTGGCGCGGAAGACATTCGTCGGATGGAAACCACGCTCGGCAGCACACGCTCTCCCGACGAGCGGGTCCATCTCCATTTCGCTCTCGGCAAGGCGTTGGAAGACATCGGCGAGTACCACAGGTCCTTCTCCCACTACGCAGCGGGGAATGCGCTCGCTCGCGCGGGCCGGCCTCATGACGCGGCGAGCTTCGGCGGCGAGGTCGCGCGGGCGATCGCCACGCTGACACCGTCCCTGCTCCGGGCGCGCGAAGGCCAAGGCCACGACAGCAACGCCCCGATCTTCATTCTCGGGATGCCGCGTGCCGGTTCGACCTTGATCGAACAGATATTGGCCAGCCATTCGGCTGTCGAGGGAACCGCCGAGCTTCCCTATATCTCCGAAATGGCGCGCGACCTCGTCGTCGAGATGCGCCGACCCTATCCCGAACTACTCGCCGATCTCGACGCATCGCGGCTCGGCGAACTGGGCCGGCGCTATCTCGACCGTGCCCGATTTCACCGCAGCACCGACCGCGCCCATTTCATCGACAAGATGCCGAACAACTGGTTTGATATCGGGCTGATCCTGTTGGCGCTACCGAAGGCGAGGATCATCGATGCGCGGCGTCATCCGCTCGATTGCGGCTTTTCGAACTTCAAGCAGCATTTCGCGCAGGGCCAGGCCTTCTCTTATGACCTTGCCGACATGGGACATTATTATCGCGACTATGTGCGGTTGATGGCACATGTCGACGCGGTGCTGCCCGGGCGGGTCCACCGCGTGATCCATGAGGATCTGCTCGCCGATCCGGAAGGCGAAACGCGCCGGCTGCTCGCGGCACTCGACCTGCCGTTCGAGGACAATTGCCTGCGCTTTCACGAAAATAATCGCGCGGTGCGAACCGCGAGTTCGGAGCAAGTGCGCCGCCCGATCAATCGCGACGGGGTCGAGCGCTGGCGCGCCTATGAAGCGTGGCTCGGCCCGCTCAAGGAAGCCTTGGGGCCGGCGCTGGGAAGCTATCCGGACGCGCCGGAAGGCTGAAGCGGGGCGCCGCGTCGCTGCGGCGCCCCTGCGCCTTCAGTAACGATAATGGTCGGGCTTGAACGGGCCTTCGACCGGCACGCCGATATAGTCGGCCTGCTTCTGCGTCAGCTTCGACAGATGCACGCCGAGCTTTTCGAGGTGCAGCGCCGCGACCTTTTCGTCGAGATGCTTTGGCAGGACATAGACGTCGTTCTTGTACTGCTCGCTGCGGGTCCAGAGCTCGATCTGCGCGAGCGTCTGGTTGGTGAAGCTCGCCGACATCACGAAGCTCGGGTGCCCCGTCGCATTGCCGAGGTTCACGAGGCGGCCCTTCGACAGGATGATGATCTGCTTGCCGTCGGGGAATTCGACCAGGTCGACCTGCGGCTTCACTTCGGTCCACTTGTAGTTGGCGAGCGCCGCGATCTGGATCTCGCTGTCGAAGTGGCCGATGTTGCAGACGATCGCCATATTCTTCATCGCCGCCATATGCTCGGCGGTGATCACGTCGGCGTTGCCCGTCGCGGTGACGAAGATGTCCGAACGCTTCACGGCTTCGTCCATCGACACGACCTCGAAACCTTCCATCGCCGCCTGCAACGCGCAGATCGGATCGATTTCGGTGACGAGCACGCGCGCGCCGCCGTTGCGGAGCGACTGGGCACTGCCCTTGCCGACGTCGCCGAAGCCGGCAACCGTGGCGACCTTGCCCGCCAGCATCACGTCGGTGCCGCGGCGGATCGCGTCGACGAGCGACTCTTTACAGCCATAGAGGTTGTCGAACTTCGACTTGGTGACGCTGTCGTTGACGTTGATCGCGGGGAAGGGCAGCTCGCCCTTCTTGGCGATGTGGTACAGACGGTGGACGCCGGTCGTCGTTTCTTCCGACACACCCTTGATCGCCTTGACCGTCTTGGTGAGGTAGCCGGGGTTGGCGGCAACGAACGCCTTCAGCGCGCGCTGCATCTCGATCTCTTCCTCATTCTCGGGCGCCGGCATCGTCTCGCCGGCTTCGAGCTTCGCGCCCCACAGCGCGAACATCGTGGCGTCGCCGCCGTCGTCGAGGATCAGGTTCGCGGTCGTGCCGTCTTCGACGCCCCAGTCGAAGATGCGGCCGACATAGTCCCAGTAATCGGCGAGGCTCTCGCCCTTCACCGCGAATACCGGCACGCCCGACGCGGCGATCGCGGCGGCGGCATGGTCCTGCGTCGAGAAGATGTTGCACGTCGCCCAGCGGACTTCGGCGCCGAGCGCGGTCAGCGTTTCGATCAGCACCGCGGTCTGGATCGTCATGTGCAGCGAACCGGTGATGCGCGCGCCCTTGAGGGGCTGCGCCGCGCCATATTCGGCGCGCAGCGCCATCAGGCCGGGCATTTCGGTTTCGGCAATGTTGATTTCCTTGCGCCCGAAGTCGGCAAGGCTGATGTCGGCAACGACATAGTCGCGGGTGTCGGCGGCGAGAGTGGCCACGGGGTTTTCTCCAGTCTGGCGAGTACGACCGCAGGCGAGCGGTCACGAAATTTTCGTGCGCGCCCTAGCCGAAAGCGAGCCCTCGATCAAATATAAACTTTTCTTTATATCCGCAAGATCGGCGGAGCGGGAGCGAACTTGCGCGCTGCGGTACCCGCGCGCGTTGCGCACGACTCGGCGCCCCGAAATGCGAGACGGTCGAAAATAAATTTTTCGCGCGCAGAAATGTGACAGCCGGGGGACCCACCGTGTGACAGCGGGCCCCGGACGCCAAGATACTGAAAATCTTGACTTACAATGCGCCTTAGCGTTTAGCTTAATTCCTCTTTGTGACAGCACTGTTACATAGAGCCCGAAATATTGACTTTTCCCGGCGCGAGCGAGAAAATCGGCTAAAGTTTTCGGGGAGATACAGACAATGAAAAAATTTCTGCTGCCGCTCGTCGCGCTCGCTTTCGCGACCCCTGCCGCGGCACAATCGATCGTCGTTACCGGTTCGGACGAAGAGGGTCTCGCTCCGCTTTCGGTCGCTTATGAAGAGCTGAAGGCCGGCCAGAATGCGCTCGCGGTCGACAAGCTGACGCACAGCGACATCGACCCGCAGGATCCCTCGCGGCTGATCAATCTCGGCACCGCCTATGCTCGGCTCGGCAAGACCGCCGATGCGCAGACCGCCTACAAGGCCGCGATCACCAGCGATATCCGCTACGACGTCGAGCTTGCGAATGGCACCTATATGGATTCGCGCTGGGCGGCGCGCACCGCGCTGTCGCACCTGAATCAGGGCAAGCCGCTCCTCGCCCTCGCACGCTGAGGATCACGCTTCGCCGCCTTCGGTGGTGAGCAGGCGGGCGTCCACTCCCGCTTCGGCAAACGCCGCCTGCCAGCGCTTGGTGGGCGGCGTTTCGAATATCAGCGCGTCGCTGCCCGGGGTCACATGCCAGCCGTGGCGCACCATCTCGCCCTCGAGCTGTCCCGGCGACCAGCCCGCATAGCCCAAGGCGACCATCCATTGTTTCGGCCCGCGCCCCTGGCCGATCGCACGCAATATGTCGTGCGAGCTCGACACCATCCAGCGGCCCGCGACCTGCACCGCCCCCTCGCCGCCCCAGTCGCGGCTGTGGATCACGAACCCGCGCGATGTTTCGACCGGCCCGCCGAGATAGACGGGCTGATCGAGCGGATCGTCATGGTCGATTTCAAGCTGGTCGAGTACCGCGCCGACGGTCATCCCGTCGATCGGGTCGGCGATACCGATCCCCATCGCGCCTTCCGCATCATGGCTGATCATCGCAATCACCGCATGTTCGAAGCGGGGGTCGCCGATCCCGGGCAGCGCGAGCAGCAACTGGCCGGTGAAGAAGGTCGGGGCATTCTCCATGGCGATATCATGCCCCGCCATCGCGGCGGGGTCCAGCGCCTTTCCATGAATTGTCCGAACCGGACGCGCTTGACTCCGGGCGACGCCAAGCCAATGTCGCGTCCGACACGATCCCCTCCAACGAAAGGATGCCCCCGATGACAATCCAGACAGGCGACAAGCTGCCCGACGCGACCTTCGTCAAGGTCACAGAGAACGGTCCCGAACAGGTGACGACCGCCGACTATTTCAAGGGCCGCAAGGTCGCGCTCTTCTCGGTCCCCGGCGCCTTTACCCCGACCTGCTCGGCGAAGCATCTGCCGGGCTTCGTCGACAAGGCTGACGAACTGAAGGCCAAGGGCGTCGACGAAATCGTCTGCACCGCGGTCAACGACGCCTTCGTCATGGGCGCCTGGGGCAAGAGCGCGGGCGCCGGCGAGGCCGTCACGATGCTCGCCGACGGCAATGGCGCCTTCGCCGATGCGGTTGGTCTCACGATGGATGGCACCGCCTTCGGCATGGGCAAGCGCGGCCAGCGCTTCTCGATGATCGTCAATGACGGCGTCGTCGAACAGCTCAACGTCGAAGCGCCCGGCGAATTCAAGGTGTCGAGCGCCGACCATATGCTCGAACAGCTGTAAGGAATTTCGGGGCGGCGCAGCAATCTGGGCCGCCCTCTTCCCTTTCGTCACATTTTCGTGCAACAGCGACGCGATGACATCAGACGCATCGAACAATCAGAACATCGCCGACCCTACCGCTCTCGTCGAGGGCATTATTGCCGAACTTCAGGACAAGTTCCGCACGTCGGTTTCCAATCTCAAATCCGCCATCGCCGCCTATGTGCACGATCGCACGCTACCCCCGGCCGACGCCGCCGCGACGGGTCTGTTCGACTATCCGGCGATCCGCCTGACCACCACGGGCGAGCAGCGCGAGGGGCAGAAGGGTCATAATCTGTCCTTCGGTCGCTTCGAGCGCGCCGGCACCTTCGAAACCACGGTGACGCGCCCCGATCTTTTCGCCGACTATCTCCGCGACCAGCTGACCCTGCTCGCGCGCCACTACGACATCACGTTGGAGGTGACGCGCACCGGGCAACAGATTCCCTTCCCCTATGTGCTCGACGCCAGCGACGGGTCGGACATGGGCGGGGTCACCCCGCTCGAACTCGCGCGCCACTTCCCGACCACCGAGCTCGCCGACATCGGCGACGAGCTCGCCGACGGCCTGTTCGGCGCCGACCCCGCCGCGTCGCAACCGCTCGCGCTGTTCGACGCGCTGCGTACCGATTTCAGCCTCGCGCGCCTCCGCCACTACACCGGCACCGCGCCCGAGCATTTCCAGCGCTACATCCTCTTCACCAACTATCACCGCTATGTCGACGAATTCGTCGCCTGGGCGGGCGCGCAGGTCGGCCAGGGCCGCTACACCGCGCTCGCCGGCGCTGCGGGACTCTACGTCGACCAGCCGGGCGTCAACGCGAGCGCGCTCGTCGCCGAC
The DNA here is from genome assembly GCF_949769155.1 of Sphingopyxis sp. Geo48. NCBI lineage: Bacteria > Pseudomonadati > Pseudomonadota > Alphaproteobacteria > Sphingomonadales > Sphingopyxidaceae > Sphingopyxis > Sphingopyxis sp. Geo48. The sequence goes on along the minus strand of NZ_CATKPA010000004.1, from coordinate 2,007 downwards.
AGCGCGTGGCGGCGGCACCAGATGCCCGCCTATCACCTCATCGCGCCCGATGGCGGCGGCATCACGCTCGTCAATATCGGCGTCGGCCCGTCGAACGCCAAGACGATCTGCGACCACCTCGCGGTGCTGCGCCCCGAAGCGTGGCTGATGATCGGCCACTGCGGCGGCCTCCGTCCCAGCCAGCGCATCGGCGACTATGTGCTCGCGCACGCCTATCTTCGCGACGACCATATCCTCGACGCGGTGCTGCCGGTCGCCATCCCGATCCCGCCGATCGCCGAAGTGCAGGTTGCGCTGGCCAGCGCCGCCGAGGCGGTCTCGGGCGCCACGGGCGCGGACCTCAAGAAGCGCATGCGCACCGGCACCGTCGTGACGACCGACGACCGCAACTGGGAGCTGCGCTACACCGACAGCGCGCTCCGCTTCTCGCAATCGCGGGCGATCGGCATCGACATGGAAAGCGCAACGATCGCCGCACAGGGCTACCGCTTCCGCGTCCCCTACGGCACCTTGCTCTGCGTCAGCGACAAGCCGCTCCACGGCGAACTCAAGCTGCCCGGACAGGCGAACCGTTTCTACGAGGAAGCGATCGCCGCGCACCTCCAGATCGGCATCCGCGCGTGCGAGACGATGCGCGACGAGGGCGCCAAGCTCCACAGCCGCAAACTGCGCGCGTTCAACGAGCCGCCGTTCAGATGAACGGCGGGGGCAACGAGCCGCCGTTCCGTTGACGCTGTCGCGGTCCATCGCGGGGCGCGTCGCCATCGTTACCGGCGCGGCGAGCGGCATGGGCCGCGCCACCGCGCTGCTGCTCGCCAGCGAAGGCGCCAAGGTCGCGGTCACCGACCTCGACCTCGCCGCCTGTGAAGCCGTCGCTGTCGAGGCCGGGCCGAACGCCAAAGCCTTCGCGCTCGACGTCGCCGACGGCGAGGCGATCAAGGCGACCGTCGCCGCCATCGCCGCGCATTTCGGCGGCATCGACATCCTCATCAACAACGCCGGCGTCTCCAGCTTCGCCCCGCTCGACGCGGAGGATGACTATGAGGCGATCTGGCACCGCGCGCTCGCGGTGATGCTGACCGCGCACCAGCGCATGGTCCGCGCCGCGCTGCCCTTCCTGCGCAAAAGCGACGCCGCGCGTATCGTCAACATCGCCTCGACCGAGGGACTCGGCGCGACGCCCGGCGACACGCCCTATGTCGCCGCCAAGACCGGCGTCACCGGGCTGACACGGGGCCTCGCGGTCGATCTCGGCAAGGAGGGTATCACGGTCAACTGCATCTGCCCCGGCCCGATCCGCACCGGCATGACCGACAAGGTGCCCGAGGAGGACAAGGCGCTCTTCGCACGGCGCCGCACCGCACTCCGCCGCTACGGCGAACCCGAAGAGGTCGCGCATATGACGCTCAGCCTCGTGCTCCCCGCGGCGAGCTATATCACCGGCGCGGTGATCCCGGTCGACGGCGGACTGATGGCGCGGAACGCATAGTCCGCATTGGGGTGGACAAGCCTCACGCCTTCTCTGGTCATCGTAGTCCGGATTTCCAAAGTTCAGGAAAGTTCAGCCTTGTGCGTCGCCCGTTCTGGACCGGGAGGACTGCCGAACGCATCTCACATGCCTTGCCCCGGCCGAAAGCTCGACCGCTTTTTATCTGCCAGATGAAAGAGCCCGATAAAGGCTGACACGGGCGGATAATGTAGGAAAGGCCCTATTTGACTGCGGCGCCTGCTTTGGGGTGGGAAGCGGACGTCAGCTTATGAGATACAGCACAATTGAAACGGGTATGCCTATCAGGATCGAAATGCTGACAATCGCGACGACCCAAGCTGCCGCGCGGCCATGGCGGTCGTCCACACGCTCAATAGCCGTTCGCGCAAGATCTACGATCAAGATTTCCATATCGACATCATACCGGGACCAAACATGCCCGCAATCGGTCGTTTCCTGCCATCGCGTCCAGATAGGCGGCGGACGACGCAAATGGGGTGGGAAGCTGTCGCCCCAAG